>JADJRC010000014.1 GCA_016712415.1 Lewinellaceae bacterium | reverse complement strand
ATGGCTATGCAGTGGTGTTGGGACAATCGGGTGCTACCGATCCTGTACGGCTTGCGCGCTACAAACGGCGTTCAGGCGCATTATCCAATATCATTACCTCAAATACAACGGGATTAACAGATTTTGGTACGGATTACCTGAGTATCAAAGTCACCTATACACCTACGACAAATACATGGGAGTTATTTGTTCGGAACGATGGTGCAACGGCATTTGCCGATCCGGCAAGCGGAAGTTTGACCTCACAGGGCACTGCAGTCGACGCCACCCACACAGGTTCTGTACTTGCCCTGATGGGCGCCTGGTGGCAAGGAAGCACGGCTGCAGCTCAAACCGCTTTTTTTGACAACACGACAGTTACAGTATGTCCATTCCCGACCATCACGCTGGGCACTTCTCCGTCCGTTTGTTCGGGGATTACCTCGACCACTCTGCCTTATTCGGCTACAACAAATTCCCCCACACAATACAGCATCAACTTCAATCCTGCCGCTGAGGCGCAAGGATTTGAAGATGTGGTTTTGACGGCATTGCCCGGCGGTTCCATTCCTGTTGTAGTACCCGGAGATGCAGATCCAGGGGTATATAACGGGGTGTTGACTGTCCAGAACGATTGCGGCAGCACCGGCACTGCCAACTTTACTGTTACCATCAGTGCATTGGGGACTGCCAGTGTCGGCGCGGACCAGACAACTTGTGTAAACGGGATCGTGCAGGTTGCCGGTACTGTTGGAGGCTCTTCCAATGCAGGTACCTGGAGCGACGGTGGTGCGGGTGGCGTTTTTTCAAATGCCAGTGGCCTGGCAACGTATTACACCCCGCCTTTCAACAATACCGACCCCATCACGCTGACCCTGACCTCCAACGGCCCATGCCCGGCCACTGACGATCTGGTGGTTACTTATGGCCCCCTGCCTCCGCTGACCCTCACGGCGGTTGGCCCTGCGAACGCCACCTGCGGTGAAGAGATCGTAATCACCATCGAAGCGACCAATGGTTTTGTCGATATCAGTTCATTCCAATACAGTGTCAATTGGGACCCCACTAAATTTTCATATGTAAGCCATTCGACCGACCCGATTGGCGGCGCTCCTCCGGGTGTCGGCGCCTTTAATACTGCCGGCGGTATATTGACCAGCGCCTGGTTCGACCCTTCCGGTTCGGATGGCGAGGACCTTGCCGATGGCACCGCATTGCTGACCATCACGCTGAAGGCACTGGTCAGTTCCGGCACGGAGACAGTCGACATCACAGGCAATTCCACCCCGATTGAGGCGACCAACAGCCAGTTCTGTGTCATGACCGTAAATACAGCGAATACGCAGGATATTACGCTTAATCCTATTGTGGTGACTTGTCCCGGCAATCAGTCGGTATGCAGTTCCGCATTGCCGCTGGACCTGACAACTTTGGGCGCTACGCCCGCAGGTGGCGTGTTTTCCGGTACCGGCGTTTCCGGAACGGATTACAATGCCGCTCCGGGCACGACCAATACCGTGACCTATACCTATACGGACGGCGACGGGTGTTCCAATTCCTGCACGTTTGATATTACGATCTATACGGCGCCGGAATTGACTTGTCCTAACAACCAGGCGATTTGTGTGTCTGACTTGCCACTCGACCTTTCAACCTTGGGCGCATTGCCGCTCGGCGGTGTTTTTTCGGGCACGGGTGTATCAGGCACTTCCTATTCCGATGCAGGTGGCACGACGAATACCGTGACCTATACCGTTACGGATGGAAACGGGTGTGTCTATTCCTGTGCGTTCGATATCACCATATTTGACCTGCCTGAAGTAAACTGTCCGGTTAATCAGACCGTTTGCGAGTCAGACCTTCCACTGGACCTGACGACCCTCGATACGGAACCCGGCGGTGGTACCTTTAGCGGTACGGGTGTGAGCGGTACCAGCTACAGTGCAGCTGGCGGCTCCACGAATACGGTGACCTATTCCTACACCGATGGCAACGGCTGCAGCAACTTCTGCACGTTTGATATTACGGTGAACGCAGCGGTGGGTGTTACCTGTCCCGGTAACCAGTCAGTCTGCGAAGCGGTCCTTCCGCTTGACCTGACCACATTGGGCGCAACCCCCGGCGGCGGCGCCTTCTCCGGTACCGGTGTAAGCGGTACAACATACACGGCTGGTGCAGGTACCACAAATACCGTGACCTACACCTATACGGATGGCAATGGCTGCACAGGTTCCTGCACGTTCGATATTACGGTAAATGCCACGCCGGCAGTAAACTGCCCTGTCAATCAATCGGTTTGTACAACAGCACTTCCGCTTGACCTGACGGCGTTGGGTGCGACACCGGGCGGTGGCACATTCACCGGTATCGGCGTAAGCGGCACAACGTACACCGCCGCCGCAGGTACAACCAACACGGTGACCTATACCTATTCAGACGGCAACGACTGCACCAATTCCTGCACATTTGATATCACCGTCTACGATCAACCGGCAGTAGACTGCCCGGACAACCTGTCGGTTTGCACCGACGATCTTCCGCTAAACCTGGCAGCCCTTGGCGCAAATCCGGGTGGCGGTACCTTCTCGGGGACCGGCGTTAGCGGCACAACATACACGGCTACAGCGGGCACGACCAACACGGTTACCTACACGTATATCGATGGAAACGGTTGTTCAAATTCCTGCACATTTGATATTACGGTAAATGCACTTCCGGCAGTAAACTGTCCGGAAAATCAAATCGTCTGCGAAGCAGACCTTCCGCTTGACCTGACGGCGCTGGGTGCAAGCCCCGGTAGTGGTACATTCTCCGGCGCCGGTGTTAGCGGCACAACATATACGGCTCTTGCAGGCACAACGAATACAGTTACCTACACGTATGTTGACGGCAACGGGTGCTCAAATTCCTGCACGTTTGATATTACGGTAAATGCTACGCCGGTCGTAGATTGTCCTGACAACCAATCGGTTTGCACAACGGCACTTCCATTGGATCTTACTGCGCTGGGCGCAACGCCTGGCGGCGGCACTTTCTCCGGCACGGGGGTGTCCGGTACAACATATACCGCTGCTGCGGGTACGACCAATACCGTTACTTACACTTACACTGCAAACGGCTGCACCAATTCCTGCACGTTTGACATAAGCGTATATACCCAACCGGCAGTAGACTGCCCGACAAACCAGTCGGTTTGCACCGACGACCTTCCGCTTGACCTTACAGCCCTGGGTGCAACCCCCGGCAGCGGTACATTCTCCGGCACCGGAGTTAGCGGCACAACATACACGGCTGGTGCGGGCACCACGAATACAGTAACCTACACCTATACTGATGGCAACGGGTGCTCAAATTCCTGCACGTTCGATATCACAGTAAATGCACTTCCGGCAGTAAACTGTCCGGAAAATCAAATTGTCTGCGAAGCAGACCTTCCGTTGGACCTTGCTGCGTTGGGTGCAACCCCAGGCGGCGGTACATTCTCCGGCACCGGAGTTAGCGGCACAACATATACTGCTGCAGCGGGCACGACAAATACAGTAACCTACTCCTATACAGATGGCAACGGCTGCGTCAATTCCTGCACATTTGATATTACAGTAAATGCTACGCCGGTCGTAGATTGTCCTGACAACCAATTGGTTTGTACAACGGCGCTTCCGCTTGACCTGACGGCATTGGGCGCTACCCCGGGTGGCGGCGCCTTCACTGGTACCGGCGTAAGCGGCACAACATATACGGCTGCTGCGGGTACCACCAATACAGTCACCTACTCCTACACCGCAAACAACTGCACGAATTCCTGCACATTTGATATTACCGTATATGACCAGCCTGCAGTAAATTGTCCGACCAATCAATCAGTCTGCGAATCGGATATTCCGCTGGATTTAACAAGCCTTGGAGCTGCTCCGGGGGGTGGAACATTCACCGGCACAGGTGTGACGGGCACAACGTACACGGCAGCCGCAGGCACTACGAATACGATAACTTATACCTACACCGACGGTAACGGCTGCACGAATTCCTGCACGTTCGATATTACGGTAAATGCCATACCAAGCGCATCTATCAACGGAACAACGACCATTTGCGCGGGCGGCAGCACAACGCTGACTGCCACCGGCGGCGGTACATATAACTGGAGCACGAACGAAACCACCGAGTCTATTAATGTAAGCCCTGCAACGACCACCCCATATTCGGTTATCGTAACCAACGCGGGCTGTTCGACGACCGTCTCCGTGACAGTAACGGTCGGCGCAACAGAAACGGCAGATGCCGGCGACGACCAGACGACCTGCGTAGACGGCATCGTGAAACTGACGGGTACGGTCGGCGGCGCTGCATCGGGCGGCACCTAGCGACGGCGGAGTGGGCGGATCTTTCCTGCCGGATGCAAATACGCTGGTTGCATTTTATCAGCCGCCTGCAGCATACACCGATCCCATCATTTTGACGCTGGCAACCGATGGCCCCTGTCCGGCGAGCGACAACCTGACCGTCACGTACGGACCGCTTCCTGCGCTGGAGCTGACGGTAACCGGGCCTGCGAATGCCACATGTGGCGATGAGATTATGTTTTTGGTGAAAGCCGCCAGTGGTTATACCAATATCGGCGCCTTGCAATTCAGTGTGAACTGGGATCAGACAAAACTGATGTACATGGGCGAGGTCGCCGCAAGTGTAGGCGGCGGCGCTCCGGGTATAGGGGGCAATACAGCCAACGGTATTTTGACGTATTCATGGAACGACCCCGATCCGGGTCTGGAGTTTGACGGCGTCGACCTGACGGACGGCACGACCTTGCTGACGCTGACGCTGAAAGTAATAAGCACCGGCGGTGATGCGGTGATGGTCACCGGCAACACCACGCCGATAGAAGCAACCAATAGCCAGACCTGTATACTGACGGTCAATACCACCCCTGCCAATATTACCCTTGACCCAATATCCATTACCTGTCCGGTCAACCAGTCGGTTTGCGAATCCGCACTTCCGCTTGACCTGACGGCCCTTGGCGCAACACCAGGCGGTGGCACATTCACCGGCACTGGCGTAAGCGGCACGACCTACACAGCCGCCGCAGGCACGACGAATACCGTGACATACACCTATACGGACGGCAACGGCTGCACGAATTCCTGCACATTTGATATATCAGTTTACAATCAGCCATCGGTAACCTGCCCCGGCGACCAGTCGGTTTGCGAATCCGCACTTCCGCTTGACCTGACGGCCCTTGGCGCCCTCCCCGGCGGCGGCGCCTTTACGGGAGTAGGGGTCAGCGGCACGACCTACGGCTGCAGCGGGCACGACGAATACGGTGACCTATACCTACACAGATGGCAACGGCTGCATGAATTCCTGCACGTTTACCATTACAGTGAATCCGCTTCCAACGGTCAACTGTCCGGAAAACCAAACAGTATGCACCTCTGCTCTGCCGCTGGATTTGCTTTCACTGGGCGCATCTCCGGTTGACGGTACGTTTACCGGCACAGGCGTGTCGGGCACAACGTATTCTGCTGCCGGGGGCACAACAAACACAGTAACTTATACCTATACGGATGGTGATAACTGTACGAATTCCTGCACGTTCGATATTACGGTAAATGCGACACCGGCAGTATTCTGTCCGGAAAACCAGATCATTTGCGAATCGGATATTCCGCTGGATTTAACGAGCCTTGGAGCTGCTCCGGGTGGTGGAACATTCACTGGCACAGGTGTGACGGGCACAACGTACACGGCAGCCGCAGGCACTACGAATACTATAACTTATACCTACACCGACGGTAACGGCTGCACGAACTCCTGCACGTTCGATATCACGGTAAATGCCATACCAAGCGCATCTATCAACGGAACAACGACCATTTGCGCGGGCGGCAGCACAACGCTGACTGCCACCGGCGGCGGTACATATAACTGGAGCACGAACGAAACCACCGAGTCTATTAATGTAAGCCCTGCAACGACCACCCCATATTCGGTTATCGTAACCAACGCGGGCTGTTCGACGACCGTCTCCGTGACAGTAACGGTCGGCGCAACAGAAACGGCAGATGCCGGCGACGACCAGACGACCTGCGTAGACGGCATCGTGAAACTGACGGGTACGGTCGGCGGCGCTGCATCGGGCGGCACCTGGAGCGACGGCGGAGTGGGCGGATCTTTCCTGCCGGATGCAAATACGCTGGTTGCATTTTATCAGCCGCCTGCAGCATACACCGATCCCATCATTTTGACGCTGACAACCGATGGCCCCTGTCCGGCGAGCGACAACCTGACCGTCACGTACGGACCGCTTCCTGCGCTGGAGCTGACGGTAACCGGGCCTGCGAATGCCACATGTGGCGATGAAATTATGTTTTTGGTGAAAGCCGCCAGTGGTTATACCAATATCGGCGCCTTGCAATTCAGCGTGAACTGGGATCAGACAAAACTGATGTACATGGGCGAGGTCGCCGCAAGTGTAGGCGGCGGCGCTCCGGGTATAGGCGGCAATACAGCCAACGGTATTTTGACGTATTCATGGAACGACCCCGATCCGGGTCTGGAGTTTGACGGCGTCGACCTGGCGGACGGCACGACCTTGCTGACGCTGACGCTGAAAGTAATAAGCACCGGCGGTGATGCGGTGATGGTCACCGGCAACACCACGCCGATAGAAGCGACCAATAGCCAGACCTGTATACTGACGGTCAATACCACCCCTGCCAATATTACCCTTGACCCGATAGCCGTTACCTGTCCAGGCAACCAGTCGGTTTGCGAATCCGCACTTCCGCTTGACCTGACGGCCCTTGGCGCAACACCAGGCGGTGGCACATTCACCGGCACTGGCGTAAGCGGCACGACCTACACGGCCGCCGCAGGCACGACGAATACCGTGACTTACACCTATACGGACGGCAACGGCTGCACGAATTCCTGCACATTTGATATTTCAGTTTACAATCAGCCATCGGTAACCTGCCCCGGCGACCAGTCGGTTTGCGAATCCGCACTTCCGCTTGACCTGACGGCCCTTGGCGCCCTCCCCGGCGGCGGCGCCTTTACGGGAGTAGGGGTCAGCGGCACGACCTACACGGCTGCAGCGGGCACGACGAATACAGTGACCTATACCTACACAGATGGCAACGGCTGCATGAATTCCTGCACGTTTACCATTACAGTGAATCCGCTTCCAACGGTCAACTGTCCGGAAAACCAAACAGTATGCACCTCTGCTCTGCCGCTGGATTTGCTTTCACTGGGCGCATCTCCGGTTGACGGTACGTTTACCGGCACAGGCGTGTCGGGCACAACGTATTCTGCTGCCGGGGCACAACAAACACAGTAACTTATACCTATACGGATGGTGATAACTGTACGAATTCCTGAACGTTCGATATTACGGTAAATGCGACACCGGCAGTATTCTGTCCGGAAAACCAGATCATTTGCGAATCGGATATTCCGCTGGATTTAACAAGCCTTGGAGCTGCTCCGGGGGGTGGAACATTCACCGGAACGGGTGTATCTGGCACGACGTACACGGCAGCCGCAGGCACGACCAATACTATTTACACCTACACCGACGGTAACGGCTGCACGAATTCCTGCACGTTCGATATTACGGTAAACGCTTCGACGGGAGTTGCCTGTCCCGGCGACCAGTACCTCTGCTCCTCCGATCTTCCACTCGACTTGTCACTGTTGGGTGCGGCGCCAGGGGGAGGCACATTTAGCGGCACAGGAGTATCCGGCACGAGTTATACTGCTGCGGGCGGTACGACAAATACGGTGACGTATACTTATGTTAATGGCGACGGCTGCAGCAGCAGTTGCACCTTTGATGTAATTGTAGGTGCAACGCCAACCCTTACCCTGACCGCAGAAATGCCTGCCAACGCCACTTGTGGCGACCTGGTTGATGTTACATTCAAGGTAAGCAATGCATTTACAGATATTTCTTCCCTGCAGTTCAGTGTTGAATGGGACGAGACCAAATTGATGTACGTTAGCCCTGCCACCACGCTTGAGATTGGCGGACTGGGCGGCGACCCGATTATCGGTGATCTGGACGCATTGTCTAATGGAGAACTGGCTTTTACCTGGTTTGATCCGGATCCCAATTTTGAATTTGACGGTGTTGACCTTGCCGATGGCACAGTGATACTGACCCTTTCGATGAAGGTAATCGGCAGTTCGGGCAGCGCTGCTGTGTCGATAACAGACAATCCGGCATCACGGGAGGTTGTAAATAAAGATTTCTGTTCAAATACGGTTACAGCAGTAAACACAAGTATTTCCCTGAGTCCGATCACTGTAAATTGTCCGGAAGACCTGTCGGTGTGCGCATCATCCTTGCCGCTTGATCTGACAAGCCTGGGCGCTTCGCCTGCGGGCGGCACGTTTAGCGGAACGGGAGTGTCCGGTACAGATTATACGGCTGCGGCAGGTACAACCAACACAGTCACATACACTTACACCGACATCAACGGCTGCTCGAATTCCTGCACCTTTGATATTACAGTATATAACCAACCTGCAATAACATGTCCTGGCGATCAGACGGTCTGCGAATCTGACCTGCCGCTGGACCTGACAGCCCTGGGCGCACTCCCCGGTGGCGGCGTATTCTCCGGTACGGGTGTATCGGGCACGACTTATACGGCTGCCGGCGGTACGACCAATACAGTGACGTATACGATTACGGACGGCAACGGCTGTACGAATTCCTGCACGTTCGATATCACGGTGAACGCACTGCCGGCTGTTAATTGTCCGGAAAACCAGTTTGTATGTGTATCGGCGCTTCCGCTTGACCTGACCACCCTTGGGGCATTGCCCGGCGGCGGCACGTTTAGCGGAACGGGTGTAACGGGTACGAATTACACGGCTGCCTCAGGTACGACCAATACCATTACTTATACCTATACCGACGGTAACAACTGCTCAAATTCCTGTACCTTCGACATTACGGTGAATGCCGTTCCGATGGTAAATTGTCCGGAAAATCTGACAATTTGTGTTGACAATTTGCCGATTGACCTGACAACCCTTGGGGCATTGCCCGGCGGCGGCACGTTTAGCGGAACGGGTGTAACGGGTACGAATTACACGGCTGCCTCAGGTACGACCAATACCATTACCTATACCTATACTGACGGTAACAACTGCTCAAATTCCTGCACTTTCGACATTACTGTTAATACGATCTCCTGTTGCACCGATGCTATTGCCGATGCAGGCGACGACCAAACGGTTTGTTTCAACACCGACGCCTTCCTGAGTGGCGCCATCAATGGCGGTTCTAATGGCACCTGGGACGATGGAGGAGCAGGTGGAACATTTACCCCCAATGCCAACGACCTCAATGCCACCTACACGCCGCCGAACAATTACAGCGGCGATATCACCCTCACCCTCACGCCTGATGCTCCCGGAGGGACCTGTACGGCTACCAGTGATGCGCTTACCCTTACCGTAAGTCCAGACCAAACACTGAAACTGACGGCAGAAGGCCCTGCTGGCCCATTGACCTGCGGTGATTTGGTCTCGGTTACTATTAAAACCACTGACTTTACCGATATAGGTACCCTGGACTTTAGTGTCAACTGGGATGCTGCCGAACTGTCTTTGCAGGGCAATACTCCTCTTACAATCGACGGCGATGCACCGGTAATCGGCACACCGATGGCCAACCAACTGACTTTCTCCTGGTTCGATGGGGATTTCGCGCCCTATGGTGCTGACCTGGCCGACGGCACGACGATCCTGACCCTGAACTTTAAAGTTGTGTCGGATATGGCCACAGGGGTTAATGTAGATATTACGGGTACGCCCACGGCATTATCTGCCTCCAACAGCAACTTCTGCGAAGTGACGGTGACGCCGATGAACATGGTGGAATTCGATGTTCAGAAAATTTCGGTTACTTGCCCCGACGATTTTGCCGTCTGCATTGAAGAAACGCCCTTTGCTCTGACCGATGGCATCCCTGGCGGTGGCACGTTCAGCGGCGCCGGTGTAACGCCACCCAATATGTTTGACCCGGCAACCGCCGGCGCGGGCGCCCACGATATTACCTATACCTATACGGATGCCAATGGCTGTACAAACAGCTGTATGTTCCAGATCACGGTGAACAATCAACTGGTGATCGATCCTATCGGCAACATTTCGGTATGCCCCGGCGCGATGGTCGGAGCCATTCCGCTGGCCGCAACTCCAGCCAGCAACAGCACGGTCTTCTCCTGGACAGGTGGCGCTTCCCTTGGCCTCGTTGATGGAAATGATACCGGTGCAAATCCGGAAATTCCGGCATTTATGGCCAACGCCGCAATCACTTCCGCAACCGTCACGGTAACGGCAGTATTCGGCGCCTGCATGGACGACGAAACCTTTACCGTTACGCTGGAAGACAACGAAGACCCGCAGATCACTGACTGCCCCGACAACCAGAACCTGGAGGGTTGCAATACGGACGTCATCACCGGCCTGACCTATTCCGAAATGGACGTTACAGTCACGGCAACCCAGTTCGCCGGTGCCGGCGGCACAGCCTCCGACAACTGCGGCGTGGCGCTGCTTGCCTATAAATACAAGGACTCGAAATCCGGCGCCTGCCCGATTACCGTTTCCCGCGTATGGACGGTGACCGACCTCGCCGGCAGAACGAATCAGTGTACACAGACGATTACCATCGACGACACGCAAAAGCCGACGATTACGACCTGCCCGCAAACGCGGAACATTGAAGGTTGCAACACAGATGCCATCACCGGCCCGGCATACAACGAAAGCACGACAAATTCCTCGTACTCGGTGTTCTCGAATGCCACGAACGGCGGTGTTGCCAACGATGTCTGCGGTATTGTTTCGGTTACTTATAAAGACAGCAAGTCCGGTACCTGCCCGATCGTGGTATCGCGTACCTGGACCGTGACAGATGCCTGCCAGAATTCGACAGCCTGTGTTCAGACAATAAACGTCGACGACACGCAAAAGCCGGTGATCACAACCTGCCCGCAAACGCGGAATATCGAAGGTTGCAACACCGGCGCCATCACCGGTCCGGCATACAATGAAAGCACGACAAATTCCTCGTACTCGGTGTTCTCGAATGCCACGAACGGCGGCGTGGCTACGGATGCCTGCGGCATTGTTTCGGTAAAATACCGCGACAGCAAGTCCGGTACCTGCCCAATCGTAGTATCGCGTAAATGGACCGTGACGGACGCTTGCGATAATTCCACCGATTGTATCCAGACGATCAACGTTGACGACACGCAAAAGCCGGTGATCACAACCTGCCCGCAAACGCGGAACATCGAAGGTTGCAACACGGATGCCATCACCGGTCCGGCATACAATGAAAGCACGACAAATTCCTCGTACTCGGTATTTTCGAATGCAACGAACGGCGGCGTGGCAAATGATGCCTGCGGCATTGTTTCGGTAAAATACCGCGACAGCAAGTCCGGTACCTGCCCAATCGTGGTATCGCGTAAATGGACCGTGACAGACGCTTGCGATAATTCCACCGACTGTATCCAGACGATCAACGTCGACGACACAGAACTTCCGGATGCCTACTGCCAGGATGCCACGATCGTACTTGGCAACGACGGCACCGCAACACTGTCTCCTTCAGATATTAACGATAATTCTTCCGACAACTGCGGTATCAAGAACCTGAGCGTGTCGCAGTCGTTGTTCGATTGCCACCATATCGGCGATAACACCGTTACGCTGACGGTCAGGGACAACTGCGACAATATCGCTACCTGCCAGGCCACCGTTACGGTCGACCAAGGCAACTACCTGCAGATGACACCCCTGCCGGATATTTCTGTATGCCCTGCTACGGATGTTGAGGCCATCGAACTGAGCGGCCTTCCGCTTAACGTGGTGATCAACTACAACTGGTCGGGTGGCGCTCCGGCAGGTATGGCCAACGGTTCCGCTACCGGCGCCGACCCTGAAATCCCTGCCTTTGTCGCTACGACCAATGAGGGTACATGGACGGTTTCCGTAACGGCAAATATTTTTGCCTGCGTCGATGAAGATGAATTTACCATCAACGTAAATGACTTCAACGCGCCGCACTTCATTACCTGTCCGGCCGATATGATCGTCAACAACGATGTGGATAAATGCGGCGCCAATGTAAACTGGCTGCAACCCATCGCGGTCGATGGTTGCGTAGACATCACGGAAGTCGGTGTTTACCAGGTAATGCCTCCCGGCAAAGAATCCGGTTCGTTCTTCCCCATCGGCATGCACACGATTAAGTATGTAGCCGATGATGACAATGGCAATACAACCACCTGCGAGTTCAAAGTAACGGTACGCGACATGCAACTGCCGGATATCGAGTGTCCGTCCGGCATCCAGTACCTGGAGACGAACAACGGCAACTGCTCACACACGCTGACCGGCACGTACCTGAACGCCAGTGTGGTGGAGAACTGCGGCCTGGATTACGTTCGGAACGACTACACGAACTCCCCGACGCTGAACGGCGCGGTGTTCCCGGTAGGCCCCTGGCCGATCGTGGTGACGTGGAAAGCGGAAGACTGGTCAGGCAACACGGCGACCTGTACGTTTGCAGTGATCGTGGTGGACAACGACGCACCGACGGTAGCGTCGTGCCCGCAGGACAAGACGGTGTCGAACGACTACGGCGACTGTGGCGCCGAGGTATCGTACGCGCTTCCGCGCTTTAACGACAACTGCGGCGGAGCGTACCAGCCGGGCACGTTGATCCAGGGTGGTTCGTCGGGCGACTTTTTCAACGTAGGTACCACGGTAGTGGAATGGTGGTACTTCGACCCGTCGGGCAACGGTCCTGCGGTATGCAACTTCACGATCACGGTACGCGACGACGAAGATCCGAAGATCACATGTCCGTCGAATATCGTAGTTGAAGTAGACGGCAGCCTGAGCGGCGGCAACGGCGGAGCGCCATCGGCGAACCCTGTGCTGGTAGGTTCGGGTCCCTGCGGCGTGAGCCTTGCGTACACGGCCCCTGTCGGCACAGACAACTGTGCGGGGTGTTGTTACGACGCTGGCGAGCGGTCTTGGCAGCGGGACGAATTATTATGAATATGGCGGTATTTATACCGAGACCTATAACGTGGTGGACAACGCGGGCAACAGCACGTGGTGTTCGTTCACGATCCGGGTAAAAGACCCGGTGGACCCGACGATCACGTGCCCATCGAACACGACGGTAACGACAGATATCGGGGAGTGCGACGCGGCGGTGAGTTATGCGTTTCCGTACTTTGGGGACAACTGCCCGGGGTACACGCTGACGCAGTTGTCGGGCCCGAACAGTGGCCAGGAGTTCCAGGTTGGGACGACAGGGGTATCGTTCGTAGTGACGGACGATGCGGGTAACTCGACGACGTGTTCGTTCACGGTAACGGTAGAAGACCGGGAGCGTCCGTTCATCAACCACTGCCCGAACCCGGTGATCACGGTATCGTCGTCGAACGGTACGGGCGACTGCACGGGAGAGATTCCGGACATGCGTGGCGACCTGGTATCGACGGACAACTGCGGTGTGACGGGAGTTACGCAGAGCCCGGCACCGGGCTCGGACCTTGGGTTCACGCACGGAGCGATGCAGACGGTAACGTTTGTGGTCACTGACGCTGCGGGCAACACGAGTTCTTGCCAGTCGAAAGTGACGCTGAAAGACGACGAGAAGCCGTCGATCGACTGCAATGTAAATACAGATTTTTATGTAACGCCTCCGGTATGCGGGCACGTGGTGAGCGGATCAGACGGTACAAACCCGTCGTTTGCGGACAACTGCCAGGGCGCAGTACGGACGCACAATTATATTTCGGCGCCGAACGAGCACACGCTTGAAGGCGCGATCCTTCCGGTAGGGAACACGACGGTGGTATGGACGATCACGGATGCAGGCGGCAACACGCGGACCTGCTCGGTGACATACACGATCACGGACAATGTGAAGCCAGTGTTTGTGAACTGCCCTTCGGATGTGACGCTGAACAACGACGTGGACAAGTGTGGCGCAAATGTATTTTGGGTAGCGCCGGTAGCGCACGACGACTGCGGCGTGACGGTGGTACAGACAGACGGCCCTGCACCGGGCGGATTCTTCCCTGTAGGAACGACGACGGTGCGATACAAAGCGACCGACCCTTCGGGCAACACGGCGATATGTGCATGGGATGTAACGATCCGGGACATGCAGTTGCCGGACATTGCATGCCCGAGCGGGTTCCAGGACTTCGGAACGAACCTTGGGAACTGCTCGTTCACGATGGGTGGCACGGGTCTGAACGCCACGGCGACAGACAACTGCGGTGTGACTTCGCTGAAGAACGACTACAACAATACGGGCACCCTGCAGGGCGCGGTATTCCCCACCGGTAATACAAAAATTACCTGGACGGCCCGCGACGCTGCCGGTAATACGCGCATTTGCCAGTACATCGTCACGGTAACGGACGATGATGACCCGACGGTACAGGAATGCCCTTCCGACATCGTTCGCAACAATGACGCGGATATCTGCGGTGCGGAAGTAAGTTACGAAGTTTGGTTTAATGACAACTGCGACGGCAACCACCTGACGGGTGAGTTGATCGAAGGATTGACCCCCGGTTCGACCTTCCCTGTAGGGGTGACGACGGTGGTATGGCGCTATGTAGACGCAGCCAGCAATGACTTTGCCGAGTGCCTGTTTACGGTAACCGTAAACGACATACAGGACCCGGTCATCTATTGCCCAACCAGTATTGTAGTAGATATCAACGGCAATCTTACAGGCGGTGTCGGCGGAGTACCTGCCGCTAATCCGGTGTTGGAAGCATCAGGCCCTTGTGGCGTGACCTTGTCTTACACGGCTCCTGTAGGTGAAGACAACTGCCCGAACCCCTTGACTGTGCTCCAGGCCGGTCTCGGTGGCGCTCTGCACTACTATTCCTACGGCGGTCTTTATGTAGAGACCTATAATGTATACGACGCATCGGGTAATGTTGCGACCTGCTCGTTCACGATCGAGGTCAAAGACCCAATAACCCCGACGATCACGTGTCCTTCGAACACAACAGTGACGACGGACGCAGGGGAATGTGATGCAGCGGTGCTGTACGCCTACCCTTATTTTGGCGACAACTGCCCGAACTACACCCTGACACAACTGTCGGGCCCTGCGAGCGGCCAGGAATTCCAGACGGGCACGACGTGGGTATCGTTCCGGGTGACGGATGATGCGGGCAATTCCACGGACTGCACATTCTCGGTAACGGTAGAAGACCGGGAGCGTCCGTTCATCAACCACTGCCCGGTACCTGTATACGCGACGACGTCGTCGAACGGCACGGGCGACTGCTCCGGCGGGGTTCCGAACATGACGGGCGACCTGGTATCGACAGACAACTGCGGGGTGGTAAACGTAACGCAGTCACCGGCAGCGGGCACGGCGTTTGGGTACCTGCACGGAGCGATGCAAACGGTAACGTTTGTGGTAACGGATGCGGCGGGCAACACGAAGAGTTGCCAGTCGAAAGTGACGCTTCAGGACAACGAGGCGCCGACGATCAACTGCTCGAATGCAACGAAGAACTTTACGGTAACGCCTCCGCTGTGCGGACACAAGGTAGTTGCCGCCGGATAATACCCACCCCCAGTTTTCGGACAACTGCGACGGAGCGAAGCGGACGCACAACTTCCTGATGGCGCCGCAGGACCACACGCTGGAAGGTGCTGTACTGCCTGTAGGCACGACGGTAGTGGTATGGAAGATCACGGACGCGGCGGGTAACACGGCGACGTGTTCGGTGACGTACACGGTAACGGACAACGTGCCGCCGGTGTTTGAGAACTGCCCGTCGGACGTAACGCTGAACAACGACCCTGGCAAATGCGGGGCGGCGGTGTTCTGGCTGGACCCTGTAGCGGAAGATGACTGCGGCGAAACGGTCGTACAAAGCGGCGGACTTGCCCCGGGCTCGTACTTCTCGATCAACGACTCTCCGCACGAGATCGAATACACGGCGATCGACGGCAACGGCAACGAGACGACGTGCACGTTCACGATCACGATACAGGACCGGGAGAAGCCGGACATCGAATGTCCGCTGGGTCTTCAATATGTAGAAACAAACGAAGGCTGCACGCACCGCGTTACGGGTAACTACCTGGACGCGACGGTGACAGACAACTGCCAGGGAACGATCACGCGGGAGCACAATTACAACCTCCACTACCTGGACAACACGCTGTACGATGCGGTATTCGAGTTGGGGATCACGAAAGTCAACTGGCTTGCGTGGGACGGCTTCGGCAACACGGCGCTGTGCACGGTAACGGTAGTAGTGATCGACAACGACGACCCGACGGTACAGGAATGTCCGGAAGACATCACGGTGTCCAACGACCCTGGAGTATGCGGAGCGGAGGTAGAGTACACGGTACTGTTCGAGGACAACTGCGATGGCAGCGACCTGGAAGGCTACCCTGGTGGAAGGCTACCTGTCAGGGGAAGTGTTCCCCGTAGGCACGACGACGGTGGTATGGCGTTACGTAGACCAGGCGAGCAACGATTTTGCAGAATGCCTGTTCACGGTGACGGTCAACGACACGGAGTTGCCTGTAATCACGTGCCCGACAGATATGACGGTAAACGTGGATGACCTGGTTGTGGAAGGCGGCGACGGGGGCGTACCGGAAGCAGCACCGTCGGTGCTGTCGTCGGGCCCCTGCGGCGTTACGCTGCAGTACCACCCGCCGGTAGGTACGGACAACTGCCCCAACCCGCTGACGATCAACACCAGCGGTCTTGGCAGCGGCCCGAACTACTACGAATACGGAGGCATCTACACCGAAGCATACATGGTAACGGATGCGAGTGGCAACACGGCGACGTGTTCGTTCAAGATCACGGTACAGGATCCTGTGCAGCCGACGATCACGTGTCCTGCCAATACGACGGTGAACAACGACCTTGGGGAATGCGACGCAGTGGTGACGTACTCGTTCCCGTACTTTGGCGACAACTGCCCGAACTACACGCTGACGCAGAACTACGGTCCGAACAGCGGCGAAGAGTTCGTGGTAGGCACGACGGAAGTATCGTTCACGGTGACAGACGACGCTGGCAACGCCACGACGTGCACGTTCACCGTAACGGTAGAAGATAAAGAAAAGCCTGTGATCGAGGTATGTCCCGCCGACCGTTTTGTGGTGACAAGCAGCAACGGCACTGGCGACTGCTCGGGCCTGGTACCGAACCTGGTACCGGAGGTAGTAGCGACGGACAACTGCGCGGTGGCGTCGATCGTACAAAGCCCGCTTGCGGGCACGTCGTTCGGCTCGGCACACGGCGACATGATTTTTGTAACAATCACAGTAACAGACATATACGGCAATACGCAGACCTGCGAGGTGAAGTTGACGCTGACGGACGACGAGAACCCGACGATCGACTGCTCGCAGATTCCAACGGCGCTGAACAACACGCCTGGGTACTGCCACTACTTCGTACCGGGCTTCAACCTGAACCCGACGTACTCGGACAACTGCGGACCGCTGGTGCTGACCAACGACCTGACGGGGAACAACACGCTTGGCGGCACGCCGCTGGCGGTAGGTTCGACGACGGTAGTATGGACGGTAACGGATGCAGCGGGGAACACGGCGACGTGCTCTGTGACGTATGTTGTAACGGACAACGAGCCGCCGCTGGCGCGCTGCCAGGGTCCGAACATCGACGTAGTCCTGGACGGCAATGGTTCGGCACAGTTGACGGTAGCGGATGTGAACAACGACAGTTGGGACAACTGCGGACCGCTGACACGCACGGAGATCAGCCGTGGCGGCGACTTCGGCCAGTTTGTGTACTTCACGTGCGACGACATCGCGCTGACGAACGGCCCGCTGCTGGTGGTACTGGAAGTAGAAGACCTCCACGGCAACACCGACACCTGCCACACGTATGTAGCGGTGTACGACCTGGAATCGCCGGTGATCACGTGCCCGAACGGGATAGAAACGGTAACGGACGCGGGTGTATGCACGGCTGTTGTGAATGGAATAGCGCTTCAATACGTACATGATAACTGCCCCGTAACGATCACATACGAGATCACGGGCGCGACGATCAAGTCGGGTACGGGCGACGCGTCGGGCACGGTATTCAACAAAGGGGTATCGACGGTGACGTACACGGTAGTTGACGAAAGCGGCAACTCGGCAGTGTGCTCGTTCGACGTAGAAGTATACGACGAAGAGAACCCGATCATCGACTGCACGAACATCGTGAACCTGGTTCGGTCGAACAATACGGACGAGTGCTCGTACACAGTGGTGGGCACGGAATTCGACCCGTCGTTCTTCTCGGACAACTGCCCTGGTGCGACGATAAGCAACAACTACAACAACTCGGCAAGCCTCGGGGGCGCAGAATTCCCGGTAGGTTTGACGATAGTAATCTGGACGGTCACGGACGCTTCGGGCAACACGGTGACGTGTTCGAGCAAGGTGACGATCAACGACACGCAATTGCCGACGATCACGTGTCCGACGGCGGATGCGACACAGTTTGTCAACGACGCCGACCAGTGTTCGAAAACGATGCTGTCGGGCGCACTTGATCCTGCCTTTGCAGACAACTGCCCCGAGGCGGCGATCTCGCACAACTACGTCACGGCTCCGAACCCCTGGACGCTCGCAGGCGCGACGTTCCCTGTAGGGTCCACACCGATCGTGTGGACGGTTACGGACGCCTCGGGCAACACGGCGACGTGTTCGATCACGGTAGTGGTAACGGACACGCAGGCTCCGGAGTTTGTAAACTGCCCGGCGACGATGGTGATGGTGGGCAACGACGTGGACAAATGCTCGGCGAAAGTGAACTGGTCGATCCCTGTAGCGGAAGACAACTGCGACATCCTGTCGATCCTGCAAACAGGCGGACCGGCGAGCGGAACAATCATCAACGTATCGCCGACACCGTTCACGGTGACGTACACGGCGACGGACATACACGGCAACACGGCGACCTGCACCTTCCAGGTACAGGTAGTGGATACGCAGAACCCCGAGTTCGACGCGGACATCACGATGCCGAATGACATAACAGTAGAATGCAACGCCATCCCTGACAACTGCGTATGGCACGGCAACGGCAACCAGTTGATCTGTTCGCCGCTGACGACAGACGACGTGCACGACAACTGCACGGCGCCTGGCGACCTGGTGATCACGTTCACGGAAGAGAGCACGCAGTGTGCCAACCAGGCGCAGTGCTGCTTCTACAACTACACGCTGACGCGGACATGGAAAGTGACGGATGCGGCGGGCAACATGCTGGTGCACACGCAGGTGATCACGGTAGTGGACACGACGCCGCCGGTAGCAAAATGCAAGAACATCACGGTAACGCTGGACAAGTTCGGCGTAGCGACGATCACGGGGGCTGACATCAACGACGGGTCGACGGACAACTGCGCAGCGCCGCAGTACCTGACGTACACGGCCACACCGAACACGTTTGGTTGCAACCAGTTGGGCCCGAACAACGTCACGTTGACGGTAACGGACCCCTGCGGCAACTCGAGCACGTGCACGGCAGTGGTGACGGTAGTTGAAGGGATCGGCAAGTGTGTACCGGAATACGACGAGGAGCACTCTGTGAAATGCGAATGCCTGAACAACGCCACGACGCTGGACAACGGCCAGTTCCGGGAAGTGATCCAGATATGGGCGCTTGCAGGTCAGACATGGACGCTGACGGCGAACCAGGGTCTGTACTCACCGAACAGCGCAGCACCGCCGGCAGGTCCGACGGCACTTCCTGTGGGCACACAGTTGGTGATGGGCAGCGCCGATGGACTGGATAACGACGGCGACGGCCAGGTAGACGAGGCTGACGAGATGGTGTACTACACGCTCAAAGGCATACACGTGGAAGGCATAGGGTACACGGTAACGGTCAAGAACGCCGCAGGCCAGGCCCTGACGATCTCGAACAAGTGCTACTACCCCACACCGATCTTCCTGAACCTTGACGACCCGTTCTGCCTGTCGACACCACCGTTTGTGATCGAAGTAGGGGAGAACTACGGAGCATCGGGTGCGGTGACAAGCATCACGGTGAACGGCGTAGCGACAAACATCTTCGACGCGGGTGCGCTGGGCGTAGGCACGTACAAAGTAACGGCGACGTTCGATGCAGGCGCGGCCACACCGTTTATCACGGTTAACGGGCAGGTAGTGAGCGGCAGCGATGCAGCGGCACTTGCGGACCCTGGTTGCCAGCAGATGATCATGCAGTTTGTAAGCGTGGTGGGTACGCCTGCGGTAGTGGTGTGCAACGACCTGTTGCATATCTCGCTGGATGCGGACTGCACGGAAGAGATACTTCCGGACGATGTACTGGAAGGCAGTTACTTCTGCTACGACGACTACAAAGTAGAACTGGATAAAGTACCGCCATACGGCAACGGCCCGTGGGTACCCGCGATCCTGACGGCGGCGGATATCGGCAAGACGTATGCCTACCGGGTGGTACACCTGCAGGGTGGCAACGTATGCTGGGGTAATGTTAAGATAGAAGACAAGTTGCCGCCGGTGGTGACATGTCCTGCGGACATAGCGATCCTGTGCACGAAGAGTGAAGACGACCTGACGCTGACGGGCGAACCGACGTGGGAAGACTGTTCGGCGGTGAACATAACGCACCAGGACGACTACATCCAGTATACGTGTTCGGAGAATGCGCTGGTACACACACGGGTACTGCGTACGTGGGTAGCGACGGATATCTGGGGCAATGCATCGAGTTGCCTGCAGGTGATCGACAAGTTGCGTGGCAAGACGGACCAGGTGACATTCCCTGCCGACGTAGAATACTACTGCAACGCGCTTCCTGCGAGCCTTGAGCCACCGGTGACGGGCTGGCCGAACATAGGCGGCACGGTGATCACGACAAACGGCAGCGGCTCTTGCGGGTTGAGTGTAAGTTACACGGACGAGCAGGCGGCGGTATGCCCCGGCAGTTACAAGATCATCCGGACGTGGAAGATCACGGACTGGTGCACGGGCACGACATCGCCGCTGAGCGTGACGCATGTACAGTACATCAAAGTGCTGGATGCGCCTCCGACGATCGACTTCTCGAACTTCACGTACGATCCGGATCATGACTGGTACAACCTGAGCGCGAACAGCCAGTACAACGGCGTATGTATCGCGGCGGGCCCGCTGCCTGTTGCGATCATAGACGGAGTGTGCAACGAGGTGGTACAGGTGAAGATCACCACCCCGATCGGCATCGTGCAAAACGGCGGATTGATCCCGGCTCCGGGTCTTGGGGTAGGCCAGCACCTGGTCAAGTACTTCGTAGAAGACGAGTGCGGCAATATCACGGAGAAAACGATCACGATAAATGTACAGGACGACGTACCGCCGTCGGTATCGTGCGACCAGCATACACAGGTTGCACTGGGCGCCAGCGGCATAGCGCTGGTAAATGCGACGACGTTCGACGACGGCAGTTACGACAACTGCTGCCTGGACAAGTTCGAGGCACGTCGGATGAACGGCACCTGCGACGGTGTAACGGACGACTTCGGCCCGACGGTAGAGTTCTGCTGCACGGATATCAACGATACGGTGCTGGTGGTGTTCCGGGCGTACGACTGCCACGGCAACTACAACGACTGCATGGTAAGTGTATTCGTGGAAGACAAGATCAAACCGACGTGCAATGCACCTGCAAACGTGACGGTAAGTTGCGAGGCGTTCGACCCGAGCCTGTGGGCATACGGTACGGCGACAAGCCAGGACAACTGCTGCCTGGATACGATAACGGAATCTCGGAACTACAACCTGTTCGACACGGTGTGTAACCGTGGAACGATCACGCGGACCTTCCGCGCGTTCGACTGTGCGGGCAACAGCACGCAGTGCACGCAGCGGGTCTTCGTGAACTACGAACAGGATTACTACATCAAGTTCCCCAACGACGTGATCGTGACGAAATGCAACGGCACGGGCAACTACGGCGAGCCGGTATTCTTCGGCGAAGACTGCGAACTGCTGGGTGTATCGTTTGAAGACGAAATCTTCACGGTGGTACCGGATGCATGCATGAAGATCGAACGGACGTGGACGATCATCAACTGGTGTACGTACAACCCGAACGGCAGTTGTGTGATTGTACCGAACCCGAACCCGAATGCGACGACGAACAGCACGCAGAACCTTCCGGGCCCGATCGTATCGCCGCTTGGGACGCCGTCTCCGTGGAACCCGACAATCATAGCGATTGCTCCGGGTCAGCCGCAGACGAACTACTCGATCTACTACGACGCGAACGCGAACTGCTACAAGTACAAACAGATCATCAAGATCATAGACACGGAGAAGCCAGTGACGACCTGTCCGGCCTCCCCGGTAGAATACTGCGACCTGACGACGAACGACGCACAGTTGTGGAACCAGTCGTACTGGTGGGATGCAGCGACGGAATCGCACGACCTGTGCGAAGGCAACGCCGCCCTGACCATCACGGCTACCGACTCTTGTTCCGGTGCATTCCTGAACATCACGTACCTGCTGTTCCTGGACCTGGACGGCAACGGATCGATGGAAACGGTGGTATCGAGCAACAACCCGCCGGCGCCGGGCACCGTGAACTACAACAACCTAGGTACGCCGAACTATGGAGGCGGAACGCCGCAGGTGTTCGACGGTCGTCCGGTACTGCCCAACGAGATTTACCGCTGGGCAATGCACCAGTCGGTATCGGGCACGGTACGCACGGCAAGTGTGCAGTGGAAAACACTGCCGCAAATGCCGACACCCAATAATGGTTTTGGCTCGCCGGGTATCGCACCGCAACTGCCGTACGGCACACACAAGATCAAGTGGACGATCGCGGACGGCTGCGGCAACGAAACGTACTGCGAGTACACGTTCGTGGTGAAAGACTGCAAGGCTCCGACGGTGGTATGCCACGACGGGCTGAGCGTGAACATCATGCCGACGCAGATGGTGGTGTTGTGGGCAACGGACTTCCTGCAGTACGCAGAAGACAACTGCACCCCGACGCCGAAGTTGAAGTACGCGATCCGTCGGGCAGGCCAGGGCAGCGGCTTCCCTGTAGACGCACTGGGTAACCCGATCACGAGCGTGACGTTCACGTGCGCCGATCTGGGTGAACAGGAAGTGGAACTGTGGGCGATGGACCTTGCCGGCAATGCAGACTACTGCGTAGCGACGGTAGACGTACAGGACAACAACGGCAACTGTGTACCGGGCGACAAAGCGACGGTGGCGGGTTTGTTGGCCACTGAACTCAATGACGGTGTGGAAGAGGCCAATGTGAACCTGCAGGCGGGAGCGATCAGTCTGTTCGACATGTCAGACGACCAGGGCCAGTACGCGTTCCCGAATGCCGTTCCGTTCGGAATGGACTACACGGTGACGCCGACGAAAGACGACAACCCGCTCAACGGGGTATCGACCTTCGACCTGGTGCTGATATCGAAGCATATCCTGGGTCTGGAGCCGCTGAACAGTCCGTACAAGATGATCGCGGCGGATGCCAACAAGTCGAACTCGATCACGACCTTCGACATCGTGGAAATCCGCAAGTTGATCCTGGGTATCTACAACGAACTGCCGAACAATACCTCGTGGCGCTTCGTGGACAAGGACTTTGTGTTCCCGCAACCGGCGAACCCGTTTGCGACACAATTCCCCGAGACGAAGAGCGTGGCCAACGTTCAGTCAGATCAATTAAATGACGACTTCGTAGGCGTCAAAATTGGCGATGTGAACGGCACTGTAATTGCCAACGCGCTGATGAACGCCGACGACCGCACGACGAGCACGCTGCTGTTCGATGTACAGGATCGCGAGGTGAAAGCGGGTGAGACGGTAGAGGTGACGATGACGGCAGCCGAGGCAACACAAGGCTACCAGTTCACGCTGAATCTCAACGGTCTGGAAGTAGCGGACATCGTGGAAAGCGACGCGGTCAAATCGAGCAACTTCGGTGTGTTCGCCGATGCCCTGACGGTATCGATCGACGGTGCGAAAGACTTCACGGTGCGGTTCCGCGCGACGCGCCCGGGTAAACTCAGCCAGATGCTGGGCGTATCGAGCCGGATCACGCGTGCCGAGGCCTACGGCCTGACGAACGATCGCCGGGAAGTGGCGCTGCGCTTCAACGCTGCGACAGGAGCAACGATAGCCGGTGTAGGCTTCGAGTTGTACCAGAACCAGCCGAACCCGTTTGTGAACCGCACGATCATCGGTTTCCACCTGCCGGAGGCAACGGAAGCGACGCTGACGGTGTACGACGAGACAGGCCGGATGCTGTACAGCCAGAAAGGCAACTACGCGAAAGGCTACAACGCCGTGAGCCTGGAGCGGACGGTGCTGGCACAGAGCACGGGTATGTTGTACTACAAACTGGAAACGGCAACGGATGCCGCGACGAGGAAGATGATACAAACGAAGTGAAATAGTGGTAAGTGGTAAGTGATAAGTGGTGAGTGATAAGTGGTGGGTGCCACTGCTTACTGAAAATACAGGCTGCCGCCTCCGCAATCAACTGCGGGGGCGGCACTGTTTTGCGGGTGGAAAAGACTGGGGCAATGGAAGCCGCATTAAAGGCTTACCCGTTTGTGTAGTCCCGGATGAAAAATGTTATTTCAGTGCATAACTTCCTGGTGTGAAAGCCGGGCATCAAAGACAGATTTGGACAAATTCTGCCGTTTTATAACATTAGTTCAAAGTCGGGAAGTAATTACCCGATTTTACCCTTCCTAATATAAAGAGGCATGATTACATTTGCCCTCTGTAAGATTTAATCCTTGGTTTTAATAATCTCATGACTACTTTGGCTGCAACTGCATTTTCACGGCACTTCTAATACCGGTTCCCACCTACTGATAAAAGGTATTAGTGTTTTCGGCCTGAAAAATTCTCTGCTCACCTCGGGGTCACCAGCCGTGTTTCAAGTATTAAATGGTTCTGTTGTTCAAAGACAGTAAGGCATTTTTGTGCTTTTTGCTGAATTGAACCTGTTAAAGAAACAATCGCTACGCTGTCTTCAGGCAGGGAGTGTTTTGCTATATAATCGTATTTTTCTAATACAAACTCATGAAAATGCATAAGGTTTACTCCTTTAATTTGTGCTGGTCCGCCCTGCTCCCGAACTTTTCGGTACGCAGAATGAGCGCTTTAAGCGTTCTGTTTGGCGGGATTTTTATGGCTGCGAGTCTTCAGGCTCAAATAACAGTCAACTCCACCGGGGGCACGCCAATGGCCTCCTACGGCACACTTGGTGCTGCCGTAACAGCCATTAATACCGGCGTACACACCGGTACGATAACGGTAGATGTACCGGCGGGCTACACGGAGACCCTGACGGCCCGTATCGACCTGACGGCTACAGGCACTATGGCCAATCCGATCACCATCCAGAAAAGCGGTGCGGGCGCCAACCCGGTACTGACCTCCTATGTGGGCGTCAACCTCCCGACCAGCGCCGAACGCGACGGCATGTTCAGCCTGTCCGGAAGCGACTGGGTGACCATCGACGGGATCGACCTGCAGGAATCGGCCGGCAACACCGACGCGACCACGACGATGGAATACGGATACGGCCTGTTCAAGGCCTCCGACGCCGACGGCTGTCAAAACAACACCATAAAAAACTGTACGATCACGTTGAACCGGGTGAACAACGCTGCCTGGACCGGAAACGGACACAACGGCTCCATTGGCATCACAGTAAACAACTGTACGACTACTGCCAATGCGGCATTGACCGTAACGGCTGCCAGCGGGTCGAACTCGTTCAACAAGATTTACAGCAATACTATCCAAAACTGCAACGCCGGTATTTCTTTTACCGGTTATGGTGCGGCTGCGCCATTTGATTTGGGCGATACCGACAACGATGTAGGCGGTACGACGGTCGGCACAGGCAACAGCGTCCTGAACTACGGTGGCGGCGCCGGAGCGTCACAACCCGCAACAGGTATTTTTGCAAACAACCAGTGGGGTTTTAACTGCTCGCGCAACACCATCAACAACAACAACGGTGCAGGGGTAGACCACATCAGCACCTTGCGCGGCGTATTTTTGAACGCTTCTTCCACAAGCGCCAGCGCCAACTGCAATTTCAATAACATCACCATTCACGGCGGCGCAACGACGAGCCAGGTGACCTTCATTGAAAACTCTTTCGGCTCCACACCGGCCGGCAACTCCATAAACATCAGGAACAATACGCTTACGGGCGATTACCTGACTGCCACAAGCGGTCTGTTTTACGGCATTTACAATACCGCAACACCGGCTTTCCTGAATATCGAGAACAATACGATATCCAATATCGCATACAGCCCAGGCGGGCTTACCGGAACGGGTTCCAATTACATAATCTACAGCACGGCAAGCAATGCCGGCTTAACCGTAAATATCAGGAACAATACGGTCAGCAATTACAGCCGGACGGGTACGACCGGCGGCACCACCATCGGTATTTACAATTCCTCGGGCACGGGTGGCATGAACGTCAACGTCAAAAGCAACACCGTTGAAAACCTGAGCATCGACGGTACCGGTACGGCAAGTACCATGTACGGTATCCAAACTGCGACCGGCAATATTGTGGTAGACAGCAATACGGTGAACAACCTCATGTGTCTGAAAACCACCGGTACAAGCGCGTTGTATGGCATATACGATATTTCTTCGCCGGTCAACGAAAATTACAACTACAATACCGTTTCCAACCTGACCCATAACGGCACCGGGATAACTTACGGTATTTACACTTTTACCACAACCGGAACACGTACGGTTTCCAATAACCTGATTTTCAACATCAGCAGCGGCGGCACTACGGTAATAGGTCTCAACCAAACCAGCAGCTCGCCAAATATCTTCAGGAATAAAATCTATAACATTCAAAGCAACTCCACGGGAGCGCCGACCGTTGCCGGTCTGCAAATCGGTACTTTGGGAACAGCAGGTATCGCCAATGTGTACAACAACCTGATCGGCGATATCAAAGCCCCCGGTGCGAGTTCTTCCTCTGCTACCGCACCCTCAATCCGCGGTATCAACATTACGACAACAACGACCAACTCCATGGTCAACCTGTCGTACAATACCGTGTACCTCAATGCCTCTACGTCGGGCGCCAACTTCGCTACTGCTGCCTTGTTTGCCACGACGTCGACCACGGCCACGACAGCAAACCTGACTTTGCTGAACAACATCTTTATCAACGGCTCCACGCCTATGGGTACGGGAAATGCCGTGGCCTACCAGCGGTCGAGTACGGCATTGAACAATTACAACGATGCGTCGAACCACAACCTGTTCTATGCCGGTACGCCGGGCGCTGCCAACCTGATCTTTTTCGACGGGACAAATGCGTACCAGATGCTGGCAGAATTCAAGGCCGCCGTCGCTCCCCGGGAAACAAACTCGGTGTCCGAAAGCCTGACATTCCTCAGTACGACAGGAGCATCGGCCGACTTTTTGCATGTCAATGCTGCAATACCCACGCAAATTGAAAGCGGCGGGATCAACGTCGCAGGTATTGAAGAAGACTACGACGGCGTCATTCGCCAGGGCAATGCAGGATATGCCGGCTCCGGTTCTGCACCCGATATCGGCGCCGATGAGGGCGAGTTTATCGCGGTCGACCTGTCTGGTCCGTCTATTGCATACACCGATTTGAGCAACTCAATTTGTACCACGCCGTATACCCTGAGCGCCACAATCACGGATGCTACCGGGGTAAATACTGCGGGCGGTACCAAACCGCGCATCTGGTTCAAAAAATCCACGGAAGACAACGTGCTTCCGGCGTCTAACAACGCAGCATCCAATGGCTGGAAATACGTGGAGGCAGGCAATGCCGCTTCACCTTTCTCCTTTACACTGGATTACAGTTTGCTGGCCAGTGCAGTGGTAGCCGGCGATGTGATAGAGTATTTTGTTGTCGCACAGGATGTGGTTGTACCGCCCAATGTAGGTACAAGTGTTGCCATCTATCCTGCGGGTTTCACCCCTGCAAGTGTGGCACTCGCGGCAGGGGCATTCCCGGTAAGCGGCGTCAAATCGTTTACCATTCTTCCGGCTCCTGTAACGATCAACACGGTTTCTTCCAAACCCGCTATTTGTGTCAGCAGCGACATTGTGCTTTCGCTGAGCGGCGATCCGGTTACCGGCGCCCAATACCAGTGGGAAAGTTCGCCGGCCGGCGCCAACAACTGGTCGCCGATACCGGGGGCAAACGCTTCAACCTACAATGCGCTTGGAGTGAATATGTCTACCGATTACCGTTGTGTGATTTCCTGTGGCGGTGTACCCATTGCCGCTTCGCCGTCCATACCGGTAAGCGTTCCGGTAAACAGCCCGATGGTGCTGACCACCACGCCCGGTTCGGAATGCGGCCCCGGCCCTGTATCCGTTACCCTGGGCGCCACGGCAAGCAGTGGCGCCACCCTGAACTGGTATGATGTCGCCACCGGCGGCACGAGCCTGGGCATGGGAACCACTTTCATGACACCGCCGATTGTTGCTACGACAACCTATTATGTCGGCGCCAGCGAAGGCGGCGGCACGGATGTAGGCGGTCGCCCGACCCCCTTGCCTGCCTCTACGGGATTTGCGGGGAATAACTATGGCCTTGTATTCGATGCCACAGAGGAATTCACACTGAACTCCGTTGATGTATACTCAACTGCTGCCGGTGGCTCGATCACGATCGAACTGACCGACGGCGCCGGAACGGTATTGCAGACGGCCGGACCGTTTGTGATACCCGTAGGCAACGGTACTACTTTTGGCAACGGCGCAACACCTACCACTTTTACCCTCGATTTCACCATTACGCCCGGTACGGATTACCGCTTGCGTTCTGCCAGCCATACAGGAAATATCATCCGGGACAACCCGATTGGCGGTGCGTTTACCTATCCGGTAGCGATCGGATCGGTGGGCAACCTGACAGCAGGTCTGCTTGCCGGCGCCGCGAATACCAATACCCACTACTATTTCTACAACTGGCAAATATCGTTCGGATGCGAATCGCCGAGAACACCGGTGGTTGCTACCATCGTCAACGACGTACCGACCTGCCCCGCGAATTTCGCGGTTTGCATCAGCGCTCCGGCGTTTGCTCTAACCGGCGCGGCGCCTGCCGGCGGCACATACAGCGGCCCAGGTGTGAGCGGCGACATGTTTAACCCGGCAGTAGCCGGCGTGGGTACGCACACCATCACCTATACCAATTGTGCTCAATCCTGTTCGTTTGATATTACCGTAAATGCGCTGCCGGCAGCTTCGATTGCCGTTAGCGAGACTTCGGGTACCACCAACAACGACGGGATTCTTTGCGCGGGCGCATCTGCAACCCTGACGGCAAGCGGCGGCGTTTCATACCTCTGGAGTACGAATGAAACAACAGCCGCTATTTCCGTCTCCAGTTCCGGAACATATGCCGTGACGGTAACGAACGCTTCAGGTTGTTCCTCCGGTACATCGACAAATATTACCGTGAACCCGCTTCCGGTGGCGATGATTGCACCTCCCAGTGCATCCATTTGCGCCGGCGCATCTGCAACCCTGACGGCTTCAGGCGGTACCGCTTACCTCTGGAGCCCGGGCGGCGAAACAACTGATGCGATCAGCGTCAGCGCTGCCGGCACCTATTCGGTTGTTGTGACCAATGCAAATGGTTGCTCCGCCGGTACATCGGCCTCCGTTACGGTAAACCCTGCACCGGAACTTTCACAGGTTTCCATAGAACCCAGTTCCTGTGCTGCAGCCAACGGCGTCATCGACCTGACCGTAGCCGGCGCCGGCGGACCGTTTACCTACAACTGGTCGACCTCAAACGGCAGCGGCCTGGTAAATGGCCAGCAAGACCAAAGCGGTCTGACCATCGGCACGTACAGCGTTACCGTAACAAGTGGTAACGACTGTACCGCGACGCTGGATGTTTCGCTTGCCGGTCCCGGAAACTGCGACCCATGCCCTGCTGTTGGGACCCTGAATGCCAGCGCCGGCGGCGTTTGTGTGAACACCAGCGTTACCTTCACCGCCTCGGGTCTGGTCGACATGAGTGATATTTACGGCATCATATTCAAATATGCCACTGCTCCGCTGGCCGATCCATATACCGGCGGAACGGTTATCGCTACTATTCCCAATGCGGGCCTCGGCAACGGCGGCACGACGGCGCAAACCTCGACTTCCTTTGCAACGGGCAATACTTATTTTATCTACGCAATTCTGGATCAAAATCCGCTTGACCCTGCTTGCCGCCCCTTTGCCCAAGTCGTATTGAATGTAGTTGACATTCCTTCGGTGAATGCTGTGGCCAACCAGACGGTCTGCAACGGCTCCGCCACGGCGGCTGTCACCTTCAGCGGGCCGGTTCCCGGAACGCTCTTTAACTGGACCAACAATAACCCGTCAATCGGCCTGGCGGCATCCGGAACGGGCGATATCGCCTCGTTCAGCGCTGCAAATGCCACAAATGCTCCGGTTACGGCTACCATTACTGTAACTCCGGTTACCTCGCCAACCACCGGCGCCGAGTGCACCGGAGCGCCGATTATGTTTACCATTACGGTGAATCCCGTACCGAATGTCAGTGCAGTCGCCAACCAGACGGTTTGCGCAGGCGCTGCTGTTCCATCGATTGTTTTCACGAGCAACACACCCGGCGCTACCTTCTCCTGGTCGCGCACGAATGAGGCCATCGGCCTTGCAGTAAACAGCGGTACGGGCAACGTTCCGACATTCACAGCGGCCAATGCAGGCACAACCCCGCTGACCAGCACGTTCAGCGTAGTGGCTTCCTTCACCAATAACGGCGTTACGTGTACAGGCACTCCAATTCAGTTTACGGTGACCGTGAATCCTGCGCCTACTGTTTCTGCTTCGCAAACAAGCCAAACGCTGTGCAACGGATCGGCAACAACCGCAATCACCTTTACTGGCGCCGTACCGGGTACGGTATTTAACTGGACAAACAATGCCCCAGGCATTGGTCTGGCGGCCAGCGGCTCGGGCGATATCGCATCGTTCACAGCAGTAAACAACGGCGGTGCTCCTGTAATAGCGACCATCACGGCTACACCGGTATTTTCCAGCGGTGGTACCAACTGCTCCGGCACACCGGTATCAGTTACCATCACGGTAAACCCGACGGCGCAGGTGAACCAACCGGCGAACGTAACTACCTGCGGTGGTGTGTTGACGACAGCAAACTTTACCACGACCACGCCGGGAACAACCTATTCCTGGACAAACAGCAACACGGGCATCGGCCTTGCTGCCAGCGGCACGGGTAATATCTCGTTTACTGCAACGGCAGTGGTAGTCTCGACAGTCGCCACCATCACGGTAACACCGAACTATACCAATAACGGCGTCAGTTGCCCCGGCACGCCTAAAACGTTCACAATCACGGTAAATCCGTTGCCGACAGTCAACAGCGTAGGCAACCAGACCCTGTGCAGCGGTGAACTGACCTCGGCTGTGGCCTTTACAGGTTCGCTGCCCGGTACCACCTTCAACTGGACAAACAACAACCCGTCGATCGGTCTTGCTGCCAGCGGCTCAGGCAATATTGCGGCGTTTGCCACGGTGAACAACAGCGCGACAACCCAGGTTGCCACGATCACGGTAACCCCGGTGCTGGTCACGACGGGCGGTTCCTGCCCCGGCACACCGGTCACTTTCACGATCACGGTATTCCCGCGCCCGCAGGTTAATGTCGGCGCCGACCAGGAGATCTGCGAGAATCAAAAAGCCAACCTGACGGCCCAACTGGGCGGCGGCGCCACGGGCGGCACCTGGACGGGTGGCGCAGGCACTTTCGCCAATGCGACTGCTGCCGTTACAACATACACCCCCGCAGCGAGCGAATACGGCGCTACGGTCACCCTGACGTTTACGAGCAACGACCCGGCAGGCCCCTGTCCTGCGGTATCGGATGCCCTGCAGGTGACGGTTAACACCCTGCCGATTGTGAGCGCAGGTATTGATGTGAAGGTATGCGATGGCGATGTGCTGAACCTCAGCCAGATGGGCGCCTCGATCCAGGCCAACGGCAGCGGCGTGACCACGGGATCGTGGTCGACGAGCGGCTCGGGCTCTTTCCAGCCGAACAGCGGCTTCCCCACGGCACTGACGTACACACCGAGCGCAGCCGATTACCTTGCCGGCTTCGTTACCCTGACGCTGACCAGTGCAGACCCGGCCGGGCCCTGCAATACGGTCAACGACCAGGCGCTGCTGAGTTTCAAAGGCCCTGAAACGGTGATCTGCAACGATAACGTACAGGTATCGCTCGACGCCAGCGGCGTGGCGATCATCAACCCCGACATGGTGCTCGAAGGCACATACGACGATGATTTCTTCACGGTAGCAGTATTCCAGAACAACCAGAATCTCGGCAATACGGTCGATTGTTCGCAAGTCGGCAAAACGCTGCAAGTGCGCGTGACCGATATCTGCACGGGCAACTTCTGCTGGGGCACGATCAAGATTGAAGACAAACTGCCGCCGGTAGTAACCTGCACCGACATCCATGTGATCTGCGCGGTGACGGACTACACCCCCGGCTACCTGGAAACGACGCTGGGCATACAAAATGTGTACCCTTCGGTGGAAGAGAACTGCACGCAGTATTCGCTGACACACGTGGATGACTGGTTCGACCTGACGTGCGACGACGATTACAGCGCGTATGTACGGCGCGTATGGACGGCTACGGACGGCAGCGGCAACAAAGCCTCCTGCACACAATTCATCTACTTCGACCGCAAACACGTATCCGACGTGCTGCTTCCCGCCGATGTGACGATCAGTTGCAGCGGAAACGTGAATACCGATCCATCCGCAACGGGTGCGCCCTACCTGACCGCCTTTGGTCAGAACTGGCCGATGTACCCCAACGGCGGCTTCTGCGAAATGCAGTCGGCCTACGTCGACCAGTTGCTGCCGGTTTGCGAGGGTACGTACAAAATACTGCGTACCTGGACGGTATACGACTGGTGCCTGCCGACAAGCACGGACCCGTCTGCTCCGAACCCGAAATACTTCATCCAGGTGATCAAGGTGATCGACGATGCAGGCCCCGCAATGGCCTGCCCGGCCAACGTGACGGTAGGAACCGATCCGTTCACCTGCTGCTCGACAACCAACCTGGCAGACATTATCGTGGAAGACGCCTGCTCGCGGATCAACTCGGCAACGGCCCGCGTCGTGGCGCGCGATTTCTACACCAATGAAGTGGTGGGTACATACGATATCAGCGGCTCTCTGGCGAGTTTCCCCGGCAACAACCAGTGGGACCCCGATACGCTGGCCGTGTTCGGCCTGACACCGTGCCTGCCGTTGGGCAAGCATACGGTGACCTATACGGTGGAAGACGCCTGCGGCAATTCGAGCACCTGCTCCTACACGCTTACGGTAGACGACCAGACGCCGCCGGTGGTGGCCTGCGACCAGCATACGCAGGTAGCCCTGGGCGCCGACGGTATGGCCTTCGTAAATGCGACGACGTTCGACGACGGCAGTTATGACAATTGCGCTTCGGTACATTTTAAAGTGCGCCGGATGGATTCCAACGACTGCCAGTCGAACAGCGAATTCCACGAACAGGTGAAATTCTGCTGTGAAGACATCGGGGATACGATCACAGTAATCCTCCGGGTATATGATGTGGAGGTAGTTGCCGGCTCTGTTCAAATAGCATACGAAGAACAAAATTCCAACGACTGCATGGTGCAGGTATTCGTGGAAGACAAGATCAAACCGACGTGCAATGCACCTGCAAACGTGACGGTAAGTTGCGAGGCGTTCGACCCGAGCCTGTGGGCATACGGTACGGCGACAAGCCAGGACAACTGCTGCCTGGATACGATAACGGAATCGCGGAACTACAACCTGTTCGACACGGTGTGTAACCGGGGTACGATCACGCGGACCTTCCGCGCGTTCGACTGTGCGGGCAACAGCACGCAGTGCACGCAGCGGGTCTTCGTGAACTACGAACAGGATTACTACATCAAGTTCCCCAACGACGTGATCGTGACGAAATGCAACGGCACGGGCAACTACGGCGAGCCGGTATTCTTCGGCGAAGACTGCGAACTGCTGGGTGTATCGTTTGAAGACGAAATCTTCACGGTGGTACCGGATGCATGCATGAAGATAGAGCGGACGTGGACGATCATCAACTGGTGTACGTACAACCCGAACGGCAGTTGTGTGATTGTACCGAACCCGAACCCGAATGCGACGACGAACAGCACGCAGAACCTTCCGGGCCCGATCGTATCGCCGCTTGGGACGCCGTCTCCGTGGAACCCGACAATCATAGCGATTGCGCCGGGTCAGCCGCAGACGAACTACTCGATCTACTACGACGCGAACGCGAACTGCTACAAGTACAAACAGATCATCAAGATCATAGACACGGAGAAGCCGGTGACGACCTGTCCGGCCTCCCCGGTAGAATACTGCGACCTGACGACGAACGACGCACAGTTGTGGAACCAGTCGTACTGGTGGGATGCGGCGACGGAATCGCACGACCTGTGCGAGGGCAACGCCGCCCTGACCATCACGGCATCGGACTCCTGCTCGGGCGCCAACGTAAACATCACGTACCTGCTGTTCCTGGACCTGGACGGCGACGGATCGATGGAAACAGTGGTATCGAGCAACAACCCGCCGGCTCCTGGCACGGTGAACTACAACAACGCGGGTACGCCGAACTCTCGGGCGGCACGCCGCAGGTGTTCGACGGTCGTCCGGTACTGCCCAACGAAATCTACCGCTGGGCCAATCACCAGTCGGTATCGGGCACGGTACGCACGGCAAGCGTGCAGTGGAAAACACTGCCGCAAATGCCGACGCCGAGCAACCAACTGGGCTCGCCGGGTATCGCACCGCAACTGCCGTACGGCACGCACAAGATCAAGTGGACGATCACGGACGGCTGCGGCAACGAAACGTACTGCGAGTACACGTTCGTGGTGAAAGACTGCAAGGCTCCGACGGTGGTATGCCACGACGGGCTGAGCGTGAACATCATGCCGACGCAGATGATACAACTGTGGGCAACGGACTTCCTGCAGTACGCAGAAGACAACTGCACCCCGACGCAGAAGTTGAAGTACGCGATCCGCCGGGCAGGCCAGGGTACGGGCTTCCCTGTAGACGCACTGGGTAACCCGATCACGAGCGTGACGTTCACGTGCGCCGATCTGGGCGAACAGGAAGTGGAACTGTGGGCGATGGACCTTGCCGGCAATGCAGACTACTGCGTAGCGACGGTAGACGTACAGGACAACAACGGCAACTGCGTACCGGGCGACAAAGCGACGGTAGCGGGCGCACTGAAAACGGAGATGCAGGACGGTGTTGAAGATGCAAACGTGAACCTTCAGGCCGGAGCGATCAGCCTGTTCGACATGTCAGACGACCAGGGCCAGTACGCGTTCCCGAATGCCGTTCCGTTCGGAATGGACTACACGGTGACGCCGACGAAAGACGACAACCCGCTCAACGGGGTATCGACCTTCGACCTGGTGCTGATATCGAAACACATCCTGGGTCTGGAGCCGCTGAACAGCCCGTACAAGATGATCGCGGCGGATGCCAACAAATCGAACTCGATCACGACCTTCGACATCGTGGAAATCCGCAAGTTGATCCTGGGTATCTACAACGAACTGCCGAACAACACTTCGTGGCGCTTCGTGGACAAGGACTTTGCGTTCCCGCAACCGGCCAACCCGTTTGCGACGCAGTTCCCCGAAACGAAGAGCGTAGCCAACGTTCAGACGAACCAGTTTGCCGACGACTTCGTGGGTGTGAAGATCGGCGACGTGAACAACACGGCTATCGCCAACGCGCTGATGAATGCCGACGACCGCACGACGAGCACGCTGCTGTTCGATGTACAGGATCGCGAGGTGAAAGCGGGTGAGACGGTAGAGGTGACGATGACGGCAGCCGAAGCGACGCAAGGCTACCAGTTCACGCTGAATCTCAGCGGTCTGGAAGTAGCGGACATCGTGGAAAGCGACGCGGTCAAATCGAGCAACTTCGGTGTGTTCGCCGATGCCCTGACGGTATCGATCGACGGTGCGAAAGACTTCACGGTACGGTTCCGCGCGACACGGTCGGGCCAACTCAGCCAGATGCTGGGCGTATCGAGCCGGATCACGCGTGCCGAGGCCTACGGCCTGACGAACGATCGCCGGGAAGTGGCGCTGCGCTTCAACGCTGCGACAGGAGCAACGATAGCCGGTGTAGGCTTCGAGTTGTACCAGAACCAGCCGAACCCGTTTGTGAACCGCACGATCATCGGTTTCCACCTGCCCGAGGCAACGGAAGCGACGCTGACGGTGTACGACGAGACGGGCCGGATGCTGTACAGCCAGAAAGGCAACTACGCGAAGGGCTACAACGCCGTGAGCCTGGAGCGGACGGTACTGGCACAGAGCACGGGTATGTTGTACTACAAACTGGAAACGGCAACGGATGCCGCGACGAGGAAGATGATACAAACGAAGTGATAAGTGATTTCATCCTGCAGGACAGCCATGATTCCAAAATATTGGGCCTGTGTACTATTTGGATATAATTCATTAAAAAAAGCGAGATTTGCTAACGGAGAGGCTGGTGTTCAGCGTATCATAAATCATTTGGTCTCTCAAACAGGTAATACAGGTAGCGAAGGGATGTTTTATACTGTAAGCCTGGCTATTGCATCAACAACCGCGAGAGCATATGGAACACCTTTTAAAGTTTTATAAGAGCATACCCTCAATGTTTATACCCAGGAACAGGTTAAAAGGGAGAATGGCCGGAAGGATGTGTATAACATTTACTATATCATTATAAACGCGATTTTGAGAGGGTACACATTTTTGAAATCCCCGAAAATTGGTTCGTAACGACCTCGGAGAGGTCAAATATTGGTAGAAATGCCCGCGTTCGATAGATTCCACGACCTCGGAGAGGTCGAATATGAGAACGAGAACAAACTTATATGCGACCTCTCCGAGGTCGAACCTTTCCCATAACACGTCGGTTTTCTACCAATATTTGACCTCTCCGAGGTCATTTTGCCCGTTTTTCTCTCGCTTCCTGTTTGTTGAAAAAAAATGTGTACCCTTTCTAAAACGCGATGTTGCTGACAACATTTGCTCTTTATTCGCCTGTTTATTCCCCTGCCCTGAAAGTAATGTTCCTGCTGGCCCTGACCTGTTTTATATTGTCGCTTTTTACCGAAATATACGACCGGAAGGAGTTTTTGGCGTCCTCAATTGTTTACGGTTTTTTTGACAACTTTACGGTTGCTCCATTGGCCGAGATTTCGGACAGGGAAGCAGTGTAGGTGCGGACACATGGATATTGTAGTTATTCCTTCAATTGGGAAACATGCGGCTAAAGCCGGCGGTACCAAGGACGATACCCATGACGGTACTCATGACGGGTGCCAAAATATCTCTCCGTGCCACACCGCCAAGGCCCCGTTTCCGCGGTGAAGTTGTTTGAATAATGCCCCAAATTCTCGCCGCTGAAAAATATCTATGGGTATTGACCGGACGGCACTATTTTTGTGCCGTTAAAAGGCTCTTCCTTTGAGCGCCTGCCCGGGCCGCCACAACGCAAATAGACCAGATTTGCGATATCAGATACAAAATACCTTACCTTTCTTAATATACATGCACGGCCAGCACCTGGCAACAAACACCGCCCTCCGATGATACATATACGATTCGTAATCCTGTTCCTGGCAATCCGGGCCGGCTTCGCAGCACAGGCCCAATGCCCCAGCGCACCTGTGTTGCTCACCAGCCAGGCACAGGTCAATGCCTTCCCGGCCAATTTCCCGGGCTGCGACTACCTCGACGTCCGCTTTGAAGCCGCAGGCGCCGATGTTACCGACCTGACACCGCTCTCCGGGCTCACGGGCTCCAGCAAAAACTTTTACGTCAATTTCAATCCCGTTCTCACGTCGCTGACGGGGCTGGACAACATCACCGAAGTTCTCGGCGACCTGACCATCGAGGCCAATCCCATGCTGACCCGTCGGGAGGGAATGGGCGGACTCACCCTTGTCGACAAACTTCTGAAAATACAAAACAACGACGGCCTGCTCACCCTCGACGGCATGACCGCCGGCGGCGTATTGACCGACCTGGCCAGCCTCGTCATCATCGAAAACGATAACCTGACCGACCTGAGCGACCTGCTTGTCAACCTCCAGACCGTAACCGAGTACATCCTGTTCAACAAGAACAATGCGCTGACCTCGATCAATACCATGAACAACCTCAATTCGGTCGGCTGGTACCTGAGTATAGAAGACAATGCCTCCCTCGTAAGCCTCGATGCCTTCAACAGCCTGTCCAGCGTCGGACTGGGCGGCGCCAACTGGAATTTTGAAGTGAACAAGCACCCCAACCTGATTGCCATAAATGACTTTGTCAGCCTCAGTGAACTCGGCCACAACTTCAGCATTTCCAACAATACCGGCCTCACCTCGATCGATTTTCCCAGCCTGAACAACATCCCCGGAACGATGTCGATCGCTGCCAATACGGCGCTGACCTCGCTGGTGGGACTGGGCGATTTCACACTCGTCGGCGGGCTCACGATCACCGGCAACACCTCCCTGCCGGAATGTGAAGCCGAAGGCATCTGCACATACCTGAACATCGTTCCGCCCAAACCCGCCACCATCAACAACAATGCAAGCGGCTGCTCCAACAGGCAGCAGGTGGAGGCGGCATGCGCGGCCATCCTGCCGGTTGAACTGACGACCTTCAGCGGCAAGGAAGACAACGGCGCCGTGCTCCTGCACTGGCAAACGGCCTCCGAAAAGAACAACGACCACTTCCGGGTGGAACACAGCGCCAACGGCATCGATTTTACGGCGGTGGGTACCGTGCCGGGCCATGGTACCACCGCCGCGCCGAACGACTACGCCTTCCGCCATGACCAGCCCGCCAAAGGCCGCAACTACTACCGCCTGCAACAGGTCGACTTCGACGGCGTCTATGCCTATTCGCCCATCATCAGCGTGGAACTGACCCGCGGGCCGGCGCTGGAACTGTACCCCAACCCCACCACCGGCTACGTAAAGATCAAAGGCGACCTCACAGAAGGCGTCGCGCGCCTCAGCGACCTCAACGGCCGCCTGATCGCCACGCGCCAATTGCCCGACGAATACCTCATCGACCTGACCCGCGAACCCGCCGGGGTGTACCTGCTCGACATCCGGATGGGGGAGGAGCGGGTGATGAAAAGGGTGGTGAAAGAATGAGGTACGACCCGCCAAACAACCTGAATGCGAAACGATTTACACCTGCCACTCCACCACCATTGAAAACGCATGCCTGAACCTTCACCTGACATCAGCAAAATCGTCGCCGACCTGAAAACCGGGAACGCCACGCTCATCCTCGGACCGGAACTCTTCGACGTGGACGGCGTGCCGATGCAGCACTACGTGCGACAAAAAATCCAGCAGCAGTTCAACGATCAGATCGCTTCGTACTACGAACGCGACGGCTTTTTTATCATCAAAAACCAGGACGACAAGCCCGAGATTGCCGAGGCTGTGGCCGACCTCTACCGCGACATGCGGCCCAACGAAGCCATTTTTCAGGAGATCATCGAAATTCCTTTCCCGCTGGTGGTGTCGGTGAGCCCCGATACCTTTTTGAGCGACCTGGCCTACCGGCTCGGCGTGACGCACCGCTTTTCGGCGTTTTATCCCAATGCACCCGAAGACATCGAAACGCCGACGCGCGAAGCGCCGCTGTTTTACAACGTGGCAGGCTGTGTAGCCCGCGAGTCGTCGCTGCTGCTCGACTACGACGACCTGCTGCGCCTGCTCGAAGGCATGCTCTCGGCGCCCAAACTGCCCGAGCGCCTGCGCAATACCCTGGGCGATACCAAATCCTTCCTCTTCCTCGGCTTCCAGTTCGACCGCTGGCACACCCAGCTGTTGTTGCGCCTGCTCAATATGCGCCAGGCGGTGCGCCGCATCGCTCCCCAAACCGCGACGCCCGACGACGACACGCAGGCGTTCCTGCTCAACCAGTTCAAAATCAAATTCCTGGGCGACGACCGCGACCTGCTCGCCGAACTCCATCAGGCCTGCGCCGACGAAGGTATCCTGCGTACAACCACCCTGCCGGGCAGCGCCGAACAGAGCGATATCATCCGGCTGCTGCAAAAAGGCAACGTGGAAAAAGCCGTGGAAAGGCTGCTCCATGCCGCGCAAGGCTCCGCGCTGGCCGACGACGCCACGATGATTTCCGGTCAGGTACACGCCCTGCTGAAAGAAAAGCCCATGCTCGACAGCCGCGACTTTTTCCCGCGGCAGAACAAACTCGCCGACACCATCCTGAAACTCGCCAAACAACTCCCTGCCGTATGAAAATCTACCGCTACCCGGGTGTGCGGCCTTTTGAGGCCGGCGACAGCGCACTGTTCTTCGGCCGCGACCGCGACATCGCCGACCTGTACGAAATGGTGCGGGCCGAACGGCTGGTGGTGCTGTTTGGCAAATCGGGCTACGGCAAATCGTCGCTGCTCAACGCCGGCGTGTTGCCCCGCCTCGCAGGGGAGATGACTCCGGTGGAGGTGCGTCTGGGCGAATACATCGCCGGCCAAAGTTTTCCACCGGCAGAAACGGTGCAGCGAAAAACGCCGCTGCAACAACGGCTACAGCCGGAAGCCGCTTTTCTCGGGCGCCTGCCGCCCACGCTGTGGACCCATTTCAAACAACTCGACAGCGCCGAAAAAGGCAGTTATCTGCTCGTGTTCGACCAGTTCGAGGAGTTTTTCTCCTACCCGCCGGAGCAACAGCGCGCTTTCCGCGACCAACTCGCCGACCTGCTTAACGGCGAACCACCCGAGGAACTGCGCGAGGCAGCCCGCACACTCGACCGCGAGCAACGCCGCCTGCTCACGGCGCCGATGGACATCCGGGTGCTGTTCGCTATCCGTTCCGACCGGATGCACGAAATGGACAGGCTTAAAGACCGCCTGCCGGCCATCCTGCACAAGCGATACGAACTGAAGGCCCTGAGCCGCGACCAGGCCCGGGAAGCCATCGTACAGCCGGCGCTGCTGGGTTCCAGTGAGGCGGTGACTTGGAGTCACCGCCTCACTACGGAGGACTCCACGAAAAATTCATCATTCACCACGCCTCATTCATCATTCATCACTCATCATTGGGCGTTATTCCTCTCCCGCCCTTCGAATACCGGGAAGATGCGCTCGACAAGATACTGGCGGGCCTGGCCATCTCCAACACCGCGCAACAAAGTGGCGTGGAGGCCTTCCAACTTCAGATACTTTGCGACAGCATTGAGAACAAGGTGGCAGCGGGACTGGTACCCGACCGCGACGGCAACCGCATGCCGGATGTCGCTGCGGAAGACCTGCCCGACTTTACGGAGGTATTCGCGCAATACTACGAACGCCGCCTGACCCTGCTGCCCGAAACCCAGCGCGACGCAGCCCGCAGGGTGATTGAAGACGGGCTGGTGCGCTACGACCCCGCCACCGACGAAGGCCGCCGCCTGAGCGTGGATGGGCAGGCACTGCTCAAAGACTTCGAGGTGGCGGGGCTGAGCCCCGAACTGCTGCGCGAACTCGAAAACACCTTCCTCGTGCGCCGCGAACCGAACACCCTCGGTGGCCATAACTACGAACTGAGTCACGATACCCTGCTGGCGCCGGTGGTGCGGGCAAAAAAGCGGCGGATGGCAGCGGAGGAGGAACGACGGCGAAAAGAAGAACTCGCCGCCGAAGAAGCCCGCATCGCCCGCGAAAAAGCGGAAGCACAGCGGCGGCAGCGGCGGGCGCTGTTTACCTCCATTGTGGCGGGAGTGTTGGTGCTGGCGGCGGTGGTGGCAACGTGGGTCGCTTATCAGCAATCGAACAAAGCCGCAGACGCCATCGTGCTGGCTGAACAAAAAACCCGTGAAGCAGATGAAAGTAATTTGAACGCAAAAGCCAAAGCCGAGGAAGCCGAGCGGCAGCAACGCATTGCTGAATTGGCAAAAAAGGATGCGCTTACCCTGTCAGAAAAAGCCGAACTCGCCGAATTGAAAGCCAAAAGCGAGCAAACCAAGGCTGCCAAAGCGCAAAGCGAGGTTACCGAAAAATCAAAATCCTTGTTCAAAATCTCCTCGATAAAGCGGACGAAGACATTTACAGGCTTCAATACGAAGATGCCCTGAAAAAAATCCAGGCAGCCGCAAGCATAGGCCCGGAGAAAGCCGCCGTGGCTCGAGCCTTTATGGAGGTCGCGTACTGGGACGCCGAAACCGGTCAATTAGACTCGGCCAGAATACTCACTTCCGCCGCTGCCCGCCTGCTGAGCCGCACCGATTTAGCCACAAGCGCCGCTAAGTCCTCCGACCGCGTGGCTCTCCGTTCCGTATTGGCAGGCCTGGATAATGACCATTTTGCTTTTTTGGAAGCCCGGTATTTTCCCGATTTGGTGCGCATACCCGGCGGCGATTTTATGATGGGAAGCCCCGATAGCATCGGTGTGAGGAGCGAACACCCGCAACACCGGGTTTACCTTTCGGCGTTTCAATTGGCGAAGACGGAGACGACTTTTTGGCAGTTTGCCGTATACACTGAAAATAACCAACTCGATATTCGGACTTTCGCTCCGCAATGGGACATCGGAGGCGATCACCCGGTGGTGAATGTTTCATGGTTCGATGCCGCCCGATACGCCAATTGGTTGAGCGCGCGTGAGGGCTGTAAGCCGGCGTATATTTTTGACGGCGAACGCTTTCAGATAATCGACTACGATGCAACCGGCTACCGGCTGCCTACCGAAGCGCAATGGGAATATGCTGCCCGAAGCGGCGGGAAAAATGAGATGTATGCCGGTTTTTCAGAAACGGCGGATCTTTATATGTACGCTAATTCTGATGAAAGCCCAAAAGATGGCTATAAATACACCGCACCGACAGGCCATTAAGGCCGAACGGTTTGGGGTTGTTTGATATGAGTGGTAATGTGTGGGAATGGTGTCAGGACTGGTTTGGCATTTATCAGCCGGAAGAACAGACTGACCCGGTTGGCAGTTAAGATCGCCTACCGCGTGTCTCGCGGCGGCAGTTGGGGCAGCGGCGCGCGCAGGTTGCCGCGCCGCCAATCGCACCTATAGCACGCCGGAGATCGGGGCAACGGCATTGGCTTCCGCCTTGCTCGTTCTTTCCAGTAAGTTGGTTTGCTTATCCCGGCATTCCTGTGAGTAAAAAAAAGCGATACCCATTGCAGTGCAAGCGGGGAGGGGAGGGACGACCGACTGCGAAGCGCGGCGAATGGGTATCGCAAACCGCGAGCGGGGGTGATGGGGCTGTAGCCCCAAAAATTTTTTGAAAAACGGGTTTTAAAACAGTACACATGCAAATCAGGATATTCAACATACAGATACCCGGCGGGGAGGCGCTGAATGAAGAGATGAACGTATTTCTGCGTTCAAAAAAAATCATTTCGGTAGAGGATCAGGTAGTGCAAAGCGGTCAGGGTGCATTTTGGTGTTACAGTATCAAGTATATCGACGACGTGACGATATCGGACCGGGACAAGCCGAAGGTGGATTACCGGCAGGTGCTGGATGAGGTAACGTTCCGGCGTTTTTCTGCACTCCGGGATATTCGGAGAAAAGTAGCCAAGGACGATGCAGTGCCTGCCTATGTGGTCTTTAGTGATGAGGAATTGGCCGAACTGGCCAAACTCGACCCGTTGACCGGGGTTGGTATGAAGAGTGTGAAAGGCATCGGTGAAAAGAAGGTGGAGAAATACGGTCATTTCTTCATACCAAAGCAGGAAGGCGATGAAAAGGGCCAATAACTTGATGCCACGTATACTGGAGCAGGACAACCTGCGCCTGGCTTTCTGGAAAGCGTCGAAAGGCAAACGGTACACGCAGGAGGTACTGGATTTTCAGTCGAATCTGGAACCTAACCTGTGTAATTTACGCGAACAGATATCGACAGGACTGTTGGATGTGGGTAAGTACCGGTATTTCAAAGTATTTGAGCCGAAAGAGCGGCAGATTTGCGCTTCGGCGTTTAGCGAACAAGTGTTGCACCATGCGTTGATGAACGTGTGCCACGATTATTTTGAACGGCACCAGGTGTTCGACAGTTATGCCAGCCGCAAGGGGAAGGTGTGCATGCGGCACTTGTACGCGCCAAACATTTCAACAAATCGCATCACTGGTATTTAAAATTGGACGTTCGGAAGTTTTTCGACTCCGTGCACCATGGGGTATTGAAGGCACAACTCGCCCGGATGTTCAAAGAGCGCCGGGTACTGGAGATATTCGGCAAGATTATCGACAGCTACGAAGCCTCCCCCGGTCGCGCCTGCCCGCCGGAGGAACAAAGGCGGGGGCTGCCGATTGGCAATCTGACAAGCCAGTATTTTGCGAATCATTTTCTTTCCGGGTTGGACCATTTCATCAGGGAAGACCTGCGCATCGGCGCTGCCGTGCGCTATATGGACGATATCGTGCTATGGCACGAGAATAAGTCGGCGTTGAAAAATGCGTTTCGTTCCATCACGGAATATGTGGAAACTAACCTGCAATGTGCGCTCAAGCCCGAAATACTGGCGGCATCGAAGCGGGGATTGACTTTTTTGGGGTATCGTATATTTCCGGACCGGGTCGAGTTGTCGCAACAAAGCAAACGGCGTTTTATCCGGAAAATCAGGGCTTTACAGGAAAATTATGACTCGGGCGCATGGAGCGAATCGGTCTGTCAACGCCACGCCCTGCCGTTACTTGCTTTTCTGGCGCACGCGAAGACCCGGAATTTCCGGGAAAGTGTAGATTTGCAGCAGTGGTCAATCATCGAAAGGGCGACAACCGCGTGAATCGCGGCGGCAGTTGGAACAACGACGCGCAGAATTGCCGCGCCGCCAATCGCAACAATAACACGCCGGAGAATCGGAACAACAACATTGGCTTCCGCCTTGCTCGTTCTTTCCAGCTCACAGGAATGCCGGATAGCAGCCACTGAACAGATGATTGTCCCATCCGCCCTCAGGAATCAGGGTGGCGAAGATGCGGCTTTGGCCGGGGCATGGCAGCAGTGTCGGTAGCGCGAACAATGTGAAGGCTCTGCTGCCACTATGCCCGGCCTGACATCAAAAAGACCTTTCAACCGGACCATCAACTATTGAAAAAATGGGAACAATAATCGATGCAATCTTAAAAATCTTTCCTCTGGCTTCCTGGCTGGAGCAGCGAGGGATGAACAAGGAGGCCGGCGCCGGCGTCTCGGTACTGATACTGTTATTATTGGTTTGGTTGGCGACCTTCTATGGAAAGATGCTTGTCAAATGGGTTATTAATTCCAGAGCCGCCAAAGACCTGAAACCGCAGTTCGATTATCAGGTCGTACGCAATGCTACTCGTATCTATATCCCCACACAATATCAGAATGCTTCTCCTACCCGGCAAGAAGAACCTGGCTTCACACACCAGTACGTTGCCAGAAACCCGCTTATCCCGTTTTTTATCAAAACTGCTTTTAACGAAAAAATAGACGGTGAACGGTTTTATCTCATACTCGCCGATTCAGGCATGGGCAAGACCACCTTCATGATAAACCTGTATATTCGATATTATTCCCCGTTCAACCGGCGCCGAAAATACAAGATGCGACTTTTCCGGTTTTCACATCCGGATACACTGGCAGAGATAAAGGCCATCCCGAAAGATGAGGTAAAAAACACGATTTTGCTGCTCGACGCCCTGGATGAAGACCCGAATATCGTATCGAAAGACCCCAAGATCACGGATGCTCAGGCGTTTCAAAGCCGGGTGGATGAAATCATTGAGGTTACCCGGAATTTCTGTGAAGTGGTAATGACCTGTCGCACCCAGTATTTCCCAGGGCAGGAAGACAATCCTTATGAACTGAATGTGCGGCGCCCAGACGAAAAAGGGTTTTACATCTTAAATAAACTGTACATCTCGCCTTTCACCGATGATGAGGTGAAGCGCTACCTGAATAAAAAATTCGGGTACCTGCGACTCTGGAATAACGCGAAGAAAAAACGCGCTGTAAAACTCGTCAACCAATCCCGTCAGTTGATCATGCGCCCCATGATGCTCAGTTATATTGATTATCTGGTAAAAGATGACCGCACTTACAACTCGTTGTATGATATATATGAAACCCTTATAGAAAAGTGGCTGCTTCGCGAGGCAGAGAAGCGAAAGCATCTTCGTGACCGCGATAAGTTTATCCATGATTTGCGTCGTGTGTCGCAGCAGACCGGCGTGGCCATCTATGAAACATGGCGGCAACAGCAGCGGATGTACCTCACGAAAGAGGAAGCCATCGAGATCGCTAAACAAAACCAGATTGATTTAAAGCCGGAAGAAGTCACCGGCCAGTCGCTGCTCACCTGCGACGGGGCGGGTAATTGGAAATTTGCCCATAAATCCATCATGGAGTTCTTTCTGGCAAAGGAAATTATTGAAAATTTTAAACGGTATGCTGAATTCAATTTTAAGGGAATGGACATGGCCCGGCGTTTCTACCGGGACTTGGGCATGCCGGAATTTGTTCACATAAAAGGCGGAACATTTCTCATGGGGAGTCCTCCTAATGAATCCGACAGACAAGATGATGAGACGCAGCACCCGGTAGAAGTAAGTGATTTTTTTATGTCCGTTCATACTGTTACCCTTGGTCAATTCGAACTGTTTATCAAAGAAAGCAATTATCAAACCGACGCCGATAAGGACGGCGGAAGTTATATGTGGGGTGGAAAAGAATGGAAGAAAAAAGCGGGTATCAATTGGCGTTGCGATGTGAAAGGCGGGCTGCAAACGGATAAGGACCACCCTGTGATTCATGTGAGTTGGAACGATGCCACTGCTTATTGCGAATGGCTGAGCCAAAAACTCCAGGTCGCGTTCCGTTTGCCGACCGAAGCCGAATGGGAATATGCCTGTCGCGCCGGAACGGATACTCCGTTCAATACAGGCAACAATTTGACCGCCGAACAGGCAAATTATGATGGCAACTTTCCGTATTCAGGCAACCCTAAAGGCCGTTTTCTGAACAAAACAACACCCGTAGGCAGTTATCCGCCCAATGCCTGGGGATTGTATGATATGCATGGGAATGTGTTTGAATGGTGTCGCGATTGGTATGGCGAAGATTATTACGAAGAATGTAAAAAGACAGGAACAGCGAAAGACCCGGGTGGCCCGGAAAAGGGCGACTACCGCGTGTATCGCGGCGGCAGTTGGTTCAACGACGCGCGGTTTTGCCGCGCCGCCGCTCGCAACGCTGGCACGCCGGGGTATCGGGGCAACGGCATGGCTTCCGCCTTGCTCGTTCTTTCTAGTCAGTTGGTTTGCTTATCCCGGCATTCCTGTGGGCGAAAAAAGAAAAGCGATATCCATCGCAGTGCAAGCGGGGAGGGAGGGACGACCGACTGCGAAGCACGGCGAATGGGTATCGCAAACCGCGAGCGGGGTGATGGGGCTGTAGCCCCAAAAATTTTTTTGAGCGGTGGAGATGAGTCATGTTGCAGGTGGATCGACCAGGCAACCAGATTCTTGAATTCGCTCATTCCGTTCGAAATGATCGCACTTGATGATTTCGACCGAAATGGTGTCCAGATCAGGCAGGGGAAAGCCCCAGGGCAAACGCATCAACATCACGGACGACCCCGGAGGGGTCTAATGTTGGTAGAATAGATCAATTCCCTCCCCCTCCTCACACATGAATCGTCCCGAATTTTCCGGGCAAACACGACCTCGGATAAGGCCGTGCATATGTACGCCGGACTTCCAAGTCCGGCGCCTGAGGCGGCGCATTAACGGACTTGGAAGTCCGTTGTACAGGTACCGCCGGCTTTTAGCCGGCGCCCCCGAATAGTACAAGCAGTAGCATGCGACACCAGTTTCGTTCAAGTAAATAACGTGCTATACCTCCGGCTCTACCCACTGCTCTGCAAAATATTCCTGCAATCTGCCAGTTTGTGCCTATACCCGTGCGCTCAAATGCTGCTGCACGGCTTTCAACTTCCGGTGCTGCCCTATCAGATAATCCATGCCCCGATTCAGCCAGAATTGGCACGAAACCATACCGCCCGACATGCCGCCCCTGTTAAATTCCGGTACGTAAAAAGTTTTATCCGGCTCGACCCTATGGCCGGTCAACGCCTCAATGGCCTCGTAAATCTGTTGCGGCAGATGTGCTTCGTCGTCGACAAGAACCTTGCCGTAAAAATACTCTCCCAACATCTCCCAAAGGGGTATGTCGCCGCGCAAGCCGAACTGAGAGGGATGATTTATAAATAAATATTTGCAGACAAAAGGATTGCTCCAGAATGGACCGTTTAGCGGGCCGTCGAACACGATGATAATTTTGTTATTCTGCATAAAATGCCTCCAGGCCATGCCATACATAATCGAAGCATCAGCAAAGAAGCGGCGTCTGAAATCGTCGAAATGGTAACAAACAAAAACCGGCGATATCTGCAACGTGCCATTGAAGCACTCCCATACATAAGACCGGACATCAAATAAAGTCCTGGGGTGTTTTACTAGTGTCCTTAGTTTCGCGAACAAGTCTGACAGGCTGTCATAACCCCTCATATCGAGGGTCAGTATTTCATCTGATGTATACGAGTGAGTATTTGACATATACTTGTTGGAACAGCGGTTTGATTTCAGTATAACGGAGGTTTACCGGTCAGGATACGACCACTCAGCAGGTCGATTTCCGCTTCCAGGGCCGTCAGGTTCAGGTCGGATAGCCGGCGCAACGCTTCGCCCGGTTCCGCTTCGCCGATGGCCTTTTTGGCCTGATCGAGGATTTCAAGGGTTCTGGCGCCCGGCGGAATATTGTAGCGTTCGGGTGATTTGCTTCGGGCGCCGGATGGCAAATACTCATGGATATCGGTAGTCGGGAACAACAGCGCGACAGATCCGATAACGAAAAAGACGAGCAGGTACCGTTGGTATCCCTGACCAAATACACCCACACACCAGGCCCCGATCTCGTCTGAGATAATATCCGAAAGGACACGATCAGGAAGGCGTATTGATATAATTGTCAATCAGGATGGGCAGGCGAAGTTAAAGCCTTTTTTTCATGTGCCGCAGGTACCGCCGGCTTTAGCCAGCGCCCCGCAGTACCATGGAGACATGCGTGTACCGCGGCACCTCGTACCACAAAAAAAATTTTTCCCATTCTCAGTTTTTGAGAATACCAGGTCGAACATTTGCGCATCGCGTCGACAGGATGTGCTTGTTTTCAGACAGGATCGACGGGATTGACAGGATCGACGGGATTGACAGGATCGACGGGATGGACAGGATCGACGGGATGGACAGGATTGACAGGATCGACGGGATGGACAGGATCTACAGGATTTACAGGATCGATGGGATTGATGGGATTGACAGGTAAAGTAACCTTCGTTATGAAACATTCCTTCGATCTTATTAATCCTGTAAATCATGTATATCCTGTCCAATACTTATAAATCCTGTCCAATACTTATAAATCTTATAAATCCTGTCTAAAACTTGTAAGCCCTGTCAACAAAAACACCGCTCAAAACACACGCCCTTATCCCCACAAAAGCCCGTAACACGCTCATTTCAATCAGTATAACCATGAAAATCTCCCTGACCTGCCTGATCTGCTGCCTCGCCGTCGCCGCCACGGTCCGGGCCACCCCGGCCGCCGACAGCCTCATCCACAACCCGCCCGCGTACGTGCCCGGCTGCGCGCTACCCACCGGATACGCCGTCGAAACCGCATCGCCCAACGCCATCGTTGTGCACTGGGCCCCCGCCACCCCCGGCACCGCAGCATTCGAGGTCAACATCACCCCCAACGGCATCGTGCCCACCGGCAATCCTGTCAGCGTCAACACCGGCAACACCCACGCCTTTACCGGACTCGAACCCGGTACCGGCTACAGCCTCTACCTGCGCCGCGTATGCACCCCCCTGATGCCCGGCGACCCGCCCGGCCGCAGCGAATGGGTGCGCATCAGTGGCAAAACCAGCCCCTATATCCTGTCCGACTGCCGCTTCGACACCACCCTGATCGCCATCAGCCGCGTCACCCACGAACGTTTCGATATTGCCCTTACACCGCCCCGGTCCCTGCACCCCGCCGACCGGCGCCTGCTCGTGCGCTACCGGCTCCAGGGCGTACCCGCCGGACAATTCATGCCCGCAGCCCAGGCCCAGTGGCAGGAAAAACTCATCTATAACACGGCTGACCTGTTCATCGACCACCTCTACCCCGGCGGGATCTACGAGGTGTACATCACCCAACTGCGCGACGGCAGTTATATGGACTATACCCAGGCCTGTCCGGAAGCAGGCCCCTTCCAGGTCAAAACCCTGTCGCTCGACGGCGATTGTGACTACGCACAGTCGGTCACGGCCTCGTGTTTGGGCGCCGAATTTGTCACCCTGCACTTCGACGGACCGGCACTGGGCTACGACGACCTGCGCTACCTCGTCGCCGTCAAACCCGCCCTGGCGCCCGCTTCAGACTGGAAATTCTACTACCACTTCTCCGGCCCGGAATTGCAGATACCCGGCCTCGACGAACAAACCGAATACCAGATCAGCGCCTACCTGCTCGTGGGGCAGTCCGGCTTCAGTTACGACTATATCTGTAGCGAAATGCTGCTCGACAACGTGACCACGCTGCCCAGGGCGAGTATCACCGACCTCGACGGCGACGGCATACCCGACGGCTGCGACCCGGATGATACCGACGGCCCCTCAGGCGACGACGACGGCGACGGCATCGCCAACCAGGACGACAACGACAACCCGCCCAACCCCTTCCCAGAACTGCCCGATCTGGCCTGCGGTGTGGCGGCCAATATACCACAGCCGAACCCCGCCCAAATGCTCGAGGAGGCCACCCCCGGCGAACTGTTCTTCATCCACGGCTTTCCCATACTCCTGTCGCAGGTGACAGGCGGCAACGGCGTGTTCTCCGGCAACGGCGTGATCGGCCTGCCATTCCCCTCCAAATACCTGGAAGTGGAGTTCAATAATGTGCGCGTCGACAGCGCAGGAACCATCTTTGAAGGTACCGTGCGGGGCATCTCCGAAGACCTGAACAACTACCCCAACCTGGCGCTGGATACCGTCACGTACGGCAGCGACCGCTTCTGCCGCGAAGCGCCGGAAGAAGAAGGCTTTGATGAAAACGGTGTCTGGTCGTCGAATAACAGCGAGTACAACCCGCTGGGGTTTAATGAGGATGGGGAGTATGTAATGCCGCCTTATCAGGGGTGGGAGCCGGGCGATCCATATGATCCCAACTATGATCCAAATGGCTTTGATGCAAACGGGAACCATATCGAAACCGGTACGCCATATAATCCTTCCGGGTGCAATCAGGTGGGGTTTAATGCGATGGGGCAGCCTTGTAATCCCGGGGAATCGGGGCCATATTACTGGTTGGAAGGCGAAACAACACTTGAAGGTATTGCATTGGCTAATGAAGTCGATGATACAATAAAACCGATCGTAATCGCTCACTTGGCAGATTTGGAACAACAATTCACGGATTCCATATATCTAACCAAAATTCGCTGCGATCTAACAAGGGACTCCATGCGAAACTATTTCTATGATTTAGGATACACTGACACCCGTGATCGGGCCTATATTTTTGGACCAAATGACAAATGGTTTAAGGAGGGGATGAGCCGCGAGTTTAAAAGTGCACCCCAACCTCTAGGTGTTGCTACAGATCGATCAGTGAACGAGGATATGTTGGAATCAACCCATATTAATTTATATAACTGTGATAAAGACCTGCTTCAGTTTGAGTCAATATTATCAATCATAAATCAAATGGGAGACGAGCCGACTATCTCTGAGATTGTATCGAATTTAAAAATGTTAATACAAAAATTTACTCCCGAAGAGGTCAATATATATTCAGATATAATAAATTTAGAAATTTGGATTAATTCAAAAGTTGATTCAATGTTTAAGTCTGAATACAGGTTAATTCAATCATTGGGCTCGACCGAGTATAAAGAATTAATAAATCATAAATCAGGGGTTCGGTATAATAAAAGCATAAACAGGTATTCATCTTCCGGAAATTTAGCCAGCCATACGGATAACCCTTATATCGCTTCTTTGCTTTTTCAACAGGCTTCAGAAGTGTTATGGCAAGATGTCGCTTTCGATTACAAACAGGGCTGGCAATCAGTTGCAGGAATTGACCGGGCATATTTTAATGAGGCAATTTGCGAAAAACGCTTAAAGGGTAATTCAAGTGTATTAAATAATAATGTATCAGGTAATTTATTGCCTTTGCAGATATCTAAGGATGTTTTAGGTAAGACCTATACATTATATCTGGATAATATTTCATTTACGCCATCAGGCGGGTATGTAGATGTCTATATTATTATTAACACAAACCCTTCGCCAGACCGACTGGTTTTCCGGGCATTAAATATTCATTTTGGTCCGTCCGGGTTTATTGGGGATTCAAAATTGTTCTTAAACAGCGATGTTGAAATCACCTTGAGTAATGCAGCAAAGTTGAACCTTGCCGGAAATAACAACACTTTTGTTTCATTTGATTGTAACGGATTCTCCGGTATGAGCATTGACGGGGAGGTTGAATTTTGTCGAAATTACATTATCCCGTTGAACCCCGGCTCATTAACACCTAAGCCTGAAACGGAGTCGGTAAAAGCACATTTTATTGCTCAAATGCCGGCATGGGGGGAGTTTGTTGTCGAGTTAACTATCGATCCCTTTGCATTAGCCAAACATGACAGTATCAAATGGCAGGTTAACAGGATGGTCTTTGATTTTAGTAGTTCGGTTACACCATCTTATATTCATTTTCCTGAAAATTACACTTCACCATTTGTGTTAAATAATAACGGGCTGGTAACCGCATCATCCTTATGGAAAGGGTTTTATCTTGATGATTTAATGGTTACGCTTCCAAAGCAATTTGGTGGTGAGGTTGGTGCAAGCATTACGATAGGAGCCCATGATGTTATATTTGATGACACCGGAATATCAGGAAAAGTATTTGCCAGTCCTTTACTTTCAGTATGTGAGGGGAACTTGAGCGGCTGGGCATTTTCAATAGATACTTTTGCTATTCAGGTTACCAGTAACCGACTGGATGGCTTCTATTTCAATGGATTAATAAATATACCCATCTTCAGCAAGTCTGATTCCAATTGTCCGCAACCTGAGGAGTGTGTGCGTTATAACGCTACTGTCCTTCCTGGAAACATATACAGTTTTGCTATTCAACCGCTGGGTACTTATACCGCTAATGTTTGGAAAGCAACAGTAACCCTTGAATCCTGCTCTGAAATAGAAATTCGTTTTCAGGAAGGTAATTTCCTGGCAAAAGCTAATTTGAGTGGAACGGTTAATATTGATGGTGACCTTGGGCAGAATTTCCATACAACTATTCCGGAAATTTCCTTCCAAAATTTAATACTAAGAAACCAGGCCCCATATTTTGATCCAGGTATATGGAGCATTCCTAATGCTTCAGTTGGAGTTGGATTTGGAGGCTTTGGACTGGTCATTGATAGTATAAAAATGATTAGGGTACAGAGCGATGACAATAGGGCTAATTTGAGATTCCGGGTAGGTTTAATTATTGTAGATGGAGCTATTGGGCTTCTGATGGTAGATGGGGGATTCCAGATGGCGGGTAAGTTGTTAACTCAAAATAGCAGGCAGAGATGGGTATATGATGGATTTATAGTTGATGATGTCAGTATTGATGCAAGCTTCCCGGGGGTTGATCGCGTGCATGGTAATCTTTCGTTTTTTGGTCAACAGCAGCCTCATCCTATTTTGGGCAGGGGTTTTTCAGGCAAAGTCTTTGTAGACTTCCAAGGTATTGATGTCGAGGTTGCGGCCTCAGGGCTATTTGGCAATACAGGTGACTTTAAGTATTTCAGGATTGACGCATTGGCAAGGTTTAATCCTGGTATAGGCGTAGGTGTTTTACAACTTGTCGGTTTTGGAGGTGGCGCCTCATATCACATGGAAATTATCGGTGATTTAGATACCGGATTACCTGCAAACATATTAAATATCGATCCGGCTTCTGTTGCTCTGGGAACCTCTATGTCAAATTTGGTTTATGCCCCGAACGAATCAAAAGGGGCAAGCGTACATGCAACGGTTGTCATGGCTTTGGCAAAAGAAGAGGCATTTAATGTCAATGCTACATTTGGAATCAGCTTTTATTCTAATGGAGGCATAGATAACATATTTTTTAAGGGAACAGGGCTGTTTATGTATGAACCGGATTTTACTGCACCGCCTGAGTATGAAGAGGAAGGAACTCCAGATGTCCCTACTGAGATTTGTGCTTTCGTGTATATGTCATATGAGTTTGAAGCAAAAAAATTCCATGGAAATTTCAAAGTAAGCGTAAATGTTGCTGGAATATTGGAAGGAGAGGGTGAGGCTGAACTTATGCTTATGCCTGGTTACTGGTTTATAAATGTCGGCACTCCCAAGAAACCGGTATTTGTGAATTTTTCAATTCCAAAATTGGATATAACGATTGCTCAGGTTGCCTTTTACTTTGATATTGGTAAAAACATACCAACATTCCCGGGCTTGCCAGGAAATGTTGCTACCCTTTCCGGTCTGGGTAATATAGTAGCTAATGAGGCACTTAGGCGCACCGGGAATGGATTTGCTACCGGAATGAGATTTGATGCAAGTACCGGGGATATAGATTTCTTGATTTTTTATGCCCGGCTAGACCTGGGACTTGGTTTCGATTTGATGGTGCAGGATTATGGGAACGCTACTTGCGCTAATAATAACGGTCAACCGCTTGGTATTAACGGATGGTATGCGTCGGGGCAATTGTGGGCTTATGTAAAAGGAGAAGTGGGAATTAAGGTTCGTCTTTGGGGAAAAACGAGGCGCTTTGAAATACTGAGCCTTTCCGCCGCTGCTGCATTACAAGCCAAGTTCCCCAATCCATTTTTTGCAAGAGGTGCGGTCGGAGGTAGATATAGAATATTAGGTGGGTTAGTTAAAGGGAACTGCAGGTTTGAATTTAAGCTTGGCGAAGAATGTATTATGCAAGGAGGAAGTGACCCTTGGGCTGACCAGGAAATAATTGCTGAACTTAACCCGATTGATAGTATTCAGGGGGTTCATACACTGACTATACCCAAAGCCGTATTTACAGTCCCGGTGAATGAAAATCTAAATGATGGAAATAACGTATGGAGGGCAGAAATTGAGTTTGCTCATATTGTAAATGATGGCCTTGTATTAAGCGATGAGGAAAATCTTCTGGAGGAGAAAACAACGCTTGAGGTAAAACCGGTAAATGAATTGCCCTCTAATAAATGGCTTATATTTAAAATAAAAGTCAGGGTATTAAAAAATGGCAACATTTTTAAATACGAAGAGAAAGAGGTCGCTTTTGAAACAGGAGATGCCCCGAAAATAATTCCCGTTGATAATATTCAACATGCTTATCCAATTGATGGTCAATATAGTTTTTATAAAGGAGAATATACAGGTAACAAGGGTTTCATTAAATTGAAATTTGGACAGCCTGAACTGTTTCAAAATGTGCCTTCTGGGTATATACGCACTATGCGTGTTACAAAATTTGAAGACGATAGTTTTATTGATTTCCCATTCGTGTACAACAGTTCGGATCGTAAGGTTGAGTTTGTGCTTCCTGCTAACCTGGAAAGCGATAGGGCTTATCGGTTACAACTTATTAATAAGAGTTTATCTGTCGATATTAATACTAAAGAGGATGTTGAGCCAATTGTTCCGCCAGTACTGTATCAATGCCAATTTAGGATCAGCCAGTTTAATTGCTTTGCAGACAAAGTCGAAGCATTAAAACAAAATTTGCAAGTTATAAACTATTCAACTGGGTGGATAAGGGCTGTTTCAACGTTGATTGAGCCATTGGACTTTTATGAGATTTATGGTGGGGATGATGGAACGGCCTTAGTCAATACCACCTTCAATATGTCTAATACTCCGTGGTTTAATTCCAATAAGCAATATTTGAAGTTAATCTATAATTATCAAAAGGAGACAGTCAGCGAAAGCGAACAATGCTATTTGAGTCAGTTTACGAACTCATATAATAGCTTCGATCAGAATAATTTTTCTGAATCAGATATAGGATTTGATGAGCCATTGGGTATGCCAATCTTGCGCGTTGATGTAGACGGCCGGTTTATGGTAAACTCAGGATCGATTATTCAACATTTGGATTTCACATCATTTAATGCATTTAATACCATGTGGGGAGACATGAAAATGGACCTGCTGTCTTATAAAATGCTTAAATGTAGCGGGCTTAATTGGTATGGCAATTCCGGGTCTGGATGCTCAAACCTTACATTATGCTGTGCGAATTCTGCACAACAAGGTTGTTGCACTTCCGAGTGCGCATTTGAGGGAAACCCATATTTAAAATTTATTGCTGACAATGATATGCCGTCGCCTTCAAGCGGTACAAAATTTCAAGTAATGCTGAAATACAGCATTCCTGGACATGGTTTGACAACAAGCAAAGTCATTGAGATAATAAAGCCTTAAGAATGAGTAACTGCACATATAGTTTGTTCGATTAGAAAGCTGTTCATATTGACCTTTATAAGGTGTCATTTGAAGGTTTTCAAATACGTCATGCCGTTAGATTTTGTGCATTTGTACGACGGATTTCCAAATCCGTCAAAACAGCATAATCAGAACGGACTTGGAAGTCCATTGTACATTTAGAACAACCATTTAAATTTCGAGCACTACCATGAAATACCTTTGCATACTGCTCTTGATAAATGTATCTTTTTTTGCATCAGCACAGATAAATGTGCATGAAGCAACAATTTATATTGATGCCAATAATGCTTCCAGCGGGTTTCCTACTGCTGCTATGGTGTCAAATATCCAGGAGCATTTAAACCGGTTGCTTACAGACAAGGGCGAAAAGGTAAATGTCCTGATCCTATCGCAGGAATGTCCCAGACTAGAATATGTCATTATTGATGGTCAAGGGTATTGGAAGGGGCCGGAGTTTAATGGGAGCGATATCTGGTGTAAGGTCAATGACCCCCATTCTAAAGTAATTCAAATACTGCCAGGTGATGCGCTTTCATACAACACATCAGGATATACTGCAAACTCCTCCGGTAATTCATCCAATGGTATTTGGCAGGGGCTGCAATTTCAGGACCCTTGGCAACCGCACAATGTTAAATATTACTGCCTTATACATCAGGTTTTAAATAGGATTTATGGAGGAGGAGATCCCGTCCAGTCCTTGGAAGATTGTCAGGAAAATATGGTTGCAGACTTGGATGATCAAATTGCAATGCCAAATCTTTATCTGGGAGGGCAATCTTTGGATATGCAAGAGATTCAAGGCGCATTGAGACAAGCAAAGTCTACTTTTTGCACCAATTTGTTGTTTTATGCCCAGTATCTTCATACACGAGACTTGGATGCAGAATCTTTGAAAGACCAGGTTATTAGTACAATCGGCAATGACTATATTTTAATTATAGCACAGCCTAAAGAAAAATCTGGAGGCGGTAATTTATACTCGCAGGTATTGGTCGATTTTGGCGCAGGGACCACCCCTTCTCCAGATAATTGCTTTCCTACGTCCCGTACCCTTTCAGCAGATGATGAAGACTTATTGGTTAACCGTTTATTGGCTGGTGGAATAGAGACTTCCCTCAATAATGTAAAAACGGGTATTGGGTATCTAATGGACTACGTATTGACTGCTGATCAGGAGCCTGTTCCCGGCGCTGTATCTGGGTGTGACTATGGACAGAGCAGCGGGGGGAATGGGAATAATTATCTTAGGGTTAACTTCCCGGAATACGAATTCTATGGTCCGGAGTTACCAATTCCCGGAAACAATGGACACGTGACCTGGTATAATAATTTTGAAAATGCCGATAATGATGTAATAAACGCATGTACGGAAGCCGCTCTTTCTGCAGCAAGCCACGGATTGGATATGCAGTTTATTCTTGCTTCCGGATGCGGTACAAATAATGATCAGTTTTCTGATTCAAGAAGTGATTATGAATTAACGGAGCCAATCGGCGCCGGCGCTGCTGTATGGATGTATTATGATCAATGCTCCGACAGACTCTTTTATGATGTGAAATTGTCAGATGATGTAATGAGCCAGCTTAATCCAGGTTATGGTATAACAAACCCGGATTCTATTGCTGCCATCAAGACGGCAATGGAAGATATTTTAAAAAGAACCCTCGAAGAGGTGTCTAAATTAAAGGCTTACGAGAATGCAACATTGGATGAAAGCGAATATCCGCCAAATCAAAACTTAATACCCGGAGGATTCGGTTCTACTTGTGGGGACGAAGACCCGTGGAGGATAGGGTTACGTAATCCTGCAGAATTTGACCTTAGTCTTATACCTCAAATATTGGAAGAATGTTTTATGGTACTATGCGAGATGGTCGCAAAGCAAGAGTTTCCCAAAAGAGCATGGCATCCACAACCCACCGACCCTTGTTTATTTGACATGCCTGGAGCAGCTGTAGGGGTAATTGACGGGTGTTTGGATCGTGTAAATGGTTTGACCTGGACACTTATTGGATTATTAAATATCGCTACAGAATTTATTCCTGCTGATGGTAATACCAAAAAGGCAATGCTGAAAGGGTTGGTCAATCCGCTTAATCTGATCATTGGCCAATACACTCAAACCGTCGACTGTATCCAGAGTGCTGAATGTCAGGAGGAAAAAATCCATTGCTTTGTTAGGCTATTAACGAATGCATTCTTTGATATTTTTTCTGGTCAGGGGTTGTTGAACGCATCCGGGAATCTTGCAAATGTTGGGGCGACGGTAAAGAACAAGATGAAAATGTTCAACGATGATTTTGGAGATGCTTACAATACATGGAAGAGAACTATAGGGGAAGGGAAACATAGAGAGCATGATGTATTTCTTGGAACCTTGCCTGATCATGCCCAGGCAAAGATGACCAACTGGGTTTCTGTAAGTAGAATTTGGCATGCAATTGCAGATGGCCAGGTACCGGGTGTTTCTATGCAGCAATTCGAGGTTTTCGTAAAGCGCATGCCTGCATACACCTGCGAAGCCTTCTATGAGGCATTCGAGGAGGTGTTTGCTCCGCAAGGTATTATTACCGACCCGGCTAAGGTCAAAGCATTCATTGAAGACGCGAATTCTCAGCCCCCGAATAACTTCATAAATGAATTTGCCGATGGCAAAAAATATATGAAGGCATGGGATGAGGCATTTAAAGGAAATTTAGTACATTTGAGGATTAATTTTGGGTTCCTGCAAACGATAGATGATTTTCTTAAAGACGTGAATCCAACGCCCCTGGCATTTTCTGGATATGGATGTAGTTTGGTTGAACATGCGTTGATAAGGTTTTATACAACGGATTATTATTCAAATCTTAACTTAGCATTAGAAGGGGTAGAAGGATTTATTCTTACGAGTGAGTTCATTGAGTTTAAGAGTGGTTTAAATGTTGCATTGTCAAAATTGCCGGATTACTATGGGTGTGGTTTATCGTGGGCTTGGTAAAAAAGAATCAGAAATATCTAGGGATTGGGTAAAAGATCAAGTAGTTGAGTATAAAAAATTTTTATCTACAAGTATTTCAAAGACAAAGCGGATCAGTTTAGAAAAGAAACAAAGGAAATGTCATGATTACAATCATACCCTGAAAATCTGGAAAATATGTTGAGTTAATAACAGCAGCCAGGGTGAAGAAGAAGTGCTTTATAAAAACTAATAAAAAATTTATAGTAAAGGATATTGTGGATCATATTGGGCCTCCCTTATAAGAGAAATAATTATAATGGAGGAAATAAATGATTAGTTTTTGTTTTACATTTTTATTGCAGGCTAATTTTGGGAATTTTTAAATAAAGATATTAGAATTATAAAATTTTGATATTGCAGGTATAAGCAATCTTGAATCTTTCTAACATGCCTTAAATCTCATACTGGAACTCTTTGAATTTAAGAAATTACAGAACTTCATTGTATTGAAAATCAATGTGAAATTGAATCGTGGTTCACGTTTTCGGCTAAACCAATTTGATTTATTAGACTCTGGACAATATAACCTATGACTTTGCTGTACTAAGTCTTTTGAAATAGTTCATGATTTTTAATGAATAACACCTTCTTAAGTCATGGATACAACTGGTGAGTTTTCTGAAAATGTAGCATAAAATAAATATTTTATCTACTTTTGATAAATTGAGGCTTATGTAAACTAAATGAGGCTCTGCCTTTAGTACAAAAAAATTTTTATGAATTCAGATTTATTACAAATGAAATTATTAAAGAATCTTGGGCGTCTCTTGATAGTAATCAAAAACAAGAAAAACGTAGAAATTTTCTAATTAAAACGAAGGGGCCTGAATCCGAGATTAGTCCGATATATTATGCCTTACTAGTAAAATGTTATGATGAAATTTTGTCTATAATCAATTTATGTATAAGTATTAAAAAATGATGATTTGTTAAGGATGATGAAATGCCATTTTTAAGAACCGTTTCTGTTCTTCTAATTATAAAAAATATTTGGATGAACATATTTTACCCCATAACCTCCTACACCCAAAATTCATCCAAAACATCGCAAAAGACTACGACCAGCAATACCCGGAATTGAAATTAAACGAACTGTCAAAAGTGTATACTGAAATGTACGAACTCTGGCCTGACAGGCCGGACAGAGATCAAGAAAAACCTGAAAAATAATTTTTTGTCTGCCGTTTTTGGACATCATCAAACCTAGCTTCATCACATGCGTATCAGTTGTTTTACCCTCCAACTGATGATAATCACGACTGCTGTGTCTGCCCAGCAGCCGGTTATCATCCATGACCTCAACCCCACCACGCACGCCTTTCCGGAAGGGGCTTTTTCCAGTAAACCTGTTGAAATTATCCCATTCGCCGGCAAATTGATATTTGCCGCAGATGATGGATCGCACGGTTCTGAGCTTTGGATTTCTGATGGCACCCCATCAGGCACCTTATTATTAAAGGACATCAACCCCGGCACTTCCGGGAGCAGTATTTCCGGCTTCATTGATTTCAACGGCCTGCTGTATTTTGCTGCAAACAACGGCGCGGATGGCAAGGAGCTATGGGTATCTGACGGCACCGGGGCCGGGACCCATTTGCTGAAAGACTTGCGGCCGGGGTCGGGCAACAGTAACCCCCGCAATATGGCAATAGCAGGCGGACACCTGTTCTTTGCGGCCACTAAATCCAATGGCAATCCAGCACTTTGGCAAACAGACGGCACCGAAAGCGGTACCATTGAAACGGACCCGGGCCTTTCTTTCTCCCTGAGCCCCGGCCAACTCACAGAACTCGGCGGTAAACTCTATTTCACAGGTCCGGATATGGAACTATGGGTTACCGATGGTTCACCCGGCGGCACTTCCCGGGTGAAGGAAATCTCGCCGTCCTCAAGCAACTCCTATATCACCCAAATGACAGCCCTGAATGGCAAACTCTACTTCTCTGCTGCCGACGAAGTTTCCAACAAAGAACCCTGGGTAAGTGATGGCACAGAAGCCGGCACGTTTAAACTCAAAGAAATCGACCCTGACCCGCTTTATGGCTCAGACCCCTGGAAATTTCACCTGTTCAAAGACAAGGTATATTTCTCAGCCAACAGTACGCTCTGGCGAACGGATGGCACACTTGCAGGTACTGCACAATTCAAGAATATCACGGTCTTTATGGCTTCCAATGACCCTGCTTCATTCATCAGTGACGATATGTACCTGTACTTCCCCGCAAACGACGGCATCAACGGCTTTGAACTTTGGCGCAGCGACGGTACGCCCGTTGGAACGGTCATGCTGAAAAACATCAATGCCGGGAGCCTGAGTTCGGCCCCGGAAGAACTAACCCTGGGCGGCGATAGTGCCCTTTACTTCCGCGCCTATACCGGCAACAGCGATTGGGAACTTTGGAAAAGCGACGGTTCCGGTCCGGGCACAATACGTTTGGCAGATATCCGGCCGGGAATGGAGGGTTCCTATCCACAGGCGTTTACTTTCCTTGATGGTGAATTGTTTTTCATTGCCGACGACGGTATCCACGGTCGTGAACTCTGGAAATTAAACACTACTACGGGAACAAATGCTCTGGTATGGAGCACGGCTTTATGCAAAGTCTTGCCAAATCCCGCCCATGACTTTTTGCAAATATCCATAACGCAGCCAAATCGGGAGGCAGACCGGATTACTCTGCTTAACGCGGCCGGATCAATAGTTTACGAATCAACAGAAATGATAAAAGGGGTGCATACCATTCCAGTAACTGCCTTGCCGGCAGGAATGTACGTAGCACAGATCATTGCCGGAACCTATATACAATGTATCAAGGTAATGATACTGTAGCGCCGTCAGAGTATAACCAAACCTACCTACCTCCCCAATGCGCCCCTTTTTTACCTTTTAAATATGAGCCTATGAACCACATTGTCAGTATCAGCGCCCGAAGTTCCCTGCTGCTGGTATTCATGCTTGCCGGCACCCTTTGTCTTGGTCAGACCATCGGACCTAATACACTTAGTGTAATGGCAAATGCTGTTTACCGTTCCGATGGCTCGATTACCCTGCGGTGGTCGCCTGCCAATTTCAAAACCTGGGAATGGTGTCGCGACAGCGGCTACGTCCTGGTGCGGGTGACACTCGAGGGCCCGGGCGGCCCGATTTCTACCGAGGACCAGGCTACCTCGCTGCTCAACATCCACCTGCCCGCCAAAACCCAAAGCGAATGGGAAGCCGCCATGCTGGTCGATTCTATCGTCGGCGTGGCGGCAGGGGCATACTACGGGGAGGATTTTACTGTGGCCACGCCCGACAACGAGGGTATCATCACAGCGCACAACATCAACAGCGAAAAAGAGAACCGCTTCGGCATGAGTCTTTTCGTGGCAGATATATCCACCCCTGCCGCCCAAATGCAACACCTGTATTACCGGGATACGGCGGTCATGCCCGGCTACCAATACGCCTATATCATCCGTCCCGGTGGAAAAACGGGCGCCAACCAGGTCAAGGCAGGCCGGGTTGGCATCGCAGCGGCAGATCCGTACGCCCCGCCGGCGCCTTTTGAATTTGACGGCGAAGCCGGCGACAGTGTAGCCATGCTGCGCTGGAACCAGCAGGCCGGCGCTGAGCACTACGCTTGCTACCACGTCTGGCGCGCCGTCAACAACGGCCCTTTCGAGCGCATCAACGCCGAGCCGCTGCTGCCCACCGACCGGCCCGACGGCCAGCCCGAAAAGCAGATGTTGTACTACGCCCGGCTCGACAACAATACCGACACCTTTCGCTTCAGGATCGCGGGGCATTCCCCCTTCGGCTTCGACGGGCCGTTTTCACCCGTCGTCAGTCTGAGGGGGATACCCGCACCGCTCAAGACCTCCGCCTTGATCAGTACCGTGACGGAACTGCCCGGCGGCATGGAGGTCAAATGGACATTCCCCGATTCGCTCGAAACCGCCATACAGGGGTTCAACCTCCTGCGCGCGGCGACACATGGAGGCCCGTATATACAATTGAACGCAGGATTGATCAACCGCGCCGTCCGCACCTGGACGGACGGCGCTCCGCTCCCGACCAACTACTACCAGGTAGAACTGCTCGATGCCAACGATAACCGCGTAGCATCGCTGCCCCGCCTGGCACAGCCGCAGGACAGCATCCCGCCTGCGCCGCCCGCAGCCGTCAGCGGCAGCGCCGCCGGCGGACAGGGCGTGCTGGAGATCCGGTGGTCGCCCAGCCCTGACGCCGACGTTATGGGCTACCGGGTCTTTGTCGCCGACCAGCCCGACGGCAACTATGGCCAGGCCACCACGCGCTGGCTCAAAGACACCGTCTTCCGCTACCAGGTCAACCTGTCCATGCTCAGCGAGCGCAAATACTTCAAGGTCAAGGCCATCGATTTTCGCGAAAACGCATCCGGTTTCTCGCCGGTCTGCGCCGTGGCGCTGCCCGATATTGTGCCACCCGCCGTGCCCGTGCTCAAAAAAGCCGAACCGCAGTCCGCCGGGGTGCTGGTCGAGTTCGCGCCCAGCCGCAGCGCCGACCTGCACGCGCACCGTATCCTCCGCAAAAAGAAAGACGAACCGGCGTGGACCACACTCGAAACGCTCGATTCGCTCGGCAACCAGGCCAGTGTGGCCTGGCTCGACACCACGGCCGAACCAAAGTACAGTTACGACTACATGGTGCAGGCGGTCGACGACGCGGGACTGGAGAGCAATTCCAAAGTGTTCCGCGCCAACTGGCACGGCGGCACACGGGAAGGGGTGCAGCAGTTCGAGGTGCGGTTTGTCAAGTCCGAAGCGGCGATCCGGTTGAGCTGGAACTACCACAACGCCCACGGCGTCAGCGGCTTTGCGGTCTACCGAGGGTTTCAGCCGGATCAATTGTACGAATCGGCTTTTGTTGCCCGGCAGCAGGTGCTGAAAGGCGGGCAGTACAGCGGCCCCGATCCCTTTGCGGCGACCCCTCCGCCCGGCAGTGCTGCTACTGCCGTCGCGGGAGGCCACCTGGCCGCCGGCGATTTCAACCTGAAACAGGCGGGTGCGCCCAATGTCAGGCACATCAACGCCTTTGAGCACCTGGAAACGCAGTTTATTCCCTTCCGGACCTATTACTACGCCATTGCGGTGAAGTTCGACGACGGTACATATTCGCCGTTGAGCGTGGTGCGGCCGGTGTCGGGGTATTGAATTCAAAAACGATACGACGTATGAAAAAAATCCTCCTTTCCATATCCATGCTCCTGCTCGCCGGCAACGCCCGGACCCAGGAGCGCTTCGCCGATTGCGCCGGGGCCTTGATTCTGTGCGACCAATCGGACCTCATTGTGAAAAAACTCGGCGGCAGGGGCAACGAGCTGGCCGAGGTCGGCTACACATCCTGTTCCGGTCGCCTCGACGAGCGCAACAGCATCTGGATCAAATGGCAGGTGGGCAAGGCCGGGGCCATCGGCTTCGAAATCGAACCCCTCGACCCGACCGACGACCTCGACTTCATCGTCTGGCGCCTCGACGACGATATCCGGACCTGCAGCCGCAAGTACGAACTGCGCTGCATGGCTACCGGCGAGGACATTGGCTCAACCACGGAAGCCTCCCGGCCCTGCCGCGGGCGTATGGGCCTGACGGCGGGTCGCGCGGACACGCAGGAGGGCGACGGCTGCGGCGCCGACCACGACAACTTTCTCGCAGCCATTGACGCCGGGGTAGGGGAGAACTACATCCTGTACGTCAACAACTACACTTCAGACAAGGGCTTCAAACTGCGCTGGAGCGGCGATGCGGGATTTGTCGCGCCGGCGGAACTGACTCTGCCGGCAACCGATGATACACGCCTGTCGGGGGCGGTATGGTTCAGTGCCCGCAGCGAAGCCGATGCCCTGCGCACCGACTGGGCGGCTGCGGCCATCAGCAAGGCCTTTGTGGGCAAAGTTGCCGGGGCGCGGGTGGCCAATGCCTTTGCGGGCTGCATGCCGGATAAGGGCGTACCGGCAGATACCGGTGCGGCGCCGGCGTTCGAACTGGGTCAGCCCTATCCGAATCCCACAGCAGCCAATGCCGGTCTGACACTTGAAGCGCCGTACGATGCGGTGGTGCGGGCCGACCTGTTCGATTTGTTCGGCCGGCTGGTGTACACACAGGAATACATCGCCGAGCGGGGGATACAAATATTGCCGTTGTCGACGGAACAACTCAGGTCCGGGATGTACGTGATCCACCTGCGCGCCGGCGAAAGCCGGTTCACCCGCAAACTGATCGTCACTTCTAAATAACGAACCATATGCACAAACTGAAACAAGCCCTTCGCCTGAGTGGCGCGGTATTCTTCCTGCTGTCCTGTTTTGTGATGCCGCTGGTGACCTGTATACAGAAAGCGACCAGTTACGCCGAAACGGAAGCAATCATTACGGAAGTACGGGCACACCACTCCACGACCCGGAGAGGGCGGTCGAGTACCAGTTACACCCTGCAATACGCCTACACCATAGGCGGCCGGGAATGGCAAGGCGAGGGCAATGACCGGGATGCAACATCATCAACGAAAGCCGGCGACAAGATCGCTGTATTGTATGCCAAAGACGATCCCTCCGATTCGCGCATAATCAGGAACGGCGGCTTTTCCTGGCGCATGACGCTCATATTTATGACTGTTTCAGGGTCTTTGTTTTTTATGTACTATCGGAACAGGGGGTAGATTGAAATTTTTCCACTAATGCAAGGCTAACAGGAGGCTATACCAATGCTATACTAATGCTCGGCTAATGCTCGCGCGAGGCTGCTCGCGCGAGGCTGTGCCTCGCGTGTACAATCCATCGGGCTCTGCCCGAAACAAAACATTAAGTCACAATCCACCAAACCATGAGCGTAAAATATAAAATCCGTGACCAGCATGGCCTGAACTATCTGACCTGTGCCATTACGGGATGGGTGGATTTGTTCAGTCGGCAGGTTTATCGGGATATTGTATTGGACAGTTGGCGCTATTGCCAAATCCATAAAGGTTTTCAGGTGCATGCATTTGTTTTGATGTCCAACCATTTGCATCTGATAGCAAGTTGCCACCCGCCATTCAGGCTTGAAGATGTAATGCGCGACTGGAAAGCGCATACGGCAAGGCAGGTATTGCTATATTTACAAGACAAGTCTAACCCGGAGAGTCGTCGTGAATGGTTACTGTACCTGTTCAGTTATTTTGCTTTGGGGAAAAAGGACAAGCAGACGTATCAGGTTTGGCAGCACGATAGCCATCCTATTGAATTGTACAGTACCGAGGTGATTTCTCAAAAACTGGATTATATTCATCTGAATCCGGTAAGGGCAGGCTTGGTTGAAACGCCTGAAGATTGGAAATACAGCAGTGCGCCGTTTTATGCTGCTACAAGAGATTCAGGTAATGAAACATATGCTCCTTCGCTGGATATAGTACCGATATGGCAGTGGTTTTATGAAGAAGGGCCAGGGGCCTGGTGAGGGTGCTTTTTTGCGGGCATAGCCCGATGGATGGTACACGCGAGGCACAGCCTCGCGCGAGCACGGGGCAACAGCATCTGGATCAAATGGCAGGTGGGCAAGGGCAGACTATGAGGGCTGTTCCGGAATAGCTTCCAGCGCCACCTCGGTATTTCTTTTTTTGCGTTCCATCAAAATATCTGTGAACCGGTACGCCAGTGTGCTGAACACAAGGCCGACCAGCAAAGTGGGTAGTATTTCGGAACCCACGTTTTCCCAAATCAAATTGGATAGAAAGCCCGCCACCATCGAAGCGATAGCAGACTGCCAGTGGTGTTTCTTTTTCAGCACGGCAAAGAAGGTGACGGAATCATCACCGGGGCTAAAAGGTAAATATGACGATGATGGCGTTTAGGATGGAGTCCAAACCCTCCAATTGGCCGCCACACCGAGTATGACGGTGAACATTTTTGCAAAAAACAGTTTCCGCTCATCGGACATGCCGGGCAGGAAACCAGCCATAATATCTTCACTGAAATTGATGCTCGCAGTATTCAAAGTGGTATCCTGCGTGGACATTACCACGCCTAACATGGCGATGATGAAAACCCCGTACAAGATGCCGTGGAACTGCGATTCAGCAATATGGAGCAGGACCTGGTCACTGTCAGCCAGTTCGGGCTGGAGGTAGGCTCCCGCACTCCCGATAAATACCATCAGGATAACCCACCCGAAGTAATATACTCCTGCATAAGCCGTGGCTCGCCTGGTGACCTGGGCATCCCTGGAGGCCAGGAACCTATTGATAAAGGCTGCATCGAGACCCGCCCCGCTAATCATCCAAAACAGGTACATGCCGAGAAGAGAGGCCGCTGTGGTTGCATCAAAAGTGAATGAGGTTTTGGAAACTGCATAAGCCGTGTATTCATGCCAGGTGAACTTGTCGTCGAAAATGATGGCCAGGGCCAGCAGGGGAATGATGACCGCAAAATTGATGAACTGGAATACATCCGTCTGGATGGTGGCCCGTATGCCGCCAAACGATGAATAAATGATGACAATGACCGTAATGACGGCAATGGACACGGTTTTAGGGAAACCGAAAATATTGTTGACCAACTCGCCCCCGGCATAGCTCATAGCAATGGTAATTCCCGACATCATCGCAGTCGAAACGATGCCGACGGTAATCCTGACAGCCTTGTGGTTGTGGCTGCGCGGGCCGCCCAGCACATCGCCTATGGAGTTGCTATCGGTGAACTTTGCCCGTATTTTCGGTGCAATAAAAAAAGCATTCAAAACCATTGCTATACCGGAGAAGATGGCAATGAAGCAGAGAAACAAACCATTGGAAAATCCATCCCGGCTCAAGCCCAGCGTCGAGGCGGGCCCGATGTAAGAAGCACTAAGGGTTGCAAAAATCAGGAAGGTACCGAGGCTCCTGCCTGCCACGGAGAACTCTTCAAAGTCGCCCTTCCTGCGGGTGTAGATGATGAAGACGAAATAAAGGGCGCCGAAAAGGATGATGATGATTTGGTTGTTATTCATGTTGGTATGTTAGCAATGAAAAGGTCTGGCTTCCACTAAAACCGGGACCATCATTATTCCTTCGCAGCCGCCCCCTCTTCTGTCTTGCTTGAATGATCGACCACCATCCGCACCTCCTGCCGTATCAGGTCGCAGGCGGCACTGGTCTCGGCGAACAATTTGTCAAAATCCTTCCCGGCGTGTACTTTTTCAAAATAGGGGATGGGACTGCCTGATGTGAGAAACTGCTCCCAGTCAGCGTACAAATCCACCGTGCCGTCGTGGTAGGTTTCGGCTGAGCCCCAGGGGAACTGTTTGGCGATTAGTACCCAGCCAATCATTTTGCTGTCATTGATGCGGGCTTCGTGCACGGGCTTCCAAATCTCCCGTTCCACCCGCTGGTGGTCGGCACGGCTGCCTGTTTCGGGGAAATCAAAATAGTTGAAAACCACAATCTTTTCTTTGTCTATGTCTTTGCCCAATGCCACCTCTTCGTTTGACCAGACTTCCGATTTTACACGTGTCCTGATTTCATTGGTGCGGTTCACCAATGCGAGTTCTTCTGGCGTGAGGATGGTTTTCAAATCGGGCGATGGCCAATTTTGGAGATAATCGGCGAGTTGTTTTTCTCCCTTGAAATTGAGGCGGGTCACGTAGTTGTACTCCACATTGTCCCCCGACGGGTAGGCCACTTGCGTCAGTTCCCAAAAGTTGTACTTGCCCGCCTTGATGTTGGCCTGATGGATTTTTTTCCAAGCTTTTTCCAGTTGCAGGTATTCATCGTGCATACCAGGCTTCACCTTCATGTAGTCGAAGGAGTAGTAGCCCTGGGTAGGTTCTTCCTGGGCAGAGAGGGGGTGGTTGAAAAGGCAGAAAATCGCTGCCAGGAAGATGGATTGAATGATTGTTTTCATTTTTTTAGAATTTATTCCGAAGGCTCCGCTTCGGAGAGTGAGAAATGATTGATTTGATTTTGATGATTAAAAAAGGTGACAGTAATTCGGTTTTTGGGGTCTTGTTTGATTTCGTTTGGTACCCGCTTTCAGGTTGTTGCAAAAATGGCCTCCTCTTCCCCGACACCTTCTGGACTGAGGTTGCAAAAGACTGGACTGAGATTGCAAAGGGCAAAAAAAATGTAGCACCCAGTTGGCAGTGACAAAAAAAATCAGCCTTATATTTTTGAAAACCAGTTAGTTGCGCATGGCGGTCGGCGGCTCGCCGAATTCTTCATGGAAAGCCCGAGAAAAATAGTTTGGGTCGGAGAAACCCACCTCGTAGGCTATTTCGGAGACGTTCTTTTTGGTTGTTTTCAATAGCATGGCCGCTTTTTGGAGGCGCATTTTGCGGATGTAGTTGGTGGGGTTTTCACCAGTGAGGGCTTTCAGTTTCCTGAAAACCTGTGTGTGGCTGAGATGTACTGCATGGCAAAGTACTTGAATACCTAGTTCCGTATCGTCCATTTTCTCTTGGATGACCTGCTGTATTTTTTGGAGGAAAATATCTTCCAGGGTTGGCTCAGTTTTAACAGCATCTGGAGTGCTGTTTGAATCAGTCGCTGAAGCATACCGTTCCTGCAGGCTTCGCCGTAGATCTAACAGTTTTTGCAACCGCACAAAAAGCTCTTCTTTGTTGAAAGGCTTCATCAAATAAGCATCAGCCCCCTTGCGGAGGCCAGTAATACGGTCCTCATCGGCTGCCTTTGCTGTCAGCAGGATGATGGGAATATGGCTCGTTCGTTCGTCGCTTTTCAGGGTTTCACAAACTTCGTAGCCGTCCTTCTCCGGCATCATCACGTCGCTGATGATAATGTCCGGCACAATTTCAAAGGCCTGCTCGATACCTGCCCGGCCATCAGGGGCGGTGCGGATTTCATACGCTTTTTCCAATAGCCCTACGATGTAGTTGACCACGTCTGCGTTGTCTTCGATGACCAGCAAAACTGGTTTTTCGCCAACCCGGGCCTCCGTTTCAACCTTTTCAATTGGTGTCGGGGCGGCTTGCAAATCGGGCAAGCGTTCCGGGGCAATCGTCCGGGATAATGGAAGCCCTTTTTTCGGGACAGTCGTCTCAGTCACCAACCTGACTGGCAGCAGCAAAGTAAAAGTGGTGCCTTTTCCGGGAGCGCTTTCCACGTCAATGCTGCCGCCCATCAACCTGACCAATTCTTTAGTAAGGGCCAGGCCAATACCAGTGCCTTCGCTTTTTCGGGTATGGGAGCTATCGGCCTGATAAAAGCGGTCGAATATGAGCGGCAACTGCCTTTCCGGGATACCAACGCCGGTGTCATGTACTTTCAGTTTCAAATAAGGTTGATCATTTCCCCCTTCCTGCCTGGCATGCAGCACCACCTTGCCGCCCTCCCCGGTGAATTTGAGCGCATTGGACAACAGGTTGTAAACGATGTGCTGTATTTTCACTTCGTCAAAATCCATGACCAGTTCCTGAATTTCAGTATAAAAAGTAAGGCGCACCTTTTTTTCGTTGGCCAGGGAATAAAACGACTCGGTCAGGTATTGCAGGTAGTTGATGATGTCGCCCTGCACCAGATTCATGCTCATCGTGCCGGCATCGAGCTTCGACAGGTCGAGCAACTGGTTGATGAGGCGGAGCAGATTCTTACTGTTGCGTTGGGTGATTGAAATTTTAGAAATTAGAAATTTTGAAACGGGCAATTCAGAAAGGGTCTTTTCAATTTCCGATTTCATTATTTCCAAATTTCCCAAAATAACCGTGAGCGGCGTGCGGAATTCGTGGGTGATATTGGTGTAGAGGCGGGTCTTGAGGGTGTCGAGTTCTTTCAACCGCTCCGCTTCGGCATGTTCCAGTTTTCGGTTTAGTTGGAATTTGTAAAAACCATAGGCAGTCCCGGCAAAAAGTAGCACATATACCATAAAAGCCCACCAGGTAGCCCACCAAGGCGGCAGGATGGTAATTTTCAGGCTGGTGCCTTCTTCGTTCCACACGCCGTCGTGGTTGGTCGCTTTTACCCGGAAAATATATTGCCCTGGGTTGAGGTTGGTAAAGGTGGCCGTTCGTTCTGGGCCAATGTATTGCCAGTCGTCGTGGAATCCATCCAGGCGGTAGGCATATTGGTTGCGCTCAGGGGCGGAGAGGTCAAGCGAAGCAAATTCGAAGGAAAAAATCTTGTCTTTCCAGGTGAGCACCAGTTCGGTTGTTTCGGTGATGGGCTGTTTGAGGGGGGAGCCTGGCGTCTTGAAATCCACGGTTTTGTTGGCCAGTTTGAATTTTGTTATTTTCACCCTTGGCACGAATAAATTATCCTTGATGGACGCAGGCCAAAAGGCATTTACCCCGTTTATCCCGCCAAAAAAAAGCTCGCCGCTGTTGCTTTTAAAATAGGCCCCGGAATTGAATTCATTGTCCTGCAAGCCGTTTTCCGTGCTGTAATTTTTGAATTGCCCCGTGCGTGGGTTAAATTTTGAAAGCCCTTGATTCGTGCTCAGCCAAAGGTTGCCCTCCTCATCGTCCAGTATGCCGTACACCACGTTGTCGGGCAAGCCATCCTTTTTCTTGAGGTGGGTGAAACGGCCCGTCGTCAAATCGAAGCGGTTCAGTCCACCACCGCCCGTGCCGATCCAGAGCACCTGATCAGGCGATGTCGGGTCGGGATGGATGCACTTGACCTGCCGCTGGCTCAGGTTGTTGGGGTTGCGGGCATTGCTGGTGTAGAACGTAAATGCGGCCTGGCCGACGTCAAATTTCAACAAGCCCTCATCGGTGCCCAGCCAAAAGGTGTTTTCATCCTGTTGGTAAATGCAGGGAAAGGTATTGGGCAGCCGCTCGCCCCCCGATACGGCGAGATAGTTGTGCCCATCGTAATACCCGGTGGCAGGGTCAAAGCGCCCAAACTCCGAGCGATTGAGTAGCCAAATTTGACCTTTCCCATCAATGCACATATCAATGACAGAACCAGGTTCGCCCTTGCCCTTGTCACGAAATATTTGATAATAATCCCATTTTTCTATTTCCTTCCCCATTAGATGAAATTTGAACAGCCCCAACTCGCTGCCCAGCCACAGGTTGCCCTGGGCGTCTTCCTGCATGGTGAAAAAATAGTCCAGCCCGGCTGCCCGGGGCCGGGGCCAGCGTTCCTGCTCCAAAATAACCGGGGACGCCTCGCCGGTTTTGCGATCCCAGCGCAGGAGTTGCAAATTGGTCAGCCCCAGCCAGACGATTCCATCGGAGGTCTCATAGATACAGCGCACACTGCCGCCACGCCATTGATCCATGCCATTCTTTCCGCCAAATTTTTTCAATTGGGGGCTATACTTGTACAACCCTTTTCCGTTCGATCCCACCCAAATATTGCCTGTGCGGTCTTCCGTCACCACCATCAACCCCACATCCGGCAGGTTGGCGAGGGATTCTTCCTGGACGTGGTTCCGCAACACTATTTTATGCGTCAGCGTATCATAAACCACCAAAGCCCCGATACCGCCTATCCAGACCTGTCCCCGCTGGTCAAAGACACCTGCGGCATTGGCCCCGGCCAAAGGCCCATCCTTGTATTTTTCGAAATCAATATCCAGGGAGAAAAGCTGGAACTGTTTTTCAAAGGGCTTCCATTTGGCAAAACCTCCCGCCGTTTTCATCCAAACCGCCCCTTTGGGATCCGTGAAAACGGAGTAAAAATGTTCATCGGGCTGCCCTTCTCCTTTGACAACGTATAAAAAATTGGCGTGATCGTACCCATCCCACTTGGGGTCAAAATCTTTCCAATGAAGCCGTTTTATTTGATAAGCACCATCGCTTCCCTGCTTGCTGACGATACTGATTTTTCCAGCCGAATTTGCCCATATAGCGCCCGATTCGTCCTGTGCCAAATGGTGAACAGATTTTTCCCAAAGGCTGTTTTCTGTCTCGGTTTTCATAAAAACAGTGAACCTTGCCCTGGCAAAATCGAGCGCATCCGGCGGCAGTTCCATCTTGACCAGGCCCCCGTTTTGGGTGCCGATCCATATATTCCCCTCCTTGTCTTCCAATAATACATTGATTGTTTTGCTGGACAAGCCTGGGTAGTTTTCCGTGATGGGGAGGGTCATCTGTGGTACGGTTGGAGGGGGGAGCAGCCGGTGAAAAATGCCAGTCCGGCGATCCAGGAGGTTCAAGCCTGTGCTGGTCGCAATCCAGAGCCTGCCCTGCCTGTCCTCCAAAATATCGAAAATGTAATTGTCGGAAATCGTCGTAGAGTCGAAAGGGTCGTGTTGGAAAACCTCAAAGTGGTAACCGTCGTAGCGGTTCAGGCCATCCTTAGTGCCAACCCAGAGGAAGCCGTCCCTATCCTGGTACAGTGCAGAGATGAGGTTTTGCGATAGCCCCAGTTCGTTGGGGATGCGCTCAAAGTGGATGTTTTGGGAAAACAGGTTGGGAGAAATGGAAATAGCCAAGACAGGCAGGAACAGCCAAAAGGGCAGGGTTGAGGATGGTACAACGCAGTTTTTCATTCGTATGCCGGCATTGTAAACTGACCCAAAATTAGAGAAAAATTGTATTTGGCCGATCCACTTTTCCATCCAATCTTGCCCAATATTATCAGCAATCCATGAAAATACTTGATCCATTCAGAGGCTTGAAGCATAATTGGGCGAGGGGTAGAAACGATGTATCGCGGAATGGTATTCCGCACACAAAAACGATGTATCGCGGAATGGCATTCCGCACACAATGTTCGCACAAACGTCGCGCGTGCGCGCGGGGAACCGTGTTTTCACTTTGGGGCCCAGGCGTGGAATGGTCTGTCGGTTCCTTCCACGTAGTCTTCGCTTCCTTAACCGCTTGCGCGCATGCCTGCCAAAAAACATCCCCGCAAAAATGATCATAAACTGCACGACGCGGTGTTCAAGGTTTTTTTCAGCGACGTGCTGTTCGAAACGCGCTTGGCAGGTGGGGCGCCGGCGCGTTTGCTCTTCCTGTTTGAGCACAAAAGCTATGCTCCCTCCCTGCCGATATATCTTCCGTTACTCGACTACCTGATGCAAATCTGGGAAGATGATCTCAAAAACGGACGCCCGCTCTCTTTTGTCATTCCTATCGTGGTGTATCACGGAGTGCGCGAGTGGGAACAACAGTCTTTCACCAGTTATTTTCCGGGCTTGCCGAAAGACTGGCAGGCGTTCATTCCCAACTTTCACTACCTGCTCACCGATTTGAGTCATATGTCGCCCCGGGACATTGAGGAAAAAGTGGAAAGTGAGTACCTGAGAAACCTGTTTTTAGCGTTAAAATTTGCCCGGGACAAGAGCGTAATGCTGGAAAACTGGACGAATATCCTTATTTTTAAAAAGCCTTTCTACCGCAGTAACCGGGAAGGCATCCTGCTTGAAACCCTAACACTTTACGTTTTCAATCTTTATGATATGACAGAGGCTCAAGTGAAAGAACTCAACAAACAATTGCCCGAAGCAGAGCGCGAAAGGATTGACGCTATTCCTGAAATATTCGGGAGAAGATGGAAAGAAGAAGGGCTTCGAAAGGGACTTGAAGTAAACTACCTACACAAAGCAAATTGGTTTGCGAAAACAAACCCCGACATGCTCTAATAAACCTGCAACCGCATCCTCCCGTCGCCATATCGCACGGCATAGATCGTCCCTTTGACGGGTAACGAAACCACTCGCCCCAACAGGTCGTAATAGCCGAGTATCTCCCGGCTGGTTGACGGTTCGATTGCTTCAAGCGAGGAAACCGGACAGGCCTGGCTCAAATCGCTGATGACAAAGGGCTTCGACCCGAGCATGCCCATGCCGTAATTCGTCCAGACCTGATACGTACCCGGTTCCGATACCTGGATGCCGGCTGTCTGAGCGCCGGTGGACCATTCGTACCGGTCATAACCCGGAGGCGCCGACAGCACAACCACGCCGTTGTCCTGCGAGCAATTGATCGCCGGTCGTGGCACGTTGCCCAGCGGCAGATCGAACAGGTAAGACCGGTAACTCATGAAGGAGTCCTGGAAAAAGAGCTCCGACAGGAGACTCCCGGCGTCGTCGGTCAGCACAAAACTGGGGCGGGGCCGGAAATTCAGGCCGTAGTTGATCAAATGACGCCGGTCGGCAGTCGTCTGGTGGTTGCCCATTGCGGGACTCAGGAACCCCGGTGTGTACCGGAATTCCCAAACCTTTGTGGCGATCCAGTTAATGGTGTCGAGGCTGTATTCAACGGCCCGGGAAACCGGCGGCGCGGCGGCCATGTTGGCGTTGTCAAACAGGGTGATGTTGCCGTTGGGCAGGCGGCGGATGTCGTGCTGGGCGCTGAAGCCGGGGTCGTTGGAAAAGGAAAATGAGCTGGATTTTCCACCCAGTTCCCAGAGGATTTGTCCGCCTGGACGGGCGATTTTATACACCGCATTCAGGTTGCGGAACGACAGCAGCAGACCGCCATCCTGTTCCTCCTCGATAGCATTGCCGTGGCAATAGTCAAAGGCCTGGGGATTATATCCATATTCTGTATAGCCCTTTCCGGGAGGAATATGGTCGTTGCTGTCCCATTGAAAAAGGACGTTGTGGTCTTCATCCTGTTCCTGCACCACGAAACCCAGTGTGTGGGTTTGCGGGGCGCCGGGCATTCCGTTGATTACCAGGGAACTGAGGTCAAGGATGCTGTCCCGAATGCCGGACAGCAGGTAAGTCTGGTTGGCTGTGGCCTGGAAATCGTGAACGTCGGGGAGGATGCCGTTTGTCGTAGTGAACGAGTCGATCAGTTGGAAAGATTGATCCATGATCATGAATTGTGTGTCTGCCGGGTCGTGGTATTTAATAAAAGAATACGCCTGAAGTGCGGGGATATACTTGAAATCGAGCACATTTTGTGCATTGACAATCATATACCAGGCCAGGTAGCCGTCGGCATCCAGGATCATGAGGGCTTTCGGGATACTGAATGCAGGGTCGTTGGCGTTGAGTCCGAGTTTGAAGGGAGTAGTCAGGTAGAACCCGGTGTTGGCGCTGTCGAATTGGACAAACTCGTAAGCCGGTACATTGTTGGGCGTCGGTCTGTTGAAATCCTGACCGGAAACACGCAGGGTAAGCAGCACAAATAGTCCGGCGCCGAGGTAGTGTATCATAGGTGGTTTTGTTTTGTGAAATATCGGGTGGTAAAATTAAGACACTGCCTGTATCCTGCCCATGCTTTTTGGGGATGATGTCAAATATTGCCAACATCTTCGGGTTGCTGCATGGCTGAAACAACGGTTTAATGACTTGAGGGGAAGGGGCATCGCCTTGCGCGAGTGCGGGATATGGTGATGACTTATTGACCGTTGCAGAATAGATACGGATTTGTAGATTTGTTCGATGAATGTCGGGAGGAGTGGTCGGGCTTGTTGTACGGTTATACTCAAAGTAAAGTGGTTTGCGAAAATAAGCCCCAACAACACAATGATTTTTTAATGCACTGTAATTCTGTAAATTCTTAAATTCGGAGAATTCCGGTATATAATGCACAATCATCACGAAATGGAACATTCAAGTCAAATTGCAAGCCGATTTAGGGAGGTCCTTCTAAACGGCACATGGATCGCCAATACAAATTACAAGGACCAGTTGTCAGATGTTACCTTGAAGCAGGCGACAAGCAAAATCGGGTCCTTAAACACTATTGCGGCGCTGACCTACCACATTAATTATTACATAGCGGGAATTTTAAACGTTTTCGAAGGAGGGGCGCTTGAAATCCGTGATAAATTCAGTTTTGATCTTCCTCCGATAAATTCAGAGGCATCATGGGAAAAGATGTTGGCGGAGATGTGGGCCAATGCAGAGAAATTTGCCGATCATGTTGAACGCATGTCTGATGAACAACTGGACGCCGTTTTCATAGAGGATAAATACGGTAATTATCGAAGGAATATTGAAGGCATGATTGAACACAGTTACTATCATTTGGGGCAAATTGCTTTGATCAAAAAGATGATTAAGGAATTGGAAAAAGAGCGATAAGGTTTCCAATATCATCAATATTCCGGGTCCGTTGAAGCATCGCGCGAGGCGCCGGACCTGGAAGTCCGGCGTACATCTTGTCGCACCTTATGCGTTGGTAACGCACTTGTTAACAAGGCTAATAACCATAACGTTTTCCAATCCCCGTTGTCTTCAGAAATCCATGTTGATGGGCGCAAATCGTGTTATTTACGTAGTAACCGTTTAGCGCACCGGCTCGTATACCGACGTCATGTACCAAAGAATCTATTCCCCGCAATTCTGAATTATAAAGGAGCTTGATTGTTTTAGCAATACCCGAATCAGAGAATATCAGGGCATCCGTCCCATAGAACGACCCGCCAAAAGAATCGGGGTATTCGGCGACTTCCATTACTGCGCCGGTATTTAACGGCTGCCTGCAACAATGGAGTTTCAGGACGTCCCATCCCTGAGGTGTTTGCTGCATGGCCTTCCGAAGGTTATCATAAAAATCGGGTAACAATACCGCGTCATCTTCAAAAAAGATAAAACTATTCCTGTTTTTACTCCGAACGTCTTCAAGAATTCTGGAAAACCCGTATATCAATGCCATTCTCGTGCGGAGATCGCCGTCTTCAGGATCGGTAAGGCTTATTCGATTTACCTCAGGATGCTTTTCGCGAAAAAACTCGAGTTCGTTTGTCCTGGCGTCGATGGCCGGGTATATTTCAAATCGACCCTGCTCCAGATATGGGATTATGTTGTTGTAGACATTGGTTCTGCGCTCTGCAGATGATAACAGCGTTAAAATGTAAGCGTATGGGTTTTTCATTTTTCATTTTTGGTTGTTGGAAGACACATGAAAGGGGACCGAGAGGATAAAAACCGGAAAAATATAAAAGAAAATATTTAGCCTGCTCCTTGAAAGGCAGAACCAAAGATATACAGCGAAGACCGAAAATGTACCTTTCACCATTTACTGGAAAGTGCAAACGAAGCACAAGCCGGCTCAGGCAATCGTGTTCAACCACTAAAAAACGAGTAATGAAATTTAAACACGCTCTTAGATGAGCCATTTCCGCAAACCGCTTTCCGCCGGGTATAGCAGCGAACTTCGCCGGAAATCGTTAGAGGGGTATGAAAAAACTGATATACGCTTTTTCCTTCCTTTTGCCGCTTATTGCCTGCCGGGAGACGGCCAGGACCCCGGAGGCAAATCGCTTCACCCTTACCGGCAAAACGAACAATATGCCGGATGGAACCGTGTTGTATTTGACCGGTACCCGGACCAATATGATCTTTGATTCGATCGCCGTGCAAAACAACGCCTTTCGCCTGGACGGCCAACTGGCCTCCTCGCCCACGTATTTTTACCTGCACACGAAGGATATGTCCGGATTCAAACCCCTCTGGATAGAAAGCGCTGAGATGACATTTGACGCATCCCAAACGACTTTTAACGATGCGCGGATAAGCGGTTCAAAAACGCAGGATGAACTGGAAATATGCCTGGCCCGGATGAAATCAGCAGCGTCGGAAGAAGCAATTGAGCATATTGCGATGGAATTTATCCGGGAATACCCCGACAGCAGGGTGAGTGCCTCCATGCTGGCCGGTTATGCTCCCGAATGGGACAGAAGCAAGGTCGGGGAATTGTATGAGCATTTTACCGTTGCAAACAAGGCATCTGAAGACGGCCGGATCGTATCAAAATATCTTCAACTCAACCGGGACCATTCAGTCGGGGATCGATATGATGATGTTGAAATGAAGGACACCAATGGGAAGGTCGTCAGATTGTCCGAAAACCTGGGACGTGTTACGCTACTGGAATTCTGGGCCTCCTGGTGTGGCCCGTGTAGAAAGCAGAACCCTGATCTGTTGAGGACCTATAAAAAATACCACAAGCATGGGTTTGAAATTTTTGCCGTGTCGCTGGACTTTTCAGCGGGCGACTGGAAAAAAGCCATATTTTCGGATAGCCTGACGTGGCATCATGTCAGCGACCTCAAAGGGCGAAACAGTACGGCAGGAATGATATACGGGGTAAATGCAATACCGGATAATTTTCTGATTGATCAAAACGGGATTATTATTGGGAAGTATTTATGGGGTAAAGAACTGGATGGAGCCATTGAAAAAGCACTTGGAATCAAATAGGGTAGAACCGGGACACAACAAGCGGATACATTTAATGCTCTATGTTAGGCCTGGGGCAATAATGGTTTTGAATACGCCACTTCTGCCGCTCGAAACTGCGCGTCGCGTTCCGCAATTTGTTTGATGGTATTCAGTTGTACCCCTTTCATCAGGCCGTGTACCGGCGGATAAATAACGTTGCCGGCCAGCCATTCGGCCCATTGTGGCGACGATTTCATCCTGGCGCGTACCAGCAGTTGTGTGGCGTCTTTCAGTAGAGCGACCCCCTTCCCACATCATCGGTCGTTTTGACCGGGATCATCCTCCGCCTTTTGGTTTGAGCGCACCTTTGCAGTTAATCTGCTTCCGCTCGGGATAATTTTTCAAAACCATCAACATGAAAAAAACGATTCAGCAACATGCGCCCAACAATCCTGTTTATGGAATGGGGTTCATCGGCGCGCTCGTTTACTATCTTTACTACGCCACCGGGTTCTGGATGGGTGTTTGGGGGTGTGTGAAAGCGATCTTTTGGCCGGCTTTTCTTGTTTATGAGGCGCTGAAGACGCTGGGCGCCTGATTTGCACTTGCCGTACACCCGCCGTACAACGGACTTGGAAGTCCGTTGTACTGTTTCAGTATCGCCTCACCGGACTTGGAAGTCCGGTGTACTGTACTGCTGATGACCGATAAATACCACAACAATGACCTTCATAGATTACTACAAAATTTTGGGGCTGGATAAAACAGCGACACCGAAAGACATTAAGGATGCCTACCGGAAACTGGCCAAACAGTACCACCCGGACCTGAACCCCAATGACAAGGAGGCCCAGCGGAAATTCCAGCAGATCAATGAAGCCAACGAGGTGCTCAGCGACCCGGAAAAGCGAAAAAAATACGATCTGTATGGCAAGGACTGGGAACACGCCGAAGCCTTTGAACAAGCCAGACAACGGCAGCAGCAACAAGGGGCCGGTTCGCAACGGTCGCGGTATTCCGGATCAGCATCTGAAGGCGATTTTTCCGATTTTTTTGAAGCGATGTTCGGCGCCGGAGCCGGAAGGGAGCGGCGCAGCCAGGTGCGGTTCAGGGGCGAAGACTACCATGCCGAGTTGCAACTTCAACTCATAGATGCCGCCCAAACCCACAAACAAACGCTTACCGTCAACGGGAAAAATATACGCATTACGATCCCCGCCGGTATAGAAAACGGACAAGTCATCAAAATCGCCGGGCATGGAGGCCCCGGTGTGAATGGCGGACCGAACGGGGATCTCTATATCACCTTTTCCATTGCCAACCATCCTACGGTAAAACGGCTGGACAATAATTTATACACGACTGTCGACCTGGACCTGTATACCGCCGTGCTGGGTGGGGAGATCATCATCAATGTACTGAACGAAAAGATAAAGGTCAAGGTAAAGCCGGAAACACAAAACGGTACCGTCGTCAAACTAAAGGGAAAAGGCTTTCCTGTGTATAAGCAGGAAGGCCGGTTCGGCGATCTGTTCGTCACTTATGCCATTCGGATCCCGACCAATTTGACAGACAGGCAAAAAGCGTTGTTTACCGAACTATCAAAAATGTGAACCATGAACACAGCAAATTTGATATCTGTTGATGAATTTTGTGTCTGTCACGGCATCGATCAGACATTTATCCACGCACTGCAACAAATCGGGTTGATCGAATTGACCAGGGATGAAACAAGCGTATATATCTACGGGGATGAATTGCCGCAGTTGGAAAAATTCGTGCGCCTGTACGCCGAATTCAATATCAATGTGGAGGGTATTGAAACGGTAGCGTTGTTGTTGGAACGCATCACAAGTTTGCAAGACGAGATCATTGCGCTAAAAAACAGGCTGCGGTTGTATGAGGATATTGAATAATTACACGGAAGTCCTGCGTGAAAACTGATCATTATCCGGGGCGATTCCGCATTTTGTTTAGCAAGCATCTCAAAGATTGTGTTGTCTTCGCTTTTGAATTGTTACTGCAGCAACGCAGATAATGGTACTGGCCTGATTCCATTACCAGCAGGGGGGTATAGAAGTGGTATTCACTTGTAAGGTGTTGATAAAGAGTGGTTTACTTTCTGCGGGGTAATTTTTTGCAATTTTCCGGTATTTTCTGTCACACCGGATACGTTTAAAGTATCATTATAAGTAAAATGCTACTTATGTCTGAAGCGTCCAATTCCGATCTTTCTCCGGAGCCTCAAAGGCCGGAAATAGCCTTTTGTGGCAAGGAAAGTGTGCAGGCACTGACGCCGGTATTTACCCAATACCACGGCAAGTGTCTTGCATTGGCGGCCGGTATCACCGGTTCGCCGGAAGAGGCGAAGGATGTGGTAGCGAAGGTTTTCGCGAAAGCGCTGTTGCGCTGGGAAGTTTTCGCCAGGGCAGAAAACCTTAGAGGGTACCTCCACCGGACGATCAGAAATGAATCCCTGAAAGTCATCGACGGCAACCAAAAGTCGCCCATTGTACCCATCAGTAATGCCGATCAATTGACAGACGATACCCTTGAAACTACCCTGAATGCTATGATCGACGGCAAAAGATTATTTAAACTTTTACCAACTGTTTTATCGCCGGATTCGCTGGCAGTTGTTTTGTTATGGCTGGAAGATTTCAGCCATGCAGAAATAGCGCTCGAACTGGGTATATCGGAAACCGCTTCCCGTCAAAGACTAAGCCGTGCTATTAAAGAACTAAGAAATATATTTAATCCGGATGATGATGGCGGCGGCAATGGTCGGAAAAGAAAAACTAATAAAAAATCTTCCGGTATTGATGAATTAAATAGTTCAGAAGAAAATTTACAGGAATTTAATTATTCGGCATTTTGGGATCCCGGACAAATACCGGGTGAGATTTTATTTAAGGTATTTTCTAATTATGCGCATTGGCCGGAGCCTTCGCTGGAGGATATTGTACAGTGTGTTTCAAATAAAAATAAATCCGGCAGTTTACTATTCAGATTAAATGTGCTTAAATGGATTATTACAGATGCATTTACCTATGAAACATATTTAGGCGTGTGTCTGTTGCTTAAAAGGTTTGACCAGGTAGAATTACTGCAATATATTAATAGCAGTAAAAGCGATTTTTTAAACCGGATATTTTTTAAACCCTTACATCGCGCTAATAATGAAAATTGACCTGCGTGGAATTCCCCTTTTTAATGACATGCCGTCGGAACATTGACGCTCCATAACCAAATCTGGATTAAAGAGTCCCGGAAAACCAAAGTCCAAATAACCAATTACATTACAAACAACCCATTGTGCTGAAATAAGTATTTCAGTGTAATGTGTTTTTTTATTGATGCATTCTACTTTACCCTGACTCCCCGAATTTATACCGGAATTACCCGAATTTAAGAATTTACAGAACTCCGGCGCATTGAAAATCAATATGTTGATGGGGTTTGTTTTCGCAAACCAATTTACTTTGAGTATAAGAATTAACAGGATTTCAGTGCATTGAAAATCAATGCGTTGCTGGGGGTGAATCAATTTACTTTGAGTATAATTCGCGCCATTTCGTGCCATTTGGGCTCAATACGGTTCATTCGGATGTTTTCCTCAATACAGGTACTACCTTTCGGTTGACTGGAAACGCAGTTTGTCATGTTCAAACCAATTCGATGAATACAATGAGAACCTTTTTTGCATTATTATTTTCCTTAAACTGTTTTTTTGCTTTGAATGCCCAGGTGGAAGAAGTTGTTCAACCGTGCGGCTCCTTGCTACCAAGGGTTACGGTATCTCCCGAACAGCCACTGCCGGATGGGCCGACTCCACATAATCCGGATTTTGAAGACCCGCCCGAACCGGAAACCATTGACGGCTTTGACTGTGACATTACCATTCCCGTGGTTGTGCATTTGCTGAACTGTAGTGAGGAGTTGTTTTACAAAGACGAGTGGGTACAGGCAGAAGTGATCGATCGCCTGAATCGCGATTTTGGAGGACAAAATCCAGACAACGGGCAAGTCCCCCAACCCTTTCAGTCCTTAATAGCCAATACAGGGATTAAATTCTGCCTGGCTACCCGCGATCCTTACGGACAGGTTACAACGGGTATCACACGCAGGGTGAGGACTGCCGAGCGGGAAGATTTTGGAAATTGTGAAATTTATTCATCTCTTGATATGGAAGGAGCATGCGGCTATAATGCCTACTTCGAAGAGGCGAAATTCACGAGCCTCGGTGGAACGGAGGCCTGGGACACTAAAAAGTACCTGAACATATGGATTGTACCCAAACAGTTTTACTACAATCCGGCCAATTGTGATTATGCCTATCTGTGCGGATACTCCTCGCTCCCGACCGCTACAACCCCGAGTACAGACGGGGTAGTAATTGCCGGCTTCTGCGTGCAATCAGGCAATCTTGCCCATGAAGTTGGACACTACCTCGGGCTCAAGCATATTTGGGGTGACGAGCCCGCATGCAATATGGACGACGGGGTTCAGGATACCCCCTTGCAGGCTGATCTGCATTTTAGTGAATGTCCGACTTTTCCTTTTATCAGTTGCAACAATGGTCCCAACGGGGATATGTTCGTCAACTTTATGGATTACAGCAGCTGTAAATACATGTTTACACCGGGGCAGGGTAACCGCATGTGCAGATATCTGAATTCTAAATCTTCTATAAGGTATACTCTGGGGCATAACAATGACCTGGCATGTTGTCCAAATCCGGACAAGGTGCCTTCAAATTTCACGGTTACTGCCCTGGGGGGAGGAGGGCTGCTTTATCTCAGTTGGGAACCACAGCCCCTGCAATGTTCACAGCGGAAATACGAGATACTTTACCGGGAAGCGGGATGCCTGCCGCTTAACTGGAGTGTTTTTGCAGTTACATCCAATCCGTTTTATCTGACCAGCACTTTCCCAAGAGGGCGCAAGTTGGAATTTAAGGTCCATGAATTGCCCGGAGGTCCGTTTACCGCAGAGCACGTTTATTTCACACCGCCGGATCCCGCACTGGATGACTTTATCGAGCCCAACAACGTTCCGGCAGATGCGACAAGTTTATATCCTGATCCTGACTTGAAATTCCAGTCATATACCGATAGCGGCGACCCTGATTATTTCTCCTTCGAGAATGATTATGGTATCGAACTGAGTTTGTTAAGTACAGAGAGTACCATGGGCTTTTATGTTTATCCGGCTGCCTACCCCAATATGAAAACCTATGCCACCATGAATGTGTACATGAGTACTCCCATCACTAATTATGAGTGGAACCTGATTCCGGACGGCCTGCCGGGTATTCATTATCTAAAAGTAACGGGAAACGGCCGGTACTTGATCCGAAAGGAAGAATGCTTCGGGGGGCCTGTGGCCGGGGGCGGGAAGCAAGGCGCACCACCGGCTATTTCTGATGCGTTTTCCGGCATCCGAACAGAAGGGGACTTGTCAGACGCCGTGGCTATTCCCAACCCGGCAGGAGATTACGTGAATTTGATTACCAGTGCATCCGGAGAAAAAAAGGTGTTTCTGACTTCTGTCACAGGACAATTGATTTGGGAGTCTGAATTCCCGGGCAATGAACTGAAGATCGATTTATCTGCCCAGCCAAACGGGGTGTACTTTATGCGGGTTCAAAAAGAAGGATTTGCAAGGGTACTGAAGGTCCTGGTTCGAAAATAATATCGCGTACAGCGCTGTTCATTCCGCTACAACCGCAAACGCCACACTCCACTGTCCTTTGCCGGAGGCGAGTACACAGCGATACAGGCCCCTGGGCAGTCCCGCAATACTGGTGTTCAGCGTGTGTTCGCCCGGGGCCCAGTTTTGTTCTGCAACGACCCTGACGGTTTGTCCGGCAGTGTCGACGAGGTACAACCGGCCTGTGATGGATTCTTTTGTTGTGATTGTACAGCGAACCATGTCATGCGCAGGGTTCGGTGTCACTTGCAGGGATACGATTTCCGATACGGCTTCGGTTGTTGCGACAACGGCCTCCTGTATGACAATACTGTTGGGCGCCATCAGGCCGCCATCCTGAATATAGGTCGACAGCGTGTTTGCGTTGAAATCGTACCGGAATACCTTGTTGTCCGTCCAGTCGCAGAGATAAAGTCTGCCCTGATTGTCAAAAGCATAGCCTTCCACGTTGGCCAGGCCGGTTACGAGCGGGCCGATATAAGCGCCGGTTGTTCCGTTGAACCGCAACACCCGACCAAGCGACCAGTCCGCGACGATCAGTTCGCCGGTATTGCCGAACCACAGGTTGACAGGGCCTTTCAATACACCCGAAGGAATAAATATGCCTGTAAGAACGCCGTTGGTGTCGAATTTCATAACCCGCCCGTTCGCGCCGTTGCCGTATTGCGCGACAAGCAGGTTGCCCGCAGCATCCCAGGCGTGTCCGCAACCGTTGGGTACGCCTGTGTTGGTGAATTCGTCTACAAATACGCCGGTTTTGAGGTCGAAGCGCACCACCTTGTTCTGGGAAACGCCCCATTGACTGACGTACAACAGACTGTCCTGCCAGATAGTGGTTTTGGTCGGATTGTCGAGGGCATACCCGCTGGTGAAGTTGCCGAGGTAGTCGCCGGTAACGCTGTTGTACTTTTTAATAGCGGTATTGCCCCTGCCGGTCACCAGCAAAAAACCGTCGGGGTGCAATAAGACTTCTTGTGGTAGCGAGAGTCCGCCGCTACCGGGTGTTACGATATCCTTCAGGAAATTGCCCGTGGCGAAGTCGTATAGTTTGACGGAATGGGTATTCCGGCTGCTGACAAATACCTGCTGGGCCAGGCTGGGCGTTGTTGAAAAGGCCAGGCAAAAGCCGAGCGCAAGGGCGTAGACACTGAACGGTGAGCGAAGAAACGGATACATGGATATTTATAGGTTCCGGATGAAAAGGTTGTCAATTATCACCCAAAATTAGCCCTGATGAGGTGTGGGGACTTGTCCGTTCTTGCGAAATATTCCGTTGGTCTGGTCGCGGGCAGCCAGTTGATGTACTCCATCCAGCCCAAGGTGATACTTTTTGATTTTGGAGATGTGTATGCGGGCTGATTTCTCGTCAATAATGAATCATAACGCCATCTTGTAACCCGGAATGGCATTCCGGCCCGCACCTTGTAACCCGGAATGGCATTCCGGCCCGCACCCTGTAACCCGGAATGGCATTCCGGCCCGCACCCTGTAACCCGGAATGGCATTCCGGCCCTGTAACCCGGAATGGCATTCCGGGCCGCACCCTGTAACCCGGAATGGCATTCCGGGCCGCACCCTGTAACCCGGAATGGCATTCCCCCCCCCCCCCCCCCCCCCCCCCCCCCTCCCCTTCCCCCCCCCCCCCCTTTTTTTTTTTTTTTTTTTTTCCCCCCCTTTTTTCCCCTTTTTTCTTTTCCCTTCTTTTTTTTTTTTCTTTTTTTTTCCTTTTTTTTTTTTTTTTTTTTTCTTTCTGGGGACGCATAGTATCATTTCGGGGCGCGGAATACCATTCCGCGATACATGGCGCCGGCCTCCAGGGTGCGGGCGAAAACCGGGCAATCCGGGTCGTGGGCGCCGGGTAACCAACCCGTGCTCATCAGGAACTCATTCACGATCTCTCCTCCTGTAAACTTAAACGTCTTTTTGAACAGCTTCACCCAGGCCTCTTTGGGCTGCGGGTGGTGGTGGGCCAGCCAGTCCCGGAACGAGCCGAACTCCTGCTGCAGGCGCCGGATAGTGCGCGCATTTTCTATCGCCGCATTGATTTTCAGTCTATTGCGTATGATACCTGCATCCTGAAGCAGCCGTGCCACATCGCCTTCACCGTAGTCGGCCACGGTAGCAATCTCAAATTGATGAAATGCCCGGCGAAAATTATCCTGCTTGTTCAGGATGGTTGTCCAGCTCAGCCCGGCCTGATTGATCTCCAGGATCAGCCGGCAGAATAGTTCGTTGTCATCGTGCAGCGGAAAGCCATACTGGTGGTCGTGGTAGTGGCGGTGCGGGTTGAGGTCGTTGGCGGGAAGGGCGTTTACGTAGGTACAATAACTCATGGGAATAGTAAATGATCAGGACCAATTTGGCAGGGGCAACGACCGGGGCCAAAGATCGCAAAAAGCCCGGTGGCTGGTCCAATCAGAGTTTTTTCAAATCTAAAAAAGTGCTCTACCTTCGCCTTTCTTTTTCAATACCAAGATTTCTTGTTTCCATGAAACCAAAATACAGGGCCGGATGGCCATGCTGTGTTACCAAGCCCAAACAGTACTTGCTGTTTAGCTTGCTCCTGATTGTCGGCGCCGGCGTTTTTGCCCAAACCCGGCAAACCGACCTCCTGACCGGCAAAATGGGCTTTGCAGAGGCTACCGGTCGGCTCGTTATTCCGATGGAGTATGATTTTCTGCCGGTGCGGTTCAAATTGGAATGATATGCTTAGAAAAATTAATTTGCTGGCAGTGCTCCTGCTAGGCTTATCGACTATTTGCGCGCAGGAAATCGAAGAAGCGGCCCGGCCCGAAGCAGGAGCGCCCAACCCGGAACGGATCGTGCGATTTCAAAACGGCAATTTGTACGGCTTCCGTGGTTTTTTTTCAGAGAAGGTGTACGTCGAACCCCGGTTTGAGCAGCTAGCCAACACCTATTCCAATTGCATGGAAGCCCGGCTCAACGGTAAAATGGGCCTGATCGACGGCAGCGGAAAAACACTCGTCCCGTTTGAATTCAACAAGATTGTCCAACCTGTTACGAGTTCCGCCGCCAAACAGCGGCAAGGAAAAAATAATTATTTCTCCTGGTTTCTGGCAAAAAAGGACGGGCGCTGGGGCGGTATCGATTCCACAGGAAAAACAGTACAGGCATTCGAATGGGAACGCGCTTTTTTGTCAATGATACCATCGCTGTGCTGGCACGCGACGGGCTTCTACGGCTGATTGGGCCGGACGGACAAGTTTACCTGAATGAAAAGGTAGATAGTTGGTCCTGGGCGAACCCGGATAATTTCCACCGGACGCTGTTAATCAAAATTCAAAAAGGGGAAAATATTGGGGTACTGGACGAGCGTGGGCACGTCGTTGTACCCCTGCAGTACCGCAACTTACGCTGGTTTGTGGATGGGTTGCTTTGCCTGGAAGATGCTGCCCGCCAACAAGTAATTTTCAATCGGCAAGGGCGCGAAGTGGTCCCCAAACAAACAGCCGAAATGTACTACGCCGGCAGAGGCTTGTTTATGGTGGTTAAAAACCGCGAATTAGGCAAATCCGGCATGGTCGACTCGACCGGCCAAACAGTGTTGCCCTTTGAGTATGCCGAATGTCGGATTATTCAGGAAGACAACGCTTTCACCTACTCGCCCTTCCTGATGACCCGCCGCCTGAAACAGCGGTTGTACGCCATGCACGCACTGGACGGCCGGCCGCTGACTGAAGCGCTTTACACCGATGCGCGCTGGAGCTCGTTTGCGCCCGGCTTGCTTTTTGTTCAATTGCCGGACAATACTTGGCAAATGCTCGGCGACAATGGACAGCTGCTGCACGAAGATGCCTTCGATCAACTTGACCGCTCCGGCAGAGCGGTTATCGGTTCAAAAAACAATGTTGGCCATGCCTTTTTCCGGCTCGATGGTACCCGGGTGACCGACTTTTTGTATTCCAGTGCACGGGGGCTGACCAACGATTATCAGGCCACTGAATTTGCCCGGCGGCTGGGACTGGATTCCTATTTGAAGTTGCTTGGCGAAGCATCCCGGACGGGCAAGCCTCAGGTTTTTATCGATATAGAAGGTCGGGAACTGATTTTGCCAAAAGAAAAATAACCATGAAATTGAAAAAACGCGTTTTTCTGTTCATTCTCCTCCTCCTCGCGCGCGATACCCAGGCCCAAATAGAAGACCCGCCCCCGCCCGTTCAAATCAACCATGAACTGGAAGCCGGCTACCGCGACTCCGTCCGCACACACGAAAACACCGACCTGCATTACCGGCCCCACTGTTGCCAAAACAGATACGGAAAGTACGGTTGGGTGGGAAAACACCACCAGGTATTCATTCCTTTCGAGTACGATTTTTTCCAATCCTTCGCAAAACTATCCGATTTCAACATTGCCCGAAAAGGCAAATTTTACGGCGCCCTGGATGCTCAGGGACGTGTAATTTTGCCTTTTAAATACACCGGAGTCACTCCGCTGGACCAACAGGAGCTGGTTATTTGCGCCAATGGCGCCTACAAAAAGACGGTGCTGAACTTCCAGGGCCAAGTCATTATGCCGGAAGACAGCCTGTATCAAATCTGGCTTTTTAACGATACTTCTTTGGCTGTCCAGGATTTTAAACAGAAAAACACCCGCATCTGTGACCTTCGGGGTAAGGTTATCAAAATCTGGAATTACCGCCAATACGTACTATTCTATCGCCCCGCCGGATAAATTGGGCAATTTCACATTTTGGACAGGCGAAACGAGCGCCTACACCCGAGCCGGCCTGCTGAACGCCGATTTTAAGGAAATCTACCCGGCGGTTTACCGCCATATTTCCCTGCTCGACGACAAGGGCCATTATCTGCTGCGCGGCGGCCGGGGCCGTCGAGGCGATCTGTTCGGCGTGGGCAACGCCCAGGGCAGTATCGTGATCGATACCGTTTTACTTGGGTTTCAACCCACGGTAATTGAAACCCCTACCGGACAAAACAGCCGGGGGCAATGGTACATCCAGCGCGATACCTTGCCTTTCCTGGTGTTTGAAGATGCCCGCACCGGAAAAAAAGGACTCTGGCACCGGCAATATGGCCAACTGCGGCCGCCGGAATACGACTATATCGGCGGACTTAACCCAACCACATTTTTTCAGGAAAAAGGAGACACCAGCTACCTGCTCCACACCGATGGCCAAGTCATGGCCGGCCCGTTCTACCGCGTTCGAACCAGCCGGGACAACCGATACTTCATCGCCCGGCCCAACTGGAACGACGCGTACATACTGCTGGATCTGGAAGGCCGGTTTATCCGGAATCTGGAGAGCGAACCCCGGCTCCTGGCCGAGGGCGTTTACCTCCTGCACCGGTATGTAAAAGCCCCGAACAGCTATGCAGAAGTGAAACGGTTCGCGCTGTTCGACCGCGACTTTAAACCGATCACCGAATTTATCTTTGAAGCCGAACCGATGCCGATGGACAGGCTCCAACTGGCGCAACGGATACTGCTGTTGGAAGTGGAACAGCCGACAGGTTATGGCCCTTGGGTGGGCTGGATGCAAAAAAGTGCAGGCGAACCTATGGTACTGCTGGATGAGCAGGGGAAGGAATTTGAATTGAAATAGTTGGGAAATTCAAATTGAAATTTATGGTTGTAATCAAAAATTATTATATAAATTTGCGATTACAACCAATAAAAATAACAAACTATGGTATCTCGAACCATCCTGAAGTCCATTGAAAGCCATATGTCAGACCCAAAAGCTATTTTGATCCTTGGGCCTCGTCAGACAGGAAAATCGACATTATTAAAAGAGATTGCCCGCAGGACCGATGGGAAACAACTTTTTCTTAACTGCGATGAAGCACTTAGCCGGGAATCACTACAGCATGTCCGGAGTACTGAAGAACTGCGATTGATACTAGGCGATGCTACGCTGGTTCTGATTGATGAAGCACAACGGATACAGGATATTGGAGTCCTGTTAAAACTAATTACCGATAATTTCCCACAGGTAAAACTCATTGTAAGCGGTTCTTCTGCCTTTGAACTATCGAACAAAATAAATGAACCGCTTACCGGGCGGAAGTGGGAATATTTGCTGCTGCCATTTTCAAGCCAGGAGATGGTTGAACATACTCATTTCCTGGCGGAAAAAAGCAAATTGCATACGCGCCTCATTTACGGAATGTACCCGGATGTAGTCAATAATGCAGGAAAAGAGCAGGAAATATTGAATGAATTGGCTAACAGTTATTTGTATAAAGACATATTTACCTATCAGGATATTCGAAAACCCGATTTAATGCCACGTTTGCTAAAAGCCCTCGCAACGATGATTGGCTCGGAAATCACATATAACTACCTGGCCAAATTGTTGGATAACGATCATGCTACGATAGAACGGTATATCGAACTACTGGAAAAGACATTTATCGTTTTTCGCCTAAGCTCCTTTTCGCGAAATGTCCGCACTGAACTCAAAAAAAGCCGTAAAATTTATTTTTACGATAATGGAATTCGCAATGCCTTGCTAAGCGCTTATCAACCTTTGGCCGTCCGGCAAGATGTGGGCCCCCTTTGGGAAAATTTTATCATTAGCGAACGGATAAAGTATCTCCGGCACAATCGGATATGGCGCAATACTTATTTTTGGCGAACTCAGCAACAACAAGAAATTGACTACATCGAAGAATTCGATGGAAAGCTAAGTGCCTATGAATTCAAATGGAACCTTATAAAAAAAGCCCATGTACCTAAAACTTTTACAGATGCCTACCCCGAAGCAGCGTTTACCGTCATTACACCGGAACAATACCCGACATTCCTTTTGCCCTGACCGGGTATCTATTCCTAAATCTAGCAAATGCATCAATTACCGCTATTCCTTTCCTTCTTTCTCGTCCCCGCCTTCCTTCCCGCTCAAACCAACGACGGCGAACTCCACGACATGGACGTTCAGGTAGAAGAAAGCTCCGTCGACCCAGCCACAGCGATCAAACAAAGCATCCCGGCCCGCCTGAAAACCGGCAAACCCGAACTGTTCGCATACCAGGGGCGGTACGGCTACGTGCTCAACGACAGCATCCTCATCCAGCCCGAATACACAGCGCTCGAAAAGCCCTACAGCGATTTTATGATCGCCCGGGATTCCCGGAATTACTTCGGCGTGCTCAATAAAAAGGGGGAAGCGGTCCTGCCTTTCGAATTCTACGGTTTGACGCGCACCGCAGCCGATTTGGTGCTGGCCGGGCAAAAAGGAACATGGCTATGGGCTATTGGATGCAAAGGGCAAGGATCTGCTGCCAATGGAGTACCGGCACGGTCACAAATTCAACGATTCTACTGTGGTGTTCCACAGTCCGGGCTAGCAAAAAATCATCAAAATTCAAGGTGCAAACGATATTCAGGTTATCCTGGAAGCCGGTTTTGAGGACATCAGCAAAAGCCAAACCGGCACCCGGCCCCTGTTTATCTTTCAGGAAAAGGGTCTTTGGGGCCTGATGGATTACAACAAGCGCACCATTTTGCCCGCTGCCTACGACAAGATTCATGCGGTGTACGACAGCCAGATTATGGCCGAAAAAGATGGCAAATCCGGCGTGGTTAGCTTTCAGGGAAAAACGCTGATTCCGCTTATTTATGACCGTATCGCGGAACGCTTCCGCAATGGCAATTACCGAACCGGCAAGGCCATTGCTCCGTTAAAATGGCTTTATGGAATGGTCGATACTGCCGGTCGCATCCTGCTTGAGCAGGAATACGAATCGGTCGAGCAATGTTACCACAGCGATTTTTTCCGGGTAGGCCGGCAAGGCAAAAAAGGTTTAGTTGGTGCAACAGGGCAGCTGCAAATACCGATACAGTACGGGGAAATTTACGAACTCAAGCACCCCGACTGGACCGAACAGCCCGGGCAGCCGCGCTATGTGAACCGCGAAGCCTACGGTTTGTATTTTAAAACCCGAAACACCCAAAATGACCTGCTCGGCCTCTGGCAGCTGGGCAAAGGCGAAATCCTGAAACCGGAATACCAGGGGATCGATATTCTGCTAGTTGGCGGCCCGTACAGCGTGCAGCAGAACGACAAAAAAGCGCTGTTCAGCGGCGCCGGGCAGCAACTTACCGGTTTCGACTATACCTGGCTGGGTTATGGTCCCATGCGCCCGGAAGTTATCAGTGCCGGCCTGCCCGAACAAAAAATGACGCTCCTCCGGCTCTCTGACGGCAAACCCGTCGAACCGGAAGTCTACGACGAAATACTCCCCATCCGGGATACGGATACGGGTTATATGGTATCCAAAAATGGCGGGAAGTGGGCTTTACATGCACCCAACGGCAAGCGCCTCACGCTTCACCAATACACCTGGATAAGGCGATGGGACAAAGAGCAGCAAATCGACGGCCTGCCGCCCGGGCGAGTTCTGATTGCCCAATCAGCTGTCTACGCAGATAAGGGGCCACAGTTTTTTGCGCTGGATGATGCCGGGGGCGAATATCCGACCGATGGCTGGGGGCGGTAGGGGCGCCCCTACCGTGCGGCATATTCCCAACGTATTTTAACACCAACCACCACCCAATGCTGAAATCAATAATAAAATCAACCCTGCTCCTGCTCTTTCTGATTCCTGCCAGTCTGGCGGCTCAGCTCCCCCTGCGCCACCACATCGCTCCGGCGAAAGGCCCTGTCGTAAAAACAGAACAAGTCGTGTACAAGGATGTCCGGCTCGACGCTACCGGCAAGCCCCTGCTCCCGGCCAGGCATGAGGGCCGCCAGGTGGTAATTTATGAAAATGGTTTGCCGGTCACCGAAACACACTACGATTATCACATTGGGGATCAGGAAAAGCTGATGGCGCGCGTGGAGTTTTCTCACGAAAACGGCAGGGTTAGCACCATAAAAGAACTGGTCAACGACGCTTTTGGCACGAAAGAGCGGATGAAATTGCACGCCACCTTTATCCACAACTACGTCAACGGCGTACTGGAATCTGAAAATGTGCTTGATGAGGACGGGAAACTGCTGGCGACCCTGAAATACTTGCCCGAAGTACAACTCGGCAGTACCCCCTTAGTCCAATTCGACGAGTACCGTTTTGAAAAAGGCGAGTTGCAAAAACGAGACCGCTACGGTATTCAATACGACACTAGTGGTCGGATGCGGCTGCATTTTCAAATCCGGGAAGGCGATACCCTTTTCTACAACCGGGTCAGCCACAAGCCTCCCGATACCTGGCGTATGGAACATTTCACCGCATCGTCGGGGCAATTCAATGAAACCGTCTGGAAATCGCACATCCAATACGAGGCCAAAGGCAATCCGCTGCTGATGATTACCGAAAACCCGGCCGATACCTCCGATGCGCGGTATGCTGTAATCGTGTACCGCTACCAGTATGTTGGCGATTCGGACTGGAGTGCGGCACCCGAAGTTGGCAAAGCACCGGTAGTCATTCAGCCAGCCCCCAAAAAAACAGATGAAATAGTCGTGGAGGAACCACCACGGGTAGTATCGCCGCCCAGTGAGGTACGTGGAGACAAACAAACCTCCTCCAACACCGATCCCCAACCGGCCAAATCCACTCCGCCGAAATACTTTTTTCCATACCAACAAATAAAAGAAAACGGCAAGGTCGGCTGCCAGGACGCCAATGGGCGCAAGATGATCCCAGCCGTGTACGACGAGGTAAAACACCACTCTGCTCCCCAGGGTACTATTTTTGTCCGCCAGGGCGAATTATGGGGTACGGTCGACCCGGAAAACCGTCCCCTGCTACCTATAAAATATGTCCATATCGGCAGCTTTGGGAAAATACTTTACCTCCGCGACGCCGAAGGGAAAATGGGGGCGGCCCATTTGGATGGTACGCGTTTGGTCCCCTGCGAAAACAAATTTTTAAACTGGGACGGTTATCTGAAAGCCCTGTATGTGATAAAAGACAGCTTGGTCAGTCTGTATTCAGAAGACGGCAAGCTGCTGTTCGCGCCCAAATACCGGGATATTCGCGGCAGCATGCACCGGGATGACATCTGGGCAGTTCGGCGGGAAGATAATCGCTGGGGCCTAATTGACCGGGCAACGGAGCGCATCTTAATTCCCTTCGAATATGAGGAAATTACCTTGACAGAAAGCCCGATGAACCGCAATGGTGAAAAAGTGCTTTTAATTCAGGCCAAAAAGAACGAACGCTGGGGCTTCCTTGATCCGAATAACCAGATTATTGTCCCCATCGAATACCAATGGGTCAGACTTGCCGCCGACAAGCAGCATTTTCTCGTCAAGCAAAATGACCGATTGGGCCTGCTCCGGCCGGATTTGAGCGTAGCCATACCGATCCGCTATGTTCAAATCATTCAACCCAATACAAACATATTTATGCCCCTCAACGAACAGGGGCTTTGGGGCGCCCGCACGGCCGAGCGCGAAATCGTTCCGGAAAAATACCAGCGGGAAGATATCAAGGTGACCGGCAAGGTTATTCAGGTGAAAGAAGGCGACCAGTTTTGGCTCTACTCCCAAACAGGCGAATTTGATCCCTTGCCGTGCAGCCGCTGGGAACCTTTCCCGGAAAATATGGACGGAGGGTATGTTTACCACACCACCGATGGTAGAAAATGCCTTGTCAGCAACCACGATAAAAACCCCACCCTTGAGTTTTTTGACCAATATACGACCCGCGAACAAGGCCGGGAGCGAAAAATCGTCGTACTGCAACGCACCGATGAAAATGGTAAAACCTGGTACGGCATCCGCCAGACCGGGTACGGCAGGTGTATTGCACCGATGATTTATAGCGAACTGGACTTCAACGTGACACTTCGACATACCGACAAATTTACCCGCGAGAAAGGAACGGGCTCCCAATACGTTTGCGCCCTGGGGCGCACCTCGCCCAAAGACCCCTGGGTGTTAATCGGATCGGAAGGGGATATCGTGCGGCTGTAGGGGCAGCCCTTGCGGTCGCGCGCGCGGTGTGCCATAGTAATCGGCGGCGCCCTGTGTTCGCGACATACACTAAAAGCACCAAGTATTTTTACTCCCAAAATATATGGACCCACTCACACAACTCCTCGGCCACACCGACATTTACCTGCTTGACCAGATCATGAAAGGCCGTTATACCCCTTTGCAACGAATCCTGGATGCCGGAGCAGGTGGAGGGCGCAACCTGCACTGGTTTGCGCAGCAGGGTTTTCAAGTGTACGGCACCGATCGCGACCCGGCTGTAGTAGGGTTGTTGAAACAAAATTACCCTGGTCTTCCGGACGACCGTTTTCAGGTAGCCCTGGTAGAAGCCCTGCCGTTCCCGGATCAGTTTTTCCACCATATTATTTGCTGCGCTGTGCTGCATTTTGCTGAAAACCCGGCACATTTCGGGCAGATGTTTGGCGAACTTGTCCGGGTGTTGCAACCCGGCGGCTCTATGTTCCTACGGGTGGCTACCGACGTGGGGCTGGCAGATAAAATGCTCCCCCTGGGCGAGGGCCGGTTTTCCATGCCCGACGGGACCGACCGCTTTTTACTGTCCCGGCCGGCGCTCGAAGCCCTACTCCAAAAGCACGGGCTGAATTATCTGGAGCCGTTTAAAACAGTATTGGTCGATGAGCATCGAAGCATGACGGCGTTGGTGTTGGGTAAAACCGGGTAAAGCCTTAAAGCAATTATCTGATGAATTCTGCAAACCTTCACTGGCCCAGATCATGGAAAAAAACTTTTGTTTTAACCTGCGGCTCGAAGATTATGCAGACCTGACGCACCGAAGCCTGTCGACTTTTAAGAGAGATTTCCAGCAGCATTATAAAGAATCCCCGGGGAAATGGCTGCTTAAAAGGCGGGTGCATTATGCCGCCCACCTGATTGCCAACTCCAGTATGATCCTTACGCAGGTTGCGTTTGAGTCTGGATTTGAAGACCTGTCGCACTTTAGCCGGGCGTTCAAAAACATCATGGGAACCAGCCCTTCCGATTACAAAAAAACAATCTCCGGGACCTGATGTTTTTTTGAGCCAAATTGACAACTATGTGAGCTTCTGAGCAAAATTGCCTGCTTTCACACACCCTCATCTTTGCACCACATTAAAGATGAAGGAATTATGAAAACGCTCACAGATTATCAATTGAAACATGACGCATATCCATCCATAGGCGCCTTACGGCCCTCTCGCGACGGTATGCCCCAGTCCGAAACCCTTTCCTCTTCAGATCGCCAGAAATACCCGGAGCCCTCCGCGTCGTCGCCCATCTTCCGGGAAAACCGGTTGTTGACCCCGGAGGCCAATGCCGAAATCACCAAAGGCAATATTCCGGACATGAGCCGGGTATGCCTCGATCTGTTTGATACTTTCCTCAAACCGGATGCTCCCTACGCCGCTTTCCAGTTTATCTCCGTCCTGAAGGCGTTGAACTCCATCGGTCGCGCTGCAGCAAATCGATTTATGAAAAATCCGGTAACCAGGCATGTCCTCGTAGACAATGCTTTGTTAAAAGTCGTGCTGATCCACTGGGAACCAGGCGTGTACTCGGGCATTCACGGCCATCCCAAGGGTGGTTGTGTGTTTAAGGTCCTGAAAGGAAGCCTCGAGGAAAAACGGTACGGTACAGGCAAAGCGCATCGGTTGTTGGCAGTCAGTACCTTCAAAAGCGGGAGTATGGCCTATATAGATGATGATATGGCGTATCACGCCGTCGGGAACCCCTTTGACAAACCGGCGATCAGCCTGCATGTCTATACCCCCGGAAAGAACCTGTAATTCACAAATTCAACACTTTAAAAACACATTTAAAAACATTTGCCATGTCAGAAAAAAGAAAATTGGTTGTTGTAATCACCCGTGGTCTGGACGACGAACGCTCCTCCGTTGCATGGAGCATAGCCAACGGCGGTATTAATTCAGGACTCGATGTTTCGGTATTCCTGGTCAGTTCGGGCGTCGATTGGGTCCGTAAAGGCGCAGCTGATGCTGTCCATCTGAATCCCCTTGACCCGCCGATGAAAGACATGATCCAAAAAGTGATCGACAGTGGTTGCCCGATCGGTGTTTGCCCGCCTTGTGCAAAGGTCCGGGGCTATGTCGAAAACGATCTTATGGAAGGCGTCACGATCGTCGGATCGATCGCGATACACGAACCCGTCAAACAAGGTGCTGCCGTACTCACGTTTTAAGGGTGTCCTTCCACATAACCCTTAAGCCCGTCAAAAAACTGCCGTATCCCGGCATTCCATTTCTTCCGGACAAAAAGGCTGTTCATCAGCCGCCCCAAAAAACCAAATTTCATTTCGTATTCCATTTTTTGCGATACCCTTGTCCGATCGCCCTCCTGCTTCAGCACATAGGTGTGCTTGAGTTGTTTGACCGGCAAACTGCAGGCTGTCAGTTCAAATGCAAGACCTTCACAGGGCCTCCATTCTACAACCTTTTCCTCAAACCAGTTCCCTTTGGGCAACACGTCGCACTTTCGTCCTGCGCCGATCCCCGTTTTATTCGACGTGGTAGCGACCGATTTTACCGTTACCGGGTCGTATTTTTCCAGAAGTTCCAAATTGGCGAGTACGTTCCAGACGACTTCCGGAGTGGCATTGATCAGAATTTCATTGTTCAAAACAGGCATAGCAATTCAGTTTGTAATTTAACTTGCTTTTTACAAGTGCAAAGATTTGTAATTAACTTTGTTTTTGCAAGTGTTTTTGCATTTCTTTGCCACATGAATCGACGATCGTTCTGCCCGACCAATTATGCGCTCGAACACTTCGGCGACAAATGGTCGCTGCTCATCATCCGGGATTTGATGTTCAAAGGCAAACGCCATTACAATGAATTTCTGGAAGGGGGCGAAAAAGTGAGTACTACCGTACTGCGCGACAAACTGCGGAACCTGGAGCAGGGCGGCATTATCACCCAGCAGGAAGATTCGGTGAAAAAATCGCGTATCCGGTACAGCCTTACTGAAAAAGGCATCGCGTTGTTGCCACTGATGATTGAAATGATCCTGTGGAGCGCGGCTTTCGACCGCGATACTGCTGCGACGCCGGACTTTGTTCAACGGGCTGCGAGCGACCGCGCAGGGCTGATAGCAGAACTCAGGGAAGCGCTTATTGAAAATCATTTATCGGAGCAATCCTAAATCATCAGATATGGCAACTGACCCGTATTTACTCGAACGGATGCGCAACATCCTGAAAGACAAAAATGCCGCCTGGACGGAGAAGAAAATGTTCGGCGGCGATTGCTTTATGATAGACGATAAAATGTGCTTCGGTTTGCTTAATTTGTTGATGCCATTTCACAGCCCAGTAAGGCTTTTTTTCTGGTGCTACCCCAATAGTACCCGCCTACCTGACCTTCTTTTCTGATGACCCGGTGACAGGGAATAAGGAAAGCCACAGGGTTCTGTCCGATGGCTGTGCCCACCGCACGGACGGCTCCGGGGTGGTGAATATGGCCGGCAATTTTTTGATATGTAGTGACGGCGCCCGGCGGTATGGTCAGCAGGGCTTCCCAGACTTTAAGTTGAAAATTAGTGCCCTGCACCAGCAAATGAATCTTGCGGGGCTCTTTGGAATCAAATATCTGCCGGACGGCGCTTGCGGTCTTCGCTGCATCAAAAACCAGGTTTGCCGACTGCCATTTGCCCATGAAACGGTCCAGTTCGGTCTGTCTGGAATTTTCATCCACAAACGACAGCGCACAAATCCCTTTTGAAGTCAGGGCGATCAGGCATTCGCCAAAAGGCGTAGGGTGAAAACCATAACGAATTTCCAGTCCCCGACCGGCGGTTTTGAACTCGTTGGGCGTCACGCCTTCAATGCTTACAAAGAGGTCGTACACCCTCGACGGCGCCGAATAACCGACGGCATCCGCAGCATCCTGAAGGTTGGGCAGGTCGAAAATCCGGCTGCGCAGGTGCTCGATGCTGAGGTATTGCATGAATTTCTTGGGGCTTACACCGGCCCATTCCGTAAAAATGCGTTGGAAATGATGCGGCGACAGGTGTACCTGCCGGGCGACTTCGTCGAGGTCGGGCTGACTTTTGAAATGGGTTTCCAGAAAATCAATGGCTTTGGCGACCCGTTCGTAATCAATAGTGCGATCAGACATGGCGTTGAATTATTATACTGCAAAGATGCCCTGTTGCCGGGCAAGGTAACAACCCGAATCTTGCGGAATTGCTGTCCCTGTCTGCCTTCATCTTCCATCCATCAGTCCCGCTTTATATCCCCAGGTATCCGTAGAACAGCCGGGTGTAGCGCCTTGTGAAAGTAGACGTCCCACCTTGCAAGGAGCGGCGACCGGCGCGGCGGCGCCCCCCACCTTTGCATCAAAATCCATTATTCACATGAAACTACAACTGTTTTCTCTCGGACTGATCCTTGCGCTTGGATGCCTGATCAGTGCCTGCCAAAAAGGCGAACTCGACCCCAACCAACCCGGCAATCTCGTTCCGCTGACTGTTGATCAGGACCCGTCATTGCCCAGTATTGCCGTGAACGGCACACAACTGCACGCAGAGGCTTTCGGCCATCCCGACAGCGCCCTGCTGGTAGTGATCCACGGCGGGCCCGGCGCCGATTATCGTTATTTGTTGAACTGCAAGGCGTTTGCGGACGATGGCTTCCGGGTTGTATTTTACGACCAGCGGGGTTCCGGATTGTCGAAACGCCATACCAAAGACTCGTACAACCTGCAAGTTGTGTGGGACGATCTGGAGGCGGTCATCGAACACTACAAAACCCACGCCGGCCAGAAAGTTTTCCTGCTCGGGCATTCGTGGGGCGGTATGCTGGCGACGGCTTACATCAATGCCAACCCGGGCAAAATTGACGGCGCCATACTCGGCGAGCCGGGCGGTTTTACGTACGCGCAAATGCGGGAATACCTCGATCGTTCGCACGGCTACAGCCTGTTCAGCGAAACCCTGAATGATGCCGTTTATCTCGACCAGTTCCTTTCCGGCAGGGGCGACGAGCACGAGATACTGGATTACAAATTCGGATTGTGGGCCGCCGCTGACGGGGCCAAAGACAGCCCCGTCGGCAACGAAGGTCCGTTGCCAACCTGGAGAGCGGGCGCCGTGGTGTTTGATGCCCTGTTCTCCATCGGTGAAAAAGATGGTTTCGACTGGACGACCAACCTGGACCACTTTGACACTACAATACTGTTCGTGTACAGCGAAAACAACACGGCATACGGTGAGGCGCACGCCAGTAAAGTCTCTTCTGCGTACCCTAACGTACAGTTGTTCCGCGTAGACGATGCCGGACACGACATGCTCTCCTTTCCGCGCGGTTGGGCGAATTTCTACCCCGTCGGACTCGCTTACCTCAATTCCTTAAAATAATTTTCCATGAAAAACAGCATCATCATTATTATCGTCCTCCTTGGCATGACTGTGCCTGTATTTGCACAAAACATCAACTGGCAGGCCTTCCAGCCCGAACAAAAACAATTCGTACAGATACAGACAGGCTGGGACTACGGCCTGACGCTTGGCCTGGGTTACGGGCGTAAATTCAACACCCGAATGCCCGTTCTGGTTAATATCGAATACAGCTTTCCTGCGGGCGAGCGCCTGTTCGACGATTTCAAGGTCAGGCTCGGCGGGCAGGTGGAAGTTATCCGGCGTGGCGGCTTTTCTGCGACAGTCAAAGTTTATAGCCCGTTTCGTCGGTTTGAAAACAGCCTGGTCAGACTTGTTAACTTTGGCGGAGAATTTTCAGGCGTGGCCGGTTTCTACCGGAAGCACTGGTATGTGGCCGGCGAATTTGGCTTCGACAAGGCTATTGCCACCCACGTCCGGCATACCCCGCTTGCACGGGAAACGTACCCCAATGCCCGCGACGGCTGGTATGTACCGACGGGCGGCAATTATTTCTACGGTCTGCAGGCAGGCGTTTCTTTCGGGAATAGTGATATCTCGCTGAAGGCGGGAAACCTGGCGAGCCAGGGCTGGAAAACGAAGCCGTATGTCCCGAAATATGCCGTTTTGGCCTATAGTTATCGGTTTTAACGGCACGGGCTGCCTGAGTTTAAAGAAGCACGGCTGTGGAACATTACAATCATGAGTTCATCCCGAATTTTTAAATTGATTTGCGGGGGATGTACGCCGGACTTCCAAGTCCGGCGCCACACGCGACGTTATTGCAGGGTGCCAGCATTCAGGAAAACTGAAGGCGCTTGCCCGGTTGCTTTTTTAAAGTAGCGGTTAAACGCCGATTTGGAATTGAAGCCGCATTCCAGCGCTAGGGCAAGGAGGGTATAATGACTGTTTTTGGGGTCGGCTGCCGTTTTCAGAAAGGCTTCGACGCGCATGGCATTGACGTAATCGTAGAAGTTTTTACCCTCCTTTTCATTGATGATTTGGGAGAGATAGTTGGGGTGCGTGTCCAGGCGTTCCGCCAGATCGGTGAGCGAGAGTTCGCTTTCCCGGTACACCTGACGGTCGGCCATCAGGTCGTTTAGTCGCTGATGCAGGTCTTCCGCCGCCTCCGCGCTCAGGCCTGATTTTTCATACTTTTTCTTGTCGGGCGACGGTTGACTTTCCCCGGCTGAATCTTCCGTTTCAGTGTCGGGCATCAGCAGATCGGGTGCGTCATAATGCTCCATTGCCAGTTGCAGTGCCGGCGGATTGGTAAAGATACCCACCTGCCGAATACCGAAGTAGCCGATGAATAAAACGAATCCTACCGCCGCGCCAAATACAAGCGAATCTTTGCCGAACAATACTGCCACCCAAATGATCGCCAGCCCGTAAATCAGGTTTTGCATCCATTGCAGGTCGATGTTTTCCTCGTTTGAAAACAGGTCCGCGATGACCCGGCGGTGTTTCCGGAGCCATCGATGGGCTAAAACCGTGTATACCACGCCCGATACATTTATAGCAATGCCGATCAGCATCATGAACCCTTCGTAGCCTGCTCCATTATGTTGAAAAGTCCAGATTTTCTGCTCCGCAGGCAACAGCATAAACGGAACCATATACAGGTAGCAGCCTGCGATCGGGAGAAAGTGCACCCACCAGTATCGCGGCAAAGCACCCCTGCATAGTGCAACGGTGTACAGAAAAAGGAGCGGCGGGTGCGCAAGAGGCATGGGGATGCTCAGTCCGAGCAGGAATGGAAACGTATATATTTTTTCGGAGAAGAACCAGTAGTAAAGCCACAGGTGGCAACCAATCCAGAACATCCAAAACGCCAGAACCCGGTCAGCGGCGGTTTTGTCTTTCTTGCCAAGCAGCAGCAGACAGAGAAAAAAAGAGATGATGATGCCGGTGGTGTAGAGCATTTTTGTTCAATCAAAGCAGTGCAAAGATGTCCAGGTTTTATATGCCGTCAACCCAACCCTAGAGCGAAAATCTGATTTAATAGCAAAATATCGCATCCATCACACGGTTTACCGCTCTTTCCCGCCACCCAAAAGTATGCCCGGCATTGCAATAATACCCGGCATTGCTACTGCTTTCCCGACCTTTCGTCGATATTTATTTCGGGAAATGCATTTAAAAGCGGTCCTTTTCATTGAAAAATAAACGATTCGGACAACAAAACTATTCTTGCCATGAAAAAACACCTCTGCTGGCTTTTCTTTTTTGCCCTTGCAATTCCTTCTGCCACACTCCATGCCCAGATGCTTTCCTTGCCCGACGGCGGGGTGAACCAAAAATCGTGGGCCGGTCAACGTGTGGGTGTAACCGACATCGATATCCATTGGAATGCGCCCGGGGTGAAGGGCCGGGAGGGGAAAATATGGGGAACGCCGGTGGCGCATTACGGGTTTGTCGATATCGGATTCGGCACAGCACGGTCGTCTCCCTGGCGCGCCGGAGCAAACGAATGTACAACCATCGAGTTTTCGACCGACGTAACCATCGATGGCAAAACGCTTGCGGCCGGCAAATACGGCTTTTTTATTGCGCTGTATCCCGACTCCTGTACCCTTATCTTCTCCGGTAATGCCAACGGCTGGGGCGCCTATTTCTATAAACCCGAAGAGGATGTGCTGCGGTTGACCGTTCACCAGCAAAAAGACCTTCCGCAAAGCCGCGAGTGGCTGGCCTATGTTTTCTCCAGCCCTACAGAGCGCTCTGTAACAGTAGCGCTCGAATGGGAACACTGGCGCATTCCGTTCACGGTTGCCGTCGACCTTGAAAAAACGACGGTTGCGTCCATTCGCAGCCAACTTTCCGGGGGCATGGGTTTCGATCCGCCCAGCATGCAGGCCGCTGCCCAGTGGTGCCTGAGCCACAACGTCAACCTCGACGAAGCACTGGTATGGGCAGAACGCACGACCGACCCGATGCTCGGCGGCCAGCAAACCTTCGCCGCCTTGTCGACCAAGGCAGGGCTGGAACGCAAACTCGGTCGTACGGCGGATGCCGACAAAAGCATGCAAATGGCTATAGACAAGGCAAGTGTGCTGGACCTGCACGGCTACGGGCGGCAACTGATTTCAGAGAAAAAATACAAGGAGGCGCTGGCTGTGTTTCAACAAAACTTTGACAAATCGGGGGGCGCCTGGCCTACACATGTCGGCCTCGCAAGGGGCTATTCGGCGACCGGCGACTTGAAAAAGGCTCTTGAACACGCACAGGCTGCCGCTAAACAGGCGCCGGATGATATGAACAAAAAGAGCCTTGAAGCGATGGTGAAAACCCTGGGTGAGGGCAAGCCGATCGTGCAGTAAACAGCGGAGTCTATCCGGGTTGGTTGCATGAGCCTCATCCCGAATTTCGCGTATGGTAGGGTGTTTCCCGCAGATTTTCGCAGAAAAAACCCGCAGATTGACGCAGATTTGGTAATATTCTGCGGCAATCTGCGGGTTTTTTCTGCGAAAATCTGCGGGGAACAAATTCGGTATGCGCTATGCGCCCTCCAATGCCGCTGCGCCGCCCACGATCTCGCCCAGTTCGGTGGTGATCGCTTCCTGACGCGCTTTGTTGTAGTTGATTTTCAGGTTTTTGAGCAGTTCTTCAGCGTTTTCCGTCGCCTTGTCCATGGCCGTCATCCGGGCGCCGTGTTCGGAAGCCTGGGTATCGAGCAGGGTTTTGTGGAAGGCGAGCTGGAGGATGCTCGGTACCAGCGTTTCGAGCAATTCCTGCTGGTCGGGCTCGAAAATGTAATCGGCGCGTTTCTCTGTGTTGCCTTTTTCCATTTTCGGCACCGGAAGCCATTGTTCGGCGGTGGGAAGCTGGGTAGCGGCGTTTTTAAACCGGCCGTACACTAAATCTACTGCGTCGTATTTACCATTGGAAAACTCATCCATCAGGACACGCGACACGGTGCTTACATTTTCATAAGCAGGGTTGTCGTATATATAGATGTGATCGGTGATGTAGTTCAGGTCCTGAAAACGGCGGCGGAAATAGTCGTAACCTTTTTTGCCGATGAACAGCACGGTGACGTTGCCGTCGCGGCGCTGTTTGCCGTATTTTTCCTGGATGGCCGCAACCGCTTCCTTGCAGATATTGGTATTGAAAGCGCCGCAAAGGCCCCGGTTGGAGGTCACCACTACGATCAACACCTGTTTCACGTCGCGGGCCTTGCCGAAACTGGTCGAAGCACTCCCGTCGATGTTGGAAAGTATATTCGAAAGCATACGATTCAGTCGGTCGGCATAGGGACGCACCTGTACGATGGCGCCCTGAGCCTTGCGCAGTTTGGCAGCCGATACCATTTTCATGGCCTTCGTGATCTGCTGCGTATTGATAACCGATTTGATCCGTTCGCGTACTTCTTTTAAACCGCCAGCCATATCTGGTTAATGATGAATGATGAATGATAAATGATGAATGGGGAATGGTGAACGATGAACCACATAAATTGGATTCATCATTCACCATTTATCCTTCATCATTAGTTTTTGCGGTATTGTCCTGACAGGTCGGCCGCCAATGCTTTCATTTTGGCGAGGCTGGCGTCTTCGAGTTTGCCTTTGCGGAACTCTTCGAGGATGTCAGCGTGATCCTGTTCCATTTTCATGAGGAAGATGTCTTCGAATTCGCGCACTTTTTCGAGCGGCACGTCGCGAAGCAGGTTCTGGGTACCCAGGTAGATGATGGCCACCTGTTTTTCTACAGATACCGGGCTGTATTGCGGCTGCTTCAGGATTTCCACGTTGCGCGCGCCTTTCGCCAGGATGCCTTGCGTGGCGGCGTCGAGGTCGGAGCCGAACTTGGCAAAGGCTTCGAGTTCGCGGTACTGCGCCTGGTCGAGTTTAAGCGTACCGGCGATTTTCTTCATCGACTTGATCTGTGCGTTACCACCCACACGGCTTACCGAGATACCCACGTTGATGGCGGGACGGACACCGGCATTGAAGAGGTTGGACTCCAGGAATATCTGTCCGTCGGTGATGGAGATCACGTTGGTCGGGATATAGGCCGAAACGTCGCCGGCCTGCGTTTCGATGATAGGCAGGGCTGTGAGTGATCCGCCGCCTTTGATCATGCCCGCTTTCACGAGGCTCTCCGGCAGGTCGTTCATGTCTTTGGCCACTTTATCGTCGTTGATGACTTTGGCGGCGCGTTCGAGCAGGCGGCTGTGGAGGTAAAATACGTCGCCGGGGTATGCTTCGCGGCCCGGAGGGCGGCGCAGCAGCAGCGATACCTCGCGGTAGGCCACGGCCTGCTTGGAAAGGTCGTCGTAAATAATGAGTGCCGGACGGCCCGTATCGCGGAAAAACTCGCCGATGGCGGCGCCGGCAAACGGCGCGTAGAATTGCAGCGGAGCGGGATCGGATGCCGAAGCGGCTACGATGGTCGTATAGGCCATGGCGCCGTACTCTTCGAGCGTGCGCGCTACCTGGGCTACCGTGGAGGCTTTCTGGCCGCAGGCGACGTAGATGCAGTAAACCGTTTCGCCGCGCTCGTAAAATTCTTTCTGATTGATGATGGTATCGACTGCGATGGCCGTCTTGCCCGTCTGGCGGTCGCCGATGATGAGCTCGCGCTGGCCGCGGCCAATCGGAATCATCGAGTCAATGGCTTTGACGCCCGTCTGCAACGGCTCATTCACCGGCTGACGGTAGATAACACCCGGCGCTTTGCGCTCCAGGGGCATATCATACTTTTTGCCGCTGATAGGGCCTTTGCCGTCGATGGGCTGACCCAGCGGGTTGACCACACGACCCACGAAGCCTTCGCCGACTTCAATGGATGCGATCTGGCCGGTGCGCTTGACGACGCTGCCCTCGCGGATGCTGTCGGACGAACCCATCAATACGACACCAACGTTGTCTTCTTCGAGGTTAAGTACGATGGCGCGGACGCCGTTTTCAAATTCGACCAGTTCGCCGGACTGTGCGCGGTTCAGGCCATAGACACGGGCGATACCGTCGCCCACTTGCAGCACGGTGCCCACTTCTTCGAGGTTGGTATCGGCCCCGAAGCCGGACAATTGCTGTTTCAATATCGCGGAGATTTCTTCCGGTCTGACGTCTGCCATGTTATATTACTGATAATGAATGATGAATGATAAATGGTGAATGATGAGCGAAGAGATGAATTACGGATAAATGGATGTTTTCTGCGGGGCAATGGGCGCCCCATTCATCATTTATCATTCATAATTCATCAGTAAACTCAGAATTCTTTGATATACAGGTTTTTCTGGAATTGTGTTTTCAGTTCTTCAAGTTTGTGGCTCACCGAAGCGTCGTAGCGCTTATCGTCGAATTCGAGCACGAAACCGCCGATAAGATTGGGGTCAATCCTGGTATTGATCTCCAGGCTGTCGGATGTGACATCGCTGGCAAGCAGTTTTTTCTTCAGTTCGTTCAGTACGGCGTCGCTGAGCGGTGCGGCGGTGACGATGGTGAGCGAGGTGATTTTTTTCAGCAGTTTGTACTGCGTTGAAAATTCTACGGCGATCTCAGGCACATACATTTCGCGGCCCTTGTTGACCAGCAATTGCAGATACAACATGGTCAGGTCATCCACTTTGCCCTTGAACAGGACGTCCAGCACGGCGTTTTTTTTGTCGGCGTGGATGATGGGGCTTTTCAGCATCAGGTGCAAATCGCGGTTTTTAGCGGCGGCCCCCAACATCTGCATGTCGGTGTTCACCTGCTCCAGTTTACCCTGCTCGATGGCAAGTTCGATCAGCGATTTGGCATATCGGGTGGCAATGCGGGTAACGCTCATTTTTTTTTACGGTGGACGGTGGATGGTGGACGGTGCCGGGATTGTATCGCCGTCTACCGTCTACCGTTAATTTAATTTAATGCTTTCTGCCAATGATTTTGCGTAGGCTTCCTGGTCGGCGGGGTTGGAAAGTTCCTTGCGCAGTACCTTTTCTGCAATATCGATCGCCAGTTGGCCGGCCTGGTTTTTCAGGGCCACCATAGCGGCCATTTTCTGGTTTTCGATATCCTGGATGGCGCTTTCGACCTTGCGTTTGTACTCGGCGTTGGCGCGCTCTTTGGCTTCGGCGATGATATCATCCTTGGCTTCCTTGGCTTCTTTCAGGATTTGGGAGCGCTCTTCACGGGCCTGGGCGAGCAGTTTTTCGTTTTCTGCCTGCAGATTGGCCATTTCCTCACGGGCCTTCTTGGCCTCATCGAGTGAGTTTTGGATGTCCATTTCGCGCTTTTTGAGGGTTTCAGCGATAGGCTTGAACGCGAAGCGGCTCATCATGAACCAGAACAGTCCGAAAATGATGGTCGTCCAAAGTAACAGACCGGGTTCGGGTTTGATGACGGAGAAATCTGCCAGAAACAACATCGTCGTTAATGATGAATGATGAATGATAAATTATGAATATAAACTCAACAGGGTTGTCAAAAAAAACGGGCCGTTGCGTCGCCAACCGCTTCGCGCCGGCCCGGTAATCATTTAGCCGTTCACACCGGGTGCTGCTACGAAGAACGACAATACCATGGCTACCAGGGCTGCGCCCTCTACGAGAGCGGCAGTCAGGATCATGTTAGCACGGATGTCGCCCATAGCCTCGGGCTGACGGGCAATACCTTCAACAGCCTTGCCACCGATCGTTCCTACACCGATTCCGGCGCCGATCGCGGCCAGGCCTGCTCCAATTGCTGCGTACATAAAGATTGATTTATGTGTGATGAATTAATATTGTTGTGTTGTTGAATTGCTGCATTTTTTTCCACCGTCCACCGTCCACCGTTTCTATTAATGGTGGTGCGGTTCTTCGAGGGCCATGCCGAAGTATGTTGCCGACAACATGGTGAAAATAAACGCCTGAAGAAACGCCACCAGGAGTTCGAGGGCCATCATGAACAGCGAAAGCGGGATAGCCGCCACGATGCCCGTGATCGAGCCGCCCACACTGGTGCCGGCCTTGCCGAAAATAAAAATCAGTCCCACGAAACACATGACCACGATGTGGCCTGCGGTGATGTTGGCAAAAAGTCGCAACAGCAGCGTAAAGGGCTTGAGGAACAGACCGAGAATTTCCACCGGGGTCAGGATCACTTTTACCCAGGCCGGAACGCCCGGCATCCAGAGGATGTGCTCCCAGAAGTGTTTGTTCGAACTGGCAAGCATCAAAACAAACGTAAGCAGTGCCAGTACAATGGTCACCGAGATATTGCCCGTTACGTTGGCGCTGCCGGGGAAAAAGGGAATCTGACCGATCAGGTTGAGGCCGAGGATGAAAAAGAAGATCGACAACAGGAACGGCATGTATTTCTCATACTTCGGGCCGATGGCCGGACGCGCCACATCATCTCGTATAAATGTGTAAAACGGCTCGATAAAATTCTGGAGTCCTTTCGGCGCCTGTCCCTCCCGACGCACGGCGGCATTGGCAACCGAGCGGAACAGAACGAACAACAGGAACGCCGTCAGCAACATCGTGAATACGTTGCGCGTGATGGAAAAGTCGTAAAAACTGGTGATTCCGCCGCCCATCATGCCACCGTCGTAGGTCGTTTTGGCATCGAGCGGATGACATGCGCCACCGATCAATGCGGAGTAAACAACCTTCGTTTTGCCGTTTTCTTTTACTTCTTTGTGGGTATACCCTTCAATTTTTTGCGCTCCGGTGGCAAAAGCGGGGTCTTTCAGGCGCATCACATTGCCGTGAACGAGCACATATCCGTCTTTCGAAATTTCACCGCTGCCGTGGTGGTGGGGGTGGAATGCAAGGGTGGAAGTCAGCGTCCAGCCGTGCCCCGGTGCATACAGGATGCAGGGCAGCGGGATGTACACATCACCCAGTACATGGATAGCGTTGGCGTCGGAGATGTGATGCACGGCGGTCTCGCCGGCGTTGAACTCACCTTCCTTTACCTCATCGATCGGGTGGCCGCAATCGCCATGCATATCAGCGCCGGCAACGTCAGCATGCGGGTCGTGCTGTGCTCCCGAAGGCTGTTCGTGTTGATCGGCTGCTTGTTGCGCCTGCTGGGCGTTGTCGTGCTGCGCAAAGGCACAGACACTCAAGCCGCTGAAAATCAATACAATCCAAAATTTGCGAATGGCTGTCATATCCACGTGAGGAAAGGCTTTTGTCAAATCGGCTGCAAAAGTACGAAGCGAATTTCTTTTAGAGAAACCCGAAAAATTATTTTTCCGAAAAAAATAGGGTAAGCGGGGTATTTAAGGGGCGATTCCGGAATTTTATTTGGACCATAGCGGATGAACGACCCTCCCGACAGGATTTTGTAAGGATGAATATGGCGGGATAGATGATGAATATTTTGAGCAAAGGCAAGGGCGGCTGATTTCAGCGGGGCGGCTTTACCGGATATCCACTTTATACAGGCTGGTATTGGGTATGTTCACGTTCGGCTGGCCCAAAAAGTACAGGTACCTGTCTTTTACCCTGAAATGATGGGCCAGGTACGTTACCTCGGGAAGGGGAAATACGGCTTCAACAGCAAAGGTCTGTGGATGCAGTTTTTTCAGCACGTGGCCCGAAGGCGTGGAAAAGTGTGCATAGATGTCTCCGGTGACAGCGTCCTGGAGCAGCGCCTTTTGCCAGCCGGTCGAGTGGTGGTAGTAGATGGGCAGTGTTTCTATTGTTGAAAAACCGGCGTCGAAGCGCAGCACGGCATCGTGTTCATGGTCGAACAGCAGCAGGGTGTCGCCCTGGCGGATCAAAGGTGCATAAACAGAATCCATACGCAGGCTTTCCAGCCAGCCGATGTGGCTGATCTGGCTGTTGTAGTCGGCCATGGCGAGCAGGTGTTTGGTGTCATAATCGCCCTGAACCACAGCGCGCTCCCGGTCGAAGCCCATGTCGTAAGGCTGCCCGCGCCAGTTGGGCGGCAGATTGGGCTGAAGTACCATTGACGCGCCCGCTGCCATCGAGTCGAGTGCATAACGCATTTCCCGTGTGGCGCCGTCCCGGTTGATCTGAAGGAGCGTATGCCATTCGCCGGACGGGTCGCGGTACCAATACCGGATACTTTGGTTGAGCCTGCCCATTTTACGGAAGAAGTAGTATCCCCGGCTTTCCAGCACACAGGGCTCCACCATACTGCGAAACTCGGACAGCGCATACCTGGGAAAAGTGTCCAGGCCGGTTTCCTGCACAACCAGTTCCTGTGCAAATTCACTGCCCGCCAGGTGAAACCTTCCGGTACAACTGTGCTGCAGCAGGGTAGGGTGGCCGGGCAGTTCCAGTTCATCGACAACTTCACCAGATCCGCTGACGAGTCGGATGAAGTGTTTTTTGCGCTCCCGGATGAGCAACAGCAGGCTGTCGCCCATGAAGTCGTAATCGAATATTTGGCTCAGAAAATCCTCTTTCGCCAGTTCCCGGATCTTTTTGGCAGCGATATCCACTTCCTGCAGGGGAATGTTCTCGTCAGACAACACTATGTCAAGCCGGAGGATATTGCCGCGAAATACTTTGCCATCCAGGGGTACCTGTTGTGTGGCATAGCCCAGGCGCCGGGCTGTAACTACCGTCGGACGGCGGCCGTGTTGCAGCCGGTAAAATCCGTTAGCTCCGGCGATGGCGCTGACAGCGTCGTCTAACGTTACCTGTGCGCCCGGCAACGCTTCGCCTTTTTCGGTACTGATATACCCTTCCACCACCCATGTCGCCGGGTTCTGTGCCGGCGCGAGACTGTGGATCAACAGTAGCAGCACGGTGCAAAGCCAATGTTTCATTCCGCCAAAATAATCAGGAAAAGCAACGGCGCCGGGCAGATTTTCTGAAAAGCGCCGTTATGTGGATGAACACTATATATAAATGTGTGGATGGTACCTTGAACCCGGCGGTACCGGGCAAAAAAAATACCGCCGGAAAAATCCGGCGGTACCTTTTCATGGGAATTGGATTAGAAAAGAATCAGTACATCATCAATTTGCGGCTTGCAGTTCCAAACGGCGTCTCAATGCGGCAGGTGTACATCCCTGGTTCCCGCAGATCGTTCCGGTGCAACACCACATGATTTTCGCCCGGTTCGAAGGTGCCGTACTTGGCGTTTACCTCCTTACCCTTCGCATCGAAAATCCGCAATACCACGCTCGCAATAGCAGGCAAACGGAACCATAACAGCGTCATTTCGATGAACGGATTGGGCGAATTTTGAAACAATTCTACTCCTCCCTCGGCCACTGGCTGGCCTCCCTGAACGTTAAAATGTGTAGCAATCATAGTGCTTTACAGTCCGGCAAATGGCTTTCCTCTCCATGCCGGCAACCTTTGGCAGTTAAACTGGATGATTTGAATGTGCGCGGAGGGCGTCGAACACTTTGTTTCAAAACTTGTGCCAGTTGTGTAAAACCGTCGGGTGCAGATAATTTTTTGCTACTCTCCCAAAGCCTTTTACTTTTGACGCCGAACGGATACCTTTATATACATATGACGCTTGATACATTACTGAAAGACTACACGGTTTACAACCACTGGGCGAATAACCGCATGGTAGAGTGGTTTCGGACCAAACCCGCAGAACTGATGACACGGGAAGTGCCGTCGAGTTTTCCATCCATTTACCTTACCCTTTTGCATACCTGGGGCGCCGAACTCGTATGGATTGAACGCCTGAACGGCGATGCGCCAAAGCAATTCATAACGGATTATTTCTCGGGAACGAACGAAGAACTATTCCAGGGTTTGCTGGACTGCTCTGCGCAGTTCAGGGATATGGTTGCCGGACAGTCCACGGACTATTTTACGGGCCAGTCCACGTATGTACATATCAATGGCAAACAATATACCCAGAACCGGGCGCAGATGATCTTGCACTGCATGCAACACAGCACCTTCCATCGGGGGCAGCTGGTTACCATTGCCAGAAACCTGGGCATGACGGATCCGCCATCTACGGATTACATCGCTTATGTGCGCATTACACAACCTGAAACAAAATAGCCCATGCGCGTCATCCATTTTTCCGATACCCACCTCGGCTTTCAGGCATTCGATGTCGTGAATGCGGAGGGCGTCAATGCGCGGGAGCAGGATGTGTACGACGCGTTTGCGCGGGTGGTAGACTGTGTGCTTGACCTGAAACCCGATGTCGTGGTGCATTCCGGCGATTTCTTTCACCGGCCAAGTCCCTCGAACCGGGCACTTACCTTTGGTCTCGAACAACTCCGGCGTATCTGTGATATCAACATACCGGTCGTAATCATTGCCGGCAACCACGAAACGCCCAAAACGATCTACAACAGCCCTATCCTGCGTGCTTTCCGCAGCCTCGATTGTGTGGTTCCTGTTTTTGGCGAGACCTGGGAGCAGGCTGTTTTTGGCGATTTGGTGGTACACGGTGTGCCGCATATCAACGATAACCGTTTGTTGTTCCGCGAATTGGAGCGGATGCAGCCGCAGCCGGGCAAATTCAACTTACTTCTGCTGCACACCTCGCTGGGCAAACGTTTCCTGATGGAGGAATACGGCGAACAGGTATATCCCGAGGCATTTGAGTCGAAGTTGCAGGACTTCCAGTATATCGCCCTCGGGCACTGGCATAATTACCAGCAGATCGACTTGCATCCCAACGCCTGGTATTCGGGCAGTATCGAGCGCCTGAGTGATACGGAGGTGGGGACCGAAAAAGGTTTTCTTGTGCTGGATATCGACAAAAACGGCTCCTGCGCGATTACTTTCGAGGCAATCCGAACCCGCCCCTGGTTGAAACTCGACCTGAACGACTGCCAGTCGAAAACCGTGGCGCAACTGCTGTCCGATATGGAGCAGTTCCGGGATGCCCATACTATCGATGATGCTATTATTTCACTGAATATCAACGATATAAAAGTCGAACAAACCCTCGAACTTTCGAACGCCGTCCTGCGCGGGGTCTTTCCGGATTGTTTCCAGATGGTTGTGAAACGAAGATCGTTTGCCGACCGGGCATTTGTCCACAGTATTGAAGCCAACCAGTTCGACCGCCTGGATCGTATTTTTGCCGAATATGTGCGCAGCAAATATTCCGACGATACTGCCACAGCAGACCGTATCACTGACCGCGCCCAGCGCTATTTTGCCGATACAGAAAAATAACCCGACCCCTGTAAACCCTCAGGCACATGATCCTCAACGCCCTGCATCTCGAAAATTACAAGCAATACCGCTTGCTCGACCTGGAATTCAGGGAAGGGCTGGTAGGTATCGTCGGTAAAAACGGCGCGGGCAAGTCGACGATTTTTGAAGCCATACTCTACTGCCTTTTTGGTCGCGACGAAAGCAACAAGTCGCTCGTGCGCTCTTCGTTCGCCGATCCGAAATCGACGGTTTTACTGGTGCTGCAGTTCAGTGTCGGCGAACGATTGTACCGGGTCAGGCGAGAGTTTCGCGGCAAAGCGCTGGCCACCGGAGCGGAGTTATTCCGCAACGACGAACTGGTGGCCAAGGGCACTGCCGCCGTCAATGAGGAAATCGCGCGGGTGCTGCACATGGAGCGCGATGCCTTCAAACGCTCCGTTTTCTCCGGCCAGAAAGAACTGTCCGAACTGTCGGACACCACAGGAGAAGCCCGCAAGCGAATGGTGCGCAAAATGCTCGGTCTCGACACACTCGACGATGTACAAAAGGCGGTGAATACGGACAGGAATGTGCTCGAAAACCAGGCTGCCGGACAGCGCCAGAACCTGCTCACCGGCGAAGAACTCGCTGCGATCAACACATCGCTTGAGCAAAGCGCCGGTGCGCTGAAAGACAGCCTTGCCGCTTTTAAAAAAGAAGAGAAACGGTTAAATGACATTGAAGCGCAATACCGGTCGCAGAAGGCACAGTTCGACACCGAGGAGGGTAAAATGAGTCGCTTTAACACGCTGAACCGCGAACTTGGGCAGATACAGGAACGGATTGCCGGACTGGGCGCCCAACAGGAAAATCTTCAGGCAAAACAGTCCCAACTTGAAAAAAACAAGGCTGCGCTTGATCAGAAAAAAGGTGAATACGCAGGTTTTGCTGCCGAAAAAAAGATGCTGGACAGTCTCGAAGAGGAGCGCCGCCGTCAGGTCAATTATGATGCCTGTGCCGCCCGGATCGCCGGACACGAGGAGCTGATCGGAGAAAGCCGCCGGAAAATGGAGGCCCTGCAGCGGCAGATTGCCGCCAGCCCGGGCATAGAAACCGATTTGCAGGAAAAGCAGCGATCTGCATCCGATCTGGAGGCACTGATCGAATCAAAACGCGATGAGTTGCGCCAGGTGGATGCCCGGATGGCCGACCTGGGCGCACGGATCAGGGAACGCAGCGAAAAAGTTGCGAGCCTGGAAAATATCGGTAAAGACGGCACCTGCCCCACCTGTTTCCAACCCTTGCTCGACAGTTACGAGCGGGTGCTGGCCGAACTGAACCGCGATATCCAGACGCTTGAGTCAAAGGAACTTGCGGCACTTCGGCAGGAAAAAGAGACCGTTACGGCCGCCGGCATTTCCCTAAAAAACCGCCGGCAGGCCATAGGCAAGGAAGTGGAAGGCCTGCTGAAGGAACAATCCCGCCTGGCCGAAATAGCCAGGCAATACGAGGCCGAAGTGCAAAACCTGAAACAACTGGAGGGAAAACTGACCAGGGATCAGTTGATCCTCCGCGAAATCGGGGCAGTGCACTTCGACGAAAAGGCTTACCTCCGGCTGAAAACGCGGCTTGCCGAGCTGGAGCCGAAGTACATGGAATTTTCAAAAGAAGAAAACTATGTGGCTCGGGAACTTCCGGCGGCAAAAGAAGCACTGAAAAAGACCGCAGAGGCTATCGCCCAGGCCAACGACGCGGCCCGGCAAAAAAGCAAGGCCCTGGCGGAGATTGGTTTTAACGAGGCACAATATCAGGAGGCCAAGCAGGCGCTTACCGGCTTCGACGAGGCGCTGGGCGCCCAGTCCGCAGCAGTGCGCAACCTCGAAAAACGGAACATGGAAATCGAAAACGACATGGCCCGCAGCCGGGAGAAATTGCGCTCGAATGAACGCATTGCAGCACAGATCAGCGACAAACTGGCCGAGATCGAAGTGCTGGAAAAACTTTCCGTCCTGCTGGGCCAGTTTAAAACGGACATACTTGAGCGCGTCAGTCCGAGTATATCAAGAGAGGCCAGCGACCTGTTCAGCCGCATCACGAAAGGAAAATACGAGAGCATTCTGGTGGATGAGAATTTCGACTTTTCCATTGCCGACGGCGGGGTGTTCTATCCGATTGAGCGTTTTTCCGGCGGGGAGATCGACCTGGCCAACTTCTGCCTGCGTATTGCCGTGACCAAAGCCATCATGGAGTTGAGCGGCGCCGGCCAGGGCGTCGAGTTCCTGGCCTTCGACGAAATATTCGGCAGCCAGGATGAAGAGCGGCGCTACGAGATGATGCTGGCGCTCAACTACCTGCAGGAACAGTTCCGGCAAATCTATATCGTGTCGCACATCGAAAGCCTGAAGGACTTTTTTCCGCACATCCTCGAAGTGCGGAACGGATCGGATGGCAGTGAGGTACTGTGGCGCTAGGGCTACACCATTTCCGACTTTTCCTTTTTCCAGTACCGCCTCCAGAGCCCCTTTACCACCACCAGCGCAGCGATGGGCATTCCGGCATCCGGCAATTCCTGCGGGACAAATTTCCAGAAAATGAGCATCAGGGCTGCGAGTATGGCCGCACCGGTGAAGTAGTTGTCCATTAGTTCGGTGCGCGTTCGACGCCAGAAAAAGAGCAGATGCGTGGGCAGCGCCCACAGGATGTTCAGGTTTGTTTTGGTTGCCGAATGGTCGGTGGCAAACCACAAAAATGCGATGATCAGTCCTGCCACGCCCAACACGAACCAGAACAGTGTATCGAAAATACGTTCGGTGCGCGGGTTGGCCATGCACAACAGGCCGATAAGCGCCACCAGGCACATCACCAGCAGGGGCCGTTCCCAGAGTCCGGGATGAAATGCGGGCCTTTCAAACGGCCGTCGTGGAATACTGCGTTCTGCCCTGACCAGCGGCGTGGTATTGTTTATTTTGGCTTTGGCGAACAGGTCGTGCATATGATCGGGCAGGAACATATAGTCCTCCGGTCGCGCTTTTTGTCGGCGGCATGTCCGAGCACGAGGTCGATGCCAAACTGCGTCCAGGGTTTATCGAGCAGGTAGGGTCGCAGCAGCTGCCGCATGGTGACGCCGGGTTTTAGTCCGCTGCTGTCAAAACTCAGGTCGTAATAAAAAGTTTCTTTGACAATGTCGCGTATCCTCGTCGCGCAGTTATCGTAGAAAAAATCGTACTTGTAATAACGGTTTTCCTCCTTTGCGTTTTCCTCCAGGAGTTCGAACAGGCGCTGCCGTTGAACCCGGTCAAGGTTGAGCGCCTGCTCCTGCATCGTGCGCCGGTCGCGCAGGTTGCCGTATTCAAAGTTCCTTCCCGACTCGATATCGAGAAAATACAGCAGCTTGCCGCGGCAGAACTTGAGGATAAAGTTCGGCTGATCGAAGTCGAAAGTGCCGTAGTTGTAACAGCGGTCGATACGGTTGGCGGGGTCAAAGACACGGATGGCGCTGTGGCCGAAGGTGCTGTACAAAAACTCCCCCGGCGCCACGGTCATCAGGCTGACGCGGGCGCTGTCGGAGAGGGTAGGGGGCACTTGGGACAAACATTTTCCGGCCAGTAAAAAGGCCAGGACAAACAGGATAGATCGCAGCATGGCAAGGGTTTTTGCTGCCGCGAAGATGCGGAAATTAGTCTTTTAATCCATATCAATTTCTATATGCCCGACGGCGAGAAGCGCACGCCGAGGTATGCTGTCTGCCCCATAATGGGCGCCCATATCTGCGAACCGTTAAAATAGGGACTGCCGGGTTCGCGGGCTGCAATGATCGCATTGTGCTGCTGGAAGCCGTTGAGGTTTTCGCCACCGATGTAAATTTCGAGGTTTTTACCAAAGCGGCGCGACACCTGGGCGTTCCAGATCGCATAGGTTGGGCTGACCGCCGGGAAGTCGTGTGTGTACTCATGCGGTACCATGCTGTTGTCGGGCAGGCGCTGTGTACCCACGATCTGCACACGGGTATTGAACATCCAGACTTTATCGGGTGTGGTGTAGTCGATTGTTGCCAGTCCACGGTGCCTGGCCACGAGCGGGATCGTCCGAAGGACGCCGTCGGAGTAGGTGGCCCTGACGTCGTTCCATTTATAGGCCAGTTTTATATCCAGGCCGGGCAGGATATTGTACTGGAGTGTAGCCAGCAGGCTGTTGGAGTAGGACTTGCCGTCGACGTTGTAAAAAAAGACTTCCGTCGGGGATTGGTCTACGTCGACGAGTATTTGTTGCACAAAATCGGTGCGATACAGGTCGAGACTCGCGCTGGCTTCCTTTCCTGCTACCTCAAAGTTCTGGGTAAAATTTAGTCCGTAGTTCCACGCTTCTTCCAGTCCGAGGTCGCCGGCGATATTCAGCGCGCGGTTACTGGCCAGCAGACTGATGTTTTCGGCGATGAGGTTGGGCGAGCGGTAGCCGCGACCTGCGGAAAGCCGTGCGATGCTGTTTTGGGAAAAATTGTACTTCGCGCTGAGCCTGGGCGTGAACAGCAGCTGGTCGAAACGGCTGTTCCAGTCGACCCGTGTGCCAAACACGACCACAAGATCTGGAATACCCATTTGCAGGTTGGGCCGGCTGAAGGTGTATTCCGCCATGGCGCCGGGCACGGCCTCTTTGCGACTGAGGTCGCCTTCATTTACTTTCTCCTGAATATCATCGTACTGGAAAGAGGGCGCGACGACCAGGGTATGGTCGGTGGTGCCGATGATGGTCTGGTATAGCGTCTGCCAGTAAAAGGATCGCTGTGCAGCGGTGTAGGTATTGGGTCCGTAGAGGGCATCGCTGCGATGCCAGGAGGCGGCGATCATGTTGCCGATCTGTTTATACGGCTTTCCTCCCAGTCCTTCGATGCCCATTTTGCCCCAAATCTCCACCCGGTCGTTGTTCTGATCGATGCTAAAAAGACCGGGTATTCCGTCCAAAGCCTGTATCTGTCCGCCTTGCCTGCGGTCGGTCAGCGCCTGGACGTTGAATTGGGCGCACATATCGGGACTTTCATAAAAAGCGCGGTACAGGCCGTTGAGTTGTTGCCGTTGCGGCGCGTCGTAGAAATTGTCGTCGTTCATGTCCCAGCGGTTTTCCACAAAACTGCCATGCAGGAGCAGCCCGTTGGAAATACGCCCTTTCCCTTTTTTGTTCAGGTGGACGTTCAGTTCTCCCCGCCCTTCGGTTGAGGTGAAAGCATTGACAAACAAGGGTTTGTCGAGGTGGGGTTTTACCAGTTCGGCATTGATCTGGCCGCTGATGCCTGCGTTGCCGTTTTTTACGCTGCTGGCGCCTTTGGCCAGTTGAATGCCGTCGAGCCAGGTGCCCGGTATGTATTCGAAGGCAAAAGGGGTGGCGATACCGCTCATCGTCGGGCGGTTTTCCACCATGAACTGGCTGTACACCCCGCGCAGGCCGAGCATTTGTATCTCCTTGACGCCCGTAAGCGCATTGGAATAGACGACATCCACCGCACCGTTGGTCTCGAAACTTTCGGACAGGTTGCAGCACGGTGCTTTCCGGAGTTCTTTGCTCGTGATACTTTCCACGTTACGTGTCTCCAGCGTCGATACGTGGTTGTCGAAGCCATGTGCGGTCACCGTCACTTCCCGGAGTTGTTTGACGCCGGTCACTTCAATCCACAGGTTATTTTCCTCCGGCAATACCTGCACCTCGGCAGGCGTATACCCCACGTATTGCACCACGAGGGTGCCCTCTGCCTTCCGGGAAGGCAGGCTGAAGCGCCCGGCGGTATCCGTGATGGTCCGGGCACTGTTGTCTTTCCAGAAAACGGTGGCGCCGATGAGCAGTTCTTCCTGTTCGTTGGTCACAATGCCGGTGAGGGGCTGGCTGGTGTTTTGGGCGTACAACAGGTTTGTGATCGTCAATAGGAGTCCCCAAAGGGCGCATGTCAAATTTCTGCGCCTTGTACCCCGGAATGGTATTCCGGGAGGCGGAATGGTATTGCGGGTAGCGGAATGCCATTCCGCGATACAGACATCGCGCTTTGTATCCCGGAATGTTATTCCGGGTATTGCGGGAGGCGAAATGTTATTGCGGGCAGCGGAATGCCATTCCGCGATACAGACATCGCGCCTGGTACCCCGGAATGGTATTCCGGGTATTGCGGGAGGCGAAATGTTATTGCGGGCAGCGGAATGCCATTCCGCGATACAGACATCGCGCTTTGTATCCCGGAATGGTATTCCGGGTATTCCTGGCATCGAAATGTTATTGCGGGCAGCGGAATGCCATTCCGCGATACAGACATCGCGCTTTGTATCCCGGAATGTTATTCCGGGTATTGCATGGCAGCGGAAATGTTATTGCGGGCAGCGGAATGCCATTCCGCGTACGGACATCGCGCTTTGTGCCGGAATGGTATTCCGGGTATTCGGGCATCGAAATGTTATTGCGGGCAGCGGAATGCCATTCCGCGATACAGACATCCCTTTGTATCCCGGATGGTTTCCGGGTATTCCCCGCGCATCGGATGTTTTGCGGGCGCGTCCCCCCCGCGCCCCCCCCCCGCGCTTGGAAACCGCTTATTGCGGGCTAGCGGAATGCCATTCCGCGATACGACATCGCGCCCTGTATCCCGGAATGGTATTCCGGGTATTGCGGGCAGCGAAATGTTATTGCGGGCAGCGGAATGCCATTCCGCGATACAGACATCGCGCCTTGTATCCCGGAATGGTATTCCGGGTATTCCTGGCATCGAAATGTTATTGCGGGCAGCGGAATGCCATTCCGCGATACAGACATCGCGCTTTGTATCCCGGAATGCGTTCCCTCCCTCGTTTTGTTGTGCGGGCGGCGGGGTCCCTCCCCCACTTTTTTTTTGTATTCCGGGTATTCCTGGCATCGAAATGGTATTGCGGGCAGCGGAATGCCATTCCGCGATACAGACATCGCGCTTTGTATCCCGGAATGGTATTCCGGGTATTCCGGGCATCGAAATGTTATTGCGGGCAGCGGAATGCCATTCCGCGATACAGACATCGCGCTTTGTCCCGGAATGTTTTTCCGGTTATTGCGGGCGGAGCCCCGCGCGCCGCGCTTGTCGCGCGCCATGCCATTCCGCGATATATGCCTGCGATTATTTAAAAGGAATGCTCCCCAAACGAGGGCAAAAATATGCTTCATAACGGTCAGGTTTTTTACAATGAAACAGATGCGCAGCACACAATGCTGTCGCAAGGAATATTGCAGACGTGTTTGTCTGGTGTACTTAACCGTTTACTAGCACAGGAACAACTGGTGGCGCAGGCAGATGTCGCGCCCGGAAAGGGGAGGGGGAGCGAGGAAGACTGGATCGATGGTGCAAAGGACGGGGCGCACAAAATGCCGGAACATAGGCACTTCGCTCATCCAAAGCGGCCCGTCAAACGAATTCTCAAAAGGATTTTCCACCACAAATTCGGGTTTCATCTGGAAACCCTGGTGGATTTATGGTTGCATTTGTGCGCCTGACCCGGCGCAAAGGGACCTTTTTCGCAGCAGGCGTGTGTTTTTCAGGAACCGGGCAACAACTTCCGGAATCGGTTTTTCGGCGGTGCAACCGTCGCCGTCCTGTACGACGAATATTGAAATGCTCGTCTTGCCCGCACAATAGCAGTAAATCTGCTGCACACTGATGCCCATAGTGGCGGTCAGCAGTGCTGCCATCCAAAGCCAGGCGAATGTTTTTTTTGTGCGAACAGACATGCTACATGTAGTTGAACGCAAAAGTAACGGTTTTAAAGGGGAATGTCCAAACCGGCCGCCGCATTTGAAAGGTATTTGCAAAAGCCGCTACATCTCTTCCGGACCTTCTCCAACCCAATCCTCCTGGTAACGGCCGTTTTCGCAGTATTTTTTTAATTCTTCTTCGATAAATGCGCGAACTTCATGTATGATTTCGCCCGGGTAGAGCAGGTGTACATTCGGGCCTGCGTCGAGGGTGAAATACAGGGGGCGCCCGGTGGCCTGGCGGTAGGCCCGCACCTTTTCAATGATGGCAACAGATCCGGGCTGCATGAGCAAATAGGAGGGGTTGCTGCACATCATCAGTGCATGGAGGGTGAGGGCCTCGTCTTCAGCGATCTTTCCAAAGGTGTCCAGGTCGCCGGTGCGCATGGCGTCGAGCAGCACAGGCAGGCGCTGCCGGGCCTGCGCATAGCGGGTTTCCGCGAACGGGTTTCCGTCCATCAGGGCATGGCCTGCGCGGCTGGAAACGGATTTTTCATCGCTGCTGACGATCAGAATATCGTCGTGAAAATCCTTGAACGTATCGTGGATCAGGTCGCCTACGGGCACGGCGTATTCGTTGGAAGCCTCCTTCACGTGCTGGGTTTCGCCCCATACGGCGGCGTGTGGGAAAACAGACCTGCAGGCCGAACCGCTGCCAAGGCGCGCGACCCAGGAAGCCTTCCGGTCGAATACATCCGGTTCCTGTAGCGTACCGAACAACATGTCTTCCAGCGAACACAGGCACAGGGCGAGTGCCGACATGGCAGAGGCCGACGATGCGATACCTGCCGAGTGGGGGAAGGAATTGCCGGTGCGAATAACCAGTTTCAGTTGCTTTAAAAAGGGGAAAACAGGCGCAAGGGTTTCCAAAAACGCCTGAATTTTCGCTTTAAACGCCTCGTTTTCCTCCTGATGGAAGTAAAACTCCAGGTCTATTCCGCTGCCCGATGGGTTGTCATTAATTGCATATTCCAGGCTGGTGTCGGTAAAGGAGGACGCAAGTGTCAGGCTGAGCGAAGGGTTGCGCGGGAGTTGTAAACCGTACTTGCCCCAGTATTTGATGATGGCGATATTGCTCGGCGAACGCCAAACGATGCTGCCGGGCTCCGGCGGGTTGGAAGAGTCGATTACAAGTCGCGGATTGTCGTACATATGTTTAATGGTTTCATGGTTTCCTGGTTGGGGTGCGGTGGGGCAAAGAAAAGGGAAATGATGGAAATTGCCGGTTAAGATGAAGACCTGTTGCCAGGGGGGACGAAGATTTGCTCAATTAATGCTGTCGAATAAGGGCTGTATTGCTACGGAATGTAATTCAATAGCATATTTTTCATTCCACCGTCCTACTTTTGTCCCATTGCAACCCTTAAACCCGCTGCAATCATTTAAAAAATGTGGGAAAAGATCCGCCGCATCGGCGTTGAACTGTATGCTTATCTGACGGCGCCTTTCGTTGTGAGGAATTACCTTGGAATGTTGGCCCTTGCCGGGAGTATCCTGGTGCTGACCTTTTGGTGGCTCACCTGCTATACCAACCACGGTGAAAGTGTACAGGTGCCCAGTTATGTGGGGATGGGCATTCAGGAAGCGGCCCGCAAGGCGCGTTCCCGCAACTTTAATGTCGCAATCAGCGATTCAATTTATATGCCCGGGAAAGCGCCGGGCGAGATCATCATGCAGGACCCCAAGGCCCAAAGCCGGGTGAAGGAAGGGCGTACGGTATATTTTATCATCACCAAGAACAACCCGGATATCATCCGGCTGCCAGAACTGGCGGGTAGCGACGATTACGAATTGTATAGCAGAAAACTCAGCCGGCTGGGGTTAAAGCCACGGATTGTATCCCGTGTGGCCGACCCCAAACTGGAGCCCAATACGATTGTTCAGGTGATCTACCGCAACGATACCATCACCCGCAAAATCCGCCGGGGCTTTTCTGTGGAAATGGGCGGAACCATCGATTTTGTCGTCAGCGAGGCCGTAACCCTTACGGTGGGAATACCCGATTGTGTGGGCCAGGCAATCGATGCAGCCAAATTCCTGATACAGGCCAGCGACCTGAGCGTCGGTGCGATCATTCCCGACGGCACTGTTGTAGATATAGAAACGGCTTTTGTGTATCGGCAGAGTCCGAAATACGATCCCAACGGCACGATGCGCAAAGGCGAAATGATCGACCTGTATATTACGCAGGACAAACCCGTCATCAACAATCAATAATAACCGGTATAAAGCTCCAATTTTAAATGGATATTACTGTTCAGGAACTCCGTCAGAAACTCGAATCGGGTGAAAAGTTTGTTTTCATCGATGTGCGTGAACCCTGGGAATATGAAGAATTCAACCTGGGCGCTCAACTTATGCCGCTCAATGACCTGATCAACAATGCCTGGCAACTCGAAGAGCATAAAAATGACGAAATCGTTGTCCATTGCAGATCGGGTTCGCGCAGCGGAATGGCGCAAAGTGTGCTTCGGGCAAACGGCTTTACCAATGTCCGCAACCTGACCGGCGGTGTTATGGCCTGGCAGGATGCATTCGGGGCGACAAAACCGTAACCATCCCGGATATGATATGCAGGAGACGAAACATCATCACGATACCATCGACTCCGGCTCTGTTGCCGGGTATGCGTCTGGTGCATTCCTGCGTCTTGCTTGTCGGTTTGCCGGTGTTGTTGCCCTTTTGCTTTTGATCTGTTGTTCGCCGGTGCGTACGGTTCGTTTTATTCCGGCAACAGGGGAAAACAGCGGCAAACCGCCCCGCCCCGACCGCAGTTGCTCCGACTGGCGAAATTACATTCCCGACACCGCACACCTGGAATACCTGCCGGTGCGCTACCTCCGCGTCAATTTTCACATCCTGAACAATAGCGACAGCAGCCACAATTTCCGTCCGGGGGAAGCCCGGGCGTATTACGGCAAGCTCCTGGACATCGCCAATGCCCGGCTCGATTCCAACATGCGCAACTGGCGGTCGCCCGAAGGCACACCCGTGCTGCCCCGCCGTTACCGCTATGTGCTCAGCCCGCAGCCCGGCGACGACGGCTTTTACTACCATTTTGACGATTCGCTCTATTATTTCATTTCTCAGGGAAAAAATCAGAACAACTACAACCGCACGGTCATAGAAAAATACGCCATTGGCAAGGATTCCATTATCAATATCTTCGCCATGGTACACCCCGACGACAGCATACGGTCGTCGACCTACCGGGCAAATGCACAGGGCATCGCGCTCGGTACCTGTCTTAAAATGGCCGGCATTTTTGAAAAGAAAGAACCGCCGCAGAATTTTTCAGGATTGCTCAACCACGAGGTCGGACATATCCTGGGCCTCAGCCATGCCTGGGTGGAAGACGGGTGTCCGGATACCGACGATCATCCCAACAAATGCTGGGACTGGTCGCCCGACCCGCCGTGTAACGCACTGGCTACCAATAACATGATGGACTATAATACCCACCAGATGGCTGTTACGCCCTGCCAGATCGGCCGCATTCAGGCCGGCTTTGCCAATGAAAAGAACGCGGTGCGAAAATGCCTTGTTCCGACCTGGTGCTCCCGGAACCCGCAAAAAGATATGTTCATTCGCGATTCGGTAGCCTGGGAAGGCGCCCGTGATCTGGAAGGCAACATAACTATTTTGGCAGGCGGCGCGCTCCGGCTTTCGTGCCGCGTCTCGATGCCTGCCGGGAGCCGCATCACGGTTCAGCCCGGTGGCCGGCTTTGGCTCGACGGCGTGCGGATCCACAATGCCTGCGGCCTGGAATGGCAAGGCATTTTTATGGAAGAACAGAAGGGAAAGCAAGGCTCGGTAAACGTCCTGAAACCATCGGTCCTCGAAGACTGTCCCCCGGGAAAACCGGCCACATTGCGCAAATCCCGCAGCGGCCGATGATTCTTTGGCGGCCTTTACGCCTGCTCCTGCAATGAAAAATGTCTACCTTCGTTAAAACCACGCGCCCGCATTTTATCCAGCACAGACGAATTTGATATGAAACACTACCGCATCGCATCACTCCTCCTCGTTTTTTTCTTGGCCCTGCTCACTCCTGCCTGCAAAACCAAAAGCGGCTGTGAATCTACCGAGAGCCTCAGACCCCAAACCAGTAAAAAGGGTGGGTTCAAGGCCGGTAAAAAACGGGATGCCGGACTCTTCCCCAAAAAGATGTCAAAGAAAATGAACCGATAGGCGGCGGGACGTCAACTCGTCAAGTTTGAATGGCGAAATGACGCTTGATATCAAAACCCGGACGGATGCTACAAAATGGTGCGGCTGTACCCGGTCCTGCCTACTTTTGAACCCAAAATCCGGCCATGGCATTCCTTTCAGCACAAAAATGGTATTACCTGTTCAGCAGTCGCCTGAAGCGGTCTGTTGCGGTGTTATCGGCCTTCATCCGGCGCAGGCCGAGGATGAGTGCCCTGGTGTTTGCCGTGTTGCTGCTGTGGTTGTTTTGTCTGCCCGGTCCCCTGTTCGACAAACCTGTTTCCGTCGTGTTGGAAAGCCGCGACGGCGAATTGCTGGGCGCGCGCATTGCGGCAGACGGACAGTGGCGTTTTCCGGTTATCGATACGGTTCCGGAAAAATACGCCGCTTGCCTGATCACATTCGAGGACAAGCGATTCCGTTGGCATCCGGGTGTCGATCCGATCGGCATGGCGCGTGCATTGTGGCTGAATGTCCGTAGCGGACGCGTAGTGAGCGGAGGCAGTACCATCACCATGCAGGTGGTTCGAATGATGCGCGACAACCGGCCGCGCACCCTCTGGGAAAAGGCCGTGGAAATATTCATGGCCACGCGGTTGGAGTTAACCTGTTCCAAACGCCGCATATTGAGCCTTTACGCCTCCAATGCGCCGTATGGCGGAAATGTGGTCGGCCTTGAAGCGGCCTCGTGGCGTTATTTCGGCAAGCGTCCCGGGCTGCTTACCTGGGCGGAATCGGCGACGCTGGCCGTGTTGCCCAATAGCCCTGGATTGATCCACCCCGGCCGCAACAGAAATTCATTGCTGGAAAAGCGAAACCGACTGCTCGACCGCCTGCGCGATACGGGCAAACTGACGGCTATCGAATGCGACCTTTCCCGGGAAGAGCCGCTCCCCGGAGAACCGCTTCCCCTGCCTCAACTGGCGCCCCAATTGCTTCAGCGGCTGGTTTCGGAATACAACATGCAAGGGGCAGATTGGACTACCGGTACCGGCAACCGCTTTCGAACCACTGTCGACCGGCAGTTGCAGCGCCGCATAATCGATATCCTTGCACGCCGACAAGCCATACTCAAAGGCAACGGCGTGCACAATATGGCCGCTGTCATCATCAATGTGCAAAGTGGCGAGGTGCTCGCTTATGTCGGAAATGTCGCCGATGCGGGTATTGAACACGGCGAGTCGGTGGATATCATCGCCGCCCCGCGCAGCACCGGCAGTATCCTGAAGCCCTATCTGTATGCGCTCGCCCTGGAGAGCGGCAATATACTGCCCAAAAGCCTGTTGCGCGATGTGCCCACTCAACTGGGCCAATACCGCCCCGAAAATTTTTACGAAAGTTACGATGGTGCGGTGCCCGCGAGGCGTGCGTTGATCCGATCGCTCAACGTGCCTTTCGTGTTGTTGCTTCAGCAATACGGCCTGGAGAAGTTCCACTTCAACCTCAGGCGGTTGGGGCTGTCGACCCTCAACCGTCCCCCGGAGCACTACGGACTGTCCCTGATCCTCGGCGGCGCAGAGGCCAATCTGCTCGATATCACCAATACCTACGCCTGTATGGCTCGCGAACTGGGCAGTTTTTACGAGCGAAACGGCCGCTACGACCCCGTCGATTTTCGTCCGCCGACTACAGTTCATCGTCCACCGCCCACCGGCAGCAGCCTTCCGTCCAGCGACTTGTTGAGCGCCGGAGCCATCTGGTATACCTTTGAAGCGATGCGCGAACTGGAACGCCCCAACAGCTCCGGCGAGTGGGAACTCTTTCAGGCAGGACGGCCCATTGCCTGGAAAACGGGTACGAGTTTCGGGTTCCGGGACGCCTGGGCAGCGGGGGTTACGCCCCGGTACGCAGTCGGGGTATGGGCGGGCAACGCTGATGGCGAGGGGCGACCCGGCCTGATCGGCGTAGCGGCGGCGGCTCCCGTTTTATTTGAAATATTTGAACAGTTGCCCGGAAGTGGCTGGTTTGACCCGCCTTACGATGATATGGTTCAGGCGCCAGTTTGCCGGCAAAGCGGTTTTCGTGCCGGTGAGTATTGCGAAGCGGATACCGTCTGGATACCCAAATGTGGGCTGAAATCGCAGGTTTGCCCTTATCACCGGTTGTTGCATCTCGACGCAAGCGAGCAGTGGCAGGTCAGCAGCGACTGCGAATCGCCGGCAAATATGCAACACAAAGCCTGGTTTGTGCTGCCGCCGGTGGAAGAGTTCTATTTCAAAAGTAAAAACCCCTGGTATACTTCGCCACCACCGTTTCGCGCTGATTGCCTGGCTTCGCAGGCGGCCCAGAACAACACGCCCATGCAGCTGATCTATCCAAAGCACCCGACACAGATATATGTGCCCGTCGATTTGGACGGCAAACTGAGCAGCACCGTTTTTGAGGTTGCCCACCGCGTTCCGGAAACCGAGATTTACTGGCATCTCGACGGGGTTTTTCTGGGCAGCACCAAAACATTTCACCAGATGGCACTACAGCCTGCAACAGGCAAACATCACCTGACATTGGTAGACAAAGACGGCTATCGGCTTGAACTGACTTTTGAGATTATCGGGAAAGGTTCATAGGATGAGCGTACAAGGTCAAAACGAAAATTTATTGCAGTAATAATACGATTCCCGCGTATGGGAATATTGTATTTCGGCTCCGAGCATTTTGAGTTCGTCTAGCCGGCGAAACAGGGATGCAACGGATATTCCGATTCGCCGGGCAAAAGCATCGTAGCGGCCGGTTGCTTTTCGGCGTATAAGATTATCAATCCGCCGAAGCAGCTGGAGATGTTCGAGGAAGGTCATAATGAAGCGTATTTTATTAAAAATGGGGGTATTTACCAATACAATTGCAATGGTATAATAACAGATCGTATAGAATACCTGGGTAACCTAGAATGCAGAAAACGGCCTTATGACCAATAATTCAGGAAGGTTTTCTGCCCGATATGCAGCAGAAAATAGAGCGAGGAATGCAACTTGGGGTCATCGTGCAGCTTGCAGGGGAAGGGATATTCCATAACAAAGCAATTAAAGGATTAGCGTGTGTTTGTGTATGGTGGCAAACGTAGTATTTTCATTTGCATTTTCCAATAGTTGACGCGTAAAAAAATTAAAATCAACGCAAGGGGAAAATTATGCGTGGTTATTTCACTATGATTTTTTCCGTTACCGTGTCGATTCCCCTCCGTACAACGACAAAATATACACCCGGTGTCAGTTTTTCGGTTATTTCAGTAACCACACTGCTTGTTTCCCGGCGGAGTACAGGTTGTCCAAGTGTATTCATGATCACGAGTGATACGGGCATGCCGTCTGAAACAGAGATAAGAAAAGCGCCGGAAGCGGGGTTTGGCGAAACCGATACCGTCCAGTTGCGGTAGTCCGGCGCATTGACGCCTGACAGGAGCGACAAGGCGTTATAAGCGTTGACACGTCCAAAACCGTAGTACTGATCCCAGCCGGGCGTATCTTCCGCAGGATTGCCCACCTGGTCTTCGGCCGTATTTTCCAGGATGGTTTTGATCTGTGCGGGCGTCCTCGACGGGTCCTGCGCAAGCAACAGGGAAACAATGCCCGTCACGTGCGGCGTGGCCTGAGAAGTACCGCCCCAGTAGGAGCTGTAGTTGGAATTCGACTGGTAGTTCAGGCCGTAAATGTAGTTGCCCGGCGCCACGACGGATATGTGGTTGCCGTAGTTGCTGCCACTGGTAGCGCTCCAGAAAAATGGCGCGGTGCGGGTGTCGTTGGTATTGGTGGAGCCGACGGCTATCACGCCCGGGAAGCCGGCGGGATAATAGGTGACATTCGAGTTGGTATTCATCATACATGCCACGACCACAACGCCGTTGTTGACGGCATAATCGATGGCGGCCTTCAGGGTGGCGGAAAATGAACTGCCCCCCATCGACATATTCACCACCTTGGCGCCGTTGTCCGTCGCGTAATACAGGGCTTCAGACCACCACGAATAATAGCCGAGGTTGTTGTTGTCGAGCCCTTTGAGCGCCATGAGTTTGCAATGCCAGTCCACACCGGCATACCCGATAGCGTTGTTGCCGTTGATGCCGACGATGCCGCCCACATTGGTGCCGTGTCCATAATCGTCGGTCGGCAGGTTGTCGACATTGGCAAAATCCCAGCCGCGGTTGTCGTCGATAAAACCGTTGGCGTCGTCGTCGAGGCCATTGCCCGGCACTTCGTCGCTGTTAACCCATATCCGGCCTGCAAACTCCGGGTGATCGAGTTTCATGCCGCTGTCGAGGATCGCCACTACAATGTTGCTGTCGCCCTGCTCTATGCTCCAGCCGTTTTCCATATCAATATCGGCGCCGGCGGTGCCGGGCGACAGGGTAAATGTGCCGGTATTGTGCAGTCCCCATTGCCGGAAATAATACTGATCGTTTGGGGTGATGCCCTGCACGCCGCCACCGGAACCGATGAAATCGGGCTCGGCGTATTCGAGTTCGCCGGTATCGTTGTACTCCGCTATAACACGCTGAATATCTGTTTCTTCCGGGAAGCGAATGACATGGATAAATTGTCCGGAGCGTTGGCCGAGCGCCTGTTTTTTGACACCCAGTGCATTGTATTTTGCAGAAACAGCATCCACCTTGTTGTTCCCGGTGATATGCTGCTCATCCAGATTGACCGGCTCATGTTTGAATTTCAGGATGACCTGGTCTGTTTGTCCGGCGGTTTGCCCAAAGAGGGTTGTTGCAAAGAGGACGAAAAGGAGCAGAGCGGTTTGATTTTTCATTGTCTTTCATTTTTTGAGTGGTGAAATGGTGGGGCAATTTAGCGGTTTTGGCGGTACCCTTAGCGCACCCGAATCATTTTCCGTACGCCGCTGTTCGTCGCGGTTTCAAGTTTGAAATATAACACGCCCGGCGATCCGCTCAGGGCCTTGCCCGAAACGGTCAGTTCATTGTACCCTTTCGGATAGTTTCCTTTTTGCCGCATCCATACCTTGCCCGTTTCATCCAGGATCGTCAAGGTGGCCTCTGCAGCATCCGGCAGGTAAAAACCGATCGCCGTTTTGCTGTCGAAAGGGTTCGGCTGATTCTGGTAGAGTTCAAAACCCAATCCGGAAACCGTGCTCGAAGTGCCGCGGTTAAAACGCAGGGCGACATCGCTGCTGGCCGCCTTCGCCGGGGATTCTGCTGATACATATGCTTCGGCGCGGGTGATACGGCCTGATACGCTGAGCATTTGGCTGAGCTTGCCCGCCTGGGTGGCACGGAAGCGCACGGTGAATTGCTGTGCGCCGTTTATCGAGGTTGTCAGTGCGTGGTCAAATATTCCGAAATTGCCCGCCTGCACCTGGTCGCTTTCAATGATGTCAACCACTTCAAGTCCGCCGAGGTTCAGGGTAAACTGGAAACCCTGAACTTTTTCTGCAGCGGTCAAAGTCACGTCGACGAGTTCGCCCGCTTGCACGTCCCGGTCGTCTACATCGAACAACAGCGTCCCGGAACTTCGGTCGTCTGCCACCACCAGCGCGTTGGCCATGGCGGTGTTGTTCACGTCGCCGACCTTGATTGCGACAAAATCGTCGTTGAGCTGGTCGCTTTGTACGTCTGCCACGCTTTTCGTTTCCGGAAACTGGGTGGTGAACGGATTGGTGGATTGCGGGAATACAAAATCTTTGTCCACAAAGCGCCAGGACGTATTATTGGGCATTTCGCTGTAAATACCCAGGATCAGTTTGCGTATTTCAACAATGTCGAAGGTCGTGATCGAATTCGACTTGTTGGCGTCCGCCGCGATCATCTTGTACGGGCTGTCGAAAGGCTCCAGACCCAGAATATGTTTGGAAATCAGTACCAGATCGAAGGTGGACACGCCGTTGAGCGGGTTGTCGTCTTTTAGCGGCGTCAGGGTGTAATCGGAGCCGGGCGGTACGGCGTCGGCAAAGATATACTGACCGGCATCGTCGCTCAGGTCGTTCAGGTCAATTGCCGGACTACTGGTTGGGGTTATGGCAATCAAATGCACATTGGCATCTTCCAGGCCATCGCCGGCATCCGTTTTGAGCGCACCTGCCACGGTAATGTTGTCCGGGTTGTTGTTCGGATCACAATGGTTGTTGTTGTCGAGGATATTAACAGAGGCCTGACAAAAATCGGCGTTACCTGCTTTGTCCCGCGCCCATAATTCCACAGCCTGCATACCCACTTCGGCGCAGGTAAATACCACGCCACCCTGCGGCGAGCCGTCGGGATTGGTGGGAAAACCAACGCCTGAGCCGGCAGGGCGCAAGGCAAATACGAGCTGGTTGGGTCCGGAGATAGTGGCGGTGGGCGGCGTGCAGTTATCCTGGCTGTACTGTAGAAAATCGGTAGCCCACAACTGTACCGTTTGGGAAGGCATGATGTTGACACTGAGACCGTTGTGGCAGACAATGGTAGGCGGCTTGCAGTCTTTGATCTCAAAGGTGTATTCGCAGGTGGATTCATTGCCGCAGCCGTCGGATATATTCCATTTGATCTTGTGTTTGCCGTGCGGAAGCTGTGGTGCAATACCGGGGAGCCCCAATGGTAAATCAGGCGTCGGCATTTGGACGAGCGTTTTCCAGTCCACACTTGCGGTGAGCGTATTGCCGCTTACGGTTTGATGCACTGCCCAGCGGTACTTGTCGTCCTGTGCCACAGCTCGGCTGTCGAACACCAGGGAGGTCCCGCCAATGAAGTTGGGCGCGTCGGCATTGTCGAAACTTATCTTGCCCGGCACGGGCGGGTTTTTGCTGTTTACAACCGTTTCCATAACGCCGTCGTTGTCCAGGTCGAGGAAAAGGAGGAAATCAGCGCTGATGCCGGCCCCCGAGCAAAGGTCTGTTGCCGTCACGCTCAGGTCGACCGGAGCTTCGTTCAGGTCGTTCGTTTGGTGTACAGGATCGGTCCAGTCGGGCTGATTCCAGAGTCCCGCGTCGTTACTTGTTGAATCGCAAAAAGCGAGCGGTGTGCTTGGGCAGGCGATGATCTCGGGATCCTGTGTGTCCTGGACCTTGATGATCTGCTTGTACTCGTAACAATTGACGGCGGTATTCCAGTAGGTGCTGTAATCGGTAGCCTGCTGGTCGGTGGGTGTGATTTTGGTCACTGTGGCCGTCCACGGCGCCGGTGTTCCTGGGGGCGAGACGACAGGCCCCTGCAAGTTTTGCGTCGCGTTCAGGTTGGCACTGGGCGTCGGATTGGGCACCTGTATGCAGCCCGCTCCGGGGATAAAAGCACACCAGTTGATCACTTTCCAGGTGCGTTCGATCAGGTAACAGGCGTCGGGAACCACATTCAGGATTTCGTCGTGGTGCGACACCGCGAGCCGTTCACATTTTTCTCCGTAAAAAACAGGCTCTCCGTAAATGCCGCTTGAATCGCAGCCGGTAATAACAACATCGTCGGGAAAACGAATGGCAAAGTCGATGTTGTGGGTTACGACGATACGTTGGGAGCACTGGCTGGTCTGCCCCTGGCAGTCGTGTACCGTAAACGTACGCGAGAGGGTGCCGCGGTTGCACAGGGTGTCGAACTGCGTGTAATTGGCTACATGTGTGAGGCCCGGCTGGTTCTGGTATTTTTGAGCGGCGTCCAGGCAGCAGTTATCCAGCACATCGGGTAGTCCGTATGCGGCAAATGTCGGGTCAAAATTTTCGCAGGAAACGGTCACGTCGCCGGGAGGCTGGCAACCGGGCTTTAATTTGTCCTGCACTTCCACCTGCACCAGCGTTTCGTTGAACAGAGGCGCGCCGTTGGCGCCGAGGCTCAGGTTGCCCAGCGCATCGAGTTGGTAGCAGCGCAACGCCAGGGTCTGGGTAGCGCCGGCTTCGCAGCAGTAGAATTTGATGGAGTCCGACTCTCCCGTCGCCCGTTCATACTCGCTTTTCAGGTCGGGAAAATTATCCTGGCAGGGCGGTGCGCCATTCAGTTTATTCAAACCTTCGACACAGGCTGAATAGGGCGGCACACGCCTGACGGTCAAGCGGATAAAATTGCAGTTGTCGTAGGAGCCCTGGTCAAAAATCGACGCAGGTACGGTGGTTACACCGGCAAAAAGACCGTTGTCTGTATCCGTTTCGTAGCAATCGCCCGGATCGTCGGCGTTGAGCGATACAATCGTCAGGTTGTGCCCTACCGCGACCGGTGCGGTGTAGTCGCGCACAGCAAGTTTGTAGGAGCAGGTTTTGGCATTGCCGCAGGCGTCTTCCACCTTGTAATAGACATGGTGGGTACCGATGGTCAAACAAGTCGTTGTGCCGAAGGCGGCCAGGGTGTCGGGATCGGCTGTGTTATTGCCCGGGAAAGTGCCGAGGGCGCCGCCTACATTCGCTATCTGGGTGGTGTCGCCGGAATACTGGTTGAACACAACTACCTTGGCGCTGAGGGCGGCGATGGTCGAACAGGCGTCTTCCACCACAACATCGGGCAGGTTGACCGTGGCGCAGCAGTTGTACAGATCGGTTGAAACAGTCAGGTCAGCCGGGCAAGTCATTGCAGGCGCCTGCCGGTCAAGCACCTTGATCTGTTGCATTGCCTGCACAGACTGCGCAGAGCAGGCGTCGACCACCGACCAGTTGCGGTTGATGGTGTAGGCGCCCGGGCATGTGTTGACAAGCACGTCGGTATAACTCCAGTTGATGGAGCATCCGTTTGACTGGCCGAATACGTGCGGGAAGCCTTGTTTGCCCTGCGCTTCAATCCATGCAGGGGTGGGATACGGGCTGCCGCAACCAAAGGCCGGCGCATCAACGTCGTTGAAATTCGGTGGAAGCACCACATCGTCAAAATCGGGGCGCATCAGTTTGATTACCTGCACGAATGTGCCGGTATTATTGCTGGCATCGGTCGCCGTCCAGGTCCGGTTGATAATGGCGGAAAGACCGGTGGCGCAATCCTGGGTCGTTGTCTCGTCCGAATAGGTCAGCGTCACCGTGCTGCAACCGTCGAGCAGGGGTGCGGCGACGACAAAACTGCTTGGCGAAACCTGCATGATCTGTCCGGGCCATGCCAGATTATTTGGAAACCCGGCCGAAAAGGTGGCGTTATAACGCAGGATAAGCGAGAGTTCCGTTACGGTGGAAACATCGCCGAAGCCATTGAGGTCGCGGACGCGCAAGACCCAGTTGCCGGCAACGGGATCACCGTCGAATGCCGACAGCAGGCCATTGCCGAAAGGGATTTTTGCCGGCTTGTTGGTGGTAAACTGGGTACAATCGCCGCCAGTGCCGCCCTCGTCGTCGAAGCGTACCCAGAGCGGACCGTTACAGCCTGTCGCCTGGTTCCAGAGCACTACAACTTCCCCTTCCGGATTTTCCAGTTCGATGCGAAGGTTCTTTTCAAAGGCATCGCCGTTGATTCGGATATAGAGGTCCACATCTTCCACCTGGGCATCTGCAGGCGCCGTTACGGGGATTTGGAGTTGCAGGCTGTGAAAATCCGTGGCATTGGCCGGCAGCGTGGCAGTGGTCGAAAACTCACGCACGACAGAGGCCGGGGCGCTGAAAGTAGGTGTCGTATTGAAATTGCAGGGCAATTCTATCATCGGCCCCGTCATCATCGGCGGCAGTTTGTCTTCCACCAGCACATTTGCGAGGCAGAAATTATTGTTGACCGGATCGGTCACGCGCACGCCGTAAGTTTTGCCGATGTCGGCGCTGTTGAGCACGCCGGGCACCCAGGGTCCGTCGTTGAAAGGCGGGATTTTGTCAATTTGCACCACGTAGGCGTCAAAACAACGGTATGGGCCGCCAAACAGGATGTCGTCGGCCTGGAGGGTCGTCTGGCAATTGGGTCCCAGCGATGCGTTTACCATGCTGGCGCAAATCAGCGTACTCGTTGTGCCGTTGTAGGGCTGGACGGTGATGGAAAAAGAGGCGGTACCGATGTTTCCTGACTGATCGGTACAACTGTATGTATTTACGGTTGTGCCGATCGGGAAGTCTGCACCGGAGGGTAGTCCGGCAATCTGCTGTGCCTGCGTGCGCGTGGTGGCGCATTTTACATAGCCGTTGAACGCGCGCGACTGGCTGGTTTGTCCGAAAGGATAACCCACCGAGGCGCCGGGCGCCGAAGAAACCTGTAATGTGCCGTTGTCGAACTGCCGCTGCACCCCTCCATTGATCCCGGTACAGCGCAAGGGGGCGCCCTGGGTGCTGGTCAGATAAACGCCCCGCGACGCTCCGGGCGCCAGTGCTATACTGAAACCTGTCAAGGCGGTGCCTTCCTGATTGCCTGTGGAAGTGACATTGCGCAGGCCGGCGAAAGACCATGCAGCCGGATTGTTGGCTACGGCTTGCCAGCTCGCAGCGGCTTTGGTCAGGTATATTTCAATTGGCCATGCGCCGGCATCGAGTGCTGGGCCGAATTCCGTAATGACAATTGTTTCCGCGCTGATGTTTTTTATGTCGAACATCACCCCGGCAGCGCCGTTGTTGAAGTCGAGCGGGTGGTCCACACGCAAGGTCTGGGCAAAGGTGCAGTTGTCGTATGCCGATACCGCATAGGTATAGGGCGCCGAGCAGTCCCCCGGGCCCAGGTTGAGCGTGACGTTTGGGGGCAGTGTAACTGTGGGTGGTGTCTGGTCTTTTACCGTAACCAATTGCGCCGCACTGGCGGACAAACCGCCGCCGCAAGGCTCCACCAGTTGCCAGGAAATGACATTCAATCCGACCGGTACACCGGTCAGGGTAATAAAGGGCGGGGCCGGATTGGGCACTGTGACCACCGGCCCGTCGTTGAGCCGGTAGCGCAATTCCAGCGCGAGGGAACAAGCGCCGGGTACGATGGCCGGCGGTACCGTTTGAACGATTGCTTCGCAGGCGCCAGCCGGCGCCGTAACATTGAGTGCGCCGGGCGCCTGCAGCGAACAGGCATTGCCGGGCACCTCCGAAACAATGGCCGTCCAGCCGCTTTTGCCAATAGTCAGATCGGCATCAAAAGCAAAAGTCAGCGCTCCCGATGCGTTGGAAGCCGTCGCGCGTACTGTGTTGGGCGCCGCGTTGTAAGGCGCCGATGTGCCCTGCCAGCCGCCCATGCCACCGGAAAACGGATTGGGAAAACCCAGGAGCGCCGTCGCACCCGAACTGATCTGCGGAGCGGCAGTGGAAGTGCCGTCGTAGACAAAAAGGGCATCGAATCCCTCTTCGGTTTGGAAGGAGAGGAACTGTACGACCACTTTGTTGCCGGGTGTGGAAGGCTGGAAGGTGACGACCGATCCCGATCCGGCAGATGTGCCATAGGGGCTGCCGGGGCCGCCATCGTCGGAAAAGGTATAGGAACAATTCGCAGGTGGCGAGAGGGTAAATGTCACCGGCCCGCTGTTGAGTGGCATCGGTATATTGGTTTGCGCTGTCAGCATGCCGACTTTGGCCAATGCCAGACAACCCAGCCATAAGCAGCGGGTAAAATTTCGACTTTTCATGGATTAGCTGTGTTAATTTGTCAGTAAAACAAGCGCTTCGTCGTACAGGTCGTGCAACGTGGCCTCAGGAGTGAACGTATGTTCGTACAAACCACCCAACGAGGCGGCCTCGGGCAATGCCGCTTCGATGGCTTCGGGAACCGGCATTTCATCACGCACATCGCGCAGGATCGATTTGAAAAAAAGAATGCGCCGTGTAAGGTCGGTGTGCGGCCCGGTGCCGGGTGTCAGGCCTGCCAGACCCGGCTCTATTACATCCAGCTTATTTTGGACCTTTACCTGGGCCTGTGCCGGCGTAGACCAGCTGACGGAGGGGTCATTAGCAGGCGCCTGCTGGAGTTGCTGGGCGTGCAGGAATTCGAAGGAAAGGCACAGGATGGCGACTAAACAGCACCAAAGTAAATTTTTCACAACACGAAAGCGATTTTATAAATGTTCAGATGTCCTGTGCGGAGCAGGCGCATATAAGCGCCTTGCCCGCGTCGGGCTGGAGTAAATCAAAAACATAAAATCGGTCTGTGGATTAGGGTCCGAACAATGCGTACAAAAGAACGTACTCGTTTTGTTTGTTCAGGAAGGAGTGGCGTTGGCTTGAATGCCTTTCAAATATAGTGTAAAGAACAGGCTTTTTTTGCAAATCAGGGCGCCTTGTAACCGCCCTCCCAATCAAAAACAGAGTATTAGCCAGAATATGACATCTTTTTGTGGGTCAATGCAGCTGTTCGGAGATGCCAGAACGATCCACGTGAACGGGCGAAACGGTCTGCTTTTCGCAATTGCAAAAGTATTGATACGGACAGACAGGTCTGTTCCGCATATCCGGTTTATGACGGATTTGGAAATCCGTCGTACAACTGCATCAAATCTGTTGGAGTAAACGAATCACTTAAATCACTCCATCTTCAACATCTTTTTTGTCGCCGTATGCGTTGCAGTTTCCAGTTGGTAATACAGCACACCGCCACCTGAAACAGTCGCAAGCGCCACATCTACAGCATTGTAGCCTTCCGGATATAGACCTTTTTTGATAAAGACCATACGCCCTGTTTCATCAAATACCGTCAGCGTAGCCTCTCCTGCTTCCGGCAGGTTAAACCCGATTGTCGTCACGTCGGTAAATGGATTGGGTTTGTTCCGGTACAGTTCGAATCCCGGGCCTAAAATGACGCCGGTATTGAATCGAAGTGCGATGTCGGAGGTTGTTATTCCGTCATTCGGACGGCCTGCCTTGCTCAAGTCTCCGGCAGGTAGATATGCCTCGGCCCGGGTGATGCTGTTGGATATGCCGAGCATGTCGCTCAGCCTGCCTGTTTTCGCAGCGCGGAATGTGATGGCAAACCTTCCGGCGCCGTTTTCTACCGAAGCGGTCACGGCATCCGGGAATACGGCGAAGTTGTCTTTTGCCATACCCGTTCCGGGCAGGATATCCACCACTTCAAGTCCGTCGTGGTTCAGGGTAAACTGGTAGCCCAGGGCCTTTTCTGCGCTTTCAAAACCCGCAGTAAACGTTTCGCCACGCGTTATATCGCGATCTTCAATATCGAAATACAACATCCCGGCCGACCGGTCGTCGGGTACCAGCAGGCTGTCGGGCATGACGGTATTGTTGACATCGCCGATCTTGATGCCCACAAAGTCTTCTTCCGGCATGTCCATTTGCATATTCATCCGGGATATGGTTTCCGGGAAAGTGGTGAGAAACGGGTTGATGGGATCGGGAAACACAAAATCCTTGTCCACGAAGCGCCAGGAAGTATTGGCCGGCAGTTCGTTGTAGATGCCGAGGATGAGCTTGCGCAGTTCGACCACGTCAAAAGTGGTGACCGCGTTGTTTTTATTGGCGTCGGCGGCTATGATTTTGTAGGGCGAATCGAGGGTATCGAGGCCGAGGATGTGTTTGGAGATCAGGACCAGGTCGAAGGTCGAGACACCGTTGAGCGGATTGTCGTCCTTGAGGGGGGTGAGGGTGTAGTCGCTGCCTGCGGGTAAACGGAACTCAAAAACACCTTGCTGATCGGCCTGGTCGGAGATGCTGAGCGTTCCGGAACTGAGGGTCACCATAGCCGGTTCAACCGGCAAGCCTGTTTCTGTTTTTAACGCTCCCGATATGTTCAGGGTATCCGGAGCGGGTGTACACACATCGTCGGGGTCCTCCAGGGTGATATTAAAGGTACAGAAACTGGTGTTTCCGGCGAGATCGCGCGCCCACAACTCACCGCTTTGCGGTCCCAGGTCAGCACACGAATACAGCAAGGTGTCGACCACCTGATCCGCCGAATCGAGCGGGAATCCGTTTCCGGAGCCTGTTTTGCGCATGGAAAGCACAATCTGGTTGGGGCCGGTAGAAAATGGCGTGATGGGAGTGCAATTGTCCACGACATTGGTCAGTACATTGTTCACGGTCAATGCAATACCCTGAGCGGCCGGCATATTGATGGTTTGCGCCGAAACACAACTGATCTCCGGCGCTTTTGTGTCCTTTATTTCAAACTGATAATCACAGGTGTTTTCATTGCCGCAAGCGTCGATAACCGTCCATTTAATGCGGTGTTTGCCGTAGGGCAATTGCGCATTGACGCCCGGCAGGCCGAAAATAGTGCCCGAAGGCGGCAACTGGTTCAGTGTTTTCCACTGCACGGAGGCCGTGCGTACGGCGCCCGCGACCGATTCGTGCATGGCCCAGCGGTATATCTCGTTGGGCGGCACCGACCGGCCATCGAAAATTTGCGGATCGCCGCCACCAAAGTTGGGCGTGTTGTAGTTGTTGAAATTGACCGTACCCGCAGCCGGCGGGTTGGCGCTGCTGATTACCGTTTCCTGTGTGTTGTCGCCGTCGAGGTCGAGATACAGCAAATAACTAATCTCGAGATCGGCGCCGGAACAGGAGTCGGAGGCGGTGATACTGAGCGGGTTATTGCCTTCGCAAAGGTCGTTCGAACCGATCGTGTTGTCCATCCAGTACGATTGGTTCCACAACATCGGGTCATTCACTGTTGTATCGCCATAACTCGCAGCGGCAGCACAGGTAATTTCAGGGGCGGTGGCGTCTATGATCTTGATGATCTGGGTGTACCGGTATGCGTTGGCGCCGGGCGTCCAGAAATTCGAATAATCCGTAGGCGCAGCGTCGAGGGGGTTGATCTTGACCACTTCCGGCGCCCAGGGCGATGGCGTTCCAAAGGGGGAAAGGGTGGGCCCGGGCAGGTTCAGCGGGCTGTTGGATATGGGGTCCGGGTTGGGGTTGGGAATGTCGACGACCGATAGCGTCGTGTCGTAAGTACAGATGTTGAAAATCAGCCAGGTACGCTCAATCTTCATACAGGCATCGGGCACTACTTCGAAAACCTCATCCGTGTAGATCGCGGTAAGTTGGCCGCAACCGTCGTACAAAAACGCCGGTTCGCCGTAATTGCCCGAAGTGCTGCAGGTTGTTACAAGAACATCGTCGGGGAACCGGATATAGTAATCCTGCAAATAATCTATCGTAATCTGCTGGGTACATTGCGACTCCTGGCCCGTTGCACTGAATACCTGGAAAATGCGGTGTATCGTTTTTTCAAAACACGAGGTATCCGTAATCGAACTGGTAATAAAAACAGCAAACGAATCAACTGCGCAGGTTGGAATAAGGGCGCCGTAAGACTCGAACGTCGGATCGAGGTCGTTGCAGTTGATCGATATATCCGGTGGCGCTTCGCACAAGGCCGGCAGGGTATCGGTGATAACAACTTTCAGCATGCAATCGCTGGACTGACTGATGGCAAAACTGTCCGATACTGGTCCGTCAGGAATGGGAATATCGTACACGCGCAACACCAGGTCGATGGTGTCGCCCGCGTCGCTGCAACAGAACAACACCGCGTCGTCGAACTGGTCGCCCGACAGGCAGTCAAGGTTTAATTCTGTCCTGCGGACCTTGTAGAATAACTGCTGTCCGCAGGCAACGTTGGAATTCAGGTCGAGTGTGTCTGCCCCCAACGCGTAGCTGCCGTTGGGCGACAACTCGGCATAGAGGAAGGGGAAACACATGGCTAGGGGGGCTGCGGTATCGGCAAGGGTTACCGGCATTTCGCAAATACCGGTATTGCCGCAACTGTCGGTTGCGACGTAGGTTAATATCGTGGAATACACCGGGAAATCGCTGATCAGGGCAAAGGCGCCTGTGCTGTCGCCGTTCGACAGAAAACCCGGCAGCACATTGTCGGCCCCGTCTGCCAACCAACGGGCTTCAACAGATACGATGGGGGAGCAATCGTCGCTCATCGAAACGGGCGGCAGTTGCAGTTCCCCCACGCAGTTCCCGCCTGTTACCATGACAAAAAGGCCCGAATCGCAGGAGACGGAGGGGCCTTTTGTATCGAGGATGTCGATCAGTTGGGTTGCATTCAGCGTGGTGCCGTCGCAAGTGCTTTGATACGACCAGGTGCGGTAATATTTTTGCGAACCGGGGCAGGGGCTTATGATGGAGTCGTTAAAATCCACATCAACCGAACAGAGGGTGGTGAATATTTTTCCGGCAAATTCAATATAGGGGACGCCGGTGTTATCCAGCGAAATATCCGGATTACTGCAATCCAGTGTTGCGTTTTCCGGCGTAATGATATCGGAAAGCGGTAATTGGCCCAGGTGGATGTTCTGCACGCAACTGGTTTCGTTGTCGCGTTCGTCGGTGGCTATCCAGCGCCGCCGGATGGTTTCGGTCAGGCCGGTCAGACAGTCCTCCGCTGAATAGGTATCGATAAAGTTCAGGGTGACCTGTCCGCCGCAGGCATCGGGCGCTTGTGGAATGCCTGCTGTCAGGCCGAGACTGTCCTTCAAAAATGCCGGGGTCGTGTTGAGTACGGCGCAGGGGATGGTGATGTCTGTACAGCTCAGCGCCGGCGGGATGGAGTCTTTGGCCGTCACATTGCCGAAACAGCTGTTCCCGGTGGCCGGATCAATGATCCGGTACATATAAACCTGGTCGAGGTCAGCTTGCGAAAGGGTAGGGTCAACCCAGGGCCGTTGCCGAATGGCGCGACCTTGTCGATCTGTACGGTATAGATATCCAGACAGCCGAAAGGCGGGGTTAATCCCTGCCCGGCCTTTAATTCAGCCATACAGTTTTGATCCATATAGACCTTGACCTGGTCCTCGCACTGAAGCGGGGAGGCCTTGAAATGCTGAACCGTTACCGTAAAGGAACAGGTGGCGGTATTGCCGGCCAGGTCTGTGACCAGGAACGAATTGACCGTGGCGCCAATCTGGAAAAAACTGCCGGAAGCAAGTCCGTTGATCTGGATCAGGATGGGGTTGGGCTGGTCGTCGCTGAAGTTGACCATGTAGTCATACTGGACTTCGCACAGCCCCGGACCGGCCGTTACCGTATCGCTCGGCGGACATTCGATGACAGGGGGTATGGTATCGGCGACGGGCGTGTAATACGCTGCCGGGGCAGCCGTAAAGAAAGGCGGAAGTTCTGCTCCTTTTGCGCTTGCGCTCAGGAACAAAAACAGGAGTAGTAATCGGCTCATACGTATAACAAAGCGTAAAAGAACTGTTGCGTTTTTCTGTTCGGAAATAACCGCGAAAACTACGCCGAGTTTTGTACAGCGCCAATTTAATAGACGAAAAAAGGATTTTTGTGGGCAGTAGCAGTGCCCCTGCCAACTACTACTGCCCTGTCAACTGCCAACTGTTTACTGCCTTACCATTCTTCCAACTGCGCTTTCTTTTGGCGATTGCAATTGATAATACAATACACCGGTAGCATTTCCGATCATGTTTCGATCAAGCAGGACGGTGTTGTCGCCTGAAGGATAATTGCCTGTTTTGCTGTACAACATGCGTCCGGTAAGGTCGAACACAGAAAATGTAGCGGTGGTCGCTTCCGGAAGGTAAAATGAAACAAGCGTGCTTCCGTCGAAAGGGTTGGGCCGGTTTTGATACAGTTCGAAGGGCTTATTGAACAATTCGGATTGGTCGAAACGGAGCGCGATATCCAGTTTGGTTACGGCAGCCTCGGATGTATTGCCGGCAATTCTGTAGGCTTCGGCACGGGTGATCCGGCTGGAAATGGCGATCAGTTCGCTTAGTCGGCCTGCTTTTTTTGAACGGAAAACAAGTGTAAAGCCGCCGGAGCCGTTTTCAACGGAACAGGTGACCGCATTCGGGAAAACGCCGAAGTTGGCTACAGACAGACCCTGGCCCGGCAGAATATCCACGACCTCGAGGCCGTCATAATTCAGGGTAAACTGGTAGCCTGAAACGGGTTCCGAACAGAAGAAACCGGTAGTGAATGTTTCGCCTGCCAGTACGGGACGGTTTTGCAGGTCAAAGAACAGGGTCTGATCCGCGCGAACGCTGATGTCCGCAGGCGCCAGATCGTCGGGGATTGCGGTGTCGTTCACATCTCCGACCTTGACCGCCACAAAATCGTCTTCCAACTGGTCATGCACCACATTCGTCCGGGCAATAGATTCCGGGAAGGCCGACTGGAACGGATCAAGCGGGTCTGTGAAAACAAAATCCTTGTCCACGAATCGCCAGGAAGTATTGTTGGGAAAATCGGCATATATCCCGAGGATGAGTTTTCGCAATTCGACAATATCGAAGGTGGTAATGGAATTGGACTTGTTTGCGTCTGCCGCGATGTATTTGTACGGCGAATCCAGGGGCAAAATATCGAGGATGTGCTTGGAAATGAGTACCAGGTCGAAGGTAGACACGCCGTTTAGCGGGTTGTCATTTTTATAGGGCGTGAGCGTGTAATCGCCTTTGAAGGGCAATACTCCGGGGAGCGAAAATGCCCCGTCGACCAGACCGGTCATGTTGATGGGGGGCGACTGCGGGTGTGCAGCATTGAGCACGACCGTCACACCGGTCACCGGCGGCATAAATTGCCCGGCAATGGTCAGGTTGGTGTTCTGGCAACTGCTGTCGATATCCGTGACGGTAACGGCTATTTCGCAAAAACCGGTGTTGCCGGCCAGATCGCTGACCCATAATTCGGCCGTGGATGCTCCTGTTTCGCTGCATCCGTAGATTAATTCCCCGACCTGAGCGCCACTGCTGTCTACAGGGAATCCGCTTCCGGCGCCCGATTTGCGCAGGCTGAGCGACAGCAGGCCGGATGGTGTGTCGTCAGTGTAGTCTAACAATACTTCGGCTATCGGAAGTGTGGCGATATAGTTGGCCTGGATCTCGACGGTGATGGCGCTGTCGCAACTGATCTCCGGTGCAGTGCCGTCTATGATGAACTCCCGGTTGCAGGTACTCTGGTTTCCGCAGGCATCCGTTACGGTCCACCTGATGGCATGCGAGCCTGGCGGAAGTTGGGGCGCAATACCGGGGTTGCCTGGCGTCGCGGCTGTTTTCCATCGAACGGAAGCCGTGCTGTTATCGCCGTCAACAGTCTCGTGCAAGGCGAAACGGTACAACTCGTCAGCGGAAACGGCACGCGCGTCAAAATCCCTGACTGTCCCGCCGCTGTAGTTAGGCATATTGGCGTTGTCGAAATTCACCGTACCCGGCGCCGGTGGATTGTCGCTGTTGACTACCGTTTCTCTGGTCCCGTCGTTGTCCAGGTCCAGAAACAGCAGGTAACTGAATTGCAGGTTAGCGCCCGCGCAGAGATCGGTGGCCGTGATATGCAGGTCTGCCGGCCCTTCGGGCATGTCACTGTTGCCGGCATACGACCAGTAAGGCTCATTCCACAGGAGGGAATCGTTGCCCGTTGTGTCGGCTATGCCGGAGAGGGCAGGGCAGAGGTCGATCTGCGGTTTTTGGGTGTCTATGATCTTGATGACCTGTTTATACCGGTATCCGTTTGCATTTGCCGACCAGAAAGTGGCAAAATCTGTCACATCTGCGTCTGCCGGATTGATTTTCTTCACCGTCGCACTCCAGGGCTGCAAGGCGCCGGGCGCCGACACGACCGGTCCCGGCAGGTTGCTCTGGTGGTTGGCTGTCGGACTGGGGTTGGGATTTGGCACGTTGATTAGCGTGGTGTTCGGGTTGTAGGTACACCAGTTGATGATCGTCCACGTTCTTTCGATCTTGATGCATGCGTCGGGCACTACGGTAAATGTTTCATCCTCAAACGAAATGCCCATCAATTCACAATCCTCCCCGAATATTTCCGGCTCGCCAAAATTATCGTTGCCGTTGCAGGCCGTCAGGATGACATCATCCGGGAAACGCACATAATAATCCTGGCTGTAGGTGGCGACCACGCGTTGGGTGCACTGCCCCGAATTGCCTGCTGTATCGAATACCCGGAACGTACGCGTTATCGTGCCGCGGTGACATATTGTATCGAACAGACTGTAATTGGCCGACCGACTCACAGAATCGACGGCGCAGGTTTGGCTGAGCAGGTCGCCGTATGCAGCCAGGGTTGGGTCAAAATTTTCGCAGTTTACCGTAACATTCGGCATCAGGGTGCATTTGGGTCCCTGATTATCCTTCACGGCAATCCGGGTAATACAATCGGCCGATTGCGATGCAGCGTACCCGGTGGAGACCGGACCCATTACAGCGTTTATGTCATATGCCCTTAAAATAATATCGATGGTATCGCCCCGGTCGGCGCAACAAAACAATATGGTATCCGAAAACATATCGTTGGGTTCGCAGGAGGAAACCTCCAATCGCCGCGCTTTGAAATCAAGCGTGTTGCAGGCGTCAAAAGAACCGTTATCGAGTATGGGGGCGGCGACTTTTGCTATCCCGTTTGCATCCAGGTTGATATTCAGAAGGGTGTCGCATACCGCAACCGGAGGCTCATTGTCCAATACCTCCAGGGTGGTAACACAACTGGCCGTATTGCCGCAACTGTCGGTAGCGACGTAGGTAAGCGGTATTGTCCCTACGGGAAAATCGTTGATAACATTGAAAACGCCTACGGCGCCGCCTGTGAGCAGCAGGCCCGTTGCGGCGCCGGAGACGCCGTTTTTTTCCTATAAAGCCTGTACGGAAGCTACCGGAGAACAGTCTTCCACGAGACCGATTGCCGGCAGGTCTGTTGCGCCGGTGCAATTGGTCTGACTGACAACAACAGTAACAACAGGTTCGCAGGCAATTGCCAACCCGGACTGACCCTCCAGGTCAATCCGTTGAATGCTGTCTATCACATTACCCGTACACCAGTCGACAAGGAACCACTCCCGCAGCACGCGGTCATGTCCGGGGCATATGGAAACAAGCGTATCTGCAAATGTGTACCCGATGTTGCAGGTGAGGGGGTAGGAAATACCGAAAAACTTGAATTCAGGAGCCCCGGTATTGGCCGTAGACAGGTCGGGGTTATGGCAATCCATCGATACATTCGGGGGCAGGGTAATCTCCTGCAATTGCAATGGTTTTAAATGAACGGACTGGATACAGGAAGCGGAGTTGCCGCTGTTATCCACGGCAGTCCAGGTTCTTTGTATGGTTTGGGTAAAGCCGCTGACGCAATTCTCCAGAACCGCGGCATCCTGAAAAGTAAGGGATTTGACGGCGCCACAATCGTCGGTGGCGACGGGTATGGCGAATGGAATACCCAGACTGTCCCTCAAAAATGTCGGCGTCACACCCTCCAATGCGCAAGGGATGATTAAATCCTGACATTCCAAAGCCGGCTGCTGTCCGTCGACTGCCTTGACGGTGCCCCAGCATTTGTTCCCGCTCAGGGGATCGCTAACCCTGAACTGATAGGGTTTTCCCAGGTCGGCAGCGGTCAGTACCGGCGGCAGCCAGGGACCGTTGCCATAGGGCAGTGTTTTGTCCAGTTCAACAAAAAACGTGTCCAGGCAATCGCTGGAAGGGAAGTCCAGCACCTGAAATGGCGTGAGCGTTGCGGTACAACCGGCGCCCAGGCTGATCTGAAAGAAGTCATTGCAGATGAGCATGGGGGCAGGCGGCAGCACGGTTACTGAAAACCAGCAACCCGATATGTTGCCGCCGCCGTCTTCTGCCTGGAAGGCATTGCCGGTCGTGCCGATGGGAAACATACTTCCGGAAGGCAGACCTTCCAGCTGACTGAGTACCGGATTCGGTTGATCGTCGCTCACCAGGATGGAGTAACTGAACGGAGCGCTGCAATCGTTAGGTGCAGGGGTCAGGGTGATGTTTTGCGGACAGGTGATGTCGGGCGGAATAGTGTCTGCAAAGACCGGTCCGGATGAAAGGCAAAAAGAGGAGAGGGACGGGGTGCCGGCAATGGCTGCACATGGCAGCAGAAGCAGCCAAAGGCGTAGTAGTCGGTTCATAGGAAATGCGGATAAAGACGTTGATTGTTTGGGCCGGTTATTCGGCTCCGAAATTTATCCCTGTTTTTTCAGGTTGACTACACGCTTTATCGAAATTACCGCTTTTGTGGAATGTATTTCCCTTGTTTTGTCAGTTTTGTTGCAATTGCCCCTGCCTACTGCCAGCTGTTCCACGCCCATCCCACCAACATCGCGGCAAGTTTCCATATCCCCCAGATCAAAGCGGCAAAAAGGACAAAAAACAAGAGCCCCAGCAGCGCCAGCGATCCTTTTGCGGGGGGCTTGGCCTGCCCGTCGGCGTAGTATTTTTTTAGCAAATCCACGTTGCGGCGGTTGGCCTTGAAGCCGAAATCAAACAGGTCGCCGGCGAGGGGTACCACACCTACGACGGCGTCGATCACAAAATTGCCCATCATGCGGAGCATCAGGAACGGCCCCGCTCCCCGCCGGATCATGGTATGCAGGAGAAATCCGGAGACCACAAAACCGGCGATGTCGCCGACGTATGGTACGAGGCCGATAATGCCGTCGAGTCCGAACCGGATATTGGTTCCCGGAATGCGGAAGCGGTTGTCCAGCAGGGATGCGAGCACATCAAGCCGGGCCAGTGCGGGATCAGGGTGTTGGGTGGCGTCGTTTTCCAAGAAGTCGGGTGCTGTTTAAAATCCACGCAAAAGTAGGGCATGATGGCGCCTCGTTGTCAGTCCCGTTCAAGACTTTTCAGCGCAAGCAGCAGCGTTCCAGGTGTTTATTGCACCCGCAGGGTCTGCCCGATTTTTACCGTGTCGTCGCTCAGGTTGTTCAGTTGTTTGAGCTTCGCTACCGTGGTGTTGTAGCGGCGCGAAATATTGAACAGGGTATCGCCCTTAACGACCACGTGATAGCCGGTACCGGCGCCTTGCGGTTTTGTCTGCGGGATGCCCGGCTGGTTGGGTTGGCCCGACGGCTGATCCATAGTGGGCTGGTTGGGCACCGGATCGGGCGGATAGGGGGTGCCTGTCACCACTGGAGGCTTCATGTCGGGCGGCAGGTTGGGCTTGGCGGGCTGGTCGGGTTTTGCCTGCTCCTCGCCAATGGGGTCGAGATAGCCCTCCGTATCGGGTTCGAGTGTTTCACTGGTTGGCGGGGTAGGATAAGGGCTGCCGGTTTGGTTGGGTGTCGGGTCGCCCGCTTCCCGCAGTTTGAGGTTATCGCTCAGGGGGCGTTTGCCTTTCAGCCGCACCCGTTCGCCGGTAGCAGGCTCCTGCCCCGGACTGATGCGGTTGTATTCGAGCAGTTTGTCGAGCCGGACGCCGTACAGTTGGGCGATATCGAACATGCTTTCCGCGTCCTTTACATAGTGTTCCTTGGCGCGGCCGTTCCATTTGCTCTTTTTCTGCTGGATAAATATGCGCGTATTCGCGCCGAGTTTTTGAGCGGGTGTATAGCCTCTGTCATTGTAATTGGCTACTTTGGTCGCATTCAGGCGGTAAGCCTTGGCTATATCGGTGATGGTCTCTCCTTCCCGTGTCAGCACCACTTTGGTGTCGTTGATACGCCCGATCCGGTTGGCGGGATTGGGCAGCGGGATTTGCGCGTCGGTACCGCTGCCTGCATTGGGGTTTTGCGGATTGGGCAATATTCCGCCGGGCCGGCCATCTGCCGGCCTGTCATATTCATACAATTTATAGCGCTCGATAATGTCGATCAGTTTTTCGCTGTAGGTATTGGATGTTGAATAACCGGCAGCCTCCAGACCCTCTGCCCAGCCCTTGTAGTCGGTACGGTCCAGTTTGAATAAAAAGCCATAACGGAATTCCTTGCGCGGGTCGCGCAGGAATTCACCGTGGTCGTTAAAACTCTCTTCCACCTTGTTGTATCTCCGGAAACAGGACTCGATCAGATTGCCGTTTGCGTCGCGGTCGTCGTCTTTTTTATTAAATGTTTTTCCGTTCCAGTCGTTGCCGCATTTGATCCCGAAGTGGTTGTTGGCATTTCGGGCCAGATCGCTGGTGCCGGCGCCACTTTCCAGGATTCCCTGTGCGAGTATTATACTGGCGGGAATGCCGTCGCGCTCCATTTCGAGCATGGCAGCCGATGCAAACTTGGTTGCATAGTCCTGGTTGCGGTCGCTGCCCGAGCGACTGACGGAGGCAGAAGCGGGTGCGGAAGACCTGTTTTTTTTGAGAGAACTGCAGCCTTGTGCCATCAACAGGGCGAGCAATAGCGCTGGGAAAATACTTTTCATATTGTGTGTCAATATTTTGTGTTTCGGAATTCAAGATGTGTCAGCAATCCGGTTTCATGGCCAAATGTAAAAACGCCTTTTAAAAAAAACTATTCTTCGCGATGAATGCTGCATCACACATTTAGCCAATACACCATTTTTAATACGATAGTCTTGTTTTTGGGGGTAAAAAAACGAACGGGGGAATTCGGAACCGGCTCCGCATAACTGTTGTCGGTATACACCAGAAATACATCGGATACCGGGGCGAAGCGCCATTGCAACCGCGCATTTATGTTGAAATTGTTGGCCTGGGTATTATACTGGAAAAAAGCGCTGGCAAACAGTTTTCGTGTAAACGACATTTCCGCCCTTGGCCCCAGCAGCCAAAAATCGGCTGCCGCGTATGGGTCCGGCAGGCGAATGCGATTAAAACTGTAACTCATGGCAAAGGTACCGATAGGCTGCCAGCGGTAGCTGATATCGCCCTCCATTCGCAGCAGGCGTCCGTTGAAATACCTTCCTGCGGTCAGCGCCATTTCTCCTTGTAGGTTGTAGGTGGTACTGCTGACAATGTCAAACCTTGCCCCCGAATACGCATAGCCCTTGTTGCCGGGCAGGGGCAGTGTGCCCGGCTCATTCAGGTTTGTCGGGTCAAAATCTTCGAATAAAAAGGTGTAGTTGTTGAAAACCCGAAAAACCATGCTGGTCTGGTCTTTCAGTTTGATATCCAGCAAAAAACTCAGGTCGCGATCCGTCTCCTGCCAGTCGAAGGAATAGTTGATGTCGCCCTCCACCCCGATGCGCCAGGTATTGATAAATCGATGTTTGGGGTAAAAGGTCCAGCCGATGCCAGGGTAAAAATTCTGGATGCCGTTGCGGGGCACAAACCCTGCCTCGGCTGTGTAGTTGCTGTCGACGCGCATATAGGCCAAAAAGACATTGAGGTGGCGCTCGCTATACCCGAGGTATTGCGCCAGGGTGTAACCGCGCTGCCCGGGGTCGGGCGAAAAAGAACGGTGGTAATACCATTCTCCCGTCCACCGGTTATCGGCGGAGTTGAGGTTGTATTCCAGCCCCGCTATGCGGTTCCAGGAGTTATATCCGGCGCGCTGTGTTTCATTCAGGCCGCCGAGCGCGTTTTCCTTGTCGACAAAAATGCCGCTCAGGGCGCTGCGGCCGAACATCTTTCTTTGAAGGGTCACCACGGTGAAATTGGCTCCGGGAAGCGCGTGCATGGAATCCCATTCTACCCGTTTGGTTTGCATGTTCAGCAGCCCGATCCGCCAGTCGTCGTTGATCTTGCCGCTCAGGCGCCCGCCGGCCAGAATGGGCACGGATTCGTTGAATCCGGTCGGCGGATTGCGTGCCAGGCCGATGCGCCGGGAGAAGAACGGCCTTGTGCCCGGAAACCCGAACATGGCAAAAAGGTCGCGATTTTCGAGAAAAAACTGCCGCCGCTCCGGGAAAAACAACTCGAAACGACTCAGGTTGGCCACCTGACGGTCTACCTCTACCTGGCTGAAATCCGGGTTAAACGTCAGATCGAGGTTCAGGGACGGGGTGATGCCGATTTTGGCGTCGCCGCCAATATCCCCCGACCACCTGCCGGTCTTTTCTTCCAACTCCAGGGAATTGGGGTTGCGCTTGTAATCCTGCGTGTAACTCCCGATCGAATAGGGTATGAGGGCGATGTTCACACCCGGTTTGGGCGGCGGCGTATCCCAGTACAAAGTGCCCGTAAAGGCCAGGTTGTTGGCCGGAAACTGCTGCGGGACAGGGCGCCAGGTGCTGACCTCCCAGGTGTTGAGGCGGCCGCGCAGAAAATTGACGAGCCAGCTGTTGTCGCCCTGCGAAACGGTATAGCGCAGCGTTTTGAAGGGGATGGCGATTTCCGCCACCCAGCGATCGTCAAAATTCTGTACCGCCGATTCCCAGCGGTTGTCCCATTCGTACGACAGTGTGGTGCCGTTGTCAATGAGCGCCTCGCGCTGTACGTTGAGCGGACTGATGCCAAACAAAAATCCGTTGAGGCCGTCCTTGGATGGGTTGAGCAGAATGTTCAGTACATCGCTGGTGCCCGACGGAAAATCCCGTTTCAAACTCGGCACGGTATAACTGCTGCGTTGCTGATAACAAACAGCCGCGATATACAGGTGCTGCGCGTCAAACGTCAGACGCAGCTCGGTACGGGCGGTTGCGAGTCCGGTATCTACCGGGAACTGCCGCTGGAAATCTGTAAGTACGGTGGCCGTTTGCCAGGCAGATTCATCAGGGTTGCCGTCTAGTTTTATTTCTGTTGTGGATCGCTGGATATGCAGCATACGTTCGGACTGCTGGGCATGCGCAATCAGGTGCAGGAATAAGAGCAGGGGGAGCAGGGCAATTCTCATAACCGGAATTTTGCAGCGAAAGTAGTGTCTTGCGCGACCTTTTCACGCTATCATGTACATTTGCCCACCGTTTCCCGGCAATTTCTCAATACAACAATGACAATACTCATTACAGGCGGCCTTGGACAGGTCGGACAGTGCTTCCGGCAACTGAGCGCGCAATACCCGCAATGGCGCTTTGTGTTCGTCGATCTCGGCGACACTGATATTACCAACCGCAGGGCAGTCCGGGCGCTTTTTGAAAGCCTGGGTAACGACGAACTGAAGTGGTGCGTAAATTGTGCCGCCTGGACGGCTGTCGACAAGGCGGAAAGCGAGCCGCAGGCAGCCCGCAGGATCAATGTGAAGGGCGCCGAAAACCTGGCTGAAGCATGCGCTGCCAGGGGTATACCCGTCGTACACCTCTCCACCGATTACGTCTACCACAACCGGCAAAACACGCCCTTCCGGGAAGATGACCCCGTCAGCCCCAAAAGTGTGTACGCGCGCACCAAACTCGCGGGCGACCGCGCCGTGCTGCGAACCAACCCGCTGTCCATGGTGGTGCGCACCTCCTGGGTATATTCCGCCTTCGGCAACAATTTTGTGAAAACCATGCTGCGCCTCGGCGCTGAACGCAAGACGCTGAATGTGGTGTTCGACCAGATCGGTACGCCGACCTATGCCCCCGACCTGGCCGGCGCCATCCTGCAGGTCATCCGCAAAGTCGGGACAAGAGAAATACCGGCGGCAGATATTCACGGGGTTTGGCATTACTCCAATGAAGGGGTAACGAGCTGGTACGATTTTGCCCATGCAATATTTGAACTGAAAAAAATGGACTGTCGCGTACATCCCATCACTACGGCCGATTTTCCGACGCCTGCCTTGCGCCCGCCGTTCAGTGTGCTGGACAAAGGGAAGATCAAGGCTGCTTTTAACCTGGAGATTCCGCACTGGCGGGAAAGTTTGATCCGCTGTTTGAAAGAACTTGGGTAATTTGCATCGCGATTAAACTATTCCAAATGGAGATAAACGAAGTCATAGCGTTGACCCGCAGCCTGCTCCGGCAGGGAGAAACCGGCCGGGCACTTCAGACGCTCATCGGTTTTCTGGAAAAAGACCCCCGGTATGCCGAATCGGTGCGTACCCTGCACGTCGTGGAGGCCAATTATCACGCTGCACGGCAACAGGAAATCAAAGGCATTCTCTCGTTTCAGGAAGCACAACGGCAATACAGCCAGGTGAACGACGCACTTTTATATGCGCTCGATACCCTCGCATCCGGAAGAACACCCCGTACCCCTGCGACCCAAAAGCGTTCGCCACTTTTATACTGGCTGATCGGCGGCGGCAGTATGCTCCTGGTCGGCCTCTTGATCGGTGTCTGGCTGAACCGCAGGGGACAAGATAAACCGGCAGCGGCTAATGTGGAGCAGTCCTGCCCGCCATTTGACCCAAAAGACTATCGTATCCTGCTGTTGCCATTTCAAAACCTGAGCGATGCAGGCGCCAGACCGGAACTTGCCCTGCAAACCCGCATCCGCGACCTGACCAGCCGCAACAACCTCCCGGCCGATGTGGAAATATTTCCCGGAGCCGAGGCGCGCGACAACACGCCCGATATCGAAGGCGCCGGAAGGATAGGCCGGAATTGTAATGCAGACCTGGTGATCTGGGGACAGTACGACCGATCGAAGGATTCCATTAATGTCGATGTCCGCTATGTATTCACGAAGGGCGGACTCCGCCCGGGTGTGTTAGGCTCAAGGGTGCTCAGTAATGTCGCGGCAATCAAGAACGGCAAAATGCTGCGCGATCTCGACGATGCCGTGCTTTCCCTGTGCAGCCTGATCGCCCTGCACAACGGCAAGCCCGATCTCGCGAAAAAGTGGATGGAGAAAATGAAACGGCCCGACGACCGCGACAGGCTGGTACTGGAAAAAATTGACGAGATCGAAGGAAAAATGGAGGCGGTAAAAGAACGGAAAGGGGACAAGTAAAGCCTTACATGGCGCTTCCGGCCGACGACTGCGCGTCTTCCACAGCCGATGTCTTGGCATTCAAATGCCTGATTTTCAGGCTGTCCAGAAACTGGATCGTATCCTGAAGTCCGCTCAATACCTCTGAATTGGCGGGCAGGTTTACCGGGTTGACAAACAGCTGGGCGCCGGTCAGCAGGAGTTTCGACGGCGCAATGGCTTGCGCAGCGGCGTCGAGATAGCCCTGTATCGGATGTCGCGGTATAGGTTCCTGAAGGATGGTAAATACATAATCCGGCCGCAATGGCTGACAGGCATCTTCCAGGTCGCTGAGCGTAACATGGTGGCCCAGGTAAATGACCCGCTGGTGCCGGTTGCGGAGGAGGTAATGCATGAACAACAGGGTCAGTTCCTGCGAATCGTCTTCAGGCAGATAAAGCAGGAAGGTGGCGGCATCACGCGAACTTTCGGCAGGCTCCTTGTCGATCTCGGCCATCAGTTTCCGCCGGATCAGGTTGCCGATAAATTTTTCATGCGCCGGACTGACGCTGTTGGTCAGCCACAACACATTGAGTTTGTCGAGAAAAGGATAAATGAGTTCGACCATCGTGCGTTCGAAGCCGTTTTCCCAGGTATAAGCGGAAAAAATGCGGTCGAAGGTCGCTTCATCCAGGTCGATCATAGCCAGCGTGAGCGCGTCGATCTGCGCATTGTGGCTGCTGTTGTTTTCCGCTATGTCGGCCACCTTGGCGGCAATATCCTCCTGCGTCATTTTCGCCAGTTTGCTGATCTTGTAGCCGTGGCGGTTGAGCAAGGCAATATTGAACAACAGGCGCAGGTTCTCATCGGTGTAATAACGAATATTCGTATCCGTTCGGGCCGGCACCACCAGCCCGTACCGCTGTTCCCAGATACGGATGGTGTGGGCCTTTATGCCCGTCAGTTTTTCCAAATCCCGGATAGAATAAATGGCCATTTTCTTTGGTTCACCGGCGCGATAATGCGTCAAAGCCGAATAATTACTTGATTGTCAGTGTTTAGTGGTAAATTGCCTGACGGAAGTGCAATTCAAGTGTCAAAATTGATTAAAACAGGCCAATCTGTGGAATGTTCGGCTGTTTTTTTGAAAAAAAACCTCCACAAGGCCAGGCAAAACCCGTGCCTGAATCGACCTCCGGCAGCAGATACTATTTATTTTTGCCGAATAGCGGCCATTTCTTCCATATCCAAAGTGCAATACCCAGCAGGAGGGCCACACCCCAAAGGTGTACCAGTCCCAGGACCAGAAATTCCAGCATGTCGGCGCCGGCTGCGAAGGCACGACCGAGGCTCCTGAAAAAAGGCATTTTTACTTCGGGCACATCCGCATTGGCGATCATCGTTTGCCGTGTCTGCGGAAATTGGTAGATGTCGATCCGAATCGTGCTGAACCGGATGGCGTCTTCCAGTTTCAGGGTTTCTATTCGCGCCTGATCAGTAGCGCCCCGGCTGCGCAACATCCGTTCTGTTTTATCCATCCCATTGTTTCTGGTCGAATCAGGCGTTTGTTCGAGTTCCGTCCGGTAAAGGCCCTGTCGGATACGCCCGAGTTCCTGTTCCAGCAATTGCAGACCCACATCCGCTGCATTGATGCGGCGATAGTTGAGAAAGGCGCACAAGCGACCGATCGACCGCAATGTGGTGTCCAGTTGACGGTACGGCACGCGAATGGTCATCTGATTTTGCATGCTGAAGGCAATCGTTTCGACGGCGGAGTCGCGGCTCACCGGTTCGATGCGCTGGTATTCCGTTTGGGCGTTCAGGTCGCTTTTTACGACAAATCCGTTGTTGCGCGCAGCAATGTCCTCGATCTGCAGTGTAGTGGCAGCAACGTTGTTCACCCGGAATCGCATCTCGGCAGTCCGGATGAACTTTTTTATCGAATCGATGGCGCCGGACCTGGCAGCGGAGGAAGAAAACAGGTCTGTGCCAAACGGCTGCTCGCCCTCTGAAGCCATATCTGCTGCCTGGCCGGACGGTGGGGCCGACGGCTCCTGCTCCGCAACGCCGGTTTGGGCAACCGGCGAACGGTTGTCCCGGTTACAAGTGATCTGTATGAAACAAAGGGCGCAAAACAAGGCAAGCGGAAAAATGCGTTTCAACTGTAAAAGCATGGCACAGGTGTTTTTTTGAACAATTGGGAGCCAAATGTAGTCTGCAAAAGGCACTTTGGATCGATTTCGCAACAATCCTGATGAAAATGTATTGTAAATTGCACAACATGTGCTTGACTTTTTGAATACAGGTCAGTATTTTTGCAGCGAAAATTCGCTATAATTTTTTGTCTCACAACCCACCTTCATCATACAATGGAAGATACTTTAATAAATGCCGACGTACTCAAGGGCGGCGAGTTCCTGATTCGGGAGAGCAGCCCCGAACACGTTTTTATCCCGGAAATACTCACCGAAGAGCAGGCCATGGTCAAACAGATGGCCACAGATTTCCTGAATAACGAGATTGTTCCCAACCGCGCACGTATCGAAAAACAGGAGCCCGGATTGTCCGTTGCCCTGCTGGAGAAGGCAGGCGAACTGGGGCTGCTGGGCGCCCATATGCCTGCCCAATACGGCGGTACGGAACTGGATACCAATACCAATACGGTTATTGCCGATGTGCTGGGCCCCTGCGGTTCCTTTTCCACTTCTATCGCCGCACATACGGGGATAGGGATGTTGCCTATCCTGTATTTCGGTACCGAAGCACAAAAAGAGAAATACCTGCCCAAACTCATTTCGGGCGAAACCAAGGCGGCTTATTGCCTGACAGAACCCGGCAGCGGTTCGGATGCGCTCAACGCCAAGACACGCGCCGACCTGAGCGCCGATGGAAGCCATTACCTGCTGAACGGGCAGAAAATGTGGATCACCAATGCCGGCTTTGCCGATATGTTCATCGTTTTCGCAAAAATCGGCGGGGAAAAATTCACCGGTTTTATTGTAGATCGCAACACACCCGGCATTACCCTTGGCGAAGAGGAGGACAAACTCGGGATCAAAGGCTCATCAACCCGGCAGGTATTTTTCGAGAATGCCAAAGTACCTGCGGAAAATGTGCTGGGCGAAATTGGCAAAGGCCACCTGATCGCATTCAATGCGCTGAATATCGGCCGCTACAAACTCGGCGTGATGTGCATCGGCGGCAACAAAGAGGTCATCAATATGGCCGTTCGCTACGCCAACGAACGCGTACAATTCGGCCAGCCGATCGGCTCCTTTGGCGCCATTCAGCATAAACTGGCGGAAATGGCCATCCGCAACTTCGCCGCCGAAAGCGCCGGGTACCGCACCTCGCAACTGATGCAGGATAAAAAAAGCGAAGCCGCATCGGAGGGCAAATCCTATGGACAGGCCATGCTGGAAGCCGCAGAAGAATACGCCATCGAGTGCTCTATCCTTAAGGTGATCGGGTCGGAAGTCACGGATTACTGCGTCGACGAAAACGTGCAGATACACGGGGGCATCGGCTTCAGCGAGGAATACCCCGCAGCGCGGGCCTACCGCGACAGCCGTATCAACCGCATCTACGAGGGCACCAACGAGATCAACCGTATGCTGATGGTGGATCAACTGTTCAAACGCGCCCTGAAGGGCCAGCTCGACATCGTCGGACCGGCATGGGCGGTACAAAAAGAACTGGCATCGATGCCTTCGTTCGAAAAAACGGAAGGCGATTATGCGGAAGAGTACGAGGCTATCGCCGATTTCCGCAAGATCATACTAATGGTAGCCGGCGGCGCCGCCAAAATGCAGATGGATGGCAAACTCAACATGAAGGAAGAGCAGGAACTGTTGATGAACTGCGCCGATATGCTGATCGACCTGTTCGCTGCCGAATCCATGCTGCTGCGCGTGCAAAAACTGGCCGGCATTCAGAAGGAAATTCCGCAGGAAGTGTACGACGCCATGCTGCAGGTTTATTTCCACGATGCCACGGCGCGTATGGGTAAAAATGCTACAGATGCCCTGGTATCATTTGCCGAAGGCGATCTGCTCAAAACCTTCCTGATGGGCGTGAAGCGTTTCCTGAAATACCCTCCTGTAAATGTGAAAGAAAAACGCAGGCTGGTGGCTGGTTTCCTTCGTAAAGCCAACGGCTGGTGTTTTTCGTAACACCAACCTCTGGTTGGTATTACACCACACCAGACCCGCTGGTCGGCGTTAGGCTACACCAACCAGAGGTTGGCGGTACTTACACCAACCGGAGGTTGGCGGTACTTGCACCAACCAGAGGTTGGCGGTACTTGCACCAACCGGAGGTTGGCGGTACTTGCACCAACCAGAGGTTGGCGGTACTTGCACCAACCAGAGGTTGGCGGTACTTGCACCAACCAGAGGTTGGCGGTACTTGCACCAACCAGAGGTTGGCGGTACTTGCACCAACCGGAGGTTGGCGGTACTTGCACCAACCAGAGGTTGGCGGTACTTGCAATTAGAAAATACCCGTACCGGGGTTGATAGCCTGCTGGTTATCAACCCCGACTTATTGGTATCCATTCCCGCAATCTTTCAATTAGCACCATGTAATCCGGAATGGCATTCCGGAACACGAACTGTAATCCGGAATGGCATTCCGGAACACGAAATGTAATCCGGAATGGCATTCCGGAACACGAAATGTAATCCGGAATGGCATTCCGGAACACGAACTGTAATCCGGAATGGTATTCCGGAACACGAAATGTAATCCGGAATGGCATTCCGGAACACGAAATGTAATCGGAATGGCATTCCGGAACGCGAAATGTAATCCGGAACGCGAAATGTAATCCGGAACGCGAAATGTAATCCGGAATGGCATTCCGGAACACGAAATGTAATCCGGAATGGCATTCCGGAACACGAAATGTAATCCGGAATGGCATTCCGGAACGCGAAATGTAATCCGGAATGGCATTCCGGAACGCGAAATGTCGCCTCAGACGCGGAATGCCATTCCGCGATACATTTTCAAATCAGACAAAGACTTATCTTTCTGGAACAGCTGTCAAAGCCTCTATGGACACGGTGCCGGTTTTCAGTGTTTCTTCTACCTTCAATACGAGGCTGAATTCTTGTTCTTCAGGGGCATCCGTATTGATCTCGTTAACCTGCAATTTAATTTCCCAGTCCCAGTTGTCACCGGGTGTTTTAGCGGTATTTTTTTTACAGTACGCTAGTTTTTTAAAAGAAAACATCTGATCCGGATAAGGCGCCTGTGAGCCGCCGCTCGACGATACCTGTCTCAAAGAAATGTGCCGGTTGTTTTCTGAATTGAATTTTATGTTGCGCAGCGTCTGGTTAGAATCGCGCAATACCACATCCTGCAATAAATCGGAAATAAATGAATTCCGGTATCTGTCGCAGGTGTTGCATTCCGGAAGGTCGGGATTAAAATCATTGACATATCTGTTGGGGTATGTCATGTATGTGGCGACTTTACGCAGATCAAACATAGCGGAAAGCCTGCCGTATTCATCCTTATTGTCGCAATTGCAATCGTAGGCAAATACTTCGAGGTGATCAAACAGGCGTTCAAAATAAACGGAGGTCAGTTTGTAATAATTAAAGAGGTTGCATTCCAGAAAAATACACTCCAGTTTGTCCAGGTAATTGGAATCCGGTTTTCCCTGAACCTGAAATCTCCAATCAGGTTAAAAGACAAATCCACTGATTTCAGGTTTGAATTAAAATAGGGAATTTGGGTCAGGTAATTATTAGCCAGCGACAGGGCAACGAGGTGTTCAAAATTGTCGAGCGGCATGAGGTTAACATCGTCGGTTAATTGGCACGATTCCATCGTCAGCCAGCTGAGTTTGGGATAAGCCTGCAGTAATTGTTGAAGCAAGGTATCGCAATGCCGGCTGAAATGGGCAATCCGGACAAAACGCAATTCGCGCAGGTCGCCGATCAGTTCTTTGTTCAGTTCACACCTGGCTACGTTCCCGAAATCCGTATCTGAAAAGGTGATCGAAACGATCTCTTCATGGAATTTGGTGAACAGTTTACTTTTCCTGTCCGCTGCGTTCAATTGATCGTTGATGACCTGGAGGTTCAGGTTGGGGCAATTGATCAGCACCAGTTCGTACAGGTTGTCGAATGCGCCCAGTTCTTCGGGCAGGCTTTTCCAGCCTGCGTTGCGGATGGTGATATTCTTTACTTTTTTCTTGTGCTGGAGCCAGGTTTTTGCTTTGCAAGCGCCGTTTCCGGGACTTTCGATGCGCTCCTGCAGGAATAAACGCAGGGTATCCAGCATTTTCTGATCGCTGCCGGCGCTCACGTCGCCGCTTATGCCGATGTGTTCGACGGTTCGCTTGTTGAGGCATCCGAGTTGCTGAACGAGTTCGGCATAGTGGAACACGTGCGGACCCTCGTCGATCTGCTGCCCTGCAAGGATACAAGGCGCAGTAAGTATGAAGAAAAATGGCAATAAGCCAGTGATCAATGGTTTCATAATAGAAGGGGATTTCATGATTTATACCGGAATTCTCCGAATTTAAGAGGTTACAGAATTCCAGTGCATTGAAAATCAATGTGTTGATGGAATATGTTTTCGCAAATCAATTTACTTTAAATGGAAATGACGAAATGACGAAATGACGAAATGACGAAATGACGAAATGACGAATTGCAACTCAAAACCACCGTGCATATGGGTACAATAACTCCGTGTTGAACTCGTAATAAAAACGCGGTTTCTTGTAATAGTACGGCTGGCTTTCCCAGGGGAACAGAGGAGAGTCGGTGCCTTTGACAAACTGTGCAAAAACGCGCCGCGCAAACTTTGCGGGCAGGTGGCGATATCCCTGGTGTGCAAAACGCTGCATGTCGCGGCCCCATTTCATGTCGTCTTTTCCGATCAGGGCGTTGAGGCTGTAAAAACCCGTTTCCGCCTTCATTTTTATCCCGTAATAGCCGTGGAAACTGTTAACCAGCCCGATGACGTCGTAAGCGCCGACACGCGCCTGGTTGGAGCTGGAGCGTTTGTGCGTTCTGCGGTCGGTAATCATCCGCAGGGAGGCTCCGAGTTCCAGTTTCTGAAGACTTTCGGGTCGGTATGGATAGGATTCGTTGGGGTTGCGGTTTTTTTGCTCCAGGGGGCGCCAGTAGCCGGATATATAGGCTGAGTTGGACTCGCCGTGGTCGTGGCTGACCAGAAAACCGCGCAATTGCCCGAATATAAAGGCGTCGTTGCCCCAATTTATATTCAGGCCCCAGCGGTCGTCGAGAGCGGCAACCGTGAGGGTTATATTGCCGACGGTATTGCTGAGTTTCCGGTAGTAATAGGAGTGATAGCGGGAAATCACATCGTAGCGAATGCGCAGCCTGGATCGGCGCCTGAATGCATCGGTCAATGCACCCGTTTCCAGATCGGCCAGTTTGCCGGGTCGGTAAAGACCGAGGTCGACCGACGCCGCGACACCGGTCCAGTACGTCCACGAAAGATTTTTGAATTGTATGTCGCTGTTTTTCTTTGAAAACAGCGTGTTGTACAGTTTAAAATCTTTGCTGGTCTGTAGTTTTAAATGCAGATTTCCACGGTACTGGTTGTACCGGATTTGCTCGTGCAGGTTTTCAGGTGGCCTGGTAAAATGATTTACCATACAGGATACACAAATATCCGTTTCAGTAAAAAAGTACAACTGCCGGTTTTGGTTGCTGAACTGGAACCCGACTCCGACGCGCCCGTTGAGCCATGTGGAACTGCGGTAGTCCCACCATGGAAAGGATTGTGTCTGGGCGAAAAGGAAAATGGAGCAGCAAAAGAAGCCGCAAAAGGCGAGCGCCTTTTTGTTTTTCATGGGGGTTTGGTTTTTGAGTGAACTAATTTTTTGGCAATGCAAATATATGCAATATTGGTTAAGTTTTAAGGGTTGCGGGTTTTCGGGTTGCGGGTAACAGGTGGGGCAACGCCAACCAGAAACCCGCAACCCGAAAACCCCTATTTCTCCATACGTTCCATCAACCGAGCGGTGATGCGCAGAAAATCCATTTCTGTAATAATGCCCACCAGTTCCTTTCCTTTTACAACGGGCAGGCAGCCGATGCGGTGCTCCCGCATGATTTTCATGGCCTCCATGATAGTAGTATCGGGTGTCACGGTGACAGGTTTTTCGACCATGATATCCTTGACCGTAGAGGCGAGATTTTCTTCCAGTTCGTTGCGGCGCGCAAAGTGGCGCAGCAGCATCCGGCTGGAGATAAGTCCGGCGATTTCGCCCTTGCTGTTTTCCACGGGCATGTACCGGATGCGCCGCCAGTTCATGATCTCGGCCACAAGCTCGATCAGGTCGTCTTTTTGTACGGTGAACAGGTCGGTCGACATAAACTCCTCCACCTTGATCTTGGAGGGATGCCAGTCTTCGAGATCGGCTGCGGTGCCTTCTTTCCAGGTATGCACGGGTTTGTTTTCTTTTTGATTTTTTACAATAGCGGCGGTGACGGCGGTGACGGCTTCATCGTTGGTAACTTCTTTTTTCAGCGCGGTGTAGGTGCGCAATATCCAGCGGGCGCCCGTCCTGTGGTCCTTCGTACGGGCCTCGATGATGCCGAGGTATTTGCTGATATCGGACGTTTTGACTTTCCGCATTTTCAGCCCTTCTTTGCCATGGGCAACAATTCCTTCAGGATAAGTTCAGTTACGGGCACCTTTTTATCCTTGAACCAGGTAAAAGTGGTATCGATACCGAACTTGGCTGCTTTAAGGAAATTATCGCGGGTATCGACAAAATCGATGTGTTTGGTGATATCGTCGTATTGATTGCCCATGGCCACCATACAACCCAGCCAGAAGGCGGCATTGGCCACTTCATCCACAGAGGTGGGGCCTGAGGGCATCACGCGGTTTTCGATGCGCAGGTGCGGCTTGCCGTTTGGCGAGATGCCGTAACAAGGCCGGTTCCAGCGATACACCGTGGAGTTGTGTATCTGCAGCGCGCGGAGTTTGGGCGTTTTACCTTCCTGTACCATGCTGATCGAGTTCTCGTCGATTCCGCCGGCAAGCAGCACCCGGAAACGGCTAATATCCTCTTTGTATATCTCCGTAATATCGCCGCGCAGCCAGTCGGAACCGAAATTGACGCGCGGCAGCCGCTCGCGCATGTGGTCGCTGGTAGTGCGCGTGTCAAGGCTTTGCTGGAACAGGGCAATACGGGTTTCGTGCCACAAGCGGCGACCAAACACCAGCGGGGAATTGGCAGACATGGCAATCACCGGTCCGGCCAGTGTTTGTGCGATATTGTACATCTTGACAAACTCCTTCGGCGATACCTGCAAATGCACCTGAAAACTGGTATTGCAGGCTTCCAGCAACGGCGAATCGTGTTTGACAAGCAATTCATCAATTCCTTCTACCCGCAACTCGAAAGAAGTGCCGAGCATATGCTTCTGAATTGCCGCCATCAGCGCAAAGTAGCGATCCTTGGGCGTCAGGTTGTGCATTTCAAGGTCGTGTTTGCGCAGCGTCGGCAGGATACCGCAAAGAATAATGCTGGCATCAAAATCGTTGAGCACCGCTTGTATTTCCGCAAGATAACGGTTGTTTTCCGCCTCCATCTGACTCAGGCAATCACCCGTAAACTCCCGCGGACTGAGGTTGGTTTCCAGGTTGAACTTTGCCAGTTCCGTTACACACCAGGGCTTGTCCTGGAGTCTGTCGAGCACCTGCATATTGATATTGGCGGGCTTGAAAGTCTTGTTGTGCACCAGACACATCTCCTGTTCGGCGCCAATACGTGTGATATTGGACTCAAACCAGTCGTTTTCGAGCATGTATTCGAAGGCTTGAACATCGTCGAGCAGGCTGCGGACAAAGTGCAGCATCTCGTTCTTTCCGTCAATTGTATTTACTTTTTGGAATCCCATATATCCGAACGCCGGGGCGGTTGTGATCATAATCCGGCAGGGCAATATTATTTGTTTTGGGCAAGAGTAACAAAAGATGTTTGGTATTCATTTTTGGCGTGCCGCCGAAGATCAGGGAACCGGTCCTCGAAACAGACCGCAGATGTGGGAAGCCGGGCATGATAATTGAGCAAAGATTTTCCCGGACTTGTCGGGAATTACAACTTGAAATTAAGATATCCGCATATTTGTTGTTTCTAAATTAAATAAATTCCGCACCATTCATTACCTTGATAGGTTTTTTTCCCTTTACCTTGCCGCATGAATCTGGAGTTGATACTGGCGCATTTAAGACAGGATGATAAATTCAGGATAATCAGCACCTCCGTTGATGTTCCTGATTTTACCCCTTCCGGAAATGTTTATTTTGATTTGCTGGAGTCAATTGTTTCCCAGCAATTAAGTGTCAAGGCTGCCGCAACAATTTTTTCCAGGTTTCGCGCTTTATTCCTTGATAATTATCCGCATCCCGAACAACTTATCGGGTTGCCCGTTGAACAGTTGCGCGGTGCAGGCATATCCAGCCAGAAGGCCGCGTATCTGAAAAACGTCGCTTTGTTTTCCCGCCAATACGATCTTGAAAACCATCATTGGTCTGCAATGGACGATGAGGAAATTATCGTATTTCTGACCGGGATAAAAGGCGTTGGCAAATGGACGGCACAGATGACGCTGATGTTCACACTCGGAAGGCCGGATGTGTTCCCTGTAGACGACCTCGGCATCCAGGTTGCTATGGCCAGGTTGTTTGATCTGGATATGAACGACAAAAAATTAAAAGATAAAATGATCGAACACGCCGAACCCTGGCGCCCTTACAGGACAATTGCGTGTCGTTATTTATGGCGCTGGAAAGATAGTGTCGGATAATTATAATAAATGACCTGTTTTAACGCTAACAATTGAATGCTGCATCATGAGCTTTGTTATGCTCCACGCCGCACATGTACGGCGGATTTCAAAATCCGTCAATTTATATACAAGGGTCTCCAACTCTGTTGTTCATTCTCATGCGGATTGGACAGTAATATATTGCGTTAAGTACTCCGGCGTCCAATTCTCTGAACAGGTACCGCCGGAGTATTTATCAACCCATGAATTGCGTAAATTTTAAATCAAACTAAATCACACCCACAATGAAGTCGCAGGATAAACGCAGGTACCCAATAGGCCAGTTTGAATATGGTAAATCCTATACGCTAAGTGAAATACGGAAAAATATCAAGACAATTGCCGCACTTCCCAAAACGCTAAAAAAAATACTTAAAAAATTAAAAAGCGGCCAACTCGATACCGCTTATCGTACCGGCGGGTGGACGGCCCGACAGGTTGTGCACCACCTCGCCGACAGTCACATGAATGCATATGTACGCATGAAACTGGCCGTTACGGAACAGGCGCCGATCATCAAACCATACGAAGAATCCTCCTGGGCGGAAACGGATGATGCCAAGTTCGCGCCGGTAAAAAGTTCGGTTAGGATATTAACGGCATTGCACGAGCGGTGGGTGGCGTTTCTGGGCTCGCTTTCTGAAGAGGCCCTCGAACGCGGTTACTACCACCCGGAAATGCAGCGTATTATTCCGCTGCCCGAAGCCATTGCACTTTACGCCTGGCATGCGCGCCACCACGTCGCACACATCAAGCTGATCGCGAAGGGCAAGGCCCTGGATGAAGAAAAGGCCGGCCTTGACGTATCGGGTTTGCTGGCCAATACCGATGCGGCAACGGATGAGCAGGCGACACCGCCGAAGGCAACACCCGGCAGGAAACGCGGACCCAAAGCTAAACCGGCGGGTTCTGCACCGAAACGCGGTCGCCGCAGCAAAGCCGAAATGGAAACGCTTAAAACTGCAGAAGGTGCGCCTCCGGCACCGGCAGAACGCAAGAAGCCAGGCCGTAAACCCAAAGCGCAGGCCGCCGAAACTGGCGCTGCGCCAAAGCGCAAACGCCGCACAAAAGAGGAAATGGAAGCGTTCAGGGCTCAGCAGGCCGCTGCCAAATCATCAGGCGAACGCAAAAAACCGGGCCCGAAGCCCAAGGCTCAATCGGCAACCACTGTTGCAACGGGCGAACGCAAAAAACCGGGCCCGAAACCCAAGGCTCAATCGGCAACCACTGTTGCAACGGGTGAACGCAAAAAACCGGGCCCGAAACCCAAGGCTCAATCGGCAACCGCTGTTGCTACGGGTGAACGCAAAAAGCCTGGACCGAAACCCAAGGCTCAATCGGCAACCACTGTTGCAACGGGTGAAGGCAAGAAGCCAGTGCCGAAACCGAAAGCAAAGGCTGCCGGATCTGCTGACACTGCACCCAAACGCAAGCGCCGCACCAAGGCGGAGATGGAAGCCCTGCGCGCGCAGGCGGTTACAGCAAAAGCAACGGGCGAAAGCAAGAAGCCGGGACCGAAGCCTAAAGCAAAGGCTGCCGACAACGGCGAACCGAAAAAACGTCGCGGCATGAGCGCCGAGCACATGGCAAAAATCCGCGCCTCGCGGATGGCCAAACTCGCGGCTGCCAAAGGCGCCGCAGAGCAAAAGGCGCCGAAGGCAACTGCTAAAAAAACCAAGGCTGCCGCAAAGCCGGGACCGAAGCCTAAAGCCAAGGCTGCCGACAACGGCGAGCCGAAAAAGCGCCGCGGCGCAAACCCGGAACAGATGGCTGCCATGCGCGCAGTACGTACGAAGAAAAAGAGCGAGTAAAATTTTTTTACGCACAACAGATAAAACGGGCTTCCAAGGGGTTTACCTTGGAAGCCGTTTTTGTTTAAATACCATGGATCGAATTATCGGAAGATTTGAAGGCGCTCGGGCCGGCGCCCTGGTGTTGGTGTTCGGCGCCGTGCACGGCAACGAACACGCCGGCGTCAAGGCCATTGAAACCGTATTCAGGCTTCTGGAAAGCGAAGCCCGAAGTAATCCCGATTTTGTTTTTGCCGGTAAGATGGTCGGCCTGCTGGGCAACCTGCAGGCGTATGAGCAGCACCTGCGCTTTATCGAAAAGGACCTGAACCGGCAATGGACGGTCGACAACCTGAATCGCATCCGGCACATGCAACCGGTCGATCTGCGTGCCGAAGACCTCGAAATGGCCAACCTGTACACCGCCATTTGCGCCGAAATCACCGCCGAAAAACCTGAAACCGTGGTCGCACTCGACCTGCACACCACTTCAGCCGACGGCGGCATCTTCTGCATTCCCACCGACGATGCCTCCAGCCTGCGCCTGGCCAAGGAACTGCACGCCCCTGTCATCCTCGATCTCTTCGAGGGCATCGGCGGCACCCTGCTGCGCTTTGCCACCGAAGGGCATTTTCAATCGGGAGGCTTTCCAAAACAGACCATCGGCGTGGCCTTCGAAGCGGGCCGGCACGACGACCCGGTGTCTGTCAGCCGCTCGGTATCGGGCATCATCAATTGCCTGCGCGCGGCAGGCTGCATCGGTCCGGAAGACTTCTCCGCCCGGATCGGCACCGCCCTGGAGCAATACAGCGAAACCCTGCCGAAAGTAACACGACTGCGCCATGTGCACCATATCCGGCCGGGCGACGATTTCCGGATGCGGCCGGGGTACCTCAATTTCCAGCCCGTCGCCGAAGGTGAACACCTGGCCGATGATGTTACCGGCCCCGTACTGGCGCCCGAAGACGGTCTGATCCTGATGCCGCTGTACCAACCCAGGGGTTCGGACGGTTTTTTTATCGTAAAACCGTATAGTTCAAACGGTCTTTGAACGTAAAGGCGTAGGAAAAAACGCCCGTCTGTTCCAGCCATTCACTAAAAGGTGTGTCGATCTCCCGCAATGCCGATACCTGAATATCCAGCCGCCTGCCGTCCAGCAGACCGGCAAATGTTTCGGGGAAAGGCAGCCGCTTCCAGTCGCATATATCCGCCAGCAGCGCCAGCAGGTGTTCCAGATCGCGTTGCTGTACGACCGGGTGATCAAACTGGCACTGCCACCCGCTCAGGCCCAGGTGCCGCGACGCATAGGTCGGCTTGCCGGGCCGGCACAAGGCATTCGGCGCCATCCGCGACAGGATGCGGTCGCGCAGCAACGTCTCGAATTCGGGCGTTTGCAAAGCCGGCAACAAGCGGGTAAACGAGGGGTAAGCAAAGTGCCGGACCCATGCCTCCACATTCGCGCGGTATTGCTGCGCATTGATAAACGAGGAATCGGTCAGCCATACCAGCAGTTCTGCATCGCGGGAAATGGCCGGCTCCCCGAAAAGCCAGAGCAGAAAATGCAGGGTCGACAGCGGATATTTTCGGAAAAATTGATGCTCCACGGAAAAACCGCGCAAGGCGTTCGGGTTGAGCGAATGGCTGTGGCCGGGCAACGCATCCTCCCGGTTCAGGGCGATGATGTGGTGCCCCAGGCTCGGCACGGCGGCGTGGTAAATATCGAGATCGACAGCAATCAGCTTGCCGGAATACAGCTTTTCCAGAAACGGGCCGACGGCTTCTGTGTGCCAGAGACGGCTATAGTTGCAGTACACCCCCGCGACAGGCCAGCCGAATTTTTGGTGCAGGTACATGCCCGACAGCAGGCTGTCCAGATCGTTGCCCAGGATCATGCCTTCGACGTAGTCGGGCCGGGCGAAGGGCAGGAACGCTTCGCGTATCTGTTCACGGTCGGTGCAGTCGGTGTTGGCGAGGACGGGCATTTTGCGTGGGGTGTGAACCGCAGGTTTGGAGTCGAAAGATATCAGTTTTCCATCAGGACTTGTCCTGGTTTTAGTTAACAATGTTGTGTAAACCTGTTTCAGGACAAGTCACGGAATTCCTCCTCACCGTTTCACCACTTTACCCGCCTGCGCCACAACGCCCCGGTACCGCATCTGCCAGCCATACATCCCGGCGGGCAGGCGCTTCGTATCGATCGGGGTATCAAAACCGGTCAGGGTTTGGGTGACGAGGGGTCTGCCAAAGAGGTCGAACAGGACAAAAACCGGGTTTTCGCCGGTCATGGCGGGCAGCGACACGCGGAGCAGGTCGCCGCAGGATTGGGCGATACCTGCGCCCTGGGCAGCACCGGCAGCAGTTCGGACAAGCCGACCGTACCGACCTGCACCATCCGGCAGAAGGTATCTGAAGCGAAGGCGTTGCTCACCGTCAGGCAGACGTTGTAAGTCCCCGCCGCAGGGAAAACGTGTACCGGGCTGGTGTCCTGGCTGGCGCCTCCGTCGCCGAAATCCCAATGCCAGGCCGTGGGCGCGTAGTACGACAGGTCGGTAAAGGTGACGGCCAGCGGCGCGAGGGTATCCTCTACGTCGTGGCGGAACAGCGCCACTGGCAGGTTGTCGATACCCAGGCTGTCGCAGGCGGAGCCGTCCACCGGGCCGAGGCGGTAGTTGGGGTAGTAGGCGTTGGCGCCGGAGGTATAGTAAGGCAACTCGACGGCGCGTTGTACCAAATCGCATTGTGTTCCTTTGCGGTTGGGGAAATTCATGACGTGCATGTATTTGGTATCGCCGGCCCAGTTGTAGAGTTTGCCGTCAGGGCCGTGCTGGAAATAATTAAAGAATGTCTGGCGAGGGCCGCCGCTTCCTTGCTGGTAAAAGAAAAAGCTGTCCCAGACAGCCACGGTGGTTTGGGACGCGGTAATGTCCGCCGCATGCAGGTCGAACTGCCGGATCGAGGAAAAATGATCTCTTACGATATACACGAAGCGGCTGTCGGGGGAAAAGGCTGCCGACCATCCGTAGGAATCGGGATCGCCCGGCAAATTCCACAGGGAAGACAGCAGCCCGGTACACCGGTCGAAGGCGTAAACGGCGGCGCCGCTGTGTACGTCGTACACGAGAAAATATTCCCCGTCGGGGGAGAATTCGCTCCAGCCTAAGTAAAAAAAAGTGTCCTGCGTGGTGGGGTTGTTGATGTCCTGTATCCAGGGACCTTCGATGCCGTTGGGGGTGGATAGAAAGCGGTAAAAGCGGTTGTCGGTATTGTCCGCCGCCAGTATCCACCAGTCGTGGCCGTTGGCGTGGCGGTTGGCGCAGGCAGTTTGCAGGCAAGCCTCCAGTAAAACAGAATCCTTGAAAACGACCGCTCCTTTTCCCTGCTGGGCGTTCATGTCGATCCGGGAATGAAGCAGCGCTCCTCTCCAGCAGACGAAATTGGGGCCGGGCGGATCGATCAGGCCGCGGAGGTGGAACAGGTCGTAGGCCTGGTCTGTGCCGGGCAATGCGAAAACACCCTGGGGCAAATTATAGGTGCCAGAGACACCGCAATAAAAATCATGGAAAGGCCCGAGGCTCAGCCCTTCTCCGTTGTACAGGGTTTCGTGTTCGCTGTTTTTTACCTTGCACATATTGGTATAAAAGGCAAGTTCGCCATCTTTATCGGACATGGAAATATTAGCATCAATCATCAATGTTTTGCTGTCGATCTTGTCAACAACGGGAGGAAAAGTTTTGAAATCCACGATAAAATTGGTGGCAGAATCATCGGCGAGGTTGTAAACTCCGGACAACCAGACATAATCGTACTTTTGGCTGAATACAGGGTCAAGAGCGAGGAAGCAGTATAGGAGAAGGAGAAGTTGTTTCATGTAAGGAAATAATTGTTTAAGGGGAATTCAGCGTTTGAATTCCCCTTAAAGATAAACAGAACAGGTTAGTGCCCGATAGAGATCGCCGTGGAGTAAAGGGTTAATCCGTCGCGGGTAATGCGCGTTCATCATTGCTTCACCACCTTTCCCGATTGCGCCACAACACCCCTGTACCGCAACTGCCAGCCATACATCCCGGCGGGCAGGCGCTTCGTATCAAGCGGTGTCTCAAAGTGCGTCAGGGTTCGGGTCAATATGGGCCGGCCAAACATGTCGAACAGGACAAAAACCGGGTTTTCGCCGGTCATGGCAGGCAGTGATACCCGCAGCAGATCGCCGCAGGGATTGGGCAACACGCGGGCCAGGGGCAGCACCGGCAACAGGTCGGACAGGCCGACCGTGCCGACCTGTATCTGCCGGCAAAAGGTATCGGCGGCGTAGGCATTGCTGACGGTAAGGCAGACGTTGTAAGCGCCCGCCGCGGGGAAAACGTGTACCGGACTGGTATCCTGGCTGGCGCCTCCGTCGCCGAAATCCCAGTGCCAGTTCGTTGGCGCGTAATACGACAGGTCGGTGAAGGTGACGGCCAGCGGCAGGAGGGTATCCTCCACGTCGTGGCGGAACAGCGCCACGGGCAGGTTGTTAATACCCAGGCTGTCGCAGGCGGAGCCGTCCACCGGGCCGAGGCGGTAGTTGGGGTAGTAGGCGTTGGCGCCGGAGGTGTAGTAAGGCAACTCGATGGCGCGTTGTATCAAATCGCATTGTGTTCCTTTGCGGTTGGGGAAATTCATGACGTGCATGTATTTCGTGTCGCCGGCCCAGTTGTAAAGCTTGCCGTCGGGGCCGTGCTGGAAAAAGCCGAAGAACGTCTGTATTGCTGGCCCATTGGTTCAAAACAGGTCGGTAAAAAACTGTCCCAGACAGCCACGGTGGTTTGGGACGCGGTAATGTCCGCCGCATGCAGGTCGAACTGCCGGATGGAGGCAAACTGATCTTTTACGATGTACACGAAGCGGCTGTCGGGAGAAAAGGCTGCCGACCATCCGTAGGAATCGGGATCGCCCGGCAGGTGCCACAGGGAAGACAGCAGCCCGGTACACCGGTCGAAGGCGTAAACGGCGGCGCCGCTGTGCACGTCGTACACGAGGAAATATTCCCCGTCGGGGGAGAATTCGCTCCAGCCCAGGTAAAAAAAAGTGTCCTGCGTGGTGGGGTTGTCGATGTCCTGTATCCAGGGTCCTTCGATGCCGTCGGGGGTGGATAGAAAGCGGTAAAAGCGGTTGTCGGTATTGTCCGCCGCCAGTATCCACCAGTCGCGGCCGTTGGCGTGACGGTTGGCGCAGGCGGTTTGCAGGCAAGTCTCCAGCAAAACGGAGTCCTTTAAAACAACCTCTCCTTTTCCCTGCTGGGCGTTCATGTCGATTCGGGAATGAAGCAGCGCGCCCCTCCAGCAGATGAAATTGGGGCCGGGCGGATCCATCAGGCCGCGGAGGTGGAACAGGTCGTAAGTCTGGTCTGCGCCGGGCAATGCAAAAACACCCTGGATCAAATTATAGGTGCCAGATGTGCCGCAATAAAAATCATGGAACGGCCCCAGGCTCAGGCCTTCTCCATTGTACAGGGTTTCGTGTTCCCTGTTTTTTACCGTACCACAGGTTGGTATAAAATGCAAGGTCCCCAGCTTTATCGGAAACAGAGCAGTTGGCAAAAGTTATTAATATTTTACTGTCAATCTTGTCAATAACGGGAGGAAAAGTCTTGAAATCCACGATAAAATTGGTGGCAGAATCATCGGCGAGGTTGTAAACTCCGGACAACCAGACATAATCGTGTTTCTGGCTGAATACAGGGTCAAGAGCGAGGAAGCAGTATAGGAGAAGGAGAAGTTGTTTCATGTAAGGAAATAATTGATTATAGGAGACTTCATACCAGAAGTCCCCTATAAGGATAAACAGAACAGGTTAGTGCCGGATAAAAATCGCCATGGAGTGCAGGTTAAGCCCGTCGCGGGTAATGCGCGCCAGGTAAATTCCGCCGGGCAATGAATTTACGGGTGTCTGGTTGTCGCCGGGATATATTGCGGCATCCGAAACCTTTTCTCCCAGCATGTTGAAAAGTTGCAGGCGGTAATTACCTGCCGGGGCATTTGCAGGGATCGAGATGCTCAGCATCTGATCTGCCGGGTTGGGGTAAATGCGGATACCTGCATCCGTCATTTGCATGCCGGCTTTGCTGTCGCGTTCTTCCAATTCCGGGCAATCTACATCGGGCAGGGAAATACCCGTGTACTTTTCGTACAGGCTTCTTGCGTCGTACACGGCAGGGCCGTTGACGTAGGGACACGCGCTGCCGATGGCGTACAGGGTGTCGATCATTTCCGGTGAGGGTTGCAACCCGGAAACGAACGATTCGAGGTAGATGCGAAGCACCTCTTTCTCATTCGCTTCATATACGTTGGCCGGGGCGATGTTTCCCAGCAGGGCAAGCGTCCCTGCTATACCGTTCAGCCGCTGTTGCGTCAGTTCCAGGGCAAGTGTTTCCGATGCCGATTGTGCGTCCATCAACTCCTGCACGAGGCTGTCGCGCAACGCTTGGCCGGTTTCCTGCTCAACCGGGTCGGTCGTTTGGGCTAACAGCGAGTCGAGCAGTGTTTTTTGAAGGAGCAATGTATCGATCACCTCTGCCTGGCTTTCCAGCGCGGCTTTTTGTGCGGCATCGATCGCATACAAGGCGCGGATATGTTCGCCTGCCTCGACCAAACCGGCGACGGGAGAATACTGATGGGCGTTCACAAACGCATCCATAACGGGATTTCCGGATAGGAGCGCCGGGTTGTGGTACAGTTTTTCATACAAATGGCGTTCGTCGATCCAGCGGGCCGCTTCCGGGAAATAAAAGTATCCCCCCGCTGCGCCGGAAGCGACCGAATCGTCCCAGGCTGTTATTTCAGGGGCGAAGAACAGGGGAACGGTGAGGGCAATCGTAATGGCATGTTGGCGGGATATTATTGGGGACTATGGAGAAGAACCAGTTGAGTGGAGAGACACTGGGATTTTCACCGACGAGAGTACGCACAAAAATATAACGAATTCGCAGGATTAACTGTCATATCGGCAAACGCCCCAAACAGCGCCGGGTTGGCGTTGATCCATTGATTGCCAAAGGTCGTATCCGGCGTTCCCTGCAGCCCTGTATTGGCTCCGGCTTCGTAGCGCAAACCGTTTTCTGTGTAGTTCGACATGGTATTGCAGGCGAACCGGGTGCCGGTAGCCGAGAGCCTGAAGATGGCGCCGTATCTTCCGTTGACGAGGTTGTTGCGCGCGTAAGTTCCGTTCTGATGAAAAGCGACGGCCAGATCGCGTGTATTCGGCGTATTGGAAATGATGTCGTTGCATCCTACGAGGTTATTGTGGTTGCCTGATACAGGATGCCGGCGCTGAAGTTGTTGATGCCGTCTATGCACTGGTGATTGATAAATATTCCGGCGCCTGCAGTCCGGCGCGTCGCTGTTGTCGTGAACCCAGGCGCCGGAATAATTGCCCAGTATGATGCCATTGCTTCCCTGGTTGACGTTGACCGTGTTTCTGTGAATATTTACCTGTTCGAGTACATCCCCTGCAAAACCCTGGATTCTGATGCCTGACGAATTGCAGGTGTTATTTGCCTGGTTTACATCGATGATGTTTCGCGCAATCTCGGGTGCGGATTGCGTCGGTGTAAAGTCTGCCAGAAAAATCCCCGCTAATGGCAACAAGTCGGGAAACTGCGTACTTGGGTTCACCTCGATATAATTATTCTGTATACCCCGGAAGAAATTGTTGCTATTTCCCGTATTGTCGCAGCCGTACAGTTATCTGATATAAAAAGACGCCAGTGTGTTGCCTGAACATCCTGCATTCGGTTATTTGAATACGTGTCCCCGTCGTCGAAGTAGATAGAATTTCGGAGGCGAGGTAAAATCCACAGGCACAGTCGTCAAAATCGGGCGACGGATTCGACGCAAACATACCGTTTCCCCTGTACCTGATTCCATTCACGCCTTGTGCCGTGCCATCTGCGAAACGCACAGCAACGCCGCCATACGATTCAATGTTGATATCATATACGCCCCGGGCAGAATTCTCGAGAATCGACAGTTTCTGTTAATTGAAAGTTCCGTGTCATACGCATCAATGCCTACGGCAAGGTCGTGAAAAGCATTCTGTGAAGCACAACCTAGCGGTAGAAGGTTGACACTCCCGGCATTGCCGAGGTAGATGCCTGCAAATCCGCGTTCGTTGAAATAAGGAACAGCGAGCTGGCATGATCCGAATACAGCCTGGATATCGTTCATTGATGTAAGACTACATATATTATATAAAGGCCCTGTGCCGTCAAATTCATTTTCCTCAAAAAAGTCCATTACAAATGGGCCCTCCGTTGCTCGTATTCCGATAAAGTTCCTTCGGAAATGTGTTTTTCTGATCTCCAGAGTGCTGCTCAGCCCGGCACGAACGGCGTACAAAGCGTCTTCCACCGATGCATCCGTGCCGGTAGTAAGTTTGGCATCGGAATCTACGTTAATGCCCCTCCACAAACAGTGACAATCCGGGTCGGGGTTGCCGCTGACTATCGTGCCCTGGCGTAAAGTGAAATTGTACGGTGCTTTCACATTGAAACCGGCAAGGCCCGGTTGCACACGCACGGTGGCTGAGGCAAAAGAGAAGTCCTTGTCAATGTCAACGATTCCACTGGAATACACGACACAACTGCCATTATAAGCGGAGCCGGGAAGAACGCAAGCGTAATCGCTCAAATTGGTTGTCTGCCCGTCTCTGCCGATAAATATACCCTGCACAGGCACGTTCAGGTTTTTTGTTACCGTATGGACAGTTCCATCGGTGCAGGTGTATTGGTGGGTGATGTTGATTGATGACACGACGCAGGTGTTGATGTTGGTTAGTCGGATCATCCCCTGTACGGGCGCGCCCTGGAAAAAGTTATCGAGGGTCAAACATGCGCCGGCGACATTCGGTGTAATAATCCAGGAATGGGCTCCTCCGCTTGTACATTCTGCGCCGAGTTCCAGCTTCAGTACACTGCATTCCGTATATAGTTTTGCGGTAAACTCGCCAGTACAACAGGATGGACTTGTTCCACAGAAAACCCGTACTGTTTTTTGACAAACCGGCCCTCCGGCGGTCGAATAGGTGACCGTATAATCGCCGTTGGCAGTGTAAGTGTGTGTCGGGTCGGCCTGGGAAGATGTATTGCCGTCGCCAAAATCCCAGTTCTGTCCCGTTAATAGCCCGGCATCGAAGGTGACAGAGCATCCATTTACTGTGTACCCAAAATTTTTATCGCTGCACCCTTCTGTACAACCTACGGTGATTTGTTTGACACAGGTGTACATCACGCCGCCAACAGTAACCGAGTGAGTGACGGTCCGATTGGAAAAACCTGCTCCCGATCCGAATGTGTGGAGCGGGTTGGCAACATCGGAAGCGGAAACAAAACCCGCTCCCGTGGTCTGAAACGTCCAGAAGTGCGCAACACCGGCGCCGCTACTCACGGGTTGGAATTCCACATCGCAGTCATTTATCGTAAAGGTGAAATCGGCCTGTGGACTGCATTGTGCAAACGATGAGGGAAGATGTATGACACCCATGAACAATGTCAACATTGCTCCGGTAAAGAGTTTGCCCCCCCCCCCGCAAATATTTTTTGTAAATTACTGATAAATAACGTTTTGTGTTTCATTGAATCGAGTTTTTAGTGATGAATAATAAGTGTGTGCTACCGCAGATAAAACAGGAGTCGTTTCCGCGACGGCGTACAGCCATCAGGGAAATCTTTACACCTGCCCGGAGTCTGGTCAACGGACAGGCGGGAATAAAAAATTCTGTTGAAAATCGCGGTGTGGCGGATTAAATCAAGCGAACGGATAATATCGGGTAGGAAAGCATCGAAAGGTTCCTGTTCGGTCAAGGTCGGATGAAGCGCTGTGTGGATGTTGCCGGTCAACAAACGATACAATGGTCCTTTTTCAATAAGAAAAGGCCTTTGATCCCTCAAATAAAACCGTTTCCCCCGGAAAGGCAAACCCGCGATGAAATTTAACATGGGGTGCAGAGCAAATTACCCCTTCCGCGCCGCCACAATCTTCTCATAGGCCTCGTTGATCTGCTGGAACTTTTCCTTCGCGTGGCGCAGGGCTTCCGCCGAGGCGCCGCCGGCGGCGATCTTGTCCGGGTGCCATTTCATGGCCAGGGCGCGGTATTTCTTTTTGACCGTTTCCAGCGTGTCATTGGGCTGCGCGCCGAGGATCAGGTAGTGCGGGTCGAGCGGCGACCAGCGCTGTTGCTGTTGCGGTCCGCTTTTGGTCTGGTAGTAGCGGCTCTTGATGCGGTCGTACTGGAGCCTGCCGATGTGGAAGATGCCCGCAGCGCGGAGCAGGGCGACCTCCTCGCGGGGGTGCAGGCCGCCGTCGGCTGCGGCCATGGCAAAGAGCAGGTCCATCATGTTCATTACATGGTGGCGTTCCTTGCCGAAATCGCGGTAGAAAGCCCGGGCGTAGGCGTCGAAAGGCTCTGTGGTGTCCTTCACCTGTTTCCATACCCTGATGGCCTGCGCCCTGCCGGTATCGTTCAACCTGAACTGGTTGCGCATCAGGTGTTCCATGTGGTTGATCTCCTGCCGTGTGATGGCGCCGTCGGCCTTGGCAATTTTGGCGCAGAGTGCAAAGGCATGGAACAGGAACTCGCCCTGCCGGCGCTGGTAGGCCTTGAACTGGCCATCTTCCGCTTCGACCTCTTTGGGCCGGTCAAAGAAATAGTGTCCCAGCAGGGAACCCACGAAAAAGCCGATCAGTCCGCCGAAGGGTATGCCCAGCAGGTCGAACAAAAAAACACCGGCAATGCCGCAGATCAGTTTACCTCTTAGTTCCAAGGTCGCGTATGTGTTGACGGGGCAAAACTACGGCATTTCCAGCGGCACGAAAACGAACTTTTCGACGTCGAAAAGGCCCAGGTCGGTCATTTTTAGTTTTGGGATGACCGGCAGCGCCAAAAATGACAATACCATGAAGGGCGCCCTAAGGGTGCAGCCCAACATTTCCTTGGTCCAGGCGTCGACCAGTCCGTATTCGCGGGCCAGGGTGTGACCGTCGCTGTTGCTCATCAGTCCGGCGATGGGCAGCGGCAGTACGCGTGTATCGCCCGCGCCATCGGTCGCGCTGATGCCGCCACGGGCTTCGATGACGGCGTTGACGGCTGCGCACAGCGCCTCGTCGTCGGTCCCTACTGCAACGATATTGTGCGAATCGTGGGCCACCGTGGAGGCCAGCGCGCCGCGCCGCAGCCCGAAGCCGCGCACAAACCCGATGGCCGGCGCCGCGTGTTCGGCGTAGCGGTTGACGACCGCGATCTTGAGCAGGTCGCGGGCAGGATCGGGTGTCAATGTCCCGTCCCGGAGCGTCAGGGTTTCCGTCGCTGCGCCGGTTACGATTTGCCCGTCGAGCGCCTCGATGACGCGGACGCGCGCCGCGCCGTTGGCGGCCACCCGGAAATCGGCTTCGGATTTGGGTAAAGCGCGGAATTGGTTCGGCGCTTCTGAACTCAGGCGAGGCAGCAGGCTTTGGCCGTTTTCCGCGACTTTTTGACCGTCAATCCAGGTGTCGAGCACACGGAACGATTGCAGGTCGGCCACGCGGATAAAATCGGCAGGGTCGCCCGCGCGCAGCAGGCCCACGGGCAGTCTGTAGTGCTCCACGGGGTTGAGGCAGGCGGCGCGCAACACGTCGAACAGGTCGCAGCCTTTGGCCAGCGCGCGCCGCACGACTTCGTCGATGTGGCCGCGCACGAGGTCGTCGGGGTGTTTGTCGTCGCTGCAAAACATGACCTGCGCGGGAAATTCATTCAGCAGCGGCCAGAGCGCCTCGAAATTGCGCGCGGCGCTGCCTTCCCGGATCAGTATTTTGACGCCGAGTTGCGCCTTTTCCCGGCCTTCCTCATAGGTGAAGCACTCGTGGTCGGTCGTTATGCCTGCGGCAAAATAACGCCGCGCATCGTCGCCGCGCAATCCGGGCGCGTGGCCGTCCACTGGTTTGCCGAGGCGTTTGGCAGCGGCAATTTTGGCCATGACCGCTGCGTCGCTGAACAGGACGCCGGGGAAGTTCATCATTTCAGACAGGTAGCCGATGGCGGGGTTTTGCAGCAGTTGTTCCACTGCCCGGGCGTCTAGTGTTGCACCTGCCGTCTCGAATGCCGTGGCCGGTACGCAGGAAGGCGCGCCAAAGCAGAATTTGAGCGGCACACGCCGCGCATCGTCGAGCATGTACTGCACGCCTGCCACGCCGAGCACATTGGCAATCTCGTGCGGGTCGGACACCGTGGCCACCGTGCCGTGTACGACGGCCATCCTAGCAAATTCAGCCGGCGGCAGCATACTGCTTTCCACGTGGACGTGCGCGTCTACGAACCCCGGGAGCAGGTATCCGGCATCGTCGGGTGCGTCGGCGATTTCCCGGATGGCGGTGATCCGTCCGTTTGCCATGTCGATTTCAGCAGGGTAGATGCGGCGTTCGTGGAGATTGACAAGGTGTGCGATCATGGTGAGGTGGTTTCCCGTATAAGATGGTTTACCGCAGATTCGCGCGGAAAAAAAGCGCGGATTGACGCGGATTTTGACAGAATGAGAGGGGTAGTGTGGACAAACCTACGCGATTTTGAGAAAATGGAATGGTTGGGTGTGGGGGAAGTGTAGATTTGCGCGAGACAAGCCGCCGATGCCTGAGGAAATTTATTTAGGGAGAAAGCCGGCTTGCTTCGTTTTCAAGAGGGCGTCTTTTTAAACCGTTTCTGTTGTATGGCTGACAGGTTCTGTTGTTTTTCAGACAGGATTTACAAGATTCACAGGATTTACAAGATTCACAGGATTCACAGGATTTACAAGATTCACAGGATTTACAAGATTCACAGGATAAAAAAGACGATATTTTAGGAGGATCAAATACAAATTGTTCATGACACCACTGCTTTTACTCCACGGCGCACTCGGCAGCGCCGCCCAGTTCGATCCGCTGAAAACGCTCCTTCCGGAAGGCCGTGAAATATATGCGCCAAATTTTCCCGGCCACGGCGGGGCGCCGGATCAAGGCGCTTTTTCCATTGCCGGTTTTGCCGAATATATTCAAAAGTACCTGTCAGACAATAACTTGTCGCAAGTGGATATCTTCGGCTATTCGATGGGCGGCTACGTGGCGCTGTACCTGGCCTGCTACCACCCCGACCTTGTGAACCGTATTTTTACCCTGGGCACCAAGTTCGACTGGACCCCTGAAACGGCTGCACGTGAAATGGCCATGCTCGACCCTGAAAAGATCGAGGCGAAGGTGCCCGCGTTTGCCAGGATTCTGGCGGAGCGCCACGCGCCGGCCGACTGGAAAGCCGTGTTGCTTCGGACGGCTGACATGATACACGGCCTTGGGGCCGGCAGCGGACTTGCACCTGAGGATATGGCCATCATTACCTGTCCCGTCACTGTCGGGCTGGGCGAACTCGACAACATGGTCACGCCTGAAGAAAGCAAGGCCACTGCAAGCCTGCTGCCGAACGGACTTTTAAATATACTTCCCGGCAGCAAACACCCCATAGAACAAACGGATGTTGTACTTTTGGCAAAGCGACTGAAGAAATTCTTTGGTTAGGGTGTAACCAGCCCCGCCGATACCGTGTCCAGTATCTGTAAACAATAGACTACAAACGGATGTCAGCGACTTTGTCCGACGAAACACTGATTCAACAGGCTCAGGCAGGACGCCAGAGTGCATTTGCCATGCTGGTGAAGCGCTATGAGCAATATGTGTTTACGTTGGCGCTGCGTTTTGTCAAAAACCGGGAAGATGCCCACGAAGTGGCACAAGATTGTTTTATGCGGGCTTTTCGCTATCTGCCCGATTTTCGGGGAGAAGCGAAATTCACCATCTGGCTGTACCGGATCGTGTATTCGATCTCGATGAACTTTTTGCGCAAGCAAAATCCGGATATACAGTCGCTCGACGATGAAGAACGCCCCATCCGGCTGAAAGACGAAGGCGCGCCGGATGTGTCGGTAAGTATGGAACGTGAAGACAGAAATGCGGCATTGCAACGCGCTATTGCATTGCTTTCGCCCGACGATTCGGGTATTATCACCCTGTTTTACCTGTACGAACACAACCTCGAAGAGATTTGCAACATCATGGGATTGACCATGACCAATGCCAAAACAAAACTTTGTCGGGCCCGTCAGCGTTTAAAACTGATCCTCGAAGATAAATTTGCCACAGAAATGGCCTCCTGAACCTTTAATGCGCCAATGTTATGGAAAATAACTTTTTTTTGACCGAAGATATGCTGTGGGATTACGCCGATGATTTCCTTTCGGCGGCAGACAAAGCGAAGGTAGACGGCTACCTCCAACAACATCCCGAATGGCGCGGGCGCCTCGACCTTATCCTGTCGGAAAAACGCGCTTTCACGGCATTGTCGCTGGAGACGCCCGACGCAGGCTTTGCCGAACGGGTAATGACGGCCTGGGTTTCAGAACAGGCGCATGGCCGCGCTACGGCGCCGGAAAAAGGACCGGACCGGATGATTTACCTGATCTCTGCCGTGTTCGGGCTGTTTATCTGCTCGGCATTGGTGTTCATGTTCCTCCAGGGTATTCCCGCCCAATTGCCGGTTGAAGTTCCCGCCGTATCATTGCCCGAGGTCAACTGGGGAGGGATATTCGGCACACCCGTTTTTCAATACGGACTCTATTTCGTGCTGACCTTGCTCGCCCTCAAAGTGGTGGAAAAATACCTGCACCAGCGTCAGATGCTGGACAAGTTGAAAATGCAGTAAGCGATGGAAAAGGACAAAAAAAAGCCCCTCTTTATCCATCAGCCGGAATACCCCGGCGGACCAAAGGAATTGTCCAGGTTTATTCAGACCAACCTGCGGTATCCGGCATCCGCATTGGAAGAAGGTGTCGAAGGCACTGTTTTGGTTGATTACGACATTGATTATCAGGGAAAAGTAGTGGCAACGCGTGTGCTTCAGGGCATCGGCGGCGGCTGTGATGAAGAGGCCTGCCGGGTGGTGCGCCTGCTCAAATTCGATGTGCCGAAAAACCGGGGTCTGAAAGTGCTGTTCCACAAAAAAGCCCGGATACAGTTCAGAAAACCGGTGCAAAAACCGGCGCCACAGGCGCCGCCCCCGCAGCAAGTGCAGTTTCAGGTGAACTATACAGTGATACCTGCTCAAAAGGAGGCGTCCATAAATGAAAAACCGAAAGAGACGGTTTTTCAATACACCATTCAGTTGTAATGGTCTGGCCGTTGTGTGGCACAATACCGGTACCTGCTTGCATTACCTACCATTCGACTGTTTGCTCCGTCACTCCGTTGGCTGTTACTTCTACCTCGACAGATTTTTTGTTCAAGCCTTTGGGTTTAACGGGTTGCAGGTCGACCCGGTATTTCCCCGGTTCCAGTACAAACGTTTTGGGGTTGGTCTTTTCGCTCATATAAGTGCGGCCGCCCGCTATATTTTGGTTGTTGCCTTTGGCATATATCTGCACGGCCGCATCGACAAAGGCGCCGCTTTGCATGGCGCCAATCCTTAATTCGCCGGATGAAAAATCGTGGCTCAGCGAAGCAGACTTGCCCGCAGCGACTTCCTGCCGGTCGAATACCTTGACCGGCGCACCCTCGATTTCTATACCTTTTATCTGTACCTGGTAGGCGCCGGGCAATACCCTGAATTTGGCCGGGTTGGTTGCAGCGCCCCTGTAAGTACGGGTCTGGGACACGGTTTTTTTGGTAACCGGGTCGAGCAGAGTCACCGTCGCGTCGGAAAGGGCGCCGTTGCGGGTGACCTGCACCTCGACAACCACCTGCGTGAAGTCTGCCAGAAGCACGGTGGTGTCCGGTCCCTGGACGCGGATATCCTGGAAGACTTTTACAGGGTTGTCATCCATCCTCATGGCTCTGGCTTCCACGTTGTAGATGCCGGCAGGCAGTTGGAAAATACGAGGGTTGGTTGATGCGCCGTCATACGTGCGCCCGGCAACCAGTTCGTCCTTTTCTCCTTTTTTATACACTTTGACCAGGGCATCCTTCCGTTTTCCGTCAAGGTTAACGCCTACCGAGAGATAACCACCGTCTGCCGGCGGTTGTTCTATCGATTTTTCCAGGGCCTTGCCGAGTTCTGCTGCATTGCCGGCCGGCAGGTATTGTCCTCCCCCGGCCTGGGCAATACATTCGAGGGCGGAGAGATCGTTTTCAGCCAGGCCGAAACCGATTACATGCATGGTGATCTGAACTCCTTTTGCCTTTGCCTGCCGGACCAGATCACAGGCATCGCCGGAGCAGGTTTCCAGGCCATCGCTGACCAGAATGCAGGTGACGGATTTCTGCTCATTTTGAATATGCTCCAGAGCGTGCTTGATGGACATGGCAATAGGCGTCATGCCTGTCGGGTTCAGGGCCTTGAGTTTATCTGAAAAAGCCGTTTTATCTACATTCCCCAGGGGGATCAATGTTTCGATGTCTGAACAATCCGATTTTCGGTTGTGGCCATAGGCGATCAGGCCGGCGCGGGTATTGTCGGGCAGCCCGTCAACCAGTTTTTGCAAAACGGACTTGGCGATTACGACCTTGAATTCGCCGTCCATTTTTTGCCACATGGAGCCCGATGCGTCCAAAATAAACAGTACATCGGCAGTGGTGGAAGATTGAGAACTGGATGGTGTAGGTATGCACAAGCATACCAGGCAAAGCAAGCGCATGAAGTGTTTGATCATTGGTTTGATGTTTTATTTGATCCGAAAGGATGAAAAGGCCCCAAAATCACTTTGAAAGCCGCTACTATTTGGGCTGTAAATCACTCTTGCAGATCAAATATAGGTCAATGTCCCGCCAAACTCATAAGGTGTATCTGAAAAATGCTAAAATTAATCACCTGCCCGCGCCACTTCAGGGCAGAATAATACCGGCGCCACGGCGACAGTCCCGCAACAATTGCAGTTTCAGGTTGACTGCACCATGACGCCGGGCAAGCATTACCTTTTAGCCGTAACCAGCAACGCCTGCAACGGCACACGCAGGCTGGTGGAACCGAAAGCATCCGCCAGTTCCCGGGCAAGTTCCGCCTGAATAAGCGGCAGCAGCGCTTCATCCCGGCCCACGATAGCCGTATGGGCAGGGGTGCCCTCCAACAGCCCTTTCGCCGCGTTTTCGGCCGTGTCGGCATATCCGGTAAGAGGCAGTCGCTCCACTTTGATGTCTTTAAAACCTGCCAGCGCCAGTTCGTAGCGGATCAGGTGGTCTTCATTACAGGAGAAGGGTATTTTGAAAAAAGCCGGCGTGTCGACAGGGAAAAAATGCGCCAGGGTGCTGTCGGCCATCCGTGCAGCGGGATTGAACCGGAGGGTATCCCAGACGGTGAAGACAAACGTTCCACCCGGTTTGAGGGTGCGCAGGGCTTCCGCATATGCCTGAGGGCGGTCGCTGTAAAACATCACACCGAACTGACTGAGTATACAATCGAACGACTCGTTCCGGTAGGGTAAACTGACGGCATCAGCGATATCCCAGATAATAGAGTTGCCCTCGGGCATCATTTTTTGGGCGTACGCCAACATCTCGGGATTGATGTCGGTAGCCACGATATCTGCTCCGGCGGGCAGGTTTGAAGGCAGGTGCCTGGTTACACGTCCGGTACCGCAGGCGATTTCCAGCAGAGCGGCAGGTTGCAGGGGGCGAATACGCGCGGCAACTTCCAGGGCAAAGGGTTCAAAAAAAAGCGGACCCAGGTAGTTGTCGTAATTGGCCGGGATATTTCCGGAAAAAGCAATCGATTCTTGTTGAGCAATCATGTGGTAATACTTTTTAGGTGAATGATGGGGCAAAGGTGCGCCGGGCGCAACCACATTCATTTTGCTCAAAAGGTCAGAACGTTTGCTGTGCGGCTCAGGCGGTTTCTCAGACTGCCTGCCGGCTTCTCCAGGCAGCCGGTGGGGCGCCAAAATGCGCCCGGAAAACCCGGCTGAAGTGCGACAGGTTTTCGAAGCCGGACTCATACGCCACTTCACTCACCGTCTTGTCGGTGTTGCGCATCAACTCGCCTGCCAGCGCAAGCCGCTTCCCGAGGAGCCATTTTCCGGGAGTTGTGCCGTACATCTTTTGAAAATCGCGCTTGAACGCCGAAAGGCTGCGGCTGCAGAGTTGCGCATATTCCTCGAGGGAGAGGTTGAAACAAAAATTGGACTCCATGACATGCCGAAGTGTAGAGGCCTGCGGCCCTTTGAGCAGGGAGCAGAAATAGGCCTGTAATTCGCGGTTTTTCGGGTTGGCAGTGGCGTTGAGCAGCAACTCACGGAATTTCAGTTCGAGCAGTGCCCTGTCAGGCGGCTGCATCCGCGCAAAATACGACATCATGGAATGAAAAAAGGCCTCCAGGGTAGCGTCTGTTTCTATGGGCAACACCGGTGCGTGCGTCTCCTGCCATTGTGATGCGACCACATGGCCTGCAGGTCGCTTTCCAGCGGACAACTGAACTCGGCGATCAGCAACTCGTCGAATGCAAATTGCCGGTACCGCATGGGCTCCTGCCGAATGGTATGGTAAAAATTATATATCGGAATCGGTTCAGCCATTGGGGAACAAATTTATTGACTTTGGATTACATCTGCTCAGCCCGGCACATTTTTTCGAGGTGCAGGGCTTCCGATTTCTTCAATTTTATAACCACAAATGGTCCCTTTTATCAGGTCGGCATTTGGATTCAGTTTTGCCCTTTCAAAAAAGGTTTCAAATGTCACATTTTCTTCAATGACCTCTTGAAGTATATCCCGATTAAAACCTGTCAGCCATTCAATTACTTGTGTTAGTTCATCTACCGTTCTTCCTTTACTTTGAACTTTCGTAACATAATGGGGATATACAGAAGCAAAAGTCATTTTTGCAATACGTTCATTATGTTTTTCAGATTCTTTCATTTTGAAATTATTGCCGTTTCGCTATTTTTAAAATACTGCCAACGTTTGCTTCCCTGCCAAACAGCCGCGTTTAGCGAGCGGTTGGCAGGGAAGCTGTAGCTGTGTGCATTATTATCATCCTTCAGCGCGGTAATTTGTACCTGCACCTTGTCCAAATTTTAAGATCAGGTGCTTTGAGATCAAATCAGATACAATCCTCTTTACCGTGGGCTTGGGAATATTCAATTTCCCAGCAATTTCACCTGTTTTACATCCTGGATTATTTACGATATAGGTATGTACCATTCTTTCTTTTGGCGAAAGCGTACTGTCTTGTCCCGTCAGCTCTAGCTTCTTCTGTAATTTATATTGGATGTTCGACAATGATTCAAGGAAGAATTCTATCCATTCCGTAATATCTTCATTGGGCCTTTGCGCTTGACAGCTCCTTAAACTTATATAATAGTCCTTTTTTCTGTTTTCAATCTCATTTTCAAAACTCACATACTCTATCCATTTATAACCACTTCTCAGAAGCAGCAATGTTGTCAGAAGGCGGCTCAGTCGCCCATTACCATCCTGAAACGGGTGAATACTAACAAACTCATATACAAATGAGGCACATGCTATCAGTGGATGAACCTCTTTTTCTTTTGAATACCATTCTACTACCTCTCTCATCGCGTCATCAGTTGGAAACCCTGGCTCGGTTGTCCTAAATATTATTTTTTTTGTGCCGTCGGGAAAACTCGCTTCTACTGCGTTGACGTGCTGTTTGTAATCTCCTCGATGCCAATCATCTTTTGCACTATACTTCAACAATTGGTTGTGCAGATTTTTTATATTGCTCTCAGTCACATCAATTTCCAGGAAAGAGTCGCTAATCAAATCCAGTACATTGAAATATCCAACTACTTCTTGTGAATCCCTGTCCTCAATTTTACTCATGCCAATATTGCTCAACAGTACCTCAACCTCTTCATCGCTCATTTTTGAACCTTCTATCCGAGTAGAAGCTCCGACGCTCTGGATTGTTGCAATAGTTTTGAGTTGTCTAAGGCTTTTACCTTCTAAGCGCTCAATCGAAGACCAAGAGGCATCAAACCGATCAATCCGGCTTATTACGCTCAATATCTTCCAACTCAATTTTAGATCAAAATGGTAAACTTTCGCTTTCATGGGAGCAAAGTTAAAAACCCTTCGCCAAAATTGAGCCGATTTGAGCCGATTATTTTGTTTTTGAGCCGATTATTTATCTTAACGTGAGCATGGGCTACGTGGACGCGCTTAGTCGGCCATGTGAGACCATGCATTGATGGGGGCATTTTAGTTATGGAAATGTGCCATGAATGCTTCGTTTGGCAATTGAATCATTGAACCGATACTTGAAGGGTCGATATTTTTGTTATTATATGCATCTGCCAAGTAGACAAGGGCTTCCTTTAGATATTCCTTATGAAACTCATCCAACTTATTATTGCATGAATATAATACTGCAATTATGGAATTCAATAATTGCTTTTCAAATAAGGTTGTGGGTAATTTGGTGTAAATATTTCTTGTAGCGGCATTTTTAAAGAAAAGAATTCCTTCTATAACTTTTCCAACTGGGACTCTTCTTTATTTTTATTTTATTATTTATTATTGAGTTTAATTCATCATGGCTTAGTTTTGTTTTTTGCTACTTCGCTAATAAAATTGATTATCTCGTTTTTAGGTAATGCTTATTTGGTTCAACAACGAATAAAATTTTAGTTGTGAAATGGAGAATCATTCTGACATATTCAATCTGTTTAATGTCAGGGTGAATGGGTTCAAATTGAACATTATAGATGACGTCATCTGTTGTCCCAACAGAAGCCTTTAATAAAGGAACGCCTTGGGCTCCTTTAAATTTAAAATATAAGAAAACAAGAAGTGCGACAACTCCTAAGATTATCCAAGTAGATGTTGACATAGTAGTATTTAATTTACTTTTGACGATTAATTTTTAGCGCATACCTCTTTTTTCAGTACGGCGTTATAAAACCCTCCTTTTGATTCAGAATTTTCCAGTGCCTGCCAAACAGAATAGGGAACTTTTTGATGGACAAATCGTTTGCCATTAGTCGTCGTTATAAGAAAGCCATCGGTTTTATTGCAACTAAAATATTCCAATTTTTGAACCCAAGAACTATTTAGTTGTGATATTTCTTTATGAATTTGAAACTCTGAACGTCCGATTAAATCTAATGCTTCTTCATATGAGTTGAAGGTTTCAGGCAAAGTTAAGCAGTTTTCTCTAACGCAACCAATCAAAAGAAATAATAGAAATGGAGCAGTTTTGATCATCGATGTTCGCCACTAAACTTGAAAAGCCTAAAAATAATGAAAATGAACAGCCAAAAGATGATCAAATCAGAAAAAAACCATCCGGTTCCTGCCCATGATTTTTCGTCAGTCAAAAAAAGTTTAGCCCAAATAGGAGGTTGATTCAATTCTCTTCCAAAGACATCGAATACCTGGTGAGTATTAAGGTTCATCCTTTGGTAGGTTAGCCATAAAGCCACCCACCAAAAGTATTATGGTCAGCCCAATTGCTACAATTTTTGATATCAGTCGTATAGTGTTCATATTTTTATTGCCTCCACGTTGGTTTCCTTGCATACTGCCGCGTTTAGCGAGCAGTTGGCAAGGAAGTGTAGTTATCTCATTTTAATATGTTATTTTTCTGCCATCAGTATTTATGTATATAGTATCAAAAATCCATTCGTTTTTTTTGCTACTTTCTTTTGATTTTATCGCATATGATATTCCTTTTGCATTAAAACCTCCTACTTCATCAAATTGGCATGGTATAACTTCGGCACCTGTTGTATCTATAAACCCAAAGTATCCTCCCATCTTAACAGCAGCTAATCCATGTGGTTTAGAGAAATTCCTTATTTCCTCATAAGTTTTATCTAAAATAGTTCCATCTTCATGTTCCAAGCAAACATCACTATAAAATCCTCCTTTCATACTATATCTTTCGATAGAAATTCTTGTCCAACCAAATCTCATTTTAGTGTATGTGGTATCTCGACTTTCTTGATAACCATACATATCTTCATACTCTCTTTGGATTCGATTTTGTTTAGGCGTTCCATTTATCCTAAGATGCAAAGTATAACTAAAAAATACTATAACAGGAATTGCTGAAAATACCCAATTATGATTATTTAAATTGGATTCCTTATCGAGAACACCAAGTAAATACATTTTTCTTTTTTCATTATCTTTCTGAAAAATAACAATATCATGAAACACCCCCCTCTTCTAAAATTGCATACCTTATCACCATTGGAAGAAGCCATATTCCTATAGATAAAATGAGGCTAAGAAAAATATTTATCTCAGAGACAGTCGCCATAAAAATCATAGTGAATGGAACCAATAGTACTCTTATTAAGAGTGATAAATTCCTATCTAATTCTATCGTAATTTCTTCATAAAAAGAAGTTGCGATACTTATCAAAACTGCTACGATTCCCACACTTTCAAAAAAACTCATACTCCAGATTAATAGTAGAGAAGAGGGAATCAGTATTACTTTTACATAATTAAGTAACTGAGGCCTATTAGGGCTTAGTTGATAGCTCGTCAATCCTAAATAGATAATTCCAGATAGAGTTATACTTGATTCTAATGAAATGTTTTCAATACTGTTTGATGACAAAAAAAGTATAAGAATAATGCTTATAAATATTAAAGCGACTGTGATTGGGATAAATATTTTAAAAACCTTGATGGGTTCTTAATCTTGCCCCCTATCCTGAACCCATCTTCTGGTTCGCTATTGCTTGCAGATTCTCTTTTGCTTCAATTCTATACTCATACATTACAGTGATTATCCCACCAATAACACTTGAAAATTGATGCAATTGAAGTCACAATTACTTCGTCTGTTGTCATATAGATTTTCTTTTAATTTTCGCTATGACCATCTGATCTATCACAGAGCAATATGAGTACCATTAATTTTTATTCAACTTTTGCCATTTTAAGTGGACTAATTTGGGATAACGTGAGCATGGACTACGTGGCGGCTGCGCGATTGGTTTTTGCGCGTTGGCTGGTTAGCCGCCATGTGAGGCCATGCATGGTTCTCGGATTTTTTATTGATAAAATTCAATTGTCATTCAGATTGTTCGATATTACCTCAATAATATTAAATGTTAATTTTTCTCGTCCTGCCGTTTCAAAAAGTAAACCTTGGTTAGGATCACTTAAAACATCAAATTGAGAAGGAACTACATAAGCACCTGTCTTGTCTATTACTCCCCACGTTTTGTCATAAAGCTTTGCACCACAGCAAGACCTTGAAAGAAACATTTTGCATGTGCAAATTGATAATCAATAGCTACCTTTCCATTTGTATCAATATATCCCCATTTTCCGCTTTTTTCAAGTTGTACTGGTGCTAAACCCTCTGAAAGCTGTAAGCAATTCAAATTTTAATTGATAAAGAGGTTTCCCGTTTTGTCTATATAGTAATGCCCTCCACCATTAGAATCGTCTCTAAACAACGCAACATCTTCAGAAAAGTCATTTGCAAAACCTTTTTAAAAGGGTATCACTAAGTTTCCTTTTGGTCAATGAAATCCAATTTCGTTTTTTTTCGTTTTTTACTTGAGCACGACCACAATGAAAATCCGATACGGTTGTATAGGTAGTTGATATTACAATGTTGCCTAACTTATCTATAAAGGACCAATATTCATTATTTTCATATGGAGGCAATGGTAATGCACTAACATCTCTTTTTTTACCATCTGCATCATAAAAATATCCGGTTCGCCGCTTATCTTCTTTTGTTTTAACAGCCGCTAAACCCTCACTAAAATCTCTCGCCAAGACAAATTTGAATGGTATTTTCAAGGTTCCTTTACTATCGATATATCCACACTTTTTGAATTTGGTCTCGAACCCTTGCCAACCCTTCACTAAAATTTGATGCTGCTATAAATTTTTGAGGTATTGCAGGTTGTCCAGTTCTATTAATATCCCCCATAACTCGTTTGGTGCTGACCTGAAAGGGGCTAACTCTTCTTTAAAAATACCCACATCCGAGTACTGAAACTCAACTACTATTCTACCTCTTTTATCAAGAAATCCCCACTTCCTATATTTTACATCTTGCGTTTTTATCAATCCTTCGCTAAAAGACAATAAGGGTTTTAACCTTTCAGGCAATTGAGCCAAATTGTGGCTTTTACCTTGCCTGTATTCAATTTCAAAAGAATTACTTAATTTACTTTCTGGGCTATTTTTATCAATCTCAACTTCTAATCCAGGTTCACAACCTAGCCCTTCATCATCTTCAGGTGTCAACGACGTAGAGGTTGGGGTATTTGTTTTAATATAATCATAGGTGTAGTTTCCGAGTACTCCTGTAATTATACTAAAAATCAAAATGCCCAAAATGTTATCTTTAGAAACCCTCCAACGGTTGAATTACCCATATTTTATTAGTGTTATTTTTTCCGAGAACGTTACGCTTTACGAATTTGCGACGCTTAGGAAGCATTTTCGGGAAGCGATTGTTCAACGCATTATCCTCTGAAATTACTATTTTCTAGAGGCTTTCCAATTTCTCCAGTTAAATCGCTTGCTTTCCTTTCCAATTCTTCCAAACTGACATTTATCGTGACATCGTCATCAGTAATAATTAACCCTCCTTTACTTGCACCTGACAATTCTTTAAGAGCTTTTACAATATCTTTTGATTTGGTTGATAGCCTTTTGACTTCATGCGATAGGCTACCATAGTCGAAATTTGATGGATATTTCTGGGTTCATCAGAGAGCAAGTCTTTCATTTCTTTGATGGCTGATATTATTTCGACATATAGAATTCGATTTTCTATGGTAGTAATTGATAGCAGTTCGTCTATTGCTTCTTGAACATCATCTGGAGTAAATTTGCTGATAACAATGTCGTATATATCTTTTGCTGTAATATGCCGATTCCCAGTTGCAAGGAGTAATCTGCATAGGTGATCAATAGTCCAACAAGAAACTTTTGCTTCCCTTGCCCTAACAGCAGCTGAACTATCATTTGCTCGACTTAACCCAGGATAAGATGGTGCAAGGAGCAGGCATCCTTGAGCCTCATTACGTATAGAATGTTCTTGTAACCCGGCAAAATCAAATTGTGATAGTTGAGGAACCTTTTTGGATGATTTTGCTTCTAATGTCAATACTCGCTCTCTATTCTGGCTATCTGTGAACCTAGCGATGCCGTCAGGTTCATTCGCACCTGCAATATGGGTAGCAGTAAATCCTAAAGATCTCATAGCAATTACTAAATTTACTTCTAATTCATGATCGTTTTCGGCGGAGTCTCTAAGTTCTGCTGCTATTCCTTTATTTGAGTATGGATGATCTTTTGCTAGGCCTCTAAGCAATTTATCTCTTTTTTCTAAGATTTCACCAATAATATGGCTGGGAATATGTCGTTCTCGAAGATAAATTTCCAAGCAATGCTTCTGCTGTAACAATATCTTCTAACAAAATTCTTGATCTAGGATTATCGCTATGAGCATTTACAAATTCATGGTCTTCGTTAATCCAAAATGTTGAATCTTTAGCAATAAATTCAACTAGTCTTCCACTTCGACCCGCTTCTGTATATTCGTATAAATATTTTTTTCTTGGCTCAGCATATAATTCCATGACTAACGCCCCTAAATCTTCTACCTCACTTATATTAAAATAAAACCATGAATTATCGGCTTCTGCACCTCCTTGATTTTCTATATTTGATCTGCTTATAACATCAGCAATAGGATATTCTACTAATTGAGGTAAAATGTGTTCTCTTTCTCCTTCCTTATTTCGCGCTTTATTATCTTGTTGATCCCTCAGATGTTTTTCATATCGAGATCTAGCCTCATTATACAGAGTACTCAATACCTCTTGAAAGCGATCCTTCATTTCTGAAGACTCAACCCCTTCCCTTGGAGCGGTAATAACCAAATCTAAGTCGTCTGCTTCAATGTCAGCTCGAAATCTTGCAAAGGTTTCAGTTGAAGGTAATGTTAATCCGAAATCACTATCAGTTATATTCACTAGTCGGTTTCTAACTTTGACAAAGAAACCATTACTCCTAGCAAATCTGCACTTTTACCTTCTTGTAGAGATTTTTCAGTTACGATAACATGCGCAAATATCCCATTCGGGAACATTTACATACAAGAGAATCATCTATAACTTTCCAATCTAAACCGGATTTTTCTGTAAGGCTTTTCAGTCTTTCTGGAGAAATTTCTGGTATTTTAAAATCAGCAATACGATCAAAATTTGATTTACTACTCTCTACCAAATCGCAATTCAGGCTTAATTCAAATGAGTCATTGATTGGCATTGCGGTGGATAGCACCCATTTCAGCCTACCTAGTTTTAAGTCAGTTGCTTTGGGTTTTAGATTTTGTAGGACGACAATCGTCCAACTCTCCAGAGTAGATAGGTTTATCTCAATGCATGCATCTTTAAAATCGCTTGAATTAAATCAGATTCATAAAATTTTTCTAGATTAGTAATTTCCAGAACTGGCAAATTAATAGGGCGGCCAGCCCCCGATCCACTAGAACTCAACGAATTATAATCAAGAGATACTGAGTACACTCCCCCCGCGGATTTTGAGATGTAAGTTATTTCATTTGCTACTGAATAAGTGGCTAATTTACCAATTCCAAATTTGCCAATTTGTTTTCTCTCTGATCTTTTCGAGATTTCTTCTTCTCTTTTATTGCTTCTTCCAATTTGCCACAAATTAGTAAGTCCTTCCACATCCATCCCATCACCATCATCAAAACTACTATTTTATTCTGTTCGTTGAAAACTCCAAATAGGTTTGGAACGAAAACTGCACAATATTTTGAATTCGCATCATATGAATTAACTACAAGTTCTTCAATTGCTTTCAAAGCAGTAGAATAGAGTTGATCCGATAGAAGTTGAACTAATTCATTGGATAAGGACACGGTAATTTGTCCTTTATTCTCACCAAGGTCTTGAAGATCGTCTGTAATCATATATTATTATTTTTTGCTATGAACGGTTGGATGTACGCCCGTGCCGCCGTGCGTTAGCTTTCTGCGTTGGTTTTCTACGACATGGACTACATTCATTCGTTGTTCAACGTTTTTATATTTTTGAAAGTCTTTTATCCTAAATAGTCACTTACAAATTTTCCCAATGCTCCTGAACCAAGTGCTACTCCAATGCTATGTGCAGAGCCCATATCTATTTTGTCTCCAGAAACAATTCCTATAATGAAACCAAGAAATAGTGTAATTACTACCGAAATAATACTTTTTTGAAGATATCCTGCCAACTTTTGTCTTTTTAGTTCTTTGGTCAAAAATCTGTTGCCGCAGTACCAAGTGCTCCAATAATCAAAATGCAAGTCCGATTTCTACACTTGAAATGCCAACTGGGGTTGTAGTAAATAATAAAATAAGCCCTAAAAGGGTTAAAACTTTCCTGCAATTATCGCCTTAAAAAGCACATAATTGGTGTTTGCAATCATTTCACGGCTGTCAACTTCTTGAAGTATTCTTAAAGTATAAATTGGGATTACTTCAATCAAACAAGAAATAATCAATGCCAATAAAATGACTGTAAGGTTATGGCCCCAAGTCGTATAGTTTGACCACTCGTATAGAGTTTCATTAATTGTTAGAAGTGATGAACTAATTAGCGGGTTGTGATTTTTATACTTTTTTGATGAAAAGCATCAAGTTCAATCTTTTTCAGGCTATCTAAATCATTTTTTTGTTCTTCATATTGCGCGAATAAATTTACATATGCAAAACTTTGGTCTTTACTTAAAGTAGACAAAACGGCACGTCCCTCTGCTCGTTTTCGTGCAGAACGGCTTGTTGCTAATCTACTTGCTAACTCTTCGCTCTTGCTGTCAAATCTATTTATTCTCTCCTTCGCAGCCGTGACTTCGTTATCTAATACTTTCCTTCTTTCATCGTATTTTTGGATGATCTCGTTTTCTTCTTTCAGCAATTCATTTGCAGGTTTAAAATTAACATCTCGAAGTCTTGCAAAAGTGTAGACAAAAACACAAACGATTGAAACTACTAAAATGAAAATACGCAACACCCTAAAAGGAGCTATGTATTTTGCAGTTGAACCTTTCTGATAAAATGGATAAAACAACTTAAAACGAAAATAATAAGAATGGTAAACGTTGCAAACAATGCTAGTCGCTTTGTCGTCCTTTTTCAGTATTGCGAGAAAAATCAAGGAGTGAGGGGACAGACCTCTAACGAAAAAAAACTGCGTAAAACCACCGGATCCGGCAGGTTTTACGCAATTCGACAATTGAAATCAGGTGTTTGGCAGCCATATAGCGGGTCATTTGATTATTGAAGCCCTCAAATGTATCGGGACGTCCTCAAATATCCAAATTATCAAGCGGGCTTTTTAACTTGTCCCAATTTTTTTTGTAATATGCGTGCAGGTGCTTGAAAGACCGAGCCCCCAACATGCTCATGCGTTATTCTTTTTTCAGTTTATCCAGTTCTGCTTGCGCTTTCCTTCTGACGGCCTTGTTACTATCTGACAAAAACGCAGCATACACCTTGCCTGCATTGGATTCAGACATTATATATTTTGCCCGGATTACTATCATATACCTTTCGCAGGGGTAGTCGTCGTCCTTTTTCGATAGTAAAAAATGGACTGCGCGGTCATTATCTGATCGCATGATGCCTTGCAGTGCGTTTTGCCGAATATACGAGGTGCTCCAGGTGATGCCGATAGAATCATCCGATACAAAACACGGTGTGTTTTCTTCTGTTTGTGCGGCATATACGAGCGTTTCAAATGCAGTATCGTTTTTCGAAAAATTGGCCAGCAAATAGTTGGATTTTTCCCGGGCGATGTATTTCTTTTCCCGAAATGATTCCACCAAAAACGGAATTAACCGCTCGTCTTTTATTTCTTCTATGAACCGCATGTAATCGGATAGTTTTTCACTTATTGATATGTAAGTATTTCTACTGGTCCTAAATGCGCCGCTTTCTACCGTCCTGCCTTGTGTTTCCTCTTTAATGTCTGTGACCAAATCTGCAATAAATTTTCCTAATTTTTCGGCATCTTCAACTACGGTAAAAGTAGTATCGGATGCTTTGGGGACAACCTGAATTGTTGAATAGTCCTCTTTTAGGAACGGGTTCTCCGGCGCAATCCTGAACCTTTTTGACACGGCCAACCGGTACGTCCCCGGTTTTTCTATATCGGCCCACATTGGCAGGAAAAGTTTAAATTTTCTGCTACCTCCGGGTGAAATCGGGTGAAAACGGATAAAGCCTCCCATGCCTCCCCATAATTCGCGCATTTTGAGGGTATCATTTTCGGAAGAAATGACAAAGACCTTAAAACTGATTTTTCGCCCGCTTCTGTAATCGCCGCCCTCTTCTACGTATATTGTTTCGTTGGAGTTGTTATTGATGACGTAGTCAAAAAAAGTGGGTTCTCCCAAAAGCAGGGTATCCTTTCTCAGCTCGATATGGGTCGAAACCATACTGTCGTATCTGCTGCCCTGACAAATTGCGGCAGCGCACTGGAAAAGCACTAATATTCCGATTTGCAGAATTGTTGCTTTCATTTTTTGATGGTGTCTTTTTTGAGTAATACAACCTGAGCGTGTCATTCCGGGCGATGTGAAGAATCTGATAAGCCGCTCTGGCACAGCAGTTGGTCCGGATTTCCCACTTCACTCGGAATGATGCGGTCACTCCAATAGTAACGCTACCTATTATTATTCCTGATGAGATGGTATGCTTTTATGAATGGCTGTGACCTTCATCCGGGCAAGGCTGCTCTTTCGGATGTATTTATCAGATTGTTCGCTACGCTCGTAAAGACACGGGCACTCACCCGATTTACTCAAAACTCAATCTCGTAACACCCCGCGTCCGGCATCGCGGCATCCCGCGTTTTTCCGTCCAGGTCCTTGTCGATGCCCGGAATCGGCACTGCGTAGCGATTGGCAATGCTGTGCATGGTATCAAGCCGGAACTGGTTGCGGCCGGGGTTGATAAATATGGTGTCCTGGTTGTCGGTATTGATACAGGGCATACAATGGTCCAAAAAATCGGGGTACTGATCCGGGTCGAGCAGGTCGCGCACGCGCACAATGCAGTTGCGCATCTGGTAATCAAACATGGACGGATCGTCGAGGCGATCGAACAGGGTGATCTGGTCGGCGCGGCTGCCGAAAATAATGCAATTGTGGAATTGTGCCTTCAGGGGGTAGGCGACGTAGTTGGAGCAAAAATCGTCGAGGCACAACGCGTTGCCCATACGCAGCGCTTCGCCGTCGACACCATAACTGGCTGCCGTGCAGTAGGTAAAGTTGTATTCGCCCCCGTATTCCAGTTGGATGGAATAACCGGTATTGCCCCAGAACAGGCAGTTTTCCGCGTCGATTCTGGCGTGTATGCCGATCAGGCCGCTGCTGGAAGTGTTGTAAATCTGTGTGTTGCGCAGGGTCAGGTCGGCAGCGGAGTCGACGCGGATACCGATAATGGAGTTGCGCACGATGCAGTGCTCGATCACATGCCCCTGGGTACCCGATTGGAGCCAGATGCCTGTCCACTGCCCGGGTTCGTTATCGAATTCGGGTTCGAGGCGGTCGCCTTCAAAGATCACGGGGTTTTCCTGCGTGCCCTCCACGATCAGCCGTCCGGAGCCGGTAAAAGCCAGAAAGCCGTCGTTGTAGCGGTAAATAGCGGTGTCGGTCACCTGTTTGGCCAATCCGCCGTGTACGTGTACGCGCGCGCCGGCCGGGATGCGCACGGTACATTCGTCGATCACCAGCACGCCGTAAATAACATAGGGGCGCGGATCGTCCCACACCCATTCGCCGCCATTGCAGCCGTAGCCCACCACGCCGCCTGCGCCGAAGCGCGAGGGCAGGTACACGGCATTCTGCCCGAAAGCCTCCAGTACCACGGTTTGCACGTTGCCGTTCGTTTCAAACAGCAGGTTTTCATCGAGGACAAAAGGACTAGAACCGGGCGGCTCGTCGGGGTTCACGGTAACCTCCGCGAAAACGTACAGGCTGTCGTTAGGAGCGATCTCGATATTCTCGTGGCTGTCGCCGGGCAACCCGTCGACATTCAGGTTGAAACGGGATGTCGCACCGTTTTCAAGGTAAATTTTTGATATCCGGATGCTTTCCTTGTGCCGGTTGTAGATTTTAAGGATGCGGGTGGCGGAGCCGAGCTCCGTGAATACCGTATCAAAACGAAGGGTATCGGTGCTGAACGCCAGTTTGTCCTCGGGCGCAGTGGTGAATTTTTCCTTCTGGCAAAAGGCGAGGAAAAGCAGCGGTAACAACAACAGTGGCAGGCGGCAGGTGGACATTTTTGTCTGGAAGATTTTTGTAAGGATGGCAAAGGTAGGATTTTGGTTGCTTGCGGTATGTGCATGTACAGGAATTCAGCCGTCAACTGACCCCGGATTTTGTCCGCTCCAGCCGCCGTCCGGGCCGTTTCCAGCCGGTTTTGCTTGTGTTTCGGGGCAATCCTTTCCAGATTTGTGTTGTGCAATGGGCGACCTGATCGGCATAAACACTGCCATTGCTTCTCCGACAGGCCTTTATGCCGGCTATGCCTTCGCTATTCCCGCCAACTTTGTAGCAAAGGTGATCGAAGACCTGCGCAAGTATGGCGTGGTGCAACGGGGTTATCTGGGCATCATCATCCGAGACCAGCCCAAAGAAAAGGAAGTGAACTGGCAGCCAGATTTGAAACGTTAATTTTTTAACACTCATCTCACCGATACGGCACTCAAAGCGGTTGTTTTTTCTCTCAAACCGCGTGTACAGACGCCTTTTGTGGCCCTGGGCCATTGCCTCGTGTTCCAAACATCATTTTGTAGATTGTATTTTATTTTGGCGTCTTCCAAAGAATGAAATGGCGTGTGGCAAAATCTTTAAAATATGATTTGCCGGCCCATACAGGAGCCTGAATCCGGCAATTCAAGGCTCCGGCGCCCGGCGCATTTCCCCGTTTGCAAAACTTTAACGCATTTATTTAAGACGATCTTAACTTTTTCTTAACGCCCGTTGTTATTTTTGCATCGCTTTACCAAGGGACGGGCCTGGCGAACGACTGAAACGCCATGACGAGGGTCAGGCAAACCGCATGAAGGAAAAACCCATAATTGATGTGCTTATTCCGGCCTGGAACGAAGAAAATGCCCTGCCCCTGGTTGTGGCAGGCATTCCAAAAACATGGGTGCGTCAGATAATTGTTTGCGATAACGGCTCTACAGACAGGACAGCGGAGGTAGCCAGGGCACACGGGGCAATCCTGGTGAGTCAGCCCGAGCGCGGATACGGCAATGCCTGCCTCGCCGGAATGCGTTACCTGGAAAATATGCCCTCGTCTGAACAGCCGGAAATTGTGGTGTTTCTGGATGGCGATTTTTCGGATTATCCGGATCAATTGCCGCAGGTGGTGGCGCCCATACTGGAATCCGGAATTGACATGGTGATCGGCTCGCGGCGGTTGGGTGGAATGGAACCCGGAGCCATGACTGCAGCACAGCGTTTTGGCAACTGGCTCGCACCGCTTCTTATCCGCTGGTTTTACGGCTACCGATTTAGCGACCTGGGACCGTTTCGGGCGATCCGATGGGACAAACTTCAGGCACTCGGGATGCGCGATCGAAATTTTGGATGGACGGTGGAGATGCAGATCAAGGCCGCCAAACAAAAACTGCGCTGTACGGAAGTTCCAGTGCGCTACAGGAAAAGAGCCGCAGGACACAGCAAAGTCTCGGGCACGGTAAAAGGATCGGTCCTGGCAGGTTGGAAAATCATTGCAACCATATTCAAATACCTCTAAAGTCAAAGCTTACACAACAACCTACTTTAATTCACAAATATGTACGGTCTTCATTCCCTCTTCGAAGCATTCAAGTATCAGGCCTTTGTCGATTTCGGCTACCTGATGCTGCTCATTTACTTTGTTGCCATGAGCGGCGTAACCATTTATGCCCTCCTGCAATTCCACTTGTTGTACCTCTACAAACGGTACCACAAAGAAAATCCGAAGATTCAGTATAAACAATTCGAGGCGCACGACCAGGATGCCCCATTTGTGACGGTGCAGTTGCCGATGTACAACGAAATGTACGTCGCCGAGCGCATCATCGACTATGTGGCGGCACAGGAATATCCTAAAGACCGCTTCGAAATCCAGGTGCTCGACGACTCCACCGACGAGACGGTGGGCATCGTGGCTGCCAAGGTAGCCGAATTGAAGGCTAAAGGTTTTAACATCGAACATGTACACCGCGTGAATCGCCAGGGCTATAAAGCCGGCGCGCTGCAGGAGGCCATGCCCCTGGTAAAAGGCGATTACATCGCCATCTTTGACGCCGACTTCACCCCCCGCGTCGATTTTCTGCGCACGACAATGGCCTATTTCGAGGACCCGAAGGTAGGTATCGTGCAAACACGCTGGGAGCATATCAATGCCGACCACAGCATGCTGACCAAATTGCAGGCCCTGCAATTGAATGTTCACTTTACGGTTGAGCAGGCAGGCCGTTCCTACGGCAACCTGTTGCTCCAGTTCAACGGCACGGCGGGTGTATGGCGGAAAAGCGTCATCAATGAAGCCGGCGGCTGGCAAAGCGATACCCTGACCGAAGACCTCGACCTGAGCTTCCGCGCCCAGATTATGGGTTACAAAATCCAGTACCTGGAAAAACTCGGCAGCCCGGCTGAACTTCCGGAAGACATGAACGCGCTGAAAGGCCAGCAGTTTCGCTGGAACAAAGGCGGCGCTCAAAACGTAAAGAAACTGCTGAAACTTGTTTGGAACACCGACAAACTTTCCGGTATCCAAAAGATGCACGCGATCAGTCAGTTGCTGGCCTACGGCGTATTCCTCTGGGTATTCATCGCCGCTGTGAGCAGCATCCCGCTCGCCTTTGCCTTTGAGCAACTGGGTATTTCGACCCACTTCCTGTCGTTCTCGGTACTGGGCCTGTTCTCCGTCGCTGCCATCTCCTATACGGCCAATATTACGGCTGCCATCAACCGCACGGTGCCGCCCACCTTCTGGGAAAAAGTGCGCTTCTTCGGCCTGTTCCTGTCCTTTATGCCGATCTCGATGGGCTTGTCGTTGTACAATGCCGTGGCCGTCATCGAAGGGCTGCGCGGTAAAGTGTCCGCGTTTGTGCGCACACCGAAATACGGCGCCGGCGATCAGCAGACCCCCAAACAGAAGGCAGCCTACAAAGCAAAAAAAATATCGTGGATCACGATCGCGGAAGGCTTCATGGCCCTGGTATTTGCAGCAGCAGTCGTGATGGGTATCGCAACCAACAATACCGCATTTGTGCTGTTCCACTCAATGTTGTCGTTCGGCTTTGCCACCATTTGCTACTACTCTATCAAACACCTGCGCTTCAGGTAATTTGAAGTGTAGTATTTGAAGTCTGGAATTGATCCCCATGCTGCAGAAGGCAGCATGGGGATTATTGTTGTACAGCGTTAAAACGCGGTTAAAGGCGCCCGTTCCCCTTGCGGTATAACAGGTAACTCCCGTAGTTTTATTCCCTGATTTTAATACACACAATACTTGCCCGGATGAAGCAATTTACGCGACCAATATTTGCCTTTTTTATTGCCGGACTGTTTTTGTCCTCCTGTTCTCCCCGACTCTTTTACCAGCCCGCCGAAACACAGCCGGACGCGTCGGAAGTGATTTACACGCATGGTGTGCCCGGACTGCGGAGTTCGGTACAGGGTTGCGAGGTGGTCACTGAACTGACGTCCAGAGGAGAAAAAGACATGAACCTGAACGTATACATCCGCAACAACAGCGACACTGCGTTTACTTTTCACCCCGATAAAGTGGAAGTGCGGGGCTACAACGGTGCGGGAGCATGGGCGCCTTACCGGGTATTCGGCGCCGACGAATATATTCGCTGGAAAAACACCCGCGATGCCCTGATTGCCGCCGGCATCATCGTAGCGACCGTGGCTACCATCCTCATTATTGATGAATTGACCGACGACAATGGTTCCGGCAGCAACCGGGGCAATAACGACTATCAATATGTGTCTGACGGCGCGGGTTTTGTTTACGACCTGACCTGGTGGATGGCCTGGACCATCCCTGCCGTGGCAGACGAGCCGCCACCGCCGCCGGCCTATTCGTCCGATTTTCTGCTGCGCGAACACACGCTTTTTCCCGGTGAAGCGGTACAAGGCATCGTGAAGGTGCGCGCCAAACCGGAGTATAAACAGAAAATACTTGTGGAGGTGCCGGTAAACGGAGTCTACGCCCAATTTGTATTTGACCAGTCGACGCGCAGGCGCTGACCGGGTCATTGCGAAAAACTGTTAATGGTTTTCGGGATCGTCCGACCTGCATTTACCTTCGTTGTATGTCCGGCTTTACCGAAACAAACATCCGATATGCCGTCAGCCTCGCACTCGCGGGGCTGACGGTTTTTTTGGGGTATAGTGTCGAACGGACGCAGTTTGTTCCCCTCCTGACGGCTTACGCCATGTTTTTCGGCATATATGCCTGGATCGTTTTTACGCTGAAAAACCAACCGGATGCAGCGCTGCGCTGGTATGCCGGTCTTGGCATCGCTCTGAGGGTGCTGCTTCTGTTCGGTATCCCCAACCTCTCCGACGATTTCCTGCGATTTTTATGGGACGGCCGGCTGACCGCCGCCGGCATCCACCCTTTTGAACACCCTCCCGATTATTTTTTCCGCAACAACATCTATCCCGAGGGCATTACGCCCGGATTGTTTTCGAGGCTCAACTCGCCTGAATATTACACGGTTTATCCGCCGGTATGCCAGGCAGTATTTGCACTGGCTGCATGGATCAGTCCCGCAAGTGAATGGGGTGGGGTAGTGGTGATGAAACTGTTTTTGCTGTTGTGCGAGTTGGGTACGATGAGTCTGCTCTTGCAGGGCAGAAGTTCCCAAAAGCGCAGGCCCGCAGCGCCCTTGTTGTTTTACGCGCTCAATCCACTGATTATCGTGGAGATTATGGGCAATTGCCATTTTGAGGGCGCCATGATTTTTTTCCTGCTGGCGGGTATACGGGCTTTGGAACGGCAGAAGGTGAAACATGCTGCCTTGTGGTGGGCCCTGGCCACCGCATCCAAATTGTTGCCCCTGATGTTTCTTCCTGTCGCGTTGCGCCGGCTTGGCCGGCGGAAAGGGTTGGTCTTTCTCGCTGTGTTTACTACAGTGTGTCTGCTCCTGTTCGCGCCGTTGCTCCCTGTTTTGCCGAATATCTTTTCCAGCCTCGACCTGTATTTCAGGCAGTTTCAATTTAATGCAAGCATCTATTACGTGATCGATGCGATCGGTTTCCGGATAAAGGGGTACGATACAGGCGAAACGCTGGGTCCTGTGCTGGGCCTGATAACAATAGCATTTGTCCTGGTTGTAGCGTGGAAGGTTCAGCCCGGTACCCGAAAGGCGGGCGCCGGGGAAGGGTTAATATGGACGGACGCCCTGCTTTTCGCAGTGGTGCTGCAAATGACGTTTTCTGCCACAGTCCATCCCTGGTATGCTACGGTGCCCTTTGCGCTGAGTCTTTTTACCCGCTGGCGATTTCCGCTGGCATGGACCGGGCTGGTCGCCTTGTCGTACAGCCACTATGCGGGCGGCGCCTTTCGCGAAAATTACTGGCTTATTGCACTGGAGTACGGCGTATTGTGGTATCTCATGTACCGGGAGATGGCAAAAAAGGACGGCAGTAGCAGTGTTTCCTGACGCCTACGCCTATTCTTTACCGCTTTCGCCCACAAAGTAATCTTCGCGGTGTTGAAACAGTGCGTTGAAAGTAGTCATGCTGCCGTAGCACCGGGTAATGTACTGTTGAAGGTTAACCTTGTCCTCATCGTCCAGTTTTTTGTGCGCATTGATATTTTGCTCGAGCACACGCAGGCGGTCGCGCATCATCACGATCTTGTGGAAAAAGGTGTCGATGGGTAATTCTTTGGGTTGAATACCGTCGGCCTGCAGGATCATTTTCCCGTTTTTCCATGTATCACCCAGGGGCACCTTTTCAAGGCTGACACCCGACCAGGCGCGCAGGATACGCACCAGCGATTGTTCTGCTTCCGTAAAAGTTACGGGCTCCTCTTCCGGGATGCGTTCCACCACCTGCCAGGCGTTGTATTCCTTCCCGACCATTTTTAGTCCAAATTGCATAAAACATACTTCGTATGCCGCCACATGAAGGCGTACCACAACACCGTCGCCGAAGGCCGGGTGTTTTACGCGGGAACCGATACCGAGTAAATCCATTGTTTATATTGTCTATATTGTTGATTATGTATGATTTACATGCCACTTACCACTTACCACTTACCACTTACCACTTACCACTTACCACTTATCACTTATCACTTATCACTTATCACTTATCACTTATCACTTATCACTTATCACTTATCACTTATCACTTATCACTTATCACTCTCCCTAAACAGCCTCACCGTCACCAAGATCAATATAGTCGACAGGAGCGCTGCAAACCAGGGAACCTGGATGTCCTGTTCCAGATCAATCGTGGAGATATCCTTGCTGTAAAAGTACTGGCCTGCCACCTGGAGGCCGTTGTTAAAGAAATGGGCGATGGCGGGTACCCAGAAATTCCGGGTGCGCCAATACAGCCAGCCCAGGATCAGGCCGAGCAGCATGCGCGACAAAAACCCTTCGAACTGAAAGTGTACAAAACTGAACACGGCTGCCGAAACGAGCAGGGCAACCCAGGGATTGGCAATGCGGCGCATCAGCTGTTGCTGGACCACGCCCCTGAACACCAGTTCCTCTCCGATGGCCGGCAAAAGGGCAATAATGAACAGGTTTGCCAGCAATTCGGCGCTGTTATCCATGATCAGCAGCCCTTTGATGGCTTCTTCTGCCTGGTCTTCGGCACTTTTCAGAAAGTCCGGAAGCGGAATCATCTGGTTGATATTCAGCAGGAACAGCACCAGGGGCAACGAAACAGCCATCATCATGATCGCCAGAAACACCGTCTGTAGTCCGGGCAAGCGGCGCACCCCAAGGTAATCCTGCCAGCCGGGCCGCTTTCCGCTATTGTTGCGGTAGAACAGCCAAACGGTGAGAAAACCGGCCACACCAAAACCAAGCAAGTGACCGAGCCCCAGTTGCAGGCGCGTATTCCAGCGTTCAGCGGAAGTGGCCTCTGCCGTCAGCGCGGGGTTATCGGCCCATCCCGCCAGCATGCCGATGACCTGGTAAACGCTTATGCACAGGACGAACAGTGCAAACTGGGCAATCAGGACCACCCGCACCTGCGGCCAGTCTTTCTTTGGAGACGCCAGCGCTTCTGGTTCCGCCATACCGCCGTTTTCTGCCGGAACAGGATTGTCAAGTTCGTTCATGCGCGTTTACTTTTGCGCCAAAGGTAGGGTTTGTGTTATTTAGCCTTTACTTTGCCTGCCGTTTTTATACATTAATCATGACTCGTTTAAGCGTAAATATCAATAAAGTCGCCTTGCTGCGCAATTCGCGTGGAGGCAACCTGCCCGACCTGGTTCAGGTCGCCAAGGATTGTGAAGCCTTTGGCGCACAGGGCATCACCGTGCATCCGCGTCCGGATCAACGCCACATACGGTACGACGATGTGCCGGCCTTGCGCGCCGTGGTGACGACGGAGTTCAATATCGAGGGCAATCCCACCCGGGAATTTCTCGACCTTGTTCTGGCGAATCCTCCCCACCAGTGTACCCTGGTGCCGGACGCGCCGGCACAACTGACCTCCGATGCAGGCTGGGATACCGTGACAGATGGCGCGCGCCTGCGCGAAGTGACGGCGGAGTTGCAGCGCAAAAACATCCGCGTTTCCGTTTTTGTCGACCCGTCGGTACGCATGGTGGAGGCCGCAAAAGCTGCCGGCGCTGATCGGATAGAGTTCTATACCGGGCCATTTGCCAGGGATTTTATGAAAAACCCTCAGGCGGCCGTAGCCGCCTACACCAAAGCCGCCGAAGCTGCAAATGCAGTGGGTATTGGCATTAATGCCGGACACGATCTCAATCTCGACAATTTGCGTTTTTTCCGCGACAACTGTCCCGGACTGCTGGAGGTCAGCATCGGCCATGCACTGATCGCGGATGCCCTGTATTATGGTTTGTCGAACGTGATCCGGATGTACCTGCGCCAGTTGTCCTGAGTATCGCAGCGAAAAAACGCTAAATATTTTCAATCGGATTCGGTATGTAAATTATTGGTTTTGTGACGACAATAAAAAAAACAGGAGGTTGTCCGGCGATTTGGCAATTAAAAATTCCGCCATTCCGGGCTAATATTCAAGTTCTGTATTTTACCTTTGGTGGCAGTCGGGTTCAGCCCCGGCTAAATAATCGGTACAACCATTTCAAACTTTCATGAGCCGCTTCGAATCAGCTTTATTCCGCGAATAAAGAATGCTGATTCGGTAGCGGCTTTTTCGTGCATAAAAATTGCCTGCGAAACGCCATTTTTCCCGAAATTAGCATCTTTAAGAAAGTACGGTTCTGTTGTTTCTGTAAAATCCCTCCTTTTATGTCAACTGACGAACGTATACGCAACCGAAGGGGCTTCCGAAGTCCAATGCTCCTGCTCGGCATTACCATGACCCTGATCTACGTGGCGCTGGCGCTGTGGATATTGCTGGACAAAAGTTTTCTCACCGGCATCCCGACCGAATTCCGGAACATATTTGCCGTCATGCTCCTGGGCTACGGGGTGTTTCGCGGTTGGCGGGTGTATTCCGACTATTTCTAAACGCTCCCTGTTATGAGATATAATATTCTGATTATCAGCATAATATTTGCTGCGCTCACGCTTTCGTCATGCGATGAACCGCGTGATAAAAGCGGGAAGGTGATTGATACGCCCACCACGGGCGAGCTCACGATTGCCGTGGACGAAGGCTACCAGCCTGTTATCGCTTCCTGTATTGAGGTGTTCAATACCATCTACAAGCGGGCAAAGATCACTGCTGTTTATACCTCCGAGGGCGAGGCGGTGTCTGCCCTGTTCAAGGACTCGGTGCAGGTTATCATCGTATCGCGCAACCTCACCAATGAGGAGATGAAGTATTTTGAATCGCGCGGGTTCAAGCCGAAAATCACTCCGGTCGCCTACGATGCAGTGGCTTTTATCCTGAATCCGGCCAACCGGGACTCGGTATTTACCCAGGCGCAGATCAAAGACATCATTTCCGGCAAGATCACCAGCTGGTCGGAGATCAACCCCAAATCGCCGCTGGGCGACATCCGGCTGGTGTTTGATCACCCGCTTTCGGGTACGGTCCGCTACGTGAAGGACTCGCTCAATGCAGGACAGCCGTTGTCGACCAACGCCTCGGCCCTGAATACCAACAAGGAAGTAATCGATTACGTAGCCAAAAGCAAAAATGCGATCGGCATCATCAGCGCCAACTGGATTTCCGATACCGACGACAAGGGCGTGCAGGCTTTCTTGCGCGACATCATGCTTGCCGACATCGCTCCTGCCGCAGGGGAAGAAGGTTATGGCCCCTATCAGGCCTACCTCGCAAAAGGCTGGTATCCGTACAAGCGCACCGTTTATGTGATCAACGCCCAGGCGCGTTCGGGTTTGGGGTCAGGTATCGCGTCGTACCTGGCTGCCGACGGTCAGCGGATTTTCCTTAAAGACGGCCTTTTGCCGGCCAATGCCGTGACAAGACTGATACAGGTAACCCGCTGAGCAATTCACACAGTCAACCCCTGTGACAGCACTTAAAAACGGGGCTTTCACACAATTTCGCATCAATAATCTGTTATTGCTGTTAAACTTGTATTAAGATATCTGCTATTTTCCAGCTTCATGTGGATTTTTTGAGAATAAAGCGTCTGAAATGTGGAACTTTGCGGCCGAGAAAAAATGGACCTCTCCGCAGTTTAATAACAAAATCTTTTCCGAACAATGACAAATCTCCTTAGAAAGGCTCTCCTGTTAACAGCAATTACATATGCGCATTTCGCCAGCGGCCAGTCGCGTGCCGACGGCCTGACTGCTATGCAAATGGAAGACTGGGATAAAGCGATCAGTATCTACACCGCGCTCACCAAAGCCGACCCGGCTGATCAGGACGCATACCTGACTCTTGCCAATGCCTATTTGGGCAAGGGCGATAAAGACAAAGCACTGGAGGTCTCCAAAACGGCATTCAACGCCAAACCCGACGACCAGATGGCTTTTGTCGCCAATGCCAAAGTGTTGCAGCTGGAAGGCAAATCGGCGGAAGCCAGCGAGCAATTCGAGCGCGCAGCCAAAAAAGGCAGGAAAAACATCAATGTACTGCGCCAGATAGGCGAGTCATTTATCTATTATATTCCTCCCGGCAGCAAAAGACCCGATCTGACGCGGGCAACCGAACTGCTGAAAAACGCCGTGGATTATAACTCCAAAGACATGCAAACCCTGATGGCACTCGGTTATGCCTACAAAGAACAGGGCAATGGCGGCTTTGCAGCGACGAATTACGAAATGGCAGAGACCCTGGAGCCGAAGAATCCGCTCCCCAAATTCATGCTCGCCAAGGTGTACCGCGCTGCCAAGATCGGTGATAAATTCGAGACCTATATCGAGAAGACACTTGCCGTAGCGCCCACTTTTTCCGCTGCATTGCGGTCAAAAGCAGAGTATTTTTTCTTTGCCCGCAAATGGGAACAGGCAACGCAAGCCTACAAAGACCTCGTAAACAAAGGCGCAGAGGTAACCATCGAAGACGAGATGCAACTGGCCAACTGCCTGTTTATCACACACGATTGTCCGGCCTGCAGCCAGATGGTTGACAAGATCCTGAAAAAAGATCCGTCCAAAAACTACCTCCGCCGCCTCAAGGCTTATTGTGATTATGAAAGCGGCGAATACCAGCGCGCCCTTGATATCCTCAACGACTATTTCAAAACCGCTCCGCAGGATAAGATTATCGCCAGCGATTACAAGTACCTGGGCAACCTGCAGATCAAAACCAAGGGCGATACCCTGGCAGGACTTGCCAATTTGAAAAAGTCCATTCAGATGGACTCTGCTACCTGGGCGCTGCACCTGGATATTGCAAAAATGTACTACTCGCGCCGGATGAACTGCGAAGCAGCGGAAGAATACCTCATATATTTCGACTCTGCCGGCATGACCGAACCGAAGGTTGCACAAGACCTGTATTTCCTCGGCCTTTCGCAGTATTTCTGCACCAGTGATTCGCTCAACTACGTAAAGGCTGAAAAGACATTTGCGAAAGTTGCGGAACTGGTACCGAGCGCCAGCATCGGCTGGCTCTGGGCAGCCAAATCTTCCCAAAAGAAAGACCCCACGCCGGAACAGATCGAAGCCGATCCGGAACTGGCCAAGCAATACGGCAACGCCCGCAAATATTACGAGGAATATACTAAAGTGGCAGGCGACGACAAGGAGAAGAATCAGAAAGACCTCAATGCCGCGTATCAGTACCTTGCGTATTGTTATTTCGTCAATAATGAGGCAGATAAATTCTTCCCGACCATTGACAAATGGCTTGATGTTGAGCCCAATGTGGATGCCCAGAACTCTATCATGGAAATGAAAAATGCCTTCGGCAAAGAAGTGCCCGAAGGCGCCAACCAGGGGGCGCCGACAGCCCCGACCAGTGGCGGTAAAGGGAAGAACTAAAGCCCTTCCTGCAAAGGCCATAAAATAGGAGCCATCCCCACCTGCATGATGGGGATGGCTCGTTTTTTAGCCTTAGCGGCCAATTTGTGACGGTTTCTTTAGACTACCACAGCCTCTATACGCCTGGTCTCCCGGCTTTTCTCGGCCATGAATCCCATGATATGGCTTTCTATGGACGCGTCGATCGTGGATGTCAGCAGATTTGGGTTGTGTTGTGAAACCGCCTGAATCCAGTCGCGCAGCAACCTCCAGTCGCCGCCGCCATGGCCTTCACCGGTACTCGTATCATACACTTCCGACTTCCCGGTCCGGAAATCCGTGAGGGTGAACTTGTTCATATCACCCACAATATCACCCATACTGCCCATCACCCTTGTCCGACGCCCTTCGTAGGAGGTAAATGCTTCCATGGAGAAACTGGCCGTAACGCCGCCCTCAAATTCCATGGTGCTGACGTAGTGGTCTTCCTGGTTGTTGTCCATTCGGTACACACAACGGCCGTAGTTTGTGGTGCGCAGGTACTGAGGATAGCGTCTCCTGTTTTTCTTTTTCCTCGGGAAGGTCGAAAACATAGAGTCTGGAGCGTTTCCTGTAATAAATATCCATGGCGGAATAGGGACATCTGCCTTCCACGGCACACCCGTCCATGCAGCGCGCCGTGCTGCCTTCCGGCGCATTCTCCTTGCGGAACCACTTCAGGCTTCCCATGGCGACGATCTGCTTGCAGGGCTTGCCCACCATCCAGCGCAGGATATCCAGGTCGTGGCAACTCTTGGCCAGAATAATGGGTGTGGTGGCTTTTTTGTCGTGCCAGTTGCCGCGTACATAACTGTGGCTCATGTGGATATGTTCGATCGGCTCCAAATGCTGAAAACTGACCAGCTCGCCGATCGCACCCGAATGGATCATCTCGCGGAGTTTGACGAAGTATGGCGCATAGCGCAGTACATGACATACCGCTACCACACGCCCCGTTTTTTTAGCCAGGTTCAGAATGTCGCGGCATTCCTGTTCGCTCGGCGAGATGGGTTTTTCAAGGAGTATATCATAGCCGGCTTTCAGTGCGGCCATACACGGACCGTAGTGCAGGTTGTCGGGCGTGGTAATCAGCACGGCATCGGCAAATTTGGGCCGTTTAAACACGTCTTCCCAGGTATTGAACCTGTTTTCTGCTGCAATCCGGTGCTTTTGGGTATAGCGCTCGTTGCGCAGCGCAACAGGTTCTGCTACGCCGATGATGTCCAGCTCGTCAGGGTAACTGAGTGCGTAATCGCCGTACACATTGCCCCGGTTGCCGGCCCCAAGGGTGATAGCCGTTACCGCGCGATCCGGTTTTTGGAAATATGGGTTGTCATCAAAAACGGACAGGGGTGTACGGGTATCCAACCCTTCGGGGAATCGGCCTAAAAAGGCTGCACTGCCTGCGGCACCTAGTGTTTTCAGCAGTTTGCGGCGAGAAAGTGGCATGACAAAGTATTGAAAGTGAAAAAATCGCTTCCGGAGTCAGCCAAAGGTAATTATTTGACGGGAAAAGAAATTGAGAGGATTTGGAGGCTGTCGCATAAGCACTGTTTTGACAGGATTGAAATTTTTTGACAGGATTACAAGGTTTACAAGAAATTTGAGGCGGCTGTGCCGCCGAAAACCCTGTAAATCTTGTAATCCTGTCAAAAAACAAATTGGCCTGTCAACTGCGCAAGAGTCTTTGGACTTATGCGACGCCATAAAATCTCTCAAGAACCGGTACTTATTGCAACCGGAACCGAACCGGCAGTGTAAACCGTACCCTGACCGGATGGCCGTTGGCCTCACCGGGTAGCCAGTTGGGCATGGATTGCAGGACGCGCAAGGCTTCCTTGCCGCAGCCGCCTCCAATTTCCTTGACGACCTCGGCATTATTGATCCGGCCGTCTTTGCCTATCACGAAACTCAGGGCAACGGTACCCTGGATGTTGTTTTCGCGGGCAAGTGGTGGGTATTGGATGTTTTCAGCCAGGTACTTGAGCAGGGCTTGTTCCCCACCGGGGAAGGTGGGCGGCTTTTGCACGCCGATGATGCTGTACTCGCCGTCGTCGTCCTTAGCGTGTGTCTCAACGATTACGGGAAGCTCCGGAACATCGCCGAGCGACGGCGGCGCTTCGCCGGTAGATGCCTGGTCTTTGACGCCGATTTCGGCATCTGTATTGATCAGGTCTGCTATGGCGGGCGGGTGCTCGTCCGATACCTGTTCATCGGGGGTTACGGCGGGCGGCGCAAATCGTTGAACTGCGCGTTCCGGCGGCGGCGTTGGCGGGAGTGTTGGCGGCGGCGGCGTCTCTGCCGAAATGTCCGGGGGAGGGCCCATCACCAGCACGGTATTGACCGGCGGCGGTTCGGGGAATGCATTGGAAACGGCGTTCAGGATTTCCGGGATCACCAGGGCGCACAGGATCAGTAACATGCCCATGCCCAGTGCGCGACCGAGGTGTCGCGGATAGGCGCGGCGGAGCTGGTAAGCGCCGTACGACTGGTTTCGATTGGCGAAAACGATGTCCAGCATATCCCTGGGGGATACGAATTGTTGGGTTGCCATACTTGAAAAAATTTAAGGTGAATGTGTCTGCAATGGCCGCTTAGTAAACGGCCTTTTTCTGTTGTTCGGGGGTAAATACCATACCGGCTATGGGGTTATGGATAAAGGCTTCTTCCTGCGCCGAGACGTCGAGGATCATATAATACCTGACCCGGCAAACGGCCATCTCGTCGAGGGCATCCACCAGGTTCTGATATCGCGCGTTCCGCATGGGTTTTATCAGTACGGTGAGCAGAGAGCCGTTTTTTGTGGTTTTCGACCGGCTGTCCTCGTAATGTTCAAGTCCCCATTTCGCATTTACACGCTCCATTTTATCCAGGATGACCCTGCGCAGTCCGCCGGCAGAATAATCGGTGGAGTCCAGTTCCGGTTGCTCAATGCCTTCATACCAGTACACTTTGTTTTGTGCACCGAGCAACAGGGTCAGCACTTTGGAGTCCTGTATTTCTGCCTTGTCCGGCGTCTTATCGGGCATGACCAGGGCCATGATCTGGGGCCTGGCGAGTGTCGTGGTAAGCATGAAAAAGGTGATGAGCAGGAATCCCAGGTCTACCATAGGGGTGAAATCGATTCTGGTGGATGTTTTTTTGGCGCGGATGGGTCCGGGCGGCTTTCGGTGGTTGTCGGAACTTTGTACGTCTGCCATGTTGGAAGTGGTTGGAGTGTGGAAAATTCAGCGGCTTTGAAAGGGCATGGAAATGGCCGGCGCATCCCTTGCGGGTGCGAACAATCGTTTGGTCATATCGCAAAAAATTGAAGTGAAAGAAAGAAGGTTTTCTAAACCTTCATACTTATAAGATGCTGGGAATGAGTGTATTGGTGTGTGGGCTGGATAATTTTTTTGCAAATCGAGATTAAAGGAATAAAAAAACGCGGTACCGACGTGTTGTCGGTACCGCGTCAGGAATGCGGTATATCCGGAAGTGAGATCACTCCAGACGGAAACGGACGGGAAGCGTGAATCGCACTTTCACGGCGTGGCCATTGGCCTCGCCGGGATTCCATTTAGGCATGGACTGTACGACACGCACGGCTTCTTTGCCGCAACCACCGCCGATGTCCTTAACGATTTGAACATCTTTCACACTGCCGTCTTTGCCGATCACAAAAGTGAGGGCAACTGTGCCCTGAATGTTGTTTTCGCGCGCAAGCGGCGGATATTTGATGTTTTCGCTCAGGTATTTCAACAGTTCCTTTTCACCGCCCGGGAAGCTGGGTGGTTTTTGGATGTCGAACATCTCGTAAGTCTTTTCTTCCACAACCTTCGGCGCCTCCACGATCTGAAGTTCCGAGGGATTCTCGTCGATTGCAGGCGGGGCTTCATCATTACCCTTTTTGTCTTCGGTGCCGATGTCCTCCTTTTTCTCGAGGAGTTCCTCAACGGCAGGCGGTTTTTCTTCCTGCACCTCTTCGTCCTTCTTCACGATCGGCGGCACGAATTTCACCGTCGAACGCGTGGGCGGCGGCGGCGTGGGCGGCGGCGGCGGCGGCGGCGGCGGCGGGTTGTTCGGATCGATATCCGGTGGCGGACCGAGTTCAGCAACTACGTCGATCGGTTTGTCATCCGGCGCCAGCGACTGTACAGCATTCATGATGTACGGGAGCGCAAAGAGAAACGCAATCAGGAGCAGACTGTATCCGAGTGCACGACCCAGGTACTTCGGGTATGCGCGGCGGAGTTGGTAAGCGCCGTAGTTCTTGTTCCGGTCGGCGAAGATGATATCCAGCATATCCTTGTAGGTTGCGCCTTTTTCTTCTGCCATGTTATGGTTTTTAAATTTTTGAATGTTAAACGGTTATGTGCGTTCCGGGGCTATTGTGTAGCCGCCTGTATTTGCTCCTCGACATTGAATTTGAGACCACCGGCCGGATTTTTGATAAACTGTTTCTCCAGGTCGGAAACGTCGAGAATCACGTAGTAACGCACCTTGCAAATAGCCATTTCGTCGAGGGCATCCACCAGATTTTTGTACCGGGCTTCTTCGGTAGGTTTTATGATGACGTTAATGAAAGAGCCTTTACGCGGTTCTTTCGTTTTAAAGTCCTCATAATCTTCCTCACCGAATTGTCCCTTTACTTTATTCATCTTGTCGAGGATGACCTTGCGCAGGCCTTCAGCCGAGTAATCCGTAGAATCCAGCTTTGCATCTGTAATACCTTCATACCAGTAAACCTTGTCGTTGGCGCCCAATAACAGGGTGAGCACTTTAGACTCTTTAACCGGCTCGATATCTTCTTTTTTGATATCTTTTTCGGGCATTACCAAAGCCATGATCTGCGGTTTGGCCAGCGTGGTTGTCAACATAAAAAATGTAATCAGGAGGAACCCGAGGTCCACCATCGGCGTAAAGTCGATACGTGTGGACATTTTTTTCGAGCGAACCTTATCACCTTTCTTATGACCACCACCACCACTATCTTGTGCAATTTCAGCCATGTCGCTGTTGCTTTTTTAGTGAAAAAATGTGTTGTCCTGTCAGCACTATTTCTCTGACCCCTCTTCCGCTTTTTTATTCGGATCGCTTTCCGAGCTGGTGATCAGGTTGAACTTGTTGACGTTGATGTCTACAAGCGTATTGATCACGTGTTGCACGGCCGGATAAGGGGTGTCTTTATCCGCTTTGACGACCATCACATATTCATCTTTAACAACGCCTTCCTGCTTCATGCGAAACTGTGCAATGCGTGCATTGTGAATCCAATCGGCCAATTCACTCTTGTTGACGTCGGCCGTATCGATCGGCACGCCGGGTGTCGGGAACGTGTTGCGCTCGGAGGGGCTCAGATCGAGCCACTTTTTGAGCTGGGCACGCGGGATACCGAAACTTCCGGCATTGGAAAACTTGACCTGCTCTTCTTCCGTCAAACCCAGTTTGTACCGGGAGTTGACGTCTGCGATCAGGCTTTTCCGCGTGTGCTGTCCGGTCATATCAAGGTAGGTCTTGCCATCCGGTCCGATAAGGATGGTAATCGTACCCGATTCCGGCAGTTTGGTTTCGGAAATAGAAGAGGGCGTGTCCACGACGACGGCTTCCTGCGGCTTCGCTTTGGCGGTGAGCATGAAGAACGTGAGCAAGAGAAATGCTACGTCCGTCATGGCCGTCATATCAACGGAGGGCGCGCCCCTTTTTGGTTTATGCTTCGGCATATCAATATTAGGTTTTGAGCATCAAGGGATCATTTTTATAATGACGATCTCCCTTCCGCTGCGAATTGATTAATGGTTGCGCGAGGCAAAAGTTTGTGTCAGACTGTAACCGGCTTCGTCGATGCGGTATGTCATGGCGTCGATCCGGCTGGTGAAAAAGTTGTAAAAAATGATGGCCACTGCCGACGTACCGATACCGAGAGCCGTATTGATAAGGGCCTCGGAGATACCCGTTGCAAGGGCGGTGGAGTCGGGCGCACCTGCCGTTGCAAGAGCGGCAAATGCCCGGATCATACCCAATACCGTTCCGAAAAGACCCAACAGCGTGGCGATCGATGCGATGGTAGCCAGGATGTTGAGGTTTTTCTCGAGCATTGGAAGTTCGAGCGTCGTGGCTTCTTCCACTTCTTTCTGAATGGCCAGTACTTTCTGGTCTTTCTCCATGCCGGTCAGTTTTTCCATTTCGCCGTATTTTTCCAGACCCGCGCGTACTACGTTGGCTACGGAACCTTTTTGCTTGTCGCAGGCCGAGATGGCAGCGGCAATATCGCCGCGATCGAGGAAGCCTTTGATGTTGCGTACAAAGCCGTCGACGTTGCCGGCGCCGGATGCCTTGCTCAGCGTGATGAAGCGTTCGATCACGAACACCACAACGGTCAGGAACAAGGTTTGCAGAACGGGCACAACCCAACCACCTTTATACACGGTACCGAAATAGTCGCCGGGCAGCGGATCTTTGGTATTGTCGCCATCCACAAAATGTTTGGGGTCTCCGAAAACGTACTTAAACAAAAGTACTGCCACGATAAAGCACACCGGAATCACGATGTACGGAAAAATCGACGAGGAGTTCGAAGACTGTTGTTTTGCTTGAGTGGGTTTTGCTGCTGTCATGCTGCGTTTTAGTTTAAGTTAATGAATGATTTAGTTTGACTGAAACTCCTCGCAAAACAACATGGCTTCCCACCCGGGCCCAAGAATGTTCGTCTTGTTTCACACCCTCTTCTGCCCCTGTAGCCGGCACTTGCCTGTACAGATGCAGACAAGGGTAAAAATGGTGTGTGGGCGACAAAAAAAATATTGTCATGGCGGAATAAATGGTTCCCTGTTGCAAGGAGGTTTTTTAATAGCGGTAAAAATAGTGTAGGTATTACAATTTCCAACAAAGGCTTTTAGAAATTCATATCGATTTCAAGCGTAATCGGCAATTTTTGCACTGCTACGACCGCTTTTGTGCAGAATTTTGATGTAAAATAAAAAAAACGACCGCTAAAAGTAACACAACAACAAGCCAATACATGGCCCGAACGGCGCCCTTCCCTTCAATTGGCCGGTCGTCGCCGACGAGCGTAAACCCCGCCCAGAAAAAGGGTGTCTGAAAAGTTGCATTGACCTGCCGGTCTTCCAGGTAGTCGAGTTTCGCCCGCCTCAACGCCTCTCCCAGGGCCTCGCCGCGTTCCATATTTTCATAGAACTGCCGGAGCAGCCGGGCTGTGTTCAGATCGTTGACAGCCCAAAGGCTCGACAAAGTACAGGCTGCGCCCGACTGCGCAAACGCGCGGGCCAGGCTCATAACGCCCTCTCCTTTTTGAAAACGCCCGAGCCCCGTCTGGCAGGCACTCAGTACCACAAGATCGGCGTGCAACGGCAAGGCGTAAATGTCGGGTAACAACATGGGTTGATCGTATAATTCGATACGCGGAACGGAATCGGCAAAAGCATGGGTTGAAAAATGCAGGATTCGGTAGCCACCGCCTTCCCGCAGAAAGTGGTCCAGGTCGGCGTTGCTGCCTTCCAGTACCTGTGCATTCCCAACGCTTGCAGGGTACCATTCGCTGCCGGTCAGCGGGGCAAGTCCGCGTTCACCTTTTGCAAACCCGGGCGCAAACGCGAGAAAATATCCGCGAGCAGCCGACACCAGTGCGTGCTGGCTGGAAAGGGTGGCCAGCGACCAGGCATACCTGACTTCCTGTGTGCGTATCAGGTAGCCGGCATTCCGGAGCGAACGCCTGTCGTTCCCGGCGCCGGTCACAAGGGCCTCAAACGGGATGAAACACAAGAAACCGTCCGGCACGATCAGCAATTTGCGCGCTTGTGCCGCTTCCGGGGGTACAATTATCTGCCACAGGGCGTATGCTGTTTCGAGGTACGACACCGGTGCATTCAGCATGGCGTTGGCATCGGAGAAAAAAGCGAGGAAATTATGGGCCAGGGTGTCCAGGCGTACATCCCTCGGTATACGTTTCCAGATATCCTGACTGCCCCGCTGCCGGACGAAAACGTCGATGAACTGTTCTCCTGCAAAGTACTCCAGCAGGATTTCTCCCTCCGCCATACAATCGGGTGCGCCCGGCTTTGCCGCTGCGGTGCTGTTGCCCGGTTCGCTGTAATCGGCGGCCATGGCCCTTTCCACTACAGCGATCTGTCCGGTAAGGGCATCGGCCTCGGCGCGCCATTGTGCGACCGCATCGTTCTCCGGATCGAGAATCAGGTTCCGCTGGTAATACATGAGGCTCCGCCGGAGCAACGCTACCTGGTCGAAACGCGGATCGCTCCCGGCCAGCCGACGTCGAATGCGGTTTTCCTGCAGGGCGTCGAGCAGCAACGAGGCTTTGCTGCGTTCGGCTATCTCGAAGGCTTTTTCAAGGTAGCCCTGTTTGCCTGTTTTTTCATACAACATCCGGGCGAGGTGTATGGCCGATTCGTCGCGGGTGCGCGTTTCCTGTTGCAGGGTAAGTTTGGAAGAACTGTACTGGAATACCTTGCGGAGGTCCGTTTCTGCCTGCCAGGCCAGGTCATGGCAGCCAAGTCCTATTTCCAGGTATCGCAGATCGCCATGCTGTTCAAACAACAGTTGTGCGGCCGCAGCCTTGGCTTGCAGGGCCTCGAAAATTACATTTTCTTCATAAAACAGACTTTTGTCGGGGTTGTCCTCCGGACGGTGCGGCCGAAACCCGGGCAGTACGGCGGTGAGGGCGGCATTGGCGTAGTCCAGGGCGGGAAAAGGGTTGTGTTGCTGCAACGACAGGTTGCTGAGGGCTATATTGGTCTTGCCCACATCGCGGGAGTGCGCGCCAAAGGCCGCGATGGCTTCTTTGCGCGCAAGCAAAAGCAGCCGTTTGGCTTCCTCCGGGTGGCCACTTGCGGCCGCAGCCTCTCCAGCCGTCCGGCGGGTGCGCGCACGGTATGCCCTGACCTGACCATCGGGATTGCCGCCGCCGTCGAATACCCGGAGCACCTCCCGTGCCGTGCGATACGCGGGTCCGGCCTGTCCTTTGTCGAGTTGTACCTGCGCCAGGGCCGACAACAACAGGCCCCGCTTGGCGGCGGATATGCCTTTCAGGGCCAATCCAAGGTTGAGTTGTACTTCGGCTGTTGTAAAATCGCCCTGATTCCAGTGGGCTATACCTATATTACAATACAAGCCGGCACGGGTTTCCGGATCACCGCCGGCGGTCAGCGCCTTTTGAAATACCGCCAGCGCTTTTTCATTATCGCCAAGCCGGGTGTAGTGGTTACCGAGCGGCTTGTAGATCATTTCCACCGCCTCAAAGTCGGGATAACGAAACCGCTCGTACAACTGCCCTGCGCTTTCATAATCCTGAACGGCCTGCCATATCTGCCCTGTTTGCGACAGCAGCCACCCCCTGCCGGCCTGTAAATACAGAAAAGGTTCCCATTCCTGCGCGTTTCCTGGCGTGCGCCACCTGTTTTTCAGGGCATCGTTGAGGTGTTGAAGTTCACGGGCATTATTGCCGGCAAAATAATCCTGGAGATCGTACTGCACCCAGCCCCAGGTAGCCAGATCGTCGGCCTGCCTGGCTATCGAAGCCTTTCGGTTGCTGTAATACATCAGGCTGTCCTGCGGTCCGTTGCTGGAAAAACGATGGATCTGCCCGTCGATGACATCCGTGGAAAGGCCGTTTTGTGCAGGGAGGCCGGAAACGGAGGCGCACAAAAAACAACCGGCACACAGTATTCGCAGCACAAGTGAAAAGGACATAAACTGCGGTTTAGCGCGGCAATTAAGGATAAAAATGCGAGAATGGGCGCATTTTTTGAATATCCTATAATTTCAATTCCAGTGAAACCTGCACAAAGGGCTGGAGTTTTTGTTTTCGCCCGAGTACGGCTCCGGCCCGAATGCCGAGGTTGGGGCCCGTCCGCACAGCGCCAAATGTGAGGTCGCCAAAGAAAGTGTACCGGGCGACTGTTGCGGAAGTGCCGGCGGTGTAACTGGTATCCTGCAGCACTTGCGGCGGTATCGGGGGCGTACCCGGCAGCGGCACAAAACGTTCCCTTACCCTGACCCGGGTGGTCGTGTTGCCGTTTTCGAAGAAAATCCGCGCCGAGCCTCCAATGCCCGCGCCAAAATAGCGGGTGAAGTTTTTGCGCAGCAAAACCGGTATTTCTATGGAAACGAATCCTTTGGTGGCGTCGATGATACTGTCTGTTTCTGTGACTACTTTAAAGTCGGCATTTCCCGAAATCACGGAATCCCGGAAGGACTGCTGCGGCAGTTCCTGCTGGCCCTTCAGCCCCATCAGCAGTTCCAGTTGAGGATATACGCGCCACGATTTATAAGGGGAAATACTTGCTCCCAGGAATATGTATCCGCCTTGGGAAGAGTCCGGCACAAGGTTGTAGCCGGCTTTTATTCCGGGTGAAATTCCGGTTTTGAACCTGGTTTTGGTGAAATTGGTATGGATGGGCGGGTTTTTGTCGAATATGATCGCGGCGCGGCTCCGGAAGGATCGTTTGGGCATGTCTTTTTCCGCCTCGATACGGTATTTTACAAAGCCTTTTGTAGAATCGCGGTTGTCTACACCTTCCTGATTGCTGCCCGGCAGGTAAATATTCCGGAAGGTAAACCGAAGGCCGGTTGGGGAAGAGGCGGTATCGAGGCAACTGCGGTCGGTCGGCGCAGGTGGGCAAATGGGGCATTGGGGATACCAGTCGAGCGGCCGCATACGGGTCATGTTGAGTCCTTCAGGTATTTCGATTTGCAGGTCGACGGTGCCGGCCGGCCCTTCCCCGTTGTTCTGGAATTGGACCTTGTAGTCCAGTTTTTTGTCGCCGAGGGTGCGGTAATTGATCCGGTTGTCCGAAACGGCTATGGCATTCGGGTCGTGTGAACTGACGATCTCGAGTTCCAGGGTGAAGCGTTCCGGCGGAAGGGCAGGGTCGAAAGGCGCGAATACGAGATCCAGGTGAATGAAGGCACTGGTATCCCTGATCATGTTTGCCGTGCCTGCGAGACTGAGAAAAAGGTTGCGTTTTTCACCGGGCTTCAGTTCGGTGAAGCGCCAGGCGCGCTCTTCGCGGTAGGCGCCCCGGGCATTGTTCAGTATCTCCTGCAGGATCGAGAAAGGCGGCAGTTCACCTGTTGCGGCGGTATGGGCGCCGGTAGTCTGGCGGCTGTCGAGTGTTGCCCAGTCGGGAAATGCCCGTTTCGCAAAGGGCATGGCATCGGAATACAGCGGATCTTCCGTTTCACCGAAATGCGTACGCGCCCCGGTGAAGGTAAAATGCGATACCGGAAATTTTCGCTCGTTAAAAAACACATGCAGCCTGCCGTCGGTCGTCACTGCAGCATTATTGCGGTAACTGATGATACAGGTCATTTCTTCGCCGGCCCTGGGCTGACTGTTGGCAGCCATCGCGATGGCCTGCTTTTTTTTTGCGTCGAACACATCGGGCATCTCCAATGCAGCCAATGCTTCTGAATATTCCATGACGGCAGCGGGACGCTTCTTCTTTCTGGGCTTTTTGCCGTCGTCGTAGTGCGCGGTGGCGTCGAGACTGACGGTGTATTCACCCGCCCGTGGGTAGGTATGGACGGGATTATCGTCGCGGCTGAACGATCCGTCGCCGAACTCCCAGAAACACGCATAGTACGCTTTTGGCGCACCGGCTTTCTGCACTAAAGGGGGCATGTCCGGCACAAAGCGCATGCTTTCACCTGCGGCTTCAACATGGAAATCGGCCTGCCTTTCCGGCACGGCATCCTGCGCGTGCAGCATGGAACCGGAAATCAGGAGCATGGCGGAAACGACAACGGGCAGGTGCTTCATAAGCGGCGACAGGGTTTGTTCGCGTAATCATTTGTCAGTCAGGTCGGTTTGCGGTTTTCAAAGATACGCCTTATTCCTTCAGCGAAACAACATACCTTCGTATCATCAGCCTGTTCTTCCATGCATACCGACCATAAATACATCGAAGCCCTGCGCAACAACGACGCACGACTGATCCGGGAGATTTACACCCTCCATTCGGAGCAGGCGCTGCGGTGGGTGCAGCGGAACAACGGCACGGCCGACGATGCACGCGATGTGTTTCAGGAGGCCATTATTGCGGTGTATGAAAAAGCATACGACCCCGGGTTTGTGCTGAACTGCCCCCTGGGCGCATTGCTCCATGTGATCTATTCCAGGAAATGGATCGACCGCCTGCGGCATAAAAATCAGGAATCAGGGGTAAGAAAAGAGGAAGAACTGCGATATACGGCAGAAGTTGCCGGTGATGTACTGATCACAGCCGAAGATGCATTGGCCGCACAGGCCGGCCAGGAGCGGCTGAGCGCCGCCTTCGGGCAGCTCAGCGACCTCTGTCGCCGCATGCTCGAACTGCTGTCGAACGGCACTTCGCCCCGCGATACCGCTGCGCTGCTCGAGATGAACAGTGTGGATACGCTTTACCGGCGCAAAAACGCCTGTACGGAGCGCTGGCGAACCGTTTATCAAAATCTTTAAACCTGCGACAGCCATGAATGCGCAAGATCATAACCTGCTGGACGATTATTTTAACGGCCTCCTGTCGCCGGAAGCGGAGCGCGCACTGAAAGAACGCATTGCAGAAGACGCCGAATTCGGCCAGGCATTTGCCCTTCGGGAACAAATGGCGGACTTTCCGCGCCGTGCAGCGCAACGCAGTGCGCTTGCCGAAACGCTGCGCAGTACCGGCGCCGATTTCTTCCATACTGCCGCCGGTGGACAAGCGACAGCAGTGCCCGGTATGGCAGTAAGGGTAAACCGGCGGCGCTGGCTGGCTGTCGCAGCGTCTATTGCCTTGCTCGCCGCCGCGATCTGGTTTGTCGGTTCGCCCGCGACGCAGCCGTCGTACGAGCAATATGCCATGCATGCGCCCCTGTCATTGACCCGGCGTGGAGCGGCGGAGGCTTCAGCCAGTGAAGCAGAAGCGGCGTTCAATGCCGGCAAGTACGCGGAAGCGCTCCGTGCGCTCGATCGCCTGCAGGCCGAACAGCCGGACAACATCACGGCAAGCCTGTACAGGGCCATCTGCCTGATCGAAACCGGCAGCACGCGCGAGGCACGCGTGTTGCTGGAGCCTGTTGCCACGGGGAATTCAGCCATCCGCGCCGAAGCGCAGTGGTATATCGCATTGAGTTACCTGAAGGAAAAGGATCCTCAGGGTTGCAGGGCTGCCTTGGGTAAAATCATTGCCGGGGAGGAGCACTATGAACAGGCAAAATCCCTGCTGGAAAAACTGGAATGACGCGTAGACCTTCCCGGAATAGAAATGTATAACTGCCCTTCATGCGCGTTTCGCACGCACCGTTTCGGCGGATTTGGAAATCCGCCGCACCTTTATCCGATCGCTTCCCGTATCCGTACCAGCCGCTCCAGCAGGCCTTCCAGCCGGTCGAGCGGCAGCATGTTGGCGCCGTCCGATTTGGCCTCGGAAGGCCTGGGATGCGTTTCGATAAACAGGCCGTCGGCGCCCACGGCTATACCCGCCCTGGCGATGGTTTCAATGAGGGCCGGTCGCCCGCCCGTGACGCCGCTGCTTTGATTGGGCTGCTGCAGGGAATGTGTGCAGTCGAGCACAACCGTGGCGCCAAACGATTGCATGGCAGGCAAGCCGCGAAAGTCGACAATGAGGTCCTGGTAACCGAAAGTGGTGCCTCGTTCGGTCAGGATAACGTTCTGGTTGCCTTCTTCCTGTACTTTTTCCATGGCAAAACGCATGGCCTCGGGGCTTACAAACTGACCTTTTTTGATGTTGACCACTTTCCCGGTTTGCGCGGCGGCAACCAACAGGCTCGTCTGCCGGCACAAAAAGGCGGGTATTTGCAGGATATCGACGTATGCCGCCGCCATTGCAGCCTCTGCATCGGTGTGGATATCGGTCGTGACGGGAATGTCGAAGTGGTCGCCGACGGCCTTCAGAATATTCAGCGCCTTCTCGTCGCCGATGCCGGTAAAGGAATCGCGTTTACTGCGGTTGGCTTTCCGGTAGGAGCCTTTGAATACATAAGGAATACTGAGCCGGGTGCATATTTCATTTACTTTTCCGGCAATGTCGAAGGCCATCTGCTCGCCTTCGATAGCGCAAGGCCCCGCGATCAGGAAGAAATTGTCGGACTCGGCGTTTTTTATTCGTGGAATAGCGATTGTCATGTTATGTAATTGATATTGCGTTTAATAAACCGGGTTGTGCCTGCCGTAAGGGAGATACACTGCGGTGGTAACGGGAATTATCCGCCTCAAGCACTTACCGCACCATATTTTCCAGGATTTCTGCGGGTTCGGCATTGCGTATCCGTATGCTCCAGGATATCCACTTCAAGTAATTGCCGCCACCGAAAATAGCGTTGCTGTTGGCGCCGCCGCCCGCTTCAATGTATCGATCCCTGAGCGTTTTTGAATTGATCAGCGGGAAATAGACCTCCAGCCCGCCGTTGAAAAACTCAAGCATCAGTCCGCCGCTCCACAGCAATTGCTCGCTGGAGGGCCGGCCGGCGCCTATTGAAGTGGCGTCGTCGAACCATCCGATATCAAACCAGGGTTTGATCGGGATGCCGAGCGGGAGCCGCCGGGGCAGGTCGGCTTTCAGGTTCAGGGCGAGGATGAAATTGTTGGAATTGCCGAAGGCGCCGGCAAACGCAGAGCCGAACGCTCCTTTAAAGCCGCCTTCAGTTTGACTGACCTGCCGGCCGAGTAGGCCGTCGGCGCCGCTGCGGGCCAGGAATATTTCGTCGAAACGATAATCATTGAAGCCCTGCGGGTTGAGCGCCAGTGATGCCTGCGCCACATCTCCACCTACGATGCCTGCATTGCGGCGGTCGTTTTGGAGAAAAAAGCCGGCAAAGGCGCGCAATGTGACCTTGTTTTTCCGGGCATAATAGTACTGCTGTTTCCATTCCAGGGTGTTGCGCAGGTATTTTCCTTTATTGCCGAATGCGTCCGGACTGTTCTGCCATTCCAGCGCCGCAGTGAAGTGGAACGGGTTGGGGGCTTTGGACTGCTTTGCGACATAACGCGTTTCATAAATCGTGTAGCGGTCGTAGACTTTTCCCGTAAAAGCACCGTCGGTCCGAACGTCGTTTTCCTTGCCGATGAACAGCACGCGGAATTGCAGGTAATGGCGGAACGAGTTGGAACGGTCGCGCAGATCGGCCCGGATCTGCGGCGCCAGCCTGTAATATTTCAGGTAATAATCGTCTTTCCAGTTGTAGTCGAAATCGTAGGTTTTGGCGCTTAATCCCACGGTAATCCGGGAGGCCAACCCCCTGGTAAATATTTTCCAGCGGAGGTCAGCAAATCCTGCGAAACGCCCCGAGCCGGTAGCGAATCCCGGCGCCAGGTAATACTGGAAACGGCGTGGAGGCATCGGCGGGTTGTATATTATCGCGCCGACGATGGTTTTGTCGTAGTTGTTCCATCCGATACCGGGCATTATGGCTATCGTGCTGCGCCCCGGATGCTGAAAAGGAGTAAAACCGCGCACCTCAAGCGGCTCGAAAGCGGGCAGGAAACCGCCGGTCCGCCGCAGGTTGTTTTTCCGGTTCAGGTCCAGCACCGTATGCGCATGATCGATTTCAAAAGCATCGGCATCCGAAGGCGGGAATTCAACCGTCCCTGTTGAGGTGTACCATTTCGTTTCCACCGGTTTTCCGGCTTTAAGGGCGGTCACGGAATAGGGTGCATTCAGTTCGCCATAATTTCCGATATCCAGTTTCCATGTTCCGTTGGCCTCCCGCACTGCATTTTTTAGCACAAAGTCGGCCCGTTTCTGTGATTGAATGGTTTCGAAAAACCAGTCGGCCTCAAGCCCCTGATCCTGAAACACCTTTTTCAGGTCGTCGGGATACGGATGCCGGAACTGCCATTGCCGGTAGTATTCGCGCATGGCGGCGTCGAGGCGTTCGGCGCCGACAGCCTGCTCCAGCCAGGCCATGCAAAGCGCCGTTTTCATGTACACCTGGAGGCCGTAGGCAATGGGGGTAAAATCGTCGGAGTGGGTGTCGGGCGGGGTGTCCAGGCGCTCGCGGGCGAGCAGCAAGTAGCCGTTTTCGAGCAGCGGACCGCTTTTTTCGGGATTGAGAATAAATGCAGGCAGGTCTATTGGTGTATAGGAAGCATAGTACTGCTTCATGTAGCGCATTTCGTAATAAGAGTTCAGCCCCTCGTCCATAAAGGGATGATCGCGCTCATTGGAGGCCAGGATGCCGTAAAACCAGTTGTGGCCCACCTCGTGGGTAATCACTTCGTCAAGGTCTTCGCCCGAGGAGGCATTGCCGATGACGGTGATCATGGGGTACTCCATACCGCCGCCTGCGCTGAGCGCCGAATGGACGGCGGTGGCATGCGGCCAGGGGTATTCGCCGACTTTTTCGGAGTAGAATTCCACGGCGCGGCGGACGTAAAAGGCGGATTTGGACCAGGGGCGATCCTTGCGCCGGGTATCGGTGAACATACTCCAGCAATCTACTGTGCGCCCGCCGGCCAGGTGCGCGGTATCGCGCTGCACGAGAAAGCGTTTGTCGGCAAACCAGGCAAAGTCGTGGACCTGCTCTGCCGTGTACCGGAGCGTTTTGAATGTTTTGGACGAGGCTGGAAAAGTGTCGCGGTATTTGTTCCAGTCCAGCAGTTTGGTCTCTTCCACCCTGCGTTGCAGGAACTCGATCTCCGAAGGCGTTTGCAGCACGCCTGTCGCGCCAACCACATAATTATCGGGCAGGGTGATCGTCACATCAAACGACCCGAACTCCGAGTAAAACTCGCCCATGTCGAGGTAAGGCATCGGGTGCCAGCCCCGGTTGTCGTACACGGCGGGTTTGGGAAACCACTGGGTCATCTGGTAGGAAGTGCGCACATGGCCGAGCCGGGAAAATGACGCCGGTATTTTGAGCACAAAGGGGGTCGATATCACAATCCGGCCACCGGGAGGAAGCGGTTTGGCGAGTGTGATCAGGGCAATGTCGGGGTTTGCCTTGTCGTAGTGCCAGGCCACTTTTTGTCCGTCGACGCTGAAATCGAGGTTTTTAAAATAGCCCAGGTCTTTTGCTTCGGCGAAGTAAAAACGGGTGTCGCCGTCGCGCAGTTTTTGGCGGCAAAAAGCCGTTTCGCGGTTTTTGAAAGCGTTGCCCCACAGGTGCATCCATATTTCGTTCAGCGCATCGGGCGCGTTGTTGACGTATTCAATATCGATGCTGCCGCTAACGGTATGGGCCGTGTCGTCGAGGGTTACGGCAATTTTAAAATTGACTTCCTGCTGGAAATATGGTTGAGCGGGTTTGTGGGATTCGGGTGTTTGTGAGAAAAGCAGGAGGGGCAGGGCTATAATGAACAGCAACAGGTATTTCATATTCCTCTGATGTGGGAGCAGGGTGTATTATTTTTCTTTAAGAAACAGGTAACCGGTCAATTCCTGGAGTTGCGGGCCTGTCGGCTGACGCCCGATAGTGACATGGGTTGCGACGATTCTGAGCGTCGCTTTTTTCCCGATCAGGTCAAAGGTCAGGTCGGATGGAGGCAGCGACTCGTAGGTGCTTTGTTCATTTACGGCGGTCCATTTTTGCAGTTGTCTGGACAGGTCAAACGACTCCAGGAGGGCGGACTTGCCGGCCGAAATCTTGTACCATTCGATCCGCTTCCCGTCTTTCGAAATGCCAAACCGGTTACCGTCATCCAATGTTTTCGGCAATTCATTCCCCAAGTTCACGCTGTAGAAAGCCTGGAATCCCTTTATCTCCGCCGATTGCTGGAATTTCATTTCCGTTGATTCAATAGCCAGGGTGTGCGAATAGAGTTGATCGCTTTTTGTGGTAATGCCGGCCCATGCTGCGATGGCCGAGGAGCGGGAACGGAATTGAATTGAAGGAAAACTGTCCGGCGGCATCGGCAGCCAATCCATCCGCGACAGCGCGCCGCGGTTGTCCAGAAATTCCAGGGCGGATTGTATTTGAAAAACCACGCTGTCCGGCACTGCTGTTGTTCCCTGTTTTAGTCGCCCGTTCTCCAGCCGTCCGTTTTTTTCCAGCAAACCGAGTAATACCTTTTCCTGGCTTCGTTCCGATACACGCATGGCATTGAACGGCCCGAACGCAAACAACAGGGCGAACAGTGCCAGGGAGATCGGGATGAACTTGATGTTGTCGTGTTTGGAAAACAAAAAATACAGGCAGGTGGCGGCCAGCCAGACGCCGAGGTGCGCCACCAGGAAACGTGGCTCCGTAACGCCATAATCCCCGATGCGTTTGGCTATGGCGACAAACAGCAGCGCCGTAAGCGGGAGTTGCACCCACCAGAACCAGCGGCGGAAGGCGCGCACCCAGGCGCTGTCGTCGTGTTCCGGCAGGTAGAAATTGAGCAGGTAGGTAAAGATGCCGGCTACCGAGAAGCCGAGCACCAGGGAGGACACCCAGCCTTTCGGCAGGTTCCAGGTGGCCAGTATTTTACCGCCGTAGGTGTACAGGATCAGGAAATACAAACCGACGATGGGAATCAGGATATACTTGCACAGGTTCTTGAAAATAGCGTTGTAGCCCCCGTCGGCATCGCTGAGGGTATATTCCTTCGGGAAATGGTATAAAAAATAGATCGTATTGAATATGCCGGCCAGCAGGGCGAACAGTTTCAGGTAGATGCGGTTGTCAATAGTCAGGTCGAACAACTGGTCGACAGCCAGAATTGCCAGCGACAGGCCTGTATTCAGGATCAGGGTAAATACAGCCCCGACCACAATATTGGCAAAAACCTGGCGGTTGTACTCCCAGAAATCGGCCACGGAACGGCGGTTCAGGTAAGGCGCCACGGCTACAAACAAGTGCGCCACAAGCAGCAACACCAGGTATTTCGGCAGGACGGTGTACTCAAAAGTCGAAGAGGAGGGCTCCAGCACAAACCAGTAACCTGCCAGCGCGACCAGTCCGAGTCCTTGCAGCATCCAACTGCGCTTTTCTTCCCAGCCTTTCGATTCCACAAAAGCGACGATACCGATCATCAGCGGCAGGCCCAACTGGGCAACCATCCAGTAGCGCGCGCACAAATCCTTGTCGTAATTATCAATGAGTGCAAACACGGCAACTACGCCGATGCCGGCTGCCAGCAGGGCGCCGGGGAAGCGCCGGGCAGCCTGAAAAAATGCGTTGAGTAAAAATCCGGGAGAGGGTAGTTTCATATAAGCCGTGCCGTTGTTTTTCCGGCGTTTAAGTGTACTTGTCGAATGTTCCGGCGAAAAATAGGCATTTTTCCTCTTGGAGCGGATTGTTGGCTACTTTTGCCCCGCTTTTTAACCAATCAGTACGTGATGCGTATTCTTCTCTTTTTTGTTTCAATGGCTTGCCTGTCAGCCCTTTGTGCTCAGGAGGCAGATCAGTTCCCCATGTCCTGGGAAGGCGAGTGGATCGGAACGCTCGATATTTATAACGGCAAAGGGAAAGTGCAGTCGGTGGCCATGACCATCGAAATCCATAAAATCGATACCTCGAAGGAAGGACGGTACACTTTCGGCCTGATCTACGGCTCCAAAGAACAGGATTGGCGGCCCTATGAACTGGTACCCGTTGCACCTGAAAAAGGTTTGTGGAAAGTGGACGAAAAAAACTCTATTGCGATGGAAAGTTACCTGTACGGACCCAAATTCATGTGCTGGTTTGTGGTGCAGGGCAGCCGGGTACTTTGTACCTATGAAAAGACAGACGAAAAAACGATGGTATTCGAGGTGATGTCCGGCAGAGAAGAAAAGGCCAGCAGCACCGGCAAGACCAGACAGGGCGAGGAAGATATTCCGGAGGTCATCACGTATCCGTTCGGGGTATTCCAGCGGGCAATACTTACTAGGAATGATGAATGAGGAATGATGAATGGTGAATGAGGAATGATGAATTTTTTTTTTGTAAAGGTCAGGCTTTGATTTTACCGACAACCACTCTTGCAGTTGGGCTTAAACGGACAACCTTACTGTGAGTATTTTTCGGCCTAACGCCCTCTTAAGCAGGCCAGTAGAGATTAGGCTGACAAATGGGAACTGTCAGAGAAGTCCTGCCCGGCATCGAGATACTTTGTACGGTCGAGTATAGGTTATTACAGACATCTGTACAAATTTGTTTTATGAAATTGTCAGAACCTGACTCTACAGTCAGCGGGTTACATGTTTAGACTATTGCAGTTTATACCGCTCCTTTGCCTTCCCGTTTACCCCGGGCTATAATATCCGTTTCTGTAAAATCCGATCCCAAACTCACACATTTCGTAACATTCATCATTCATCATTCATCACTCATCATTCATCATCATCATTCATCACTCATCACTCATCATTCACTCATGGATTCTCTCACCCAAATCGTACTCGGCGCCGCATGTGGCGAAGTGGTGGCCGGGAAAAAACTAGGCAACCGGGCCATGCTCTGGGGAGCGGTGGGCGGTACAATCCCCGATCTGGATGTGTTTGCCAGTTTTTTTACCGATGAGATCGGGGCGACGGCGTTTCACCGCGGGTTCATGCACTCCTTTTTGTTCGCCGCGCTGGCGCCGTGGGTACTGGCCAAATTGACGGAGTGGTTTTACGGGGGTAATATTTACAAACAAAGGGGATATAAAGCAGGGGCCATGTCGTTGTGGCTGTTGTTTTACCTGGGTGCGGCTACCGGTATTAATTTTATTCCGGTATTGCTTGGTGAAGGGCTGAGTTGGTATATTTTGATTCCGACTGTTGTATTGGGCGGCTGGTTTGCCTGGAAGTTGTGGCGCGACTACTGGCAACGCGACCTGTCGCTGGTGGAGGCGCCGTACGGCACCTGGGTGGCCCTGTTTTTCTGGTCGATCTTTACCCACCCGATCCTGGACTGCTTTACGAATTGGGGTACCCAGGTCTTGCAGCCTTTCAGCGACTACCGGGTGCAGTGGAGCACGGTATCGGTTGTTGATCCGGTTTGCACCGTGCCTTTCCTGATCTGCCTTGTTGTGGCATCACGTTTTGCCCGCAGCAACAGGCTTCGGGCGACCTGGAATTATGCGGGCCTTGCCTGGTTTTGCGGTTATATCCTGATCTATACCATGTGGCACAAGGTGACGGTCAATCGCGCGCTGGAACAGTCGATGCAGGAAAAAGGTATCGCCTACCAGCGTTACCAGACCAATCCATCTATTTTCAACAACATTGTGTGGACGGGTCTGGCTGAAGGCGACACGGCCTATTATTTCGGTCTGTATGGCTTCAATGACCGGCGACCGGGGTATAACAGGATATCCGTCATACCCAAAAACCACCAGTTGCTTTCTCATATCCCGGAAGATGACCGCGCTTACACCTTTTTGCGCTGGTTTTCAAACGGATATTACAATGTAAAACCGTATCACGGCGACACGCTTCAGGTGAACGACCTGCGTTTCGGATTGCTGGGCGACACACTCAGGGGGAACAATTACGTTTTTCCTTTCCTGCTGTTCAAAAACGATGAGGGAGAATGGGATATAAAACAGAACAACCGCAGCAAGGAAAACATGGAGGCCAGCGAGCGGTCGTTTTCAGAATTGTGGGAAAAGGTAAAAGGGGAAGAATAATCTGGTTTTGTGCCTATGTACGACGGATTTCCAAATCCGTCGAAACGGCGCGCGCAGAACGGACCTGGGAGTCCGTCGTACGTATGCCAAAGCATGGCAGTAACCATGCAACAATCCAAACAACAAGAGCAATACTAACAATGCGACAATGCGACAACGAATCATAACCGCTATCTTTTTCGGGGCTGCCATGATTGCCGGAGTATACGGCGGAAGTTTATGCTGTTTCTGCCTTTTTTTTCTGATTGCAGCGGGTTGCCTGTGGGAATTCATGGGCCTCTTACTTCCGGCCGGAGAATCGTTTATCAAGGCAAGGCGAATAATAGGTGTCGTGACAGGATTGATCCCTTTTTTGCCCTTTAGGTATATTTTATCGTATGATGCCTGTGGCCATACTATGGAAGCGGAAAGGATCGCCGGTTACTGGTATGCGCATGAAGAGGCGTTGGTCGTTACCGTAGCTCTTGTGATTTTTGCATCGCTGCTTCTGACTATTGTTGAACTTTTTCTCGCTGGCAAATCGCCGTTCGCTTACATTGGGTATTACCTGGCAGGGCTTTTTTATATCGGCCTGCCCATCGTGTTGCTTTTTTCTATTGCTACCGTCGGGTCGTCTTATTATCATCCCAACCGCGTATTCGGCCTGTTGCTACTGGTCTGGAGCAATGACACGGTTGCTTATTTTGTAGGCTCAAAATTTGGCAGGACTAAACTGTTCGAGCGCATATCGCCCAAAAAGACCTGGGAAGGCACGATCGGCGGAGGCATCGGTGCGGTACTGATGGCCTGGGGTTTGTCCCTTGTTTTCCCTGATTTCTCCACACCCCAATGGCTGGCGCTCGGGGTTGTGGCCGCCGTGTTCGGCACCCTCGGCGACCTGGTGTAAAGCATGCTCAAACGCAGCGTCGGTGTCAAGGATTCCGGCAACCTGCTGCCCGGCCACGGCGGTCTGCTCGACCGCTTCGATGCCTTTATTTTTATGATACCTTTTGCGTGGCTGGCGCTGATGATTTTTTCATCGTGAGAGGGGGATGTTTCCCGCAGATTGGCGCAGAAAAACACCGCTGATACTCGCAGATTTGATAACATTCTGCGTATTTCCGCGTATTTTTTCTGCGTCGATCTGCGGGAAATTCCTAGCGGGAAAGAACCCTCAGACGTTCAACTTCTTCCGCCACGCCACATACCCCATCACTGCCAGCACCAGGAAAACCAGGTACTGAAAACTGGTGAAAACATACCCCTTGACAAAATACAGCGGGATGGACGCGATATTGGTGACGATCCACCATATCCAGTTTTCCAGTTTTTTGCGCGCCATGAGCCACATGCCGGTATAGGCCGCCGCCGAAGCAAAGCCGTCGGCAAGGGGAACTGTGCTGTCGGTAAACCGTTGGAGTACATACCACAGGGCAATCCAGCAAACGCCGAAAAAAGTGGTGGCGGCGAGCCATTCACGCGCGGACGACCGGGTGATGTGCAGCACATTTTCCCCGGCTCTTTTTTGGGCCCACAATACCCAGCCCACGATACTCATGACCGTGTAATAAAAGTTGACCCCGGCCTCGGCGTACAGGCCGCCGGCGATGCTGAGGTAAATATAAATGGTGGTATTGACGATGCCTGTCGGATAGACCAGGATGTTTTCCTTCCGGGAATAAATGACGCTTGCGATGCCGAAAAAGACCGCGATGAATTCGAGGGGAGTGGTGGCGAGCAGGCCTTCCCGCAATGACGACCAGATTTGATGCAGATCCATCCGGCAAATGTAAAAGCCTTCTGCCGCCCATGGCGACAGAAGGCTTCCGAAGTATGGGGGAAAAGATTATAAGGGAATGGTGCTGCCGAGGCTGTCGCGCAGATCGTTGAGGCTGCCAAACGAGTTGGAACTCGTCGTTTTGCCGCCTTCAACTTTGTTCATCTCATCTTTGTCCAGGACAGTGAGATCGGCCTCGATTTCGTCGAGCGAGTTTTTCTTGTTGTCTTGCTCGTCGTTAGCGTTGTTGTCTCTCTTTTTACCAAATGGAAAAATCATGGGACGGAAGACTTGTTTTAATGTGTGCGAAAGATAGTGTCAAAGGTACGTCGAATTTCAGAACCGACAAGGAAACGGCGGGTTTTTTAAAGGAAACGGTCGAATAAGCAAGTTTTGCAATAACTAATACTTTCTTTTTCTGTACAATAACCAACCCGGCCGGATTTGCCCCGGGTTTCGCCAACTGCGCATTTCGGCCAGAATATCCGTATCCTGCTCTTTTTCTGCCTGTTGAAGCGCAATTTGCCACCGATATTCGGGCAACAAACTGTAACCGAAACCCAGGTTTTGCACGGCTTTTTCCGAGCCCGAGTAATAGCGCAGTGTCTGCACCGGAATACCCGCCGCAATGCGCCAGAGCCTTGAACTGTCCACCGGATATTCCGGGAGCCAGGGCATGGCGTCGGTACCGGTGGCAAACGTAAAATATTCGGCCAGCGTGTTGTGCGCGATCACTAATTCTGCAGATTTAACAGATAAAAAACGCCGGGCGCCGGCAGTCACGTTTGCCATCAACGAATAGTCGGGGTCGTGCCATTGCGGATTGTAACTGTGCCAGGAAAAAAAAGAACCAAGTGTTAAAAAAGCAGCAAAAACCAAGCCGTTAATCCTTGATTTCAGAAATGGCCAGTCAATTACCCAAAGTGGTGTAAGCAATACAAAAATCAGGAAAAAGCGCCACGAAATGCCGGTAAAGGACCATTCCAGGAAAGGAAAAAGCAACACAACGCCAAGCACGGCCATGGCCTGCCCGTTCTTTCGAAAGAAGCGCCACAGGCCAAACAGCCAGCAGCCCGTCGCCACAATCACCTCAACCAACCACCAGCCGGATATCCGCTCAATGCCAAAATAGCGAACAAAAGACCAGGGTGCAAACTGCGGTACCGGGGTAAAGGCGCGCTCCAGCCTGCCGAAATCAACCACATGGAAAAGGCCGGGGAATACCCTGGATGCTGCGGCCAGCAGCACGAGTCCGGTGACAAAGACCGCTGCAAACCTGCGGTTCAGCACCTGTTTCCCAATGTTCTCCTTATACCGGAACAGAAACCACAAGGCGAGCCAGATCACTCCCAGCGCAAAAGTCGCCCTGTGTCCAAAATAATTGATAACCAATAAAGTAAGTGGTAAAATCATTTCCTTTTGCCAACCCTTTTGTCCCTCTTTGCCGACCCGCGAAAGGCTGCCGATAAAGGCCGCGAGCAATACCAGGCCCAGCAGGTTTTTGGGGTACTGAGCGGCAAAGTAGGTGAGGGTAGGGCTGAACAGGGCGAATGCGGCGCCGGCAAGTCTGCCGGAAAGTGGCGCCTTTGGTACGGTAAAAACCACCCAGGCGAACAACCCGGCCAGGACCGCGGCGCCGGCTTTCAGGGCAAGCACATAATCGCCGGTGAGCCGGTAACATAATTGCAGGAAGGGGTATATGAGCGAAGCCTCCGGGGAGTGCATCCTGCCGCTTTCTTCCAGGGACTTGAGTTGAACGAGGTAGTAATAGCTGTCCCAACCGTTGGCGAAGGGCGTTTGGGCAAGCGCATGGTACCGGATTAACGCCGAGGCCATGAAGCAGGCGAGTCCCAATGCTCCGGCAATCAATAAATCTGGTTTTTTCAATTGCCTGCAGGGTACTAGCGGATGTAGAAAGTCCCGATCAACTTTTTCCCTGTGATCGTATTGTTCTCAATCACCAGTTCATCGCTGAAAATACGGGTAATATCCTGGGTTGTGGTGCCTTTATAGAGTTCAATAAAATCGGACACATTGTTCCACCGGCCAAATACCTTGAGGATGGCAGTGGCGGGGTCCGACCGGATCAGTTCCCAGTTGCCGTCGGCAAGGGTCTGGCTTTCCGTATCGTCGGGTATAATATCCGCGCTGTACAACACAAACGTGCCGTCGGAGCGCAGGATGAGCGATTGCTCGGTCTGGACATCCGCCTCATTCACGAGATTGCTGACGCGGTGATCCAGCAGTTGGTCGAGGGGCGAGGTTTCCAGTTTCCGGCGCAGTTCCCGGGTATACAACTCCGGCAATTCGGACGTAAGCACGAAAGGTTTTTCGCCGTCGAAAAACAGTATATCGCTGATTGCCATGTCTTTGTATTTCCTTCCGGGATATACGCTTTTGACCGTCAGTACAAACTTGCGCCCTTGTGCGGGTGTGGAAAGCGCAATCTTCTGTCCCGCTTTGGTGTCGCGCAGGGTGTATGTCGGCGCGTTGTCGCCGGCGCCGAACGCAAAGTCGCGCAGGCGCGCATTGGCGCTGAAATGTTCGTCGGAGCGTTGGTAGCCGTTCCATATCTGAACGGCGGTGATGTTGACATCTTGGGCGAACTCGAAAGTGATCGACTCGCCTTCACCGGCCGTGTTTTTATTGCCTTCCACCCACACGAACTCCTTGCGCGCATCGAAAAGGTTGGCCGGGCTGTAAGCCATTTCCGGTTCGAGGGTAGCGGAACTGGTCAGTGTGCCGCGGATGCGGTCGGGGGCGACCAGCCGCACCGGCTTGCCCATATCGTTGAATACGGTCAGTTCCTTGATACCGATAAAAGCGTCTTCCGGAAAACTCTTCAGTTGTATTTCCGCGCCCTCATTGCTGCGGCTGACTGTTTTTTCGAGGCCTGTTTTCACAAAGCGCAGGTACAGTGCTTTTACCGGCTTTTCGCCCAGCGGGATGTTTTCCCCTGGTTTTCCGCTTGCGCCGGGCATACCATTTACATAAACCTGGACGAAGTCGTCGCCGCCGTGGTAATTCTCTTCCTCGGCGACGATCCGGACGCTCTGCAAGGGCAGGGCATTGGTGAAATACAGCATAATACCCTCGTCGGGGCCGGCGCCGTATTTCGTCTGCCAACCGGTTGCGGGGTCATTGTCAAAAAGGTCGTACACTTCTTTTCGCGGGTTGCTGGAGGTGGCGTACAGACCTTCCAGGTAAACGGGCGGGCGATCGTCGGCGCCGGCCGGCGCGGGCGCCGACTGGCTTGTGGGTGGCGACCCGTCGCTTTTGGGTGTTTCGCCGCCACAAGCGGTCAATAAAAGGAATGGAATGAGCAGAAGAATATCGGTTTTCATCAGCATATTAAATTGTTCGGCAAAGGTACATTGGTGCGGGGCGGCATTTTCACATTATTTTAAAACTGATTATTTCAGAAGGCCTGAAAACGGCTCATTAAATGAACGCAATTTGTAACACTTTCATTTTCAACACCCGACAATTGTCTTTTCCCCGCCAAATCAGTGCTGAAATTCTGAAAAATGTTAAGGAAAAAATTTGGTCGAATACAAAATGCGCTACTTTTGGCGTTCGCTTACTCACAAAAAGAAAACAATCGGTTTCACCAACTAACAGCATCTCTTTTATGACACTTAACGCCTTTTTGACTTCTTTCTTTTTTCTCCAGATGGTGGCAGAGAAAGAGAGTACGACCGCTACAGAATCCAAGAGCCTGTTTGATATCATAATGGGTAGCAGCACGTCGGGTTTGATTGTAATGACTATCCTTCTTATACTTTCCATTGTGGCAGTCTATATAATTGTAGAGCGTTACTCCACGCTGAGCAGGGCCGGGCAAGTGGATCAGAACTTTATGAACAGCATACGGGCAAGTGTGGAAAACGGCAACCTTCAGGCTGCAAAGGCCCTCTGCCAGAGTGTGGATGCGCCGATGGCCCGCATGGTGGAAAAAGGCCTTGATCGTATCGGCAAACCACTGGACGACATCAACAAGTCTATCGAGAACGTCGGCAACCTCGAACTGCTGAAAATGGAAAAGAACTTGTCGACCCTGGCCTCCATATCCGGTATTGCACCGATGATCGGTCTGTTGGGTACGGTTATCGGTCTGATCATCTCGTTCCAGGACATGGCAAACGAGAAAGGGACCATTACGGCGCAAACGCTCTCTACGGGTATTTACCACGCCCTTACCGCCACGGCATCCGGTTTGTTTGTGTCCATTATTGCCATGGCGGGCTACAACGTCCTGGTAAACAAACTCGACGAAGTGATCTTCAAAATGGAGAACACCGCCATGCAGTTCATGGATCTGTTGCAGGAGCCGTCGCGCTAGATTTTTCCAAACCTTCAACCAATGTAACGATACATGGGACTAAAACGAAGAATGCACGTAAAGCCGGAGTTTAGTCTGGCGGCCATGATCGACGTCATCTTTTTGTTGCTGATGTTTTTCATGCTGACCTCCAACTTCGTCACCACCAACTCGCTCAACCTTCAATTGCCGTCGAGCAGCTCGTCTTCACCGATGGCATCCACATCCTTATCTGTCTCCATCAACAAACTGGGACAGTATTTTATCGGTAAAGACCGCATTTCCGGGCCCAGCCTCGAGGCTGCGCTGCGCGGAAAGGTCTCCCTGGAGAAAAAAGACCCCAAAGATGTGACGGTTACCATCGCTGCCGAGCAGGGTGTTCCGATCGAAGATGTGGTGTTTGTACTCGATATTGCCAACCGCCTGAAGGTTAAAACCATCCTGGCTACCAGCCCGAAGGAAGAAGGCAATTGATTTTTATGTATTTTTGATAAAAAAATCATCCCCAACCAAAATCTGCTTCGATTATGAAAGCCATAGTTCACCGCGAAGAGGATCGTACCAAAGCGGTTATTCTGAGCCTGATATTCCACGCACTGATCCTGGCGTTGCTTATCTTTTATCGCTTCGCAGCGCCGGCTGTCGAAGACGAAATCATTCCGCCTATTCTGATCGAACTGGGCGGCGGCGGCGACAATGCCGCAGCCGGCGAACCCGACCGCGGGCAGGGCAACAACCCCGCGCCGCAGGGCCAACAGATGGAGGACCCGACCAGCACGGAGGTGGCGGAGGTTCCGGTTCCGCAACCCAAACCTGTCCCCCCGAGCACACCGCCTCCCGCTCAAAGCAAACCCAGCGCGCCCAATATCGCTACAACGGAAGATCCGAATGTAGCAGCGCTTAAGAGGGCCCAGGAGGAAACAAAACGCAAGCAACAGCAGGAACAGGACCGCATTCGCCGGCAACAGGAAGAGCAGCGGAGGATTGCGGCCGAACAGGAACGCGTGCGACAGGAAGCGGCTGCCAAGGCGCAAAGGGAAAAACAGGAACGTGAAGCCCAGAAAGGCAAGTTCGGCAGCACTTTCGGCAACGGCAGCGGCAGCGGACAAGGCAACACCGGTAAACCCGGCAACCAGGGTATCCCCACCGGTACCGGCGACAACCCCTTTGGCAAAAGTCCCGGAACGGGCGGCGGAACGGGCGGCGGCGACGGCACCGGCGCAGGCGGCTCCGTCGGCGGCGGCCTGGGCGGCCGTAAGGTGGTCAAAAAGGTGGCGGCGAAGGATAATTCACAGAAGCAGGGCACCGTTCGCATCAAGGTGTGCGTAAATGGCGACGGCAAGGTCATCAGCGCCGACCCGACCCAAAGCGGTTCTACTACCACCGACGGTCAGCTGCGCGCAGCAGCCACCACCGCAGCATTTCAGTGGAAATTTGAATCCTCGCCAGGCGCCGATACACAGTGCGGGTGGATCGACTTCAATTTTATCCTCAAATAAAGGGTTACTGCCCGCTCATCAGTTTCCGGTCGAATTCAGTCATTTGTATACCCAGTTGCGCAGCACGCTGATAGTCTTGCTGCGCAACTGCTTTATTGCCCGACTGGTAATGGGCCCGGGCGCGTTCCAGATAAGCCACACCCATGCCAGGGTCGAGTTGAATGGCGCGTGTCAAACGCTCGATGGCTTCCGGATTCTGCTTTTTCGACCGGAGTATCATCCCACTCTCATACCATACATTGGCATTGTTGGGCTGGTATTTCAGGTATTCGTTGTAGTCGGCCAGCGCATCGTCGATCCTTCCCATGGTATAGTAGGCAATCGAGCGATTGAAATAGCCGTTTTCATTGCCTGGGTCGAGTTTTATGCCCTCTGTGAGATCCTGAATGGATTGCTGAAAATTCTGCTGTGAGCCGTTGGCCGCCCCCCGGTTGATGAGCACTTCCGCTTTCGATTTTGGTTTAATCGTCGGAATATTGACGGCATCGGTATAGTCCTTGATGGCTTTCTGCACCAGGTCTCTTTCCTGATTGGGGAATTTGCCCGACATGGCCATGTCGAAATACGTTTTCCCGCGGCTGTTGAACAGCTCAGGGTTTTGCGGGTTGATCTTCACGGCCTGGGAATAATCCTGCAGGGCTTTGTCGTAATTGCCCTGCGAGCGGTAGAACTGGCCGCGGTTCCAGTAAGGCAGGGAGTTGCTGACGCCTTCAAACTTGATGACGTGCGTCCAGAGCGTTTCTCCGTTTTTCCACACCCCAATCTGCTTGTACGTCAGCAGCGCAAATGCGGCGAAAAATCCTATCGCCAGGCCGCGGCTCAGACCTTTTTGGTAGTACCGGTCAAAATACCAGGCGGCAATGGCAAAAAATCCGAAATACGGCACATAGGTAAAACGGTCGGCCTTAAAACCCTGGCCGGCGCCCAGCACCTGGAGCAGAAACATCACGTTGAAAAAGAAAAACAATACCCCGAATACCCAGATGCGCTTGTCGCTTTTCCAGAGCCACCAGACCGCAGCGCAAATAGCGACAAACAACACCGGCGCAGCATATACTTCAGGGGGCAGGGGTTTGGGGTATGGATACAGCGGCGACATAGGGTAGGGCACAACTACCTTGTACAGGTACACGCAGAAGGAATAGGCGCCGATACACAGCCTGTCGAGCAAATTAAAGTTCGTGATTTCGTCGTCGGTAGAGCCCTGCTGCTTCAGGGTGTACAGGTTGATCAGGCCAAAAGCCAGCGAAAGCGCCCAGAACGGCGTTTTTTCGAGGATTAGTTTGAAACTGAGGGGCCTGCGGTACCAGTAGTCGATCGCCAGCATGGAAAGCGGCAGCGTCACGGCCTGTACTTTGGAAAAACACGACAGCAAGGCCAGGAAAATCATCAATACATACGTGCCGGTGCGGTTTTCGCCGCGTTCGGCCTGTTTCAGCCATTTGATATAATACGCCAGCGCGGCGAAAAAGAACACGGCGAAGAGCACGTCTTTGCGCTCAGTAGCCCATGCTACCGACTCCACCCGCATGGGATGGATACCAAACAGCAGCCCGCCGGCAAAAATGCCCCAGTTTCCGACGCCCATGCCCGCCAGCAGTTTCATAACAAAAAACACCGTGAGCAAGTGCAGCAGCAGGTTGGTGATATGGATCAGTTTGGTGTGTTTGTCGCCGAATCCGCCTGCCAGTTTCTTCTCGATCGCGAAAGTGAGGATCGGCAAGGGGTTGTAGTTGCCGATGACGGCGCCCTTGTCGATGTCGAAAATATCGGGAATGGCCCTGAACAGCCCGTCCTCATTGATGCGCTGCAGGTTGGGGTTTTCCGTAATATTGGGGTCGTCGTCCCAGTTTACCAAACCATTGCTGATCGAGGGCATGTAGCAAATGGCCGTGATAGCCAGCACTGCGAGTGCAAAGTTGATCCAGCCCGATGCTGTTGTTTTTTCCGTCGTGGAAGATGCCGGCCGCGCCTTCTGTTCCTGCGGGCGCGGTTGTGGCCGCTGCGGGCCTTTGCCGGGTTTCGGTTTTTTCGCCATGAAAATGATGCTTTTATCTGATCGTGGCGCAAAAGTAAACATTACGGCTGCAAACACAGCACCGCTTCTGCCAGTCCGGATTCGGTTGGCTCCGCTGCGGTATGTATTTCGGACAAGCCGAGTTCGGCAAGCGTTGCCGCTGTGCTTCGACCGATTGCAACGACACGTTGGTTTGGAAGCAGGGGGTGGCGGGAAAAATAGGCCTGTGCGTTCATGGGGCTGGTAAAAACCAGTACATCCGCTGGGGAAAAGGGCGCATGTGTGACCGGCCTGTTGTCGTAAATTTCCAAATGAATACACGTAAAATCATCGGATAACAAGGCAATAAGACTCTGCCGGATATGCCGCGCAGCGGGGAAAAGGATAGTTTTTCGTTCCTGCTGCCCATAAGTATCCCGGAATGCCGTTGCGGTTGTTGCCGGATCCCCGATACCGGTAAAGTCGACTGTTGCTACGAATGACGCAAGCGCCTTCGCTGTGGCGGGACCGATTGCAGCCCAGCGGGCATGCTGTAGTATCTCCATTTTACCATCCGGTCCTTTCGGTGCGTTGTTAAAGAAAAACCGAACGGCGTTCCGGCTGGTAAAAAAAATAAAATCCGCAGGCGGAATCTCCCTGAATTTGATGGGAGAAAGGCGGATCAAAGCACGTCCTTCCACCAGCCAGCCTGCTTCCCGCAGCCGGGCGGCAAAAGGGGAGGCAGGGGAAATATTCCTGCTGATAAATACGGATCGGGTGGCCATAAAACAAACCTCGGCTGCTATAAAGTTGGCGGGAAATTACGACGAAACCGCCTGCCGGTGTTACCAAATGCATCCACCGCCTGCTCCCTGAAAAAAGATATTACACCGCATCAGTAATTGTTTATTTTTGACCGCCCAAGTCAGGGTCTGGATTGGGTATGGAAAACACTGTTATTCACGAACACACCTATTTTTTATGTCCACTCCAGCGTTTGTTATGATGTTTGTCTCCAACCTGCTGATCATCGGTGTCACCGGGTATTATTTTTGGCGCGTACTCACCATTGCACCTCCGGACAGCGTCGACGAAGACGAAGCCAACTACCCGCGTGGCGGTTAACGGTCTCCTTCCCGGATAAAGAACAAAACCCGGCGCCGGTTTTTCCGAAACACGTTCCCCAAAACCGACAAAAGGCAGAAAAGCAGGAAAATGAACATTTTCTCTATCTTGCCCGCCGGTAACAATGATTTTAAAACATCATACAACAAAACGGACTTAGTATGAGTAAAGAATCCTGGGGTTCACGCGTTGGCCTCGTACTGGCTATGGCCGGTAACGCGGTCGGGTTGGGCAACTTCCTCCGCTTCCCCGTGCAAGCCATCCAGAATGGTGGCGGTACCTTTATCATTCCCTACCTCGTATGCTTTCTGCTGATGGGTATTCCGCTGCTGTTTGTGGAATGGAGCATGGGGCGGTACGGCGGAATGCGCGGCGACCACTCCACCCCTTTTATACTCGACAGCATGAGCGGCAGGAAGGTAAAATGGTGGAAATACGTTGGAATATTCGGTATATTCACCAACCTCGCCGTGGCTGCGTATTACTGCTATCTGGAAAGCTGGACCCTGGCATATGTGTGGCGCTCCATATCAGGTGCATTCAACGGACAGGGCACAGAAGCGGTCAGCCAGATGTTTACCGACTATGTGAGCCTGGGTACCAATGAACCCATTATCTTTTGGGTTATTTGCCTGTTGCTGAATACCTGGATTCTGTCGCGTGGCCTGAGCGGCGGCGTAGAGATTGCCGCCAAGGTCGGAATGCCCCTGCTTATCTTTTTCGGCGTTTTTCTTGCCATACGCGGCGTTACGCTGACAGCCGGCGAATCGGGCGCTATTTTTAACGGCACGGAAGGTCTGAATTTCCTGTGGACGCCCAATTTCGGCAGCATATGGAGTTTTAAAGTCTGGCTTGCCGCTGCCGGGCAGATATTCTTTACCCTTTCGGTAGGTATGGGAAGTATACAGTGTTATGCTTCATACCTGCGTTCGCGCGACGACGTGGCCCTGAATGCCATGAGCGCCGGCTGGATGAACGAGTTTGTGGAAGTGTGTCTCGGCGCTGCCGTACTGATCCCCATTTCGGTGGGTTACCTCGGTATTGAAAAAGTTGTGGAACTGACGCAAACCGGTGGCCTGGGCCTGGGCTTCCGCACCATGCCTTATCTTTTCCAGCAATGGGGACCTGTTTTTGCCGCCATTGCCGGTATCGCCTGGTTCGGACTGCTGTTTTTTGCCGGCATCACCTCTTCCCTGGCTATGGGGACTCCCATTATGGGCTTCCTGCGCGACGAGTTCGGGTGGAGCCGGGAGCGTTCGGCCTGGGCTTTCGGAGCCACCGTACTTATCCTTGGCGCGCCAACGGTGTTTTTCTTCAACTACGGCGTATTCGACGAGTACGACTATTGGGCAGGCACCGTTTCGCTGGTTGTCTTTGCAATGTTCGAGATCATACTGTTTGCATGGGTGTTTGGTATGGACAATGGATGGGCCGAGATCAACCGGAACGCCGACATGAAGGTGCCCGTCGTGTTCAAGTATATCATCAAATATGTGACGCCGGTGATTCTGATCAGCGTATTCCTGGGCAGCCTGCTCAGCGAGGGTGGCATTATCGATCAGATCAATAACAAGGCCTTGTATGCCCAGATTGCTGCAACTACCGATCCGATGCAACTGGCCTTGCTCGAAGAAAAATTGTTGTTCGTAAACGGCTCGCGGCTCCTGCTGGTGCTGGTTTTTGCCGCTATCGGCGCAATGGTGTACCGTGCACAACAGTTGCGTGAACGCGACGGTCGCGCCCTGCGCTCGACGTAACAAGATATCTGTCAACGACGGCGGGTCGGGTTCGCTCTATCCGCCGCCGTTCATTTTTTAATCATAACACATTGATTATGAATACTTCAGCGCTTATCATGATGGTTATAGCCCTTGGAACGGTGCTTTCCATCACCGGTTACTTTTTCTATAAAGTTGTGACAACGGCGCCGCCCGATGCCGTCGATGAAGACGAAGCCAACTACCCGCGCGGAGGCTGAGCGACCGGTACCGCCGGCTTTAGCCGGCTAAAAGCGACCGGTACCACTGGCTTTAGCCGGCGAAAGCCATCAACACTACTATTTTCTGTCGGAGAAACGGTACTTTATTGCTTTCTGTATATCGGCGGCTAAAACCGCCGGTACTATGTACCGGGTTGTTACAGGTAAAACTGGCACAAACGGATATTTCGGAATCATTTTTGTAGTACATACTGTCGTTTACATGACAGTTCCCATCCAAAATGTATTCCATGAATCGGTTACTATTACTCGTTTTCTCCCTGTTTTGCCATCAGATGCATGGACAGGCGATCACCTGGATCAGCGCCTGTTCGGACAAAACTTTTTGCCTCAATCAGAATTCCTGCGACGAAGGTGACGTGCTGATGTTTGAAACGGCCGTTACTTCCTGCTTTTCCAGCCAGTTTGTGGGCTATTCCTACAGAATTGACCTGTTCAACAACGGCGGGCTGGATATTCAATCCAGTGCAGATACCGTCACGGGGCCATTCCCGTTCGGCACCCATAAAATTACCTGGAGGGCTACGGACAATTGCGGCAACCTCGCCCAGTGCACCTATCTGTTCACCATTCAGGATTGTACGCCGCCCGCCTTGTTGTGTATCAGCGGGTTGGCTCAAAACCTGGAGATCAATTGCACGACGGAAATTACTGCCGGCGATTTTATTTTAAATGCCTCCGACAACTGTACGCCGGTTAACGAACTGGAGTATGGTATGCGGGAGTCGGGCAATGGCGCAGGATTCCCGACGGAAACCACGGTCTCGTTTGATTCCTGTGACATCGGCGAACATACCGTAGAGATATGGGTGAAAGACGGGGATGGCCTCGTCAACCAGTGCAACAGCGTCATTACCGTTCAGGACAATGACAACGGCAGCGTCTGTGTTTGCGGAATAGGTTCCGACGTCGCATTACAGGGCTGCGCCCGTACCGGCGCCAATACCCGGCTGGATAGTTTTATCCTCCGCGCCGATCTTTCTGCTGTACCGGTTCAGGGAGCACCCTATACTTTGCCGCTGGAACATATGGAGCAGGACTCCTGCTTTAACGCGGTGTTCAGCACGCTGCCACTCGATAATGATTACCAGGTGGTGGTTCGCGCCAGGCGCGGTGACAATCCGCTGAACGGCGTATCTACGTTCGACCTGCTGCAAACCAGCCTGCATATCCTCAATGTGCAACCCTTTCAGTCGCTGTATCAGTGGATTGCAGCCGACGTCAACCTCAGCGGGAGCGTAACCACCTTTGATATTGTGGAGACCCGAAAACTCATACTCGGGATATACGACACCTTTCCCAAGGCGCCCTCCTGGCGTTTTGTGCGGCCCCTGACCAATCCGGCCAATTTCATGAGTGCTGTGAGGGATACGTACCTGATCGACCTGCCCGGCCTGGCCGTCGATACGCTTATCCCGGGACTTGATTTTGTGGGTGTAAAAATGGGCGACTCCAATCTTTCGGCCCATTTTACCGGCGATGCCGACGACCGGTCTGCACTAACCGTGGCTTTAGACGACAGAATGCTGGAAGCAGGCTCGGAGGTGTGGATTCCATTTTTCCCGGACGGGGAAGTTGACCTGAACGGCTGGCAGATGGCCCTCCGCGTCGACCCGTATTTTGCCGAAGTAACTGGCCTGAACGGGTTGCCGGCAGAAAACTATCACCTCGACGACGAGGGATTACTGCGGGCATTGTGGTTTAATGCGCAAACGCCGCAATCGTTTGGCAAAAAGCCGCTGTTTGCCCTGAAAATCAGGGTGTTACATGCTGCCAGGCTTTCGGAGATATTGTCGCAAACACAGGACGAACTGGCCGGAGCGGTGTTTGAAGTTGCACCCGAGGGTGTCGTATCAGCGCGAAATATGGCGTTTCGTTTTATCGAGGCGACGGGAACATCTGCGCGGTTTTTTCCCCCGGCGCCCAACCCCTTTTCCACAAAAACAGAATTCGGACTGCAACTATCCGGCACTTCAACCGTAGTTCTGGAGGTGTTCGACCTCTCGGGTAAAAACGTGTACGTTGAAACGTTGGCCGGTGATGCCGGATTCCTGTCGTTGCCCCTTCAATCTGCCGACCTGCCGGCAAGCGGCTTGTTCCTGTACCGCATCAGTACCGGCGATGAAGTCTTTTCCGGGAAGATATGGTGCGTGAAATAACCGGGAGGTACGTCACTTAAAAAAAAGACAGGGGCGCCGCGTATGCAGCACCCCTGTCGTCATAAACATCCTTGGAAAAGGAGATTACTTCACATCGGCAAAGAAGTCTTTCACTTTGTCTTTGTGAACGATCATTTGCTTGTATGTATATTTCCCTGTTACGGGGTCTTTCACGGCTTTTACCACTTTTACGTGGTCTTTGCCGGAGCCTGCGCTTGCAGCACGCTGGGCAACACGGGCGTTTTTAGAAATTTTCTTTGCCATAATCCCTCGAAGAGTGAAAAAATGAATGAATGAGTGATTTACCCGGGAGAGGGTTACTTGATTTCACGGTGAACCGTGTACTTGCGCATGATGGGGTTGTATTTTTTCAACTCCATGCGGTCCGGCGTGTTCTTGCGGTTCTTCTGCGTTACATAACGCGAAGTGCCTGCGAGGCCGCTGGTTTTATGCTCGGTACATTCCAGTATAACCTGGATGCGATTGCCTTTGCTTTTCTTTGCCATTGTTGATGTTATTTATCCGATCTCCGCTCAAAAGATGCGAAGTTGAATGGTCTGATTTGAATTGAAACCGGCTTAGCAGCCCGGGGTTGTGCCGTGATAAATGATCTCGCCTTTTTTCTCCAGTTTTTTGATGTACTGGTACAAGCCCAGTTTGGAGATGGTGCGGATAGCGGCGGCCGATACTTTCAAGGTCACCCACTCGCCCGTTTCAGGCATATAAAACTTCTTCGTCTGAAGGTTGGGGTAAAAACGGCGCCTTGTTTTGCGGTTGGAGTGTGAGACGTGGTTGCCGCTAATGGGCCTTTTCCCCGTCAGGTCACATACTTTAGACATGAATTTGAATTTAAGTGTTCTAGTTGACTGAATTTCAAAAAATGAGTGCGGGAAAACCCGAACTCAAACACTTTTTAATTTGCGTGACTCCGAGAGGACTCGAACCTCTAACCTTCTGATCCGTAGTCAGATGCTCTATCCATTAAGCTACGGAGCCATACCGTTTCCGGTTTCGGGGTGCAAAGATAGAATCCGGCAGCCCAAAAAACCAAATACGGTTTTAAATTTTTGGAAATTTTCTGGATATTTTGGCATTTCCCCTGCTCAGGCTGATCACATAGACGCCGCGGGGCAGGTCGCTGGCATCGTAGGTGAGGTGATTGATGCCAAATTGCTGTGGTTGCAGCGTCTCTTCATGCATCAATTGTCCCAGCATATTGAACACCCTGAACGAATATGGTTCGAAATTCGGGGTCTGATAATATACATCGTACTGGTTTCTGTCGGCGGAGGTCCTGATCTCCAGAATACTCAGCGGGCCTACCTGTCCATCGCACAGCGAACGAACGGCATCCACGGCATTGGCGATCTGCAGGTACCCGCCGGTGGTAGTGATTCCGTTGAGCGTAGGTTCCGGCTCCACATTGTCGAGGATAACATCGCGCACCCTGCGGGCGCAACTGACGGGGTCTGTCAGGGCGTCGCTGGTCAGCTTGTCGCATTGCATGCTGTACAGCAACCCCACGGCCCCCGTGACGTGTGGCGTGGCAGATGATGTGCCGCCGAGTGTGGCGTAGCCGGGGTTAGTCGTCCCGGAGGTAGTATAAGTATCGTTGCCGGGAGCGCCGAGGTCGATGGATTTTTTTCCATAACCCGTTGCCGGCATCTTGCTGCCGAACTGGTTGGTATTGTTCACTGATATGAGAAACTCGCTGATGCAGGAGGTGGGCATATCGCCTTCGACGTCCACGTCGGTATTGGCATTGGTGGTGGCGCCAACTCCGATGATGCCTACTTTTCCGAGCGAATCGTAGGTGGCGCACCACAGGGGGTGATCTTCCGCCGGTTCGCGGTCGAGGCCGAAGGAGGCGTTGGTCGCCACGACAAATGCGCCTTTGGCGCCGTTGGTTGTGTTGTACAGCTTGCGCATGCTGCCCACATAGTAGTAGGCTGCGACGATTTCGGATTCGAACTCGGCGTTCGAAATATTGAGCAGTTGAACGTGCCAGTTGACGCCCGTAACACCTGTCGAGTTGTTGCCTCTTGCACCTACAATACCGGTCACGGCGGTGCCGTGGTTGTTGGCGCCGGGGTTGTCGCCGTCGTTGCGCGCATCCCAGCCGCCAAAATCGTCTACATAACCATTGTTGTCGTCGTCGATGCCGTTGTCGGGGATTTCAGCCCAGTTGTGCCAGCGGTTGGGCGCCAGGTCAGGGTGACTGAGCATGGTGCCTTTTTCCAGAATGGCAACTACGATCGTATCGCCCTGTGGCGTAAGTCCACCCGTCGACACATCCCATGCTTCCGGCGCGCCGATCAGGCTCATATCGGCCTGGCGCCACCATTCGGGGTCGTTGGGTTCTGTGCTGCGGTCGGGCACCCTGCAATTCCACTGGGCAAAACGGACGCCCGGCGTGTTTCGCACCAGGTCAAGCAATTGGCGCTCGTTGTCGATATTCCGGTATTGCAGGAGGTAAACACCCCAGTCGCGCGCGACAACCTGGGAGACCTCGATTTGCTGCGACCCGGACAGTTGGCCGGAAATATTATCTATTACCCGCCAGACAGATAGTTCGCCGCTGATCTGGATCAGTATTTCGGAGGGACGGCGCTCGGGAGTATCAGCGTCGCTTCGGCCGGCAGTGGATTGTCCCAAAACGGTCTGGCAACCGAGCAGGAGCAGTAACAATACGTGTGTGATGTATTTCATGCGTTTGTGTTATTTGTCTGAAATGGCGGGTGATCAAAATCGCAAATGTGCGGTCAAAGTAAAGTTTAAAACGGGAAAAATGTTGGAATTCAGTCGAAGCAATTTTGTTAAAATCATGCCAAGCGAAGGGATTTGCGGAGCTGATGAAAATACCCGGGGGCATGCAACAACCTGCTGCCATACCAGGAAAACATCTCCCCGTCGACCAGGTTTACCTGTGCCCGGGGGCATATTTCCCGAAACTGTTCCAGGTGTTTTTCCCGGAAGGGATAGGGCTCGGACGAAAGCAGTATAAATTCAGGCGCGGCTTGTGATAGTTCGCCGGGGGGAATTTCCGGGTACCTGCTTTTATCAGCAAAAACATTTTCAAACCCTGCCAGGTTCAACATGCTGTTAATAAAAGTGTCGCCACCGGCTGCCATGAACGGCTTGCGCCATATAATATAGACGGTGGACGGTGGACGGTAGACGGTAGACGGCGGAAGGGAGACGGCGAAGCGGGTTTTTATGGTGTTGCAAAGGCTTTGTGCCATTTCCGGCCTGCCGGTCAGATCGCCTACGCGGCCGATCATATCGAGCGCCTGATCGAGGTTGCCGACGTCGCTCATCCAAACGGGGTAAAGCCCGGCGAGCAGTTCTATTTGCTCTTTTTCATTTTCCTCCTTGTTGCCAATGATCAGGTCGGGTTGCAAGGCTTTTATTTTTTCAAAATTCACCGTTTTGGTGCCTCCGATACGGGTTTTTCCTTGAAACCATGTCTCCGGATGTACGCAGAATTTGGTGATGCCGATGACTTCCGTATGCAGTCCCAACTCGTGCAACAGCTCGGTTTGTGACGGCACCAGCGAGATGATGCGCTTCGGAGGCCATTCCCGGAGCGTTATCGTTCTGTTGAGTTGGTCGGTGAAGTGCTTTGTCATACGAGGCGTTGCCGCATCGTTTCGTACAAAACGATACCAGCTGCGACACTGACGTTAAAAGAGTCGAAATCGGTTGCCTGGGGTATTTTCACTACCGCATCGGCCATTTTCAACAACTTGGGGTGTACGCCTTCTCCTTCGGCGCCCATCAGGATTGCAGTGGGAAGGGTCAGGTCGGCTTCGAAAAGCGGCACGGAGCGCCCGGAAAGCGCCGTCGCTACAACCTGCACCCCCGATTCCTGAAGAAACTCCACTGTGCTGAACAGGCTTCGCACCCGGCAGATGCGCACCCGTGCCAGGGCGCCGGCAGAGGCCTTCATCGCTTCCTCATTGGCCGGCGCCGATTCGGATTGGGGGATCACGACGGCATGGGCGCCGGCACACTCGGCAGAGCGGCAGATAGCGCCGAAATTGCGCACGTCGGTGATACGGTCGAGCAGGACGAAAAGGGGTGTCGCGCCTTGTTCAAATACATAAGGCAAAACATCTTCGACCGACTGGAATTCGATCAGGGAGAGGAATGCCACTACGCCCTGGTGGTTGCCGCGCACCATTTTATTGAGTTTTTCGCGCGGTACAACCTGGAGCGGAATACCGTTTTCCTTTGCCAGATGCCTGAACTCTTTTTCCATTTCTCCCCGGAGCCCTTGCTGGAAAAAAACTTTTTCCACGCCCTTACCGGCGCGGATCGCCTCGGCGACGGGATGGTGTCCGTATATCAGGTTGTTGTCAGGCATGGGGCAAAATTAATTTTTCCGCCGGGCTTGCAGATTGAAAAAATAAAAATAACTTTGTACAACAAAGTACTTTTATGTCTGATGCAAAACAACACCTGGACAGTTACACATCATCTGCTTCCTTCTGATGCATATGAAATACGACAGCAGGCAGCAAGAGGGGCGGGGTAGACGGTAAACCGGCTTGGTAATGAAAAAACTACTCATACAACTCAATCCCGCGTTTGAAAACCGCAACCGGCTGGGCATCATGGCCATCCTGGCGGTAAACGATTGGGTGGAATACAATACCCTGAAGGAACTACTGGGCCTGACCGACGGCAATCTTGCCAGTCACCTCAAGGCGCTCGAGGCAGGCGAGTATATCCTGGTTCGGAAGCAATTTGTCGGGAGAAAACCCAGGACCACCTATGCCATCACGGAAAATGGCAAAAAGTCGTTTCAGGCACATCTTGACGTTCTGGAAATCCTGTTGAAAATGGGCCGCGACGATGATGAATAGCCCATAGATACAACACGCCACTATGTTTACATTTCTCAAACCCCGATTTTTCGACGAGCAACAATCTCGATTGTTTGGCATGCTTGTACTGGCTTCACTGGTGACGAGACCGGAGGCGCTGTTGCGCGATATAGCGGAAACCGTCACGACCCGCCATGAATTGCTCCACGCCGCAGGTAATTCCGCCCTGCTGTCCGGGATACTGCTGATAGGATACGGCCTGCTTTGGGTGATGATGGGAGGCAGGCGGGTGTAAGCAGAATCAAGGTCATCGAATCCCGGCCAGGTTCCACCACAACTGATCCGGCGGTTCAGCCTCCAATACCAGCGGCTCCTGCCGTACCGGGTGTATCAGTTCCATCCGTAAACAATGCAGCCCGATCGAGGCGTCGGGCAGGGCGTCGGGGGCGCCGTATTTGAGGTCGCCTGCAATAGGGCATCCCATAGCGGACAGCTGCACCCTGATCTGGTGCGGGCGCCCGGTAAGGGGAAATACACGCAGTAGAACAAACGGCCCGGCCTGCCCGGCAATTTCATAACGCGTGATGCTTTCTTTGGCGTCGCGGAAAGGGTGGGGGAGCGCCTTCACGACATTTTTCTTTTCATCTTTCAGCAGAAAATGGCGCAGCTCGCCCGAGGGCTGCCGGGGCACACTCAACACCAGCGCCAGGTATGTTTTGGCCACTTTTTTCTCCCGGAAGAGGGTCGTCAGCCGTCCAAGTGCCTTGTCGGTGCGGGCAAACAGCACAGCCCCGCTAACCGGTCTGTCGATACGGTGTGCCGGGTGCAGGAAAACAGCGCCCGGTTTCTCATATTTTTCCCCAATGTATGCTTTTGCCCAATCCGCCAACGTAGGGTCGCCCGTCCGGTCGCCCTGAACCAGCCACCCCGCTGCTTTGTTTACTGCCAGCAGGTGGTTGTCTTCGAATATGATGGCGTTGTTCGTCATGGTTGTCACCGGGCATTGTAGTCATTCCTGCGTGGATTGGCAATTGGGGAATGACCGGGGTACAGGCGTAAAATCACCTGATTTATCTTGTCCCCACAAAGATGCGTACAAGGTGGCCAACCACTTATTCTTTTCAGAAATAATAGTAATGACAAAATCAATGGCGACAATGACAAAAAAACATCAAACAACATGACAACACTCAGTCTGGGATTTTCGCCCTGCCCCAACGACACGTTTATTTTCGATGCGATGATCCACGTGAAAATAGATACGGAGGGAATTGATTTTGAGGTGTTTATGGAAGATGTGGAGGCGCTGAACCGGCGTGCTTTTGCGGGAGACATCGCCATTACCAAACTCAGTTACCACGCGTACGCTTATCTGACCGACAAGTATGTATTGCTCGATGCGGGCAGCGCGCTGGGCAACAACTGTGGTCCGTTGCTGATCGCCAAAGCGCACATGGACCCGACCGCGATCAATACGGCCCGCATCCTGATTCCCGGGAAAATGACCACAGCCAATTTTTTGCTCAGCCTTGCCTGCCCCGATGCACTCGACAAAACGGAGGCCTTGTTTTCGGAAATAGAGCAAGGTGTGCTGGACAATGAGGCGGACGCCGGGTTGATCATCCATGAAAACAGGTTTACCTATGCCCAAAAAGGACTGATCAAACTGATCGACCTCGGGGAGTTCTGGGAAACGGAAACGGGGCTGCCCATACCGCTCGGCGGGATTGTGATTCGGCGCGATTTCCCGCCGGAACTCCGGCAGAAGGTCAACCGTATTATGCGCCGCAGTGTGGAATATGCCTTCGCAAATCCCGGGGATGTGATGCCTTTTGTTCGCCTGCACGCACAGGAAATGGACGACGTGGTGATGAAGGCGCATATCGACCTCTACGTTACGGAATATACCGCCGATCTGGGTGAAAAAGGCCGCAATGCAGTAGAGCGCCTGTACAGCATTGCGCAGGAAAAGCAAATTGTACCGGCGTTCAAAGAAAAAATTTTTATAAATTAAAAATTCTCGCCATTTCTGGCACGGTTTTCGTTTCACACTTAAGCGTGTGTAAGTATTGTTTTTAGAATTGAAGAAATTCGGGGGACGCGAAAAGTCGCGTCCCTTTTTTTATTTTGTCAAACCCGCAACCTCCAACCTCCAACCTCCAACCTCCAAACCCGAAACCCGAAAACCATAAAACCCTTTTACATACCTTTGTGCGCTTTTCTGATGAAACATTTTACCAACTAAAATCAATCGTTTATGATTATTGGCGTACCAAAGGAAATCAAGAGTAACGAAAATCGCGTGGCGCTCACACCAGCCGGCACTTTGGAACTGACCCGCCGGGGGCACGAAGTATACGTGCAGAGCACCGCCGGGGATAGCAGCGGCTTTATTGATCAGGAATACATCGATAACGGGGCGCATATACTGGCCACCGCCGATGAGGTATGGATGAAGGCGGAAATGATCATGAAAGTAAAAGAACCGGTTGCTGCAGAGTACAAACGGTGCCGGCCCGGCCAACTCGTTTTCACGTATTTCCATTTTGCCTCCAGCGAAGAACTTACCCACGCCATGATCGGCAGCGGTTCGATCTGCCTGGCCTATGAAACGGTGGAAACCACCGACCGGCAGTTGCCGCTCCTGATCCCGATGTCGGAAGTAGCCGGCCGCATGGCCATTCAGGAGGGCGCCAAGTACCTCGAGAAACCCGTGGAGGGCCGCGGCGTATTGCTGGGCGGCGTTCCGGGAGTAGAACCCGGCAAAGTGCTTGTCATCGGCGGCGGTATTGTGGGTACACAGGCGGCAAAAATGGCGGCGGGACTGGGTGCGCAGGTAACCATTCTCGACGTAAGCCTCACGCGGCTGCGTTATCTGAGCGACATCATGCCGGCAAACGTGGTAACCATGCACTCCAATGAATACAATATTCGCCGGCTGATCCAGACGCACGACCTGATCGTCGGAGCGGTATTGATACCGGGCGCAAAGGCGCCGAAACTCATCACCCGCGACATGCTGAAACTCATGCGCCCGGGAACGGTCATCGTCGACGTTGCAGTCGACCAGGGCGGTTGCATCGAGACTACCAGACCGACCACGCACGACGATCCGATTTACATCATCGACCACATTGTGCACTATTCGGTGGCCAACATGCCCGGAGCAGTGCCGTTCACCTCTACGGTTGCGCTCACCAATGCCACCCTGCCTTATGCCATACAACTGGCAAACAAGGGCTGGAAAAAAGCCTGCGCCGAGAGCAAGGAACTCAGGCTGGGGCTCAACATTGTTAACGGTAAAGTCGTTTATCAAGGCGTTGCCGAAGCATTCGGTCTTCCGCTCGACACCGTTGAGTCGGTTATGGGATAAACCCAAGCCAGGTAAAAATATATCGTCCCGAATGCGGGTGACGCGAATTGGTCGTTTCAGGTAAAACGTCGCTTTCGTTTCATCCGCATTTGTTTTTCAGGGCATGCCCCAAGCCTGCGCCCCCGTTTTAAACTTCAAACCTTTCAGAATGAAGTACGTAATCCTTCTCCTCAAATTTGTGATCTTCAGCGCCCTGGTACTGGTCCGCTCCGGTGAGTGGAGCCTGCGGTGGCTGTATCAGGATTCAAAATACCGGGAGTCCGTCGACTATTATATCGATACGATTGCCGGCATCGCCATTTTTCTGATGCTGCTCGATTTTATCCAGTTTTTCACCACCTGGTGGTATCGCCGGCGGAAAAAACTGCAATCGGCGGATAACTTTGTCATTGGGATAGGCCATATCTATTCGCTGCTGCTGGCGGTCGGACTGATCGTAGGGATACTTTCCCTGTTCAGGATCGACGTGCGCGCCCTGCTCACCTCCCTGTCGATTATTTTTGCCGGTATCGCCATCCTCACAAAGGATTACATCTCGAATATGATCAACGGAATGATCATGACTTTTTCGGGTGAACTGAGCATCAACGACAACATCCGGATCGGACAGCAGCGGGGTAAAATCGTCGATATCACCCTTCAAAACATCCACCTGTTGAACGACGACGATGATATGATCTATATTCCCAACAACGTGGTGCTGAATTCAGAGGTAATCAACTATACCAGGCGTGTCGTCAAAAGAACCAGCATCGATTTCGAAATCGACCTGAAACACCTGAAAACGGTGGAAGAACTGGAGCAGATACTTACCGAATCGCTTATCCCTTTTCAGGATGTGATCAAACCCGACAGCTATTACCTGCGTGTGGCCGAAGTGAAAAAGGACTGCGTGGCGCTCAAGTTCCAGTATATCCTGAAACATCCGAACAAAGACCTCGAACGCCAGATCCGCAGGCGTGCCATCAGAAGGGTTGTCGAGATCATCAGTGAACGCGAAAAGTTTGTGGACAATATCCCCAATCTGCCGGACATGCCGGGCCATGCAGTGATTTGAGACAGCATAATAATGGTACAGTGTAACTGATATAATATGAAGATCATCCCTCGCCTGGTTCTGCTGCTGACCGCAGCAGTATTGTTGTGTCCTGCCGCCCTGCGCCTGCAGGCGCAACCGGTGCTGAACTGGGATAAAACTATCGGCGGCAACAGTTGGGAAGAACTCAATGGCCTGCTTGCAGTACCCGACGGCATCATCGCTGCCGGCTCGTCCCGCTCCGGCGCTTCCTTTGGCAAACCGGGCGACCAGAGCTGGAATTTTCTGCTCACCAAACTCGATTTCAACGGCAATATCCTCTGGACGCGCATGTACGGCGGCGATCTCGACGATCGCCTCTGGGCCATCATTCCCACCTCCGACGGCGGTTTCCTGGCCGGCGGGTACGCCTATTCCGGTGTCAGCGGCGATAAAAGCCAGCCTTCCCGCGGCGATATGGATGTATGGATACTCAAACTCGACGGCAACGGACTGCTGCTTTGGGAACGCGCCTATGGCGGGCTGTACCGCGACGAACTGTTCGATATGCTGGAGTTGCCCGGCGGCGGATATTTGCTCGGCTGCAATTCCTGGTCGGATGTATGGATGGACAAAAGCGAGCCATCCCGCGGCCTCCAGGATTTCTGGATCATCCGGACCGATGCGCAGGGCAACAAACTCTGGGATAAAACCATCGGCGGTACCGATTACGACCAGCTCAACGACCTGGAATGGACAGCCGATGGAAACGTCTACGCTTCCGGGGGCACGGTGTCTGACGGCAGTACCGGCGAATTGGGCCCGGAGCCTACGCGAGGCGGCATGGATTTCTGGCTCGGCAAGATCGACCCCGGTACGGGAAACCTGCTGTGGGACCACCGGTATGGCGGCAGCGGGGAAGATTACGCCTACGCGCTGCACGTGTCGCAATTCAGCAACAGGATATTTCTCGGCGGGCGTTCCGGCTCGATGCCTGCTCCGGCAGGGCCTTTTAACAACGGTAAATCGACGCCGTTTTACGGCGGCGACAGCGACTACTGGCTGCTGGAACTCGATCCGGACGGCAATAAACTGGGCGAATATGGTTTTGGCGGCGGCGGACTCGACGATCTGTACGCCGTGCAGGAAAATCCCCTGGGCCAACTGGTGCTGGGCGGGGTGAGCGACTCGGATATTTCAGGCAACAAAACCTCGGCGTCGCACGGCGGGTTCGATTACTGGCTTGTTGGCCTCGACGATGCCGGGAATGCCCTCTGGCAAAAAAATATCGGCGGTGCGGCCAACGATGCGCTGACGAAAATGGCATTCCGGCCAGACGGGTCGTATGTGATCGGCGGACATTCGGAAAGCGGTATCGGCTTTGAAAAAACGGAGCAGAACTTTGGCGTCAACGATTTCTGGGTGCTCTCCTTCGCCTGCGACCTGGCCGTGCAAATCACCGGCAGCGGCCCATCCTCGCCGTGTACCCAGGATACCGTACTGCTCGACGCCACCATCCCGGGGTGCGCCACCTGCATCTATACCTGGAATACAGGGGTGATGGAAAATATTCTCTCCGCCCCTTCCAACACAGCCGGCGTATACAGCGTAGTGGTGCAGGACGAGTTCGGCTGCCTGGCTTTCGACACCGTCCAGGTATTTCCGCCCCCTCCGCCGGCGGTCGAGCTGGGCGCCGATACCCTGATCGGACAGGGGCGTTTCCTTACTATCGGTCCTGATCCGGGGCCGGGATACCAGTATATATGGAGCACCGGCGACACCACGTCAAGCATAACGGTCACGGCCAGCGGAGTTTATACGCTTACCCTGACCGATCCGGGTGGCTGTACGGCTGTGGGCAGCATACAGGTCGGCATCGTCCGAAAAGGCGCTGTATGGACGCCCAACGTATTCTCGCCCAATTTTGACGGATACAACGACTATTTCAGTATTTACACCGACGAGAGTGTGCGGCAGGTGCTGACGCTCCAGGTTGCCGACCGCTGGGGCAGCCTTTGTTTCCGGCGCGACCGCTTTTTACCAAACTTCGAACCGGGCGGCTGGGATGGCGTGTGCCGCGGCGACCCTGCTCCGCCCGGAGTGTACAGCTGGTTTGCCGAGATCGAATATCTGGACGGCAGCCGCGAGGTATTGGAGGGCTCCGTAACAATACTCCGGTAGCCAAATGCCAACTTTGTTTTGCTGTGAAGTCAATTGTTAAAAAAAACCTTTGCAGGTACCAACTTTTGCGTACTTTTCGCGCCGAAACTCCACCAAATAAGCACTTGGGAAGTTTTAATCTGGCTTTTAATCATAACCAATAGTTATGCGCATACAGTTTAGCCTTTCCTGTCAGAAGGGCACGATTATTCCAATAAATTACCAGTCGGAGATATCCCAGTGGATCTTCACTGTTTTATCCAATGCGGGCGCCGAGCTGTCGTCGTGGATTCAACAGCGCGGTTTTGACCTCAGTTCCCGCAATTACAAACTCTTCACCTTCAGTCCGCTGGCCATTTATCCATACGAGATGGATCAGGTCAAGCAGGAGTTTAAGCTATTGGGCAACCAGGTGAAGCTCAATATTTCCATTTATCTGGATCCGGCTTTCGAGCAACAGATAGTACACCTGTTCCGGCAGGTGCCGCTCCCTCTTGGTACGCTGGAGGGGCGTCCCGCCCAGTTTGAGGTTAAGCACTGGCAGATCATGCCACATCCTGTATTTAAGGAAACGATGCAGTTCAAGGCCGTTTCGCCAATCTCCATCACAACGGTAGAGGAGATCAAAACGACCAACCCATACCTGCTTCCGGACAATGAAAACTACGATATCAGTTTTTTCAGTCACACCGTACGCCGGTTCAAGGCGGCAAAGCAGTACAAATCCCTCTCAGCATTAAAACTGCTGGACCCGGCATTTCCCATGCATTATCGATTGCTGGGACAGGCAAAATCACGCCTCATCCATCTGAAGCCCAACGCAGAGAATATCACGCAGTTGCGGGGCTTTGCTTACGAATTTGAGGTCAGCATGCCTGTGCCGGTGATAGAGTTTTGCTATTATGCGGGATTTGGAGAGTTTCCGCACCTCGGATTCGGATTTGTTGAACTAAAGTAAAAAGACTGCTTCAGTCTACATTATTATGCTGCGTTACCTTCACATTCCTTTCTTACTGTTATTCGGCGCCTGTATGTTCACGGCCTGCGGCGATAATAACGAAAAAACCCAGGCCTCGATACTCGGCCGTTGGGAGCTGAGCAAAGGTTTTCGCAACAAGGTTGAAACCGGTACCCTTGCCGGCGTTTTTTTTCAATTCGGAGCTGACGGGAAAATGATGACCAACCTGCCGCTTGGCGCCGATGTCCCTACCGACTTTGAATTGGAAAAGAATGAGATACACCAGAAAAGCCCACAGGAGGTCGTCTATAACATCATGAGCGTTACGGATTCGATGCTGGTGCTGACCATGGAAATGCGGGGTGTTGAATTTGAACTGCACCTGCAACGCGCCCTCGAACCGGTTGAAGAACTGCTGGAAACAGAGGGCGACAGCATTCAGTCGTCCGACAGCCTTTCGCAGTAAAGCGCGTAGTTTTCCTCGTCGAAGCAGACAAAGGAAATCTCTTCCAGACTTCCCTGATTTTCAGCAATATATGCTTTCGTGGTTTGTATGGCCACCGCCGCCGCCTCTGCCTTGGGGTAGCCGTAAATGCCCGTGCTGATATTGGGAAAGGCCACTGTTTTCAGACCGTTTTCGATGGCCAGTCGCAGCACATTCCGGTAACAAGATGCCAGTAATTCCGGCTCGCCCTGCGTTCCATCCCGGTAAACCGGTCCGACTGTATGGATCACGTATCGCGCGGGTAGTTTGCCACCTGTGGTGATCACGGCCTCGCCGGTTGGGCAGCCGCCCTGCCGCGCCCGGATGCGCATGCAGTCCTCCAGTATTTGGGGGCCGCCTGCCCGGTGGATGGCGCCGTCGACACCCCCGCCGCCCAGCAGGGAAGAATTGGCCGCGTTCACAATGGCGTCTGTCGTTATTTTGGTGATGTCGCCGCGGACGACTGTGATTTTCGTGTCCATCGTCAATCCTTTATGGTGGCAAAGGCCCGGACCGGGAAGGTGCCCACGCCCTTGAATTTTGGCGGTACCGCGCTAAACAGGAACCCGTCATCGGGCAGTTGGTGCAGGTTGCAGAGGTGTTCCACAATCAGCACGCCTTTGCCAAGCAGGACTGTATGCACCGGCCGGGTATTGCCCTGCGTATTGTCTATGTTGTGCGAATCGATGCCAACGAGTACTGCTCCCGATTCTGCGAGGTACTCCGCCGCCGACTCTGTCAGATAGGGGTTGTTTTCAAAATAGGCGTCCGTGCCCCAAAGTTCCGACCAGTTTGTCTGTACCAGCACGGCTTTACCCTTAACCGCTATATCCCTGAAAAAAGACGCATCAATGGCTTTGGTTTGCCTGTAGTCGACCCGTACCACCACTGCAGGCAGGTTGGCGAACTGTTCCAGGCCTATCTCCGACAAGTCTTTGCCTTGTTCATACCGGTGGAAAGGACAATCCAGGTAAGTGCCTGTATTGGCGACCATTTCGATTTTGGCGATCTGGAATTCCGTGCCCGGCGCATACAGGCGCCTGCTTTCTTCCCTGCTCAGGTAGTCGCAAACGATGGGCGCCGGCAGGCCTTTGTAGGTAAGCGTACCGTGTTCGATAAGATGTGAAAGGTCAACGAGAGACATTTCTTTAATGATGAATGGTGGAATGATGAATGATGAATGGTGGAATGATGAAGCCTTTATGCCCTTTCCAGGATCACGGCATACCCCTGACCGACGCCGATGCACATGGTGCAGAGGGCGTATTGCCCTCCGTTTTTCTGCAGGGTGCGGGCGGCGGATAAAACGATGCGGGCGCCCGACATGCCCAGCGGGTGGCCGAGCGCGATGGCGCCGCCGTTGGGGTTCAGCCGCTCGTCCTGATCGGCGATACCCAATGAGCGGGTACAGGCCAGCACCTGCGCGGCAAATGCTTCGTTGAGTTCGATGACCGACATGTCGTTCAGCGTCAATCCTGCTGTTGCCAGCGCCTGCTGCGATGCGCCTACCGGGCCGATACCCATGATACGCGGCTCTACGCCAACAACCGCCGAACTGACGATGCGGGCAATGGGGCGCAGGTTGTGGTTTTTCATGCCATTTTCGGAGGCGATAAGCAGCGCTGCCGCGCCATCGTTGAGGCCCGAAGCGTTGCCTGCCGTTACCGAGCCGTCTTTTTTGAAAGCGGGTTTGAGTTTGCCCAGTATTTCGGTGGTAGTGCCGGGTTTGATGAACTCATCGTGTTCTACAGGCACGAGTTCCCCCTTGCCTTTGGGCGCCTGCACCGGTGTGATTTCCGCTGCCAGGCGCCCGGAATCGCGTGCTGCAGTGGCTTTTATCTGGCTCCACACGGCAAATTTATCCTGATCGTCGCGGCTGATATTGTATTGCTCCACCAGATTTTCAGCCGTCATGCCCATGGCGTCCGTGCCGTAAAGCGACTGCATGTGCAGGTTGATGAACCGCCATCCGAAACTGGAATCGTACATCCGGGCGTCCGTTCCGAAGGGCTTGGCCGTTTTGCTGACCACATACGGGCCGCGGGTCATGCCTTCAACGCCGCCCGCAATGCAGAGGTCGCCATCGCCGGAATGTATGGCCCGCCGGGCATGAATAACCGCCGACATTCCGCTGGCACAAAGCCGGTTGACGGTTTCGCCAGGCACTGACCAGGGCATACCCGCTAAAAGAAGGGCCATGCGCGCTACATTGCGGTTGTCTTCGCCGGCCTGGTTGGCGCAACCCAGGATCACATCGGCAACGGCAGCCGGATCGAGACCGGGATGCCGGGCCAGCAGTTCCCGGATAACGTGTGCGGCGAGATCGTCGGTGCGTACAGGTGCAAGGCTGCCGCCAAAGTTGCCGATGGGGGTGCGAATGCCGTCGATAAGGTATGCTTGCATTGTGAGAAGGTTTAAAAAGGTTTCGGGTTTAACGGTTTCAGCGTTTCTGGCGTTGTATCGGCAAAGGTCGGTTGTGGGTGGGCTGTTTTGTTTGTTTGCAACAGAAAAATAAGATCACTTTTTCGTTAAAAATCTAAACCCGCCTTGTATCTCATTGTTTAACCGGATAAGTTTGTCTTGCAAAAAGCACGCAAAATGCATAATAAAACCGCTCCAATCGGAACTTGTTGTTGCTGTTGTCCCCCCTTAAGGAAAAGGATGACAACAACGGTATCCATTTGGAGTTAAACATCAATATTTCAAATACCTCCTTAGTTGAAGCGCCTTTTCCCGAGTTGTTCGAGAAAGGCGCTTTTTGATTGCTGAACTATGAAATCCGCTCTGGATCAATTCTTTCAAAAACTCGATGCTTCCCGGGAAACATATGCCACCAGGTTACCGGCCCGGATAGATGCGCACCGGTTGGCAGACGCCCTTTTTTGTTTTTTGTTTCCTATGCTGGACGACAACCCGAAGCCTGCGGTTGTTCAATACACCATTTTGCGGCACGAGTTAATCAAAATACTGGCGCCGCTTGTGCAGGACAATGATTCCAGGGCTTCAGAGATCGCGGATGGTTTTTTCGGGCAATTGCCGGGCGTTCACGAGGCCCTGCTTGAAGATGCGAACGCCATCCTTCATTTTGATCCGGCAGCGACCTGCCTGGAGGAGGTGCTGGCCACCTACCCCGGATTCCAGGCCATTGCGGTCTATCGAATGGCTAATCTGCTACACCGGCTCGGGGCGCCGCTCCTGCCGCGTGTCTTTTCGGAATACCTGCATGGCAAAACAGGTATCGATATACACCCGGCGGCGACAATCGGACGTTCCTTTTTCATCGATCACGGCACCGGGGTAGTTGTCGGGGCGACGGCCGTCATTGGCAATAACGTGAAACTATACCAGGGCGTGACGCTTGGCGCAGTACAAGTGGAAAAATCAATGGCCAATAAAAAGCGCCACCCGACGATAGAAGACAATTGTATTCTGTATGCCAACTGCACCATTCTCGGCGGCAGCACGGTAGTCGGGCACGATTCCGTGATCGGCGGCAACAGCTGGCTCACCGAAAGTGTGCCGCCGTATTCTGTGGTGCTCCACCAGTCGCAGGTCAAAGTGCGCACCAGGCCTTTCGAGGAGCCGGTAAGTTTTGTTATCTGAGCACCCCCAACATCAATTGCCAACCTTCAATCTTCAACCTTTATTTCACTTACATGAAAGCAAACAACATTTTAGAAACAATTGGCGACACCCCCCACGTACGCATCAACCGCCTGTTTGGCAACAATGCCGAGGTATGGCTCAAGCTGGAACGCGCCAACCCGGGCGGCAGCATCAAAGACCGCATCGCACTGTCTATGGTCGAAGATGCTGAAAAGCGCGGCGAACTCAAGCCCGGCAGCGTCATCATCGAGCCGACCAGCGGCAATACCGGTATCGGCCTGGCAATTGTGGCAGCCGTAAAGGGATATCCGCTCATCCTGGTGATGCCGGAGAGCATGAGTGTCGAGCGCCGCCGGCTTATGGCCGCCTACGGCGCCCGGTTCGACCTTACCCCCCGCGAAAAAGGCATGAAGGGCGCTATCGAGCGGGCCGGCGAACTGCTCCGGAGGTCCCCAATTCGTGGATGCCGCAACAGTTTGAAAACGAGGCGAATATTGCCATTCACAAAACCACGACGGCCCAGGAGATTCTGAAGGACTTTCCCGACGGCATCGACTATCTGATCACAGGTGTCGGCACGGGTGGGCACATCACGGCGGTGGCAGAAGTGTTGAAAGGGATTTTTCCGAAACTAAAAGTCTTTGCCGTGGAGCCGGAACTCAGTCCGGTCATCTCCGGTGGCGCTCCGGGGCCACACCCGATACAGGGGATCGGCGCAGGGTTCATACCCCAAAACCTGCACACAGATGTACTCGACGGTGTGATCCAGGTTTCCAAAGAAGAAGCTTTTGAATTTGCGAAACGTGCTGCCGTCGAAGAAGGCATATTCGGAGGCATTTCGTCCGGCGCAACGCTGGCCGCCATCGCACGCAAACTAACCGAAATCCCCGCCGGCGCGCGCGTGCTCGGCTTTAATTATGACACTGGAGAACGGTACCTCTCCATAGAAGGGCTCTATGAGTGGGAAAATGCTCAGAGTACTCAAGTGTAGGCTATCTAAATATTGTTGTCTCGAATGAAAAGCGGCATGCAAAGCGATGCAATGCCGCTTTTTACATTTGGTAACCGCCAGTTGTTATCCTTTATGCGTGGTGTTTTTTCAAAAAAAGGGTAACAAAATCCCCCATACTGTATACAAAAATGCTCAGAAATTGGCATGATATTTGCCCCAATTTTAATCGGGGTGATCTAAGAGCGTGTTTAAATTTCAGTCACCGGGCTGCAAGCGGCCAATTTTATTTCATGCTTCGTTAAAATTTTCGCCATAGGCGCCCGGCTATGGCTGCAAATTTTGCCTTGCCTGAAACAAAATTTGCTCGCTTTCGCTCCGGCACTGAAATTTAAACACGCTCTAACGGGTATTGCCTGCTGCGTTTTCAACCGAAATTGCCGGATATTTACCTTTGGATCACCTGATATTGACAAACAACTAAATATAATAGTCCATGAAAGTAGTTCGACACACAAAGCTCCTTCTTCTCTTTGCCGTTTTGTTTGGCGCCGTATTTATAGAGTCTTGTAAGGATATCAAAGTAGAGCAAAACCGCAAACTGGTTCGCGAGTTTGATAGTTCGGTGCTGCTTCGCTGGAATGATGTATTTTTGAAACTCGACCGCTATGCAGTCGGCTATCGCCCCGGACCGGTTCCACACGCCTTGGGCTATCTCGGATTTGCCGCTTACGAGGCAGTTGCGCCCGGAATGCCCGGCTACAATTCCCTGGCCAATTTTTACCCCGGCCTCGCTATCCCCGAGTTCGATGAGGCCGAGGAATACTACTGGCCTGCTGTCGTCAACGAAGTATATGCATACCTGATGAAAAGGTTCTTCTTCCACATGGAGAACCAGTATTCCGACCTTTTCCAGAGTATTGAACAGACCCGCCAGCAACTCTACGACCAGTACGCCCAGGAAACATCGCCGGAAATACTCAGCCGTTCGGTAGAGCGCGGCCTGCAGGTGGCAGCCGCTATGTACGACTGGGAAAAGACCGATATGGAAGCGCATAACGCGTTCCTTAACCCGCAACCGCCGTACAATGCACCCCAGGGCCCCGGCTTCTGGGCGCCTACCCTGCCTGATTTTGTGAACGGAATGTTTCCCTTCTGGGGACAGGTCCGCACCTTTGCCCTGGCTGAAGAAGAGCAACTCTGTCGCCCTCCCATACCTTACAGCGAAAACCAGCAGTCCCTGTTCTATTCGCAGGCTATGGAAGCCTATGCCCGTGTAAAAAATATCCAGGACAATGGCCCCGGCGCCTATGAAGAGCGCTGGCTGGGCGAGTTCTGGAGCGACGATATCCTGGGTCTTACTTTCTCGCCACCGGCACGACTGATCGCTGTGGCCAACCAGGTGGTAGAATATGAAAGCATCAACCTTGAAGAATCTGTTGAAATGTACGCGAAAATGGGAATGGCACTCAACGACATCAGCGTTGCCATTTGGCAGTCCAAATATGTGTACAATGTAGAGCGCCCCGTGTCGTACATACGCCGGGTGGTATCCCAGCAATACCCTGATGCAGCAGACTGGCTGCCAATCCTCAATAACCCTATTGCTGGTTACCAGGGTGTGACGCCCGGATTCCCGGCTTATCCGTCAGGGCACTCGGGTTTTGGCGGCGCCGGCGCCAAAATTTTGTCTTCCTTCTTCGAGTTCAACAGCAAGCACCCGGGCACCTATGTGTTTACCGACAAGTGCCACCTCAGCCGCTCGGAATTCAATGGTACTCCGCGTACGCTTTCCTCGTTCTCCGAACTGGCCCGGGAAGACGCCTATTCGCGTATCCCGCTGGGTGTGCATTTCCGTATGGACTGCGACGAAGGCATCCGTATGGGCGAACTGGCTGCACAACGCGTGCTGGAACTGCCCTGGAGGAATTAATTGTCCGGTTTTAGGAAAACCAGATATAGTTGCAGGAGGCGACAGGCTTAGTCGTGGCGGATGAATAAAAAAACCTGCTTTCCGCGGAAAGCAGGTTTTTTTATTCATCCGCACCACCGGCGCGCTCGTATAAAGGGCAACACGACTTATGCCATGCCCTCCGGGTCAATTCTCATCCCGGTACTTTTCCCAGGTCGTCTTGGCGTATTGTTCTTCCGCCGCGAACTTGAGTTCCTTGATGATGTCGTTCGGCTCTTTATAGCCCGGCGAGATCATGATGCGTTCGAACTTTTCGTTGAGGTACACAAAGTTCGGGTAGCGCATATCACCCTCCAGCAGGGAATAGGCCAGGGTATGCACCCCGCGGCCGTTACCGGTTTCCATGAACTTGAAGGTCTGTCCGTTGAACTCAATATCGCCTTTCTGCTCGGCATTCAGTTTTACAGGATAGAAATTGGCGGCCATATACGCCGAGATGGTCGAGTCGGCAAATGTGCTTTTGTCCATGCGCTTGCACCAACCGCACCAGTCGGTATACACGTCGACGAATATTTTTTTGGGTGCGGTTTTGTTCAACTCAACGGCTTCTTCCCAGGTGTACCACTTGAGCGTATCGGCAGTGGGCTGTGTGGCATGGGTTCCCCGGATATTAAAGGCTGCGAGGAGGGCGCCTGAAAAAAGCAGCACGCCGGCTGCGAGGAGGAAATTTTTCATAGTGTAACATTATTTAGGTGGCGCAGCAAACGCCGGGGAAATGATATTTTAGCGTAAAATTACCTGTATTGACAGCATTTTGGCCGATAAGTTTCTTCTTCATGCGTTAACAATGCACAAACGTCGCCCGGCCAACATTTTTTCATCCTTGTAAAGACAATTGCGTTATGCCGTTTCTCCTGTTTTACATCACCCATCCGGATGAGCAGACAGCCCGAAGTATCGCTGAATTTCTGGTGAAAAGACGCCTGGTGGCCTGCGCCAATATCTTTCCCGTCACCAGCGCCTACTGGTGGCAGCAAAATATCGTTCACGAGGGCGAATGGGTATCGGTTTTAAAAACACAACCTGCGCTCGAGCAACACGTGGAAGAAGCCGTTCGGGCGCAGCATCCGTATGAAGCGCCCTGTATCCTGCGTTTTGAAGTGCGCGCCAATGCCGAATACGAGCAGTGGATTGTCGATGAAACGGTATCGGACACCGCCTAGCGTGCAAAAGGTGCGGCATCTTGTCCGCAAAACGCACCTTTCAGGTACTTGTAATACGCCGTGACGCCGATCATGCCTGCATTGTCGGTGCAGTACTGAAAGGCCGGAACATAGGTTGTCCAGCCCTCTTTTTCGCCCATTGATTCCAGTGCGCGGCGCAGGCCGGAGTTGGCGCTCACGCCGCCTGCAATAGCGATTTCGCGGATGCCGGTTTGTCGCGCTGCCTTGCGGAGTTTCTTTAGCAGGATGGTAATGATCGTGCCCTGTATGGAAGCGCAGATGTCGTCCAGGTTCTCCTGCACAAAATCCGGGTTGTTGCCCACTTCCTTTTTCAGAAAATATAAAATACTGGTTTTCAGTCCGCTGAAACTGAAATTCAGTTCCGGGACGGCCGGTTCTGGGAATGGAAAACGCGCCTGACCTGCGGCGGCGTGTTTGTCGATGAGCGGTCCTGCGGGATAGCCCAGGCCAAGCAACTTGCCCGACTTGTCGAAGGCTTCACCCGCTGCGTCGTCGAGGGTTTCGCCGATTACCTCCATGTCCAGAAAATCCCGGACCAGCACGATCTGGGTGTGGCCGCCGCTCACCGTCAGGCAGAGGAAAGGGAAACGTGGTTTGGGGTCTTCGGCGAAATGCGCCAGCACGTGCGCCTGCATGTGGTTGACCTCGATGAGCGGAAGTCCGCGACTGAGCGCAAAAGCCTTGGCAAAAGAAGTGCCGACGAGCAGCGACCCCAGCAGTCCCGGGCCGCGTGTAAAGGCGACGGCATTGATCGAGGCCTTCGCCACACCGGCTTTTTTAATGGCCAGGTCAACAACGGGAATAATATTGGCCTGATGCGCGCGCGATGCTACTTCGGGTACCACGCCGCCATAGAGCCGGTGCGCCTCCTGGTTGGCGATACAATTGGACAGCACTTCGCCATTGCGGATCACGGCAGCCGAGGTGTCGTCGCAGGAAGATTCAATGGCTAAAATAATTACATCCATATTGCGCTGATAATCAGATTTTAAAAGGGTTAAACCGCGATTTTCGGTGCAAAAATACGATATTTGTGTTGTCCCTGTGGGTGTTTCCCGAAGAGCCCCGAGTTTGGCACGATTCTTTATCACACACAATGTGGTACGGGCTGCGGCCCGGTTACTGTGAGCAAACTATTGTTATCCTAACCTCCTGTTTGTATGTTTGGAACAAATACAAAAGAAAAAAAGCCCGCTTCTTCGGCCACTGCGCTGTCGAACGGCAGTGAAAAAGACGGAGTCGCCACCACTGTGATCGCCAAAGGCACCGTAATAGAAGGGAAATTTGCCTGTGCGGAGAACGTCCGGCTCGACGGCGCCATCCACGGTGAAGTCAGGGTGGAAAAGCGCTTTGTAATGGGCGACAGCAGTTATGTGCAGGGCAACATCCATGCGCGCGACGCCGCCATCAAGGGAAAGATCAAGGGCGACGTTGTGGTCAAGGAAGCCCTGCACCTGATGGAATCGGCGGTCATCGAGGGCAATATTTCGGCCCGCACGATGATCGTGGAAGAAGGCGCCCGCTACAATGGCTCCTGCAAAATCGGCGATTCCAATGCCGCCGCACCGGCGGTTTCCAGGAGTTGAACAATTGAACGGCCTGGAATGAGGGCCGGAAGCCCGAAACTGTGCATATTTGCTGCCGGTTTCGGTTTTCCGGCCTTTCTTTTTTCAGCATGGATAAAAACTTGTTCGATTTCCACAATCCGGCACTTGATGCCGGGACGGCAGCAGCCGGCTCCCTGAGCGTGCTTGTCGGATCGGAAGGTTTTTCCCTGTATGCCACCGGCGGCAACGGCGCCGCTCAGGCGCTGAAAGCCTGGAACTTCGCCCCGCCGGGGTACAACGGCTCGGACAACGGGACGAACCTGCGCATGATTTTCGGATCGGAGCCGCTCCTGTCCCTGCCGTTTCAGCAAGTGCGCTACGCCATTTTTAACCGCTATGCCACCCTGGTGCCGCGGCGTATGTTCGACGCCGATCACCTGCCGGATTATTTCAAATTGTTGTTGCCTTCGGCGGAATATGCGTACCGGTACGACGTGTTGCCGGAGTTCGAGTGTTTCCTGGTGTATGCGGCAGACCCCGATGTGATCCATATCTGCGACCAGTATTTTCCCTCGGGGCGCCCGATACACCTGGCCACTGCATTGCTGAAATCATGGCGCGACCTCGTTCCCCTGCGCGAATACGGCGTGTGCGCCAACCTGCGCAACCAGGTCGTGCAAATAGCGGTATTTGACCGGCAAAACCTCATCCTTTACAATGCCTTCGACTTTGCCAAGCCGGTCGACCTGCTGTACTTTATCCTGCTGGCCTACGAACAATTTCGCCTCGATCCCGGTGCTGTAGCCCTGACAGTGAGCGGCCAAATAGAGGCGGATTCGGAGACCTTCAAACTGCTGGATCGCTATATCCGTACCATCCGTTTCGCGACGTTGCCCGCTCAATCGGGTCTGCCTTCCGGACCGGAAAACCTGCCGGAACATTTCTGGTTCGACCTGTTCAGCGTTGCAACAACCCTTTGACCATGAGAATAATAGGAGGAAAATTCAAGGGCCGGCGCTTCAATCCGCCGGCTGACGGCTGGCCTACCCGGCCGACGATGGATCACGCCAAGGAAGCGCTGTTCAACATCCTGAACAACCAGATCGACTTTGAAGCGTCGAAGGTGCTCGACCTGTTCGGCGGTACCGGCAGCCATAGTTACGAATTCATTTCGCGCGGCTGCGAAGATGTGACCTATGTGGACAAGTTTCCGGGGGCGGTGCGTTTCGTGCGCAAAACGGCGCAGGAGTTGGGCATAGAGCCCTTCCTGAAGATATTCCAGATGGATGTGTTTCGCTTTATGGAATTTTCGAAGGAGCAATACGACTATATATTTGCCGGGCCGCCGTACACCCTGCCGACCATCGATACCATTCCCGACAAGATATTTGAGAAGGACCTGTTGCTGCCCGACGGCATGTTTGTGATGGAGCACAATCCACACCACGATTTTCTCAACCACCCGCACCTGGTTGATGTGCGGAACTACGGCAAAACGATTTTTAGTTTTTTTAAATGAGGAGATTTAAAGGGGCGGGTTCCATTTTAACGCGAACTGAAATTTTCAGACAGGATTAACTATTTTTCTGACAGGATTGACATGAATGCATGATTGACAGGATTAACAGGATTGACATGAATGCATGATTGACAGGATTAACAGGATTGACAGGATTGACATGAATGCATGATTGACAGGATTGCATGATTGACAGGATTAACAGGATTGACAGGATTGGATTGACATGAATGCATGATTGACAGGATTAACAGGATTGACAGGATTGACATGCATGATTGACAGGATAAAAGAGGCGGCTTCGCCGCCGAAAATCCTGTCAGAAAAGGGTAACCAGTTAACCAGTTAACCCCTCTAATCCTGTCAATCCTGTTAATCCTGTCAATCCTGTTAATCCTGTCAGAAAAACAGAAAAACAGTTAACCAGTTAACCCCTCTAATCCTGTCAATCCTGTTAATCCTGTCAGAAAAACAGTTAACCCTGTCGATTGTACAACCTGTCAGGCTTGCGATGCCGCTCAGGTCGGCGAACAGAAGTCACTTGCAAATCAGTCCGATCGGCGGCGTCTCGATCTTGTTGCTTTCGTGACCTGCCTGATCTTTTATCCATATAATATAGGTGAGCGTGTCGAAGGCGATCGGCACATCTTCGCATACCAGCGAAAAACCGCCGGGGTCGTTGTAGATACAGCATGAACTCGGCACGACAATCGATATCAGGCCCGAGATGCCGTTGCCGGTTCCCTGTGGCGGGATATAAGGCAACTGGTAGGCGGGCAGGTTGAATTGGTCGCGGCCATCCTGGATATAAATATTGGGTTCGTCGTTGATCGAGCCGAGGTCGCCGTCGCCGTCGGTAAACTCGAAAGAGATCAGCACACTGTCGGGGCCCAGCGGGATCTGCTTCATCGTCGTTTTGGAAATGCTCGTAAACTCGATGACCGGCTCATCGGGGTAATCCGGCGGCTTCACACACTGGGGCACGAGGATAATCGCCAGTAGTGCCAGAAAAATTGCGCCGGTATAGATGGATTTGTTCATAGCGAAAGTTCAGGTTGTAATTTGTGGCCAAAATTGCAAAAAAATCAGACATGCAAACACCGGATCGGGCAGATTTATTGCCACTGCTGGCGGATTTGAATGCGGAGACCTTTGACGCAGCGGCGCTTGCAATATTGCGCTACCAGGCTGCCTGCAACCCCGTTTTTTCCCGATACCTGGAATTGCTTGGCCGCGATGTCCCGGCTATCACACAATCCGCTTCCATCCCTTTTCTGCCGATCCGCTTTTTTAAAACGCATACCGTGCAAAGCGGCGACTGGCAGCCTCAAACCGCCTTTACCAGTAGCGCCACGACCGGACAAACGCCATCGCAGCACCTCGTGCGCGACCTCGATTTTTACCTGTCCAACGCCCGCGAAGGCTTTGCGCAGCGCTACGGCGATCCGCAGGACTGGTGTTTCCTCGCGCTGCTGCCCTCCTACCTGGAGCGCGGCGGTTCGTCGCTGGTGGCCATGGCCGATCATTTTATCCGGCTGTCGCGCTACCCCGAAAGCGGCTTTTTTCTCCACGAACCGGAACGCCTGCAAGCGGCGCTGCACCATTGTAAAAACAAACAAATCCCGACAGTGTTGCTTGGGGTCAGTTTTGCCCTGCTTGATTTTGCCGAACGGCGCCCGATGGACCTCTCCGGCATCGTCGTCATGGAGACGGGCGGCATGAAAGGCCGGCGGCGCGAACTGACCCGTGCCGAACTGCACCAGACCCTCGGCGATGCCTTTCGTCTCTCCGCCATTCACTCCGAATACGGCATGACCGAGTTGTTTTCCCAGGCATATGCGACGGGCGGTTCTATCTTTACACCCGCCGGTACCCTGCGCATGGTCGCAACCGAGGTTAACGACCCTTTTTGTCCGGTTGCACCGGGGCGGACCGGCGTGCTCAATGCCATCGACCTGGCCAACCTCGACACCTGCTGTTTTATCCAGACCGAAGATGTGGGCAAGGTATATGCCGACGGCCGCTTCGAGGTGCTGGGGAGGCTGGATGTGGCGGAAATGCGGGGATGTAATTTGATGGTGGAATAGGTAATGATGAATGATGAATGGTGGAATGGTGAATGATGAATTGCGACAATGACTAAAATAGGCTTGCTTTCCGACACCCATTCCTTTCTCGACGAGAAGGTATTCCAGTATTTCGCCGAATGTGACGAGGTGTGGCATGCCGGCGATTTCGGGAATGTGGCGGTAATGGACCGGCTGAAGGCGTTCAAGCCGCTGCGGGGCGTGTACGGCAACATAGATGGCAAGGAAATCCGGGCCGAGATGCCGCTCGATCTGCGTTTTGAGTGCGACGGCGTGCCGGTTTTCATGACCCATATCGGCGGCTATCCCGGTCGCTACAACCCCCGCGTGCGCAGTATCCTGCAGGCCGACCCGCCCAGAGACGGTCTGTTCATCAGCGGCCATTCGCATATCCTGAAGGTGATGCCCGACCGGACCCTGGGCTTCCTGCACATCAATCCGGGCGCCTGCGGCAACGAAGGCTGGCACAAGGTCAAAACCCTCGTCCGATTTACCCTCGACAGGGGCACGATCGGCGATCTGCAGATTATTGAACTCGGCGGCAGGGGGATCGGTGGTGGAAAAGAAAAAATGGGCTAAATTTGCGGCTTGGCATGGCTGGCATTGCCAACAATGCCAACAATGTATCAAGGTCCCGTAGTTCAACGGATAGAATGGAGGTTTCCTAAACATTAGATATGGGTTCGATTCCCGTCGGGACTACTTTTTTTATTTTAAGCCGCCGTAACTCGTTGATATAAAAACGGTTGCGGCGGCTTTGTTTTCATTGCTCTTTCCCTGACAATTGCTCTCTGCCTTGATCGTGACCTGGAAAACATAAAAAACCTGCTTTTTGTATACACGCTGGACACGATCCGACCGAAACATACAGATTGATTAGAATTCGGTTACCACACTTCCGACGTTTATTTGCGGCGAATATCTGTCATATTCCCCGCAAAAATTGCGGGGATAAATCTTCTTGCGACGAATAATTCGTATATTTACCGCAAAATATGCGGCAAATGCGCTACATCCACCAATTACATGACTGGCCGAATTTCACATGGAGTCACGAACAATTACTGACCCGACTGGGCTCGGTGCGGCATTTGCAGGGAAAATTTTCGGGAAAATGTCAATGTTAGGCTTCGTTTTGCAGCAGGAAGCACAGTTGGAAACCCTGACGCAGGATGTGCTGAAAACTACCGAAATCGAAGGAGCGTTTTTGAATCCGGAACAAGTGCGCTCTTCCATCGCGCGTCACCTCGGCATGGATATTTCCGGTCTGACGCATTCCGACCGAAACGTGGATGGCGCAGTGGAAATGATGATGGATGCCACGCAACACCATGAAAATGTGCTTACAAAGGATCGGTTGTTCGACTGGCATGCCGCTTTGTTCCCAACCGGTCGAACTGGCATGTACAAAATCAAGGTGGGCGCCTGGCGCGACGATTCCGCCGGGCCCATGCAGGTGGTTTCCGGCGGGTTGGACCGGCATCGGGTGCACTTTCAGGCGCCTGAAGCCGGCGTGCTGGACCAGGAAATGGAAGCCTTTATCGCGTGGTTCAACCGGGAGGACAACCTGGACCCGGTGCTGAAAGCCGCCATCGCGCATTTGTGGTTTGTGACGATTCACCCTTTCGACGACGGCAATGGCCGAATCGCCCGGGCCATCGCGGATATGCAGTTGTCGCGGGCCGATGGCAGCCCACAGCGGTTTTACAGCATGTCAGCGCAAATCCGACTGGAGCGCAATCGATATTATGAAATCCTGGAGCAAACGCAAAAAGGCAACCTGGATATAACAGAATGGCTGATCTGGTTTTTGGATTGCCTGACCCGTGCTTTATTGATTACAGAACACACATTGGCGCGGGTTTTGGCCAAGGCCAAATTCTGGGAGCAGCACCGAACCACCGTCCTCAACGATCGCCAGCGCCTGATGGTCAATAAATTGTTCGACGGATTTGAGGGTAAACTCAATACCTCAAAGTGGGCGAAAATCGCCAGATGTTCTGCAGATACGGCGCTACGGGATATTCAGGATCTGATGGAGAAAGGTGTATTGCGAAAAGAGCCGGGTGGGGGAAGGAGTACGAGTTATGAGTTGATATTAGGTGGATTCTGATGAATCTAAAAGTCTATTCCAATTTATCGGGCAGATCAAAATCGTTCGACCAGAGAGCAACTGTTGCTTAAGCGAAAGGTGCGGGCGAAACACTTTCTGTCACATTGAAACGCTGCTGATCCGGTGTGAAAACCTTGACGCTAACGACCTGAAAAAGCGGTGTTTTCGTCCGGGCGAAACTGCGGTGAAAAATTAATAATCCGGGAAATTTAGGTTTTTCGCCGGTTGACCTACAAGCACTCGAATCTAATATTTGCAGATTGAAGTTTAAAAAAATGGAACTCCATGAGCAATTGCGCCGCGATACTATAAGCACTGAAGGAAGCAATACCCGAAAGTGGACTATGAACAGATACTGGTTTCTTCTCTGGCCGTGACCTGGAAAAACATAAAAAGCCTGCTTTTGGTGTACACGCTGGAAGACTATTGGAAACGATTTCCGTTAACCCTTAAAAAATCGAATGAGATATGAGACCTGTTGTTTTTTGGTGGATGGTTTGGGTGGTGGTGATTGGGATGGGGGTGATTTATTTGCGCCTGGTGGCGCAGCGGGGTACGGAAAGTGCCGGAAAATGAAAAGATACTGGCAACCGAACCGGATTTATTCCAATGCGTTTCGGGAAGTGCCTGTCAATCAGACAAAAATGCTTAGTTATGCCCAGCGGCGGCGAAAAGACGAGGTCGTATTTGATTTGATCCCGGTAGAATACCGTTTACCTAAAACCGCTAAAAACCACCGGTAAAATTTGCAAATAATTGCCGGCACAAATAATACCGGCGGACTCTACTTGCCGGAATTTCAGTATTTTTGTCAAAAAAAGCGACATGAGCACAGTTGTACCATGCGATGGTTCGTGAAAAAATCAAGCGGCCAAATCGACATAACTCGTTGAGAATAAAAGTTCTTTGATTTTAGGGTTGTTTTTTTAATTTCGGTTGGGGTTGAGATTCAAGGCGATCGAAAATCGTTCAACCAAGGCCAGATTGTGGTAGTACGTTTTTTTGTTTTGCCATAGAGAAAGGGCCTGTTGTTCTTTGTCGATAGGCAACCAGTGGGCCGCTTTGGCTACCGATACTGCCCCCAGCGCGAGGTTGAAGTGGTTTTCCAGTTTGTTTTGTCGGTGCTTTGGCAATGAGTTAGTCCGGCAAATTGTTTGGCATCGCGGAAGATGGAAAAGCTCGATTTGGAAACGCAGGGCATATCGCTCCAAAATCCAGGTCCAGTCTTTTCGGTGTCGGTACAGAAATACAGTTTGTGGCTCTGGACTGAACCATCCGCTCTCAAATACTCCACCGAGACAAGTTTGACGATGCGTTTGAGGCACTTGGACCCCACACCTTGCCCGTCCGGACTTTCTTCTCCTATTTTGGCAAAACAGCGGCAAGCGTTCTTCGTCCATATTTTGACCAGCGGATTTTATCGCCTTTGACACGCGGACGTCCTTTCCTTTTGCCTGTCCACTGGCGGTGGCGGGTAGTGTAGTGCGGTGTTTGATTTGAGGCAACTGATCACCTCAATGCCCAAATCAGTGACTGGATTGACAAAAGTGGAAACTCCGAACGCCGTCTGCTGCCAGAAACGGCCAAAATGAACAATGTCGGCCTTGCGTTCCGTAACCAGCGAAACATAGTACTCCAAGGTTCGGCCTTTGTTCCTTCAACTCTCCACAGACGAAGGACTAAGCGTAGCCGACAAATGAAAAGCCGTATGGTGGTCCAAATCTCCAACCGCAAAAGCCCCGATTTCCATGCCACGCTTGACAGCCCCGGCCTGGCCCGACCAAAAACGACTCAATCCCGGCCTGTGCTTGCCGCTTTTGGGAACGTAACTGGGATCAAAAAACACACAATAGCTACCACTACCAAACTTATCGATCAATGAACGTTGAAAATCAATCAGTTCCAATTCGTACCAAACAATGAATCGTTCCCTCGTTGCGCCCAGACCAGCGGGCCATTTGTTTCAGGTTGCCTCGCCCAGCCAGGGTCGTAGCAAAGGGAAAGGTCCCAAAATCCGACGACGGACCGCTGCAATTCCAGCCAAACGTCTATCATTGCACCCAGGGACTCTGGGTTCCTGTCATAGCGTGTACTGTTTAGGTGTAAAGCAACCAAACGCAACACGCTTTTATTTTCAACCAATTTTGACCGCCTCAGAAAACCCGATATTCTTCACGAACCATTGATACCTTTCCACAGGAATTGGGATTTGCACTGAAAATGCAGGAACCGGAATTGTCTAATGAAATGCGCCGGCTGGCTATCGTGAAACTGTACGAACTCGACAGACTATCGTCCGGTAAAGCAACACAATTGCTTGGTATATCGAGAGTGGCTTTTTGGAATTAGTTGGTGCGAATCAAGTTTCGATATATGGCAATCCCGGTAAGGATCAACTTGAACAAGATATGCTGAATGCGTAAAGTTATTTCCAATACTACAACCTCACTATCCTACCAACTGTGCAATTCCCTACGAATATTCAATTCTAACGGAAGTTTTCGGCTTTTCGGTACACTTCTACTGATGAGTGCCTTGCCAACGGTCTATCAAAGCGTACGGATTTACTTCCTGGGAGCACTTCCGGCCGACTGGGGCTACAACATTGCCTCCCAGTTATCCTGGGTTAGTCTTCTTTTTGAAGTAATCCAGGAGGCTTTTATGCTCCCCTTGTTTTACCTTTTGGGCCAGGTACTCCACGACCGCGCTGAGTTTGCCAACCGGGTACAGACAGGTCTCACCCTCACCATTGCAATCTACGGCATTCTGGCGGCGCTATTGGCAATCAACGCGCCCTACCTGACTCGTTTGATGGCGCAAAAACCGGAGATTATTTCAGAAACTGTTACCTACGTACGCCTTGAAACAGTTGGTATTTTGCTCGCAGCGCCGCTTAAGTTCTGCACCCTTGCATTCCTTGCACTGAAAAACAACAAAGCGATGCTGTCAGTACTGTTGTTACAAATGACCCTTTCCATCGCACTCGATACGGTACTGGTAAGCGATACGCTGATTTCTTTCAAACTGGGGTAAATGGTATCGCATGGACCAATATTATTGTCAATGCCCTGCTCCTGATCGTGTCGCTTGTATTTCTCAGGCGAAAGACTTGTTTTCCGCTTAGCCAATTTCAAATGGGATTTTTCCTGGGTGAAGAACTGGATAAAAATTGGCGGTTATTCCGGATTGGAATCGCTGGTTCGCAACCTGGCGTTCATCTTGATGATCGTTCGGATGATGAACCTTATCAGCGAGCAGGGTACATTTTGGTTGGCCAACAACTTCATTTGGGGCTGGCTATTGCTGCCTACCCTGGCTTTGGGTGAGTTAATCAAGCGCAATAGTGCTGAAGCCCCGGCTGATACACTTCGCATGCTTCCAGCCTATCTCATTATTTCATTGGGTGTAATACTGGCTTGGCTGGCCACCTCCCCTTTTTGGCGCCCTTTTCTCCAAAATGTCCTGGCGATTGAAAATCCCGATAAAGTGCTCTATCTCATCAGGTTGCCTCTGATCTTTTACATGGTGTTTACCTTCAACAATGTGATCGACAGCATATTTTATGGCCTGGGTCGGACCGACCTGATGCTATTACAGTCTCTCCTTGTAAATATTTTGCTGTATGGTTCCGCATATTTGCTGTATTATTTGAGCATTTTTGAGCCAACTCTGACCAGTATTACCATGCTGTTCGGCTTGGGAATAACCTTTGACACCATCATTACGCTTTTTCTGTTCTACCGCTTGCGGCCTCAATTGAATTCCTTTCGCAATGGTACATAAAGCAACCATAAGGTTTTGAATCAAGTAAAACAAAAGTGATCTGTTCCCATTTTTGCAATTAAACCGACAAATTCTACCCTGAATCCTTCATAAGAAGGAACTCCGGACTACATTTGTAACCGTATTGAAATCCTTGCCAGATGACCTCAACTTCCGGTAACTTCCAATTTTTAACTGACGAGTATCCCTTATTGGCCAACCTCGGCCAGTCGGCGGAATATCACTTATATGCCGACCCGCCAGTGGCGTTGGGCAAATTGCGGTTGTTTGGTGAAAAGATAGCCGCACAACTTTTGACAACGCACGCGCTCGCACCTCCCTTCACGGACAATTTTCACAACCGGCTCACCCTACTTAAAGAAGAAAATATCCTGCCGGACACGGTAGCCGATCTGTTGTTTGCGATCAAGAACAAAGGCAATGTAGCCGTCCATCAAAATAAGGGCACCATTGACGATGCTTTAAGCGCAATGCTTGGCGCATTTCGGATTGGTAAATGGTTTCTGGAAACGTATGGCGCTGGAGACTACCCAGAGTTGTCCACGATGTCCTTTAAAAAGCCAGCCCGGGTAGATGCACAGGTAGAACTGATTAATCTCCAGGTAGAGTTCGCCCGCTTGGAACAGGAATTTCAGTCCATGCAGGCACAACATGCTGCACTTTCGCAAACCGCTGCCCGCCAACTGAAAATTAAAGCCCTCAAAATCGCCAGCCGCATCGAACTGACCGAAACCGAAACCCGCGCACTAATCGATGAACAATTGCGGAAGGCCGGCTGGGAAGTCGATACCGAAAACCTGCGTTGGGCTAAAGGCGCCAGGCCAGAACGTGGCCGGAACCTGGCTATTGCAGAACTCCCTTGTGGCAGTTTGTACGCCGATTATGCCCTTTTCATCGGACTGGATTTATACGGCTTCGTCGAGGCCAAAAAACAAACCCGTGATGTCATCTCCGATCTAGGCCAAGCCAAAGAGTATGGCAAATCGGTACAGGAGATGGAAAACATCAAACTAACCGGCCAATGGGGGCAGTACCGGGCGCCCTGTCTCTTCGCCACTAACGGACGGCCTTTCCACAAAGAACTGGAAACAAAATCCGGCATTTGGTTCTTGGATGCACGAAAGCCGACGAACCATCCCAGGGCCTTGCGGGGTTGGTTTTCACCGGCTGATTTGAAAAACCTGATGGAACAAGACGTTCAATTGGCGGCGCAAAAATTGGCAGCCGAACCCATCGACTATTTAACTGACCCAAACGGACTGTCTTTGCGATATTATCAGGTGGAGGCCATACAAGCGGTAGAAGAAAAAATTCGCACTGCCGCCCCGGGTGACCGCCGCGCCCTCATCGCCATGGCTACCGGCACCGGTAAAACCCGAACAATTATCAGTTTATGTTATCGTCTGATCCGTTCCGGGAGATTTCGGCGCATTCTGTTTCTGGTAGATCGCCAAATCCTGGGTACACAAGCCAACGATGATTTCAAGGACTATAAAGTGCATCAGGCGATGACCTTCGATCAGATTTACGATCTGAAAGGCCTTACCGCCAAAGCGCCGGATGCCGAAACTAAAGTGCATTTTGCCACAGTGCAGGGTATGGTTCAGCGGATTTTATATCCCGGCGAAAATGAGTTGCCACCACCTATCGGGACGTACGACTGCGTGATCGTAGACGAAGCCCACCGCGGGTATATCCTCGACCGCGAAATGGACGATGAAGAAATCTATTTCAAAAACCAGGACGATTATATCAGCAAATACAAGGCGGTACTTGATTACTTCGACGCTTTCCGAATCGGCCTCACAGCTACACCGGCCCTGCATACCTCGCAAATTTTTGGCAAGCCAGTGTACCAATATACCTACCGGCAGGCCGTTCTCGATGGCTACCTCATCGACCATGAACCGCCTTATCAGATCAAACCAAGCTGAGTGAGGAAGGCATACGCTGGAAAAAGGGTGAAAAACCCAAAGCATACGACCCCAAAACAGGTAAAACCATCGAACTGGCCGAACTCGAAGACGAACTCAAAATAGACGTAGAAGGCTTCAACCGCTTGGTTATCACAGAATCTTTCAACGAAACCGTAACGACCGAACTCGCCCGCCTGCTTAATCCGTACCGCCGGGAGAAAACGCTCATTTTTGCTGCAAACAATGAACACGCCGACCTGGTCGTAAAAAAACTGAAAGAAGCCTTTGAAAATGCCGGGGCAGAAATAGACGATGACGCGATCCTGAAAATTACCGGTAAAACTTACCAGGTTGCCAAAGCCGTGGCGCGTTTTAAAAATGAAGATTACCCCAACATCGTTGTCACGGTAGATTTACTTTCCACCGGCGTAGACGTGCCGGAAATCTGCAACCTCGTTTTTCTGCGTCGCGTGCGCTCGCGAATCCTGTTCGAGCAAATGATGGGCCGCGCTACCCGCCTGGCAGATCATATCGGCAAGGAAGTCTTTCACATTTACGATGCGGTACGGATGTACGAGGCACTGGAAGATGTGACTGAAATGCGTCCGGTGGTAACCAACCTCCAGACTACCCTGGATCAACTGGCAGGAGAGTTGGAGCTCATTCACGATGAACAGACTGCTCAGCAGCAAATAGAGCAACTCGTGGCTAAATTGGTGCGCAAGCAAAAAACGATTGCAGCCCGGGAAGAAAACAATCGGCACTTTGAACACCTGTCCGGGGGTAAGTCGCCAGAACAATTTATCCGGGAGCTCCGGGAAAAGCCTACCCCGGAAGCCGTGGAGATGGCCCGCCATCACCGCCTGCTTTTTGCAGCCGTCGATCAAATGAAAAGGGAGGCTTACCCCCAACTGATTTCCGAGCATGTAGATGCCTGGCAGGAAAACACCCAAGGCTACGGCACGGCTCAAAAACCAGCCGATTACCTGGAAAGCCTGCGCCACTTCATTGAAGACAACCGCAATAAAATAACGGCGCTGGATTTACTCTGCACCCGCCCGGCTGCCCTCACCCGCAAATCACTTCAGGAACTGCGCGCTATCCTGAGCGAACACGGTTACACCGAAGAATACGTGCGCAGCGCCTGGAAAAACGCCCGAAATGAGGATATTGCTGCAGATATTATCGCCTATATTCGCGCTTTAGCCATCGGTACGGCCGTAGAATCGCCCCGGCAACGCCTCGACCGGGCGTTTAAAGTGCTAAAAGCCGCCCGACCATGGACCAAAATCCAGTCTGACTGGCTCGACCGCATCCGTACGCAATTGGAAAAGGAAACCTTGCTGGACAAAGAATTGTTTGAGCGGGAGCCCTTCAAAGCCGATGGCGGCTACCAACGCCTGAACAAAATCTTCCAAAACGACCTCGATTTTGTGATCAAAACCATCAACGAAAACTTGTTTTCCCAAGCGGGATAATCCCCTTTTTCATCTGTACTTTTGCACGCTATGCTTGATTACCTCTATATCCGAAATTTCAGGCTTTTTGAAGACCTTAAGATAGACGGCCTTAAACAAGTCAATTTGTTTGCCGGGAAAAATAACACCGGAAAAACCATTTTGCTGGAAGCGCTGCGGATATGGGCTGCAAAAGGTGATCCTACCGTCGTAAATCATTTGATTGCACAACGCGGGCAGTTTACCCCCGGTTGGGACGAATCGTATGACGCCCTGTTTTACCGCCCTGGCCTGGCTGCTCAAAAGGACGATGAAGAATTCGCCCTGAATATTAACGCGTTATCCATTTCCCGGAAAAGTCAGCCAACTACAGGACTTATTGCGAGTTGTTTTGGAATTTTAAACGGGCGGAACCCAATCTGAGCGCGACTGTCCCGGCCGAATACCCAAAAGACCAGTCCGTGTTTGTCCCTTTTGGACGGGAGGAAACTTTCCCTTTGGTCAACCTGTGGGATAAAATTGTCCTGACTCCGTTAGAGGACGAAGTAATGGAAATTTTGCGGGAAACAGTGCTGCCGGAATTAGTGCGGTTGGACGTAAATAAAGAACGCACACTGGTCCGCATTAAAGGAGCGGAAAACCCTTTGCCGCTCCAAACTTTTGGCGACGGCGTTCGAAGAATGCTCCTGCTGGCGGTAGCGCTCGTCAGCGCTAAAGACAAATTGCTGCTGATCGACGAAATAGAAGCCGGGCTGCACCATTCCGTTATGGAAGTTTTTTGGGATAAAATTTTCTTCTATGCTCAAAAATGGAACATCCAGGTTTTTGTCACCACGCATAGCCACGATACCGTCAAGACGTTCACCTATGTTTTGGAAAAGCCTGGAAACGAAAGAAAGGTACTTTTTATCGACTGCAACCAGCCCGTAAAACAAGTAAAATTGAAGTTATCCCCTACGATCAGGAAAAATTAGAATTTTCCCTGAAACCAACCTCGAACCCCGTTAAATCATGGCTCAACAGCTATCGTAGAAGGCAACGATGCCATTGCATTGGCCACGCTTTGCACAAAAAGAGGACTGAAGGCTCCTGTCGGATATGCAGAGCGGTCGAAGTTTATTAAAGAATTTATCAAATCAGGCGGCGGATATACCGGCGCTCTGACCGCACTTAAAGACTCGCTCTCTGACAATGCTTTAACCAATATTGGGATAATCATCGACGCCAACGACCAAGGCCCCACTGCCCGCTGGCAAAGCATCCGCGCTATCTTAGCCGAAAAATACGATCCGGCCACGCTCCTTGCCGCCGATGCTCAGACGGGCCCTAAAATCATCATCGAAGCCGGTATGCCCACCATTGGCGTCTGGATCATGCCAGATAATGCCAACCCAGGCTACCTGGAGCACTTCCTCGCCAGCCTGGTGCCCGCCGGCAACGCGCTTTGGACACATGCCAACGACACAATTAACGATTTGGTCACGAAACCTATCAATGAGCTGACTGTTGCCAGAAAACAAAAAGCCCTGCTCTACACCTGGCTGGCGTGGAAAAAAGACCCTGGTAAGCCTTTCGGCTTGGCTATTCACTCCGGCTATTTCAATCACAACGCTCCCACCGTTCAGCCCTTTATCGACTGGTTCGCCCAAACTTTCAACTAACCCCTTAACCGTCCACCGTCTACCGTCCACCGTTCCCATGACAACAAAAGAAATCATCGACAAACTCTGGAACCTCTGTAATGTGCTGCGTGATGACGGTATCACCTACCACCAGTACGTGACCGAACTTACCTATATCCTGTTCCTCAAAATGGCCAAGGAAACGGGTACGGAAGCCGAATCCCAAAAACTACCGCTGGGACGACCTGCGCCACAAAGAAGGAACCGACCTCCGAACGTACTATAAACACTTGCTGGACACCCTCGGAGACCCGGCAAAAGCCCAAGGCACGGTTCAACAGATCTACGAAAACGCCCAAACCAACATCGATCACCCCAGCAACCTGCAGAAAATCATCAAAACCATCGATGCCCTCGACTGGTACAGCGCCAAAACCGAAGGTCTGGGCGACCTGTATGAAGGCCTGCTGGAAAAAAATGCCGGTGAGAAAAAATCCGGCGCCGGCCAGTATTTTACCCCTCGTGCCCTGATTAATGTAATGGTACGCTGTATCGACCCCAAGCCGGGCGAAGTATGCAACGACCCCGCCTGCGGCACCTTCGGTTTTATGATCGCCGCCGATCACTACCTGCGCGACAAATACGACAACTACTACGATAAGCGCGTGGATGCCGAATTCCAGCGCAACAAAGCCTTTACCGGCGTGGAACTCGTGCGCGACGCTTACCGCCTCGCCCTCATGAATGCCACCCTGCACGATATTTCCGGAGAAAACATCTTTATGGGCGATACGCTCTCTTCCCTGGGTGAAAGTTTCATGGAAAAATACGACGTGGTGCTCACCAACCCGCCCTTCGGCACCAAAAAAGGCGGCGAACGGCCCACCCACAAAAGCTCACCTACATCACCCCTCAACAAACAACTCAATTTCCTGCAGCACATCTACCGCTCGATGCACCGCCGTGGCGGCGCCCGCGCGGCGGTGGTGCTGCCCGACAACGTGCTCTTTACCGGCGGCGATGGCCAGAAAGTGCGGGCCGACCTGATGGACAAATGCAACCTCCATACCGTGCTGCGCCTGCCCGGCAAAACCTTCGACTACGCCGGCGTGCAAACCAACGTGCTCTTCTTCGACCGCGGTAAAACTGAAAAAGGCAACACCCGCGCTGTCTGGTTCTACGACCTGCGAAGCGACATGGTCTCTTTCGGTAAACGTACGCCGCTCACAGAAGCCCACTTCGCCGATTTTGAAAAAAAGCCTACCACGCGCCCGACCGGCACGCACACCAGGACGTACGCTTCACACACGTGAGCCGCGAAGCCTTAGCTGCCAAAGATGACAACCTCGACATCGGCCTCACAGGCGCTGCCGGCAGCCGCGACCACGTGGATATGCCCGCCCCCGAAGCCGTGGCCCGCGAAATCATGGATACCCTGCGCCAGGCTATGCAGGAATTGGAAGGGATGGTAAAAGAATTGGAGGGATGAAAAAAAGAGAAGTTGAAGAAATTTTTCCTGAAATTATCCCGTACGATATTCCCGGCTCTTGGGAATGGGTGAGGCTTGACCTTTATTGATAAAAAAACTCAAAACCAATCGATTAACCCATATGAATATCCTACAGAGCAATTTGAAACATACAGCGTACCAGTTTTTAAAACGAAACCGTGAATTTCCGACTGGTTAGGAAATTCGGCTCAAACAAACAGTTGGTCGACCCTGATGATGTTTTAATTTGAACCTATCTTCCAAGGATTAACCGTGTTTGGATCGTCGGGAAAAAACAAATGCTTAGACAGATTGCATCAACGGAATGGATTGCGATTTCCCCTGTTAGTTATGTCGCCTCAAAATTCTTGATGTATGCATGCACAAGCCCTTATTTTCGAGAAATTTTAAATTCAAGTGTATCTGGTGTAGGTGGATCCTTGCAAAGAGCACGACCAAGTGAAGTTTATGGCTACCCCATTCCTCTCCCTCCCCTTGCCGAACAGCGACGCATTGTGGCGAAGTTGGATGCGGCGATAGGGCGTTTGCGGGCGGTGAAGGTGGCGCTGGAGCGGGTACCGGACATGCTGGAGCAGTTGCGACAGAGTGTGCTGCATTGGGCGGTGACGGGAGGTTGACGGAGACCTTAAGTGAATACAACTTCATAGAAACCACAGTAGATCAAATTTGTAGTAAAATACAGATAGGCCCGTTTGGTAGTCTTTTACACAAGGAAGATTATATTAATAATGGCATTCCATTGATTAATCCCTCACATATCAAAGGCGATAAGGTTGTGCCTGACTCCGACTACTATTTCGGAGGTTAAGTTAATGAATTAGTCATATCATCTACAAACTGGCGATGTCATAATGGGACGGCGAGGTGAGGAATGGGACGATGTGCCCTTATTACAGAAAAGGAAAATGGCTGGCTTTGTGGAATGGGAAGTTTATTATTCAGGCCTGATTTCACAATGGTTAATCCGGAGTTTCTTCAATTGTTTTTCAGCAGCCCTGATACCAAGGCTTATCTTGAAAGTAATGCTCAAGGCTCTACTATGTTAAACCTAAACCAAAAAGTTGTTGGTTCTATTCCTATTGAAATACCTCCACTTGATTTGCAAGAGAAAGTCATTAAACAAAAAAACAACCTGCTTAATCTGGTGCACTCATTAGAAAATCAAGTCAGGATTGTAAACACCCTTATCCCCACCCTCCACCACACCCTCTTTTCGCGCGCTTTTCGTGGCGAGTTAGTTGAGCAGGATCCTGCGGATGAACCGGCGGGGGTGTTATTAGCAAAAATTAAAATAGAAAAGGTGCAATTAGTAAAAGAAGCAAAAAACTACATCAAACAAGGTCAAAAAAAGATGATTAATACTGATATGGATGAGTCAACACATTTAATTGAAACATTAACAAATAAATTTGATAAGCAACGATTTACTTTTGAGCAACTACAAGAGCAGTTTTCAAATATGGATTATGAAATACTTAAACGAGAGATTTTCAATTCGCTTGAAGGTGGAAAATCCGAATATCTCAAAATAGAATTCGATCCTAAATCAGGCCAAATTAAGTTTTATTTTTAAAATATGAAAATAACGCGTGTTCATATTATCAACTCTGGTATTCGACGAAAAGTACTGGATGGGTTCAATGAGTCTTTGACCCTGTACTATCCGGAGCAGGAGAGGGAAAAGCAAATCCCATTGTCCTTGTCGGGAAAAAGGTAGTGGGGGAAAATCACAAATTCTTATGAATTATTAGCACGGATTTTCTTCTTTTAGACAACAAATATCTGACATTTTCAAGGAAATTCCAAAATTGACGTCGGAGATAGAATTTGAGTTAGAATACTTGTTCTGGGCGATGGTCGGCGGTACCTGCCTATATCTATCTCAAATATAAAAAGTTGGGCGAAAATATAGTACTTATGTTTGACTTACAGACGAAGAAGGTGACCGAGAGGAGTGCACGGCGTCGAGGTTGAAAAGTATCTTCCTGTTTCCACTTAATTGGCTATACTTCCAGGTGAGAATGAGCATTGAGCCTGGGTTTCCTGGATGTTAATTATGAATACAGCGGATATGTCAGAGATTTAGGATTAAAGCCTGATAAGGTTGCTTATAATAAAGTTCCAACTACCCGTTTAGTTTATATTGATTACCCTTCTAATTTGGCGGTTTGTGCTGCCAATTTTTTGATGCGTAGTGATAAGGAGCTAGGTTTTTTCTAAAGAAGAGTTAATTCGCCTACAATCGCTCCACTCATTTAGAATTACTATACAACTAAATAACCAAACTAATGTAAAGCTTACAGAGGAGTTGAAAAACTCTCTTGAAAAATTAAAAGATTGTGCAACTTGTTTATAAGTATGAGAAAAGACTCATACCTATATCTTTGATTATTTGTTAACGAAGCAACAAAACAAGCATTTCGAGACAAATTTTCATCCGCTTTTGGACTTTACATGTTTTTTATAAGTGGGATTTATTAAACACACTCATTCCGCCAAAAGAAATTAATAGGGTTAAAACCTGCGGCTTAAAGAAGGAATCGTGAAAAATTACGTGTGGTGTCGGCACCAGATCGAGTTTTTAACATATCAAAATTCGACTGAAACTTCAAATTTATCTCAACCCATTGAATATATTGGTCCTGGCGATGGCCAACATCAGTTTTTGCATGTATTTGGAATGATGATGATGGTTGACTATGATAATGTCTTATTCCTTCTGGATGAGCCTGAGACCCACTTTAATCCAGAATGGCGCTCAAATTTATTAAAATTTTAAACCTAGTGAAAAAAATCGGAAGCAGGAATATTTTTTTACGACTACACATTCTCCTTTTATACTATCGGATTCTGTCGAGAACGTATTTTTATTTTTCAAGATAACGGGGTGTACGTCAACCAATTGCTGAGACTTATGGCGCTTCCATTGAATTATTGCTGAAGCCTTCAATATGCCCATCCCAGTTTCTCAAGATGCGATGGATGAAATAGAAAACTAAAGGCTTCA
>JADJRC010000013.1 GCA_016712415.1 Lewinellaceae bacterium | reverse complement strand
GCCTGTTTTCAGAAGATTTCCTTTAAAACTATCGGAACGCTCGGAAAGCATCTTGCAATCTCTTTGATGTGGGCGGCACCGATCTTAGAGCGTGTTTAAACGGTATATTTCGCAAAATGATCGAGGAGCAACAGACTGACTACTCCTACAAAGACGACCTGATTCGAAATTATATCTAGCGTTGTTACAGGATGGAGCATGGGTCGAGCGGGTCGTACAAAAAAACGTTGAACCGGTAGCCGTCGTGGGCGGTTCAAAACCGTTCCGGTACCAACCCATAGGAAGGCTTCGGCATCCTGAAATATCGTGGTAACATAGCCCTGGGAGAGGCCGTCCCCACTTGGGTAAGTGTTTCCGGCATCCTAACGGATTGAGCAGGAAAAGCCGGTATACCGCCCCAGGCAATGAACCGCACCATCCGCTTCGTTTTGTTCCGAAAGGCATGGTCAGTTCATACCACAATCCTCCGGATGCGCTCATACCGTCGAGGCGTACCGTTTCGGCGTTGTACCCTGCGGGATAGTATTTGTTTACCACCAACTCCGGCCCGCCGCATCGTAAATCCGCAATTGCGCTTGGCATCCGCTGCCCGCTGAGGAGGGCGAATTATTGGCATTCCACTGGTTTTGATTGTTCAGATTCAGGCTGTTTATGGGATAAAAACCCGGGTAAGCCGTATTCCAGGAATCCGGAGTCGGCTCCGCGCCGCCGGCATCCCAGGCATATACGTTCCAGACATTGTTGCCAAAAACGGTGGGGTCGCCCACCACGCCTTCAAATTGCAGTTTGAAAAATGCAACACCTCGTTGTGAGCATTTGGTACTGCCGGTCTTCTCGAGGTTCGTCCCTTAGACCTAAACAACTTCAAGTCAAAATCATCGCTCCACTACCAAACTTCAGCACCTGGTTGCCCGTTCCTTTCGCCTGAATCTGCACGAAGTACATTCCTACTGTCAGCACTCAAATCAAACCGCTTGCAGTCCGCGCTCCAGACCCATCAGGTTGATTTCCCAGCCCTTCCCCCACATCCATCAGGCGGACGCTGACCAGGTGTGAATGCGGGGCCGACAATTAAGCCCTTTAATCTCGTTTTTCACAAACTTTACTACCGGGCCATGGCCAGTTTTCAGCTCACCACCCCAAAGGGCGTCACCACCACAAGTCAGCACCCCGACACCGCTACGCTTTCCAGGTGCAGCGTTTCGGGTTGTTGTTACCGGCGGCATGTATTGTTAGTTCTTGCAATTCGCGTCCATTGACGTCATCACCCGTAGTTGCGCGTCGCAGGCGCCAGGCAGGAAAACGCAACCGTCGTGCTATCCCGGAACGGGTTGGGCCGCACCTGAAGGCGTGATCTGTCCGTCACCGGATCGTTAATGCCCGTGGCAACGTCGAAACGCAATTCCACTGCCGTGGCATCCATGTACTGGTATACGCCAGCGGGGGCAATTCTCCGTAGCCAGGGTCAACACCCTCACCAGTTTGGCGCCAGATTGCAGGGCCCGGAATTGCAGGCGAACAGCGGCGCGGCGTCTTCCACGTTCAAGTCCGGTGGCCTGTGTCCACACGGCACGGATTCCCCGGCACCTGCGTGGAACAGACCGAACTGATCCTCGGTGAGCGGCAGGGCCCCGGCATCGGCTGCACGTTCAGGAATTGCAACTGCGCCGGATCGAAATTCAGCAAACTGAAGCCCGACAGGTCTTTTCGATCGGCTTCGAATACCAGATCGAGTTGCGCGCCAGCCTGCGTCACCGCGTCGGTCGCACGCAGCACCAGGCGGCTCAATACCGAAACTTTGGCCGGACCGGCACTGCTAGTCACGTCGCCGATCTTCATACAGACAAAATCCTGGTCGGTCTGGCTCGACGAAATGCCGTTGTAGTCCGGTCGTCCGGAAATCCCAAGGCGGTACAGTCATTGCAAGTTCGGTGGGCACGAAGCGCCAGGAGGTGTTGAATGGGCCAGTGCGGCAGGGTTTCTAAGCAGGCTCGATTAATGATCGAAGCATCGAGCGTAGAAATGGAATTGCTCTTGTTCACATCGGCAGCCACCTGTTTGTAGGAGTCATTGATTGGGTTAATATTTGCCACATGTTGTTGGTAGGCGGCTACTGCGTCAAGCTACTGTCACACCGTTGGGTTTGTTGATGTTTTTCACCGGCGTGAGGGGAAATTGCCGCGAGCCATCCCCACAGAATATCAAATCCACCATTGACGTCGGTAAGATCGCTGCCAGTGTCCGAACCGGTGAGGTTTGACTGTAGCGTCTTTGACGCCGCTAACATCGTCAGTTCCCTAGATGATGTTACCACAAAATGAGGCCGCAGGCCGTCCGCCTCACGCTCGCGGTGGCTGTCCCCTGGCAGCCGATGCCGTCCGTCACCGAACCGTGAGGTCACTGGTCGTGGGGTTGATGTAGGTAGCCGTTTGACCCGTGCCGCCACCGCCGCTCCACGCGTACGCTGCGTAGCCCGCGCCGGCGTCCAGCGTCGCATCATCGCCGCTGCACACCACCGATGAGCCGCTAATCGCAGGCGTCGGATTGCTGTTAAACGTCACCACCACGTCGTCGGTGCTGGCGCAGGGCCCGTCGGTCACCGTCCAGCGCAGGGTGTAGGTCGTTCCGGCTGTGCCGGAAAAAGTAGAAGCGGGGTTACTGGCGTCGCCGAAAACTGCCGCCCGTGCCGCTGACATGCTCCAGGCGCCTGTGCCGGGCGATGGCGCGTTGGCCGCCAGGGTGACCTGGGTGAGGGCCGCGGTGGCCGCATCCGTTTGGTCAGGCCGGCGTCGGCGGTAGTCGGGTTTGGTTAAACGTCACCACCACGTCGGTGCTGGTGCAGGGCGCGTCGGCCACCGTCCAGCGCAGGGTGTAGGTCATTCCGACGGTGCCGGAAAAAGGAGAAACGGGTTGCTGGCGTCGCCGAAACTGCCGCCCGTGCCGCTGACGATGCTCCAGGCGCCTGTGCCGGGCGACGGCGCGTTGGCCGCCAGGGTGACTTGGGTGAGGCCGCAGGTGGCCGCATCCGTTTGGTCAGGTCCGGCGTCGGCGGTAGTCGGGGTTTGGTTAAACGTCACCACCACGTCGTCGTCCGGTGCGGCAGGGCGCGTCGGTCACCGACCAGCGCAGCGTGTTAGTCTCCGGCTGTGCCGGAAAGTAGACGGGGTTACTGGCGTCGCCGAAACTGCCGCCCGTGCCGCTGACGATGCTCCAGGCGCCTGTGCCGGGCGACGGCGCGTTGGCCGCCAGGGTGACTTGGGTGAGGCCGCAGGTGGCCGCATCCGTTACAATTCAGCACCGGCGTCGCGGTGATTCCTCATCTCCGCTGATGATCCAGCCTTTGTGGTGACCAGGGGTTGATGGGGCCGCTGCTGCGCTGCCCTGGTATTTTCTGGCCGACTGCACCTACGGGAGCGTCCCGTTTGCGTAGCGGGATTGTTACTCCAGCCGATGAGGGTAATGTCTGGTGCGCCATGCCGCAGTCGTCCTATAAAGTTCACGGAAATCGACGACGTTAAAGAACCCATGCGTCGTTGGCTTTAGCACTGGCGTCGGTAAACATGTTCTCATATGGGTCACCGTCGCCGTGTTCCAGCCCCCGATGGGCCAAGGAAATTGGGCCAGGTTAAACATAGATCTCATATCGGTCACCTGGGCGCGTGTTCAGCCCCGACGGGCTGGTTTAAAGAATCCGGCACTCCCCGGAAACATAATACCGATCATTTCGGTCACCGCCGTGTTCCAGCCCCGAGGCTGGTTAAAGGCAACTGGCGTTGTTAAACATGTTGTTCATACTGGTACCGCCGACGTGTTCCAGCCACCAATGGGCTGGTTAGAGCGCACTGACGTTTCTGGAACTATGCCGCTCAGTGGTTCACCCGCCGCCGTGTTCCAGCCCCGATGGGCTGGATTGAACGACTGGCCCCGGAAAACATACCGACCATACCGGTCACCGCCGACGTGTTCCAGTCGCCGGACGGGCTGCCGGGACGAACTGGCCAGGTTAAACGATACCTGCTCATGGGTCACCGCCGACGTGTTCCAGCCCCCGATGGGCTGATTAACGAACTGGCTTTCTGAAACATGCTAATCATACTGGTCACCGCCGGACGTGCCCCAGCCGGATGGGCTGGTTGAAGGCAAAGGCCTGGTTAAAACATTTGCGTCATATCCAGTTCACTGCCGACGTATTCATGCCCCGATGTTGGCGGGACCGTTCAAGGCCGGTGCATCCACGGAACATGAGGAATTATTCACCCCAGCTCAGGTTGGGCAGGTCAGTGGGCGCTGATGTTCAGGTTGGAGCAGCCAACAAATGCCCTTTCCATCAGGTCCAGGCAATGGGCCCCATTGGTTGATGTCCAGCAGTTTTTGGCGGTCGCCGACGAAGTTGAAGTAAATACGCGGAAAACTGCCGCGTATGCGGATGGTGTAGGTACCTGCCGTGCCAAAACCGTGGGTCGGCTGCCCGTGATGCCCGATTGGTCATGGCGCCGTCGTTGTCCCAGTCCACCTCGTAGTTGTAGCCGCTGCCGGTGGTGGGATGGTGGTGATGGGCTGCTGTTGGAGGTGCCGGGGTTGTCGGTTTTCCAGGTGGTGGTGAAGGCATCGGTCGGCACGCAGTTCGTGCCGCTCGCCGCGTCACGGGTGAAGGTCCAGGCTTGGTTACGTCCGGGAACGGGTGCGGGCTGCCACGACGTTGGTACCGTACTGCCTGCTGGCTGCGCCCCCAGGGAGCGGCCCGTGCGTGGCGGGGGGTTGTTGCTCAGCCGATGAGGGTGCTGGTGTAATTGATGCAGTCCATGCCGCAGTTGTCCAACATGTGGCCAGGACGCCCGACGCATTCAAGGCCCAGCCGCCGATGGACTGGTTGAACGAACTGGCCCAGCCAAACATGCTGCCCATATCGATCACCGCTGCCGTGTTCCAGCCCCCGATGGGCTGGTTGAACGAAGTGGCGTTGTAAAACATATGGTCCATAAAGTTCACCGCCGCCGTGTTCCAGCCACCGATGGGCTGGTTGAACGAACTGGCGTCGTTAAACATGCTGTTCATAAAGATCACCGCCGCCGTGTTCCAGTCGTCAATGGGCTGGTTGAACGAACTGGCCAGGTTAAACATAGATCTCATATCGGTCACCGCTGCCGTGTTCCAGCTCCGATGGGCTGGTTGAACGAACTGGCCGCGGCAAACATACCGGCCATATCAGTCACCGCTGCCGTGTTCCAGCTCCCGATGGGCTGATTGAACGAACTAGCGGCGCCAAACATTCTGTTCATATCGGTCACCGCCGCCGTGTTCCAGCCACCTATGGCCTGGTTGAAGGCGTGGGCGTTGTCAAACATTTTGCTCATATTGGTCACTGCCGCCGTGTTCCAGCCACCTATGGGCTGGTTAAAGGCACTGGCGTTGTAAAACATCTGGACCATACAGGTCGCCGCCGCCGTGTTCCAGCCCCGATGGGCTGGTTGAACGAACTGGCCCCGGAAAACATACCGATCATATTAGTCACCGCCGCCGTGTTCCAGCCACCTATGGGCTGGTTGAACGAACTGGCCCCGGCAAACATAAATCCCATATCGGTCACCGCCGCCGTGTTCCAGCCACCTATGGGCTGGTTGAACGAACTGGCGCCGGAAAACATAAATCCCATAACAGTCACCGCCGTCGTGTTCCAGCCCTCGATGGGCTGGTTGAATGAACTGGCCAGGTTAAACATAGATCTCATATCGGTCACCGCCGCCGTGTTCCAGCCACCTATGGGCTGGTTGAACGAACTGGCGGCGACAAACATGAAGCTTATGTCTGTCACCGCCGCCGTGTTCCAGCTGCCGATGTTGGCGGGGCCGTCCAAGGCGGTACATCCACGGAACATGCTGGACATATCGGTCACCCCACTCAGGTTGGGCACATCTGTGGCGCTGATGTTCAGGTTGGAGCAGCCGAAAAATGCATTTTCCATCGAAGTCCAGGCAATGGCGCCCCATTGGCTGATGTCGAGCAGTTTTTCGGCGGTCGCCGCCATTGTTGAAGTAAATGCGCGGAAACGCCGCGTATGCGGATGGTGTAGGTACCTGCCGTGCCAAAATCGTGGGTCACGTTGCCTGTGATGCCCGACTGGTCATAGACGCCGTCGTTGTCCCAGTCCACCTCGTAGTTATAGCCGCTGCCGGTAGTGGGTATGGTGATGGAGGTACTATTGGAGGCGCCGGGGTTGTCGGTTTTCCAGGTGGTGATGAAAGCATCGGTCGCCACACAGTTCGTGCCGCTCGCTGCGTCGCCGGTGAAGGTCCAGGCTTTGGTTACGTCTAAGTTGGTGCGGGCTGCCACGGCGTTGGTGCCGTACTGCCTGCCGGCGCGCCCAGCGAGCGGCCCGAAGGCGTGGCGGGGTTGTTGGCCCAGCCGATGAGGGTGGCGCTGTAATTGATGCAGTCCATGCCGCAGTTGTTCAACATGGAGCCCAGGAAAACAGACGCATTCAAGGCCCAGCCGCCGATGGACTGGTTGAACGAACTGGCGTTGTTAAACATGCTGTTCATTAAGGTCACCGCCGACGTGTTCCAGCCGCCAATGGGCTGGTTGAACGAACTGGCCCCGGAAAACATGCTGCCCATATGGGTCACCGCCGACGTATTCCAGTCGCCGATTGGCTGGTTGAACGAACTGGCCGCGGAAAACATGGCGATCATTTGGGTCACCGCCGATGTGTTCCAGCCGCCGATGGGCTGGTTGAACGAACTGGCCCCGGAAAACATGACACTCATATTGGTCACCGCCGCCGTGTTCCAGCCACTTATGGGCTGGTTGAACGAACTGGCTCCGGAAAACATGCCGCTCATATCGGTCACCGCCGACGTGTTCCAGTTGCCGATGGGCTGGTTGAAGATACTGGATGCTACAAACATGAATTGCATATTGGTCACCTTAGCCGTGTTCCAGTTGCCTATGGGCTGGTTGAAGGCATCGGCTCCGTTAAACATTAACTCATATTGGTCACCTTAGCCGTGTTCCAGTTGCCGATGGGCTGGTTGAAGGTACTGGCTTGGGAAAACATGTACCTCATATCGGTCACCGCCGCCGTGTTCCAGTTGCCGATGGGCTGGTTGAAGGCATCGGCTCCGTAAAACATGGCTTCCATATTGGTCACCGCCGCCGTGTTCCAGTTGCCGATGGGCTGGTTGAATTCATTGGCATCTCTAAACATAAAACCCATATCAGTCACCGTCGCCGTGTTCCAGGTGCCGATGTTGGCAGGGCCGGTTCAAAGCAAGAACAACTCCGGAAACATTTGGGCCATATTGGTCACCCCGCTCAGGTTGGGCAGATCTGTGGCGGTGATGTCCAGGTTGGAGCAGCCGAAAAAGGCACTTTCCATGGATGTCCAGGCGATGCCGCCCCATTGGCTGATGTCGAGCAGTTTTCGGCGGTCGCCGCCATTGTTGAAAAAATGCGTGGGAAATTGCCCCGTATTCGGATGGTGTAGGTGCCGGCTACGCCGAAATTATGGGTCACGTTGCCCGTAAGGCCCGACTGTTCGTAGATGCCGTCGTTGTTCCAGTCCACCTCGTAGTTGTAGCCGGCGCCGGTGGTGGGGATGGTGATGGAAGTGCTGTTGGAGGCGCCGGGGTTGTCGGTTTTCCAGGTGGTGATGAAAGCATCGGTCGCCACACAGTTCGTGCCGCTCGCTGCGTCGCCGGTGAAGGTCCAGGCTTTGGTTACGTCTAAGTTGGTGCGGGCTGCCACGGCGTTGGTACCGTACTGCCTGCCGGCTGCGCCCAGGAAGCAGCCGCTTGGCGTGGCGGGGTTGTTACTCCAGCCGATGAGGGTGCTGCTGTAATTGATGCAGTCCATGCCGCAGTTGTTCAGCATACTGATCAGGTTAACCGACGCATTCAAGGCCCAGCCGCCGATGGACTGGTTGAACGAACCGGCCCCGGAAAACATACTGCTCATAATGGTCACCGCCGACGTGTTCCAGCCACCTATGGGCTGGTTGAACGAACTAGCGGCGCTAAACATGGCTCCATCTGGTCACCGCCGCCGTATTCCAGCCACCGATGGGCTGGTTGAACGAACTGGCCCTGGAAAACATAGCGTTCATATTGGTCACCGCCGACGTGTTCCAGCCCCCGATGGACTGGTTGAACGAAGTGGCGTCACTAAACATGTCGCTCATATCGGTCACCGCAGCCGTATTCCAGCCGCCGATGGGCTGATTGAACGAACTGGCTAACCAAAACATGCCGCTCATATCGGTCACCGCAGCCGTGTTCCAGCCCCCGATGGGCTGATTGAACGAACTGGCTCCGTTGAACATGCGGCTCAAATCGGTCACCGCCGATGTGTTCCAGCCCCCGATGGGCTGATTGAACGAACTGGCGGCAATAAACATAAATCCCATATCGGTTACCGCCGACGTGTTCCAGCCGCCGATGGGCTGGTTGAACGAACTAGCGGCGCCAAACATGTTGCTCATGTCTGTCACCGCCGCCGTGTTCCAGCTGCCGATGTTGGCCGGGGCCGTTCAAGGCGGTACATGCCTGAAACATCTCGGACATATTGGTCACCCCGCTCAGGTTAGGCACATCTGTGGCGCTGATGTTCAGGTTGGAGCAGCCATCGAAGGCACTTTCCATCGAAGTCCAGGCAATGGCCCCCCATTGGCTGATGCCCAGCAGTTTTCGGCGGTCGCCGACGTTATTGAAATAAATGCGCGGGAAACTGCCGCGTATGCGGATGGTGTAGGTGCCGGCTGCGCCAAAATCGTGGGTCACATTGCCTGTGATGCCCGACTGGTCGTAGGTGCCGTCGTTGTCCCAGTCCACCTCGTAGTTGTAGCCGCTGCCGGTGGTGGGTATGGTGATGGAACTGCTGTTGGAGGTTCCGGGGTTGTTGGTTTTCCAGGTAGTGATGAAGGCATCGGCCTGCGCTGATGCTGCCGAGGGCAGCAAAAACAACAAAGCCAGAAGGATGGAAGGGATTTGTAGATGAAAGCCGTTGCCGGTTGTCGTACTGCTTTTCATAATTAAAACCTGATTTGAAAGGTGAAAAACAAAATCAGGAAAAAGCGACCGGCCCCAAAGGCGGGATCGGCTGACCAGAGCGGAGGTTTGCCCCGGCCAGCCTTGAAAAGGAGTACGAATCCCGCCTCTTGGGCTTGCCGGCCTTTTTCCTATGGGACAAAAGTGTGGGCGGGGCCGGGCGGGGCGGGAAACTTGTCGTTTCATCGTGGTATCCTGAGGTTACATTTTGAGGCAAGGTATCCTGAGGTTACAGGGAGGTGTCCTGACGTTACATGATCTGACTGGGCGGTACGCCAAATTTGTTTTTGAATGCCCTCGAAAAATACTTTTCACTGCCAAAACCTACCCGTGACGCACCTCGTACACCATGCCTTCGCGGTTTTTGAGCATCGCCATCGCACGGTCGAGCCGGTAGTCGTGCACAAAATCGCTCACGTTCTGGTCGGTGAGGGCTTTCAGCTTGCGGTGGAGCTGAACCCGGCCGAGCTGCATTTTTTTGGCAAAACCTTCCACTCCGATCTGTTCGTCGGACAGGTGTTGCTCGACCATTGCGGTGAATCGCTGTAAAAACTGGCGATCAGGCGCGGTGAGGAAGTCGGTTTGGTCGGTGGCAGCCGCGATGGGTTGCGCCATCCCCGACTCGGCGAGCGCTTGGCTGTATCGTTGTTGCAGGCGGCGGCGTGTTTCCACCAGATTCGTCATGCGGGCCAGCAGTTCGTCGGTGTTGAAGGGCTTGGTCAGGTAATCGTCGGCTCCTGTGCGCAGCCCCCTGATTCTGGATTCGGTAGTCGATTTGGCGGTGAGCAATATGAGGGGGATGTGGGAGGTCAGTTCGTTGTTTTTTAACTCGTCGCACACCTCAAAGCCATCCATACGGGGCATCGCAACATCCGAGATCACGAGGTCGGGTATCAGTTTCAGTGCTTTTTTTACCCCTTCTGCCCCATCGGAGGCTTCGGCTATTTGCCAGGCCCCGCCGATGCACTGCCGGATGAAGCCGCGCAACTCCGCGTTGTCTTCGATAAGCAGGACCAAAGGGGCTTCAGTTTCAGCCTCAACCTCAGCAGCCCCCGGTCCCCTTCCGGCCTCAGTCCCTGTCTCCAATGGAGCGGGGGGCTGAAGCTGAAGGGAGGCTGAGGCCGGTATCCAAAATGTGAACACCGATCCCTTTCCCAATTCACTTTCTACCTGAATGCCACCGCTCATGAGTTCGGCCAGTTCCTTGCTCAGCGCCAGGCCGATGCCCGTTCCCGCTCCGGCCCGCGTATTCGAGCCGTCCACCTGGTAAAAACGCTCGAAGATTTTGCCCAGATTTTCCGGGGCGATGCCGATGCCCGTGTCAGCGACGCGGATTTCGATGGCCCCCAGGTCAGAAGCGCTAAGCACGGATACCACCACCCGACCCGCCGCCGGTGTAAATTTCAAGGCATTGGAAATTAAATTGTTCAGCACCAACTCCGTTTTGTCTACGCCTTAGATCAGGTTTTTCAATTTTTCAAAAGTGCCCGAATCTTCACTACGGAAGTTCAGTTTTACGCCTCGTTTTTCGGCCAGCGGCAAAAAGCGTTCGAACACGTCGCGCAGGGTCTGGCCCAAATCCCCGCGCCGCAGGTCAAGGGCCATTTGGCTGCTTTCGAGTTTTGCCATGTCCAACAGTTGGTTGACGAGGCCAAGCAATTTTCGGCTGTTGGCCTCTGCCAATCGGACGTTTTCGTGCGCTTCTGAATTTGTTATTTTGGGCAAAGCCCGACGCAGAGGTTCGAGCATCAGCGTCAGCGGGGTTCGGAACTCGTGCGTCACGTTACTGAAAAAATCGGTTTTCATCTGTTCCATCGCTTTCACCCGCTCGGTCTCGCGGTGCTCGAAGGCCAGTTGCTCGCGTTCCTTCACGCGGCGGATTTGAAATTGGTAGGCCCGCCATCCCACCCAAACGAGCAGGGCGAAGTAGAACAGGTAGGCCAAATTCGAGCGCCACCACGGCGGGTGAATCACCACGGTGATAGGATTGGCCGCTTCCCACCAGCCGCCCTCGCCATTGTTGCCCTGCACCCGGAACGTGTAGCGGCCAGCTGCGAGGTGGTTAAAGTGCGCGAAGCGGCGGCTGCCCGTTTCCACCCAATCGGGGTCGAGGCCCAACAACCGATAGCGATAGCGGTTTTGGGCTGGATCAGTAAAATCCAGTGCGGCGAACTCGAAGGACAGGTTGTTCTGGTAGTAGCGCAGGTGAAGTTCGTCCAGATATTCCAGCGGTTTTTGCAGCAGTTCGTTTGGGCCGAAAGTGGCTGGTGCATGGTTGACCTCTAAGCCAACGATGAACACGGGCCGCGGGAAGGTGTCGGGGTGCACGGCTTCCGGGAAAAACCGGTTCAGCCCGTTCACGCCCCCGAACAGCAGTTCTCCATTGGAGGCTTTGAAAAAAGCCTGCGTGTTGAACTCGTTGTCTTGCAAGTTTTTGGCAGTAGTGTAGGTCGTGATGGCAGCTTTCTTCCAGTCCTCATCAGAGGGCAGGGCTGAAGGCAGGCTGATCTTGGCCAGCCCCCGGTTGGTGCTGCACCAGAACTCTCCGGCTTCGCGCCCCGGCAAAATGCCGTACACCACTTTGTCGGGCAGCCCGTCGGCGGGCATGAGGTATCGGACCTGGCCGTTTTTCAGGTCGAGCCGATTGATACCTCCGCCCTTGGTGCCGATCCAGAGGGCGCCCTGGGGGTCTGCCGGGTCGGGCAAGAGGCAGAGGACGACGTTGTGGCTCAAACTGTTGGGGGCTTTCAGGTCCACCTGCATCAGTTGGAAGTCGAAGGATTGAGGGTTGAAAATGCACCAGCCCTTCCTGTGTGCCGATCCAGAGCCGACCGTTTCGTCTTCTGCCAGGGCCAAAGCCCGCACAGTCTGCGCGGTCTCTCCAAAAAGCGAGGCGTAACTGAAGTAGTCAAACTGGCCAGAGGCCGGGTTGAACCGCGCCAACTGGCAGTCCATGCCCGTTATCCAGTATTGACCATTGTGGCTCCTGAGCAGCCGGGCGTACACGTAGGATTTGAACGTGAACTGGAAAGTCTGGAGCAAGGTCGCATCTGGCGAGTAGTGTTGAAGCGTTCCCATTCCGTTTTCCTCGTTGTCGCGGCCCAGCAGCCAAATGTCGCCGTTGGGGGCCATACTCATATCCAGCACCCGGTCTGGCCCCTGTGGGAATGCATGCTGAGCGCTCAGGGTCTTGCTCAGAGGGTCGTAGGCGAACACCGTGCTCACTACTTTGCAGTAATACTTGCCGCGTATGTCGCGCCACAGCCCCCAGATGCTATTGCCTGTCGCGCCCGTATTGAAGAATTGTTTTTGGGGTTTGAATTTGCGCAGCCCATAGCCCTGCGTGCCTACCCAGACGTTGCCATTGCGGTCGGGCATGGCGGCGGATAGGTCTTGGTCTACTACCCCTTTCGGGGTCGAGAAGTCCGGGATATCTCCCGGTTTTAGGCCCCAAAGTTTGTTGTTGACAGACACCCAAGAACTTCCGTCGGCATCTGAGGTCGCCATAGCCCAATTCACTTTGCCCAAAGCGGGCAGCTCTTGTGGCGCCACCGTCCCATTGCGGCAATGGGCTAAGCCAAAGGGCAAACCGGCCCAGAAATCGTCGACGACAGGCAAGGCGAGAGGCTCCACTGTGCCTTGTTCTGCTTCTACCCGATAGGCCGACCGGTTGGTGTACACCTGCAAACTGCCATCGGATTGGGGCCTTATGGCCGTCAAAATCACGTCCTCCTGATCCGTCGGCGCAGCGAAACGGCTGGCCGGGAACAAGGCTGCCTTCAGGGCGCCTGCCGGGCCGGGGCCTTGTGTCAAATAGCCTTCCGGCACTGTCACACGCACCATGCCGGTGGCTTTCTGAATCAAACAGATGGCCCCGTCTGCCGCCTCACAGATGGCATACACGTCAAAGTCGGCAGGTTTCTGGTTGTGCTCAAAATTCAGGTGGCAACGGTGAAACAGCCCGGTTCGGGGGTCATAAACATCTATGCCTTTGCTTTCCAGGCCCACCCACAGCAGCCGTCGACTGTCTTCAAACAAAGCTGGCACGTTGTCTTCCGCCAGCGAAAAAGAATCCAAGGGGTTGTGACTGTATAGTTTGAAGTTATAGCCGTCGTATCGGTTCAACCCGTCCTTCGTGGCCACCCACAGAAATCCGTCGCGGGTTTGAAGGATGTCGAAAATCATGCCCTGCGAGAGGCCGTTTTCGCTGGTGATTTTTTCAAAAACGGCGCTTTGGCTCCAAATCCTGGTTTGAACCAAAAACAAAACTACCAAAGGCCAAAAACGAAAACAGGGCAGCAAAGTTAACCGTTTGTTTAGTGCTGGTAAATATCCAAAGATTGGGCAATACGGCCCCGTTTTTATGGCGTTTTTGCAAAAACAGCCTCTGAAGTGGCTGCACTCCGGAGGCTGAAAAATCCAAAACGAGATGGCCGTCAGCACTTGTCGATGTGCCAATTGGAAATCGAGGGATAGGAAAAATAGGTGAAGACGGAAGGCCGGAGCCAGCCAGATTCTCTGCCGGAGGGAGACAATGGCAGCGTCGTTCAGACATCCACTTCGTTCATGAGATTATCTAAGGCCTGCCTGCTTTTGGATTTACGAATTGCGATTTATGGCATCATTGAAGGCGATTATCATTGTGTTTTTACAAATTTCTATAATCGTAAATAATGACTAATCTTGACTTTGTTTTTTTACGCGGCCCTAATGGCTATGAAAATCAAATGTTTAATCCAAGGTCTATTTACGCCTCTCTTGGTGTTCCCTCGCCGCGCCGTGGTCTTTTGACCCGGCGCAAGTCAACGTGAGCAGCCCAAGCGTGATATTTGCCAGTTTGGCCGTCTTCGCTAACGGGAATACCGGATTATTATCAACACCTCACCCCGCCCATCCCTCTCTATCCAAACTCCGATAATGGATCGCCTCCGCCAAATCCTCAATCCTTATATCCGGACTTCCATATGCAAGTCGATGCGGTCGAGCAGCGGGCCGATATCTTTGACAGATAACGCTTCACGACGCCGGGGCCGCACACGCAGTCCTTTCGGGGTGGTTGTAGTAGCCACAGGGGCAGGGGTTCGTTGTATGTACTGTCAACTCAATTGAAGGGCATAAAGCCCTCAAATCCTGCATATCCAAAGGAATTGAAAACCCTGGGTGACCATCTTCGCAAGGTGAGACTTGACCGCGAATTATCGCAACCCGAAGTAGCAGGGATTCTAAAAATATCCACAGATATGGTAACCAATTGGGAGCTGAATCGTAACCAACCAACTGCCAAGTTTGCCAAGGCAGTCATCGATTTCATAGGTTACATTCCTTTCAAGCTAGAAGACTGTTCCCTCGGGAAGCAGTTGTACTACGCCGGACTTGTTACCGAAAAAACTCAAAAAGAAGTTGCCAACCTGATTGGCTGTGATGCTTCAAATTTGAGACGCATTGAACTGAATCAAAGAAAGCCTGAAATGGAAACAAGGAAGAAAATTGAAGAATATGTGAGGATGGCTTTGGGTGACACTTGATCAATTTAATGATACCAACCCCAATCTCTCCTCAGCTTTTGCCAGCATCAGGGACCTGATGTCACTGCGCTTTTTGACCTCCTTGTAAGGCAAATGAATGATAATATTTCGCATACCATCCGCATCAATCCAATCATCTTCTTCTCCTCCTTCGAGGGTGCATACATATAGGATACCTATGTTTTCCAGATTGGCAAACTGGTTTTGAATATATTGGATGTCAACTTTGTCGGCAATATCCTCGTCAACTACTTTAAGGACAATCATGTTGAATATTTTTACAAAGTTACGATGTGCTAAGAAAAAGTTCAAGCTACCGCATTATTGAATTATAGGGCGGCCTGGGTAAACGCTTTTCGGGAGGCCGAGCCAGATTCTCTGCGGAGTAGGGGTAATTGAAAAGTTTGACCTGTTCCATCTTGAGACATTCAGCAATGTTACCCTTGAACTGGGCAATGTAGATCACTTTGTTCTTGAACAAAAAAGAAGCTGTATATCGTCCAAATACACCTTTGCTGGTAACTCCATATTTCCAAACTTCTCCGGCTTTCAAGCAGTAGGTACTCCATCCACTGTGTACACAAGTGTAAAACCCATCCACCGAAGCCACTAATGCGTACTGTTCCGAATCGTCAAGTTCCTTGAACCGCTTCTCTAACTTTGCTTGGTCTTTGGATTTAACTGGGGGGTTTCTCCCTCTCCTGATAAACTCAGTTTTGAGCATATCGCGATAGCGACTAACACGATGACGGCGCCAATGAAGAATGATGTAAGGGGATTTTGAGTTTCAGTGTCCTTCTGTTCCCGGATTTGCGATCTGTCGGTGCCCATGTGCAAAGGTATTGTAGGGTCACAAAATAAATTTCCGAGCTGGTATTTCACCCCGCCCACCCCTCCCTATCCAAACTCCTATAGTGTATCGCCTCCGCCAAATCCTCGATCCTTATATCCGCACTCCCCGCCAGATCCGCCGCCGTGCGCGCCACTTTTAATATCCGGTCGAAAGCCCGGGCACTCAGTTGCAGGCGCTCCATGGCGGTTTTGAGCAGCGTAAGGCCAGTGTCGTTGAGTTGGCACACCTCGCGCACCATCCGGCTCGGCATCTGGGCATTGGAGTACACGTCCTTCAAGTCTTTAAATCGCTCCGCCTGCACCTCGCGGGCGCGCAACACCCGCTCGCGGATATCGGTACTGGTGACTTTTGGCCGCTCGGCGTTGGTGAGTTCCTCGATTTTCACCGGCGTCACCTCCACGTGCAGGTCGATGCGGTCGAGCAGCGGGCCGGATATCTTTGACAAATAGCGCTTTACGACGCCGGGGCCGCACACACATTCCTTCTCCGGGTGGTTGTAATAGCCACAGGGGCAGGGGTTCATGGATGCCACCAGCATAAAACTGGCCGGGTAATCCACCGTCACCTTGGCCCGGCTGATGGTGACGCGGCGCTCTTCCATCGGCTGGCGCATCACTTCGAGCACCTGGCGCTTGAATTCGGGCAACTCATCGAGAAACAGCACCCCGTTGTGCGCCAGACTGATCTCGCCGGGCATGGGGTCGGAGCCGCCGCCCACCAGCGCCACATCGCTGATGGTGTGGTGCGGCGCGCGGAAGGGGCGTGTGGTGACCAGCGAGGCGTTGTCGGGCAATACACCCGACACCGAGTGTATCTTGGTGGTGTCGAGCGCTTCGTACAGCGTCAGGGGAGGCAGTATGGTGGGCAAGCGACGCGCCAGCATGGTCTTGCCGGCGCCCGGCGGACCGATCAGGATGACGTTGTGCCCCCCGGCTGCAGCCAGTTCAAGCGCGCGTTTGATGTTTTCCTGGCCCTTTACGTCGGCAAAGTCGACTTCGTACACGCTGCTGCCGTTGGCAAATTCCTCACGGGTGTTGACCACCAGGGGCTTGACGTCGGATTCCCCGCCCAGCACTTCGATGGCTTCCGCACAGGTTGTCGACGCCGTATATCTCCAGCATCGTTGACGATGGCGGCCTCCCGGGCGTTTGCCTTCGGCAGGATAAAACCTTTAAATTTTCTTTTCCGGGCCTGGATGGAAATGGGCAGGGCGCCCTTGATGGGCCGCAGCGAGCCGTCGAGCGAGAGTTCGCCCATGATGAAATACTGATCGAGCCCGTCTGTGGCGATTACGCCCGAGCCGGCCAGCATGCCGATGGCAATGGGCAGGTCGAAAGCCGAGCCTTCTTTGCGGATGTCGGCGGGAGCAAGGTTGATGATGGTTTTGAGCCGGGGAAGCCGGATGCCGGAGTTCTTGACGGCGGCTTCGATGCGGGGCAGGCTTTCGCGTACGGCACTGTCGGGCAGACCCACGATAAAAATGCCGGGTTTATCGGTGTTGCCCACCGCGCCACCGGTGTTGATCTCGACTGTAATAGTCTGGGCGTCCACTCCGTGAACGGAGCCGGCGTAGGTTTTTACGAGCATATGAAGCGTATTAAAAGGTTGCGGGTTAGGAGATTACAAGGTTGCGGCTAAAGATAGGGAAAGTTGGATGGAGCGCATATTTTTGTAAAAGCAAATTCTAATACTCCAAAATAAACTTCGACAAATTTTGCCCCTGGTCCAGCCCCAGTTTTTTGCGGAGGCGGTAACGGGCGATTTCCACCCCCCGGAGGGAGATGCTCATCAGGTTGGAGATTTCCTTGGTACTCAGGTTTAGCCGCAACAGGGCGCAGAGTTTTTGCTCATTGGGCGTGAGGTCATGGAACTGTTCCCTCAAACGGTTCAGAAAATCTCCGTGAACCTGGTCAAAATGATATTCAAACTGTTTCCAGTCTTCCTGAAGCCTCAGGGTAGTGTCTATTTCCCTTACGATTTTCTCCAGTGCCTGCTTCGTTTCCGTGCTTTTCCCTTTTCGCTTCACCTCTTTCAGTTCTTCCTTGATGGTTTCCATGAACTCGTTTTTCACCACCAGGTTCATGGTGGAAGCGGCCAGCAGGTTGTTGATGTGCCGCAATTCGCTCTTGATTTTATCCTCCTCTATTTGCCGTACCGCTTGCTCCTTTTGCCGTTCTATCGCTACCAATTCCTGTTGCTTTTTCAGGAGTTCTTTTTGTTTTGTATCTTCCACTGCCATTGCCTTCAGGTTGTAACGGCGCTTTTGCAACCTGGATACCATCAGCAAGGACAATACGCCGAGTGCCACATATAAAATCCGGGCCAGCAGGCTCCTGTGAAACGGCGGGTTTACCCTCAAAAGAAGGGGCTGGCTGGTTATTATTTGCCCAAGGTAATTTTTTGGTCTGCACACTGAACGCGTAATCGCCTTCCTTAAGGTTGGTGTATTCCTTGGCTGTGGCGTGGGTCCATTCCCCGTAACCATCGTCAAATCCCTTCAAACAATAGCGAAACTGTTGGTTGTTCACTTCATTGAACTGAAATGCCTCCACCTCGAACTGCAAAACCTTTGCCCGGTAAGAAACGGTCAATTGCGCCGGGCTTTCCGGGTTTATTTCAAAGGGTTTTCGCGCATACAAAACGCTGTCTTCCGCCACATTGACGACTTTGCTTACAACCAGCGGCTTTTCTGCTGCCAAACGGTTTTCCAATTCGGGTCTGTACTGGATAAAGCCTTCGTTGGCATTGAACAACACGCCGTCGCCCGTATGCACCGAAATGTTCAGCAGGTCGTTGTTGAAAGAATACCGCAACTGAAACAGGGAGGACGGCACGAATGTATAGTTGCCGAAACTGATTTGTTTAAAAAAACCTGCGATGTCTTCCGTGTAAACGTGGACGTTTTTTTGGTTGTCCTGCACCAGCAAATAGACCTGTTGCTCTCCAATCACCCTGGAAAAGGTTTCCGACTTTACAATGCGGTTGTTTACCTGGTCAATCTTGTACACCCCTTTCGGGGTACCCAGGTAAAGGTCGTTGTCAATTCGACTCAGAATAAGTTGCTCATCCGCCGGGAGGCCCTGCCCGGCAGTCATTTTTTTTGTAGCAGCGGTCATCAAACCGGGCAGCAAGGACAGTTGGTACAAGCCTTTGTAAAACTGCCCGACCCAGATTTTCCCCTCGCGGTCTTCTTCAAAAAAACGGCTTGACTCTTCAAAGCCGCCGATTTTCCCGACGCCCTGCAATTCCCGCTTTTCGTTAAACCTGAAAAGATACAAACCCGAGTAGGTGCCCCCGATGGCAAATTCGGGGTTGGACTGCAATTGTTTTACCTGCCACAATCCATGCGTGTAGGCGATCCGTTTCGCAGTCCCGTTGGCCAGCAGAAAAAGCCCGGTATGATGCCCGGCATACAGTTTTCCGGCAATGTTTTGCATGCCGTAGGCGGGACCTTCCGTCCCTTTAAGGAACACGCTTCGGGCAGCGTTTTTTGCCAAAAAGTAGATGCCGTTGGAGGTGGAATAGTAGGTGCCTTCCTCCCTTGCGTATGCTTCGTAGCCACTTCCCTCGATGTTGATTTCCTGGTTGATGAAACGCATCGGGGAGTTGAGGTCAACGAGGGCAATCCCGTTTTGCATGCCCACCCACAGGTTCCCGGAGTAGTCCTGAAATGCCCGCAGACAGGCGTTGGACGATAAGCCGTCCCGGGTTGTGATGTTTTCGACGGATTGTTTTTGCAAATCGAACAGGAACAAGCCGGCCGTTTGGGTAGAGATGGCCAGGCGGCTGTCGGAGAGCTGGAGAACATGGTTGACGTATTTGCCCTGCAAGACCCTGCTCAGGCCTTCATATTTTCCCTAACCCCAAATGAAGTGGCAAACTCGATTTTCCCAGAATTGTACACCAGAAGGTATCCGCCTTCCTGCGAAATAACCCCGGCGATGGTCTCGTTGCTCGAATTGCGCAAATAAGGAAGGGCAAGGAGTTCCTGGTCTTTTATTTCAAAAAGTTCGCCCTGTCTGCTTTGGGCAAATAGCTTTCCATTGGCCTGAAAGGTTCGGTTAAAGCCATGCTTGTGCACGAGGACGGAAATGGACTGGCCGTCATAAACGTAAATGCCCTGAAAAGTGCAGAAATAGACTTTTGAGTTGAGCAGGAAAACATCCCATACTTCATCGAAATCGGGGGAAGGTCGCGGTATTTTATCCACGAGCGACACCATGCTCCAGTCGCCGTTGAAATACCCGAATGCTCCCTGTGAACCAAAATACAGGCGGTCGGCTTTTTCGTCAAATGCCAGGGAACGTTGCTTCTTGCCGGTTTGGAAGGCATGCCGCTCCCAGGCTTTTCCATTATAGGAAAGTACGCCGAGGTTGTTCGCCACAAACAGCGTCATGTCCCTGTTTTGAGCAAAATCTATGTTCTGAATACCGGCCTTATAGTCGGAAGGCATAAAATTATGAACAGGATATTTCCCTGAAAATGCCAGGCATGGCAGGCCCGGCAGTAACGCAAGCAGCAGATATAAAATGTACTTCCTGTAAGTTGAATACCCTCCGATGTGAAAGTGGCCGAATGTCATAATTTATTAATAATAAATGAATTACAATGGTAAAAATACAATTTTGTAGTAATCAAAAAAATATTTGATGAAATATTTGATGGGGTGTGATTTTTTTTCTGCTGAATTGGCGCGTTTACATTTGACCCATTGAAAACCAAAAAAAAAGGCGGGTGTTCGAGCGGAGAGAAAACATTCGTAAAATGCAATGATTCACCTTATAATAAATGGTAATGAAAAAAACAGTACAAATACTGCTACTATCCTTTCTCGCCATTTCGGCCATGGCCCAGGCTGACAAGGTTTCCGTCGTAAACAACCGGGAAGGGATGAAGATGGTCGTCAATGGCAACGACTTCTTCATCAACGGCATGAACTGGGACTATACTCCCATCGGCACGAACTACTCCTACAGTCTGTGGAAGCAATCCGACGATGTGATCCGGGCGGCTCTCGATGCCGAAATGCCCTTGCTGAAGAACATGGGCGTCAATGTGGTACGCCAGTACACCGGGGTGCCCGCCCGGTGGATTCAGTACATCTATGAAAACTACGGCATCTACACCATGCTCAACCATTCCTTCGGGCGCTATGGCCTGACATTGGGCGGTGGCTGGGTGCCCAATACCGAATATGCAGACGCCGGCACACGGGCCCTGTTGCTTTCAGAAGTGACGGCCATGACCGAAGAATACAAAAATACACCCGGCCTTTTGTTGTACCTGCTCGGAAACGAAAACAACTACGGCCTGTTCTGGGAAGGCGCCGAAACGGAAGATATCCCGGTCCAGGATCGAAAATCCACCGCGCGGGCAACGGCCATGTACAAACTCTTCAACGAAGCAGCGATAGCCATGAAAGGCATCGACAATTCGCACCCCGTGGCTATGTGCAACGGCGACCTGCTTTTTTTGGAAATCATCGCGAAAGAATGCAAGGATGTGGACATCTTCGGCACCAATATGTACCGGGGCGTTTCTTTCGGGGATGCTTTCCAGCGCGTCAGGAATGAGTTTAACAAGCCCATCCTGTTCACGGAGTTCGGTGCAGATGCGTTCAATGCCATCAACAATGAGGAAGACCAGCAATCCCAGGCCTATTATATGGTGGGCAACTGGAAGGAGATTTACGAAAATGCGGCAGGTCTGGGCAAAGCGGGCAATTGCCTCGGCGGCTTCACTTTCCAATTCAGCGACGGCTGGTGGAAATTCGGACAGACCACCAACCTCTCCGTCCACGACAACAATGCCTCCTGGAGCAACGGCGGCTACCAGAGCGATTTCGTCAAGGGCGAGAATAACATGAACGAAGAATGGTTCGGTATCTGCGCCAAAGGCCCAACCAACGAAAGGGGACTGTACCAGTTATACCCCCGCGCGGCCTACTATGCCCTGAAGGAAGCCCACCGGCTGAACCCGCTGGAAAAAGGCACAAGCCTTGCTTCCGTGGAGAGTTATTTCTCGAACATCCGGATCATGGATGCGGTGGTCAAGGCCCGGGGCGACAAGGCTGCCCTTGCCGGCGAGCAGGTGAAAAAGGTGCACATGAGCGAGCTGCGGGCAGACTTCTACACGTTCAGCACGGGTGGCGAGCGGATTTCAACGCCCAGGGACCCCGTGGCCGGCAGAACAGCATATCCCGACCAACTGGGATTCGACCACATGGAATCCTTTTTCATCGGCGTGGAAGCGAAACCCTCCGAAAGTTTTCGGGCCAACGTTTCTTTCAACGTGCTCGGCAATGTGGCTACCAACCCCATCAACGAAATATTTTACGAAAACCGGGGCAGGCCTCAAACGGCGCAATCGGTCAATCCGGTTACCAACCAGGTAGAAACCATAACCCTGGGCGATGTAGAGCGTTTTAAAGTTTATCGGGCGGATGTCAGCTGGAACGCCAGGCACTTCGACCTCAAAGGCTTCTACCGTACAGGGCATTACCATTGGGGTTACGAGGGCGATTTCTTCGGCTTTTACCCCGAAGCGAACTATGGCCCCAATATTGACATTTACAACGGCGAAGCGCCGTTCGGTTTTGAGCTCGCGGGCAAAAGGGTTTTCAAAAACCTTAAAGTGGCTTTCGGTCCTCAGTTGTGGTGGGGCGCCAACCCGGCCATCCTGGCGAAATACAGCAGGCAAATCGGCAAATTTGAGGTAACGGGCATTTTCCACGAAGACCTCGACAGGCAGGCGCCCGCCGTGAGTTCTTTTGCCGTGCCTATTCCTCCCACCCGCAGGGCTGCGCTGTACCTGAAAAGGAAACTGGGGGCAGTCGGCGTCGAACTGGGCGGCCTCTGGTCAAACTCGAACCGCGTCGGGGAGGTTTTCCAGATCGCGCACCAGACAGCTGAAGGCAGATACGAAATCTATCAGGATGAAACCACCATGAGCGACACCTGGGGTGGTAAAGCCAAGCTGACTTATGCCTCGGGGCCTTTCCAGTGGTATGTCCAGGGGGCGGTGCATGGCATCCTCGCACAGGGCGGAGCCGATTATACCAAAACCTTCACGGGATGGCGGCTCAAAGACAGCGGCAGCGGCAATCAATACAATTTCCTTACGGGTTTCACCGTCGGATTCGGCAATCTCCAGATCGCTCCCAACTTCCTGTGGCAAAAACCCATCGAAGACCCCATCCCCGCCGATGTACCTGCGCCGGGACGGCCGAGGAATATCCTCGACGACCCGTTTGCCGTCAGGGCCAACCGGGAAACCGTGGCCGGTGAAATCCTTTTCACCTACGACCCCACTCCCGGCACCTGGATGTACGAATGGGACAACGATATTGCTGAAGACGCAAAATTAGCCGTCAGCAGCGGCTTCGTTTACCGCCACCTGCCCACGACGCAGGACGCAGCCATCGGTATCCTCGGCGACGGGCGCACCATTTTCGCATTCCCCGGCGCCGCTCCCGCACAGGATCTTTGGGAGGCTTATGCCCGTGTTGTTTCAAAAATAAACCCTGATTTCGGGCTTATCACCAACCTTTTCGCAGGAACAGCCCAGGCCAACGGCAGCGACGCCAGGCTCATCAAACGGTTTGGCGGCGATTTGCGCCTCATTTATAAAAAAACCAAACTCACCACCATGGCCAAGGTGAACGACTGGGGGCCTTACGACTACCACCGCGACTTCAACCTCACCTTCCCGCTCCAGCTCATGGCCGATATTTCCACGAGCCTCGCAAAACCGGGATGGTTTGACCTGCCCAATTCCCGCCTGGGCGTCCGTTACAACTGGCGCTCCCTCGACCGGTATTCGCCCCGGTACTGTCCGGCGACGACCATCGATGCCAGGGGCAACGTCGTGTGCGACCCCACCGCCGTCGGTTTCGGCAATGGACAGGAATGGGAGATACAGACCTATCTGCAAATCAGTATCGGCAATTAATCAACATCAAAAAAAACAGTCATGGAAAATATAAAACACAAAATCTTAGCGCTCGTCTCGCTCCTCGCCCTGGCCATATTGACGGTGGTCAGTTGCAAACGGGATATCGACGGCCTCGAACCGGCCACCTTTCCAACCACCCCGGAAGTGTTCATCGACGGGTTCAGCGCAGGGCTGAACTACGGCGCCTTCGGTGGCTCAAAGGTGACGGCCTTCGACGTGGATACCGAGGTGAAATACAAAGGCTCGGCCTCCATGAAATTTGCCGTGCCGGACGCGGGAGACCCCCAGGGCGCTTATGCCGGCGGCAGCTACTTTACCTCAGTCGGGCGCGACCTGTCGGGCTACGATGCGTTGACCTTCTGGGCCAGGGCTTCCAAATCGGCCACGATCGACGTGGTTGGTTTCGGGAATGACTTTGGCGAGTCAAAATTCCTGACGACACTGCGCGACGTGCCCGTCAATACCAACTGGCAAAAATACATCATCCCCATCCCCGAACCTTCAAAACTGAAAGAGGAAAGGGGTATGTTCTTTTATTCGGAAGGCCCGGAAAACGGCCTTGGATACACCTTCTGGATTGACGAGGTGAAATTCGAAAAACTGGGAACCATTGCACATCCAAGGCCGGCCATATTGGATGGGCAGGATCAGGTGCTTTCGGCGGAGACAGGCCAAAATCTGAACATCGGCGGGTTGAAGGCTACTTTCAATATGCCGACGGGCGTTGACCAAAGCGTGGATGCCGCCCCGGCGTATTTCACCTTTTCTTCCTCCAACCCCTCGGTGGCTTCGGTCAGCAGCGCCGGCGTTGTTTCTGTGCTGGATACCGGCTCTGCGGTCATCACAGCCAAACTAGGCGATCTGGATGCCGCAGGCTCTATGACCCTTAGTTCAAGCGGGCAGGCCGTCGGCCCGCAAACCCCGGCCCCTACCCCTACCGTCAGTGCGGACAGCGTGATTTCCCTTTTCAGCAATGCCTACACCAATGTCAATGTGGACACCTGGAACACCCACTGGCAATTTTCAACGGCCGAAGATTTTGAGGTTCAAATAGCCGGAGAGGATGTGAAGCGGTACAGGAGCCTCAATTTCGTGGGCATCGAGTTTGCGTCCCAGACCATCAATGCGTCGGCTATGACGCATTTCCATATTGACCTTTGGACGCCCGACCCCACCGAACTCCCTGCAGCCTTCAAGGTGCTGCTCGTTGATTTCGGGGCGAACGGGGTTTTCGACGGGGGCGACGACTCTTCGCACGAACTGGCGTTCACCCGCCCAACCCTGGTTTCGGAGCAATGGGTGAGCCTGGATATTCCCATGTCGAATTTCACGGGGCTGGTAAACAGGGCGCACCTCGCCCAATTGGTGCTATCCGGCGATGTGCCCAACGTATTTATCGACAACGTGTATTTCTACAACGCCGGAACGGTGGCGCCTGCCGGGCCAACGGTTGCGGCGCCAACGCCTACCCGCAATCCTGCCGACGTTACCTCTATTTTCAGTGATACCTATACCAATGTTCCCGGTACGGATTTCAATCCAAACTGGGGGCAGGCGACGGTCGTTTCCCAGGTACAGGTCGCAGGGAACAACGTTTTGCGCTATGGAGGCCTGAACTATCAGGGGGTGCAATTGGGCAACAACCTCGACGCCTCCGGCATGACCCACCTGCACCTTGATTTTTGGACGAATAACTCATCCGCCCTGAATGTTTACCTCATCAGCTCCGGCCCGGTGGAGAAGGCCGTTGCGTTAACCGTGCCCACCAGCGGCTGGACAAGTATCGATATTCCCCTGGCAGATTTTTCCCCGGTTGCTCTCAACGACCTGATTCAGTTCAAATTTGACGGCAACGGCGATATTTACCTCGATAACATCTATTTCTACAAAACCAGCGGCGGTACGGCGCCAACGACCGCGGCGCCAACGCCTGCGTTTAATGCCGCGAACGTTATCTCCGTTTTCAGCGACGCTTATACCAATGTATCGGGTACCGACCTCAACCCGAACTGGGGGCAAGCCACCGTCGTCACGCAGATGCCGGTTGGCGGAAACAATACGCTGGTCTATTCGGGCCTGAATTACCAGGGTATCCAACTGGGCAGCAACCAGAACGTATCGGGTATGACCCACCTGCACCTTGATTTTTGGACGGCAAACTCCACGGCTTTAAAGGTATTCATCATCAGCCCCGGCCCGGTTGAAACACCTTTTACCCTTACCGTGCCTACCTCCGGCTGGTCGAGCGTAGACATCCCGCTGACGGCGTTCGCTCCGGTGGATTTGACGAACGTGTTCCAGTTCAAATTTGAAGGCGACGGCAAGATTTACCTGGATAATATTTTATTCCATAACTGAGATTTCAAACCTGATAATCATCTGTACCATGAAACGGAATCATTCAATTCTGATAAACAGCCTACTGCTTGCTGTAATTTCTTTCGCCTTCTGGACCTGCAAGGATGATGCAAACGACATCACAAACCGCAACTGGCAATTGGTTTGGGCCGATGATTTCAACGGCCTTGCGGGCCAGTCGCCCGATGCGGCCAACTGGGCGTATGACATTGGAACGGGCAACAATGGCTGGGGCAACCAGGAGTTGCAGTACTACACCGACCGGCCGGAAAATATAGCGATGGATGGATTGGGTAATCTGGCCATCACTGCCCGGAGCGAGAGTTTTGGCGGAAGCGGATTCACCTCTGCCCGGATCAAAACACAGGGTCTGTTCGACCGGGCGTACGGCCGCTTTGAAGCCCGGATCAAATTGCCCTGGGGGCCGGGCATCTGGCCTGCATTCTGGATGCTGGGCAGCAATATCGACGATGCACCATGGCCGCAATGCGGCGAGATTGATATCATGGAATACCGGGGACAGCAGCCCAACCTCGTCCATGGTTCGGTGCATGGGCCGGGCTACTCCGGCGGCGCAGCCATTACAAAAAGTTTTGGTTTCACAGACAACCGCTTCGACGTGGATTTCCATGTTTTTGCTGTTGAATGGGGGGCGGATTACATCGATTACTATGTCGACGACACCCTTTACCAACGGATAACTCCGGACGATACGCCCGGGGAATGGGTGTACGACCATCCTTTTTTCATTATCCTGAACGTGGCGGTGGGCGGCAATTTTGTGGGTTTCCCGACCAGCCAGACGCCATTCCCGCAAACCATGCTGGTGGATTATGTCAAGGTTTACAAGGAGGCTAACTGATTGAAATATGGACCTTCAATATGTGCAAACAGGGGACGACCGCTATTTTAAAATACCGGACAGCGATGCGCTTCGCCCTTTTTTTATGAGCATTGTCAGCGACTCTGACCATTGGATGTTCATTTCCAGCAACGGTGGGTTGAGTGCCGGGCGAAAAAGTGCCGATTATGCGCTCTTCCCTTATTATACCGATGATAAAATAACCGAGTCCGCCGAAACCACGGGCAGCAAGTCTGTATTCCTGGTCCATGAAGGAAGCGCCCGTCAAATCTGGGAACCCTTCTCCAACCGGTATGAAGGTGTACACCGCACCAGCCGGAATTTGTACAAACATATTTTCGGCAACAAGATCGTTTTCGAGGAAATCAACCACGACCTGCAACTGACCTTTCAGGTGGAATGGAATTCGAGCGACATGTTTGGCTTTGTCAGAAAATCAAGGCTGATAAACAATGCGCCCGACGAGGTCAAAATTGCACTGTTAGACGGCATCCAGAATATATTGCCTTACGGCGTGCCCAGCAGTTTGCAAAACAGCGCCAGCAACCTTGTAGACGCTTACAAGAGGAGCGAACTGGATCAGGCGACGGGTTTGGGCATCTATGCGTTGAGCGCCATTATTGTGGACAAAGCCGAACCCAGCGAGGCGCTGAAAGCCAACGTGGCCTGGTCGCTCGGCCTTGAAAATCCGGTCATTTTGCTTTCCGCTTTGCAACTCGGCGCATTCAGGAAAGGTATGCCGCTCCGGCAGGAAGAAGATGTAAAGGCGGAAAAAGGGGCCTATTTTCTCCACAAAAAAATAGCGCTGCCCCCGCATGTCGAAAAGGAATGGATGATTGTCGCCAACGTAAACCAAAGCCATGCGGCGGTAGCCAAACTCCGGGATTTAATAAAAAATGAAAAAGGTTTATCCCAACTCGTCAGACAGGACGTGGAAGCCGGGACCAAACGCCTGCTCGAACTCAATGCCGCCGCCGACGGACGTCAACTCAGTTCCGACCAACGCCGGGACACGCGCCACTTTTCAAATGTGCTGTTCAACATCATGCGGGGCGGCATTTTTGACCATAATTATCAAATCGAAAAATGGGATTTCAGCCATTATCTGGCCAATGCCAATAAAGCCGTTTTTGAACATTCGAGACCGGTCGTGGATCAATTGCCCGATATTTTTTCATTTTTTGCGCTGAAAGAACTGGCACAGCAAAGCGGGGATGCTCATTTCACGCGATTGTGCCTCGAATACATGCCGCTCAAATTCAGCCGCCGGCACGGCGACCCCAGCCGCCCCTGGAACTGGTTCTCCATCAACACCCGCAACGAAAAGGACGGTTCGAAAATACTGGACTACCAGGGCAATTGGCGGGATATTTTTCAAAACTGGGAAGCGCTTGCGTACTCCTACCCGGCGTTCATCGAGAGCATGGTGCACAAATTTTTGAACGCGACCACATTCGATGGATACAACCCATACCGGGTAACAAAAGACGGCTTCGATTGGGAAACCATCGAGCCGGACAACCCCTGGTCTTATATCGGCTACTGGGGCGACCACCAGATTATCTACCTGCTGAAGTTCCTGGAGTTTATGGAAGACCATGCTCCCGGTCAGTTGGAAAGCCTTTTTGACAAGGAATGTTTCGTATATGCCAATGTGCCCTATAAAATAAAAAGCTACGAAGACACGCTGCAGCATCCGAAAGATACCATCGAATTTGACCACGAACTGGACAATAAAATTCGTTTGGAAAAAGAAAGTTCGGGAGCGGACGGGGCCTTGTTGCGGGATCAAAACGGCGACATCTATACAGTGACGTTTGTGGAAAAAATACTGGCGACGGTATTGGCCAAGTTGTCCAATTTTATTCCCGAAGGCGGCATCTGGATGAACACCCAGCGGCCCGAATGGAACGACGCCAACAACGCCCTGGTCGGCAACGGCGTTTCAGTGGTCACGCTGTGCTATTTGCGGCGGTTTTTGTATTTTTTCAAAAAAGTACTGGCCGCTTCGGAGGTGAAACACGCCGGCATTTCCGCTGAATTGCTTGTTTTCCTGAACAGTGTGTCGCAGACATTGAACAACCACCGGCATTTGCTTTCCGGCAAAATAAACGACAAGGACCGCAAACAGGTATTGGATGGCTTAGGGAAAGCCGGCAGTGCATACCGCACCCGGATTTACAGCCGGCCGTTTTCGGGATCAAAACAGGCCGTTTCATTGGATGAAATCGAGCAGTTTTTTGACCTGAGCCTCGGCTTTCTGGAACATACCATTGATGCCAATAAAAGGCCGGATCATTTGTACCATGCCTATAACCTGATGACCCTCGAAAGCGACGACAGCGTTTCCATCTCTTATTTGAGCGAAATGCTGGAGGGGCAGGTGGCCGTATTGAGTTCCAAATATTTATCCGCACAGGAGGTCTTGTTGCTGTTGGACAGTTTGAAAAAAAGCAACTTGTACCGGCCCGACCAATACAGTTATCTGCTGTATCCCGACAAGGATTTGCCGGGCTTTTTGGAAAAAAACAATGTGCCGAAAGAAGCCGTCGGGCAGTCGACCCTGCTCGCCCGACTGGTATCCGACGGCAATGTGGACATCATTGAAAAGGACGTCCTCGGGGTATTCCATTTTAACAGCAATTTTAAAAACGCCAACGACCTGGACGCCGCATTGACCGAACTGTCGAAAACAACATATGCGCCCCTCGTTGAAAAAGATAAAAAACAGGTGCTGCAAATATTTGAAGACCTGTTCAACCACAAAGCGTTCACCGGCCGCTCCGGTACTTTTTTCGGCTACGAAGGTTTGGGTTCCATTTATTGGCACATGGTGTCGAAACTCCGGTTGGCCGTGCTGGAATGTTGCCTGAAAGCCGTGGATGAGGGAGAAAGCCCTGAACGAACAGGTAAATTACTGGCGCATTATTATGAAATAAACGAAGGCATCGGCGTACATAAATCACCGGCGCTTTACGGCGCTTTCCCGACCGATCCGTATTCCCATACACCCGCCGGAAAAGGCGCACAGCAACCCGGCATGACGGGACAGGTGAAGGAGGACATTGTGAGCAGGTTTGGCGAGTTGGGCGTTTTTGTGAAAAACAGCCGACTGCATTTCAACCCCTGGATGCTGCGGGAAAGCGAATTCCTCGGGGAAGCCAAAGTATTTGAATACGTAGATATCCACCGGGAAACCAGGGAATTGCCGCTCGAAAAAGGGTCCCTCTGCTTCACCTACTGCCAGGTACCCATCGTATATACGTTGGCAGCGGAAAATCGCCTGACCATTACGCATAACAACAACACGTCTGCCACATTGAACGGGTTAAATGTGGATGAAGACAACAGTCGTAAGATTTTTGATAGGACTGGTGATATCATCCGGATCAATGTTCACATCAAAGCGTCAATGTTAAAATAACATGATCATACGTGGGCAAATAGCGGGTGTCCTGATGGCTTTAGCCTTCAGTTTTTCATGCCACACAGGGCAGCCTGGCCAGACGTATCAACAACCAAAACAAACAGTGACAGCAAAAGACATTCTGGGCAATCCCGAATATCCGGCCATTTCTTACGGTGGCTACCGGGGAAACAGCCGCGACATACAGCCCACCGTGGAGCAACTGAAAGAGGATATGAAAATCCTCGCCGCCATGAACATCAAGGTGCTGCGGACGTACAACACCAAATTGGCAGAAGCCTCCAACCTGTTAAAGGCTATTCGCGCATTAAAACAGGAAGACTCCGGTTTCGAGATGTATGTCATGCTGGGCGCATGGATGGATTGCCGGAAAGCATGGACAAATCATCCCGACCATAATCATGAGGATGAAGAGGCCAATGCCGCAGAAATTCAAAGGGCTGTGGATATGGCCAACCAATACCCCGACATCGTAAAAATCATAGCCGTCGGCAACGAGGCGATGGTGAAGTGGGCCGCCAGTTACTTCGTGCAGCCCTGGGTAATCCTAAAATATGTGAACCAGCTACAGGCGCTGAAGCAAGCCGGCAAACTGCCCCAAAACCTGTGGATTACCAGCTCCGACAATTTCGCTTCCTGGGGCGGCGGCGGCGCCGAGTACCACGTCGAGGATTTGACAAAATTGCTCCTGGCGGTTGATTATGTGTCGTTGCACACCTACCCCATGCACGACACCCACTACAACCCTGATTTTTGGGGCAATTTCGAGGGCGAAGAATCGCGCTCCGATAGCGCTAAAATCAACGCTGCCATGACCCGCGCCAGGGATTATGCCGTTTCGCAATACAAAAACGTGGCGAAATACATGAAGGCGTTGGGTATTGAAAAACCCATTCATATCGGTGAAACGGGCTGGGCCAGCGCCTGCAATGACCACTATGGATCCAAAGGTTCAAAAGCGACCGACGAATACAAGGAGGCGCTTTACTATAATATGATGCGCGAATGGACCAACCGGGAGCGCATCGCCTGCTTTTTCTTCGAAGCATTTGATGAAATCTGGAAGGACGCCGCCAATCCCGGAGGCTCGGAAAACCACTTTGGGCTGTTCACCATCGACGGGCAAGCCAAATACGCGATATGGGACTTGGTCGACAAGGGTGTTTTTAAAGGACTGACAAGGGGCGGCCATCCTGTTGTGAAAACGTATGGCGGCGACAAAAAAGCCCTGCTGCAGGAAGTCCCGCTGCCTCCGATGAAGCAAAAAATGCCGGCGGGGCATTAACCTATTCTAGATGACTAAACATGAAAAAACTCCTTACATACGGTGTTGTATTTTTATTGGTTTTCATGCTAAGCGCTTGTTTATCAATGGATAAAAAATTGAAAACGGAGGTGTATGAAACTTCTGCAAGCGGCAATAAACTTCAGTTAATGACTGAAGTTCCAGTGGGGGATAAAACCGTGGTCATTAAACTTTTGCCCGATCAAAAATTCCAGACCATTACCGGGTTCGGTGGGGCATTTACGGAGTCGTCGGCCTCGCTGTTGAACAAATTGGGCAAGAAAAACCGCGACAAAATTTTGGAAGCCTATTTTGGGGAGGACGGCGCCCGCTACTCCCTGACCCGCACCCATATCAACTCCTGTGATTTTTCCCTGAGCCAATACAGCTATGCTCCCGTGGAAGGCGACACCGCATTGAATAGTTTTTCCGTTGAGGAAGACCGGGACGATATCATTCCAATGATTAAGGATGCAATGGCCGTCTCCAAAGACGGCTTTAAAATCCTTTCCTCTCCCTGGACCGCACCGCCCTGGATGAAGGACAACAAGAAGTGGGTGGGCGGAAAACTGTTGCCGGAATATTACGACACCTGGGCCCTGTTTTTCTCCAAATACATGGATGCCTATAAAGCGGAGGGGATTGACATCTGGGGCTTCACGGTGGAGAACGAACCACTGGGCAATGGCAATAACTGGGAAAGTATGCACTTTACGCCGGAAGAAATGACCTTGTTTGTGCAAAACCACCTGGGCCCAAAACTGGAATCCGACGGGAAAGGTCAGGTGAAAATTCTGGGCTACGACCAAAACCGGGAGCATTTGAAGGAATGGGTGGACGTGATGTACCGGGATGCAGCCTCCTCAAAATATTACGCCGGTACCGCCATACACTGGTATGCCAGCACTTTTGAGGTATTTCCCGATGCCTTGCAATACGCGCACAACAAAGCCCCCGGCAAGCATTTGATTCAAACGGAAGCCTGCGTGGATGCCGAAGTCCCCCAATGGCAGAACGACGCCTGGTACTGGAGCCGGGAAGCCACCGACTGGGGCTGGGACTGGGCGCCGGAAAAAGACAAACATTTACACCCCAAATACGCCCCGGTCAACCGCTATGCAGGAGACATCATCGGCTGCCTCAACAACTGGGTGGACGGGTGGATCGACTGGAACATGGTACTGGACAGGCAGGGCGGCCCCAACTGGTTCAAAAACTGGTGTATCGCCCCCGTCATCGTCGACCCGGAAGCTGATGAGGTGTATTTCACGCCCATCTATTACACACTGGCTCATTTCAGTAAGTATATCCGGCCGGGAGCGGTGCGGATCGGGTTCGAAAATACGGACAACACACTCCTGGTTACAGCCGCCCAAAACCCGGACGGCTCGATTGCAGTGGTGGTTTTTAATCCCACGGAAAATGAAAAACAATTCATGCTCTCGTTTGGAGAAAAATCCACCCATTTAAAAATCAGTGACAAGGCGATTCAAACCATCTTGATCAATAAACGAAACACCGGCAATGAGTAATTCAGCGACAACTTCCAACAAAGTTCCTTTCGGGCAAAAGGTTGCCTTCGGATTGGGTATGCTTGCCAATCAAATGTTTCCCGCTGCCCTGGGAATATTCATGGTTGTGCTGGTACAGGATTTGGGTTTCCCCGGATGGATGTGGGGCATCCTGTTTTTCCTGCCCAGGGTTTATGATTCCATTACCGACCCTATTATGGGATTTATCACGGACAATACCCGCTCCGTATGGGGCAGGCGCAGGCATTATGTCTTTATCGGCGCTGTCATCATGGGCATTTCGTTTGTGGCGATGTGGCAGTTGCACCGGGAAAACGGCGTGGAATATAACTTCATGTACTTCCTGCTTTGGTCTTTTGTATTCTATTCGGGGTTGACCATTTTCAGTGTGCCTTATGTGGCTATGGGCTATGAAATGAGCGATGACTTCCACGAGCGCACCAACATTATGGCCGTGGCGCAGTGGATCGGCCAATGGGCCTGGGTCATTGCCCCCTGGTTTTGGGTTGTGATGTACGACCCCGCCTGGTTTGAAAATGCGGATACGGCTACCCGGACACTCTCTGTATGGGTGGGCATATTTTGTATGATTTTGGCTATGATTCCCGCTTTTTTTATCAAAAGCAAATCCACCAAAGATGATGACAGCCTTGTTCCGTTGAGCCTGAAGAATATTGGAGGTGGACTCAGGGAAATTCTGAACGGGTTCAGGGAAGCCTTCAAGATTCGGGAGTTCAGGAAATTGTGTTTTTCAACGTTCCTGATTTTCAATGCGTTCAATACGGTAGCATCCTTCTCTTTTTTTATCATTGTTTATTATTTGTTCAACGGCGATGCGGGAGCAGCAGGTTTCTGGCCGACTCTGTTCGGGAGCGTGGGCGCCCTGGTGACCACGTTTGCAGTGATACCCACCGTAGCATGGATGTCCGGAAAAATGGGCAAGAAGAATGCTTTTATGCTCTCGCAGGGAATTTCCATCATCGGATATGTGCTGTTTTGGTTTCTGTTCGTGCCGGGCAAACCCTATATGTTCTTTTTTGCACTCCCGTTTTTTTCCTTCGGAATCGGCAGTTTATTCACCCTGATGATGTCTATGACGGCAGATGTATGTGACTTGGATGAACTGAATACCGGCAAAAGGCGGGAAGGTATTTTCGGCGCTATTTATTGGTGGATGGTGAAGTTCGGTTTTGCCATTGCCGGGTTGATGAGCGGGGCTATAATGACCCTGGTCGGATTCGCCCCGGATGCAGCATCGCAGCCGGAAGGCGCCGTAGAAGGTTTAAGACTGTTTTTTTCCGGAGTTCCCATTCTCGGGACATTGGCTGCCGTGTGGATCATGCGCAACTATGAAGTGTCTGAAGAACGTGCCCATGAAATACGGGCAGCAATAAACCGGAAAAAAGCCCCCAAGACCGGCTCGTCTGCTTATGCGCACGGCAAATTGCTTGAACGGAGTAAGGGCGTAAATTTGAATACAGGGACCGGTTTGAATTTCAGCAGTAAAACGACGGCGGAAATCAGGTCAATGTTTTCGAAAGCGCTCCACGACGGTCTGCATGGATTGTGTTTCAGCCCTTACACCGAGGGCCAGAGAGCGGGCGATACCTTGTCCGAATCCCAGATTCGCCGGCGGATGGAAATCATTGCCCCTTATACAAAATGGGTGCGCTCCTTTTCCTGTACCCAGGGCAACGAACTCATTCCAAAAATTGCCCGGGAAAAAGGTTTGAAAACAATGGCAGGGGCATGGATAAGCCAGGACGCCGAAAGGAACGAAAGCGAAATTAAAGCGCTCGTTCAATTGGCAAAAGCAGGATTGGTCGACATAGCGGCTGTAGGCAACGAAGTGTTGCAGCGCAATGAACTTACAGAACAGGAAATAATCAAATACCTTCGGCAGGTGCGGGCATTACTGCCCAAACATATTCCTTTGGGTTATGTGGACGCCTATTATCATTTCCTGGACAAACCCGCTCTGGTGGATGCCTGCGATGTGGTTTTGATCAACTGCTATCCGTTCTGGGAAGGAGCCGGCAACGAACACGCCCTGCACTATATTCAACGCATGTTTGAATTGACAAACCACATAGCCGGGGGCAAAAAAGTAATCATCACAGAAACCGGGTGGCCCAGCAAAGGACAAACGGTGCAGGAGGCCAATCCATCGGCTGAAAATGCGATGAAATACTTTATCAATGCGCAGCATTGGGCTAAAGACCAAAACATTGAAATGTTTTATTTCTCCTCCTTTGACGAATCCTGGAAACTTCATCATGAAGGGGAAGTGGGCACGCAGTGGGGATTGTGGGATATCCATGAAAAACAAAAGTTCGGTTAAACCGGCATCATTCATATCTGTTTGTTTCGTATAAAAATCATCATACAATATGTCATTCAGACAAGGAAAACACTTAACCCTTTCGGGAACAGATTATTCCGGCAAATCACCCGAACAGATACAAAACCTCTTCCGGCAGGCATTGGAAAATGGCATGCACGGCCTCTGTTACAGCGCCTACGAAGAAGGCCAGCAACCGGGTGATATTTTAACGGTTGACCAAATCCGGCGCCGGATGAAAATCATTGCCCCGTACACCAAATGGGTGCGCTCTTTTTCCTGTATTGAAGGCAATGAACTGGTGCCGAAAGTAGCCCGTGAGTTCGGACTAAAAACGCTGGTGGGCGCCTGGCTGGGTAAAGATGAGGACCTGAACGAACAGGAAATAGCCGGTCTGATACAACTCGCCAAAGAAGGATACGTCGACATTGCCGCCGTAGGCAACGAAGTGCTCTACCGGAAGGATATGAGCGAGGCGGCGCTGCTGGACTACATCCTCCGGGTAAAAAAGGCTATCCCAGAGGTGTCGACGGGCTATGTGGATGCCTATTACGAGTTTACCGCCTGCCCCGGAATCACCGAGGCCTGCGATGTCATTTTGTCCAATTGCTATCCCTTTTGGGAAGGCTGCCACATAGACTATTCCCTGGTATATATGAAACAGATGTACCAGCAGGCAGTACAGGCCGCAAAGGGCAAAAAAGTAATCATCACCGAGACAGGCTGGCCGAGCCAGGGAAAAAGCCTTGACGGCGCTGAACCGTCTGCGGAAAATGCCATGAAATATTTCATCAATACCCAACAATGGTCGCGGGAGGAGGACATTGAGATTTTTTATTTCTCCTCCTTCGATGAGTCCTGGAAAGTAGGCGCCGAAGGCGACGTAGGCGCCTATTGGGGCTTGTGGGACATGCACCAAAACCTCAAGTTTTGACGAAACAATGGCGCCTGGATCGGGCAAACCGGATTGTTTCCCGGCGCTTTTCATCCATATTTTAAAACTTAAACTAATTTATAATGAAGCATTTTACTCTTTTATTAACCCTGCTCTTATCCAGCATTGGGTATGCACAGATAAGCCTTCCGATTGACTTTGAGTCGACGACCATTAACTACGCCTTTACCGACTTTGGCGGCGGGCAGATGAGTCGGGAAGACAACCCCGACATGTCCGGGATTAACACGAGCAGCAAGGTGGCGCGCATGATAAAAAATGCCCCCGAAGTCTATGGCGGCAGCTTTTTGGAATTGGCGGGACCAATCGATTTTTCTGCGAATAAACACTTCAAAATGAAGGTCTGGACGCCGGGTGCGGGCAGGAAGGTGTTGTTGAAAGTTGAAAACCTGACAAACGGTGGCATTGCTTACGAACAGGAAAAAATGACGACTGTCGGCAATGCATGGGAAGAACTGGTTTTTGATTTCACAGGCGTCAATACCGCAAATTCCTACCAAAAACTGGTTTTCATTTTCGACCTGGGTACAGTGGGCGACGGCTCTGCCAATTTCACTTTTTATGTCGACGACATTGAGCAATTCAATGGCGGCGGCGGCAAGGCCCAGGTTAACCTGCCCATCACTTTTCAGGATACCGCCACCGTGGACTACGCCCTCGTGGACTTCGGCGGCAACGCCTCTTCCATCGTCCAGGATCCCACCAACCCGAACAACCTCGTCGGTAAGGCCATCAAAACGGGCGGAGCCGAACTCTGGGCCGGCACCACAAACGGCGGCAACGGCCTGGCAACTCCGATTCCGTTCACCGCCGACAACACCAAAATATCCGTGCGCGTGTGGTCGCCCGATGCCAATACGCCCATTCGCCTGAAAGTGGAAGACGCCTCCAACAACACCATCAGTGTGGAAACAGAAGCGAATACTACCATGGCAGGCGCCTGGGAAATACTGGTGTTCGATTTCAGCAACCAGGCCTCGGGCACGTCCGCACTGAACCTGGCAAACACCTACGACAAATTATCCATCTTCTTCAACTTCGGGACCACCGGGGCAATGGCGGGTGAAAAAACCTATTACTGGGATAATGTGCGGTTCGGATTGGCACAGGTCGACCTGCCCATCACCTTCCAGGACACCGCTACCGTGGACTATGCCCTCGCGGACTTCGGCGGCAACGCCTCCTCCATCGTCAAGGACCCCACCGACCCGAACAACCTCGTCGGCAAGGCCATCAAAACGGGCGGGGCCGAACTCTGGGCCGGCACCTCCAACGGCGGCAGCGGCCTGGCGACTCCGATACCGTTCACCGCAGCCGACACCAAAATGTCCGTGCGGGTATGGTCGCCCGATGCGAATACGCCCATCCGGCTGAAGGCGGAGAATGCCGCCAACGGGGCTATCAGCGTGGAAACAGAAGTGAATACCACTATGGCAGGCGCCTGGGAAACGCTGGAATTCAATTTCAGCGACGAAGTGCCTGGCACGGCCCCGATAAATGTGGCGAACACATACAACAAGGTATCCATCTTCTTCAACTTCGGCACTACCGGGGCCATGGCGGGCGAGAAGACCTACTACTGGGACGACGTGAAATTCATCGGCGGCGGCGGCAGTAACCTCTCCCAGGTTGACCTGCCCATCACTTTCCAGGACACCGCTACTGTGGACTACGACCTCGTTGACTTTGGCGGCAACGTCTCCTCCATCGTCGCGGATCCCACCGACCCGAACAACCTTGTCGGCCAGGTCATCAAAACGGGCGGGGCCGAACTTTGGGCCGGCACCACCAATGGCGGCAGCGGCCTGGCCAGTCCGATACCGTTCACCGCAGCCGACACCAAAATGACCGTGCGGGTATGGTCGCCCGATGCGAATACACCCATCCGCCTGAAAGTGGAGAACGCCGCCGACCCCACCGTCAGCGTGGAGACGGAAGCGAATACCACCATGGCTGGCGCCTGGGAAACGCTGGAATTCAATTTCAGCAACCAGGCTCCGGGCACGGCCGCGCTGAACCTGGCGAGCACATACAACAAATTATCCATCTTCTTCAACTTCGGTACCACCGGGGCCATGGCAGGCGAAAAGACCTACTACTGGGATGATATTAAGTTCGGCGGCCTGGTGGATGTTGATAATTTGGAAGCATCAGCGGGGGGTATTCATATTTTCCCGAACCCTGCCGCTGATTTTTGTACGATAGCATTTTCGGAATTTTCAAACGACCCGGTTTCCCTGTCGGTGTTCGATGCAGGCGGCAAACTCGTAAAGACTTTGAACATTGCACAGCAAAATTCAACATTGGATTTGCAGGAGTTCAATGACGGGCTGTATTACCTGAAAATTGAAAAGGACTCCAGGAATTACTTTCAGAAACTGGTCATTGTAAGGTAAGACTTACGGGTTCCATAACGCCGGGCTCATTTTTCACAAGCCGGCTGTTTATTCGGAGACGCGTCGTTCCAGCGGGAATGGCGCGTCTTTTTGTTTCTATCTATACTTTCTGAAATGCCGGGTGCGTTGAAAACGGATGCGCTTTTGCATACAGAAGTCGTTTGTGTACAAAAAACAGCCGGGCCATTGTCAAATTATTGCGCCTGCAAAGTAACCAACATGGAAAACGATATCTCAAAACTCGTTTCGAGGTTCATCTCCCTGAATGAAGAAGAAACCAAAGCGATCATCGAGTGTATTCCCGTCCGGACATACCCAAAAGGGACGGTCCTGCTCCGGGAAGGGCAGATTGCTTCAGAATGTTATTTCAACCTGAAAGGATGCGTACGGCTGTATTATTTGGTCGATGGGGAGGAGAAAACTACCGGTTTTTATACCGAAGAGCAGTCCATCGCCTCTATGGCAAGCTACGTGAACAGAACCCCCGCCAATCATTACCTGTCCTGTATTGAAGACACGACGCTGGCGGTACTTCACTACGACAAAGAAAAGGAGTTGTACCGGCGGGTTCCCAAATTTGAATCGCTATGCCGCGTTTCAATGGAGGATGATTTTGGCAAACAACAGGAAATGCTCGCTTCATACATTACCACCTCTCCGGAAGAACGCTACCTGAATCTGCTGGAAACCCGACCGGAACTGCTTCAGCGGGTGCCTCAACACCAGCTGGCGAGTTATCTTGGCGTAAAGCCCGAATCGCTAAGCAGGATCAAGAAAAGGGTCACGCTTAAGAAATAACTCCTCCTGCCGGGCTTGTGTTTTTACCCCTTTCAACAGAAGCCACAGGGTGAGCATCAGCTCTCCGATTACGCCGGGCAGGATGACCGCCATCGAGAATACCTCCTTGTAATCGTTGTAATTGGGCATAAGGAAGTTGGCAAAACTATCCGTAAGATAGCCTGCCGATGCGACGATCAGCAAGAGTCCCAATATCCGAGGCATATATCCCGATTTGAATATCAGGTAACCCAAAATGGAAAGATGAATGCCGAAAAACACAAGACCGATCAGCCAGGTATGGTTGAATGCATCCAGGTGCAGCATTACCTGTGTATCCAGTTGGCCGGCATCTGCCGCCTGGAGGTAATCGGCCCCACTGGAAATCTTGAGTATACCGAATAGTTGGAACAGGGCAACCCCGAAAATGGTCGCATTCACCAGCCTCAGCCAGGCTGCCAGCAACGATAATTGCCTGTTTACAGGACTGAGCAATAGATAAAGCGCCCATGCCAGTATTACGTCGAAAACGACCATAATAATAAAACCCAGTATGCCGGTTCGGAATAGAAAACCGCTGTTTGAAATGTTGTTGGCCGTTGCCGCAGCATCTCCCGGTACAGTCAGTTGCTGGAGGACGAAAAAGTTGGCAAAAATGCCGGTTATGAATATGATCAGGTAACCGACGCCTGCAATTTTTGAAAGATGTTTGAACGAGTTCATCGCAATGTCAATTTGATGGTTTGGTAATTTGTTTGCCTGTATGCAGAAGGAATATGGTTGCCTTCTGCTGTATTGATGGGACAAAATTACCGCCTCGCCCAACCTGCATCCATTGACTTTGGTTAAGAAAGTGTTCGTATCGTTCCTTGAAACATGTATATTATGACAGTCGGGGCGAAATCCCCAACACCAGCCGAAACCCAAAGCCCGTCAGCGGCCGGTTGGGCGCACTGCCGCGGTACCTGACCCTGCACCGCCGGTCGTCGTGGTAGAAACTGCCGCCACGCGCTGCACGGAGTGCATATTTGATAAAATGATCCGGCCCGCCGGGGTCGGCAACGACCCCTTCCTCCAAACAGGTTTGATAGTACAACTCGTCGAAGCAATCGAAACAGCGCTCATAGACGTTGCCGCTCAGGTCGTACAGACCCAGGGAATTGGGCGTTTTCAGGCCCACGGTTTTGGTTTCTCCGTTGCTGTTCGCTTCATACCAGCCCAGCGGGTCGAGGACTTCATTGCCGGCGTACATCCAGGCTTTATCTGCCTTGCCGCCCCGGGCTGCATATTCCCACTCTGCCTCCGTAGGCAGTCGGTATGTCGTGTTTTCGGGTCGGGAGGCCGCCGACAGGCGGTTGAGTTCGGGCAAAAAGCGTTTGGTAATATCTTCCCACGAAACATTTTCAACGGGCCGCTGCTCGCCGGGAAACTCAGAAGGATTGTCATCCTGCCCGGCCACGGCTTTCCAGAGTGCCTGCGTAACGGGATACCGGCCGATATGGAAAGTGGTGAGTTGTACCGGATGCTGCGGTTGTTCCCAGGCGTATGCATCTTCGCTCGTTTCACCCATATGGAACAGACCTCCTTCCACAAAGACCATCTCGAAGGAGACGCCGGTAGGCAGGTGTTGGCGGAATGCGGGCTCGTTCATGTCCGAAGTACGTTTATCGACGGCTGAAAGTAATGGAAACTCCGGATTTTCCGCTTTGAACTTCACCGGGTTGCTTCCGCAAAACAAAAAACCGGCTCCCTTTTGACAAAGGAACCGGCAGGACCAATTGTTGACAGATATATGGTGAACGACCGGGTTGGGGAATTAAAAAGTTTCCATACCGACCGAATTTTGAGTTGATTCGGTGTACCTGAACAGCAAATAATATTCAAAGGTAAATGATTCCATGAGATAAATCAAACCGATATTTTCTATACTGACATAAACGTGGTCTATATATTTGCGCCATGAACCTGCAACAATTAGAATACATCGTTGCCCTCGACGCGCACCGGCATTTCGCAAAGGCGGCGGAGCAGTGTTTTGTCACCCAGCCTACCCTCAGCATGATGATCGGCAAACTGGAAGAGGAGGTCGGTGTGAAGATATTTGACCGGAGCCGCCAGCCTGTTGTGCCTACGCTTGCGGGCACGGCGCTCATCGCCCAGGCCCGGGTGATCCTGAGGGAGGCTGAACGCTTCAAAGAGATCGGCCTGGAACAGGAATCCAGTCTTAAGGGAGACCTGCGAATCGGCATTATCCCGACGCTCTCGCCTTACCTGCTGCCCTTGTTCCTCCAGTCTTTTATGGAAAACTACCCCGAGATAAGGCTCCGGATCAGCGAACGCACCACTTCGGTGTTAATTGAGGATATGCACAAGGGACTTTTGGACGCGGCCATCCTCGTGACCCCTCTGAACGACGCCACACTCCGGGAAGATACCCTGTTCTATGAAGCATTTGTGGTGTATTCCGGCCAGGATTACCACAAGGAGTACCTGCTGCCTGAAGATATCGACCTCAGCCGCCTGTGGCTGCTGGAAGAAGGGCACTGTTTCCGCTCGCAGATCATGAACATCTGCGAGTTGCGGCAACAAAATCACCGCTCCGTTGAATATGAGGCAGGAAGCCTCGAAACGCTCAAGCAATTGGCAGACGCCCAAAACGGCATCACGATCCTGCCCGAGCTGGCCACGGGCTACCTCACCGCATCGCAGTTGAAAAAGGTCAAACGCTTTGTTGCCCCCGAGCCGGTACGCGAAGTGAGTCTCGTCACGCACCGCTACCTGGTAAAACAGCGGCTGGTAGAGGCCCTGAAAAGCGAAATACTCGCACACCTGCCGGCCGACAAGGTTCGGGAAAAAAGTGCCGGGCGGGTTCCAATAGGTCAAAAGGCGGGTAAATAGGTCCGGGATCTACAGGCGGCTGTAATTGGGCGACTCTTTCGTGATCGCTATGTTGTGCGGATGGCTTTCTATCATGCCGGCATTGGAGATCTTGACAAACTGCGCTTTTTCCTGCAATTCCTGCACCGTCCGGGCGCCGCAGTACCCCATGCCTGCCCGAAGTCCGCCGATGTACTGCGTCATCACCTCGGCAACCGACCCTTTAAACGGCACCCTGCCTTCGATGCCTTCCGGCACGAGTTTCCGGATATCGTCTTCCACATCCTGGAAATAGCGGTCTTTGGAGCCCTGTTGCATGGCGCCGAGGCTGCCCATACCGCGGTAGGTTTTGAATTTCCTGCCGTCGAAAATGATCGTCTCGCCGGGCGCCTCTTCCACACCGGCAAACAGCGATCCCGCCATGATGGCGCCGGCGCCGGCAGACAGTGCTTTGACGATATCGCCGGTGTATCGTATGCCCCCGTCGCCGATGATGGGTACGCCGGAGCCTTTGATTGCCTCGGCAGCGTTCAGGATGGCGGAAAGTTGTGCCACACCCACGCCGGCCACAATCCGGGTAGTGCATATACTCCCCGGGCCGACACCGACCTTGACGCCGTCGGCGCCGGCATCGACAAGTGCCTTTGCGCCGTCGCCGGTGGCTACATTGCCCCCGACGACCTGGAGGTTGGGGAAAGTCTTTTTCAAACGCCGAACGGCATCAAGCACCCCGCGGGAGTGTCCGTGGGCGGTATCCACCGTCACCACATCCACGCCGGCTTTTACCAGGGCAGCCACGCGTTCCTCCATATCAGGCGTGACGCCTACGGCGGCGCCTACCACAAGGCGGCCAAGCGGGTCTTTGCAGGCATTCGGAAAGTTGACGCCTTTAATAATGTCTTTGTAGGTAATCAGTCCGACGAGGTGAAATGCATCGTCGACCACCGGCAGTTTTTCGATCTTGCGTTGCTGGAGGGTATGTTTGGCCTGGAGCAGGGTGGTGCCCAGGGGCGCTGTGACAAGGTTTTTCTTCGTCATCAGGTCGCGCACCAACTTGTTGCGGTCCGTCTCGAAACGCAGGTCGCGGTTGGTAAGGATGCCGACGAGTTTGCCGCGTTTGTCCGTTACCGGTATGCCGCCAATACTGTATTGTTTCATCAGGTCCAGCGCCTTGGCGACAGTTGCATCAGGATGAAGGGTCACCGGATCGATGATCATACCGGCCTCCGAGCGCTTCACGGCGCGCACCTGATCGGCCTGTTCCGCCACCGTCATGTTCTTGTGAATGATTCCGATGCCCCCCTGACGCGCAATAGCGATGGCCATCGTCTTGTCGGTCACGGTATCCATAGCTGCCGATGAAACCGGCACATTCAGGCGGATACTTCTGGTGAATTGGGAAGAGATATCTACTTCGCGGGGTAAGACTTCGCTGTATGCGGGGACGAGTAAAACATCGTCGAAGGTGAGTGATTCGCCGAGGAATTTCGGCACAGTGTTGTTCAGTTCCATGCGCAAAGGTCGAAAGTGCGGATTAAAAGTCGAATGGGTAGGGGACAATTTTTTTATTTTTCCTCCGTCAAAACGCCGGTATTCCGCAGGGGCACTGCTTTTCCGCTCATCCAATGCTCCGTTAAACGCCTGTTATAAGTGATGTCGGCCAGGAAAAACACAGAAAAACGGTTATGGAATAAAGCGCAAACATGGCTACATGGTTGGCGGGTTGAAATCGTCTTCATCAAAGAAAACATTGACCTGTTGCACTCCGGGCGATTGCCGCAGTTCGCGCACCATCGCTTCGGTTTTGCGCGTGTCGCGCAGGGTGATGTGGTAATTGCTCTCGGTCAGGTCGTCGAGGCCGACGTTTTTCATGCTCACCAGTTTCAGGCTCCGGCAAAACCTGGCGAGCGGCTGCGTCACATCTGACTCCTGCGTCGCATGGTAGATGATCTGCAGCAGAAAATGGCGCCTGCGCGGTGCGCCGAAGTGGGTAAAGGTAAGAACCACTACCACCAGCCCCGACAAAAGGGTGCCTGTCACGGCAATAGCGTTGAGCCCCACGCCGCAGGCCATGCCCAGCGCCAGCGCCAGAAAGATGAACACGAGGTCCATCGTATCGCGAATGGCCGTCCGGAAACGGATGATGGACATGGCGCCCACCAGTCCGAAAGCACGGGCAATGTTGTTGCCGATCACCATGATCACGATAGAAGCGATGATGCTGAGCAGGACGAGCGAGTTGACGAAGGTCACGGAATACGAGGGTCCGCGGTAGGTCACCCGGTAAATAATGGAAAGGATAAGCCCGCACACCAGGGCCACCAACAGGTTGGCCATCACGTCGGCTGAAGACGTGGGGAAAACGGACAGATTTTGATAGTCGTCGAACATCGGTTGTGCTTTCAGTCTCTTAAATCAAGGTATGCGCTTTTGGCGAACGCGTCGTTGTGGCGCCCTGGCCGGATGAAGGCGTTGGAGTCTATGGCGCCAACGTACTTGGACGCGGGTTCTTTACGGAGTTGAAAATCTTCCAGCAGGGGCTTTATCCAGGCCGGGCAGTATTGGTTGAACTTGATTTCCAGGATAAAAAAGCCCGGGAAGGCGAAGCGGACATCCTTATCCTCGAACAATTCGTCGATGCCGGGGTAGGCTACGCTGCGCAGGTGCAGGTCGAAGGTCAGGCGAAAATCGTTTTCCGGATCCAGATTGGCGCCCATAAACGGTTCCCGCTCGTAAATAATATTGACCACCGGCCTCAAATTCCGGCTCAATATCTGGTAAAAGAAGCGGCGGGCATTGTCGGGTTCTGTAATCATCCCTTCCAGGTGGTCAATGGACCTGCCTTTAAACAGGTCCAGGACAACCCCATAGGGCGCGCTCGCCCGGCTTTTCCGGATCGGGCTTTCGTATTTCCGCTTGATCTCCATAAACACAAGACTGTCCGGGCCACCCTGATTATAGCCCCGCAACCGTACTTTCATACGGTGGGCAATGCCGTCGACCTTGGTGTGGTACATATCGAAACCGGAAGTATCGAAGTAAATACTCCGCACGGTGTATTTCCCGTCCGGCTGCCTTGCCGCGAATGGATCCGGGCGCAGGAAGGGCAATACCGCACCGCGCAGGGCGGAATATAGCTCAATCGGCACGAGATATTTGAATTCGTAGCGCATGGTTACCATTTGATGTTTAGCAGGCGGCGCAGGTATTCGTGTTGGTTGATGGTCCCGAAATCAAGCCGGCAACGCGCAGCAATGCCGGTGCTGAACCGAACGCTGCTGCTGTCGGGCCTGATGGAGGCCGTCAACAGCGTTACCTGCCGGTTGTCGAGCACTTCGACCTTCGTGCCGGTCTGCAACAGTTGTGCCGGATAGGTCTTTTGGGTGAGCATGTCCGTAACCAGAATGTTCGTAGCGGTATCGAGGTAATTCAGATATTCCACCTTGACGGGTATCTGCACGATGTATTCGTCGCATTGCTGGAGGACCAGCAGTTCCTCGGGGAGGGGTGAAGGCTCAATCCAGCCCGAAAAAGGTGCGCGCAACACGAACGAAAGGCCTTTTTTCCGCAGGATATCCAGCCTGTTCTTCAATCCGCGCTGTTGGGCCTGTGTAATGCCGACACTTTCATCCTTGAGGCCTGTGCTCACGTTTTCAAGGTATTTCCGGGCAATTTCCACTTGTATTTTGGCCAGTTCGAGGGCGTTTTCGGTTTCCTGAAATTCTGTCAGCGCAATGAGCTGCTGTTCCCACAAGGGCTTTTTTATGCGGTAGGTTTTTTCCCTGAGCGTCAGGTCCTGCTCGGCAAAATGCAGACGATTTTCAGCCTCCTTGACGACCGGTGGTTTGTCGCCCGTAATGTCTGCCTGAAATTGAGCCTGATACAGGGAAAGTTGCGCTTCAAGGTTTTGAATCTCTTCGTTTTGGCGCACGGAATACATGCGCACTACCGTATCGCCGACGCAGATAAACCGACCTTCGGGAAGGTCGAAACTGAGACCGGAGAAGTCGCCCTGTTCAAACTGATAGGCGTCAATCTGGCTTGTGGCGCCAAAACGGTAGTCACGCAGGACAGCGCTTATCCGGCCTGTTTGATCCTGTACCAGTTTCCACTCCCGCACAGGAAATACCCGCCCGATGCTTTCTGCAGCAAAAGGAATGTCGATCGGAGCAAAATACGCTGCCAGTAGTATTACGAGGATTATCAGCCCGCCAAATAGCCGTTTCACGTATCGTCGAAAATAAATTAAAGGTTAGGAAAGGGTTTCAGTTTAGGGTAAAGGTAACGAAGCAACCATGTTATGGGGTATAAAAAACGCATCTGGAGATACCCAACGGAGCGGCGGCGGCCCGGGTTGCGCGCAGGCCGCCATTCTTATACGTATTTTATCATTCGCTTCCGACCAGTTTCAGGGTTTTGGAAAATCCACCTGCGGAGAAGCGCAACAGGTACATGCCTGCCGGCAGGTGAAGATCGGCAACCTGCAACTTTACACGGTGCCGGCCTTCCTGCTGCGGATGTACGGTTTGCAGCAACACGGCGTTCAAATCGCCTAACATGGAGTGCAGCGAAACGGCAACCGGGGCTTTTTCCGGCAGAAAATAATCGAGGTTGATCTCCCCGTCAAACAGCGAAGGATATGCCATGACAGTCGGTTCATCACCGGATTGTACGGGATCATGCACCGCCGTTGTCAGTTTGAAATGCGCAACAATGGTATCCGGCGCGGTCAGGTTCAGGCTGGCGACCTGCAGCGACGAGTCGGCGAAGGTATGCGCGCCTGCCGACCAGTGGTCGAACAGGTAATTTTGCGTAGCCGTGGCCGACAGTTTCAGGTCCACATTGCCAAAGTAGGTGGTTTGCACCGGGAAAGCGGTATAACTCAGGGTATTGGCCTGCATGATGCCTGCGCCGGGCGGATCGACGAGCAATACTGTCTGATACGGACCGGTGAGGTTGTAGCAGTCGATCATGCCGCCGGTCACTTCCTCACAGCGGATGCTGATAAAGTTGCGGAGTTTGTTCACGTTTTGCTGCCACTCCGTGTAATCGCCAAACCAGCGGTCGGCATGCTGCTGCATTTCCGGAGCAATGGTATTGACAATGGTATCGAGGTAATTGAGCATGTTTTCACAGCCGAAAACGGTGTTCATCAAATCGGCCTGTCGCGTGAGGTAGTACTGCTCGACGGAGGGGTTCTCGCGGAGTTTGTTCAGCACGGTGATGTGCCCTTTGGGGTCGGACCATCCGGAAAGTGTTTCCGGGTTGCAGGGCAGGGCGTACGGACTGGTGTCGGGAATTCCCGTGTAATTGATGTAATGCCCGAACGTAGCGTCGTTGTCCCAAAGGATATAGCCCCATTTCTGGTGTCCGCCTTCCGGGTTCATGCCGCGCCACCAGCCCGTATTCCAGTTGAGCCAGTCGGAGCAAACGGTGAAAGAGTTTACAATAACATAGTCGATCAGGCTCTGGTAGTCGTAGTAGTCCGCCACAAAATGGAGGTTCGACGGGTCTGCCATGTCGTTGGAGGTGATAAAACTGTAGAGGTTGTCCCAGTCGTCGAGGGCCTGCTGGTCGCCGTATTCCGCCCAGGTATTGCCCCAGGTCAGGATGTACTGAATATCGTATTTTCCCTGGCCGTAGTAGTAATCGGTGTAATCGTGGTCGTCGGGTATTTCCCGCAAATCATACACATTCCAGTATTGTCCGTTCATGTAAACGATGGCCTTTTCTCCGCGCCGCACGTCGACGTGCAGTCCGCCGCGGTCGGCGAGGTTGTGAATATAGGCGTCGCGGATATGGGCGCTGCCCTTGTTTTGCGGGTGGTTGGCGGCGGGGTAGTTGTCGTCGCCGGCGGCGCGCAGGATGATGCGCTGGTACTCCTTGCGGTCGGAACGGCTGAATATTTTTTCCTCGATGGCATTGTTGTAGCCCATCTCGTCGCGCGTTACCCAGTCGACGCTGCGCTGGTCGTTGGCCCAGGAGTCCTGGCCGTGGCTGTTGAGTTCGCCGTAGGCGCGTGCCTTGCGGTCGCCGTCGGTACCGAAATACTCGATCGAACCGTGCGGACGGAGCGACTGGTTGCCGTTGGCCAGTTGGAGCAGGTCTTTGCCGGCCACGGGAATGACCACCAGTGAGTGGGACACGTCGACAAAATAGGTGTTGTACTGCACGAAACTGGGCAATATCTGGGGGTTATTGCTAAAGGTGGCGGCCTTGAGTACGGTGGTCTGTGAAAAAGTCAGGGGCTGGTCATAGACCGGCGACTGGTTGCCGGGCTCGGTGCCGTCTGTCGTATAGCGGATCAGGGCATCCGGTTCGGTGGTCGACAGCGACACGGTCACCGATCCGGTGAAGAAGCCGGCCTGCTGGTTTACGGAAGGCCGGGCGGCGTATCCCAGGTATTTGTTCGCGGTGTTGTTCGAGGCGCCGAAGGTCGGCTGGGTTAATATACGCCACTCGGCGCCTCCGTCCGTTTCGCGCCCGACCGACTGGTGCAGTTTGGTGCGCACGACCTCCAGGTCGTTGATGATTGTGCCTGTGGCATCAGAGAAAACAATATGCTCCGGATTGTTTTTGGTTTGCGAAAGTTTGAAACTGGTGTGAAAACTGCTGCTGTTCAGCACTTCATCGCGCCCCGAAGCGAATACCTTGAGAAAGCCCTTGGCGGGAATGGTTGCGCCGGGCGGGAATTTCCATTTGGTGGGTTTGTTCTCATTGTCGCTCAGGTAATACCCGCCGATATTAACCGGCATATCCGAGGTGTTGTGCAATTCAATCCAGTCCTCGTATTTGCCGTAAGCATCCTGATACTGGGTGAGGTTGGCGCAAGAGTATTCATTTACAAGTACTTGTGCCTGAAGGGAAAGCGCCGTAAAAATGGCCGGCAGGGCGGGTAGAAATTTTACTTTCATATTTGTGTGGTATAAGGTTGGCGAAGTATTTAGCGCTGAATGCTGAACAGCACCGTTGCGCCCTGTGCCGTTCGGAGGTTGTACATACCCGGCGGCAGATGCCCCAGATGGAACGATGCCGATGTTTGCGGTCCGGCGTCCAATAACAATACTTGCCGTCCCAGCGCATCCGACACCTCGATGGCGCCGAGCGGCAGATCTGCGCGCACGTTCAGGAACTGGTCGGCGGGATTCGGGTACACAAGAACCTGGCCCCCCTTTCCGGGTTCGGCAGTGCCCGTGGTCAGAGAGTTGGGCGCATTAAACGTGCGGGGCATAAAGGTGAAGTCGCCGGTGCCGTTCGGATACCGGCCAAAAGTAGTGTCTGCCTTTTGCGGCCCGAAACTGAGGCTGTCGACCACCCCGCCGGCGCCGTTCGACAACATCAGGAACTCGGCGTTCGTATTGAGTTTGAAGTTGGCGTGGAAGGGGCCCTGCGACAGGTCTTCATCGAGCCAAACGATCAGAAAGCCCTTGGCCGGGATGGCGCTGTTGGCCGGGAAAGTCCACTTGTTCGGCTTCTGGGGGTTGTCGGTCAGGTACAGTCCGAGCAGGCTGATGGGCTGGTTGCTGTTGTTGTACAGTTCAAGCCAGTCTTCGTATTGCCCTGCCTCGTCTTTTTCGCTGGTCTTGTTGTTGGCCAGGAACTCGTTGAGCACCAGATCGCCCGCATTGGGCAGGGGAGGCAGCGTAGGTGTTTGATAAAACTCATATTCGGCCCGTTGCGGGGAGAACATGCCCGCGCCGCTGTTTTCAGCATATACATAGTATTGCCCCTTGATATCGCCGACCGGGAACGACGCGCCAAACTGTCCGTCGCCGGCCGCGCCGTCCTGGTGCATTCCGTCGTCGTACATGGGTGTTTTGACAAAAACATCGGAGGAGTCGTACCGCCAGCCCAGCAGCACGGTTGCGGCATTCTGTACCTGTGCAGTTACCCATACAGCGCCGGTAGTCTGGGCTGCGACGTTGGAGATGACCGGTGGCGCCGGGGCAAGATTGCTTTCGTTGATCAGGAAGTTATAGCGGGTATTCATCAGATCTGTCAGTCCAGGCACATCGCCGAAACCGCCCGGCGCCGACACCGTCGCGTCGATATTGTTCTGGAAATTGGCGTAGGAGTAAAATTTCTTGGTATCGGTCTGTATGGCAGCGTCAATATTGGCCTGGAGTGCCAGTGCGCGGTCCTTGAACGCCTGTGTGGAAAAATTTTCCTGAAGCATCGTGCGCATGTGCGCCAGGTACATCCGCTTGTACTGCGGGTTGGCGAGCAGTTGCTTGATCAGCGGGCGGTAGAAATTGTCGGCCTGCAGCAAGGGGCTGAGTACCTTGAGTTGCGCGATGGTTGGAATGGGGCCTCCGTCGATCAGCGGGAAAGCGCCGAAACCCATGTTCAGGTCCCACACCACCGGGAGCCAGCGATCGTTTTTGTCCCAGTAGAGGTAATAGTTTTGGGCAAAAGCGCCGGTATAGGAATCCAGGTTGACCGTTACGTTGTTGAAGGCCAGCATCCAGAGCACACGGTCCACGTCGAGGATTTTGTGGATGCTGCCCGGGTGATTGGCGAGGCTATCCATCAAGGCCAGCAGTTCACGCCAGCCTGAGCTGGAACGGAGTTCATATTTGTCGTAATAAAACGCGCTGTCGGCGCTGGTGTAGACGAGGTCCGGAAAATTGCCGCCCGAGCCGGGGCCGGGAAAATCGGCGGGGTTGCATTTGAAAAAGGGGTTGTTGCCGTCGGTATGGAAGTGGTTGCGCGCGAAGCGCTTGTTGATACTTTCCACGTTGACGTACACACCCCAATACACGCCGTTCATCCATACCCTTGCGTGATTGGCCAGCGGCGCAGCCATGTACTGACGCAGTATATCATAACCCAGCACCTCGCGTACCATTGTCGGGTCGGAGTAAGCGTTCGACAGTTTGATATCATTGATGCCCTGATAGTTCTGGTCTTTCCGGATGTAGTCCAGTTCGATATTCAGCGGATTTTTCAAAAAATCTTCGTCATATGAACTGTTGCCCTTGAATTTGACGCCAACGCTGTCGAACACCACGCCGTTGATCTCGATAGAAGGTACCAGCAGGTAGGCCTCTTCGTCGACGTCTTTGAGCGAATCGAGTGTATAATCCCAGTTGGTCTGATAAAAATTGATCCTGATCTCCTGTACGGTATTGATATCATACAGGTTTTGTGCCTGGGCGCAAGTGATGCCCGACAGTCCAAAAACAAGGAAGAATACGCTGCGTGTGTTCATTTAACCGAAAATTAATATCCACAATACCTTAGATTAACGCTGCGAACCTAGCGTACGATGGCCGAATTGCGAAGAATTTATTCGCCTTTGGCTAAAATTTGCCGTCTGGCCGGGAAAATTGGCTTTCAAGGCACTGGAATTCTGTAAATGCTTAAATCCGGAGCGTTCCGGTATAAATTCAATTGGAATACCGGGACAGAACCGTTTATATTGGCCCGCTAAACCCGCTCATACCTCGCAGAGCATCCATTTTAGCCATGTTATCCGTCCATTCCGATACCTATTTCATGCAGCAGGCGCTTGCCGAAGCGCAAAAAGCCTTTGAGGCAGGCGAGGTGCCGGTGGGCGCCGTCATCACCTGCGACAACCGCATTATCGCCCGTACGCACAACCAGACGGAACAGTTGACCGATGTGACGGCGCATGCCGAAATCCTGGCGCTCACAGCCGCTTCCGGGCATTTAGGCAGCAAATACCTGCCCGATTGCACCCTTTTCGTCACGCTCGAGCCCTGTGTCATGTGTGCCGGCGCCCTGGCCTGGTCGCAGATCGGGCGCGTCGTGTATGGCGCTACCGACGAAAAACGCGGGTTCATGCGCTACGGCGGCAAATCGCTGCTCCACCCCAGGACGCGACTCGAACTGGGGATCATGGAGGCGGAATGCGCTGCCCTGATGAAGGCGTTTTTTCGGGAAAAACGTTAGAAACCGTCTCTCCAGGGGGGGGCAGACGGTTTCTTAAACCTGTACGGGCGGCAGGTCGAATGCCGCCGGAAAATGCTCGGCCTTGATGGAATGTTGGGCATAAATATCGCCAACCAGAACAAGGTCGTCCACCACATCGGCATTGTCCATTTCCCGCATTTTGACCAGTTTCTTTTCGTCAAACGGCAGATAAGGCCGGGTTGTGGCGCCGTCTTTCGGCTGCGGCTGTTCGAGATAGGCCTGGTAGCGGAGGTAGTGCAATGCCGGCTCAGGGGTGAGCAGGTCATGCTCGAGGTTGCCGATTTCCATGTCGATCGGAATAGCCGTCGGGCTTTTGCTGAGGTATTGCAGCATGAGCTGGTTGAGGTAAGTAGCGTCGTCCATCAGCATTTCGGGTACGGTGGCCGCCCATTGCAGCATGTTATTGCTCGCCATTTTTTCCGCTTCAACCCGTTTGGTGAAGGTTCCGGTTCCGATCGAGACGATCATCAGGTTGTCGGCGCCCTTTTTCCAGTGGAAAGGAAAACCTTCCAGCGTAGCGATGAGGAACATCTGCAAGGCGGGGTTGTTGGCAGCGCTTACGCCGCCGTCGATGAAGGTTGCGGTTCGGTTGCCGAGGTTGATGCGCTGGGGTAGAAAGTAGGTGGGCGCCGCTGTGCTCGCACGCACCACTTCGCGCAACAGGTAGTCCTTGTTGCCCAACTCGCCCTCCTGATAAGGTTTGTAAAATGCGGCGCGGGGGTGGTTGAGGAACGACCAGGTGCTGTATGTGTCGGCTCGTTTGGCATTGATACACAGACCGGTACGTATTTCGTCGCTGCCCAGCGGAATATCGCCGAACAGATTTTTCAGTTCATCCTGCAGCGGTTTATCTTCATATTTGGCCTTGAACTTGTTGCCGACCTGGAAAATGCTGTAGCGGTCGCCGAAAATCTTGCCGCCAAGCGCAAGGTAGCTCTCCGTAATCTCGCTGGCAGAGCGTCCGGTGGCGAGCAGGGTGGCGATAATGGCGCCGGTACTGGTGCCTCCGATGAGGTCAAAATAATCGCAGAGCAGCAGGTTGGGGTTGTTGTGGCGCTCCCGGAGGATACTTTCGATGCGTTTGACAAATCCAAGTGCGATGGCGCCGCGAATACCGCCGCCGTCAAGGGCGAGCATGCGTTTGGGGCCCGGTGCGTCGAAGCGGGAGAGTAACTTTTCAGACATGATTTTCATTTAGTTTTGTTGAACAATATCAATGCGAAAGTAAAAATAATGTCATAAGTCGGATGCATTTGGCGGCCCTCCGAATTTTCGCCACTAATTAACCATTTTATAACCCAGACTTAGGCCTTATTTCGCGCCAACCCCTCTACTTTTGCCAAAAGAACAATCAAGCCTCGTTGCTTTTTCCGTATGGGCATATCACATAATATCAATGAACGGGTTTTTCGCCAGATCAACGGCAACAGTCTTGTGTACAACGCATGCTGGGAAGATCCGCGCTGCGACCGCAACTTACTCGATATCAACGATAAGAGCAATATCGTTATGCTCACCAGCGCCGGTTGCAACGCACTCGACTATCTGCTCGACAATCCGGAGCAGATACATTGTGTTGATCTGAATCCCAGGCAGAACGCGCTGTTACACCTGAAGGTCGCGCTGCTTCAGGGTACCGACCACCCGACCTTGTTCGAGTTCTTCGGCGACGGCGTTTCGCCGGATGCCGCTGCGGTGTATTACGAAAGGCTTCGGGACAGGATGCCCGAATACTACTCGGCGCTCTTCTGGGAGCGCAACCTGCACTACTTCAGGGGGAAAGGCCTGCGCAAATCATTTTATTGGCATGGCAGCAGCGGCACAGTAGCCTGGATTATCCGCCAGTGGATACTGAGCAGGCCGGAAGCGGCGCGCCTCACCCAGCACCTGTTTGAATCGCAAAACCTGGCCGAGCAGGCGCATTGGTACGACCAACTGGAGCCGCTGTTCCTCAACCGTTTTGTACAATGGCTGATACGGCAGCACCTGGTCCAAAGCATGCTGGGCGTGCCCAAGAGCCAGCAATACCTCGCCGCCAAACTTTTTCCGGGCGGTCTGGCCGGTTATATCCGCCAATGCCTGCGCCACGTGTTTACTGAAATGCCGCTGCAGGACAATTATTTCTGGAAGTTGTACTTCTTCGGGCACTATACGGCCTCCTGTTGCCCCAACTACCTCCGCGAAGAGCATTTCGAGACCCTTCGCCACCGCAGCCAACGACTCAGTACCTATTCCGGATCGCTGATCGATTTCCTGAGGCAGCATCCCGGTCGCTATACCCATTTTGTGCTGCTCGACCACCAGGACTGGCTGGCTGCACAGCGGCGCTCTGCGCTCGACGAAGAGTGGCGCCTGATCCTCGCCAACGCTGCTCCCGGCGCGCGGGTATTGTTCCGCACTGCCGCTTTTGAACCCGATTTCCTGCCCGGTTTCGTGCGCGAACGCGTCCGGTTCGACCCTGCGGCTGCCGCGCGCTCCTATGCGCGCGACCGCGTCGGCACCTACGCCGGCACCTGGCTGGGAGAAATCTGACCCGAAACAGGATGGAGATGCAGCCGGAAAAAATGCGCGCGTATTACCGCTTCCATGCAGGCATATACGACGCCACGCGCTGGTCGTTTTTATTCGGCCGCAAAACCCTGCTGTACAACCTGCCGGTGCGGACCGACATACCCCAGTCACTCCTGGAGGCGGGCTGCGGAACGGGCCATAACCTGCGGTTGCTGGCCCGGCGATACCCTGCGCTTCACCTGACCGGGGTGGATGTCTCCGCCGATATGCTCCACAAGGCTGCCGAAACCACGGCGCCGTTTGCCGAACGGGTGCAGTTGATCAACGGAGCCTACGAGAAGGATGCGGCCCGGAAGGCGCCGGACCACATCCTTTTTTCCTACGCCCTTACGATGTTCAACCCCGGCTGGGAACAGGCTATTCAAACGGCCTGGAACGACCTGCCCTCCGGGGGGCATATCGGTGTGGTCGATTTTCACGACACCCCGAGCAGGGCCTTCCAGTGGTGGATGGGGCAAAACCACGTCGCCCTCGAAGGTCATCTTCTGCCCTTTTTGCAGTCGACATTCCGCACACTCCGTCTGGATATTTGCCCGGCATGGCTGGGGTTGTGGCGATATTTTATGTTTGTGGGGGTAAAAACTTGAGTTTTTTAGCCTGTTACTGTAATACCGACGACTCCAGCGCCCGGTCGGCGTATTGCCATGACTTTCGATATTGGCGTTCTGCGACGCCGGCCTCTGCGGTTTTTCCCTGTTTTTCCAGACTGACCTGAAGCCCTTTCAAGGCCCAGCCGTTGGACTTGTGTTCCAGCAAATCGCGGCGATAGACGGCTTCGGCTTCCTCATATCGACCAGCTTCAATCAACGCTTGTCCCAGGTAGTGGCGGATCGAGAAAAACCAGTCCGGCGGCTCGTTAAAGTTGAGCTGGTCTTCAAATGCCACGGCCTCCGACAGCAGCTGTATCGATTCTGACCGGCGACCCTCTGCACGTGCGATTTCGCCTTCCAGCATGCAACGCGCAATGCGGATGATATCCGGAATTTTATTGATATCAGCCATGGTCAGTACCGCGACAGCGCTGTCGGTTTCGAGCGTTTTAACCACTGCCAGCGATGTTTTTGCGCCTGCGAGATCGCCCTTATGGCTAAGGGCCATACCCCGTGCGTATTCCAGTATTGCCGTTGGATACTTCAGGTCCGCATCCGGGCGCGGTTCGCGCAGGATCTCGTCCCACATCGCAAATTTGACCATGATAAACCAGGGGATTGAATAATAATGCTGCAAAAAACCATGGTCGGTTCCTTTAGGAAAGGGATGCCGGCTACGTAGTCTTTCATGACCTTGCTGGCGGCGACCGACTTTTTGCCCTGGCCCTCCAGCGCCGCACAAGCAGCCAGGAAATGCCGGTTGTGCGGGTAATAGGCCAGCGGATACAGGCCGTCGGCATGGCATGCCTCCACATAAAGACTGTCGATCCGGATGGCTCGTTCGTTGGCTGATACGCCTTCGTGGTAGTGACCGGTATTGATCTGGGTATGCGAAGGCATGTGAACCAGGTGGCCGGAGCCGGGCACTTTTCTGGCCAGCACGGACAGGTATGGCAACGCCCTTTCCGGTTTATTGCTTGCCTCCGTAGCATGAATGTACAGGTGAATTGACTGGACGTGTTCAGGATGCCTGGAAAGGGTGCGTTCGATAAGGCTGAGGATTGGAGGTGTCCAGCTTTTGGGGCTGCCGTCTTTTTCCCACAAATCCCAGGGGTGCATATCCATGAGCGCTTCAGCGGTCATCGCGGCAAAGTCAGGGTCGTCGGGGTACTGGATCTGGTACATTTGCAGGGCGCCGGCATAGGCCTCGTAACCGGCCTGGAAATTGTCGTGGCGCGACTTGGGGTATCGTTTCGACAGCGCATCAATCAGGGCCTGTTCTTTGGCTGTTGTCTTGTGCAGGAGCAAACGGGCCTGCTGGATGGCATCCAGCGCCTGCGGCAGCGCAGTAGTATCCATCGTGGCATTGTAGTTGGGGCCGAGCACATAAGCAATGCCCCAGTAGCCCATGGCGCATTGGGGATCAAGCCGGATCACTTCGCGGAATGACCGGGCTGCTTCGGCGTGGTTGAATCCATAGGCCAGCATCAGACCCTGATCGAAATACTTTTGCGCCAGTTTGTTTTTGGTGCTGACGGGGTATGTAAAATGGTCCGTCAGTCCTTTGAACAAAGGTACGATGGCGCCGCTCCGTCCCGGCTCGGTGTTCAGACCCTCCGTACCCGATTTTGGTGCACAAATACTGAGAGGATTCGAGGCTGCGGCATCCGGTGATTTTTGTTTCGGCGCCAGGCAGGCCAGATAGGCGATTGCTGCAATCGACAGCACTGGTAATAGTTTTTTCATAACAAGAAGAAGTGATTAAAAGTATTCTCAAAAATTTATAATTGGATATTTGACGTTTTTTTTCAGATTGAGGTTGATGATTCAGCCCATATTATTTACGCCATGTTGTGTTTTTTTTGTACAACCTCATTTGTTCTGGCCTAAACCCGCGATAACTTGTTGAAGTTTCCTGTACTCTCCGTCGCCTTGTCTCTTGCGACTTTTTCAGCATCGGCTCAGACGCCCGACACGCTGCTGTCCGATACCCTGCGCACAGCGGTGATCAGCGCCACACGATTGGCGGTTCCGGAGCATGAAAGCGTGTTATCGGTATCATCGCTGGGCAAAGAGCGCATCCAAACGGCACAGGCCCAACTGACGCTTGCCGAAAGCCTCGCCGCGATACCCGGCGTGGTTACGCTGGGTGACGCCAATTTTTCGCAGGACCTGCGCCTCTCCATACGCGGTTTCGGCGCCCGCGCGGGTTTCGGTATCCGCGGCATCAGGCTGCTGCTCGACGGCATACCCGAATCGGCGCCCGACGGACAAGGCCAGGTCGACAACCTCGATCCGGCAATGCTCAGCCGTATTGAAGTGCTGCGCGGCGCTTCCGGCGGCCTCTGGGGCAATGCCTCCGGCGGAATCGTCAGCCTGGGCACCGAGCCCGTGCCATCCGAAAAGGGCGGCTTTGCCGAGGGGCGTTTAGCGGCAGGTTCGTTCGGACTCAGCCAGGTCCACCTCAAAGCAGGCCACCGCCTGGAAAGGGCCGGGTTTGTCGCCGGCCTCACCCGCCAGTCCATAGACGGGTTCCGCGACCACGCCGCCATGCGCAACACGCTGGTCCACACCAAAATAGCCTGGATGCCCGACTCCTCTGCTACCTGGACGCTGCTGCTCAACTACAGCGAAAGTCCCAGGGCCGACGACCCCGGCGCGCTCGACGCCGCCCAGGCCGATGCCGGCCCGCAATCTGCCAATGCCGCCAACCTGAAATTCAATGCAGGCGAGTCGCTGCGCCAGGGCCGGGCTGCCCTGCTGCATGAAAAAAAATGGAGCGACCGGCATGTCCTGCGGCTGCGGGCATACGCTGCGGGGCGCGATTTTGAAAACCGCCTGCCCTTCCTGAACGGCGGTCAGGTAGCCTTCCTGCGCTTTTTTGCCGGTGGCGGCGCGCAGTACGAATGGTCGGCCCGCACCGCGCCGCTGCGCCTGACGGCCGGTGTCGACTACGACCGTCAGGCCGACCACCGCCGGCGCTACCAGAACATTGATGGCGCGCGCGGCGAACAAAACCTTGACCAGACGGAGACTTTTGCCGGCACAGGCGCCTATATGCTGGGGCGCTGGTCGCCGCTGAAACGGCTAACCCTTTCCGGCGGACTGCGTTTCGACGCAGTGCTGCTGCGTGTGGCGGACCATTTTGAAGCCGACGGCGACCAGTCCGGCAGGGAGTTGTTCCGGCAGGCGAGCCCCTGGGCGGGTCTGTTGCTGCGCCTCGGCCCGCAACTGCGTTTTTTCGCGAACGGGACGACCAATTTTGAAACGCCTACACTCTCCGAGTTGACGAACAACCCTGCCGGGACAGGCGGCTTTTCGGCTGACCTGGTCCCGCAGCGCACGTTTTCGGTCGAGGCAGGCCTGCGCGGAAGGCACAGGCAGGGCCGGTTTGACTGGGAACTGGCCCTGTTTCGCGCCGTTACCCGCAACGAACTGACGCCATTCGAGATTGACGGACAGCCGGGCCGCACCTATTACCGCAACGCCGGGCAGGTGGTGCGGCAGGGCGCAGAAGCCGGGCTGAACTGGTTTCCTGCGCGAGGGTTGGCCCTATTGCTGACCTACGCCTGGTTTGATTTTTATTTTGATCGGTTCGATACCCCGTCGGGCGATCTTGGCGGCAAGCAATTGCCCCTGTTGCCCCGACGCCTGGGGCATGCGGAGCTGCGCTGGTACCACCGAAGCGGGTTGTTTGTGTTTTCCGGCGTCCGTTTTTCCGGCGATTTTTTTGCCGACGACAACAATACCGCAAGGGTGAAAGGCTGGACGCTGCTGAAGTGCCGGGCAGGGTGGCGTCAGCGTTTCGGCGCTTCAACCCTTGAGGTATTTGTCGGCAGCGACAACGCCGGCGACGCCGGCTGGTACAACGGCGTCAGGGCCAACGCGGCCGGGGGCAGGTACTTCGAGCCGGGCGCCGGGCGCTCGTGGCTGAGCGGCATATCGCTGCGCCGAAACTGGTAAAAAAGCCGTTTTTACCTTTTTAATGAACTTTTAATGCGTGTTTAATGCAGCGGCGGACGTACCCCCTGCAACTTTGCGCCATCTTCCTCCCCTGGGTCGTACTGCCGGAATGTATTCCACGCTCCCCCCTTCCGGCGTATACAGTTCCTGTTCATTTTATTTTCAATCACCTTATTTTTTTAACACTATGAGAAACGACAAAAGTTGGAAGGTTTACGGCATTGTTGCCACAGAATTGCTGCTGCTGAGCGCGGGGTTGGGGTATGCGTTCTGGAGCACATCCCGCGACCTGGAAGGCCGGGAATCCAACAGGTCAAGCAAGTCGCCATAGGCGATACCCAAAGGCTGTCTTTTACGTACAAACTGGAAGATCGCCTGCAATCGGGCAACTACGTGGTTGCTATTTATTGCGAAAGCGGATTGCTGGGTGCTGCCAGTTTCAGCCTGAATTAGACACCCGAAGTCGTGATACTTTGTTTGGCCGCTTTTCGGACAGCCAGTTGATCCGGAAGCGGCCTTTTTTCTTTCGCATCGGAATTCCGGCTTTATCTTTGTTCACCTTTGCTTACCACCACCTGTACCATGCACCTTGATATGAACAAAACCAGCGTGCTGCTCATTGAAGACGAACCCAAAGTAGCCGCTTCTGTGAAGAAGTGGCTGGAGGAAAACGACTTTGCCGTCGAATTGGCCCCCGACGGCGCGGTTGGCCGGCATTTGTCACAGAGTGCCCGGTATGATATGGTACTGCTCGACCTGAACCTGCCGTTTATCAACGGGTACGACGTGTGCAAGGCTATCCGGACGGCACAGCCGCAAATTCCCATTATCCTGGTAACCGCGCTGGGTAGCGTAGAGCAAAAACTCACCGGATTCGACGCCGGCGCCGACGATTACATTGTCAAACCGTTTGATTTTCGGGAATTGCTGGCCCGGATGCGGATACTGCTGAAACGAAACCCCGGATTACCTGCCGATGAGGAATCGGGAGAGGTGCTGCGTGTGGCCGACCTCGAGTTGAATACAGGCTTCAAAACCGTCACCCGAAACGGCATCTCCATATCCCTTACGGCACGGGAGTTTGCCCTGCTCGAATACCTGGTGCGCCGCAACGGCAGGGTCGCATCGCGTCATGAAATCGTGGAGTATGTATGGGATGTCAATTTTGACACCGGAACCAACGTGGTGGAGGTGTATATCAATTTCCTACGCAAAAAAATAGACCGCAATTTCGAGCCCAAACTGATTCACACAAAACAGGGAATGGGCTATTACCTGAAAGTCCAGGCAGGCTGATGAACATCCGTACCACACTTACCCTCCGCTTCACGGCCATAGTCGCCACCATCCTGATCATTTTCTCACTGGCGGTGTATATTTTGTCGGCAGACTACCGCAGAGAGGATTTTTACGCGCGGCTGGAAAGCAGGGCCATCACGACTGCGCGCCTGCTGGTGACGGTGAAGGAGGTAGACAACAAGTTGTTGCGCATCATCGACCAGAATTCCATTCACGCGCTCTTTCAGGAAAAAGTATTGGTATTTGACGAAAAGAACAACCTGGTGTACAGCAGTCTCGACGATTTGCCGGTCAACTATTCCACATGGCTGATCAACGAGATCAGGAGAAAGAAAAAGATAGAATATACCCGGCAGGAGGTGGAAAGCGTGGGCATCGTCTTTCAAAATGGCGACGAGGAATACGTCGTTATTTCGTCGGCATTTGACCGGTACGGCCGTTCCAAACTCAAAAACCTGCGCAATGTGTTGTGGATTGGTCTGTTCGTAGGTATCCTGATCATCATTATTACCGGGATTATTTTTGCCGGCCAGGTGGTGCGACCGCTGGCACTGATGAATGCCGAGGTGTCGAGCATCAGCGCGGGCAACCTGAGTCTCCGCATCGATGAGGGCAACCGGCGCGACGAAATCGCCCAACTGGCCATGAACTTCAACAGTATGCTGCTTCGTCTGGAATCCGCCTTTGAAATACAACAGCAGTTTGTCAGCAACGCATCCCACGAACTGCGCAACCCGCTGGCGGCCATAACCAGTCAACTTCAACTCACCCTGGGAAAGGTCAGGACACCGGAGGAATACCAGCGGGTCATGCAATCGCTGCTCGACGACACCCGTACGCTGGTGGAGTTAACCAACGGCCTGCTGACGCTGGCGCAGTCGGGCGTGGAAAAACAGCGCTTCAAGTTCAATCCCGTTCGCATCGACGAAACGCTGTTCGCCGCACAGGACGAACTCGGGAAAGCCCAGCCAGGGTACCATTTCCTGTTTGAATACGACATGCTCCCCGACGATGATTCGATGTTCATCATCGCCGGCAACGAACACCTGTTGAAGACCGCCTTTCTCAACCTCATGGATAATGCCTGCAAGTTTTCGGAAGATCACACGGTCCGCATGCGTTTTTCCGCCAATGCCCGGAGTATAGATATCTCCTTCATCGACAACGGGATCGGCATTCCGGAGCCGGAACAGGAAAAAATATTTATCCCGTTTCACCGCGCGCAGAATGCCCAGCCATTTGTGAAGGGTTACGGCATCGGGTTATCCCTGAGCCGGCGAATCATTCAACTCCACGACGGCAACATCACCCTCCGGTCCGAGCCGGGGAAAGGCAGCTGCTTCAGGGTGAGCCTTCCGCATTGAGCCTGTTCCGGCCAGTCCCTGATTTTTAATTTTCTTTTAATGCCACTTTAATGGCTTGCAGTGGCCTTAACAGCACATTTGCCTGTTCTTTCACGGACTGGTGGCTTTTGCTGCCCAACCGGCAGATGTTGGCGCAATGGTCCCGGCACAAAAAGGAAAATTAAGTTGATTGATGATTTGAGTTGAATGGAAGGTTTTTTGGATTAGGAACGAAGGGCGCTCTCAACGGAGGGCGCCTTTCTTTATCCCGGTTGTTTTTAACAACTTTTAATGCCGTTTTAACCTGGCTTTTAGATTGCAGCCATTTGCGGCACGGGTTTTCGTATGCAGCAGTACTAATCAACTCATTTCACTAATCATCTCTTGAACTCGATGCGTATCATCCTTTTACTCTGTCTCGGTTTTATGTCGTGTACGTACGGCATAACAATCGCCTCGGCCAAGGGCCACAGCCCAACGCCCGGTAATCCCCTGTCCCTTACCCTGCACCTCGATTCCGTACACCAGATCAATTGCCTCAGGGCCACCGGCTATGTCGCGGTTTCAGCGTCGGGCGGCGTTTCCGCCTACACCTATTTGTGGAGCAACGGCTTGCAGACTGCGGTCGCGGACAACCTGGAGCCCGGCAACTACTCCGTCACTGCGACGGATGCGGAGGGCAGTACCGCTGTGCTGAATATTTCCATCAGCGAAGACTTTACGGCGCCGGACGCCGATGCCGGCGATAATGCCGATGTGTTTTGCTCCAATTCAGTCACTTCCCTGAGCGGGTCGGGATCGGCCGGGCCGGGTTATACTTACCTGTGGCAGGCTTCCAACGGCGGTCATGTCCTGGCAGGCGCAAATACCCTGACGCCCGATGTAGACCATAGCGGCAGTTATACCCTTGTTGTAACAAACACCCAGAACGGCTGCACGGCATCCGATATCACGGCAGTGAGCAGCCAGCACCAGGCGCCGGCGGCAACGGCTTCAGGTGGTACGCTCAATTGCCTGCAAGGCGCGCTTAACCTGAGCGCCTCGTACGGTGGACCCAACAGTGTTTTTCATTGGCAGGGTCCCGGCGGATTCGCCTCTGTGCTGCTGCAACCCAATGTGAATACACCCGGCGTCTATATTTTCACGGTAACCGATACGGTAAATACCTGCGCGACCATCATCACCGCGCCGGTATTTATCGATACCCTGAAGCCGCAGGTCGGCGCTTCAAGTACCGGCCCCATCACCTGCGTCATGCCCTCCGTTCTGCTGAAAGGAACGGGCGCCCCGGCCAATATCACGTTTGCCTGGACGGGTCCAAACGGCTTTGCTTCCGCAATGCAAAATGCTCCGACGACGAACGCCGGCGCGTATCAACTCATCGTAACCAACCCTGTCAACGGCTGCACGGCAAAAGCCGTGACGAGCATTACTGCCAATATAACCCCGCCTACCGCCTCGGCCAGTGTGGGCGGCGCCATTACCTGTTCCTTTCCCACCCGCCAGTTGACGGGCAACGGCGCTCCTGCCGGCATCATCTTTTCCTGGAGCGGCCCCGTCGGCTACCTGTCCAACCTGCAAAGCCCTATCGTGTCCGTACCCGGTCAGTATATCCTGACGACGACCAACCCGGTGAACGGCTGCACGGCCACGGCCTCGGTTGCAGTTACCTCCAATACGGTACAGCCGACCATCAGCGCTACCGGCGGACTAAAAACCTGCTCGAACCCGACTGTGATGCTGACCACTACTGCGAACATTTCAACGGGGCAGTATAGCTGGTCGGGTCCCGGCAACTTCAGTTCCAACCAGCCCAACCCGACGGTGTCGCAATCCGGCACCTATTTCGTTACCATAACCAATCCGGCCAACGGCTGCAGCAACCTGGCATCTGCAAATGTCACGCAGAATGTCACCGCACCGGTGGTTTCTGCCGTCGGCGCCACCATTACCTGCAACAACCCGCTTCCCAAGGTAACGGCTACCTCCTCGGTGCAGGGTTCTTCTTTTGCCTGGTCGGGCCCCGGGGGCTTCTCTGCCAATATTTTCAACCCGACCGTAAGTATCGGCGGTTCGTATGTCGTGACCGTCACCAGTCCTGTAAACGGCTGCACCAACTCGACCAGCGCCTATGTTTACGAAAACAATACGCCGCCGTTTGTGTATGCCGGTGAAGATCGTGTGCTCAACTGCAATATCACGACAATCATCATGAACCCTATCGGTACCACCTCGGGCAGCAATTTTACCTACCTCTGGACTACCGTCAACGGCAATATCATATTGGGCGCCAACAGCCTCTATGCCCGGGCAAACGCTCCCGGCAATTATGTCCTCACGGTAACCAACACCCAAACCGGGTGCTCGGCTTCCGACGAAATGGAAATCACGCAATCCCCTCCGGTAACGGCAACCATAAGCCTTGCCACGGGGGTCTCCTGCTTCGGCGGCAGTAACGGTACCGCCAAGGCCAACGGCGGCGGCGGCAACGGAAGTTATACCTACAACTGGTCGAGCGGCGCTCAGGCAGCCACGGCAAACAACCTGCTCGCAGGTACATACACCGTAACAGTAACCGACCTGGAATACTGCTCTGCCACGGCAACTGCCGTTATAACGCAACCGCAGTTGTTGCAATCTTCCATCGTTTCATCACCACAAACCATTATGGGGGTAAACAACGGCGCCGCCAGCGTGAGCCCTGCCGGCGGCACAACGCCCTATTCCGTGTTGTGGAACAACGGCAAAACGACGCTTTCGATCGGCGGACTAGCGCCAGGGACCTACACCGCCACCATCACCGATCACAATGGCTGCTCCATCGACAAGACGACCACCGTCAGCCCGGTGACCTGCTCTATCGCCGGTACTGTTGCGATAACGGGCATCACCTGCTCAGGCCAGAACAACGGCGCGCTGACAGCCAACATCACCAACGCGCCGAATCCGGTTACCTATGTGTGGTCGAACGGCGCGCAGACAAAGACCATCACGGGCCTTGCTCCGGCCACCTACACCGTCACGGCTACCGACGGCGCCGGCTGCACCCTTGTGCTGACCACGCCCCTGGCGGCGCCGCAGCCGCTTGCGCTGAGCATTTCCGGCCAGAACAATGTGTTGTGTGCGTCGTCGCAAAACGGCTCGGTTACCCTGAATGTGACCGGTGGCACCTCGCCATACCAATATACCTGGTCAAACGGCAACCAGACGGCCAATCCTGCCAATCTCGGCGTAGGGAACTATACCTGCACCGTCACCGACACCAAAGGTTGCAGCAAAACCCAGGTCGCCCAAATCACGGCTACCGATAATGCACCGCCGGTGTTAGTGCTGAAAAATGTCTCGGTTGCACTAAATGCAAACGGGCTGGCCACCGTAACGCCGGCAATGTTCGACAACGGCAGCACCGATGGCTGTGGTATCGCCAACTGGACCGTTGTGCCCGCCAGTTTCGACTGCGAGCAAATTGGCGTCCGTACCGTCACCCTGACGGCTACCGACGGCAACGGCAATGTCGCCACAGGCACGGCTACGGTGACGGTGACCGACAATATCGCCCCCACGCTGATCTGTCCGCTCGACCAGGCCGTACCCGCCTGTTCCGCAACCGTAACCTACAACCTGCCCCAGGTGCTCGACAACTGCACCCAGGCGGGTTTGCCCAAACTCATCACCGGGCTGCCTTCGGGTTCTGTTTTTCCTGCCGGGCCCACGCAGCAAGTGTATTCCTACACCGATCCGGGCGGCAATACATCTACCTGTAGTTTTATTATTTCGATAAATACCGCGACGACCTTCACCCTGTCGTCAGAGCCGGCATCCTGTCCTTCATCGTGCGACGGCAGCGCCAGTGTAACGGTAACCGGCGGCAACCCGGCTGCTGAATTTCACTGGAGCAACGGACAGAGCGGTACCATTGCCGCCGGACTTTGCCCTGGCGCCTACAGCGTTACCGTTACCGATCTGTCGGGTTGTACCCAGACCCAGAGCGTGCAGGTTTTGGCCAATAACATGCCGCCGTTTACGTCGAGCATTTCGGCAAGCCCGGTCTCCTGCTCCGGTACCTGCGACGGCAGCGCACAGGTCAACGTTTCCGGAAACAGTCAGCAGATCAGTATCAACTGGAATACCGGACAAAGCGGGAATGCCATCGCCGATCTGTGCAGCGGCAATTACACCGCTACGCTGACCGACGCGCAGGGCTGTAGCCAGACACAAAGTGTACAGATCAATGTACAGGATGTACTGGCGCCGTCGCTGACCTGCCCGGGCAGCGTAAATGTCGGTTTCTGCAACCCTTCTGTCAGCTTTGCCCAGCCGCAGGTATTCGACAATTGCCCGGTCAACCTGCAACAGGTACAGTTGATTGCCGGACTGCCTTCCGGCTCGGTTTTCCCCATCGGCGCCACCACGCAGACCTATCGCTACACCGATAGCGGCGGCAACATCGGGTTGTGCAACTTTACGGTAACGGTACATCCGCCGGCATCGGTAACCGTTGCGACCAACAACGTTATCTGCGCCGGCCAGTGCAACGGCCAGGCTATGCTGACCCTGACCAACGGCCAGGCGCCATACAGCATTCAATGGAATACAGGGAATACGGGTCCGAACCTCCTGAACCTTTGCGCAGGCTCCTACATCGCCACGATAACCGACGGCGACGGCTGCCAGCAGGTTAAAACGGCCAATATATCGCAACCGCCTTCCTTGTTCCTCAGCATCAGCCAGGTAACGAATGACATTGGAAACACAGGCTCGGGCAGCATCGACATCACCGTGACGGGTGGCACGGCGCCCTATTCTTACCTGTGGAAACGCAACGGACAGCCGTTTTCCACGGCTGAAGACCTCGGCAATCTTTTCGCCGGCCAGTACTCGGTTGTCGTCACCGACGCCATCGGCTGCACCGTTGCCGAAGCGTCCGTGACGGTTAACAGCCTTGTCGCGGCGACGGAGCCCGACAACAGCGCATTGTGGCTGCTGTACCCCAACCCGGCCAGTGCCGAGGTTTACCTGAAAACCAACGCACCCCACTTCGGCGATATCCGCTTCAGCCTGTTCGACAGCGCGGGCAACCTGCTGCTGGAGCAGACCACTGCGGTCGCGGGCGATGCCCCGGTGAAGATCGATCTTTCGGGTATGCCCGACGGCCTGATCCTTGTCCGGATCGCCGATGGAGAAAAAGCGGCGGTCAAAACACTCATCAAAACGCGCCGCTAACCCCGGCGCCGATAAGAATACATACACGGCTAGTTTAGTTTTGGGAGGCGCCTTTGTAATAAAGGCGTCTTTCCGTTTTTTACGGGCAGGGCAGGCGTTCTTCACAAGGGGACAGACCGTAACTTTTTCGCAGCCAAAGCCGGTTGTCATGCCGTTCTTGCCTATTTTCGCCCTTCCCGGCCGCAACAGCATAGTCGAAAAAGCGGCAGGATTGATCGATTATGAAAGTCGTCATTTTCAGTGCATCCGGTTTTGAACGAAATCACCTGGAAGCCGCCAACGCCGGTCGACACGAATTGCGCTGGTTGCCGGCGGGGCTGGATGCGCAAACAGCGCTCCTGGCAAAAGACTGTGACGCTGCCTGCCTGTTCGTCAACGACGACGCGAAAGCGGAAGTGCTGGAGATACTGGCCCAAAACGGCGTCCGGTACCTGGCCCTGCGTTCGGCAGGGTTCAATCATGTGGATTTGGAAGCGGCCCAAAGGTTAAAGTTACGGGTGGCCAATGTGCCCGAATATTCGCCCTACGCGGTAGCGGAACACGCCGTGGCGCTGATGCTTGCCCTCAACCGCAAACTGATACGGGCCAACCGCCGGGTAGAAGACCTCAATTTCCTGCTCGACGGACTGGTAGGTTTCGATATGAACGGCAAAACGGCGGGTATCGTCGGCACCGGCAAAATCGGGGCGGTGCTGGCAAGGATACTGCACGGTTTCGGCTGCAGGCTGCTGGCGTATGATCTGACGGAAAACCCCGACCTGGCGCGTTTTGACCTGACCTATACGGACCTCGATACCCTGTTCCGGAACGCAGACATCATCAGCCTGCACGTGCCCCTTAATCCGCAAACCCGCTACATGATTAATGCGGAAAATATAGCCAAAATGAAAAGGGGCGTTATGCTCATCAATACGAGCAGGGGTGGGCTGGTCAACACCAAAGAAGTGGTGCAGGCGCTCAAATCCGGCCAGATCGGTTCGCTCGGACTGGATGTGTACGAAGAGGAGCAGGCACTTTTTTTCGAGGACCACTCCAACGATATCCTGCAAGACGACACCATCGCGCGCCTGCTGACTTTTCCCAATGTGCTCATTACGGCGCATCAGGCGTTCCTTACGGACACCGCCCTCAAAAATATTGCTGATACAACCTTCGCAAACCTGACCTGTTTCGAATACAATCAACCCTGTGGGCATGAACTTTTTGCGCGCTGATTGTACCGGGACCTGTAAGAAAGATATAGTAAACCATGATCTACCTGTTGACCCTGCTTGGCTTTGCATTACTCATCAAAGGCGCCGACTGGCTGGTAGACGGTTCCATCGCCGTCGCCTCCCGGCTCGGCGTGTCGCACCTGATCATCGGCCTGACCATCGTCTCGATGGGCACCTCCATGCCTGAACTGATTATCGGGGTGATCGCCAGTGTCGAAGGGCGGTCTGGGCTGGCCATAGGCAACGTGCTGGGCAGCAATATTGCCAACGTATTGCTCATACTCGGGGTCACGGCGGTGGTGTGCGACCTGCCCGTACGGCGCAACACCATCCTGTCCGAAGTGCCCTTTTCGCTGGCAGCGGCCCTGCTCGTCGGCTTTCTGGCCAACTCCTCTCTGTGGTATGAGCAGGAGAAAGGACTGCACATCAGTCGTGGCGACGGCGTCATCATCCTGTTCTTTTTCATCCTCTTTATGGCTTATGTGCTAACCATAGCCAGAGAAGATAAAAAGTCCCGGGAAACAGACGCTGCAGTCCCCGCTACCGATATGCGAAAAGATATCCTGCTGATCGTCGCAGGCGCGGGGGGACTGTTCCTCGGCGGTAAATTTGTAGTGGATGGCGCCGTGCATCTGGCCAAACTGTTCGGCCTGAGCGAAACGTTTATCGGCCTGACGGTGGTGGCGCTTGGCACCTCGCTTCCCGAGTTGGTGACCTCCATTTCTGCGGCATTGAAAAAGAACACCGATATCGCCGTCGGAAATGCAGTCGGCTCCAACATATTCAACCTGTTGTGGATACTGGGCATCAACGCCCTCATTTGCCCCTTGCCGTTCGATGTGGCCTCCAATATGGACCTCCTGGTTGTCATTGCATCGAGTTGTCTGATCCTGCTGGCCCTGATGATCGGCAGGCGCATGACGATAAAAAAGGTGGAAGGCATCGTTTTTTTATTGGCATATGCGGCCTATTTGTATTTTGTGGTGGAAAGGGGCTGAGATTTTTTTTTGCGCCGGGATACCCGTATTTGCCGCTTATTTTATATTTGCATATAGAAAGGGACCATTTTTTTCTGCAAAAAAAGGGAAAACACAACCACCGGGGGGCCCAAGGTTAGGAAAAACAAAAAGGAATTAAAACCCTTTTTTCCCCCCCCCGGCGCCGGAGGGTTTTTTTTTTCGCCCTCCCCCCCTCCCCCTCTCCGACCCCGCGGGGTCGCGGGGGGGGGGTGGCCCCCACCATTCCTCCCCCCCCCGGGGGCGATAGCCCCCCGGGTTTGTTCCCCACTTTAATTAAAAAATATTTCCCCCTTAAAATTTTGCATCAGTACTTCGGCTTCTTAGCCGTTTCACCGTAAATATAACCCTGACATGGAGAAATTCGTTTTTACCATCGGTCACTCCAATCACGAACCGGAATACTTCCTTCAATTGCTCGAAGCGCATGGCGTCAATTGTGTTGTCGACGTTCGGTCTGTAGCGGCCAGCGCCCGCAACCCCGGATTTAACAAGAAACCGTTGGAGGCCTTTTTAGGGCGGCACGACATTCGCTATCTGCACTTTGAGGAGGGGTTCGGCGCCCGGCAGGAAAATCCTGCCCTGCACAACGAAAACGGGCAGGTTGATTTTGAAAAGGTACAGCATGCGGCGGCCTTCCACGAGGCGGTAAGGCGTCTCGAAGCCGGACTGGAAAAAGGCTTCCGTGTTGCGTTGATGTGCTCCGAAGCGGATCCGCTTGATTGTCATCGCTTTTCCATGATCAGCCGTTTCCTGATGCAGCAGGGTTTCACCGTCTGTCATATTCTCAAGGACGCATCCCTTGCCGACCACCCCGCGCTCGAAGCGGAATTGCTGGAGAAATACCGGAAGAAGTTGCCGGAACCTTCTCTATTCGAGCCTGAAATCGGGGCCGACGAACGCCTGCGTGTTGCCTACCGCCTGCACAACAAAGACATCGGCTGGACGCCCCAATCCAACCTGCCATGATTCAACTCTTCACTATTGGATTCACGGAAAAATCGGCCGAGCGGTTTTTTGACCTGCTTGCCGGTAATGGCGTGACGTGCATCACCGACACACGGGTGAATACCACCGGCCAACTGTCGGGTTTTGCCAAGGGTTCGGACCTCGCTTTTTTCGCCCGGACGATCGGCAACATGCAATATGCCCACCACCTCGATCTGGCGCCTACCAGGGAGCTCCTGGCGCGGTACCGGGCCAAAGAACTCAGCTGGGAGGCTTACGAAACAGAATACCTTCTTGCCAATTCCAAAAAATACGGCGGCCGCTGCCTTGCCGGAATCGAAGTCGAACGAGATGAGGCGGGTGCGCTGCACGTCACCCGCACCGCACATCACCTGCCCGCCTGGATTCGCCCCGTTTCCCGCACTCCCTATGGCGAAATGCCTGAAAAACTGGTGCGACACCTGCAATTGTGCGACCTGGTATCTTTTGACATGGACTTTGCCTGTCCGCAGGAGTTTCAGCGGGAGAATGTCTTCTATACGGCTAACCGCTTCGAAAAAACCGGAAACCTGAACCTAAAAGCGCACAACCTGGCGCAACTCACCGATACTAGGGAAGGGCTCCTGGGCAACCTCCGCAAATCGCTGACGCCGGCAGAGGCGGCCGGTCTCGATCATTCCATCGTTTTGATCCGGACACAGCCATCGGCCATGCGCTTTTATGAAATAGGTGCTACCCACCTCCGTACGGTATTCCCCTACCAGGACGCCACGTTCGACCTGCCGGTAACCGACATCGATTTTTACCTTAAATGGATCGATGTTCCCGACCTGCTCAGCCCGGCAACGGATGGATTCCTGTGTGTCTCATTGCGCCGGGAAAAAGACGGGTTTTACTACAAACTGGTCGCAGGCGTACTGGTGGTTTGATTGCCTGAATTTGTTTCCGTTTGGCAAAGCAAGAAACCCGCCTTACATTTCGGCAGGGTAGGGAGCATAACCCTGCGCCCTGCCCTGCGACTCCTTTTTTCACCCCCTTTGCAGTAATCAGATGACCCGCCTGAAAAAGATTTTATGGACCGCAATAAAGGCCGTCGGCGCCACCGTCGCCACCGTTTTGCTGCTGCTTTTCATCCTGCCCACCCTTTTCCCCGGCGCTGTAGCCGAACAAATCAAAACATGGACCAATGAAAGCATCGAAGGCGAACTGGAGTTTTCCAAAACCCGCCTGTCATTCTTCGAGCATTTCCCTTCCCTGACGCTCACCCTGTACGACTTTTCGCTAACCGGCTCGGCGCCCTTTGCCGGCGATACGCTCCTGGCGGGGGAGGCGCTCAGTTTTGGCCTCAACCTGGCCTCCGTATTCGGCGAAACCCTGGAAGTCAATACCTTCTATGTCGACGATGCGCGCATCAACGTGCAGGTGGATTCGCTGGGCCAGGCCAATTACAACGTCTACAAGGGCAGTCCGGATGACAACTCGCAGCCCGACAGCAGTAATACCCGGCTGAAAATCGCCGGCATTTTTTTCAGGCGATGCCACCTCGTCTACAACGACCGCTCCATTCCCCTGCGCATGGAGGCGCGAGACTTCCATTACGAAGGGCGCGGCGACCTTGCCAACAGCCAGTTCGACCTGCAATCGAACATGCGCGCCGCCAGTTTTGATTTTGTGTACGGCGGCACGCCCTATTTCCTGAACCGAAAACTGAAAGCAGACCTGCTGACCGGCATCAACACCTCGTCGCTGGTCTTTCGTTTTGCCAAAAACGAGTTGCTCATCAACAAACTGCCCGTCGATTTTTCCGGCGAAATGGCCATCCTCAAAGACGGCTACGACATTGACCTGAACGTCGTGTCGGGCACCACCGATTTCGGCAATATCTTCTCTGCGCTGCCGCCCGAATACGACCAGTGGTTCTCGCAAACACAATTCAGCGGGCAGTCGCAGGTCAGGGTGGCGCTGAAAGGCAAGTACCGCGCCGCAACTGGTCAGGCGCCCGACCTCAGCATCGGGCTGTGGGTCCACGACGGCTCGATCCGGCACAACAATGCGCCCGCGCCGCTTCAACATTTTTGGGTAAACGGAAAGGTGGATATCCCCGGATTGCAACCCGATAAATTCTCCCTGACCCTCGATACCCTGATGTTCGACCTCGACGGCGCACCCACCCGCGCCACCATGTACGTGAAAGGCATCGATCAGCCTTATATCAAAACCGATATCCAGAGCCGGTTGGACCTGGCCCTGCTCGACAGCGCCCTGGGCCTGACGGCGGTCGACCTGCGCGGCCGGCTCGACCTGAAATTCCGCGCCGACGGAACCTACCGGAGCAAAGTGCTTCCCGACCATTCCGAGGTCATCACCGCCATCCCGGCATACCAGCTCGACGCCGGTATTCAAGACGGCTATTTCAAATACACCGCGTTCGAACTGCCGCTGGAGCAGTTCCGGGCGCAAATCCGCTCGGCCTGCACCACGGGGCGGTGGCAGGACATTTCCTTTTCCATCGATTCGCTCCGCGCCGTTCCCGGCAACGGATCAATCAGCGGCAGCCTGTCGGTCAGCGGCATGGAAAAGAGTGCCGTAAAAGCCAGCCTCAGGGCCGATCTGAATCTGGAGGACTTTGCCCGCATCTTTCCCGTTCAGGACTACCGCTTCAGCGGCGCGCTGAACATCGATATCCAAACCGACGGCGTGCTGGATGCCGGTAAAAAGTTGTTTCCCGCCACCACGGCTGCCCTGCAACTCAAAAACGGCATCCTGCAAACGCCGTACTATCCGCAACCCATCGAACAACTCAATATCAACGCCGCCCTCAAGGGCAAAACCGGCACTTACGACGACCTCGGCCTGCAATTGCAGCCGCTTTCCTTTGTATTCGAGCAGCAGTCCTTCTCCCTTACGGCAGATGTGCGCAACCCCGGCAACCTGCGCTACGACATCAGCGCCAGGGGCGCCCTCGACCTGGGCAAAATATACCGGGTATTTGCCGTGGAAGGGTACCAGGTGACCGGTATACTGCAAGCCGATTTCAGCGCGCAGGGTACCGAAGCCGATGCCCTGGCCGGCCGCTACCAGCGCCTGCAGAACAAGGGCACGCTGCGACTGGCCAACCTGGAACTGCGCAGCGACGACTACCCCGACCCGTTTTTCGTGCCGGGCAGCACCCTGCGTTTCGAGCAGGACAAGGCCTGGCTGAGCGACGCCGTGCTGCGCTACCGCAAGAATGAATTTACCCTGAACGGCTATGCCCAGAATATGGTCGGATACGTGCTGAGCGGCAGCCCCCTGCAGGGCGAGTTGAGCGTAAGCAGTCCCCGCATCGTTATCGACGATTTTATGGCCCTTGCAGCACCCTCCGGGGCGAGCAGACCCGCAGCGACCCCGGCCCCGGCGGGGGTGGTACTGTTGCCCGCTGATATGGACCTCAGCCTGAAAGCCTCGGCAGATGAAGTGGTGTATGGCCAGACCAAAATCGAACATTTCAGCGGCGAACTGGCCATGCAGAAGGGAAAACTGCTGTTGCGGCAGACCCGGTTCAATATCGCCGGGGCAAGCGTGGGGCTGGAAGGCAGTTACACGCCTGTGAACCCGCGCAAGGCCCTGTTCGGACTGACATTCAAGGCCGATTCCTTCGATGTGAAACGCGCATACGACGAGGCGCCCCTGTTCCGGGAAATGGCCGGCGCTGCCGAAAAGGCCAGCGGACTGGTTTCATTGCAATACCAGCTCGAAGGCCGGCTCAACGACCGCATGGAGCCCGTTTATCCCAGCATCAAGGGCAAGGGGTGGGTCAAACTGGAACAGGTTAAAGTCAAGGGACTGAAACTGTTCGGTGCGGTCAGTAAAGCCACCGGCAAAGACGACATCAACGATCCGGACCTGAAAGCCGTGGTGATGCGGTCCTCCATTGCCAACAACATCATCACGCTCGAACGCACCAAAATGAAAGTGCTCGGATTCCGCCCGCGCATCGAGGGCCAGACCTCGCTCGACGGCCGGCTTAACCTGCGCTTCCGGCTCGGGCTGCCGCCATTCGGCCTGATCGGCATTCCCATGACCATCACCGGCACCTCCGACGACCCGCAGGTGGAGATACGCAAAGGCAAAGAGGCGGACGAACTGGAAGAGGAGGTCGATGAAGAGGACGATCCGGGAGGGTAGGGGACGGGCAGACGCATCAAAATCACGGACGACCTCGGAGAGGTCTAATGTTGGTAGAATAGGTCAACCTACCTTCACACGACCTCGGAGAGGTCGAACATGGGTGTAATTTGTTAAATATTTGACCTCTCCGAGGTCGTATGGTCAGGGGAATCGCATAATTCTACCAATATTAGACCTCTCCGAGGTCATCCACCGCGATTTTGAGGCGGTTGCCTTGGGAAAGTAGGGGTCGGATCAGATATCGTGGAGTCTGGTTATTACGAGTCAGGCAACCACAACCGAAATCAGGTTTTTGATATATTTGTTGCCCGTAACCGGTTGACCCGTTATGTTCGTACAACGGACTTCCAAGTCCGTTGAAATAAACCTGCTTGTACAACGGACTTCCAAGTCCGTTGAAATAAACCTGTTCGTACAACGGACTTCCAGGTCCGTTGAAATAAACCTGCCATGAAAAAATCAAACCAACTCCTTTTTGCCATTGTAATGCTCGCCCTCGCGTCGCCCCTTTTTGCACAAAAAGAAGACCTCACCAAAGACACGGTATTCTTCATCCAGCAAGCCAAACTGTACCAGCGCTGGCTGGAGCACAACGGGCTGGGCAAAACCCTGCACGTCAAGACGATAGAAGTGGAGCCGCAGCAGATCGCTCTCTACCTCGCTTTTCCTACGGAAAACGCCGATTCGGTATCTGCTGCCTGGATGCAACTGAAAAAAGACTACGCCGCCCAAAACACGGGCCTGAGCCTTGAACAGGAATTGTTCTACAAAATGCTGCACATGATGGAAGTGCGCCAGTCGGCCGCAAACGTGCAACTGTACGACACCTACGACACACGCAAGGAACCCTGCTTTTACCGGGGGATTTACGTGAAAGACGGGGTGTTTAAAATCGACACAGGCGGTTGCAAGTCCAAACGAATGGACGTGTACATATCGCCGGGCGACCTGAGCGGCGCCAAAAAACACTCCGTCGAGGCGTTTCAGAAACAGTTTACCCAGGAGTATGTGTTCGACAAGATACACCGGTACGCCAGGCAGCGGTACGAGCGGAAGACCTGCGAGAACCGCACTCCCGTGGTAAGCCCCCAACAGATCGACGGCAACATGATGCGTTTCGACGTCGTCGACCTGTGCAAGGAAGTGCTGAAGGACGAGCAGAATAGTTCGATATGCGCCTTTCTGAGCAAATACGTCAAGCCCTGCAACTGGATCAAGCGGGAAAAACTGACGCTTACGTTTATTTACCAGTCGAATAGCAACGGTTTTCTGCTGAAATGCGAGGTGGAAGGCAAGGTCGGCTCCGGTTTTTACGACGAGGTGGGGCGCGGCGGATACCTTGATATGGAGATCGACTTCGACGGCTACCTGACGGATTACGCAAACAAACTCCAGTATGAACTGAAACAGGCGATCCTTAAGTAGCGCCGGCGTTTCGATTGACCTGTACACATGAAAAAATCAGAATTACTTGAACTGCTGGCCGCCGATGAAATGCGCCCGGTGCTCGACATCGCCCGGGAAAGCGCCCACCTGCTCGACAATGCCGAGCTGCAGGAAAACATGGTGCTGCTCAGTTCGCAGTGGGAAAACCTGGAAAAAGAAGAGCAATCGGGCACGGTCGCCTGGGACACCCTTCTGCAAAACCGCAACCGGGTAAAACGCTCCCTGCTCGGCCTGATGGCCGCCCTGCCCGAACAGTTGCCCGTCACGCGCGACGTTGCCGGCAATGCGAAGGCCATGGCCGTCAAGCCCGGCATCCCGGAAGAGCGCTTCAAGCGGCAGATATTCTTCTTTATGCTGGCCGCCAAGTGCTGGATCATATTCTGGATACTGTTCCACAAGGGTACGGGCGGGTTCACGAGCGGGGAGGCGCTGGCCACTATTTCACTGCTGCTGCCCGCTTTTACGGCCTACACCACCGTGATGCTGGGCGATTTTATCAAAAACCGCAACAAGCCGGCCCTGCCCGCCGCCTTTGCGCCCCGCGTGAGCAAAACCCTGTCGACCATCACCTGGATCGTCTTCCCGGTCTATGTGCTGGCGCTGCACTGGATCATCGGCGAAAAAGCCGCCGGTACGCTGGCCGATAATCCCCAGGCCAACTACGAAAGCATGACCGGCTGGCTGGCCGTGGTGGAAAGCGCGTTTGGGATATATGTGGGGCAGATTATCAGTGAAGTGTTCAAAAATGAATAAACCCATGAGAAAAACAATCTTCTTGCTGATTTCAGCCTTCCTTTTTAGTGGCAGTACCTTGAAAGATAATCGCCTTCGCCCCGGCAAAGACTACGCCCTCTTCTTCGCCGTCAATGACTACGACTACTGGGAAGACCTGGCCAACCCCATCTCCGAAGTAGAAGCCATCGCCAAAGACCTCAAAGACCTGTACGGATTCGAAACGGAAATCGTGCGCAACCCCGACCGGAAAGCAATTTTGGATAAAATTGAAGATTACCGGAAGAAAACATACGCCAGGGACGCCCAGTTGCTGATATTCTTCTCCGGGCACGGTGAATTCAATGAAGCCACCAAACAGGGCTATTTCGTGCCGAAAAACGGTCAGAAAAATGATACCTACGGCGATTCCTACATCGAATATGAAGGACTGAAGCGGCGTATTTCTTCCCTGCCCTGCGAGCATATCCTGCTGGCGCTCGACGCCTGCTACTCCGGCACTGCCGATGAAAGCATCGCCATGCGCGGTGAGCCCGGCAAACGTCCCGGCGCCAACGCAGATGCCGAGCGCGAGCGATACATTTCCACCAGCCTGCAATACCGAACGCGCCTGATGCTGACCTCCGGCGCCAAGGTGCGTACGCCGGACAAGTCGCAGTTTGTCGAGAAATTTTTGGAGGCGCTGCGGTCGCAGGGAGGGAGCGACCGGCTTGTCAATATGCCGGAATTGCTGGGTTACCTCACTACGGCTTCGCCGAAGCCGGTATCGACCACCTTTGGGGACCACGCGCCGGGAGGCGAGTTTTTATTTGTACAAGGCATTTATTCCGGCACTGACGATCTTGTCAAAAAATCAAAAGAAGCAGCGCAGGGCGAACAGGACCTGGCGGCCTGGCGCACGGCGAAATCGTCGAATACCAGGGAAGCGTACCAGAATTACCTCTCCCGTTTCCCCTCCGGTGAATTTCGGGCACAGGCAGAAGAGGCCATTTCTGCCATCAATGCGCACGAAGCGGCATGGCAAAAAGCACAAAGTGCCAACACCATTGAAGCATACCGCGAGTATTTGGACAAATTTCCCAATGGCGCCAACCGCACGACAGCGACCGAAGCAATACGAAAACTCGAAGCGGACCTGGCCATTCGCCGCGACGACCTGGCCTGGGATGTGGCGGTGGAGAAAAACACCGCCGATGCCTACAAAAAATACCAGGCGGATTACCCCAATGGGCGGCATTCTACAGAGGCAACAGCAAAAATCAAATCATTAGAGCAATCGAGAAGCGGAGATACTGCTGATGGTTTGGTATTTGTTAAAGGCGCCGCCTTTACGATGGGCTGCACCGGCGAACAGGGCAGCGATTGCGACAGTGATGAAAAGCCTGCCCACCAGGTTACACTCTCCGATTTTTACATCGGGAAATATGAGGTAACACAAGCCGAATGGCGCAAAGTGATGGGCAGCGACCCGCCTGAACTCTACAATAAAGGCTGCGACCAGTGCCCTGTAGAAAAGGTCAGTTGGGACGACATCCAGGAGTTTTTGAAAAAATTGAATGCCCAAACGGGAAAACAATATCGCTTGCCCACCGAAGCCGAATGGGAATATGCTGCCAGGGGTGGGAGCCTGGGCACAGGTTACAAATATGCCGGCAGTAACAGCATTGACGATGTCGCCTGGTATAATGCTAATTACAAAACTGCCAACACCTTCGGCGCTCAAAAAACGACACGCCCCGTCGGTCAAAAAAAGGCCAACGAACTCGGACTATACGATATGAGCGGCAACGTATATGAGTGGTGTAGCGACTGGTATGGAGATTATTCATCCTCTGCTCAGACCAACCCTATTGGCCCAACTTCAGGCTCCTACCGCGTCATTCGCGGCGGGTCGTGGAACGACGTCCCGCAGGTCTGCCGCGTGGCGAATCGCCACAGCATCACGCCGGGCTACCGCAGCCTCAACGTTGGCTTCCGCCTGGCCAGGACACGTTAATTTTTATCTTTTTTACCTTTTTACCTTTTGAAACAGGAGTCATCCCGAATTTTGCAATTGGTTTTGGAGAAGTCAAATATTTAAGGATCAGTCGGTTATGTAAAATACCCGACCTGACAGCGGTAAGGTTTCTGTAGCGATATTTGCGTTAAACAACCTACCCGACAGGGTATGTACGCCGGACTTCCAAGTCCGGCGCCTCCACCACGTTACAACGGACCTGGAAGTCCGTTGTACATACACACAGCCTATATCCGACGGCATGGAGGTCGTGTTCGCCTGGAAAATTCGGGATGACTCCTGTTTTCGTATATAAATGTCTGAATCAGAGTTCGCAGAATTTGAAAATGACCGGAATTCTGAAAATTCTCTCATTCTGAAAATTCTGATGCTGACAAAAAATTAACGTGTCCTGGCCAGGCGGAAGCCAACGAAGTTGAAGCGGGCGTCCGGCTTGAAGTTGCCGCGATTCGCCACGCGGCAGACCTGCGGGTCGTTGACCCACGACCCGCCGCGAATGACGCGGTAGGAGCCTGACGACGGGCCAACAGGGTTTGTTTGAGCCGACGAGGGATAAGTATCTTTCCAATCAGAACACCATTCATATACATTGCCACTCATATCGTGCAGACCCAGGGTGTTGGCTTGCAGGCTTCCCACCGGTGCAGTAGTGGCAAAACCATCCTTATTGCCTGCATTATTGGCATAATTTATTAGGTCGTTTTCATTGGAAGTACCTGACCATTTGGTGCGCCCGGTACTGCCGCCGCCGGCTGCATATTCCCATTCGGCCTCGGTGGGGAGGCGATATTTCAATCCGGACTTTTTGCTTAGCCATTCGCAGTATGCTGTCGCGTCATTCCAACTCACATGGATTACAGGGTGGTTGTATTCGCTGGACGGGCGCAGGTTGCCGCGGGTTTCGTATTTCCAGTTTACGCCACGTTGTTGTTTACAGGTATCAGTATAAACCCAACTATTGCCCCATTTATCGGCATCTGGTTGATAACCGGTAGCGTCCACAAATGCTTTGAACTCTGCCGCTGTCACTTCATATTTGCCCAGGTAAAAATCGCTCACCGTTACGCTGTGTACGGGTTTTTCATCGGCCTCGCCGTCGTTGCTGCCCATCTGGAAGGTACCACCCCTGACGAGTATCATATTGTCGGCCCGTGGGCAGCCTTCGAGGGCAATTTCGCCTTTTTCGGAGGGGCACTTGTCCTCGTGGTCGGGCACGCCGTCGCCGTCGGTATCGGGACAGCCCTGCCAGCGGGCAAGTCCGGCGACATATTTGCAGCGGTCGCTTTGATCGGGCACACCGTCGTCGTCGGCATCGGGACAGCCGCGGGCATTGGCTGTCCCGTACTCCTGCGGGCAGGCATCGGAAGCATCGGGGATGCCGCCATTGCCGCCGCGGCTGCGCAGGGCCGCCAGTATCTGCCGCGCAAACTGGGACTTGTCATTGGTAGGCTCCTCGCCGCCCGAGGTAATCACCAGGCGGCTTTTGTACTGGAGCATATCCTGGATAAAACGCTCTTTTACGGCAGTACTCGTCTCGCCCGGCCGCTTGCCGATATCACCCTTTTGCTGAATGGTGCGCATAAAAGACCCTGAATAACAGGCATCTATGCCCAGCAGGATATGTTTGCAGGGGATATTGTTGATTAGGTAGGCAACGCGGTTGTGCGCCAGGTAACTGCGCTGGCTCACATCGTTTTTGCCGTCTTTCGGTACAAAAAAGCCTTCCTTGGCGGTGCTCAGGTAACCGTGTCCGGTGAAAAACACGAACAATTGCCCGTCGTCAGCGTACGTGCGTTCCGTGTATCGGTTCAGCACCTCAATTATCTTGTCATAAGTGGGATTGCGTACCACCATCGTATCGAAAGCGTAATACTTGTTCAGGTCGCCGGCGATGGCTTCGGCGTCTTTGACGGGGTTTTGCAGTTTGTCCCACTGGTCGTAGTTGGATACGGCGAAGAAGAGGGCAAAGTCTTTGCCGGGGCGGAAAGTGGAAGGCGTTTCCTCTTTGGTAGCATGTGCTGTGAGCAATAAAAAGGGAAGAACAAGGAATAAATGGTTGCGGAGTGGCATAAGCAAAGGGGGGATTTGGCCTGTGACGGGATGGGCATGCTATCCGGCAAATATAAGGGCGTGCCGGGAATCAAAAAAATCGGGATGTATGACGTTGAATCCGGCGCTTAGTGGTGGCACATGGTTACCCCCTTGTGGTTTTCCGCGGAAAACCACAAGGGGGTAACCATGTGCCACCACTAGGTCAGTTCGGTATCCGGATTTAACGGGACCACTAGTGGTGATTGAGCCTCTTGCTATGGGGCACACACGGATTCGAACCGCGGATGCTCTGGACCATCTGAGCTATGCGCCGCTGATTAGTTTTTCAATTGCAGCCCTTGATTTCCAACTTTTTATCTTCCGTTCAAATGCAAATGCGGCCGATTTGTCTTCGAATTCCCGGATAAAAGCTACTTGCCAATCTTTGGCCTTTGAAGTGAATCCATCATGATTGGAAAGGTGTTTTTGCAGGCGTTCTTCTACTGAAGATTCTGTGTGGCCGATGTAAAATTTATCTAACCGTTCGGAAAAGAGGATGTAGGTGAAGGCCATAAACACAAAAGGCCACCAATTGAATTGGTGACCTTTGTGGGCACACACGGATTCGAACCGCGGATGCTCTGGACCATCTGATCTATGCGCCGCTGATTAGTTTTTCAATTGCAGCCCTTGATTTCCAACTTTTTATCTTCCGTTCAAATGCAAATGCGGCCGATTTGTCTTCGAATTCCCGGATAAAAACTACTTGCCAGTCTTTGGCCTTTGAAGTGAATCCATCATGATTGGAAAGGTGTTTTTGCAGGCGTTCTTCTACTGAAGATTCTGTGTGGCCGATGTAAAATTTATCTAACCGTTCGGAAAAGAGGATGTAGGTGAAGGCCATAAACACAAAAGGCCACCAATTGAATTGGTGACCTTTGTGGGCACACACGGATTCGAACCGCGGACCCCTGCCTCATGCGTAAGGCAGGTGCTCTGAACCAACTGGGCTATGCGCCCTAAATTATCATTTCAAACTGATTCGAACCTCGACCCTCCGGGGGAACGCCCTTCCATTGAACCTCGACCCTCCGATGAAAGATCGGGATGCTCTGAACCAGGCTTGCGCCCTAAATTATCATTTCAAACTGATTCGAACCTCGGACCCTCCCGATGAAAGATCGGGATGCTCTGAACCAGCGATGTTATGCGCCCTAAATTATCATTTCAAACTGATTCGAACCTCGGACCCTCCCGATGAAAGATCGGGATGCTCTGAACCAGTTTATGCGCCCTAAATTATCATTTCAAACTGATTCGAACCTCGACCCTCCCGATGAAAGATCGGGATGCTCTGAACCAGCCTAGTTATGCGCCCTAAATTATCATTTCAAACTGATTCGAACCTCCGACCCTCCCGATGAAAGATCGGGATGCTCTGAACCAAACTCGGCTTATGCGCCCTAAATTATCATTTCAAACTGATTCGAACCTCGGACCCTCCCGATGAAAGATCGGGATGCTCTGAACCAGCTGAGCTATGCGCCCTAAATTATCATTTCAAACTGATTCGAACCTCCGACCCTCCCGATGAAAGATCGGGATGCTCTGAACCAGCTGAGCTATGCGCCCTAAATTATCATTTCAATCTGATTCGAACCTCCGACCCTCCCGATGAAAGATCGGGATGCTCTGAACCAGCTGAGCTATGCGCCCTAAATTATCATTTCAAACTGATTCGAACCTCCGACCCTCCCGATGAAAGATCGGGATGCTCTGAACCAGCTGAGCTATGCGCCCTTCTTTGCTTAAGCGGCTGCAAATGTACAAGCAGCGCTTTCTGAAAACCAAGGATTATTGAAAAAAAATTTTCACCGTTTTTTACGGCTACCTTTGCCGGATAATATTACAAGGTACCATGAAAATTATTGCTTTTTACGGCGCTGTGATCGCGCTGATCTGCACCTGCTGTACCGCCAAGCCCGATTTGCCACCCGAAGAGGTGGCCCGGCAATGGCAGGCATTTATCGATAAAAACCGCTTCGACGACGCGCGCCTGCTGAGTACGGGCGAGGCCATGGAGTATATCAACGGACTGGCGGCCTTCAGCAACGGCGATACCCTGGAGTGGGAAAACAACACCATGCTCAACCTGGAATGCAAGGTGTTTGGCGACTCGGCCTATTGTACCTATCACTTTGAAGACGAACTCGGGGAGCCTATTCCCGGGCACCTGGGGCTGAAGCGACTAAAGGGGCAGTGGCTCGTCAGCCGCACCTTTTTCGACGACGGACCGCCTGCCGACAATGCCGACCAGAAAGGCGATATGTTGTTTCCCAACGATACGCTCGACGAGGTGCTGGAATAGGGCGCCCTTTCCTTACAGGGTAGTGGCCAGAACGGCCAGCCGGGCGCCCAGTTGAAGATCGTTGCGATCGAGCGCCTCCTTGGCGTAGGCGTGCAGCTCCCGGATGCTGTTCTTTCCGGAAAGTATCTGCTGTACACGGGCATCGGTAGCGGCAAGCGCCATCGCTTCGGCTGTGTCCGGCAGGGCAGGGAGCCCGGCCAACTGGCCCAGGTTGTTGCCGGTCAGGATGCGGCTGTCCCGGATGCCGGGCGGCAATCCGTCAAAACCGATCCCGATAACGGTGACTACCTGCTCAATCTCTTCTATGGCAGCGCCGCTGGCCCTGACATAGTAAAAACGCCCCATGCGGCCCATCAGATCGATCTTGTGCGGGTCGATGCGGCCCTTTTCGTTCAGCACCGATTCGGCAATGTGCATCAGCACGATCCTGCAAACGACGAGGTTGCCTGCACCGCCCATCTCGCCCAGGGGCAGTATCTTTTCCACCTTGCATTCCATATGTACCGGGCTCTCCGCCACCCGAAACGGCTTTACCATTTCCGATGGCAGGGGGGTGAACCCCGCTTTTTCGAATTCATTTATCTCGGCGCCATACTCGATACTCGCTACCGCCATTTGCCGAACAATATGGTGCGAAACGACGTTTATCACTACTTCTCCCGTGTCTTCTGCGTTTTTCAGCGTGTCTTTGGTAGTGTTATTGGCTACGCGACGGTTGGAGGAAAAGATCAGGATCGGCGGGTTGCTGCTGAAGGCGTTGAAAAAACTGTAGGGCGCGAGGTTGGGCACACCGTCGGTACTGATGGTGCTGGCAAACGCAATGGGTCTTGGCGCCACGGCGCCCAGGATGAACTGGTGGAGGTCTTTGGTGGCGATCCGGGTCGGGTCGATCTTCAGCATGGATGCAGGAATGTTGACTATTTTTAAAAACGACCCAAAAGTAGGGCCTTGTCCGGGTTGCGTTGCGGATATTTGCGATTGAATTTATTTTAGCCAGTATGAATAAAACGATGATTTCCCGAATTGGTCTGCTCCTGCTGGCCGTTGCCATCGCGGTGTTGTGGTACCGGTACCGGCAGCCCAATTTCCGGATGGGCGACAAGGCGCCGGATTTTGAAGTGACGCTGATCGACGGCTGCAAGGCGCAGCGCAGTGACCTGGACGGCCATTATGCCCTCTTGCAGTTTTGGGGCAGCTGGTGCGGACCCTGTCGTGCCGAAAACCCGGCCCTGGCGGAAATTTACCAACGCTTTCAACAACAGGGGTTCAGCATCATGAGCATCGGCCTGGAAGCCAACGAAAAATCGTGGCGTCGTGCCATACAGCAAGACGGCATGGTGTGGCCCTGGCACGCCATGGAACCGCACAGCTTTAGTGGCGGCATATCTCAAATGTTCAACATCAAATCCATTCCGACTACTTTTCTGCTCGACCCCGACGCCACGATTATCGACGTCAATATGCCGCCCGAACAGATCGAAAAGACCCTGTCGGAGCGCCTTGCCGGCCGCTGACAAAATGGCATTATTCCAGGCAGGGGCATAAAAATTGTGATAGCGTTCCGGATATGCCTTCCCAAACGCGTAAAACCGCGAACCGATGAAAAAAACACTCAAAAAGATATTCGATATGGCGGAAAAGAAAACCAATATGCCCGATCAGGAAAGCACTGAAGAACAGGAAACCTTGACCGAAGAACAGCCGTTGAACAACGAAAACGACGATAAAATTAGCGAACTGCAGGCGCAGCTCGACGAAAGCCGGAACAAATACCTGTACCTGTTTTCGGATTTTGAAAATTTCAAGCGCCACGCCGCGAAGGAACGTATGGAACTTATCCAGACAGCCGGTCGTGACATCCTGTCATCCCTTTTGCCCGTGTTGGATGATTTTGACAGGGCCGACAAGAACGACAGCCTGACGGAAGGCACTGCCCTGATCCATCAAAAACTGGTCAATACGCTGAAGCATAAGGGACTCGTCGCGCTTGATACCAAGACAGGAGATGCGTTTGATCCGGATATTCACGAGGCAGTAGCCGAGATTCCGGCAGCTTCCGATGACCTGAAAGGAAAAATTGTAGATATTCTCGAACCAGGTTACACCCTGGGCGAGCGCATCATCCGCTTCGCCAAGGTAGTCGTGGGGAAATAATGACGAAATGACGATTTTCAAAGTCAAGGACAAAAACTTATGTCAAAAAGAGACTATTACGAGGTGCTGGGCGTAGCGAAAAATGCCAGTGCCGACGATATAAAAAAGGCCTACCGCAAAAAGGCGCTGGAGCACCACCCCGACCGCAATGCGGGGGATAAAACTGCGGAAGATAAATTCAAGGAAGCTGCGGAGGCCTACGACGTGTTGAGCAACCCCGACAAACGGGCCCGCTACGACAACTACGGCCATGCCGGCGTGGACAACAATGGTCCCGGCGGCGCCGGCGGTTTCCAGGGCATGGACATGGATGATATCCTGCGGCATTTCGGTTTTGAGACCGACGATATTTTCGGCGAGTTCTTCGGGCGGGGCCGCGGCGGCGGCAGAAGCGGCGGCCGTGCGCGCGGTGAACGGGGGTCCAACCTGCGCATCAAGGTGAAGATGACCCTCGAAGAGATCGCCTCGGGCGTCAACAAAAAGATAAAGGTGCGTAAACAGGTGACCTGCAATACCTGTGGCGGGTCGGGCGCGCGCGACAAGAGTTCGATTGACACCTGCGGCACCTGCCGGGGTTCCGGTATGGTCAACCGCGTGACGCAAACGCCCTTCGGCATGATGCAGACCGCCACAACCTGCCCCACCTGCAGCGGCTCCGGCCAGACCATCAAGTCCCCCTGCAACGTCTGTAAAGGCGACGGCCGTGTATTCGGAGAAGAAACGATCGACGTGGATATCCCCGCCGGCGTTCATGAAGGCATCCAACTGTCCATGTCGGGCAGGGGCAATGCGGGCGCCAAAGGCGGTTCGCCCGGCGACCTGCTGATCACGGTCGAGGAGGCCCCGCATGACGATTTTACCCGCGAAGGGAATAACATCATTTACGAGCTGTTTATCAACATAGCAGATGCTGCCGTCGGCGCTAAAATCGAAGTGCCCACACTCGACGGTCGCGCACGCATCACCGTGCCCGCCGGCACCCAGTCGGGCAAGATTTTCCGCCTGAAAGACAAGGGCCTGCCCGCGCTCCAGAGCTATCGCCGCGGCGATCAGTTGATCCATGTCAATGTCTGGATACCCAAAAAACTGACCGAAGAAGAGCGCCGGCTGATGGAACAACTGCGCGATATGCCCAATTTCCAGCCGACACCGGGTAAGGAAGACAAGAGCTTCTTTGACCGGGTGAAAGATGTGTTTGGGTAGGTTATCTGCTCCCAACCTTTTTTTTATTCCTTATTGGGGAAATTCTGCAAACGATATTACCTTTGCACCCGCTTTAATCAAAAACAGATTTTTGGCCACGTGGCGGAATTGGTAGACGCGCTACTTTGAGGGGGTAGTGTCCTTACGGATGTGCTGGTTCGACTCCAGTCGTGGTCACTTTACTGGACTTTTCAGATTGCAAATCTGGGAAGTCCTTTTTTATTGCGCCCAGCATGGGCGATAACTTGGCGGTGCAAGTCCGCTACACGCTTGACAGCGAGGAGTGTTAGCCAAAGGCAAGGGTGTCCACTAAGAGGTGGAATCTGAAGGAAGCCGGCGGCAAGGTTCTGACCTGACGAACAGTACTCGCTTCACCCCTTGCCCGAACAAATGAAAGCAGGTGTGACGGCACTCGTAACGCCGCCCGGTGCGAATGAAAACGCGGGGTACTATTTTACGCCGGGCGGCTTGGCGCTCTCATTTTGTCAGACCTTTTACCGTTGTCTTATTTGTCCGATTTTCGGAAAAATGTGTTATCTTTGTAACGCCTTCTCTGCATGAACTCCGACTCCACGTCGTTGAAGGGTATCCTTCTTAGTGCAGTAGCGGGCTTTTTTTGTTTATGCCTTATTGGCGGCGGTGAGCGGTCGTTTTGGCGTGTAGTAATTTTGCGAATTGAAGTAGTTTTTACTGTCGTACAAGTCCACGATCAACGAAACCCGGTCTTTTAAAAAGTTGTAGTACCGTAGTTCCCCCCGCTCAAAAACCCGTTGGATTGACCAACAAAAGTAGTCGGCCACATTTATCAAAGGCTCGACGCGGTGGTTTTGCACGTTGAACACTACTTGTGTCGTCACGGATTTTCCCTTGTTTTGGGTTTGGGCTTTCGTCAATGCCATCTGCAAATTGTTGTTGCGGGTGGTCTTGCCCCTACTGGCGATATTCAGCACCAATTTTCCTTTTTTACTCAATTTGTTTTTCAGCAAGTGCGAAAGCAGATCGGCGTAAAACTCTGCCTCTTTGCCGTTGTGTTTGGTTTCGTACAAAGGAGGGATTTTTCGACCGACGTAGGCTTCAAAACTGCAATCAACGGAGGCGATAAAATCGTAAAACACCTTGCGCACTTCCGGCACGTCGTCGGTAGCGGAAGTAAAACCCGCCTTCTTTTACTTTTTTTGTTAATACTCGGAACTTCACAGAGATACGGGTCGGTAACTATCTGGTTTTGGAGGTCAACGATTCGCTGACGCAAAATCGGTAACGGCTCTTTGAATTTGACCATGCCAAGAATAAAGCACAACGAAACGCCATTTTGCCCAATAATCGGCACTTTGCCTTTTCCGTAAAAGGTCGTGTCGCCCGCTTCGTCCAGAAAGCGGTGATTATCTTGAATTAGTAAATGATTCATGCTCTACTTTTTCAATTCACGCGCTAAGAAAATGGCTTTCAAGTATAGCGTAAAGGACAACCAGCCTTTTCCCTCTCTTTGCCTTTTCTGGCGCCGTTTTGATTCGTGTCCTTTCACCCGTCCAAAGCCGTTTCTATTTTACTGTACATTAGTAATTGGCATGTGCAGGGAAACCGACGCAAATTTAGCCTTTGCATTCTTGCAGTAAGGCGTAAGGTTTTCGATTGGTTCTTTTACTCTTTTTGCTTTTTAAAGGAATTTGGCTATATTTTTGAATGTCTTGGTTTCATACCATATTTGAATTAAAATTCTTTTATATCATGGGAAATTTCTGGCTTCCTGCAATTTTCAATTTAGGTGTTGCAATCGGTGTGTCAATATTTGGCGATTACCTAAAAACGAGTAGTAACACGGTTATTGTCGTCATTGGATGGATACTTTTTCTTGCAGGATTGATATACAATGGTCGTGAAGATAGTTTTGGCAATTAAATAAAAGCGACGTTTGGGTTGCTTACACCTAAACACGTACCACCATGACAGGAACCCGAGAGCCCTGGGGCCCCCCCGCGGATTTGCAGACACTTTTCCTTTGCTACTGACCCGCCTTGGCGAGCCAATCAAACAAATGGCCCGCTGGCTGGGCGCAACGAGGGAACGATTCAAATTGGTTTTAGAATTTGGAACTGATTGATTTTCAACGTTCAGGGTTTGGTAGTGGTAGTTGTGTACAGTCCCGCGGCAAGCCGGGCGTGAGTCGTTTTGGCAGGCCAGGCCGGGCTGTCAAGCGTGGCATGGAAACAGGGCTTTTAGGAGAGCCCATACGTCTTCTACGCTTAGTCCTTCGGTTGAAGGAACAAGGACCTTAGCCTGTTTCACAACGCAAGGCCGGCCCCGGGGCGGGGGGGGGGGGGGGCCCCCCGCCCCCCCCCCCCCCCCCCCCCGGGGCCCCCGCCCCCCGGGGGGCCCCCCCCGGGGGCCGCCCGCCGCGCCGCGCGGGCCCCCCGGGCCGGGGCCCGGGGGCGGGGCCGGGCGGCCCCCGGGGGGGGGGGGCGGGGGGGCCCGGCCCCCCCCCCGGGGGGGGGGGGGGCCGTTCCAAATAGTTATCTTCCGCGCAAACAATGGACTAACCCTGCCACAAAACCGCGTTTGCCCTGTTTTTCACGAACCTTGAACGTGCATGGTAATTTACATCCTTCCTCCGCCTCAAAAACGGGAAATTGATGACTAAAGACCTCAAGAGTTTCAAAGATTGCAGGCGATTACTTTTAAGCAATGAATCGAATTTCTGAAAAAAAGCAAGAGGCAGAAAGAATTGACATAGGTAAGTATTTCTACTGTACTACGGGAACACTATCAAATTTTCTGGAATAGTCCAAATAAATCGGTAGCAATAGCCGCTTTATTTTTCGAGGGGTTCAGATTGTTTTCTTCTAAACCCGCTGTTTCAGAGAAAATCATAACTCAAGTATTCAATCAGGGGAAATTAGGGCTGCTATGTTTAGCAAGTTGGAAAATATTGACATTCAAAAAATTCTAAACAAGGATTATGTTACACTTATGGATGAACGGTGGCAGGAATACGATAGAATTTTCATTTCGCAAGAAAGTCCCGAAGCTCCGATATCAACAAGGCAAATTTGTGGGCGCGTTAGCGATTTATGCGGAGTAAAAGACCCAATAAAATTTGTTTGGTTAACTACTGATTTCGTTGACCACTTAGCCAAAATCAAGTTGAAGCGATGCAGTTAGGTATTTTCAAGGTCTAAACCTTAGAGTTATTTTTCATCTCTACCAGTGTTAGATTTTTGGACCAGTCCCTTCCGTTGTCAGGCAGGAAAACCCGAACGCCGACCGTTTCGTCCGGACAGCATTTTTCCAAGCGGCGTTTAATCGCCTTTAGCTCTTTCTCTGACTTGAAAATGTAAATCCCGCGTTCGCAGTCCATATTTTCCAAATAGGCACGGGCGGCGGCTTCCCCTTCAGTCAAAAGAGGTGTAGGTATTTGCGCTTTTGGTTGGGTGTAAGTTAGGATTTCATTGTTCCGTTTTCTTCATCGCCATTTCAAACAGGGTTTCCACCTCTGCTTCAGAAAGTTTGGAAAGGTCAAAGGTTGTTTCAGTGCGTTGCAATTCTGGCAAAACGTATTCGGACAATTTGCCCACGCTGCCACAAACTCTTTGTCATCTAAATTAGCAAGGGCTTTCTCAAGCCGGGGGACGTGTTCAAGCGCAAGTGATACACTCCCGCAGTCTTTTGTCGGCGTTAGGTGCAACCTTCACAAAGGGCTAATTTCACCAAATCTTGAAAAGTTGGTTCGACAAGTTTGCAATAAGGGTCACTCAAAACCTCGCAGTGTATCATTCGGAGGTTTTTAAGCCCCTAAGACCACTGGAATTTTATTCTTCATCATTCATCATTCATCATCATCCACCATTCCACCATCCTTACTTTTTCAACTCCTCCAGTTTCCCCGATGCCTTCAGCAATTTCAATACTGCCAGTTTGTAGGCAAAAACCTGTTGCCAGTAGTTTGTTTCGGCTTCCGACAGGGCTGTCTGTGCGGTGAGCAGGTCGGTGAGCGACATCACGCCTTCTTTATATTGTAGCATGAGTTTGTCGGTGATCTCGCGGGCGAGCGCCACGTTGTCGGTTTGGGTTTGCAGCGCGCGCAAGGCATTTTGCAGTTGCTCGCGCGCCTGAATGAACTCCAGCATTTTCGCCTCATCGACCTGGCGTTGCTCTTCTTCCAGTTTCAGGGCTTCCAGTTTGAGCAGCCGCACCTTGCGGGTTCGCCGGAATCCGTCGAAAATGGGAATATCGATCTTGAGCCCGAACGACGCGGCGCCGTACCAGCGGGTATCGGTGTCGAATATGTTGGCATCGTCGCGTTGTGTCTGAAAAAGGCCGGTGACATAAGCGCTCAGGTTGGGCAGGCCCTCTGCCCAGAGACTGCGGGTCTGGATACGATTGAGGGCCAGGTTCTGTAGCAGCAGCAGGTGTTCAGTGGTGCGTTCCGGTTCCAGGGTCAGCGACTGCCAGCGCAGCGAATCGGCTGCCGGGTTGGTCATTTCTTCGACAGGGTCCAGTTTTTCGTCGTAAGGAACGCCGCAGAAAAACTGGAGCGACTGGTGCAACGCTGCAATGGCCGTGTAGAGGTTCTGCCGCTGCGTTTCCAGGTTGGTACGCGCCACCCGGATGCGCTTCACATCGGTCGGTATGGCATAGCCGTTGGCCAGTTGAAGTTCTGCTATCCGCTGCAGCGCTTCCAGTTTTTCCAGGTTGGCATTCATGGCCCGAAGCAACTGCTCGGTTTGCAGCGTCTGGTAGAATACATTGGCGGTGCTGTACAATACCTCCTCTTCGGTGCGCTCGATCAGCAGGTTGGAGATGGTCCGCCCGGCGTTGATGGCGGGAATACCGCGAAAAAGCGATTCATCGTAGATGCGTTGCTCCACCGTGACGATACCGGTGAGTTGCCAGGGCCTGCCGAATTGCGCGGGGATATACGTGCCTTCCGCCTGTCCGAACAACTCGCCCGGCAGCAATTCGGTCGGAAGTACAGGCGAGTAGCCGTACCGGACATCGGCATTGATCTGCGGATAGGCAGCGCTGCGGCTTTCGCGCAGCCTCAGTTCAAAGCCCTGCCGGTCGAGCCGCGCTTTTTTGAGCTGGGCACTGTTGGTCAGGGCCATGTCCAGACAGTCGACCAGCGAGACGGGATGTTGGGCGGGCTGTGCGCCGGCGATGCCCGCATAAAGAAGACAAACAAAGGAAAGTACCAAACTTTTCATGCGGCAAAGGTACTGCGCCGGGAAACGCTACCGTAACCACTTTGCGATGAGTTTTGTCAGCGTACTTCAAAACCTGAAACACGCGCTTATTCCCACACCTGTTTTTTCCGGAATGCCACCCCCCTGAAAAACGCCACTGCCGAACCGTCCTGTTTCGTTACCCGGATCGCATAATTGGAAACGGCGTTGCCGAGGTGCTCTTCCACTGCCTCTGCGGTGAGTACATCGTTTTCAAAAACCGGCGCCACATGCTCTACAGTGCAGTGAATGGATACCGTGTGTCGCCCGCTGGAGTTGCAGGCAAATGCAAAAGCGCTGTCGGCCAGCGAAAAAGTAATGCCCCCGTGCGCCACCCCGAACCCGTTGAGCATTTCTGCACGGACCGTCATCCGCAGCGTGCAGGCACCTGCGCCTACCGTTACGAGCTCCATGCCCATCCAGCGGCTGAACAGGTCGTTATCGTACATGCGGTGAAAGATTTCGAGCGGAGACAAGTTTTATAGAGTGGTAAGTGGTGAGTGGTAAGTGGTGAGTGATAAGTGGTAAGTGGTAAGTGATAAGGGGCAGGTTTTTAATAGAAGGTTTTGCCTTCCCGGGCCATTTTGCGCAGGAGCGGGCTGCAGCGGTAGCGGTCTTCCAGGTATTCGACGTACAGGGAATCGAGTTTTTCCACCACTTTCTGGATACCGATCTCGTCAGCCCAGGAGAGCAGGCCTTTCGGGTAATTCACACCCTGGGTCATGGCCAGGTCAATATCGTCGCGACTGGCAATGCGGAGATAGAGTGCGTCGGAGGCTTCGTTGATCAGCATGGCCAGGACGCGGCTGGCGATTTCGCGCCCCAGCGCTTCGTCGCGGTTGGGCTCGGGCATGACGGCGCCTTCCCGGTAGTCGTAGAACCCGCGGCCTGATTTGCGGCCAAAAAAGTGTGCATCTACCAGTCGTTTCTGGGTAAAAGAAGGCTTGTAACGGGGGTCGAAGAAAAAATTGGTAAAGACCACCTCGGTAACGGCGTAGTTGATGTCGTTGCCGATAAAGTCCATCAATTCAAAGGGGCCCATCCGGAAACCGCAGCGTTCGCGCATGGCCCAGTCGATGGTCGCTTCATCTGCGATCCCTTCTTCAAAAATACGGAGCGATTCGCCGTAATACGGCCGTGCAACGCGGTTGACGATGAACCCGGGCGTATCCTTGGCAATGACGGTGGTTTTGCCCCATCCGTCGATCAGTTGTTTTCCACGTTCAACGACCTCGGGGTTTGTCTGCAGACCGGGGATGATCTCCACCAGTCGCATTTGCGGGGCAGGGTTGAAGAAATGTACACCCAAAATGCGTTCCGGGTGCTTCAACTGTGCGCCCATGGCGGAAATCGAAAGCGACGAGGTATTGCTGGCCAGTACGGTATCTTCTTCCACAATGGCCTCCATACTCTTGAACGCAATCTGTTTTTGTTCGATATCCTCTACAATCGCCTCAATCACGATCGAACAATCGCGAAAATCGCTCATATGGTCCGTAAATCCAATGCAACTGAACAAGGAATAGGCATCTGCATCCGTCAGTTTGCCCTTGTCGACTCCTGTTTTTAATGAGGCCTGTATTTTTTTTCCTGCTTTTGCCAGCGAAATGGTCAGGTTGTCGCATACCACAACATCGTGGCCTGCCGCAGCGGCCACCTGTGCGATACCGCTGCCCATTGCTCCTGCACCAAGTATTCCTATTTTATCCATATTCGGGTTTAAAGGTTTCGGGTTTAAGGGTTTCGGAGGTTTCGGTTACTGGTTGAAGGTTTCGGGTGGTGGGTAGCCCTGGGGTAGTGTCCATAAAGGTATGTGGGCGCAAACTTACAGGAAAACCTATTTCGTAAAAAACTTAAAAGCAACATCAGCCGGAAAAACAATCTAAATGACCAATGAATACCTCGAAACCATTGTCCGATCGCCCTGCAACCTCCGCAACCCGCAACCTCCGCAACCCGCAACCCGAAACCCCTTACCTTTACGCCATGGAAACGAAAAAAACGCGCATCCTCGGCATCGACCCCGGCACCAACGTGTTGGGTTTTGCCATTATTGACGCCGACAAAAAATCTATTGACGTATTGGAAATCGGGGTGGTGACCTTTGCACACCTGGGATCGGAACAAACGGTTAAACTGCGCTACATATTCGAACAGGTACAGGATCTGATCCGCCAGCATAAACCGACAGAAATGGCCATTGAGCAGCCGTTTTATGCCAAAAACCCGCAGTCGATGCTGAAACTGGGCCGTGCCCAGGGTGTCGCCATCGCCGCAGGAATGGTCAACGGTCTTGCCACCACCGAGTATATGCCCAAAAAGATCAAGAGTGCGGTGACCGGCAACGGCAATGCCTCCAAGGAGCAGGTGGCCGGCATGCTGGAAAATATATTGCACACGAAGTTTTCTGAAAAATATTTCGATGCCACCGACGCGCTGGCAGCCGCTTTATGCCACTGGTATCAATCATCAAACGCGGCGCTCAAGGGGGGCAAATCCTACAGCGGATGGAAAGCGTTTCTCAAGGACAATCCGGATAAAAAAGTGTGACAGGTAACGGGCAAATGGAGTGATGACGGGCTTAGAAACCGTCTGAATACCCTGGCGAGACGGGCACTTAAAGTTTGATAAAAATATATAGACAGGTTTTGTAATACACTTACTGGTCCAATGAAAATTTTATATTTGCATTAGTTATAAGAAATTTTATCCCGCTGTTTACACCTCCCGGACAAAAATACATTAAGCAGAAGCAATGTTGACCTACTCCAATGACGACACTGAGAGCATCAGGCAGCTCATAGCGGACGGCGCCAACCAGGAAGCCATTGATGCCTTGTACCCGATCGTCGCAGATGACAACGATCTGCAGGATACCGTAGTAATGCTCAAAAACCGCCTGGCAACGCTCAAAAAGTCGGTCAGGGAAGGCACCATCGGCAAAGACGAAGAAAACGTAGAGCGGAATATGATCAACCGCTCGCTGTTGGATGTGCTGAACATCCTCGAAGATGCCAACAAACAACCCCAAAACATTCCCCGGCCTGTTCCTTCAATCATCGAATCGGCCCCTCAGGGAAAAAGCGCTCCGCCGACTTCCGAAAAACGCGACGGCCCGCGGCCCGTGGTCAGTCGGCAGACGGTGGTACGGGGCTTATTGGCACTGGCTACAATTATCGCCTCGGTGCTTATTGAAAGGGGCATCAACGGCTGGCTGGAAAGCAATCCGGCGAAAGCGCCACAAGACCTGGTTGCCCGACTTGTCTTTCGGCCTGATTTTCCGGGTATCAGGCCGTCGGGCATGGCCAAAGCCGTCATCGGTAAATTTGAAACGGCAGCACAACCCATTTCGCCGGAGGGTGTCGTCCGGTTTGCCGGTATACCTGCCGCTTATTCTGACGATAGTGTGCGCCTGCAATTGTTCAATCCCGGATTAGAAGTAACCGTTAACGGGCAAAGCACACCAAACCTGAGCAGTTCGGGCGATATCACTTTTTACCTTAATCTGATCACTAAAACCTACAAGGGCAAAGTGTTGTACCCCAACTCAAAACCTGCCGCCGGGGTGGTCGTCGAAATCGAGAACGAACCGGCCCGCGACACGACGGATGCCGACGGCAATTTTGCCCTGACGCTCCCGGCTTCCAAACCAAGACCCGTTTGGGTGGTGTTGCGACGGCAGGGAAAACCGGTGGAGCGGCAAGACGTGGAACTCAACGCTTTATCACTTAAAGTGCTAAAAATACCATACTGAACGAAGGGATTGCCGACGATCAGTTGCAAAAAAACCAGGCCATGAAACACCATCTAATCATTCCGCTTTTGCTTTGCCTGTTGCCCGAAATCGCCCGGTCGCAAACCGACGAAGGACGCATGCTTCTGGGCCGGGTAGTCGAAACGGCCAATGGCGTGACAAAAGGTGTCGCGAATGTTCACGTGAAAATCCCCGGGTTCTCCTATACCATCACCGACGATAAAGGCGCATTTGAGATCGCTTTCCCGCCTGACAAAGACTATGTGACGGTGATTGTGGAAGACTCGCCGGGTAAAATGATCGCGCCGCCTTCCGGGCTTGTCGTCGTACCGCCTTCCGGCAACCTGGAGATCGTGCTCTGCGGTCAGCAAAACAAAAAACTGTTGCAGCAGGTCGATGCCCTGGACATCCGCATCAAAAAACTGGAAAAAGAAAAAAAACTCAGCCAGCGCCAGTTGCTGGAAATGCGCCGAACCCTGCTCGATACCATCATCCATTTTGAAAATACCATCGCGCGCATGGAGCAGGCCGCACAGGAAACAAGGGAAAGCCATGACGCGGAGATAAGGGCCAAAGACGCACAGATAAAAGTACTGCAGGATTCCATCAGTATGCTCGTGTCTGCCCTGAGCGAGGCACTCGAAAAGCGTTTCCTGAAGCAGCAGACGTATTATGACCAGGTTTCGGCCGATCTGCTGGAATACGCCGACCGGGTGAAAGACCTGCGCGACCGGCTCATGCCCCACCGCCTGCCCAATTATTTCAAAAGCAACGGGGCGATAGCCGAATTAGACCGGACAACCAAAGCCTACAACGAGATGCGCGAGACGATTCTTCGGAACTACAAAGGCAATGTCCTGGGGGTCAGGCAATATTGGGAGAACCCCGAAGCGGCGGATCAACTGGAAGATACCTATGATTACCTGCTGAAAACGGTACACGAGAGCAATGTTCTTCCGGTACATCAGAAAGTAATCGGTCCTATCCAGAATTTTGCCGGAGGGCAGGTCGGCCGGACGAGCGCACAAAAAGACTCGAAAAAGGCTGCCGAAGAAAACCTGCCCAACCTGAGCGCGGCTATCCTGGAACTGGATAAAAAAATACAGCGCGCCATAAGCGCCATGTCAAATAATATCTGATCACCCAATAAATGTCCAATTCATGATGAGAACATTATCCTTTATGGCCGCCATGACCCTGATCATGGCCGCCTTTTCCGCCTGCAATCCCGATTGCAAATCTATTCAGGGCATAGGAATCAATACAAAAGACGTCTACAACAACTACCAGTTCGTCATAACCGCCACTCCGCTCTCTTCCCTGATTGGCCGGAAGGTGTTTATCGGAGGGGTGCTCGCCGTATCTGAATTCAAGGACGGCGTTGGGCTGGTCGTCACGGCGCCGGATAAAGCAGATTTGGCGCCAGGGCCGCAAGAAATAAAAATTGAAGACCCGGATTGCCTCGATGTTTTTGTCATCGATGATTTTCAAATCGTTCCGGAGGGCTATTTTAACAACCTTGCCAATTTTGCGCCACCGATTCCGCCCGAAATCGTAATTCCAACTATCCCGATCTCGTTTCCTGCAAGCGTCGACAATGCCTGGCTTAGTCCGGAAGACCCCGGATATTGCTTGTGGTTCATCATGTATAAGGATGCAAACGGCAAGCCCACCGCACTCATTAATCCCGACAGTAGCTTCGAGCAGGCTACCTGCTGGTGTCTGCGCGATTTTAATACCTCGCACCTCCCGTATGCGATGAACCGGATGGGAGGAAGAATTGAATACGACCCGGTCAAAAAAGAGAGCCATATCAATGTTTTTATCGACCGGAGCCAGACTACCGGGGAGGTAGAAGAATACACCGGTGAATTCATCGATATCAACAATACAGTATATGTCAGCAAACGCGGTTTTGTGGACTGCCCTGACACAGACTGTGACATGACGCCGCAGAATTTGAACGATCCTCCTACGACGGGGCACCTGATGCTGCTGACTTCAAAAAAAACCGGTAAGCAACTAGTGGCTTTCCAGTTAGTCCTGTAAATCATCCCAACCCTTTGCCATGATGTACCATCTCCACTTCGGCCCGTTCTTGCGTCTTTCGGCGGCTTGCCTGCTGCTGTTCAGCACCTTGCATCTCAAGGCCCAGGACGACGATCACCCCAACCTCTACACCGGCGCCTCTTCGGCTATTCTGCCTAAAGACGCCACGGAAATCAACCTGATCAATAGCATCAATTCCTTTTGGATCGCTCAAAACGAGTTCGACGGCAGCATCGAAGCGACCCGGATTACCAACCGGGCGCGTTTTTCGCGCGCCGACCATATACTTCGCGTGCTGCACGGATTTTCCAAAAGCGGCAGGTGGGATATGGGCGCCGAGATATATTACACCCGCGCCCGGCTCGACGACCAGGCCAGGAGCACCCCCTTCAGGGTATATGGCAATGCCTTCCCCGAAAGTGGCACGACCTATAACGGCGTGTCGTATATCGGTGTGCAGGTGCGGGGCATGCCGTTTGCCGGTTTGCCCGAACTGACCCTGCGCGGCGGATACAATCATCCCATTGCCAATACCCCGGAAAAGCGCCTCAACCTTTTTGCACAGCGCCCTGTGGCTTACCTGAATGCGCTCTTTATCGAACGGCTCGGGCCAATGTTGTTAGGCCAGGTACAGGGCGATTTCAGAACCTATTTCCGCAATGACGAGAATACCCGGACCCTGCTGGCGCCTTCCGCCAGTGGTTACCTGATCTTTGAAATAGGGGAGAAGTGGTACCTGTTGGGAGGTATGTCGTACAACCTCACGTTCCAGCAGTCGTTCAAAGGCGCGTCTATCCTGAAGGCCAACCAACAACTTTACGGCAGCCTCGGGGCTATTTACCGTCCCGGACGCTTGCTGAGTGTAATTCTTTCAGGCCAGGTGCCCTTCATATTCGACAGTGGCAGCAGTTATTCCGTTTGGGTGCGGGAAAGTTACGTTGGACTGAATTTGGGGCTCAGGGTACTCCTGTAATCCCTCATGTGGCCGTTTGACCAAGGTGGGCTTGTTGATTCCGGAATTTTCAACTATTTTCGCTCAAAATTCAAGTCATGAAAAAGATAACTTACACCCTTCTGTTTGCCGTCATCACACTGCTCCCCTGCTGCCGACAGGACAGCGCCGACAACGCCCTGGCCAGGGCAGACGATATTGCCAACAGTCGCCTGAAATCGCCGGTGCAGGTCAACCTGCTGCCTTCGGAAATCACAGATTATGTTGAACTGAACAGCGCACCATTTGGCATTGAAGATGCCTTCCATACCCCCGGTGAAGGGTATGAAATATGGCTTGGCGACGGCCAGGAACTTTATTTCGATGAGCGTGGCGCCTTTCTGTGCCGCCGCCCGCACCCGCGCACCGGCCGCGGTTACGGACCTGCCGGAGACCGCTGCATGCGTGGCGATGCGATTATTATTGATGATTTGCCTGCTGCGTTAAGGGATTATGTCGCTGCACATTATCCAGATGCGGCTGCAAAAACCGTGGTCGACAAACGCGGACGCCTGTTTGCCGTCGAGCTGACCAACGGCGTCATCCTGTTGTTCAACCGCGACGGATCATTTATTCGTGAATGCGACGGACTGGATGGAGCAGACCGGCGTTGCATGGCAGGGCGGGAAGCACGGCCGGCTATGTTGCCTCAACCTGCGCGCGAGTATATCAGGACCAGTCACCATGAGGCAGACATCAACAAAGTAGTCCGCAAATGGAACGGTGCATGGGCCGTACAGATGTCTGACGGCGAGATACTGCTGTTCCGTCCCAGCGGCGCTTTTGCCGGTTTGTGCAATTAAAAAAATATAGAAACCATGTGACCTTATCCCCTGCGCGCGTCTTTATGCCCGCAGGGGATTTTGGTCGTGTTTCGTCACTTTTTTGTGAATTAAACACGAATTCGCCGCGGTATTCACGAAAAACCTTCCTTTAAGTCGTAACTTTCGCCGTCAGTTTATGACGACAAAATATTAACATCATTCACCTTACTAAACTTTTAAACCAACTATGGCAGTAAAAGACAAATATGCAAGCGCGCTCAGCCTGGGCGAACAACTGGGCGTTCAGAATGGCCGCGTAGAGGAACAAAACGGTATTCTTCGCGTGTGGGGCACGGTGCAATACGGTCACGAAAAAGATCAATTGTGGGATGCCATCAAGGCAGTCGGCGGTTCGCACCCTACCGACATCGTAGCCGATATCCAGATCGCTAATCCCGATGTGTATGCCGTGCACACGGTGACCAAAGGCGAGAGCCTGAGCAAGATCGCCAAGCATTACTACGACGATATGATGAAATACAAGCAGATCTTCGAGGCCAATCGCGATCAGCTGAAAAACCCTGATTTGATTGAGGTAGGGCAGGTACTGCGTATTCCAAACCCGTAATTCAACAGGCAGTTAGCAATGGCAGTCGGCCGGTTGCTTTGTGGCGGGAGCGAATCCTTTGCGGGATCGCTCCCGCTTTTTTATTGCACCGTCAGGGCGCCAGGCGCGTGATCTGCCAGGCGCCGGAGGTTTTGGTATAACAAATCCGGTCGTGCAGGCGGCTTTCCCTTCCCTGCCAGAACTCTATGACCAGGGGCCGCACCAGGTAGCCGCCCCAGAATGGCGGCAACGGCAGCACGTCGGACTGTGCATGTTCGTTCAGCAGGGCATCAACGTTTTTTTCCAGCACTTCGCGGCTTTCAATTACCCGGCTTTGCGGACTGGCCCAGGCGCCGATCTGACTGCCTTTCGGTCTGCTCTGAAAATAATGCAGCGACGCTTCCCGGCTTACTTTTTCGACCGTTCCTTCTATCCTGATCTGCCGCTCCAACTCCAGCCAGGCAAACAGCAACGCTACATTCGGATTTTCGGCCAGTTCCCGGCCTTTGCGGCTTTCGTAATTGGTGTAAAACACAAAGCCCTGATCGTCAAAGCCTTTTAATAAAACGGTACGCGCCGAAGGCTTTCCGTCGCGGGTTGCCGTAGCAAGTGTCATGGCGTTGGGCTCGGGAAGGTCGCTGTTCAGTGCTTCCCGGAACCAGTGACCGAACTGAGCGATCGGATCGGGTGAAACATCATTTTTGGAGAGCGATTCCAGGGCGTAACTGCGGCGAATATCTGCCAGGTTGTGATGGTCCATGTGTTAACGGTTGTCGCGACAAAACTACGATACCTGCCGGAATGTTTTCCGGGGCGCCGCGAACCCTGGAAAGAATTAACCCAAACGACAAGGCGACACTGCTTTTCAACGGAGGCCTGCGAAAAATTTCGACGCTCATTTGGCGCCCTGAAACGGTTGTTTGGTGTTGTCTTCTCTCCTTTTGTCTAAACGGAGACGATCTTTCATATGTACTTATTAAGTATGCAGTATGTGGGGACTGCCCATACTCTGCTCGCTATTGCACATTCCGCAGTTAACCCACCCCATTCTTTTCTTTTTAATAACATTCAATCATTTAATTCACAAATCTCTGTTCGTATGAAAAAAATTCTCCTTACAGCAGGTCTGCTACTCATGGCAGTAGGGCTTGCTCTGGCGCAACGCGTCGTCTCCGGTACCGTGTCGGGTGATGACGGCGAAACGCTGGTCGGCGCAACCGTGCGCGTAAAAGACTCCAGGGTCGGTGCGCTCACCGATGCAAATGGTCGGTACACCCTTGATGTTCCGGCCGGTTCCAATGTGCTTACTTTTTCCTACACCGGGTATGCTACCCAGGAAATTACACTCGAAGCATCCAATGTTGTGGATGTTGTGCTGGTAGCCGGCCAGGTATTGTCAGAAGCCGTTGTGACCGCTCTTGGCATTTCCCGCGAAGAGAAATCGCTGGGCTATGGGGTAACCAGTGTAAAGGCGATGAAATCACCCGCTCGGGTGAGGTCAACGTCATTCAGGGTCTTGCCGCCAAGTCATCCGGCGTGCAGGTAATTGGCTCCGGCGGCACACCCGGCGCTTCTTCCAAGATTCTGATTCGCGGCAATGCCACCTTCACCGGTGAGAACCAGCCGCTTATCGTTGTCGACGGGGTGCCGTACGACAACCAGACACTGGGTTCGGTTGCCGGCGATTATCCTTTCAACGCCAACCTGAACGGGGTAAACAACAGTAACCGCGCGCTCGACCTCAATCCGGCCGACGTGGAAAGCGTCAATATCCTGAAAGGTCCTGCCGCCGCCGCCCTGTACGGCACGCGTGCAGCCAACGGCGTGTTGCTGATCACAACCAAGAAGGGCCAGAAAGGCCTGTCGGTAAACGTCAGCTCCAGTGTGGCTTTGGACGAGGTGAACAAACTGCCTGAACTACAAATGCTGTATGGCCAGGGTAACGGTGGCGGCTCGCTAACGAGCGACGCAGGAACCTACGCTGGAAATACGCCCAACAGCTGGGGACCGCGTATCGGTACAGACGGTGTTCCCGAAGTGGCACGCGCCTATGACAACCTTGATACGTACTTTGAAAGAGGCGTCACCTGGAACAACAATATTTCCGTTTCCATGGGTAATGAAAGCACGACGCTGCGTTTGTCGTACGGCAACTCTAACCAGACCGGTATCGTACCGAACACAAAACTCAACCGCAACTCTTTCCGCCTGTCAGCGGAATCCACACACGGCCGTTTCAAACTTTCCGGTACAGCCGCCTATGCCAACACCAAGGATACCAAGGCGCAGAACGGCAGTAACCTGTCGGGTGTCATGCTCGGCCTGACCCGTATGCCGACCAGTTTCGACATTCTCGGAGGCCCCGGCGCCAACGGTTACGACACCCGCGACGGGCAGTCCTGGACCTATTTCAGCGCTTACGACAACCCCCTGTGGTCGGCTTACAACAACCCGCAGACCGGCGATGTGGATCGCATCACGGGTAATATTGCCGGTACGCTTACGCTCGCCAGCTGGCTTGACCTGACTGCCCGTGTAGGTGCAGACGCCTATTCGGACAGCCGCAAGCAGATTTTTGCTGTTGGCGCACAGGACCCGCCCTCGCCTGTAGGTGAAGTTTGGGAAAACGTCAAAAATCGCATGGAGGTGAATACCGATCTGTATGCAGCCTTCAAACCACAACTGAACGGCCCGATCGGGATGACCTTCACCCTGGGTACCAACCTGAATACCCGTCGCGACGACGATGCCTTCTCCCGCGGACGCAACCTTGCCGTTCCGGGCTTCTACAACCTGAGCAATGCATCCGATCTGTACAACAGCCAGACCACCGTTGAAAAACGTATTGCCGGTATTTTCGGCGACCTGAACCTGTCGTACGCCAACCAGTTGTATCTCAACCTTACAGGCCGTAATGACTGGGCTTCCACCTTTGGTGCAGATGCGCGCAAGAAGGGCTTTTTCTACCCCTCTGCCAACCTGTCCTGGGTATTCACAGAACTGTTGGGTTCCAACAACCAGGGGCTCTCGTTCGGTAAAGTACGCCTGAGCTATGCCAAGGCAGGTATCGAGCCGGCGCCCTACCGCACGCGTACCTACTTCGTAGCGCCGTTTATTACAGATGGCTTTACCGACGGTCTGGGCTTCCCCTATGGCGGACAGAACGGCTTCAGCCTGAGCAGCCGCCTGGGCAATGCAGACCTGGAACCCGAGTTGAACACCACGTATGAAGCAGGTGTGAACCTCAAGTTCCTGAACAACATGATCGACCTGGATGTGAACTACTATATCAGTAAGAGCTCCAACCTGCTGGTATTGCGCCCGCTGGCGCCGAGCACCGGTTTTGATGAAATTTACACCAATATTGGCGCCATGGAGAACAAGGGCTGGGAAATCGAACTCGGCTTCCACCCGATCTCTAAGAAGAACTTCAAATGGAGCATTGAAGGCAACTTCACCCGCAACCGCAACGAAGTGACCAAACTCGCCGACGGCGTGGATGAGATCAACATCGAAACGGCCTTTGCCTCTATCGGTTCGTTTGCCATCGTGGGCCAGCCTTACGGCGCATTGTTCGCTACAAAATGGGCGCGTACGCCCGACGGCCAGTTGCTGATTAGGGCCAATGGCCTGCCACAAATCGATCCGCAGCGCGGTAACGTAGGCAATCCCTACCCCGACTGGACGGCCGGTGTTCGCAACATGTTCGAAATCTACGGCGTCAGCATTAATGCACTGTTTGATATTCGCCAGGGCGGCGACCTTTGGAACGGCACGTTTGCACGTCTGAACCGCCTGGGCAGAACGCAGGCATCTGCAGACCGGGGCAAAACCTATGTCATTTCGGGTGTCAAAATTACCGGCACCGACGACGATGGCAACCCGATCTCCGACGGTACCCCGAACGATATCGAGATATCGGCCAACTCCTATTTCTCCAATTATGTTGGCGACTCCGGCTCTGCCGCCGTCGAGCAGACTGTTCAGGATGGCTCCTGGGTACGGCTTCGCGAACTGCAACTCGGTTATACCATTCCGATGCGCGGCAACAAATATGTAAAGGGCGTCAATGTTTATGTTACAGGACGCAACCTCTGGCTCAGCACCGACTATAGCGGTGTCGATCCCGAGACATCCCTTACAGGCGCCGGTTCGAACGTGGGCGGTTTTGACTACTTCAACATGCCAAGCACGAAATCGTATATCGTTGGTCTTAACCTCAGCTTCTAACTTTCAAACACAGACACATTATGAAAAATATATTCAGCGCAGGAATATTAACCCTCCTGCTCCTGTTGGGCAGCGCGTCGTGCAGCAAGTTTGTCGACGGCTACGAAACCTCCCCGAACTCCCCGACGGAAACCAACCCGGCATTGTTGACCACGGTAATCGAGGTGTCCACATTTGCCCATTATTCAGGTCAGTTTGGCCGTTTTGCCAGTATCATGACACAGCAATGTGCCGGTGCACAGGCGCAATATGAAGATATTGCCAACTACTCCGTGCTGGAAGGCGACAACAACAACGAATGGGCGTCGCATTATTCCGCTATCACAGACTGCAATATACTCATCGATCTGGCTGGCGCCTCGAATCCTCATTATAGCGGGATCGGTAAAATCCTGAAGGCGATGAACCTGGCACTCACCACCGACCTTTGGGGCGATATCCCCAACCGGGAAGCGAGTGAGGGACTGCAGGGCGAGGCTTTTTTCAACCCTGGATATGATGCTCAGGAAGTGGTTTACCAGGACATACAGCAACTGCTGACCGGGGCCATCGCCGACCTGTCAAAATCCGCCGACGACAATATCATCCTGCCGGGATCTGACGACCTGATCTTCAATGGCGACGCAACAAGCTGGATCATTACGGCGCATATTCTGCAAGCGCGGTATGAAAACCGGCTCAGCAAACGCGATCCGGCCGGATCGGCCACCCGTGCGCTGGCAGCCCTCGACGATGCATTTGCCGCCGGACTCTCCAGCCCGGCCAACGACTGCAATGCTGTTTTCCCGGGCGATGGCAACTCGCTCAACCAGTGGTTTGCGTTCCAGAACGATCGCGCCGACTACATAAAAATGGGAGAAGATTTTGTGAACCTGCTGAAGGCTATCGACGATCCGCGCCTGCCGTTTTACGCCACTGAGGATGTAAACGGCGAAATAAGCGGCACTCCGCTGGGCACCACCGTAACTACATCGTCTAATGTAGGCTCCTATTTTGCTTCAGCCACCTCGCCGGCTCCTCTGGTGACGTATGTGGAGGCAAAATTTATTGAAGCAGAGGCGGCATTCCGTGCAAACGACAAAATGCGCGCTGCGAACGCACACAATGAAGCCATCAAAGCGCATGTTGCCCAGGTTACCGGCGCTGCAGCGCCTCCGGCCTATGAGACCGCACAAGCCAGCGAAACCGATGCAACGATCACCCTGGAGAAGATCATGACACATAAGTACGTGGCATTGTTTACGCAATTCGAGGCCTACAACGACTGGCGTCGTACCGATATTCCGCAACTCCTGCCAAATCCAAATGGCGTGGTAGCAGGGATTCCGCGTCGCCTGCCGACACCGCAAAACGAGCGCTTGTACAATACCAGCGCGCCCAGCCCGTCGATCACCGATGTGCTGAAGCCCGTTTGGTGGGACGAATAATATCGATACCTAAGTGTAATGTTGAATACCCTGAGGGTCGTCTGTACATGTTACAGGCGACCCTTTTTCTTTTACCTGTTCACGGCATGGGCAGATTGATATCCTGAAAAATATTTCAACCAGAATAAATTTTTCATTTATCATTGTACTCAAACTTTGAATACATTTGCCTGGTCATTCAAGGGCGATGCTTTGGCAAAGGAGTGGATTGTGCAAATATTCCGCCTTCGCCAATAGCCCAAAATGCCTGTTTTTTGACCGGATTATTCTTTTTAATCGCATACAATTAACTAAATCAAACTTTCGTATGAATACAATTTCGGCAACCGCAAGGTTGGCTGGGTCTGTATGCGTTATCCTGCCTTCGTATAAGAAGCAGGGCATTCGCCTGCCAATGCTCCCTGGTCCCCCGACTTCCGGTATTGAATACTCCGGAATTATTGACGACCCGGCGTTCAATTCTTTTTTACCGGGAACGTCCATTCACAAATTTTGATACTGAACCACCTCGCTGTCACCATCCGGCGGGGCTGCTTTGCGTATACCTGATTATATAATTTGTCAATCATTCCTATTTTCTGTAACCAAATCAATTCTCATCATGAAAAAAATCGCACTCGCATTTTTCTTCTTGTGCTTTTCAGCAGGGCTAGCCCTGGCACAGAGGACCATTACCGGTAGGGTGACCGATGATTCCGGCGAGCCGATGATTGGCGCCACCATTGTGGTAAAAGGCGCTTCTATCGGTACAACCACGAATACCAACGGCAACTACTCGATCACCGTTTCCGAAGGGAAAGACGTGTTGGTGTTTAGTTACACCGGTTTTCAGAGAAAAGAAGTGACCCTCGATCCTGTTTCCAACGTTCTGGACGTGGTAATTTCTGAAAGTGCGGAAGCGCTACAGGAGATCGTCGTGACCGCTTTGGGCATCAAACGCGATAAAAAAGCCCTGGGCTATGCTGCCACGGTAGTGAATGCACAGGACATCGCTGAAAAACCCGAAACAGACGTTGCACGCGCACTCATCGGCCGCGCCCCCGGCGTGAATATCGTGAATGCTTCCGGTCTTGCAGGCTCGGGTACCAAGATCAATATACGGGGTACCAGCACCATTTCCGGTAATTCGCAGCCGCTGTGGATTGTCGACGGTGTGCCGATCAATACCAGCGCCAACGAGAACAACAACTTCAACGATGGTAACGTAACGCCTACGCGCAACCTCGACATCGATCCGAACAACATCGCCAGCATCAGCATACTGCGCGGCCTCAGCGCCACCACACTCTACGGCTCACAGGGCCGCAACGGCGTCATCCTGGTGACGACTAAAACCGGCGCAGGCTCCAGAAAGCGGTTCACGGCCTCCTTCAGCCAGTCGTACCACCAGATTCAGGCATATGTTCCGGAATACCAGAACAAATGGGGCAACGGTTTCGACGGCGACTACGGCGAGTTTTTCTCCAACTGGGGTTCTGTATTTACCGGTGAAGTACCTGTTAACCAGCCACGCCACCCTTATTGGGAGCACCGCAACCTGTTTCCGGAGTTTCCGGAGTTTGCCCAAAACGTGGGTGACGGGTACTATTCCGGTGGCCTATCCTAATAACGTAAATGATTTTTTCCAAACGGGTAACTCGCTGACTACGGCGTTCAATGCCGGCGTAAGCGGCGATATCGGCAGCTTCAACGTCAGCTTCGGCCGTACGGGTGAAGAGGGCTATATCAAGAATAACGACCTGACCCGTTATAATTTCAGCATTGGCGGTATTGCCAACCTGACGAAAAAGATCACGTTCACGGGTAATTTCTCCTATGTAAAAACGGACTTCAAAACCCCGACCGTTGGCGCCGGCCTCGGCAGTAACTCCAACGGCGGACCCTCCGTTTTTGCCAACCTGTTTTATGTGCCGCGCAATATCGACCTGATGGGCTGGCCATACCAAAACCCGGTAACAGGCGCTCCGGTGTATTACCGCAACGGCGGTGACATCACCAACCCGCGCTGGTTGCTTGACAACTCCCGACAGGGCAACTACACCGACCGCTTCCTGAGCGTGATGCGGGTAGATTATGCAGTGCTGAACTGGCTCAAACTTGCCTACCGCATCGGTATTGACAACTACAACGAAGACCAGGAGTACTGGGTGAACCGCGGTGCATCGGGCTTCCCCTCCACGCTTACGGCTTTTGCAACAGGTCTGTACCGCACATCCAGCGGCCGCAACTCGATTTATGACCACTCCATCATCCTCTCGGGTGGCAAAAACATCACCAACGATATCGACTTTACGGCGAATGTCGGGGTGAACGGCCGCCAGGACAACTACAGCCAGACCGGCCTGGAAAGTACCAACCAGGTCGTATTCGGTCTGCAGGAACACCGCAACTTTATCGACAACAACGACCGGGATCTTCGCGGCAATAACCTGAATTACAGGCGAAAGCAAATTATTCTCGGCGCTTTTGGCGACGTGACGCTGGGTTACAGAAACTACCTTTACCTGAACGTACAAGGTCGCAACGACTGGGCATCCACGCACGAGAAAGAATACCGCAGCCTGTTCTATCCGGGCTTCAGTCTGTCGTTTATCCCGACACAGGCGATCGAGGGACTCGAATCCAAAACCCTCAATTTCCTGAAATTTCGCGTTGGCTACGGCACATCTGCCAACTTCGCCACGCCATACCGCACCCGTCCGTACCTGACGCTTTCTTCCAATGCTTCTGTTGACAACCTTGGCAACGTGATCACACTCAGTCTGCCCGGCCTGCTGGCCAACCCGGACCTGAAGCCCGAGTTGCAGAAAGAACTCGAATTCGGTCTTGACCTTCGCATGTTCAGCAACCGCCTTGGTATCGACCTTTCTGTTTACGACCGCACGGCAGAAGACCAGATCGTAGGCCGCACACTTGATCCTTCCACCGGTTTTGACGAAACGACCATCAACGCCGGTACTATTTCCAACAAGGGTATCGAACTGGGCCTTTCCATTACACCGGTACGCCTGGAAAACTTGACGTGGAACCTGCGCGCCAACTATACCAAGAACAAGTCGAAAGTGGAAAAACTGCCTGAAGGGTCGAAAGAAATCCTTATCAGCGGTTTTACCAACCTGGGCAACTTTGCCATCGAAGGCCAGCCTTACGGCGTTATCCAGGGTACCTATGCCGTGCGCAACGGCTTAGACGGCCGCACGGGCGATCTGCTGATTACGTCTAACGGCGACTATAAACTGTCGTCGGAAATCGACATTATCGGCGACCCGAACCCGGACTATATGATTTCCGGCTTCAGTGATTTTGTGCTGTTCAAAAGCCTGACCATCAGCGGTCAGCTCGATTTCGTCAAGGGTGGCGATATCTATTCGTTCTCTGCCGGCGCACTTGTAGGCCGCGGCGTAGCGAAGGAACTCGAAGACTTCAATCCCGAATTGCCGGTTATCCTGCCGGGTATTCTGGAAGAAACCGGCGAGCCCAACAATATCCCGCAACCCGCATCCGGCGTATTCTTCGCCAATACCATTATCGGCGGCGGACCGGACGACCGCGGTATTTTCGACGGTACACGTCTGCGCTTGCGCGAATTGTCGTTGACCTATACGCTGCCGACACGCTGGCTGCGCAACTCTTTTGTCGAGAATGTTACCATCTCGGCCATCGGAAACAACCTTTGGTTCCGCGCCTACAATACACCGAAATACTCAAAAGTCGACCCGGATCGCACCGCATTTGGTACCAGCAACGGTTTGGGCTTCGACTTCCTCGGTGGCCCGTCGGCCAAACGTTACGGCGTAAACCTGAAAGTTAATTTCTAAACAAAGCAACATCCATCGTTATGAAAAATATATTGAAACTATCCTGCCTGGTTTTTCTGTTTGTCGCCGGTTCGTGCGGCATAACCGACCTGGAGGAAAATCTGGAAAATCCTAACGAAGTTGGCGTCGGCAATCTCGACGTAAACCTGTTGATGAACAAAATCCAGCTGGATTTTGGCGATTTCGTGGCGGAAGCCAATGTGCCTTCTATGGAGCTGTCGCGCATGGTTGCCATGACCGGCGGCGACGTTTACGAACGCGCCTACCAGCCGCAGACGCATAATGATATCTGGAACCGCGCCTACCAGGACGTGCTGATCCAGATCGAAACGTTGCTGAGCCGCACCGACGGCACCGGCCTCACGGTGCACTCCGGATCGGCCCGCGTCCTGAAAGCCTATGTGATGCTCACATTGGTCGACCTGTTCAACGATGTACCCTACAGCCAGGCGCTTCAGGGCTCCCTCGGTGCAGAAGGATTCAACCCGGGCACCGATTCCGGGCAATCAATTTATGCCGCCGCCATTACCATCCTCGACGAGGCCATTGCCCTGTTGGGTCAAACGGCTACCGGAAGCCTCTCACGCGACATATATTTCGGCGGAAGTGCCGCCAAATGGGCCGCGTTGGCCAATACATTGAAACTCAAGGCATATCTGAACCTTCGACTGACAGATGCGGGCGCCAAGGCCAAGATCGAAGAGTTGCTCGGCAAAGACCTGGTCGATACCGATGCGGAAGAGTTTACCTATAAATACGCTACCTCCGACGTTCCGGCGCGTTCGCGCCACCCGCTGTACCGCCAGATGTACCAGCCAGGAACCGGCGGCAATGCCGACGGCTACCTCAGCAATTACTATATGCTGGTGAGCTACAAGCAGAAAGGTGTGGAAGACCCGCGCTGGAGATACTATTTCTACCGCCAGGTTGGCAGCATCGCCACGGCGCTTGCCGACGAACCCGAGTCTATCCCCTGCATCATCAGTCCGCGTCCGAGCCACTACGGCCCCAACCAGGCATGGTGCGCATTTGATCCCGGCTTCTTTGGCCGCGACCATGGCAACAACGATGGTATTCCGCCGGATGGCCGTGCACTGACCTGCTTCGGCGTTTACCCGGCCGGCGGTCGTGTCGACGTGAATCTGGACGATCCGATTTATCAGGGCCTCGCCATACAAGGCCAGGGCGCCAACGGCGCCGGCATCGAACCTATCTGGATGGCCGGCTATACAGAATTTCTCAAAGCAGAGGCTGCGCTGACGCTCGGAACGACGGGTGACGCAAAAGCGCTCATGCTCTCCGGTGTGAACAAATCGATTGCCCGTGTGCGCGCATTCGGCGCTGCCAAAGGTCAAACCGTTCCGGCTGCACTGGAGCCTTCCATCATGGATTACACCGATGCTGTGGCTGCCCTTTACGACGCTGCTGCAAACGACGACGAAAGACTCGGCGTGATCATGAAAGAATATTATATCGCGCTGTGGGGCAACGGTATCGAAGCCTATAATATGTATCGCCGTACAAGCAAGCCCTCCGACATGCAGCCAACCCGTGCAGCTAACCCCGGTAATTTTGTCCGTTCGCTGATCTACCCGGCCAACTACGTTAACCTGAACAGTTCGGCGACGCAGAAAAATATTGCAGGGGTCAACAAAGTATTCTGGGATAACAACCCCGACAACTTTGTTTATTGATCACACCAAACCTTAACATTAAAAAACAAGTCTTTAGACATGAAAAATATTGCAATGCTCTTTTTCGGCCTGCTGTGTTTTTGCTTTGCCTGCACCGATTCTGAACTGGATCCGCTACAGATCGACAAACTCACCAAAGGCTCTATCATTGCCCTGAGAGGAACTGCCGTTGACAACCTCAATGATATTTCCTATCGCGGCTCCGTGGATAAATTCAGCCTGAGCGGCGATCCTTCTACTGAAAAGTTTGAATTTGAAGCGGCTTTCCTGTCCGATGATCTGAACAGTCTGAGCCAGGTCGACGTATACGCCCGCCAGACTGAAACCGGACCACGCGTACGCGTGACGACGGTTCCCGGCAGCGCATTTGTCATACCATCCGACGACAAGTATCCACAAGCGGCCTTTTCCATTCCGCTCAACGATATCCTGTCGGGACTCAGCATCGGGCTCGGCGATCTGGCGGAGAACGATTACCTGTTCATCGAATGTGACCTTACCCTCACGGACGGCACAATTGTACCGGCCAGCGCTATTGCGAACAGCAGCCTTTTTGAAAGCGCACACTTTTATCCCGCGCATTCCCTGCGGTACCTTGCTGTACAGTAATAAAGATTGATTGGAAACAATCCTATACTTTGCCGCCTTGCAAACCCTGTGTTTGCAAGGCGGCTATTCTTTGTAATGGAGTTTTCTGTAGCCGTTACAGGTAGTGGCCGGTTGCAGGTACAGGCGATGATTTCACAGTCTGATTCATCTTATGAAGACAATGTCTAAATACAAGTCGGGCGTTTTACCCTAACCCTCGCACAGATTAAGGTCAAAAAATTAACTATCTTTGCCATAACAAGGCCTGAAAGGGCATTTTTTTCTTTAATCTTTTTCGAAATAGTGGCCCCGCTAAGCCTCTTTCGATTGTAATCTTTTGCTTTTCTATAACCAAAACAAATTTTCGTATGAAGCGATTACTAACAACCATTTGGTTGGTTTTAGCTGTTGCAGGCGTAGCCTTGTCGCAGCGAGTCGTCAGCGGTACTGTATCCGGCGACGACGGCGAAACCCTCATTGGCGCCACCGTGCGCGTTAAAGATTCCAGAGTAGGTACATTCACCGATGTCAATGGCCGGTACACCCTTGAGGTGCCGGACGGTGGCACTATTCTGGTGGTCAACTACACCGGTTATGCCACCCAGGAGATTACGCTTGGCACATCCAACGTAGTTGACGTGGTCTTGAAAGCCGGTATCCAACTGGAAGAAACAGTTGTCACGGCACTCAACATCAACCGTTCGGAAAAATCCCTGGGCTATGCTGTTGAGAAAATTGACGGCTCCGACCTCACCAACGTACGCGATGCCAACATCGTGAACCAGCTTGCCGGCCGCGCCGCAGGGGTTCAGGTTGTGGGTAGCTCGGGCAACCTCGGCGGCTCCAGCCGTATTCTTATTCGCGGCGTACGTTCGATCAATGGCGAAAATCAACCGCTTTTCGTTGTAGACGGCGTACCGATGGATAACTCCAACTTTACCACCAACGACCAGCGTCGCGGTGGCGGCGGCTATGATTACGGCAACACCATCCAGGACATCAACCCCGACGACATTGAGAACATCTCTGTACTCAAGGGACAGGCTGCAGCCGCCTTGTACGGTTCGCGCGGCATGAACGGTGTGGTCATGATCACTACCAAAAAAGGAAACGCCAAGTCCCGCAAAGGCATCGGCGTTACGGTAACCAGCAATTTTACTTCTGACGACATCCTCGTATTGCCTGACTATCAGAATCGCTACGGCGGCGGTGTCGACCTGCGTCCGCGCGGTTACTCCGACGGTTCGGGTTACTACAAAATTCCCTACACGGCATACAACTCCGGCGGTGCTGTTGTAGGTACCTACCAGTCGTTCGACCTCGTTCCGTTCTACGGCGTCGATGAAAGCTTTGGTACGGCGTTCGACATTTCCACCGACCAGCATTTCCAGCACCTTGCCGATCTGAAGTTCGGCTCGGGACAGAACCGCTATTCTTTCGACAATGGCTTTGGCTCCAATCAGCAGGGCCTCTATTTCCGCGACTGGAACTCCTGGGATTCCTGGGATACCGACCACTTCGGCAAATCACGCGCCTGGGCTTCCTCACCGAACAACCCCAGGGACTTCTTCGAAAGAGGTTCTACCTGGAGCAACGGCATCGCACTTGATGGCGGCAACGACCGTGCTACGTTCCGCCTGGCGTACAACCGCCTCGACCAAAGCGGTATTTTCCCCAACAGTACCCTGAAACGCAATACGGTGAGCTTTAACGGCGACGCCAAACTTTCCGAAAAACTCCAGGCATTTGTAGGGGTCAACTACGTCGGCAACAGCGCAGTAGGCCGCTCATCCACCGGATATGACGGTGACGGCCTCAACGTCGCCCAGATGTTCAACCAGTGGTGGCACCGCGAACTCGTCGTCGACGACCTGCGCGCTTACAAGAATCCCGACGGCAGCCAGCGTACCTGGAACCGGATCAGCGCCGATAACCCCAATCCGCAGTATTGGGACAACCCCTACTGGACGCGTTACGAAAACTTCCAGAACGACAGCCGCAACCGTATATTCGGCAATATGGGCATGACCTGGAAACTCAACGACTGGCTCAGCCTCACCGGCCGCGTGTTGAAAGACTTCTACAACGAGCAGCGCGAAGAGCGTATCGCTGTAGGCAGTATCACCACCTCCATGTACGCGGAAGATGTGTACCGTTTTGATGAGACCAACGCCGACGTTATCCTGCGCGGCGACCGGTATGTATTCAACGAGCAACTCAACGTGACTGCTTTTGTGGGCGGCAACAAGCGCTGGACCAAACTCAACCGCAGCTACGGTTCAACCCGTGGTGGCCTGAACGTCCCCGGTCTGTATCGCGTACAGAACTCACTCGAACGCCCCGACGTATTCAATACCCTGAACGAAAGAGAAGTGGAAAGTATTTTTGGCGGACTTACCCTGGGCTGGAAATCGTGGCTGTACCTCGATCTGACAGGTCGTAATGACTGGTCGTCCACACTGCCGGAGGCCAACAACTCTTACTTCTACCCCTCCGCATCGCTTAGTTTTGTGTTCTCGGAATTTTTCAAAAGCAATGTCCTGACCTTTGGTAAACTGCGTCTGGGATGGGCCAAAGTTGGCGGCGACGCTGATCCTTATGTCATTTCGACAGTTTACGGCTCTAACGATAACTTCGGCAGCAACCCGTCGTTCACCGTGCCCAACACACTGAACAACCTGGACCTGAAGCCGGAGGAAACACGGTCTCAGGAAATCGGTATCGACCTGCGCTTCTTCGACAGCCGCATCGGTATCGACGCAACGTACTACACGGGAAAAACGCTGAACCAGATTATTCCGCTCGGTACCACACCGACAACGGGTTACACCCGCCAGTTCATCAATGCAGGGGAAATCGAAAACAAAGGCTATGAGATATCGCTTAACGTCGTGCCAATCCGTACGAAGGACTTTTCCTGGGATGTTACGTTTAACGTAGGCAAAAATACCAACAAGATCATCGAACTCAACGCCGACGATCCGACCCTTACGAACATTCCGATCGTGAATGCACCGTTTGCCGTATCGCTGAATGCTTTTGAAGGCCAGTCCTTCGGCACGATCCTCGGCTACGACTATATCTACGACAATGCAGGCAACAAACTGGTCGACGAAGGCGGTTTTTACCTGACTACTCCGACCGTGGTTCCGCTCGGCAGCGTGCTGCCCGACCTGACAGGTGGCGTGATGACCAGTTTTACTTTCAAGGGCATCACCCTCGGCGGTTTTGTTGATTTCCGCAAAGGCGGCAAGATATTCTCGCTGACCAATACCTGGGGCAAATACTCTGGTCTGTTCGCTGAAACGGCAGTAGGCAATATCCGCGAAGACGGTGTTATCGTCGACGGTGTTGTTGCTGCATACGACAACGACGGTAACCTGATCGTGGCCAATGAAGGCGACCCGAATGTCACAGGCGACGAAATTTATGAGTCGACCGGGGTGTCCAACTCCACGGCAATAGGCGCACAGGATCACTTCTTCGCCAATGGCGGATATGTTATCGGCGCTGCCGACGTTTACGACGGTTCTTTCGTCAAACTGCGCGAATTAAGCCTTGGTTACACCCTGCCGAAAAGATGGCTGGGCGCCGCAGGCGTACAGGACGTAAAAGTCAGTGTGGTAGGTCGCAACCTCGCCATCCTGCACAAAAACATTCCGAACGTTGATCCGGATTCGGCTATCTCCAGCGGCAATATTCAGGGCCTTGAAGGTGGCGCTTTGCCCAGCACACGTTCGATTGGCGTCAATGTAAGCCTCCGCTTCTGATCTTTTAAAATTCTGACTTTCAGAAAATTAAACAACCATTGATTATGAAAAATATAAAATATGCACTCGTCGCAATGGGGCTTTTGATTTCGGTCTCCTGCGGCAAAAACTTCGGGGATATCAACGTCGACCCGAACAACCCCAGCGAGGTGCCCGTCGACTTCCTGATTACCAGCGCCGAAAAGGCCATGGCTGATGATATCTGGGATGAGTGGCTCAACGCGCGCTTTGGCCTGCTTGTATCGCAATACTGGGCTCAGAATAACTACACCGACGAAAGCCGCTGGAATTTCCGGACCGGTATTGTCAACAGCTATTGGGCTGCTTATTACTCCAGTTCGCTGCGCGATCTCGAAGAGATCATTAAACTGAACAATGCGGGTACTGCGGCCGGAACGCCGAAAGCGAACAACCAAAATGCTATTGCGGCCATCCTGAAGGTGTGTGTATACCACCACATGACCGATATTTGGGGTCCCATACCCTATAGCGAGGCTCTTTTGGGCAGCGAAAACCGTACGCCAAAATACGACAGCCAGAAGGATGTGTATTTGGCGCTGGACCGCGAACTACAGGATGCCATTGCGGCAATAGATGAAAGCGAAGACAGCTTCGGCAGCGCGGATGTCGTCTACAGCGGCGACATGACCCATTGGAAAAGGTTTGCCAATTCTCTTCGCCTCCGTATCGGCATGCGTATGTCTGACGTGGAACCGGCAACGGCAAAATCGATCGTGGAACAGGCTGCGGCAGGTGCTTTTACCGGCATCGGCGACAACGCCTATTTTACCTACCTCGACGGCCAGCCGAACAATAACCCGCTGAACCAGGACCGCATCAATCGCGGCAACGCCGACTTTTGCCTCAGCGATGTCATGATCGACAAAACCCTTAAGCCGCTCAATGATCCGCGTCTGGAGGTTTATGCTGACGAAAAAGTCAACGGTGGCGGATACTTCGGCCGGCCATTCGGCCAAACCAGCGCTACGGCTGCTGGTGAAGCCCCCGAAGATTACAGCCAGCCCAGCGGCGCCATGGCAGTAGCCGGAGCGGCAGATTTCAGGGCATTGGATGTATTGGCCGCCAGCGCGCCGATGATTCTCATGACGTACTCCGAGGTTTGTTTTATCCTGGCCGAAGCGCACGAGCGCGGATGGAATGTGCCCGGTTCTGCAGAAGAATGGTACAATGCGGGTATTACGGCGTCTATGAACGAATGGGGCATTACCGACGCAACGGCGATCAACGATTATATCGGTCAAGCCGATGTAAGCTATGCTACTGCTCAGGGCGACTGGAAGCAGAAAATCGGGGTGCAGAAATGGCTGGCCATGTTTATGCAAGGCGTACAAAGCTGGTCTGAATGGCGTCGTCTCGACTTCACCAAGATTGAAGCGCCGGTTGAAGGAGCACTTTTTGATACGGGCAACAGCCCTGCGCCCCTTCGCCTTACGTACCCTACCAACGAACAAACGCAAAATGCAACCGGCTATCAGGGCGGAGTATCCCTCCTGGGTGGTTCGGACAAGCTTTCCACCCGCCTGTGGTGGGATGTGCAATAAGCGAAGTACCGGTTCATGTAGTTTCCTGACGGCTGCCTTCCCAACACGGAAGGCAGCCGTCTTTTTAAACGGCATTATCTGTCGTTTTGTCGCAATCTTTTGTCTTCTCATGCCAAAAGCGCCTTATTTTGGCTGTGGCAAATAATTTGCCCTTGGGTATTTGCCCTCCTGATCTGCATTTTTGCTGTCAGTTTGACATAAATTACTTTTTCCATAAATTATTCAGCAGGAATCCGAATGTTTGCAGAGGATAGCGATTTTAGTGCCTTGTTATATTCTTTAATCATTTCATATTACTGCCGAAAATCCTGCCCACAGGCAGACAATTAGCAACCTCCTGATTATGAGTATGTTTGAAAACTGGTTGATGCCACAACAGTCGGACGATGAGCCCGACTTCGTGCCGCTTTTCTCGCTGGAAGACGATGATGAGGCAAAGCAAGGTGAGGAATTTCCGGATACCCTGCCTGTTTTGCCCCTTAAAAATACCGTGCTGTACCCCGGTATTGTTACGCCTATTACTGTCGGACGTGACAAAAGCATCCGCGCCGTACAGCGTGCCTATGAAGACAACCGTTATATCGGCGTGTTGTCGCAAAGGGATGTAAAAATTGAAAATCCCGCGACCCGCGACCTCTATCGCATCGGCACAATTGCCCGAATCCTGAAACTGCTGAAAATGCCGGATGGCTCTACTACCGCCATTTTGCAGGGCAGAAAACGTTTTCACCTCGATGAAATGCTGAGTGAAGACCCGTACATGATCGGCCAGATCAGCACCATCGAATACGAACAGCCGAAAAACAAACTGGAGTTTCGCGCCCTGATCAGCAGTGTGCGCGATGCCGCCAAGCATATTATTGAACTGTCGCCCCAGATACCTTCCGAGGCCGTCGTTATGTTGAAAAACATCAACAACGACAACTTCCTGCTGAACTTTATCGCTTCCAACCTCGGCATTAAAGTCAATGAAAAGCAGGATATTCTCGAAATCAACAACCTGAAAGAGAAAGCCGGCACTATTCTTCATCACATGGATGCCGAACTGCAACTGCTCGAACTGAAAGACCAGATCGAAGCAAAAGTCCGCACCGATATCGAGAAACAGCAGCGCGATTATTTCCTGAGCCAGCAGTTGAAAACGATTCAGGAGGAACTGGGCCAAAACCCGCAGGAAGAAGAAATAAACGACCTGATCCGAAAGGCCACCAAGAAAAAATGGCCCAAAAACGTACAGGAAACGTTTGCCCGGGAAATCAACAAACTACGGAGAGTCAACCCGCAGGTTGCCGAATACGCCATAGGACTCAACTATCTGGAGACCCTGCTTGATCTGCCGTGGCTGGACTTTACCAAAGACAATTTCGACCTCAAACGGGTAAAGGATGTGCTGGATAAAGACCACTACGGACTGAAAAAGGTCAAGGAGCGCATTCTGGAACACCTGGCGGTATTGAAACTCAAGGGCGACATGAAAGCCCCGATCCTTTGCCTTGTCGGACCTCCCGGTGTGGGCAAAACATCGTTGGGCAACAGTATTGCCCGCGCCCTGAAGCGCAAGTATGTTCGTATGAGCCTCGGCGGGCTGCACGACGAAGCCGAAATACGCGGTCACCGCAAAACCTATATCGGCGCCATGCCCGGTCGCATCGTGCAGTCGCTGAAAAAAGCCAAGGCCGGCAATCCGGTCTTCATTCTCGACGAGATCGACAAGGTGGGCAAGGATTTTCGCGGCGACCCCTCCTCCGCGCTGCTCGAAGTACTCGACCCGGAGCAGAACACGACCTTTTACGACAACTACCTCGAACTGGAATACGATCTTTCCAAAGTGCTGTTTATTGCCACGGCAAACTCCCTTTCCACTATACAGCCTGCCCTGCTCGACCGTATGGAGATCATCGAAATGGCGGGTTATTCGCTGGAGGAAAAGGTACAGATCGCCAAGCGCCACCTTATCCCCGAGCAGCGGAAAGAGCATGGACTGAAACCACAACAAGTTAAAATAGCCGATAAAACCCTCGTAAAAACCATCCAGAGTTACACGGCAGAAAGCGGCGTGCGCAACCTGAACCGCGAGATCGGCTCCATCATGCGTTATGTGGCCAAACGCGTGGCTATGGAAGAACCCTATGAACTGGCCATCAAGCCCGAACACCTGCACGACATCCTCGGCCCTACAAAATTCGACGCCGAAGTGTACCAGGAACAGCAGGCCCCCGGCGTTGCCATCGGCCTGGCCTGGACCGCTGTCGGCGGCGAAATCCTGTTCATCGAGGTCAGCCTCAACAAGGGCAACGGTAAACTGCAACTTACCGGCAACCTCGGCGATGTGATGAAGGAAAGCGCCGTCACTGCCCTGAGTTATATCAAAGCGCATGCGGAGCAGTTTGGCATCGACGCCGATGCCTTCGACAAAACCGACGTGCACGTGCATATTCCGGAAGGCGCCATACCCAAAGACGGTCCATCGGCCGGTGTTACCATGCTTTCTGCCATTTCATCGGCATTCACCAAGCGCCCGCTGAAGCCATATCTGGCCATGACAGGCGAGATCACCCTGCGGGGCAAGGTATTACCGGTAGGGGGTATCAAGGAAAAGATACTGGCCGCCAAGCGGGCCGGTATCCGGGAAGTGATCCTCTGCCGGGAAAACCAGAAGCATGTGGGCGAGATCGAACAGGAATATATCAAAGGCCTGACCTTCCATTATGTATCGAAAATGGAGGATGTGCTGGCCCTGGCCATCGGGCTGACCCAAACCGGACAGGCAACCGGCAACGGGTTGGCCAAATCAAAGAAGAAAAAGGCTGCGTAAGGCCGGAAGAATTTGGAAGCGGGGGCGTGTCATAAGTCCGAAGCGTGTTGCGTAGGTGACAACCCAACCCGTTTTTTGATAGGATTTACAGGATTTTCGGGGCGCAGCCGCCTCATTTATCCTGTAAATCCTGAAATTTCAATCCTGTCAAAACAGCGTTATGGAGACCGCCTCGTGGTACGCGTGACTTCCGGGGTATATTTGGACTGACAGGGCACGATACACCTGTTTTTAAACCCTTTAAACCTTTTCTAAACCTCTCCAACTGTCCTACCTTTGCCCCATGTATGCATATTTAAAAGGAGCAATCACCTTCCGGAACCCCGCTTTTATCACCCTGGAGGTGGGTGGGGTGGGTTATCATGTGAATATTCCGCTCAGCACCTACACCGCGATTGAAGGCAAGGAGCAGGCCACCATTTACACCCATCTTATCGTACGCGAAGACGCGCATACCTTGTTTGGTTTTGCCACGCAGACCGAGCGTTACATGTTTGTCCAACTTATAGGCGTGACGGGCGTAGGCGCCACCACGGCGCAGTTGATCCTCTCTTCCATGACCGTGGATGAGGTGCGGTCCGCCATCATCGGCGAGCAGGCGCATGTGCTGCAACGTGTGAAAGGAATCGGCGCCAAAACCGCCAAACAGATCATCCTGGATCTGAAAAACAAACTGGCCAAGGAAGCCCCTGACGGATTTGCCGTATTGCTGCCGGCTATTGACAACAATGTCCGGGAAGAGGCGCTTTCAGCGCTTGTTTCACTGGGCTTTAACCGCATTGCCGTACAGAAAGCGCTCAACCAGGCCATGCAGGACCATGCGACCTTGTCGAAGGTAGAGGATTTGATCAAGCAGGCGCTCAAAACGCTGGCCTGACCGCATCGGTCCGGAAACTCTCCTGCCCTTCAGGCAACCCGCTTCGCCGTTTCCGCGTCATCTACTCGCCTGTTTATTAACCGATTAACGGCATCAAGATTTTTGGACGAAAGGCAATTGTTTTGTTGCTGACAATCAATGGTTTATCGTTCGGGATTAATCGCTCGTTTTAGAACAAATCCATACCTGCTTTTTTGAAAATGACGAAGAAGAACACCCTTCTTGCGCTAACCGGCCTGTTTTCGCTTGCCACTTTGTTTGCTTTCACCAGCCAGAAAAGCGTTCGCGAAAATATTCTGACCATATTCTTCCCGGAAGAAAAGCCGTCTGTAGCTACTGCCTATGAACAACCGGGGGCGGCGCTGATCGCCCTGCCGGACACCCTCCCCCCGTTCCAGGAGCGCTTCGATAATTTCCTCAACGGAAATCCCAACCAGATCGACCTGAATGACCCGAAAGTAATCGAGCAGCAGGTGGAGTACGACCCTGAAACAAATATGTACATCATCACCGAGAAGATCGGCGATGAGTTCTACCGGGCGCCGACCTACATGACTTTTAATGAGGACCTGGAGTGGCGCGAGCGCAAGCAGCAGCAAGAGTATTTTGACCGCTTGCAGGGCGTTACGTTCTCCGGCGACAGAAGTTCGAGTGGTGTTGAAGACCCCATTGCCCGCTTCGATGTGAAGACATCGCTCATCGACCGCCTTTTTGGCAGTTCCACCGTGGATATCCGCCCGCAGGGCAACATCAACCTCACCTTCGGGTTCGATTACCAGAAAATTCAGAACCCCATTCTTACCCTCCGCCAGCAGCGTACCGGCAACTTCGACTTCGACATGGACATCAACATGAGCGCGGCGGGCAAGATCGGTGAAAAACTGAACCTCAATTTCAACTACAATACCCAGGCGACATTCGATTTCGACAATCAGATGAAGCTGAACTACGATACGAAGAACTTCTCGGAGGATGAGATTATCCAGAATATCGAGGCCGGAAACGTGTCGATGCCCCTGCGCTCCAACCTCATCAAGGGCGCCCAAAACCTTTTCGGTATCAAAACCGAACTGAAATTCGGTCACCTGCGCACCACTTTCCTCGCTGCCCAGCAGCGGTCGCGCCAGCAGAGCCTGACCGTTCAGGGAGGCTCGCAGGTACAAATCTATGAAAGGCCCATCGACGAGTACGACGAAAACCGCCACTTCTTCCTGAGCCACTGGAACAGGGGAGAGTTCGAACCGGCAATGAAGTGCCTGCCCGTGCCGATATCGCTGTTTACCATTACCCGGATGGAGGTGTGGGTGACCAACGACCGCCGCGCCACGGAAAACGTGCGCGATATCGTGGCGCTGGCCGAACTGGCCGAGCCGGATTCCGTTTCGCAAGCCTACAAACTCGCTTCACCGCCCTTTATCGACAAAGACGGCAAAGGCCTTCCGGATAATAGCAATAACCTTTTATACCCCAATATTGCTGCAGACCTCGCTGCCGACGACGCCTTCCGCTTTTCCGACCAGGTCGTCAGCCGTCTGACCAACAACTACGGGTTGAAACAGATCCGCGATTTCGAGAAAGTACGCGCCCGCCTGCTGTCGACCAACGAATATTCCTACAACGATCAACTGGGTTTTATCAGCATCAACCTGAACGTGCAACCCGACCAGGTGGTGGGCGTGGCCGTGGAATACACCTACAACGGTGTGCCGCACAAGATCGGTGAATTCACCAGCGACGTACCGAACGGCGACTCCCTGAACCAGAACGTGCTGTTTCTCAAGATGTTGAAGAGCACAACTGCCAACGTGCAGTTCCCGATCTGGGACCTGATGATGAAAAACATCTATTCCATCGGTTCGGCAAATGTGGACCCGACGGAATTCCGTTTCGACATTTTTTACGAAGATCCGGGTAAAGGCCAGAAGCGCTTCCTCAATGGCGACAACATTCCCACCGACCTGCGCGCGCGTCCGCTGCTCCAGGTGTTCAACCTCGACAACCTCAACCTGCAGGGCGACCCCGGCGCTGACGGGATTTTCGACTTCGTTCCGGGCCTGACGATCAACCTTCGAACAGGGCGGGTCATGTTCCCCGTACTGGAGCCGTTTGGTACCTTCCTGGGTAATAAACTGGCCGACGGCGGCGCCACCCAGAAAACCATCGACGACCTGATTTATCCGCAGCTGTACGATTCCACCCTGTTCAGAGCCAGGGAGTTCCAACAACTCAACCGGTTTACCCTCAAAGGCTCATATAAATCGAGTACCTCTTCCGAGATTTCACTCGGTACCTTCAACCTGCCGCAAGGCTCCGTGCGCGTCAGCGCCGGCGGGCGCCAACTGATTGAAGGGCAGGATTACCAGGTCGACTACAATATCGGCAAGGTGAAAATCCTGAACGACGCCATCCTGCAATCCGGCCAGAATGTCAGTGTGAGTTTTGAGGACAATACCCTGTTCGGCTTCCAAAGCAGGACCATGCTCGGCGCGCGATTCGATTACGAGGTAAACAAGGACATCAATATCGGCGCTACGTTCATGAACCTTTTTGAACGCCCGCTTACCCAGAAGATCAATTTCGGCGACGACCCGATCAACAACAAAATGTACGGGCTGGACTTCAATATTTCCAAGGAAGCGCCCTGGCTGACCAAACTGGTCGATAAACTGCCGCTGATCTCCACCAAAGAGCCCTCGTCGATCACGGCACAGGCCGAGATCGCGGCCCTGCGCCCCGGTCACAACCGCGCCATCAACCAGGGCGAAGACTCCGGGGGTATCGCTTATATCGACGATTTTGAGGGCAGCACGGCCAACCTGCCCCTGGCCAACCCGGCCAACTCCTGGGTGATCGCCTCCACACCGCAAAACGACAACCTCTTTCCCGAAGCCGATGCTTCGCTTGACAGCGCTTTGCTGCTGGCACGCGGCGCCAACCGCGCCGGCCTGACCTGGTATATCGCCGACCCCAGCGCCCGCGACGGAATCGATGCGGTAAACCCGTATACACGCCTCATCCAGTTTCAGGATATCTTCCCCAACCGGCAACTGACGCCGCTGGAGCAATCCAACCTGCGCTCGTTCGACGTGACCCTGTATCCGCGCGAACGCGGTCCGTACAACTTTGAATTGCCCGACGGCTATCCGGGCTATTCGGCGGGCCTGACCAGTTCCGGACAACTCAACCTGCCGGACTCCCGCTGGGGCGGTATTATGCGCGGGCTGAACACCAACGATTTTGAGGCGGCCAATATCGAATTCGTGGAATTCTGGATGCTCAATCCCTATATGGACAAGGCCGACGACCCCGGCAATATTTCAAAAGACGGGATCATGTATATTGACCTGGGAACCATTTCAGAAGATATCATGCGCGATTCGCGCCAGTTTTTTGAAAATGCCATCCCGACGGGTCAGGGCACCGGCACTACGGCGCCAACGCCCTGGGGGCGGGTACCTGTGCTGCCGCCGGTCGTCAATGCATTTGACAACGACCCGGCAAAACGCGTGCTCCAGGACCTTGGCCTGGACGGTTTGAACGACACACAAGAAGCGCAGTTCTTCAATGCCTGGGTCAACTCCATCAACAATTCGAGCATGTTGAACAGCGCCAAACAGGAACTGCTTGCCGACCCGTCCAACGATAACTTCGTTTATTTCCGCGACCCTATTTACGACCAGACTTCTCCGGGATTGTTGCAGCGCTACCGCAAATTCAACAATCAGCAAGGCAACTCTCCGGTCAACAATACCGACAACCTCAACCCCTCGGCCACCAACCTGCCCGACGCTGAAGACCTGAACCGCGACAATTCGCTCAATGAAAGCGAGGCCTACTTCCGTTACCCGATTCAGTTGGTAAAAACAACCGACGGAAACCAGGAGGTGCTCAATATCAATGATCCTGCACTGCGCGACCTCGTGACTGATACCATTATTTTCCGGAAAGAAGCGGGCGGGCCGGAATACATCTGGTACCGGTTTAAAATACCGCTCGACCTGAAATCCCGCCAGGTGATCGGTGGTATCCAGGATTTCCGCTCCGTACGTTTTATCCGTATGTTCTGGAAGGAGTTCACGGAGCGCACCACCTTCCGTTTTGCCACGCTTGAACTGGGCCGAAACCAGTGGCGCCGTTTTACCCAGAATACCCTTTCGTGCAAGGCCTACGACTCGCCCTGGAATGCCGTCGATTTTGATGTGAATGCCGTGAGTATTGAAGAAAATGCCGCGCGGACGCCGTTCAACTACACCATACCTTTCGGTATTTCCCGGGAGCAGTCCGTCGGCGCGTTCCCCGACGTACTGCAGAATGAACAATCGCTGTCGATGTCGATCTGCAGCCTCCAATACTGTGATGCACGCGCCGTATTCAAAAGCCTCAACATGGACCTCCGGCAGTTCAAACGGCTGAAAATGTTTGTACACGGCGAAGCGCTCGATCCCATTAACACTCCCCTCGACTCCACCGATCTCAAGGTGTTTATACGCCTTGGTTCGGACTATGTGCGCAACTATTACGAATACGAATTGCCGCTGGTCCCGTCGGATGTGGCCAACCTGAACGGCAACCCGGACAGCCGGTCGTACAAGGAAGAAGTATGGCGGCCGGAAAACAGTTTCGATTTTCCCCTCGAATTGCTGACGGAAGTCAAAAAACAGCGAAATGCAGCGCAGGGCGGCAACTGGCCGCTCGATACGGCATTTATGATGACCGACCCCGGCAATTTCCGCGGCACCGTGAAAGTAGTGGGCAATCCCAACCTCGGTTACGTGAAAGGGGTCATGGTTGGTGTGCGCAACGTGGACGAGACAGACAACCAGTCGAACAGACATTGTGTGGAAGTCTGGCTCAATGAATTGAGACTCAACGGCTTTAATGAACAGGCCGGCTTTGCCGGACAGGCGCGTGTCGACCTGAAACTGGCTGATTTTGGTAATCTTTCCGCTGCGGGCACTTACACGAGCATCGGCTGGGGTGGCATCGAAGAAAAACTCATACAGCGTCAGCGCGAAGAAGTGATCCAGTACGACCTTTCCACCAACCTGGAGCTCGGCAAGTTGCTGCCGGAAAAGACGGGTATCAAAATCCCGTTTTATGCGCAGTATTCCAATACAACCCGCAATCCGGAGTACGACCCTTACGACCTCGATATCAAGTTGAAAGATAAAATCCGCGACGAGCCGGATGCGGCCAAACGCGACGAAATCCGTTCTGTCGCCCAGGATGTGACCGTCGTAAAAGGCTTCAACTTTACCAATGTGCGCAAAGAACGCAGGGGCAATAAAAAACCCTGGCCCTGGAACATCGAGAACTTCAGTTTCACCTATGCGTTCAACCAGCAGAAAAAACGCAACCCGTTTGTCATCAATGACCAGCAGAACCAGTATAAAGGTGCGCTGGATTATCAATATGCCACGGGTCTGAAACCCATCGAACCTTTCAAAAACCTGATCAAAAAGGATAAATACCTGAAGTTTATCAAGGAGTTTAACTTCAACCCCATTCCGAATACGTACGGGTTCCGAACAAACCTGGAGCGCCTCGTAGGTGTCACGACCTGGCGTTTTGTAGACTCTGACGACCCTACCCGCGATACCTATTACAACCGCCGTTTTACCTGGGACCGCAGTTACGACCTCGGCTGGGATATTTCGCGCTCGCTGCGCTTCAATTTCGACGCGACGGCGCGCAGCATCATCGACGAGCCTTATCAGTACAAACCCGACGGATCGGCCTATTCCAAACAGGAGCGCCGCGACTCCATCTGGTCGAATCTCAAAAAACTCGGGCGCCCCAAAAACTATATTCAGAACGCAAGCCTCAACTGGACGCTTCCGATGAAACTCATCCCGTTTATGGATTGGGTGACCGTCAAAGCGTCGTACACTGCCGGCTACAACTGGACGGCGCAGTCGCTCAAACTCCAGAACCTGGATGCAGGCCAGTACCAGGATGTCGTCAATTCCCGCAACCTCGGCAATGTGATCCAGAACAACAACGTGCGTCAGATCAACGGCGACCTGGATTTTTCCAAACTGTACGATAAAAGCAAATACCTGGGCAAAATCAATAAACCGGCCAAACCCGGCAGTAAAAACCGGAACAAGAACAGCGATAATCCGGACGATAATGATACCCAGGACGACAATACCGGACCGGGTGGCGATAGTCCGGGCGGCAAAAACGATCGCGGCGGGCGCAATGCCAAACGCAACGACCGCAGTGCCAACGACGACCGGCCCGGCGGGCGCGACAACCCCGGCGACGATAAAAACGCAGGCACAGCCGGCGCGGATGACGATACTTCGGACAAGGGCCAGAAGAAAAAGAAAGCCAAAAACAAGGGCCGGGAGCCTTCCATGGCTGAACGCATTGCCCTGCGACCGCTGATGCTCATTCGCAAGGCGCGCATCTCTTATAGCGAGAATTACAGCACAGTGGTACCCGGCTTCACACCCGAACCCAAACTCATGGGTCTGAGCGAAGGGTTCGCCGCTCCAGGCTGGGCTTTTGTGGCAGGCATGCAACCACAATCCAGCTGGCTTGACGAGGCCGCCGCCAAGGGCTGGATCACCCACCGTCCGGAACTCAACCAGCAGGTGATGCGCAATTACACGCAGAATATCGACGCCGGCATCACGCTGGAACCTTTCCGCGATTTCCGCGTCGAACTCACCGCCAACCGTCAGTACTCGCGGAACAGTACGGAATTGTTCAAGGATCAGAACTTCCTGCTGGATCCCGACGAGGTGCAATTTGAACACCGCGCCCAGCGTGATCTCGGTAGTTTTACCGTATCGTATTTTTCCATCAAAACCCTGTTCAACAGCGATATCAACGGCATTTTCGCCCGCTATCAGGCCTACCGGCCCATTATTTCCCAACGCCTGGGTGTGGATTCGCCTGATCCCGGCGCCCCGCACGACAAAGACGGACCGGAGTACTCCAAAGGGTTTGGCCGGATACAACAGCAGGTGCTGATCCCGGCATTTGTAGCAGCCTATACAGATGCCGACCCGAATTCGGTAAACCTCGATATCTTCAAAACACGCCCTGCTCCGAACTGGAAACTGAGTTACAACGGGCTGTCCAAAATCGGCAACCTGAACAAGGTTTTCTCCAGCATCCAGATCTCGCACGGCTACAAAAGCACCCTGACAGTCAATTCGTATAACACCGATATTTTCTACGATACACAGAATCCGTATACAATTGACGAGTTGAACTTCAACTATATCGCCCGTTTTGAAATCCCGCAGGTGGTCATTAACGAGCAGATGGCGCCCCTTTTCGGTATGGATATCAAACTGAAAAATGACATGACGTTCAAGTTTGATTTCAAGAAAAGCCGTACCCTGGCCATGTCGTTCATCGACTATCAGTTGGCTGAAACCCGTTCGACGGGATACTCTGCCGGTTTCGGTTACCGTATGAAAAATGTCAACATCGGCTTCCTGACGGGCAAGAAGACCAAAAAATCCAAAAAGTCGAAGAAGAACAATACCCCGGGGGCCAACCCTCCGACCCCCGGCGGCAACACAGGCCAGCAGGCCAACGACATGAACTTCAAGTTCGACTTCGAGGTTCGCGACGATATTACGGTCAACCACCGGCTCGATCAGCTCGAAGAGGCCGTTCCGACACGCGGCGCGCGAACCATCAGCATCAACCCCTCGGTAGAATACGCCCTGAACAAACGCCTTTCGCTGCGCCTGTTTACCGACTACCGCAAAACGGTGCCGAAAACGTCGCAGTCGTTCCCGATCACGACGATCAATGCAGGCGTAACGGTGCAGTTCAAGTTGAATTGACGGCGTTTTGGGGTGCGTTTTTGACAGGAATTGAAATTGTTTGACAGGATTTACAAGATTGACAGGATAAATAAGGCGGCCCCGCCGCCGAAAACCCTTTTAATATTGTAAATCCTGTCTGTATATTGGGAAATCCTGTCAGCAATTCAGCATGGCGGGCTTTCGGGGCGCCCTCTTTTATAAGACAATTCTTTAGACGTTTTTTTATCGCCGGCTGAAGCCGGCGGTACCGGTGTATTACTTTTGCACCTGATGACCAACGATCAGTTTAAAGCATTTTCGCCGACCATACCGACCGACCCCGGCATCTATAAATTTATAGATACGGAAGGGGTTATTCTGTACGTGGGCAAGGCCAAAAACCTGCGCAACCGGCTGTCGTCCTATTTCGGGGAGAAAAAGTACCAACTGGCCAAAACAAAGGTGCTCGTCCGGCACGCCCACCACATCGAATTCATGATTGTGGAAACGGAGCAGGACGCTTTGTTGCTTGAAAATACCCTCATCAAAAAACACCAGCCGCGGTACAACGTGATGCTGAAAGATGAAAAATCGCCGCTGATCTACGTGTGCATCAAGGCGGAGCGTTTCCCGCGTGTTTTTCTGACCAGGAAGACGTTTCGCGATGGCTCCACCTACTTTGGACCGTATCTGCACAAATTCCGGGTAGAACAGATCATCGAACTCGTGCGGAAATTGTTCCAGCTCCGCACCTGTACCCTGCACCTGTCGCAGGAAAACATCGACAAACAGAAGTTCAAGCCCTGCCTGGAATACCACATCAAAAACTGTGCGGCGCCTTGCGTGGGCTTTGAGTCGGAGTCCTCGTACAACCGCAAAATTGAGCAGATCAAGAATATCCTGAAGGGCAATTTTGCTGCGGTAAAGAGCCACCTCAAGGATGAAATGCAGCGTTTTGCGGAGAATATGCAATTTGAGCAGGCGCAGCAGATGAAGGAAAAACTGACCCTCTTTGAAGACTACCAGGGCAAAAGCACCGTCGTCAACCCCAATATCCGCGATGTGGATGTATTTGCAATAGCCGATGATGAAAAAGAAGCCTTTGTCAACTACCTGAAAGTTGTAAACGGTGCGATTATTAACACCTACACCCTTACCTTGACTAAAAACCTGGACGAGGATCGCGAAACGCTGCTCACCTACGCCGTTCAAAACCTGCGCGAGCGGTTTCAGAGCGATGCGCCCGAGGTGATCGTGCCATTCCCGGTCGTTTTACCCGAGCATGTGGATACTACCGTACAACGGATTTCCAAATCCGTCGACCCTGACGCGCCCGACGTACTACGGATTTCCAAATCCGTCAACAATGAAGCGCCAGCTACGGATTTGGAAATCCGTAGTACGTCGGGTACGGTTGTGGTAACCGTCCCCAAAATCGGCGACAAGAAAAAACTGCTCGAACTGTCGGAGAAAAACGTGCAGTACCACCTGCTCCAGAAAAAAAAGCAGGCCGCCAGCCAGACCGGCAAACAAACCAACGCCGAACGTATCCTGCGCACGTTGCAGGCCGACCTGCACATGGAGGAGGCGCCGTTTTGGATTGAATGTTTCGACAACTCCAACCTGCAGGGCACAAATCCGGTGTCGAGTTGTGTCGTTTTTAAAAACGCCAAACCCGCCAAACGCGACTACCGCCACTACAATGTAAAATCGGTGGAAGGCCCCAATGATTTTGCCTCGATGGAAGAGGTCGTGTTCCGGCGCTACAAACGCCTGCTCGTCGAAGGGCAGGGATTGCCCCAACTCGTCATCATCGACGGTGGAAAAGGACAATTGAGCGCGGCCATGAAAAGCCTGCGCGCGCTTGGTCTGGAAGACAAAATGACTGTGATCGGCATTGCCAAAAGGCTGGAGGAGATATTCTTTCCCGACGATCCGGTTCCGGCGCTCATCAACAAAAAATCGGAGTCGCTCAAACTCATCCAGCAGGCGCGCAACGAGGCGCACCGCTTCGGTATTACATTCCACCGCAACCAGCGCAGCAAGAATTTTATCAAAACCGGGTTGACAGAAATACCGGGTATCGGTGCAAAAACGGCGGAAAAACTGTTGCAACATTTCGGCTCGCTCGCACGGGTGCGTGCGGCAGCGGCGGAAGAGGTGGAAAAGGTTGCGGGTAAGGCGGCGGCAGGGAAACTGATGCAGTATTTTTCGGAAATGTCGGGCGACGGTCCGTCCACGGAAGACCAGGATTCTTCCCTGTACGCACCAGAGGGTTAGGCATATCTGCCGCCAGAACTTATGCCAGGCTTGTCCAGAAATACGCTTTTCATCTGAGGCAGCAGGAGTATTTATATAGTTTTGTAGAAACCCGGCATATGGCCCGTCACATTTTACCTTTTCTGTTGGTACTGTCTTATGTTCAATTGCCCGCCCAATCGGTGTGGTATGTGACGCCTGCGGGGGCTGGTATGCATACCGGTAATGACTGGGCGAACGCCTCGGCTGACCTACAGGCGGTTATAGATGCTGCCGGGCAGGGGGATGAGATATGGGTTGCGTCCGGCGTATATGTGCCATCGGTACCGCACGGCGGATTCTGGAGCAACCACCGTACCTTTTATATCAATAAAGACATAAAAATCTGCGGCGGCTTCAAGGGCGACGAGACGGACATGTCGCAACGCGACTGGATATTAAATCCGACAGTCCTGAGCGGCGACATAAATGACAATGATGACCCGGGCCTTGCCGGAGGACTGTTGCTTGACCATCAGAGTCGAAAAGACAATGCCTACCATATTGTATGGATCGATCAGGTAAGCGATTCGATGTTGCTGAGCGGGTTTTTTCTGGAAAATGGCAATGCAGGTTTCAACGGCGACTTTGCCAACGGCGGCGCGGTGTACATCTCCGGCTCCGGGGGCGTTGGTTTTTCGAACCCGCGTATCGAGCATTGTTCCTTCTACCGCAATGCAGCGTATGACCTGGGAGGGGCCATTTATAACGACGGGTCGAATGGCGGAACGGCAAATATGCGGCTGGCTTATTGCGCTTTCCTGGACAATTACGCCTACCTGAACGGCGGTGCGATATTTAATTCCGCCGAATCCGGCGGCGTATCAAGTCCTGCTTTCCTGCAATGCACCTTCAAGGATAACAGTTGCGGGTTCGACGGCGGTGCGGTGTTCAACAACGGTATAATCGGGGGCGTCTCCAATCCCCTTTTTGACAGTTGTTTTTTCCAAAATAACAGTGCTGTGTGGTTTGGCGGCGCGGTGATTAGTTTTGGACATTCCGGTACGGCCGATCCGGTATTCAGCGATTGCCGGTTCACAGGCAATACAGCGATGCGGGGCGGGGCTATCCACAATGCCGGCATCGAAAACGGGCAATCAAGTCCTGTATTGACTTCATGCCTGTTTGAGGAAAATACCGCTGAAAGTTACGGAGGGGCCGTTTATAATGACGGAAGCCACGGCAATGCGAATGCTGCATTCAACCAATGCCGTTTTTTGGGCAATTCATCCCAGTTTCAAGGCGGCGCCATGTACAATAATGGCAGCGACGGTTACGCGAGCCCTGATATCAGGGGCTGTATCTTTGAAAACAATTTTGCACAATGGGAAGGTGGAGCACTGCTTAACAACGGGGATGGCGGCGCATCAAGCCCTTTGATCGACAGTTGTATTTTCTCCGGCAACATCTCTCAGAGTGGGGGCGGGGCGATCTGTAACAGGCCTTTTGTCAACGGAGCCGTACATCCGGTAATCAGCCACTGCTATTTTTCTGACAATACGGCCCTGCTGGGCGGCGCTGTTTGGGATAACGCCCGCTACGGCGCCTGCATGCCACTTTTTACCGGTTGTACCTTTACTGGCAACACAGCAAACAACGGTGGCGCAATAAGGTCGAACGATAGCGAAACATCAACGTACCGTCCGCTATTTGTCAATTGCGCTTTCCGCGAAAATACTGCTGTCAAATTCGGCGGCGCGATGCAATCGCAGTGGAGCGGTTCGAATTATCCCGCCCTGATCAATTGCAGTTTCTGGAACAACACCGCTGAACAAGGCGGCGCTTTGTTCAGCTCTACCAATCCTTTGAACCACCCCAGGTTTATCAATTGCAGTTTTTCAAAAAACCAGGCGGATTACGGGGGCGCCATGTTCAATACTACATGCCTGGGCTGCATTACCCCCGACCTTCTGATCAGCAATTGTATTTTCTGGGATAACCAAGCCATAGCAGGCGAGAGCATGTATAATTCTCTTGCAACGCCCAAGGTATATTACTCCCTGCTTGAGGAGCCGTATTGCCTGCCAGGATCTACCTGCTTCGGCAACATGATATTCAACCAGGATCCTTTGTTCATCGATCAGAACGGTGATATGCGCCTGCAAATGGGTTCGCCGGCGATAAATGCGGGGCTGGATTCGGCGGTGCCGGATTCCATACCATTCGATCTGGCCGGTAACTCCCGGATTATGGGCAGCGCCGTCGATATGGGGGCTTTCGAGTTTGAGGAAGCTGTGGGCGTCGAAGAAATTGGCCTCAATGCTTCCATATCGCTTCGGATTGAGCCCAACCCTTTTCACGATCGGGCAATGATCAGTTTTATACTTCCGGCGTCCGGATTTGTACAACTGCGCATCGCTGATATTTCGGGTAAAACGATGTTTTCCAGCGACCAGTACTATCCTGCCGGGCGTCATTTTGAAATTTATCAACCCGACACAACAGTGCCCAGAGGGATATTTGTTTGTGAATTACGCACCCAATCGGGCACCCTGACGAAAAAGATAATTCGATTATAATCCGGAAATAACACAGTCAGGCGCCTACCTGAAATGTGCGCATACTGATGCCGCCCAGCGCCACCTCTTCATAGGCTTGTTTGATTTCTTCTTTCTCCCCGGCCAGGCCGAGGCTATACAACATCGGGATGTAATGGTCGGGCGTCGGCACGGAGAGTTTGCCCGATTCGCCCGCCTTTTCATACGTTACAAGGCTTTGGAAATCGCGGCCGGCGATCTTTTCGCTGACCCAGGTATCGAACTCCACGGCCCAGTCGAAAGGCCGGGTGTCGCCGTTGCGCAGGCGCTCCATGCTCAGGCGCAGGTTGTGTACGATATTGCCGCTGCCGATGATGAGCACCCCTTTTTCGCGCAGGGCGTTGAGTTGCGCGGCCAGGTCGAGGTGGTATTGCAGGGGCTGGTAGTAGTCGATGCTCAACTGGAACACCGGAATGTCGGCTTCAGGGAAAAGGTGCATCAGGATCGTCCAGGCGCCGTGGTCGAGGCCCCAGTCGTCGGTCTCCTGAATGAGCGCAGAGCGTTTGGCCGTTTCTTTGGCCAGTTCGGGCGAGCCTGCCGCGGGGTATTGCGCTTCAAAAAGTTCCTTCGGAAAGCCCCCGAAATCGTGGATCGTCTCCGGTTTGGGCGCGATGTTTACGTAACTACCCCGCGTGAGCCAGTGCGCCGAAACGACGAGGATCGCCGCGGGCTTTTTGCCTTCCTGTTTGAATTGTTCACCCAGTTTGCGGAGGCTGCGGGTAAAAGCGTTGTCTTCCAGGGCGTTCATGGGGCTGCCGTGTCCGACAAACAGAACGGGCATTTTTTCCGTATTCGGAAGCGCATTGGCTATGGAGGGGAATTCCTGAAGTTTCATGTTGCAGGTAACTAATGGCAACAAAGCCAGCGATTTGAGAAATGTTTTTCGATCCATGATTTGCGAACATTAGTTTGATGTTGCAAATTTAGAGATTAAAACATTTAAAAATTGTAAAAGTTTCTGACCTGACTGCGGTTGCAGATCAACTACCCTGGTTCCTGATTGAACCGCTTGTTCATCGGACGGCTGCTGGTGTCAGATAGACAAACACTCGGAGCTGCGGAATGCCATTCCGCGATACATGGTACCCCGGAATGGTATTCCGGGATTTGGGCTCGAATGCCATTCCGCGATACATGATAGTACCCCGGAATGGTATTCCGGGACTTGGGCTGCGGCATACCATTCCGCGATACATGCATGGTACCCCGGAATGGTATTCCGGGACTTGGCTGCGGCATACCATTCCGCGATACATGCATGGTACCCCGGAATGGTATTCCGGGATTGCGCGAATACCATTCCGAAAACCCCTGGTACCCCGGGGGCGAATGCCATTCCGCGATACATCATGGTACCCTGGAATGGTATTCCGGGACTTGGCGCGGAATGCCATTCCGCCACAGCCGTCCCCGCGCATTCCGCGATACATGCATGGACCCCGGAATGGTATTCCGGGATTTGGCTGCGGAATGCCATTCCGCGATACATGATGGTACCCGGAATGGTATTCCGGGACTTGGGCTGCGGCATGCCATTCCGCGTACTGTGGTACCCGGATGGTATTCCGGGGGGCGGCATGCCATTCCGAGATACATGCATGGTACCCCGGAATGGTATTCCGGGACTTGGAGCTGCGGAATGCCATTCCGCGATACATGCATGGTACCCCGGAATGGTATTCCGGGACTTGGAGCTGCGGCATGCCATTCCGCGATACATGCATGGTACCCCGGAATGGTATTCCGGGACTTGGAGCTGCGGCATGCCATTCCGCGATACATGCATGGTACCCCGGAATGGTATTCCGGGACTTGGAGCTGCGGAATACCATTCCGCGATACATGCATGGTACCCCGGAATGGTATTCCGGGACTTGGCTGCGGCATCCATTCCGCGATCTGCATGGCCCCTTGTGTACCCCGGAATGGTATTCCGGGACTTGGAGCTGCGGCATACCATTCCGCGATACATGCATGGTACCCCGGAATGGTATTCCGGGATTGGGAGCTGCGGCATGCCATTCCGCGATACATTTCTACGACAATTGTCGTAAATAAATTTGGAGATACGACAATTGTCGTACATCTTTGCCCAATCATTAACAGCACAGTTAATAAGCAGATGGCCAAGAACACAACATACCAGCCCACGGAGGCCGAACTCGAAATCCTCAAAGTCATATGGGAAAATGAGCCGGTTTCCGTCCGCGCCATTCACGAACAGATATCTGCGGATAAAAACGTGGGTTATACCACTGTTTTGAAGCAGGTTCAGCGCCTCACAGAAAAAGGTGTGCTCGGGAAGGAGATCGTCGACGGGACGCACCTCTACCGGGCAGCCGTTGGCGAAACCGAGGTAAAAAAGCGGTTGGTCGACAAGGTGCTCCACGCAGCATTCGACGGCTCGGCACTTCAAATGATGATGCATGCCCTGGGGAATCAAAAGGCTTCTGCCGAGGAACTTCAGGAACTCAAGAATTGGCTCGATAACCAAATTTCAAAAAAATGATACTGCCTGATTCCTTCTCGCTGTTTAGCCAGGCACTTGGCTGGGCGGTTGCCCATTCGCTCTGGCAAATTACCCTGATCTGGCTCCTGTTCAAGGCTGTCACCTGGCGTTTGCAAGGCCATAACAACGCAGTTTACCTGCTTTCGATAGCTGCGATGGCTGCCGGCGCAATTTGGGCGGCAGTAACTTTTGGCGCCGAGTACGAACGGGTGCTGAGACAGAACGCAGTCGTGCAGACGGCTGCTCATGCGCCAAACGACGCCACCGGTCTGCAAATAACTACCGGACAGGCACTTGACCAGTCAAATCTACAGTTCATCCAAATTGTGCAACAATGGCTCGAAGGCCATGCCCAACAGATCGGTTGGCTCTGGTTCCTGTGTGCCACCGTATTGTGGCTGCGGCTACTGGGCGGCTACTGGCTTTCCCAACGCCTCCGGCATTGCGATACCTCCCCGGTCGATACAAACTTTCAAAATATCTGCGACATGTGGGCGGAGAGGCTGGGCATTGTGCCCAAAATCATCTTCAAGGAATCGAAACGCATCGCGGAACCCCTGACCATCGGCTTCTGGAAGCCGGTAATTCTCTTTCCCGTCGGCTTGCTTGCGGGGCTGACACCCTCTCAAACAGAGGCACTGTTGCTGCACGAACTGGCGCATATTCGCCGCTTCGACTACCTGGTAAATCTGTTCCAACTGAGTCTTGAGGTCGTGTTTTTCTACCACCCATTGTTCTGGCTGCTTTCGCGGGAAGCGCGCTCCCGCCGTGAGTTTTGCTGCGACGACGTGGTATTGCATTACACTGCCGATCCGTTGCTGTATGCCCGCACGCTCACCGACCTGCAATTATCATTCGTTCACGCACAAAACCAGTTTACTATGAATGCCATCGGAAAAAGTAATTTCACAGAAAGAATACTGCGCATCGCAGGTATTACGCCAAACAGGCCCATGCGCTCCAACTGGGTGATGCTCCTGCTGTTGCCCCTCCTTGTCGGATTGAGTTCATGGTGGCCCGCCGCACATGCAAAGGCAGACGCCGGCGTATCCCGGTCCATTGTCTCCAACGACAACAGGGCCGTCTCCGACCTCATCCGTACGGATTCGGTATCGCCCAAACGCAACCGCCCGGAAAGCAGCGTTACTGTTCCGGCTGCCCCCGGCCCTGTCACTCCGGCGACCTCGGGCGTCGAGCCGCCCGCGGCCACGTCGGGACTGGTCGCCGTGCAGGCTGAAAAGATGAACGTACTGTACATCGGTGTGGAAAACCCGGTTTGCATCGGCGCTGACGGAGTCCCCGTAGAAGACCTTTCACTGCGTTTGGTGGGCAATGGTACGGTAAAAGGAGGCATGGGCAAATACTCCATCAGCGTAACAACGCCCGGCGAAGTGACCATCCAGGTCTATCGCAGCCTTAACGGCAAAGAAAGCCTGTTCAATGAGGTAAAGTACAGGGTAAAACGAATCCCCGACCCGACGCCTTATATGGCCGGTAAAAAAGGCCAGGCCATCACCAAAGAGGTATTGCTCCAGGCAACAGGTGTCGACGCAATACTGGAAAACTTTGATTTCGATGCGTATTGCGAGGTTATGGGGTATGAGGTGACCATTGTGCAGCCTGGTATCGATGCGGTAGCTTATATAGTGACCGGCAGACAGTTTTCCGATAAGGTGCTGGACCTGTTCAGGCAGGCGGAAAACGGGAGCGGTATTTACATCGATGATATCAGGGTAAAATGCCCGGGTGATGCCGCCGTTCGTCATATTGGCGGGATCGCGTTTAAGATCAAGGCTGCGGAGTAATTGAAAGATTACACGGACAGGCGCCCGTTATGCACTCTTTAAGTCGGGGAGTGTCTGAAAAATATCGCCGGGTATTTTTCAGACACTCCCAAGTTGGCCGAGGTATCTTTTTAACAGCGCCCAATAGGTTTGCGCCGTTTGCTCCAACGCCGTCGACCGGTGTTGCTCTGATTCCAGCAGCGCGACCTTCAGGCGTACATTGGCCCGGTACGCTTTAAAATACAGGAACAACAACGCATCTTCCGGGCCTTCGATGCAGGGCCACTCGCGCAGGTAAGCCGTCATAAACGCTTCGGCTAGTTCGTGGTGGCCGCCTGCGTCGAGGTCCATGCACAAAAAAGCCAGTTCATTCAGGATATCGCCTTGCCGAAAGTGTTCGCTGAACTCGATACAATCGAACGCCAGCGGGCCTTCCGGCAGGAGAAATATGTTGCGGGCGTGCAGGTCGCCGTGCCCGTCTACCCAAAATCCCGCCTGCGCGCGTTGCTGCAGTCGTTCGCGGTGTTTATCCAGAAAGGTGCCAACCTGTTGTTGCCAGGCGTCGAATTGCGCTCCGGCGCCGGCGCCCAAAAGACGTTCCGCTGCTTTTTTCAGCGTAAACAAATCGTTGAAATCGTCGCGGTTGCTCGCAGCCCTGTCCGATACCCCATTTCCTGAAAGGACAACCGAACGGTGAAATCGAACGAGCATTTTAGCCAGGGCCTCTATATCTCCCGCTGTCACGCCGTTCCGGCGCAGCAGTTTGTCCATCTGGCGGTCATTATCCATCCGTTTCATGGCGACGGCGAAGTCAACAGGCGCTTCCCCTTTGGCGGCAGGGCGGATTTCAGGTTGCCCGTCTTTTGTCAGGCATACCGGCAAGACATCCAGGTACATATCGGACGCCAGCCGGCGGTTGAGCCGCAGTTCTTCACCGCAGTAAAACGCCCGTTTTTCCAGGGTACTGAAGTCCAGAAAAGCCAGTTGAAGGGGTTTTTTGATTTTGAAAGCGAATGCCGGCGTCAGGATCACCCAGGAGATATGGGTTTCGATCAGGGTTACCGGTGCCTTGGGCCCGGGAAACCTGCTCCCTTTGATGATCGATTGTATTTGTTCGGCGGTCATGGTATACGATCAACATGCTTTTTCAAATAGGCCTGGATGGCTGCCATCATATCGTCGAGGCTTGCCTGATCCGACCACAGGACGAGGTGTGGCTCCCGGATGGGTTCGTATTCATCCCGTATTTTCTCATATACGCCGAAGTCGGCCTCACTGTCGGGCCGCGGCTTTTGCAGCCGTTCGCGGATGCTGCGCTCCTGCGCCCGTATTTCCACCCAGTACATCGCTGCGTTACATTCGGCAGCCAGGCGGCGAAACGGTTCGCGGAGGGATTCCCTGTAGAACGTGCTGTCGACCACAACGTCGCGGCCTTCCAGCAGCGCAGCGCGGGTGCGCTCCTGCAATGCTGCATATACCTTTTTTTTGTCTTCCTGCCGGTAGTGGCCCATCAGGTCCATCTCGCGGCGTAGCACGTCGCTGTTGAGGTGCAGGGCGCCGGAGCGCGTCGCCCAGGCTTTGGCCAGCGTTGTTTTTCCGGAACCGGGCAGTCCGGTGATGAGTGTCAGCATGATTGTTCCGTTTTTTTTTCTGCAGGTGCAATATGGTAAAAAAACGTCTGAAAACTTCAATTCCGGTCGACTATAACACATGGCGGACTTATGCGATGCCATTGTTCAATGCCTGTAAGTGGCCCGAAACTATTAATCAATAAAAAATTATTGTTTTTCAATAAAAAATATTTGCAAAACAAAAAACAGTCGTGCATCTTTGCCTCATCGTTCCACAAACAAAACTGTCTTGTTATGCAAACAACAAAAAATACCGGTCTGCCAAAAATACTGCGCTACCTGTTTCTCTGCCTGACGTGCTTTGGCGCCATATGGTGGCTGCTCAACCTGTCGGCTTATATCAGGGTCGGTGACAATGGTGCAACTATCCGGGGCTGGGTGACCACTGTGGGGGATTCCCAGCACACGGTAGTCCCGCATCCCGACGGCAGTGGTGATTTAAAAATGTACAATTTCGGCGAACGGAAGTTTGTCATGCTTGAATTCTCTGAAATGCAGGGCATGCTAAAACTGCGTTACCTGGGCTATATGTTGCTGGAGAACCTGAAGTATATACTGGTCGTTTTCGGCCTGTATCAGATGTACCTCATTTTTCGAAACCTCGATTTGGGCCTGATATTCCGCGATGAGCAAATCCGGCGTATCCGGCTGATCGCCGTAGCGGTGCTGGTTTTCCCGATAGCGAACCAAATCGCCTCGCGTATCATTGCCGGGGTGACCTACGAGGCGGAAGGCCACCGGATCACCACGGCCATACCACCGCTCCTTTCCGAGCAAATTGTGCTGGGAGGACTGCTTGCCCTCATGCTGTTTGCGCTGGCTGAAGTTTTCCGCAGCGGAGCCATCCTTCAACAAGAACAAGACCTAACCATCTGAGCCATGCCAATTATAGTAAATGTAGATGTGATGATGGCCCGGCGCAAAATGTCGCTGACCGAACTGGCCGCCAAAGTAGACATCACACTTGCCAACCTGTCGATCCTGAAAACGGGCAAGGCCAAAGCCATCCGTTTCAGCACACTCGAAGCCATATGCCAGGCGCTGGATTGTCAGCCAGGCGATGTACTGGAATATATACCCGCTGCGGATAATAGTCCTTCAGAAGGATAATGGAGTTAAAAAATATGCGTCATCCCGAATTTATTTCCCGCAGATACCCGGCGAAGAAAAAACCGCAGAAATGCGCAGAATGTTACCAAATCTGTAGCAATCTGCGGTTTTTTTCAGCGGGTAACACAAAAGAGTTGTTGCGATATAACTGGTTGAAAATCAGTGTCTGTTAATAAATCCATCAAGCCACTCGCTTATTCATCTGATGACTGTAGTCATCTGATGAATGATCAACTCAAATCGGGGACAGTACCGATAAAAGAACCCGCAGCTTGCAACTTGGGCTAACTAATTGATTATCAAGCCACAACAACTCTAATACCTGCACGAAATTCGGGATGACTCATAATTCGCCTGTTAACGTATTTTTTTATCCCCCTCTTTTCCTGCCTCCCCGGCTCCGGGTGGTTGTTTTGGTACGCGTTGCGTCGCCTTTCCGGACCGATTTGGTCGTGGTTGTTTTTTCCGCTTTCACCCGGCCGTTTTTACCTTTTACCGTGGTAGTTGTTGTGCTCTTTTTAACACCGGCCTTTCCGCCACGGGTACTGACCTTCGTAACGGTTCGGGTATGCACTACGGTAGAATGGGTGCGTCGCGGCGTATAAACACGATGCGCGCGGACGACCCGGTGTGTGGATACGACATGGTAATGCACGCGGTAGGGACGAGCGCGTACGTGGAAAAAGCCCCACGGGTGCGGGCGCCAGGGACGCCACCAGGTGGGGTACACCCGCCAGCGCCAGGGTGATACATACACCGTGTAGGCAGGCCGGTACATATAGCGCACGCAGGGCCAGCCCCATACATTGACAACAACGGCCACCCTCGGCGCCGGACCGGATGGCCCGCCGCGTCCGTCGGATTTAACGGCTTCTTCTTCGAACGGCTCGGTGATCGTCTGTTCGCCATAAATATCTTCATCGCCAATGATCTGTAATATGGCGTTCTCGGAGCCTGTTTTTTCGAGTTCGATCACGGCGATATCCTGCGACTCCGTCTCACTGACGGGTACCTGGAGCACAATCGCATGTACGTCGCCGTCCATGTTGTCGACAACACGGATGTAGTCCGTCTCGCCGTCTTCATTCAGGTCCAGGTTGTTGACAGAATTGTCTTCGCTGTTCAGGGCCTTCTCAAAGGCCTCGGGCGATTCCGCCATTTTGAACAGTTCCAGGGCGCCTTCCAGGCTGAAGTGATCGCCGGGCAGTCCGGTGCTGTCGGCCTCGGTAGCGGACTGCTCATCCTGAGCAGCGAGGGGCAGCGCGAGCGACACCAGCAGCAGTGCGCTCAACAAAAATGAGTTGCGGTGGATTTTCATTGATGACATTTTTGAATAAAACTGATTTTGGAATAGTACGCCGGTCGGCCCGGCAGTGTTTTTTTGACCTGCATCGTTTGCGGTAGTTTAATCGGCAGGCTCTTAAAGATATCTTAAAACGCGCGTTTCAGCCATTTTTTAAAGCGCTGGAGTGGGTCTTCTTTGCGGGGCTTGAGTTTGCCGTCGTGCGTCATGTTGTTGTCGAAATGGTACTGGAGTTCTACGGCATAGTTTCTTTCCGCTTCGCCGCCCTGCATCAACTGCGCGATAAAAGGTACGACATTGGCGTTCAGCACGCCGTTGACGGAGATCGTCTGGTATTCGCTGCGTCCGACAGGGTTCCGGTTTTGGTTGATCGCGGCCTTGCCGTTTTCGGAAAAATAGTCGGCGTGAAAAATGGCGGGATTTTGCTTTTTCAGCCGTTTGGTGCCGAGCCGTTCGTTGCGCCAGGGGTGTTCGTTTTTGGGCAACTGGCCGGCCAGAAAGGTTCTTTTCCAGAGGGTTACCTGGTGCGACATGAGAAAACCCGAAGCGGCGTTGTCGAGCCGGGCCAGGTTAAAGCCTTCAATATAATCCGGGGTAGGTGTGGTCTTGTATACTTCGGAACTGTGCAGTTTCACCATATCCCACTCGTTTTGGGCGGTCATGTCAAAGAGTTGGCGGAAAAAGGCCGCGTTTACATCTTTGTTGAGCCACATATCCTCCTGAAAATAGAGCACGTAATCTTCCTCGATTTTTTGCGTCAGCAGATGCCTGAGCCGGTCCGACCATTCGCCTGTTCCCGACTTGATGTTCCGGAAACCGGCGATATCCGCGTCTTTTTCCTCTGTGGCGAAGTAGCAGTTGCAGGGGATATCGCGATCCCAGTGCTTCGCGAAGAAATATTCAAAACCGCGATACAGGAATTCGTACCGGTCGCAACTGTGCACCAGCAGCGCCACTTTGTTTTGTTTACCGCTCATGGAGTAAAAGGTGAGGTTTGGCCAAAAATGCAGTTTTTTTGAATATCGGACGGGTAAAGTTAAGCATTGTGCGGTTTTCAGGCGCCCTTCGATGGCTGGCGTTGCCTTATCCGTATAGTCTTCCACACCTCAAACCAGCCCACCGAAACCAATGCTGTCACGAGACAAAGCCCCATTTCCGCCGGGGTAATCGGACCAAGTCTGAAAAGATCGCGCAGTGCCGGAAAAGAAAAGATAGCAGCAGCGATGGCCGTTGAGACCCCGATGATCCACCACAGCAGCTTGTTCCGGTACAAAATGGTTGTTGCAACGGTGTACTCAAAGGAGCGGTTAGCCAGGGTGAGGAAGATATTGGCGGCCAGCATCGTAAAGAAAACAAAAGAGCGTGTCGTCGGCTCGTCGTAACCACGGAATATGGCGAGGTGGTACATGGCAAAGATACCGCCGGTGATCGCCATTCCCTGAACAAGGCTGAGGGACAGTTCGTGCCAGGAGAAAAGGTTGGAAGAAGTGTTTCTCGGTGGTTTCAGGAGCACATTCGGCTCGGCGGGTTCGTTTTCAAAAGCCACAGCACAGACGGGGTCCATGATCAGTTCGAGAAAAATGACGTGTATGGGCATCAACATGTGCAGGTAAGGCCAGTCGAAAAGGAGCGGCAGCAATACTACCAGTATAATCGGCAGGTGTATGGAGATCACGTACCGAATGGCCTTGCGCAGGTTGTTGTAGATGCGCCGGCCCGTTTTGATGGCATTGATCATATGCCCGAGGTCGTCGTCGAGCAGCACCATCGAGGCGGCGCCTTTGGCAATTTCGGTGCCGCGGCGCCCCATCGCCACGCCCACCGGCGCCGCTTTCAGCGCCGGACCGTCGTTGACGCCGTCGCCGGTCATGGCGACCACTTCGCCGTTTGCCTTGAGCGCCTCCACGATGCGGAGTTTGGCTGCCGGAAACATCCGTGCAAAAACCGTGGTTCGGGCGGCGGCCTCCTGCAACTGAAGGTCGGTCATTTGCATGACCGCTTCGCCGGCCACAGCCTCGCCCGATACCCTTATTCCGCTTTCACGGGCGATGTTCATCGCCGTTTCCGGGTAGTCGCCCGTGATCATTTTCACTGCAATGCCGGCGTCGTAAAATCCCGACATTACTTTGGCAATGCCGGGCTTGGGCGGATCGTACAGCGCGACCAGGCCCTCCATTTTCCAGGGGAAGTTGTCCTGATCGACAGGCCAGGGGCCGTTGTCCCACCGGGCGCTTGCCACACCCAGCACGCGAAACCCCTTGCCGGCCATGACCATGGTTTGCCGTTCGATCTCGGCTGCCTGGGCTTCGCCGAGTTTGCATACGCGTACAATGCGTTCCACAGCGCCTTTGGTAGCCACAATGCGCTCGCCCCCGGCATTTTCGTGCACATGGGTCATCATGGGCGGTATCCCGGAGAGCGGGTATTCGTGTACCAGGTCGAACGACTTGCGTCGATCTTCAGCCGTTCCCTGTTCGTAGGCCTGGTGGATCGCCTTTTCCATGGCGTCGAAAGGCTGCGGCTCGCTGGCCCACATCGCCCATTCCAGCACCATGCCGGTACCGGAGAAGTCGCTGACCTCGGCTACACTCATACGGTTTTCAGTGATTGTTCCGGTTTTGTCGAGACAAATCACCGTAGCCGCGCCGAGGCTTTCAACGGTTTTGGGCTGTTTTACCAGCACCTGCTGGCGTGTCATGCGGTAGGCGCCCAGGGCCATGAAAGTGGTGAATGCTACGGGTATTTCCTCCGGGACCAGCGCCAGTGCGAAGGCCAGGGAGAACAGCAGGGCGTTGAGGAAGGAATCCGTATAGGCGTAATTGATGGCCAGCACAATGAGAAAAGCCAGCAGGCCGGCTACCATCATCTGTTTTACAAAGCGGTCGATCTGGCGTTGGAGTGGCGTCGGCTCCGTCTGAATGGATTCGATGGATTTGCCGAGTTTGCCAAATTCCGTACGTCCGCCCACTGCCCTTACCTCCACGATGCCCATTCCGGAAGCCACAGTAGTGCCCTGGTAGAGCAGGTTCCTCCCTTCCGCAGTATCCTTGGATACCGGAAGTGATTCCCCTGTCAGCACCGCTTCATCGACCGTAAGATCGTTTTGTTGCACCAACCGGCCGTCAGCGGCGAGCATTTCCCCTTCTTCAACGACAAGCAGGTCGCGCACCACGATCTCCTCTACCGGAATTTCCTGCCGTTCTCCGCTGCGGATTACCCGGGCGCGGGGCTGGGCAAAATCGCGCAGCGCAGCCAGGGCTTTTTCGCTCCTGAATTCCTGCACGATCTCGATCAGGATGACAAATACCACAGCGCCAACCATCAACCATGCCTCCGTTGTATCGCCGATAATAAAGTACAGCCCGCAGGTCAGCAGGAGCAGCATGAAAATGGGCTCCATGACTATCTCTGCGAGCATGCGGTACAGCGGACGCCCGGGATGCAGGTAAAGCCGGTTGCTGCCCGACTGCTCGCGGCTGCGGAGCACTTCTTCCGGGGTGAGCCCGGTCAGTTTATCGTGTTCTCTGGCCAATGTGTTTCTATTTATGCACAAGAATAGGTCAAAATACGGAAAAAAACCTGCTGATTTACGGAAACATAATATCAACCCTGCATGTGATGGCAGTCATTCTTTCCAATGACATCCAAGGCTTCCTTTGCACTACATCAATAGCAGGTACTGAGTTGACAGTCCTGCATGCTCACCGTTTTAAATCAATACAATCAATGGAACCACAAGTGCATTTTATACCACGCATCGGCGATCATGCGCCGGATTTTGAAGCCGTCACCACACAAGGCAAATTGCGTTTCTCTGAATTTAACAAAGGAAGCTGGGTAATCCTTTTTTCCCACCCGGCTGATTTTACGCCCGTCTGCACGACCGAACTGACCGGCTTTGCCCGGGAAAAGGAATTCTTTGCAGCCCTCAATACCAAACTGATGGGTCTTAGCATCGACAGCATCCACTCGCATGTGGCCTGGGTGAACAACGTTAGGGAAAAAATGGGTGTGCTGATGGATTTTCCGATCATCGCGGATATTGATATGTCGGTATCAAAACTGTACGGCATGTTGCAACCCGGCGAAAGCGAGACTGCCGCCGTACGCGCCGTATTTTTCATCGACCCGACCGGGAAAATACGGCTGATCATGTACTACCCGCTTAATATCGGTAGAAACATGGAAGAGATCAAGCGGGTATTGACGGCGTTGCAAACCGCTGATGAGAACAAGGTAGCCATGCCGCTGAACTGGAAAAAAGGCGAAAAAGTGATCGTGCCACCACCCAAAACGCTTGCTGAACTCGAAGAACGCCTGGCCAGTTCGTATGAAATGGTCGATTTCTACCTGGCTAAAAAAGAACTTGTTTGACAATGGCGCGCTACATCCGCTTTTTCGGCGAACTGTCCATCGACGATATCCCCTCGGTAGGGGGAAAGAATGCGTCGCTGGGTGAAATGTACCGGCAACTTACGCCCGGAGGCATACGTGTACCCGATGGTTTTGCCGTCACGGCTGATGCATTCCGCCATTTCCTGGAGGCCAACGGGCTGCACCGGCCGCTGACTGCGTTGATGGGACAACTCGATCGCAAGGCTTTTTCCAACCTTCAGTCGACCGGTGCAAGCGCCCGGGCCCTTTTGCTGGATGCCGCCATGCCCGACGACCTGGAGGCAGATATCCGGCGGGCATACCGCCAACTGGCGGGTGATGACAAGCAGGTTTCCTTCGCCGTGCGCAGCAGTGCCACGGCGGAGGATTTGCCCAATGCCAGTTTTGCCGGCCAGCACGAGACCTATCTCAATGTTCAGGGAGAAAAAGGTGTTGTCCAGGCCGTACAGCGTTGTTTTGCTTCACTTTTTACCGATCGCGCCATCAAGTACCGCGAAGACAACGGCTTTGAACACATGCTGGTGGCTTTGTCTGCCGGGGTACAGCGCATGGTCCGCTCCGACCTTGCCTGCGCCGGGATAGCCTTCACCATTGAGCCGGATTCCGGTTTCCGCGATATTATCCTGATCTCGGGCGTGTACGGTTTGGGGGAGAATATTGTGCAGGGCGCCGTTACCCCCGATGAATTTTATGTGTTCAAGCCGACCCTCCGGTCAGGGAAAAACCCTGTGGTGATGAAAAAACGGGGGGAAAAGGCCAAGACAATGATCTATGCCCCCGAAGGAAGCGCGGAAAGTACCCTCAACCTGGATACCCCTGCAGAAAGACGCAGGCAGTTTGTCCTCACGGACCAGGAGATCCGAACCCTGGCAGACTGGTCGCTCCGGATCGAGGAGCACTACGACAAGCCCATGGATATCGAATGGGCTAAAGACGGCCTCAGCGGCGAACTGTTTATCGTGCAGGCAAGACCCGAAACGGTGGTCAGCCGGAGGAACCCCTACCAGGTGACCGAATACAAACTCCTCGGTAAAAGCAAGGTGCTGGCCAAAGGCCAGGCCGTGGGCAACAGGATCAGTTCCGGCACCGCACGGGTACTGAATTCACCCGCCGACTCGGACAAACTCCAGCCCGGCGATATCCTGGTGACCGATATTACCAGCCCCGATTGGGACCCCATCCTCAAAAAAGCCGGCGCTATCGTGACCAACAAGGGCGGGCGTACGATCCATGCCTCTATCGTTGCCCGCGAACTGGGTGTGGTGGCCATTGTGGGCACTGGCAACGCCACGGAAGTCATCCGCGACGGACAGACCGTGACCGCCTCCTGCGCCGAAAGTGAAATGGGCAAGGTGTACGACGGCGCGCTGCAATGGACTGAAAAGGCATTGGACCTTTCGGGCATCCACATGCCGCGAACGGCTCCCATGCTGATCGTGGCCGACCCGGATAAAGCGTACAAGTTGTCGTTCTATCCCAACCAGGGTGTCGGACTGATGCGCCTCGAATTTGTCATCAACAACGCCATACGGGTGCACCCCATGGCGCTGGCGCATTTTGATACCCTGGAGGACGAAGCCACCCGTACGGAGATCGAGAACATTACCGCCGGTTACCCGGATAAAAAGACATTTTTTGTCGAAAGGCTGGCCGAGGCGGTGGCCAACATTGCCTGCGCTTTTTATCCCAGGGATGTCATCGTGCGCATGAGCGATTTTAAAACGAATGAATACGCACACCTCGTCGGCGGCCAGTCTTTTGAACCGCTGGAAGAAAACCCCATGCTCGGTTTCAGGGGCGCTTCGCGCTACTACAACGACCGCTACCGCGACGGCTTCCTGCTCGAATGTGCCGCCATGAAAAAGGTGCGCGAAGAGATGGGGCTGACCAACGTCAAACTGATGATCCCTTTTTGCCGGACAGTGGAGGAAGGCGAAAAGGTGGTGGCGCTAATGGCTGAAAACGGGTTGAAACGCGGCGAAAACGGCCTGGAGATATATGTCATGGTTGAAATACCAAGTAATGTGATCCTCGCCGAAGCCTTTGCCAAAGTCTTTGACGGGTTCTCCATCGGCTCCAACGACCTTACTCAACTCACCCTCGGTGTGGACCGCGATTCCGACCTGATCCGCGACCTGTTCGATGAAAACAACGCGGCGGTGAAGACCATGATCGCGACGGCTATTGAAAAGGCCAGGGCTGCCGGCATAAAGATCGGGTTGTGCGGACAGGCGCCCAGCGACTACCCGGCTTTTGCACAATTCCTGGTCAATGAAGGCATTAACAGCATTTCTTTTAACCCCGATGCCCTGTTGCATGGTATCGAAAATATAAATATCGCCGAGGCGGTAAAAACCTAGGTGAATCGTTTTTTCCCAAGTCAGAACCGCACAATATACGATGAACAATACCAACCGATTACAAGACAAAATAGCCATCGTCACCGGCGCCGCCGGAGGCATGGGTGAAGCCACGGCGCGCCTGTTTGCCCAATCTGGCGCAAAGGTGCTGGCTACGGACATCCAGTTTGAAAAAATGAATGTATGGGTGCAGGCAGCCCAAAAAGAAGGCTTGTCCATTGCGTGTATCCTGCACGATGTCACCTCGGAGTCTGATTGGCAGGCTGTGGTGTCCAAAGCCGTGCATCTATACGGCGGGATCGATATCCTGGTCAACAATGCAGGCGTATACCGGCCCCTGGAGACAACCGAAGCGACCAGTCTGGAACGCTGGAACCAGGTACTGGCGATCAACCTGAACAGCGCCTTTTTGGGTGCAAAAACCGCATTGCCGCACCTTAAAAAGAGCGGCAGGGGGGCTATTGTCAATATTTCCTCGATTGCGGGACTTGTCGGCGGTAACGGCGCGGCGTATTCTGCCTCTAAAGCCGGCATGCGGCTGCTGACCAAGGACCAGGCTGTTGAATTTGCGCCCTTCAACATTCGCGTCAACTCGATTCATCCCGGCGGGGTGCTGACCCCTATGACGGAAGCGCTTATTCCCGTCGATCCGGAACAAAAGGCGCAAATGATGCAGATGATGTGCCCGCTGGGACGAATTGGAGAGGCTATCGAAATCGCTTGGGGGCGTTGTTCCTGGCCTCAGACGAGTCCTCCTACATGACCGGCGCCGAACTGGTGATAGACGGCGGACTGACGGCAAGGTAAAATGGCGCTTTTTCCCCAACCGAGCGGCTCACCGAGTTCCAACTGAGTGTCTCACTCGAGTGAGACACTCAGTTGGAACTCGGTGAGCCGCTCGGTCAGAGCCCCCTTCAACGCACAAACAACACCGAATTCACATTGCCCTTCAGGTCGGTTTCGACGCGAGGGCTGGCGGGATCGGTCATCCACTGACCGTCGACAATGAACTTATACAGGTGTTTGCCGCCGGTAAGCGGCACCTCGGTCGCCCAGCCGGATTCGGTTCGGTGCATTTTTACCTTCTTTTTGTCCCAGTTGTTGAAACTGCCCGTGAGGATTACCTCCTGTGCTGTTTCAAAGCCATCAAGTTCGAAGCGTACCGGTTTGGTCACACGCAGCACGGAGTTGAACGTATTGAACTGGTTGACCCTTTTTTCCGGGTTGTCGGGGTCTTCCATCCATTTGCCGTCTGCGATAAACTTGTATTCATAAACGCCGGGCGGCAGTACCAGTTGCAGTTCCCAGCCGTCGCCTGCCGGCTTCATGGTCAGGGCTTCTTCGTCCCAATTGTTGAAAGTGCCCGCCAGGATTACTCTTTTACTTTCAGTGAACCCCTGGAGCCGGAACAGTACATTGCCGGAATCGACGGGTATCGGCGCGGGCACATTGGGATTTTTGATATTGTTCCAGCCCAGAATGCCTCCTTTTTTCAGGTCGGCTTTGGGCGGCGTCCACAGCTCGCCGTTAATGACGAATTTGAACTGCCAGTTCGGCGCGTCGCTGAAGTCTTTGAGGTTTTTGCGCAGCCGATACTGCCATTCGTTCACACGCTGCATGTGCCATCCGTCTCCCGACCAGTCGTTGAAGTTGCCTGAAACCGCCACATCAACAATGCCCAGATCGGAGAAATCGACCCGTACACTGTCATAGCCATGGACGGCTTTTTCATAAATACGCAGGTCGAACTCGAAAACCACATCGTCGCCATCAAAATAATAGGTACCGAATTGGTTTTTAGAGGTGTCTGCCTGTCCCATAACCCGGCAGGACATGCATACAAGCAGCATTACTGCTGCAAACCTGATGTGCTTTTCCAAAGTCATGATACAGCCCATTTCAAGATTTGAACATCAATATAAGTGCGACAACCGGTTTCTACGGTCTGACTTGCCGGTAGAAAGTTAGACGCCGTTTTTTGTAATTGATACTTACCGGGCACTGGGATAAAAACTCATAACCCAGAATGCCGTCCAGTCGTGTTTCATAGGTGGCGTTTATTTCCCCGAGATTGGTCAGCAGCGTCGCCATCGGTTTCAGGGCAAAGGTATCGACACGGGCGTTTTGCAGTACCCCACTCAAGACCTCGATGCTTTCCTGTCCCATTCCCCTCAGTTTTACCCGGCGGCGGATTTCAAAATTGTTTTTCAGGAACCGTTTGCCGGAACCGGTACTCAGCAGGTTTTGTTCCGCTCCGGAATCCAGGCCGAACCATTTGCCCTGTTTTGACCCAAATCCCAGCCAGACCATGGCGATATGCCCCGATACCTTTAAGGCAGCACCGCCGGTGGGTTTGTACTCCCAATCCGGGACAGGGTCGATGGGGTTTCCGGCGGCATCGGTGCGCACCAGCATCAGCACCGAAGTGCCGTAGTCGAACAACACCTCGAAATCGCGGAACACCGAATAACCGATCAGGCCTGCAAGGTCGGTTTTTTTTGCCCTTTCGATATGGGACAGGTCGATCAATTCCGCTGTAATGCCGGTAGACAGGTGGTTGTCGAGCAGAAAAGTATCTATTCTGGTTGAACCCATTACCCTGACTTTACCGGTCACACTGCCGCCGTCGGCCGCAGACAGTTCGCCTTGCCGCCCGAAATGCCGGTAGTTGAGCAGCAGCCCCGATGCCCCGGTATCGAAGAAAAAATTGCCTTCTACACTGTCTATGCGTGCCCGGACTGTGATCAGCGTCCCCGTCAGGGTAAACGGCACCCTGATGATGTTGGGGGTGATCCACCCTCCTTCTGTCAGGACAAAATCCCGTTGTGGTTCGATCCGGCCGGAAAAGCCGGCATAGAAGAAAAATATGGGTAACAGCCCGTAACTGGAGTAATAAAGGATTGTTTTCATAGATGCCCGTAGCGCAGGACTTCCTGCCCTGTCAAAGACACCTGAAATGCGGCGACGGATGCTTTTCGGGCATTATCATCTCCACCTTCGGCTACGGGAATTACTGCGGCGGCTGACCTGCATCATGTGAACATTCCGGCCGGTACGGCCAGATTTGCAGCATAATCATTCCTACCATGACAAAGCTACTCAGTGCACTTGTTTTTCTTATCCCCCTGTCGCTGGCAGCGCAGGAAGAGGTTGTTTTCAAAAAAGTTACCGTACACGGCGGATTCGGCGGTCCGTTCGTCGAGTTGACCAGCATTGAAAACCAGTCGGGTTTTCTTGCCGGCGGCGGCGGCGGCGTTATCCTGAACAGTTTTTTTGTCGGCGGCTTCGGCCAGGGCGGCAATTTTGCCATGCACAGCGTCAATGGAAATGAATATCCGCTCGATTTTGGTTTCGGCGGACTTTGGCTGGGATTTACGGCGCCGACGTTGAAATCCGTTCATTTTTACAGCAGCCTGAAAATCGGCGGCGGCACCGTATCGCTCACCCAGAAAGGCGGCAACAGCGAAGACCCCTTTTACGACGACGGGGTGTTTGTGGTTCAGCCTGAAGCGGGTGTGGAGGTTAATTTTTTCAAGTGGTTCCGCCTGGCGTTGACGGTCAATTACAGGCTCGTCAATGGCGTTGCCCACAACAATGTGGGAATGCTGCGCAACCGCGATTTCAATGCAGCCGGCATGGGACTGACCTTCCGGTTTGGCAAGTTTTACCGCAGCGAAGCAAATCAGTAGGGTAGCGCCCGTTATGTGGTTACTCCGGCCGGTAAGGTTCGTTATACCGGATATCGGTAATTTCCAGTTTGTACCAGGTGAAATCGCCGGCTTTCAACAGCCAGGCAACGTTTGAGATCGCCGGAATGCGCAAACCTTCGAACTCGCGGTAGCCGTTCGGATCAATGGAAATATGCCATTTCTCCAGCGTAGGGCCGCTTTTGCGGTCGTAGTACCGCATGGCTTCGATACTTTTTATATCGCCGTCGGGCGTGAAGGTAAATACAGCAGATGCCTCAATCCCGCCGTATCGCATGGTCGCCTTGGCCGAGGCGCTGTCCACCTGTTCCCAGGCAATATATTCGCTGAGGGCCGCAGACGGCAACCAGCAAATCTCTGCCAGGTAACGAACCATGGCGCCCTGATCGGTCTCCGGCCCCTTGGCGTCGGCTACTGGAAACAGGGACAACAGTCTGATCGTCATGAATCCTTTGCCGTTCTCGTATTTATCCCTGGCCGTCATAGAGATCATCGGGGCCGCAAGTACATCGGCGGTCCAGAAAAAGCCGGGTTTATCTACGGTAATAAATTGCCGGGATCCGACGGGCATCCATTTGCCGTCGGGCGTGGTGCGCATTTCGCCTTTCTGGAACAGGTGGGCCGTTTTTACGACAGGTCTTCCAATGGCATTGGAGCGTTCCAGCCATTGCTGCACCACCGGCGGCAGGCCGGTGACCATCTCGCGGGTCAGCACCGGCGCCGCCGTGATCGTTCGGGGCATAAAAACGGCCAGTTCCTGTTGAACCATGCCGTTAAAACGCCATTGCCCAAATGCAGGAAGCAGGACTGCCAGCGCGATGATATTGGCGATCGTCCCGAATTTTGCGTCGTTCCATTGCGACATAATGAGTAATTGCGACAGCACAACAGCGGCCGCGGCAGGCATCCACCACCCGTCTTTTTTCAGGATAAACGCGCCAACGGCGAAGAGGAATAATATAGCGGTAGCCAGCCAAACGAGGCCTGCCGGTTTGGAAAAATGACCCGATAACTGGCTCACTTCGCCCAGTTTGAACGCTTTGACAAAGCCCATGAGGTGTATCAGGCCGTGGATGAGCAGGATAAAGGCAAAGAGGTAGCGCATGTTGGTATCAATTAATTTGTTCCCGACTTTTATTGTTGGAGATGTTTTTCAGGAAAACCGTTAAACTTATGAGTCCGCCGACGGTCACGAATGTATAAAACGGCATCAGCGGATCCCGGGGCCCCAGCCCTTTCATGGCAATGAGCGCGGTGCTGGTCATCAGTACCATTCCGTAGAGCGAGGCCTTGACCAGCATCAGGGCGCTTAACAGGAATCCCCAGTTCCGGCGATGCCACAACAGAATACCCGCCAGGGCCGAATTGGGCACTACGACAGAAAGGTCGAGCACCATGATCAGGTGGGGGATTTCCGGCAATGTTCCGGAAAAAACAAACCGAACGTATTGGCCGCCTTCCACGATAGCCAGGGGAATGGAAATGCAAAACAGGTACAGGCTGACCCATCTTACCGGGGTCGTTTTGCTGAAATGCCCGCTGATGTCTCTGATGCGAATATTGGAAATGCCCGACACCAGTGCGTAAAGCGAGCCACAGCAATTTCGCCCGCGGCGAACCTAATTGGCCAAAGTACAGGGCGGCGACCAGCACCGGTACCGCTACTGCCAGCGTAATGATATCATTGCCGAGCCATGCTGTTGTGTAAAAGGCATTGTCACGGTACAGACCGGGCAACAGCAGTCCGCCTGCCGAAGCAGTGACGGCCAGCGCCGCTGCGACGACCGACAGGGTATGGGCAGTGTTCTGTTTACGCGGTGCCTTCATGTCGAACGAGATAGTACTTCATGACCGCCGGTGACAGCGTCAGCACAAGTATAAGCAAGCCGATTGAAATATAAAAGGGCTGAAGCCATGATCCGGGCAGCATGGTCAGTTGCACGGTGATCCAAATGATGACGATCAGGCCGGTGAACAGCGAATACGTCCAGGCCCAGTGCCGTTCGGGGTAAATGTTGAACACACCTGCCCTGGTTCCGGCAGGCCGGCGCAGCAGGCCCCAGCCAACAAGCAGCGGGAATACCCCCATCAGCAGGAAGAGCAACAGCCCCGGGATGAAATAACTGCCAAAAGGCGTGCCTTCCAGCCAGGCCGGGTCTGCGCCAAAAACGCCGGGATCAGTCATCAGTATCCAGCCGCCGTACAGGGCGCCGGCGCCAAGCAGAAAATGCAGCAGCAACAAGGGATACAAGGCGAAAGGTGTTTTCACTGACAGCAATCTGTGTTGAAGGTGGAAATGATGCGTATTGGTGTATGCCCAAAAAGTATGATTACCGGCCGGATGAGGAACTCAGACCCGGTACCGGTTCTCCCGGAAACTTTCCGAAAATCAATCGCACTGCCTCTTCAATCCGGGCATCGGCCTGTTCGGGGTTCAGGTGCTCCAGCACGCCAACCGCCGCGCCGCGCCATACCTGCTCGCCCGTGCGGGCATCCAGGAAGTCGATGATAAGGGTGCCTTCCCGGTAATTGATCGGGCGGATGCGGTGGCAGCGGCCGTATTTTCCGCCGATCTCCTCATCGCACCACCAGTCGCGGATAAAAAACACCTCGTTTTTGATCACCACGTGGTAGTGCAGGATCAGGTCGGGCTTTTCGGTGCAGGGCGTGATCGCATAGCGCCGCAATTGATCTTCCACCGCGCTCCGGATCTTGTTTTCTGCACGCTGGTTCAGCCATTCCGGGCCATTGTTGCCCTGGCTCACCGTCATGTTGTCGAGCCATTGGAAGGTGTGGTATTTGTACAGGTTGACCCCCGGCTCCTCTTCCGAATAGACCTTGGTGATCGGGGAGCAGGCCTGTATGGAAAGCAGGAACACAACGGCCGCCAGAGTATGCAACAGGTATTTCATGATAACCGGCATTTATTTGAGTATGCCGCAAAAGTCTCCGTTTGGGTCTGGAGAAACGATGATCCGGATCACTATGCCGGTTGATCGTGCATGAGGCGCCGCCTTAATGTTTCTTTAACAATGCCACCCCATGGTGCCACGCAACCCCCCCCGGCTGTTTGCCGTATTACCGGGTACTGACGTCAGATCATTTTTCATCGTTTCAAGTTTTAAAACATTCCAATTATGCGCAACAATATCTTCGGGGCGTTCCTGCTCCTTTTGGCAGCGGTCGGTACTTTCGTCGCCTGCCATAAAAACGACACGGCACAAACCGCAGAAGATTACCTCGATCAGGTCCTGTATTCCGTTCAGGAACGCGGCGGCCTGGGCAAGTACGGTTGTTATGAACTGGTTTTCCCGGTTACGGTCAATTTTCCCGACAATTCCTCACTGGAGGTAAACTCCTACGATGAAATGAAGGACGCTATCCGCGACTGGTTTGAGGCAAACGGCAATCCGGCAGGCCCCGGGCACCACCACCACCACGGGGGCACGGACAGTCTGGGACACCCCACGCTGGCATTCCCCTTTATGGTTATCTCCCAGGATGGCGAACTCATCACGGTGAACAACGAGACCGAACTGCACGACCTGAAAATCGCTTGCGGCGGCGGTACGTTTGGGCACCATGACCACCATGGCCACGGTCAGCACGGCCTGGCCTGTTTCGAGATACAGTTCCCCGTAACGATTGCGTTCCCCGACGGTACCACGGCGGATGCCGCCGACCAGCAGGCCCTGCATACGCTGCTGCACGACTGGAAACACAACCATCCCGACCAGAACGGACATCCGGAGATCGTTTTCCCGATTCAGGTAATCATGAAAGACGACGGCACGGTGGTGACGGTAAACAGCAAGGCTGAACTACACGACCTGAAGGAAAACTGCGATTAGGAAACGGAGGCAATAATCTGAATTGATATCCGCCCCCGGAGACGGCCTTGCCGCTCTTCGGGGGTGTTTTTTTGCGCTATTGCAGTTGGTGAAATTCGGAGATTTCAGCAGGAGATTACAGACATTTGCTGTCGCGTTGACCCGCTAAAACAATCAACTATGCTCGATCAATTACAAGCCCTCCAAGCCCAACTCGACGGCGAACTCTTCTTCGACGAACTCATGCGCCGCCTCTACGCCACGGATGCCTCCATCTTTCGGGAGTTGCCGCTGGCAGTGGCATACCCCAAACACAAGGAAGACATCCGGAAACTGGTGCGTTTTGCCCGGGAGCACGGTACCTCCCTCATCCCCCGCTCTGCGGGTACTTCGCTGGCAGGGCAGTGCGTGGGTACGGGCATCGTCGTGGATATTTCCAAATACATGACCAAAGTGCTGGAAATCAATACCGAAGAGGGATGGGTGCGCCTGCAGCCCGGCGTGATCCGCGACGAACTGAACGCCATGTTGCGACCCCTGGGCTTCTTTTTCAGTCCCAATACCTCCACGGCCAACCGTTGCATGCTGGGCGGCATGGTGGGCAACAACTCCTGCGGCACGACCTCCATCGTGTACGGTTCCACCCGCGACCACGTACTGGCGCTCGATGTGGTGCTCAGCGACGGTTCGGATGCGCGCTTTTCGGCGTTGTCAAAGCGGAATTCGAGGCGAAACGAAACGGCGCCGGACTGGAGGCGCAATTATACAATCAGGCATATGAGACGCTTTCCCAGCCTGCCGTGCAGGCGGAGATACGGGAGCAATACCCCAAGCCGGCCATCCACCGGCGCAACACCGGTTACGCTATCGATATCCTGCTGGAGTCTGAAATCTTTACCCCCGGCGGCGAAACCTTCAATTTTTGCAAACTGCTGTCCGGCTCGGAAGGTACCCTTGCCTTTACCACCGAAATTACCCTCCATATCGACCCGCTGCCCGCACCGCACGAAGTGGTGGTGTGTGTGCATTTCGCCGACCTCATGGAATGTATGCGTGCGGTGGTCGCATCTATGGAACACCAGCCCACGGCCTGCGAATTGATGGACAAACTGGTGCTCGACTGCACCAAAGCCAACCGCGAGCAATCAAAAAACCGCTTTTTTATCGAGGGCGACCCGGCAGCGGTGCTCATGATCGAATTCCGCGGCGATACCCGCGAGGAGGCCGAAGCAAAGGCCAATACCATGATCGCCGACCTGAAGCAGCGGCATTTCGGTTATGCGTACCCGATCGTCGCGGCGCCGCTATCCAAAAGGGTATGGGACCTGCGCAGCGCGGGGCTCGGCGTGTTGTCCAACATGCCCGGCGAAGCCAAAGGCGTCGCCTGCATCGAAGATACCGCCGTCGAACTGGCCGATTTACCCGCCTACATCCAGGAGTTCGACGACATGATGGCCGGGTTCGGACAGAAATCCGTGTACTATGCCCATGCCGGCGCAGGCGAACTGCACGTGCGCCCCATCCTCAATCTGAAAAAGGAAAGCGACCGGGAGATGCTGCACACCATCGGCGAATCGATGGCCCGCCTGGTCAAAAAATACAAAGGTTCGCTCAGCGGAGAGCACGGCGACGGCCGCGTGCGCGCCGAATTTATCCCGCTGATGATCGGTGAAAAAAACTACCAACTGCTGCGCGAACTCAAAAGCACCTGGGACCCGCACGGTATTTTTAACCCCGGCAAGATCGTGGATGCGCCGCCCATGAATACCTCGCTGCGCTACGAAGCCGGGCAGCAGGACAAACCCTTCGATACTATTCTTGAATTCAACGACGGCATCCTTCGCGCTGCGGAAAAGTGCAACGGCTCGGGCGACTGTCGCCGCCTCGATTTTGCCGGGGGCACCATGTGCCCGAGTTACCGCGCTACGCGCAACGAGAAAGACAGCACCCGCGCCCGCGCCAACGCGCTGCGCGAGTTCCTCACCCACAGCGACAAGGCCAATCCCTTTGACCGGGAGGAGTTGTACGAGGTGATGGAACTCTGTATTTCCTGCAAGGGCTGCACTTCGGAATGTCCCTCCAATGTTGACATGTCGGGCATGAAAGCCGAATTCCTGCACCAGTACCACAAAAGCCATGGCGTGCCTTTCCGTTCGCAGGTATTCGCCAACATTGCCCAACTCAACCGCTTCGGTGCGCGTATCTCAGGCCTGAGCAACTTTTTCATGCGCAACAGCGTGACTGGCAGCCTGCTCAAAAGCGTACTCGGCGTAGCGCCCCAACGCAGTCTGCCGCCGATCCACGGCACAGGCCTGCGCAGCTGGTATACTAAAAACCGAAACCGCCTGGCGCCTGCCGTACCGGAAAAAGGCAAGGTGTACCTGTTCTGCGACGAGTTTACCGACTTCAACGACACGCCCATCGGTATCAAAGCCATTGAACTGCTGACCCGGCTGGGCTACCGCGTGGAAATGCCCGAACACCCCGAAAGCGGCAGGGCGGCCATATCCAAAGGCGTGCTGCTCAAAGCCCGCGACCTGGCCATCCGGAATGTGGCGATCTTCAAGGACCTCGTGACCGCCGACACGCCCCTGGTGGGCATCGAGCCTTCGGCTATCCTCAGTTTCCGCGACGAATACCCGCGCATGGTACCCGAGCAGGACAAAGAAACCGCCCGCGCACTGGGCCGGAATGCCCTGCTGATCGACGAGTTCCTGGCCAGGGAAATCCAGCAGGGCCGGATCACCGCAGATGCCTTCACCAAAGCGAAAAAGAGAGTGCTGCTGCACGGACACTGCCACCAGCAAGCGCTGTCGAGCGTCGATCCTTCGGCCTGGATGCTGGGTCTGCCGGACAACTATACCGTGGAGGTGATCACCTCCGGCTGCTGTGGCATGGCCGGCTCGTTTGGCTACGAAAAAGAACACTACGCGGTCAGTATGAATATCGGAGAACTCGTGCTCTTTCCCGCCGTTCGACAGGCAGCCGACGATGTGATTTTGGCCGCGCCGGGCACCAGTTGCCGGCACCAGATACTGGACGGGACAGGGCGGAAGGCGAAACACCCGGTGGAGGTGTTGTGGGAAGCGATGGATGGAAAAGGGGAATGAAAGTTGCATATGAACATGAATATGTCTTCCAGCATAAAAACGGATATTCGCCTTCAGGAACTGATAACCCGTGTTACGTCACTCAGACAAGGGGGAGTGCCTACTGGGAAGGCACATCATAAGCCGGTAATACTATTGGCGCTGATGGATATATCGCACCGCAGCCGCTGGGGATTCAAATAATATTCCGCCTCCGGTATAGCCGGTTTTGGGAAACAGATAACTTTGCTTTTATGCGAATCATACCTGTCTCCTTCCTGCTGATGAGTGTTTTCCTGCTTGCCAATGCCTGCCGGCATACCCGGAGCAACACCGAAAAAATGGACTACAGCCGCCTTGTCTGGTCCGATGAATTCAACTATTCCGGGCTTCCCGACACCGCCAAATGGGGCTATGATACCGGCGATGGTTGCCCGAACCTGTGCGGCTGGGGCAACAACGAACTCCAGCATTACCATGCCGGACGTTCTGAAAATGCGCGGGTAGAGAACGGATGCCTGGTGATTGAGGCGCATCGGGAGAAAACGGGTACGCGTGAATATTCCTCCGCCCGCATGGTGAGCAAGCACAAGGGCGACTGGACCTACGGCCGCATCGTCATTCGGGCAAAATTGCCGCAGGGGCTGGGCGTCTGGCCGGCCATCTGGATGTTGTCTACCGACTGGTCGTACGGCGGCTGGCCCGAAAGCGGCGAAATAGACATTATGGAAAACGTGGGTTATATGCCCGACAGCGTTTTCGGTTCCATCCACACCCGGCGTTTTAACCACATACAGGGGACGCAGGTGACCAAGGGGATGTACTGCAATACCCTGGCTACCGCATTTCACGATTACAGCATTGAATGGGACGCTGAAAAGATCGATTTCTTTTTTGACGGACAGAAATACCTGACGTTTCATAACAGACACGAAGGTCCGGATGCCTGGCCTTTCGACCGCGATTTTCACCTGATCCTCAATATTGCCGTCGGTGGAAACTGGGGCGGGCAAAAGGGCGTCGACACCTCCATCTGGCCGCAACGCATGCTCATCGATTATGTCAGGGTGTACCGGAAATAATTCCGCCTAAACCGGAAAAACCAACTGCTCCAGTTCTTCCAGGCTGGCCGCTTGCTCCTGCCAGCCCGCAATGCGTATCTGCATGTTCAGGTTGCTGTACCGGTGCAGGATCAGCAGGAGCATCAGCCGCCTGCCGAGGGCCGGGTCATTTTGTGTGTCGGCGTAACCGTACCCATGCAGCAGCGCGCGCAGTAAAACAGGGTTGCCGGCACACAAAAAGGTGCAGGGGCCCAGCAGGTCGTATTCCCGAAACCCGGTCATGGCATCGCCGAAATCGATCATGCCGGATATGACCCAACTCCCGGTTTCCGTTTTGTCTGCCAACAGGTTAAAGGGCGTGTATTCACCTGTGAGAATGACCTTTTCGGGGTCGGGAGGCAGCGCTGGCAACGCGCCGTTGACATAGGTATCCAAATCCCGTAACAACCATTCCGGCATGCCGAAACGCCGGTGCCGCGCCGGAAACGTGTCGCATTGCCGCCGGATAAAATCCTGCCACCGGGGTTCGAGATTGGTGAGGTCGCCGACCGGCAGGCTATGTATTTCCGACATGATACGACCGGTTTGATGCAACATGTCGGTTTTTTCCTGCATCGTACACCCCTCCCATACCTTTTCCAGCATAATGCCGCTCAACTTGCTCATGATGACGTAAGTCCAGCCATCCCGTTCGCCGTGAGCGATCAGGTCCGGTATTGGGACGCTTGTTTTTCCAGCCAGGTGTTGCAGGGTCCGGTGCTCGCTTTCCCACTGATGCCGGTGAAAGGGCGGGAATATCTTGACGATATACCGGTCGTCGACCGATGCCACGAGGTTCGACCCGTCGGTAACAGGTTCGATAATGTCGACGGGAAGCCCGTGATCCAAACAGATATCGAGGGCTGCACCCAGCCAATTTTCGGGCTTTTGGCGGAAGTATTGATAAAAGTGGTCGGAGGTGATGTCAGCGGGTAAACGCATGGGTGAATGTTATACCGGAATTGCCCGAATTTAAGAATTTCAATGTGTTGAAAATCAGTGTTTTGGTGGATTTTTCGCAAGCCAACGTACTTTGCGTATAATGGTCGACGACATAATCATCAAACGGGTAAAAATGCATAATTTCCGGCAACACCACCTCCGATGCCCCTGCTACTGCCTACTGCCCACTGCCTACTGCCCACTGCCTACTGCTACGGCCTTCACCCCGACACGCTCCCCGGAATCCACCCTGATCCAGTACACCCCGGCCGGCAAATGTTCGGGAAGGGAAACGGACACCTGCGGCGCCGCACGGAACCCCGAGTTGCTGTGGAGCGATTGGAGGGTCCGGCCGGCCATATCCAGCAGCGCAAAGGAAAGAGGTGCGTCCGGCGCCGTGTCCAGATCGAGCGTGAGCGTTGCACCCGATGTGGCAGGATTCGGCCAGGCCCTGAAGGCGATATCCCGAACGGGCTCCGAAACGGCCACCGGCTGCGGGTCGATGAAGAAGGCCATATCCCAGGTGATCTCCGGCAGGTTGAGGTTCAGGACGCCGCTGGTCACACTGACCGGCTCTGTTGATAACAGCGCTCCGGTCATGCAGTGGTAAAAACGGACGAAGTAGTCGCCGTTTTGCACATTCTGCACGTGGAGCACTGCGCCGTTTGCGGCAGGTGGAAGGTCGCCGGCGTTTGCCGAGGCGTGGTTGTAGCCGTTATTCAGCGCCCAACCGGCAATTTTGTCGAGTCCCGGCGATTTCAGCACATAGGCATCCACTGCCGAACCGAGCCCGGTCAGGGTGTAACTGGAAATGGTAATCCAGTCGCTGCCGGTGTTGTCCACGGCTATTACATGTTGTCCGGCGGGCACGTTGATCTGGTAGGTTTGGTTGACCTGTGCGTTTTGCTCCAGTACTTTCACGCCGTCGAGCCAAATGGCGATTTTGGGCAGCAGGCTTGCTTCCGAACCGGTTTTTACCCTGAACTGTCCGGCCATTGCCTGTGCGATATGGAATACCGGCGGCCGGCGGTATTGTGTGTTGAACAGCGATCCGTAGAGGTACTGGCTCAGGCTTGCACCCACCGGGGTGACCACGCCGCTGCCGTCGATGGTGAAAAAGGTGTCGGCCAGTGCCGACCAGCCGAGTGTAGGCGTCAGGACCAGGTCGGCGGGCACGCCTGTTACCGTCGCCTGCGCAGGCGACAGGTTGCCCGAGCGGAAGGGTATGGCGGGGGCTACAGCCGCCAGCGGTGCAAAATGGTGGTACAGGTTTTTCGGTTCGACATAGTTGTCCCACCACCAGGTAGCGCCGGCCCCCATGCCGCCGCCGAACAGCGAGCCCCACAGACAGTTGTGCAGGTGTATGCCGTCGGGGTCGAGGGTCGCCAGCCCTGTTCCGGAGGTGGTCAGACCGAACTCCCCGTTCATGGTCGGTTTGCCGTAATTGTCGAGGTAATTGCGCATACCGTTTACCAGCACGCGTTCCAGGTTGGGCGTTTCGACGTAGTAATGCGTTTGGGTGAAGTTGATGCCGGGCTGGTCCCACACAAGGAAATCGTATTGATCCTGGGCAAAACTGCTGGTCACGAGGTGGTGGTTGGGGTCTATGTCGACCATAAAGGCGGCCATTTCCGCGTGCCAGTCGGCCACCGCGCCTTTTTTATTGGCGAAATCGTCGGTCCAGTCTACCTCGTTGAACAGTTCCCAGGCCATCACATTGCGTGAATACCCCCAGCGGGCCGCGATGTAGCGCAGCCGGTTCTTTGTATGGTTTTTCGACGCAGTATTGGTAAAGAAATCCCAGGTATTGGCGCAGGGGCCGCCGTTTGCAGAATTATAAGGGCTTTCATCCCAGTTGGGGTTTACCTCCGTCGATACCTGGCCGTGGTGTTGGAGGCACAGCATCATGTACATGCCGTTTTCGGCACTGAAATCGAGCAGCCAGTCGGTGTAAAACGCGGAACTCTGTTTGTACTTCCGCAACCCCGTAAAACCGGCGACGTTGTTTTTCCATTCCAGCCCAAGCCCCCAATGGCATTGCCACACCCGGAAAAAGTTGCCGCCTTCGGCCGCCAGTTTGCCCAGCCAGTTTTTATAATCCGTGTAGGCGTTTCCTCCATACCAGCAAATGTTTTCCCCCAGCGGGATGTACTGCTCGTTGTTGTCGAAGAAAAGGTAATTGCCCTGGTCGCTGCGCACAAAGCCTTTATTGGAGCCTGCCGGCGCACTTGCCGTGAAGGTCTGCTCGGGAAAAGTGCCGGTACCGGCACTGTTGGTACAGGAAAGCGCGTATTTCCAGGCGCCCGCCTGATCCGGAGAAAAGCGCACCCTGAACTGCCCGCTTCCCACCGGGCTGATCGCGCCCGTCTGTTCGTTGGCGATGATATAAGCCTGCATAAAAAAACCGTCTACGGTCCTGGTCTGGCCGTCGGGCGCGGTGAAAGTGCAGGCCACCCGGATTTCATCGTAATTGTAGGGATTGCTCCAGTTTGCGTTGATATCCAGCAGGATTTCGAACTTGCCCCATTGTTCGACAGTGGTGGCTACGGGAGTCGCGGAAACGATAACGGGCGCCTGAGCCCGGGCATTCTGGATGGCCATACAGCAGGATAAAAGGAGAAAGATGTTTTTCATAGGAATCGGAATTTGAGTGAAAAGTAAAAAGAAAGCGCAAATATCTTTGCCCGCCGGTCAAAAATCCGGTACCCTTGAAGATGATATCTATGTTTCGGTTTGGAATATTATTGGCGATACCGGGCTACTTTTCCATAGCGTTTCCCGTTTCGGCAGACGCCCAGCGGCAGGCCAATATTCTGTTTATCCTTGCCGACGATATGGGCTGGGGCGACCTGGGTTGCCACGGCAATGATTCCGTTTCTACTCCCAATCTCGACCTGCTGGCGGCGGCAAGCGTGGAGTTCGACCGTTTCTACACCAATCCACTCGGAGCGGCTACACGGGCAAGCCTGCTCACCGGCCGCTATGCGCTGCGCACCGGCGTTTCGGGTGTGGCCGGGCGTACATCGGTCATGCGCGCCGAGGAGCTGACGATGGCCGAGGTGTTCCGGTCGGCGGGTTACCGCACCGCCCTGTTCGGCAAATGGGCCAACGGGCAACAGTACCCCAATACACCTGCCGGGCAGGGTTTCGACACTTTTCTGGGGTTTTATGGCGAGTCCATTGGCGATTATATTGACCCGCAACTGGTGCACGACGGCGTCCCCGTTCAACCCAAAGGGTTTATCACCGATATCCTGACCGATAGCGCCATCGGGTTTTTGGCCGGAAACAGGGAACGCCCGTTCTTCTGCTTTTTGTCGTTCAGCGCGCCCCACAGCCCGCTTCAATGCCCGGATATGTATTTTGACAAGTATAAATCGGCGGGACTGTCGGACCGGAACGCAGCCATTTACGGGATGATCGAGCACCTTGACGCTAATATAGGTCGGCTCCTGCACACGCTCGACAGTCTGGGCCTCCGCGACGATACCTATGTGGTGTTTCTGAGCGACAACGGCCCGGAGGGCAGCCGGTTTAACGGCGGCATGCGGGGTAAAAAGGCATCCGTGTATGAAGGCGGCATTCGTGTGCCCTGCTTTATCCATCGACGCAACTATCTGTCGCCCAGACACATGGCCGCTCCGGCTGCCCATATCGACCTGTTGCCTACCCTGACTGGTTTGTGCGACCTGTCGCTCCCCGGAACAATTCAACCCGACGGGGTGAACCTGTCGCGTATCATGCAGGGCGCACCCGATTTGCCGGGCAACCGGATGTTGTTCTTTCATCATGCCAATGCCGGCGACCCCGGCCGGCGAAGGAATACCTCGTACCCGGCTGTGGTCCGCGCCGGTCGGTTTGCCCTGGTGCTCGACGAGGCGGGCAGTCCGGAACTGTACAACCTGAAAACCGACCCCGGACAAACAACCGATTTGTATGAAAGTCAGGAAAAAATTGCGATACAACTTGGTGAGCAATATTTGAACTGGTTTATCGGGGTCACCCGTTCGGGTACGGCTCCGCCACCGATTCCTGTGGGCTGGCCTGAAAGTCCCGAAACCGAGTTGCCGGCGAATGAATCGCAGACCGTCGGATCCGTCCATTTTCACAAGGGTGGACAGTCGAACGACTGGCTTGAAGGCTGGGTGGATAAACGCGACACGGCAACATGGGAAATCGATGTGCGCACAGCCGGTGATTATATCGTGGCCGTCCGCTACAACTGCGACAGCACATTTGCAGGTAGCCAGCTGCGCCTTGTCAGCAGTACAGGCGAAATGCTCGATTTCAACGTCGATGAGGTGTCGTTCAGCGAAGAACAACACGGACCCGATCGGGCGCCGCGCCGCGAACCCGGTACCAAACGGTGGAAAACAATCGAGGTCGGAAATATCCGCCTGGGCAAAGGGCAACAAACAATCCGCCTGTTGCCGCATAAGCCCACAGGGGGCATGCTGGAGGTGAAGGCCCTGCTGCTGAAAAAGACCTGATTGCCGTATCGGGAATTTCTACCAATACTTGAAGTCGTGGCGCGGGTGTTGTAAATGGTGCAATAAACAGCGCATTTATGGAACATTTTGGCAAAAAAGACACTGGTTTCCCGCTCACCGTCCCGAATTGGTCGAAAACGCCGTCTTCCTGCCGGTCAGCCGAAATTCAGGGCGTTCGTGGCACAGCCTGCCGTTCTTGCGGTAAACAATCAAGACCGCCCATGCGACATCATTGTATTTCCATTATTCGGGACAATCACTGGCTATCCTGTTTTTTGCTGACAGGGCTTTTTCTTGTTACCCATACGGCAAGCGCCCAGCCGATCACCATTTCGGGAACCATAACCGATGAAAGCGACCGGCCGCTGGAGGCCGCTACGGTCAGTTTGCTGGCTGTTGCCGACAGTGCGCTGCTGAAAGCGGAGTTGTCGGGCCCCGATGGTCGTTTCGAGTTTTCAGAAATTAAACCCGGCGACTACCGTCTGGGTGTGGTACTGCTGGGTTTTGAAAGGCATGTCAGCGACCCGGTTAATGCCGGAAATACTACGGTGCTGCCCACCGTCCGGCTCCGGGAAAACGCTGCCGCGCTCCGCGAGGTAAGCGTTGTGGCGCAAAAACCATTTATTGAAAGGCGCTCCGATCGCCTGATTGTCAATGTGGAAAACAGCATACTGGCTGCCGGCAACAGCGCCATGGATGTGCTGGAGCGCTCCCCGGGCGTCATCGTCGGCCAAAACGACGCCATCACCATACGGGGCAGGTCGGGCGTGATCATCATGATCGATGGGAAACCCACCCCGATGTCGGGTCAGGATCTGGCCAATTACCTGCGCGCCATGCCCTCCGGCAGCATCGAACGCATCGAGATCATCACCAACCCCGGCGCCAGGTACGACGCGGCAGGCAATGCCGGCATCATCGATATTCGCCTGAAAAAGGAGAAAAACCTGGGCACAAACGGCTCGTTGTCTGCCAATTACGGGCAGGGCGTATACCCCAAGGCGGGCGCCGGCGTTTCCCTCAATCACCGGACAAAGCAGTTGAACGTTTTCGGCAGTTACAACTACGCATTCCGTAAGGGCATGAACGACCTCCGGCTGAACCGCGCTTTTTTTGAAGACGGCCTGCGTACCGGGGCGTATGTGCAGCGCAATTACCTGGTTGTGCCGTATCATTTTCATACAACCAGGGTTGGCGCCGATTTTTATCCCGGCAAAAAAACCGTGCTGGGTGTGGTCGCTTCCGCGTCGGTCAACCGGTTCAAACCCCGCGGGGAAAACGTGTCGGATGTGGAAAACGGCGCCGGAGAGAAAATCTCGGCCTTCGGCACGACCAACCAAAGCCGTGATCTTTGGCCGAGTTATGCCTTTAACGGCAACCTGAAGCACAACCTCGACGATAAAGGCCGTGAATTGACGGTTGACCTGGACTACGCCCGGTTCTGGAATGCAACCGAACAACTGTTCACCACCCGGTACTACGGACTTGATGGACTGGAAAACCGGTTGCCTTACCTTTTATCGGGCGACCTCGACGGCAAGCTCGTGATCCGCTCGGCAAAAACCGATTATACGCATCCTTTCGGCGAAAAGACCAAACTGGAGGCAGGGGTAAAAAGCAGCGTCGTGGATGCCGACAATGAACTGAGTTTTTTTGATGAAAGCGACGCTGAACATCCCCTGTACGACAGCACGATCAGCAACCATTTTATTTACCGCGAAAATATCAATGCGGCCTACCTTAACTTCAGCACGGCATGGGTAAAATTCAGCCTGCAGGCGGGCCTGCGTATGGAAAATACCGTAAGCGACGGCAAACAACTGGTCAACGGCGAGTCGTTCCGGCGCAACTATGTCAATTGGTTTCCCAGCGTTTTTCTGAATTACAAGTTCTCCGACCAGTATGAGATGGGCCTGAACATGAGCCGCCGGCTGGACCGGCCTTCATACCAGCAACTCAATCCTTTCAAGTTCTTTCTCGATCCCAGTACTTACCGGGAAGGCAACCCCTTCCTGAACCCGCAATTTACCTGGTCGTTCGAGTGGAACCACACCTTGTTCCAACGCTTCAACGCGACGTTTTCATACGCCCTGACTACCGACAATATCACGCAGGTCATCGGCCCGGTAGAGGGCGTGGACCGCGTGACGGTGCAGACCGACCGCAACCTGGCGCGTGTTGAGTACTACTCCATGGGGGGCAGCGCTCCGGTCAATATCACCAAATGGTGGAACACGGTAAACCATATTAATGTCTGGCTTGGCCGCTACCGGGGCGATTTTGCCAATACCAGCCTGGACGACGGCAATGTGGTGTTGCATATGGTTACCAATCAGTCGTTTATGTTTAGCGATGACTGGTCCGCAGAACTGAATTTCTCTTATCAAACCCGCCAGGTTTACGGGTTTATGGACCTCGATCCGATGTGGGGTTTGGGCGCAGGAGTACAGAAACACCTGTTTAATAAACGCGCCACGATAAAAATGGCCGTTTCGGATATTTTCTGGACCAATCTTCCCGCAGCCGTTATTCGCTACCGCGATTACGTGGAAACGATCCGATGTGTACCGGGAAACGCGGCAGGCGACGGTTTCACTCTCGTACCGTTTCGGAACAACCAGGTCGCGCCGTCGCGCCGCCGTACGGTGGGGCAGAGGATGAAAACGGCGCGCCGGCGACAAAGTAGGGGTAAACCCTGTTTACCCTTTCGTTACCTGTTTCACCCAGGTTTTGTCGCCCATTTTGACCCTGAAGGTATAGGCGCCATCCGGGAAACCGGCCAGATCGACCTGAACCCGGACAGACCCGGCAGGTATTTCCTTGTTGACGAGTACCTCTGATGTGGGTGTCAATACCTGGAGCGTCACATCGTTGTACAGGCCCTTTTTGAAACGCACCGTAGCCTTGCTATTGACGGTATTGGCGGCGAGTGCATGAGCGGTTCTGCAGCAGCCGTATTGTCGGGGGGAATACTGGAATAGAATGGCTGCACATTGTCGAGCGCGGCGAGTTCATCTTGAGCAGTTACAGGTTGCAGCGAGGTCGCCACGAGCAGAAGAAGCAGGAATGTTTTCATAGCCGTTATTTTTTACAGTAAGTGGATGATTATATGGGATAAGAAACACTTCCTGAGAAAAGGTTGCAGGCCGCCTGCTTACTTAACACGTTATACCGACGAACAATCGTTTTTACCGGTCGAGTGCATGGAACATTACGTTTGGCTTCACCCTATCTTGGCCCTTCAAAACGACGTTTGATTATGAAACATTTCAGCCTCCTGTTTGCCGTTTTTCAACTATTTTACCTGAATGTTATAAATGCCCAGGCGCCCGTTTTTACCAGGGACGATACCCTGCGCGGCAGCATTACACCCGAGCGCGCCTGGTGGGACCTGACTTTTTACAACCTGAAGGTGAGCGTGGACCCGGCAGAAAAAAGCCTGACCGGCAGCAATGAAATCCATTACAGGGTATTGAAAACGAATACGATATTACAGGTCGACCTGCAACCGCCGCTCCTGATTGAGCGGGTGGAACAGGACGGGCAGGCGCTAACGTTCAACCGGGTGGGCCGCAATGCCTGGCATGTGGTGTTGAAAAAGGAGCAGCGGCCCGGCGCACAGGAGCATATTACCGTCTGGTACAGTGGGAAACCGCTGGTGGCCAAACATGCGCCGTGGGACGGCGGCTTCAGTTG
>JADJRC010000012.1 GCA_016712415.1 Lewinellaceae bacterium | reverse complement strand
CATCGAAGAACGACGTAGTGTTTTCGGACACCATATAAAGAATATAGGCATGGAGAGTTTGATCCCTATTAGGATGGAACGCTAGCGGCAGGCCTAATACATGCAAGTCAAGGGGCTCTTGAGGCACCGGCGGACGTGTGCAACACGCGACACAACACACTTTTTAAGCGGGGATAGCATTGGGAAACTGGTGGTAATACTTACAACATTACGGTGCGGCATCACAATTGTAACTTAAAGTTTCGGCGCTAAAGATTGGTGTGCGCCTGATTGGCCTGGTTGGTGGGGTAACGGCCCACCAAGGCGACGATCAGGTGTGAGCATGACCCCCATGGGTACTGAGCGAGGACCCAACTCCTACGGAGGCAGCAGTAGGAATATTGGACAATGGACGAAGTCTGATCCAGCCATGCCGCGTGAAGATGAAGGCGCTCAGCGTTGTAAAACTTCTTTTGATGGGAATAACAACCTCGACGTCGCGGCTTGAAGGTACATCAGAATAAGCACCAGCTAACTCCGTGCCAGCGGCCGCGATAATACGGAGGGTGCAAGCGGTCCGAATCACTGGGTTTAAAGGTGCGTAGGCGGCGCGATAAGTCTGTTGTGAAATCCCCTGGCTCAACCGGCGGGGACTGCGATTGATACTGTTGTGCTTGAATCAGGTTGAGGTAGGCGGAATGGCATGTAGCGGTGAAATGCTTAGATATGCCATAGAACACCAATTGCGAAGGCAGCTTGCTGGACCTGTATTGACGCTGAGGCACGAAAGCGTGGGAGCGAACAGGATTAGATACCCTGGTAGTCCACGCCTAAACGATGTTTACTTGCTGTTTGGCCTTTCGGGCGGAGTGGCGGATGAAAGCGATAAGTAAACCACCTGGGAGTACGCCGGCAACGGTGAAACTCCAAAGGAATGACTGGGGTCCGCACAAGCGGGTGGAGCATGGTTTAATTCGATGATACGCGAGGAACCTTTACTCGGCTAGAATGTATGTGGGAATATGGATGAAAGTCGTTTCATAGAATCTTTCGGGGCCGCTTACAAGGTGCTGCATGGCTGTCGTCAGCTCAGTGTCGTGAGATGTTGGGTTAAGTCCCGCAACGAGCGCAACCCCCGTGTCCAGTTGCCAGCAAAGTAAGGTTGGGACTCTGGAACAGACTGCCGCTGTAAGGTGAGGGAAGGTGGGGACGACGTCAAGTCATCATGGCCTTTATGTCCAGGGGCTGCACACGGTGCTACAAGGGTGGGTAAAGAGGGCAATAGGCGCGAGTCCATGCGAATCTCTCAAACCCTCATCCCAGTTCGGATTGAGTCTGCAACCCGACTCCGTGAAGGTGGAATCGTTAGTAATCGCGCATCAGCCATGGCGCGGTGAATACGTTCCCGACCTTGTACACACCGCCCGTCGGCCTTGGGAGCTGGGGGCCTGAAGCCGGTCACTTACAGGGAGGCTGCCTAATGGGTAAAACAGGTGACTGGGGGCTAAGTCGTAACAAGGTAGCGCCGTACCGGAAGGTGCGGCTGGAATCCCTCCCTTTTAAGAGTGATGCTACGATGAAGAAGTCAAGACTGGAAACCCGTTTTGATACTTTTTCTTCGGTAACACTACTACAATAGTTTTCCGCTTTCCCGTCAATGTTACGGCTATGTTCCAGTTGGTTAGAGCGCTACACCGATAATGTAGAGGTCACCAGTTCGACTTCTGGTTAGCCCTATGGCAAAAGAAAGCAGTAGGAGCCCGTTCTGTCAGTAGCAGTGAATGGAGAATGTTTTGAAAGAAAGAAACTGCCAACCGCTCCGCCAACTGCCTACTGAGGAAAAAAAGTAGACGAGTTACCTGCGCAATAGAGCACGCTTTGCTAGCAGGGGTCAATTGTCTGAACTGATATCCTCCACTCAAATTTTTAAAAAGAGATTATAAAACCATGGGATTGTGAGCGGAGTTGGGGATGAAACATTCAAAGCAGACATTCAAACATGGTTCATCATTGATATAAAGAGTTCATTGACAAGACTGGGAAGAATAACAAAGTAGAAGAGGAGAAAGAGTACACCGAATCGAAAGAGCAAGAGCAGCCATACAAGAGAGATGCTTGAAGCGAGATACAAACCTGTTATCGGAAGATAACGGGCAAAGAGATGGAAGCGAAATAAGGGCGTATGGGGGATGCCTTGGCTCCCGGAGGCGACGAAGGACGTGGTAAGCTGCGAAAAGCTACGGGGAGGTGCAAACTACCTTTGATCCGTAGATGTCCGAATGGGGAAACCTGTCATGTTGAAGACATGACGAAAAGTCGCAAACCCGCTGAACTGAAACATCTAAGTAGGCGGAGGAAAAGAAAACAAGTAGTGATTCCGTAAGTAGTGGCGAGCGAAAGCGGAAGAGGCCAAACCGATGGGCGTGCCCATCGGGGTTGTAGGACTGCGTCGTGGAACAATGATATTTAGCAGAAGTTGCTGGAAAGCAATACCGTAGGGGTGATAGTCCCGTAAGCGAAAAGATCATTGACCTAGCAGTATCCTGAGTAGGGCGAGGCCGGAGAAACCTTGTCTGAATCCACCAGCACCATCTGGTAAGCCTAAATACTACCGGGAGACCGATAGCGAACCAGTACCGTAAGGGAAAGGTGAAAAGAACCCAAGAGAAAGGGAGTGAAAGACTCTGAAACCATACGCCTACAAGCGGTCGGAGTCCCGACATGTCCGGGATGACGGCGTGCCTTTGCATAATGAGCCTACGAGTTATACCTCACTGGCAGCCTAAGCACTTCAGGTGCGCAAGCAAAGCGAAAGCGAGTCTTAACAGGGCGTCCCAAAAGTCAGTGGGGATAGACGCGAAACCGTGTGATCTATCCATGGGCAGGCTGAAGGTCCGATAATCTCGGAGTGGAGGGCCGAACCGGTGAATGTTGAAAAATTCTCGGATGACTTGTGGATAGGGGTGAAAGGCCAATCAAATTCCGTGACAGCTGGTTCTCTCCGAAATGCATTGAGGTGCAGCGTCGTGAAGTGATTGTTGGAGGTAAAAGCACTGAAAAGGCTAGGGCTTCACCGCCTACCAACCCTTAACAAACTCTGAATGCCAACAATCAGCAGCGGCAGTGAGCCCCAGGGTGCGAAGGTCATGGGGCGAGAGGGGAACAACCCAGACCAACAGGCTAAGGTCCCTAAATGTGGTTAAGTTGCATTAAACGAGGTGGGAATGCACTGACAGCCAGGATGTTTGCTTGGAAGCAGCAATTCATTTAAAGAGTGCGTAACAACCACTAGTCGAGCGTTCCTGCGCGGAAAATAAGCGGGCATCAAACCACATACCGAGAGCTTTGGACTCGCAAGAGTGGTAGGGAGCATTCTGTGGCGTCGAAGCCGTGTCGTGAGACATGGTGCAGCCAACAGAAAAGCAAATGTAGGCATAAGTAACGATAAATGACGTGGAAAACGTCATCGCCGTAAGACTAAGGGTTCCTTGATCTACGTTCATCGGATCAGGGTTAGCCGGGACCTAAGGATAAGCCGAAAGGCGATGCCGATGGAAAGTGGGTTAATATTCCTACGCCTGTGCATACTGCTACATGGGGACGGAGGGTGGAGGCATCGCGCACTGACGGAATAGTGCGTTAAATCCTTTCCGAAAGGGGAGATAGTACCGCAAAGGCCTGGCCTGCGCGGATAGTGTGCCAAGACCACTTCCAGGAAAAGCCGTTGTAAGCTCAGGTATACACAGCCCGTACCGTAAACCGACACAGGTAGTCGAGGAGAGCATCCTCAGGCGCTCGAGTGATTCGTGGCTAAGGAACTAGGCAAAATGGTCTCGTAACTTCGGGAGAAGAGACGCCCCCCCAGTGATGAGGGGGCCGCAGTGAAGAGGCCCAGGCGACTGTTTAGCAAAAACACATGGCTCTGCAAAATCGTAAGATGAAGTATAGGGCCTGACACCTGCCCGGTGCCGGAAGGTTAAGGGAGGGGCTTAGGGGCAACCCGAAGGTCTTGACTGAAGCCCCGGTAAACGGCGGCCGTAACTATAACGGTCCTAAGGTAGCGAAATTCCTTGTCGGGTAAGTTCCGACCTGCACGAATGGTGTAACGATCTGGGCACTGTCTCAGCCACGAGCTCCGTGAAATTGAAGTATCGGTGAAGATGCCGATTACCCGCAACGGGACGGAAAGACCCCGTGAACCTTTACTACAGCTTTGCATTGGGCTTGACTATTCGATGCGTAGGATAGGTGGGAGGCTTTGATCCGGTGGTTCTGGCCATCGGGGAGCCGACGTTGAAATACCACCCTTTGACTAGTTGAGTCCTAACGCCGTTAAACGGCAGACAGTGCATGGTGGGTAGTTTGACTGGGGTGGTCACCTCCTAAATGTAACGGAGGTTTGCAAAGGTACCCTCAGCATGGTCGGTAATCATGCGCAGAGCGTATTAGTACAAGGGTGCTTGACTGAGAGACCGACGGGTCGATCAGGGTCGAAAGACGGCTAAAGTGATCCGGTGGTTCCGTATGGAAGGGCCATCGCTCAAAGGATAAAAGGTACTCCGGGGATAACAGGCTGATCTCCCCAAAACCATATCGACGGGGAGGTTTGGCACCTCGATGTCGGCTCGTCGCATCCTGGGGCTGGAGAAGGTCCCAAGGGTTGGGCTGTTCGCCCATTAAAGCGGCACGTGAGCTGGGTTCAGAACGTCGCAAGACAGTTCGGTCCCTATCTGTTGTGGGCGCAGGAAGATTGAAGAGACCTGACACTAGTACGAGAGGACCGTGTTGGACGAACCGCTTGTGTATCAGTTGTGCCGCCAGGTGCAGCGCTGAGTAGCAATGTTCGGCCGGGATAAGCGCTGAAAGCATCTAAGCGCGAAGCCTACTCTGAGATGAATCTTCCGATTAAGGGTCGCAGGAGACTACTGCGTTGATAGGCGGCAGGTGTACGTGGGGCAACACACTCAGCCGAGCCGTACTAATTACCCGTAAATTCCTTTTTTCTTTCTTCACACATCTGTGGCACGCTCGTCTGCTTATTCGCATGAGGTCACTCTGATTCCTTTTTACTTGTTTCTTCCCCCTTGTCTTTGTTAAAAAACACAATCGAAATCCGGATTATGCCAAATCGCTTTCTTCGATGCTGCAAATCCCCGGTTTCTTTTAAGACATGTTGGTGCCTTTAGCGACGGGGTTCACCTCTTACCATTCCGAACAGAGTAGTTAAGACCGTCAGCGCTGATGGTACTGGGGTTGATGCCCCGGGAGAGTAAGTCGGTGCCAACTCAATATATCCATTCACGCCTCTGTTGCCTTGTGCAGCAGGGGCGTTTTGGTTTTTGGACCCATACCGACTTTGAACTGCAAGGTATCCGGCTATTTCAATGCCTCATAAAAACGGCCAAGGTCCGGTTTCAGCGCCCGTTTTCGTTCCAACTCGTACGCGTATACTGCCCGCCCAAGCCGGGCCAAAAACGGGATCCCTACCCTATCATAATCATACTTGTCGTCGTTAAAAATGCCGTCACTGTTGCACAGGATCGTAGCGGCCAGCACAAATTCCACCTTGTTTTTAAAATCAACGATATAGGCCACATCCGTCAGGGTGCCATAGGCCTCGCCTATTTTGTTGAACGAACGCACAGAGCCTTCACATCGCGCCCTGGAATCGCCAAAAAGGAGAAACTTGGCATATCCGTCATAGTACGTCGAATCGTAACGGGGATAATCGCACTCGCGGGGAAAGATGCCCATATAGCGCCACAAAAAACGGTAATCGTCGGGCTTCAGGTCGAAACGAAGTTGAGGCGGCATGGCCTCCGGAAACAAAATGACGCGCAGCATCTTTTCCATATCGGTCAGCGCAAACCAGTTCTTGCCGGACAGGTCGAACGGAGTATGAACGAGACTGTCCTTTGCATTATAGTAGCCGATGCCTTTGGTGGCGCCGTATTGAGGATTTTGCCAGATAATGGAATCGAAGCGCTCCGGTATGCTGTACAATATACGCCCGTCTACCGGCGAAAAGAATGTCATGGGACTGGCATAGCGGTTGTCGCGCCCCGGATAGTTGAAACGATGGACGATGCCGGTGTGGTCGTAACCCTTATCCCGCAGCGCTTCATTGATATACGCCCGACCGAGAAACTCGAACAGGTGGTTGTAGGCCAGGTTATCGCTCACTGTAAATACCTGTCGGATATCCTGCGCAAGAGATGGCTTGCCGCCGGGAGCAGAAGCATCGGACTTATAGTGTTGCTGATATGCCCGAACAGAATCCAGGGCGTATGGCGTTTCCATATCCAGGCTTTTACCGCTCGCGCGCAGGTGGTTGATCTGCTCCAGGGCCAGCAAAGCCAGCGGCATTTTTACCATACTGGCCGGGTAGAAGTAACGCGCAGAGTCGGTATTATGGTAAAAAGAGGTAAAATGGGGCCGCTGTGCCGCATCCCGGTCTATTTGGGTATATATGATCTGCACCTCATACCGCTCCGGGTGAGACAAAATGCTGTCAAACTCCGGGGAATGTGCGTGAAGGATAGCCCTCAACGGATCAACATCCTTGCCAGGAGTATGTTGCAGCGTACTACAGGCGCCGCACAGAACGAGTATACATAAAGGGAAGATCAGGCGTTTCATGGTACAGCCCCGTTAATTCCCTGCAATTATACCATTAGATCCGGAACATAGTTCTTGTATGCGCCCGATTTCAACTTTTCACCCACGGCGGTAAAGGCATCGAGTGTAATGCGAATGTCTTCTTCGGTATGTACAGCCGTCGGGATCAGGCGCAGGATAATCATGCCTTTGGGAATAACCGGATACGCTACAATGGAACAGAACACACCGTAATGTTCCCGCATGTCCTTTACCAGGGCCATAGCCTCTTCGACTTCGCCATTCATGTAAACCGGCGTTACACAGGTGTTGGTATCGCCAATATCGAAACCGCGTGCCTTGAGGCCGCTCTGCAGCATATGTACGTTGTGCCACAATTTTTCCCGATATTCGGGGTGGTCGCGCAGCAACTCGAAACGCTTGAGCAGTCCCTCCACCAACGGCATAGGCAGCGATTTGGCGAATATCTGGGAACGCATGTTGTATTTCAAAAACCGGATAATATCCGATTGTCCGGCAAGGAAGCCGCCGATCAGCGCCATGCTCTTTGCAAAAGTGCTGAAATATATGTCAATTTCATCGGTTACGCCTTGCTCTTCAGCAGCGCCGGCGCCGGTTTTTCCCAGCATACCAAACCCGTGCGCATCGTCGATAAACAGTCGGAAACCGTATTTTTCTTTGAGCATCACAATTTCGCGCAGTCTGCCCTGATCGCCGCGCATACCGAACACCCCTTCTGTGATGACAAGAATTCCGCCTTCGGTGCCCTCGGTGAGGCGCCTGGCGCGCTCCAGGCATTTCTCCAGACTGCCTATATCGTTGTGCGTGTAGGCAAATCGTTTGCCCATATGCATGCGCATGGCATCCACGATGCAGGCATGGCTTTCTGCGTCGTACACCGCCACATCGTGCCTGGTGAGCAGGGTATCAATGGCAGAAAGTACGCCCTGGTATCCATAGTTTACCAGGTATCCGGCTTCTTTACCGACGTAATTCGCCAGTTGTGTTTCAAGTTTCTGGTGCAGTTTCGTCTCCCCCGACATCATACGGGCGCCCATCGGATATGCCAGTCCCCAGCGGGCAGCGGCTTCCGCGTCGGTCTTTCGCACCTCCGGATGGTTGGCAAGTCCGAGATAGTTGTTGATGCTCCAGCATACGACCTCTTTTCCCTTGAATATCATACGATTGCCCAGTTCTCCTTCCAGTTGGGGAAACATATAATAACCTTCAGCCACCTCAGCGTATTTGCCGAGCGGACCGGCTTGTTTTAGAATTCTGTCGAATAGATCCATTCTTTTTTAGAATGATGAATGGTGAATGGTTAATGATGAATGATGAATTGGGGAATGATGGGGCCGAAATTCCAGGGGCGAAGCAGGTTAGCCTGCTGTCGCCATTGCTGCTTTTGCATTTCTTACAGCCTGTTCCTCTTTCCAGGTTTTCCACTTCGATCCCATAATGGTATTCATGCCTTTATCGATGACGAAATGGCGGGTAATATTCCACAGTCCTTTTGCCTGTGTCAGCACATTATCGCGCGAACGGAGGCTGATGGAATAGCCGCCATCTACATATACGATGTAATGCCACCACATGGCGGGTATGAATACCGTTTCGCCATGGGTCAGGACCGTTTCATAGCCGGTGGCTTTCTCCAGCGCCGGATACTTCTCATAATCCGGCTGAAGAGGATTGACATGACTCTGCACGGTATAGGGATGCTGGTAAAGAAACGGATTCTGTTGCTGGTCAAACAACACAATATGCTTACGTGTCCGGAAGTGGGTATGGAATACGTTGGAACAGTCGATGTCGTAGTGGAGATTGGTGACCGCGCCGGCGCCACCGAAAAACATAAAGGGATATTTGTCGACCCAGCCATCCGTAATGGTTGGATTGGACACATCATGGATCAGGTCGCGGGCATAATCAAATATGTTCCAAAGAAATATCCGGTACTCTGTCGGACCCTTTTGAATCATATCCAGGTAATCGCCGAACTTCATAGTCAGGTTGCTTTTCATGTAGTTCGGTCCGGGCTTGTGAAAATCGGGGCCAACGATAGGCACCTCCAGATGGCCATATTCCTTTTTAAAATAATCAAATGTCCATTTTGTGGTGGCTGCCCAGTCCCTGGCAAGGTCTGTGAACACCACGGGTCGTTTAGCTTTAAGATAGTTTTCAATAAACTCCTCACGGGTAAGACCCGTACGGCGTTCGATAGGGAGCAGTTTCATTCGAGCGAAAAATTTGTCCTGTGGTATGGGTTGCGATTGACAGCGCAAAGGTTAGGGTTCAGGCGAAAAGAATATTCAGACGAATGTCAGTTCTGGAATAATATTTCCGGCCGTTATTGCCGGTGTATCAGCAAATTTCCACCATCGCTTTTTGTGGCAAAAAACCCTGGGCCTCCATCCACTTGTCGCTAAATACCTTGCTGACGTATTTGCAACCGTGATCGGCAAAGATGAGCACGACTACATCATCTTTGGTCAGATCATCCTTGATCTGCTCAAGGCACTGCAAAGCGGCTCCACTGGAATAACCGACAAGCATACCTTCCTGCCGTGCAATGGACCGGGCGCGCAAGGCGCTATCCTGGTCTGTCACCTTCACAAACTTGTTGATCAGGTCAAAATCAACGTTTGCAGGTATGATATTTTTCCCGGTGCCTTCGATACGATAGGAATAAATTTCATTTTCATCGTAAACGCCCGTTTCGTGGTATTTTTTTAACACGGAGCCGTAAGCATCTACCGCGATAACCTTCATATCCGGGTTTTGTTCGCGAAGGAAGCGCCCTGAACCGCAGAGGGTTCCCCCGGTACTGGCGCTGCCGATCAGGCAGGTCACCTGTCCCTGGGTTTGTTCCCATATCTCGGGCCCGGTCGACAGGTAGTGCGCATCGGCATTGTCGGGGTTGAAATTCTGGTTCACGTAATAAGCACCCGGAATATCTTTGGCCAATTGCTCTGCGCGGCGGTAATAGGAATTTGGGTCGTTGGGTGCTGCATCCTGCGGACACATGATCACCTCGGCGCCCATTGCGCGCAGGTTATTGAGTTTGTCTTCTGAAATCTTGCTGGTCACAGTAAGCACGCATTTGTAGCCCTTGATGGCACAAACCATGGCAAGACTGAAACCCGTATTGCCACTCGTGGCATCCACAACGGTGCCACCGGGTTTGAGTTGGCCCAAACGTTCGGCGCGTTCGATCATGTGCAAGGCAATGCGGTCTTTGGCGCTCAGCCCGGGATTGAACGCTTCTATCTTAGCGTATACCGTAGCAGGAATATGAGAGACTACAGAATTGAGTCGGATGAGCGGGGTTTTGCCAATGGTTTCAAGTATGTTGTTAAATACCATACTCCGGTGACTTTTTTTGGCTTGAAATTAAATACGGGTAACGAATGAGATTCCGAAAAGTATAGACGATTCGCAAAAGACTATAAAGAAATTGTGCAAACGCAGGACAATTACACTGAAAACAGCATTTTTTTCACCGTTTTCTTGCTCAAATCACCTCCGGATGCACCCAGATTTCTTTAAACCCGCCACAAAAGTACTTCAAAGCTCGCGAAAGCCGGATACACTTTTTGCAAACAAGGATTTAACAAAAACTTTTCCTGCATTTATGTAATAGTTTAAAAAAAAATCATCACCTTTGGGGACCAACACCAAATATTCGTTGGGTAATTTACAATACTTCATCACACATCTTTTAATTCTTCCTACATCATGCTTATTGTGTACGTTACGCTTGCAACGCTGTTTTTGGTGCGCACACTTCCGAAAGTTGCGTCCTTCCTGGCAGCCGGCTCCCGCCGATAGCCCGTAACCGCTGCAAAACCTGTGAATCCAACCCCTTACACCATTACAGTACAGTATCACGAAAAAAACGGCCGCCGGGAGTGCTCCGGCAGCCGTTTTATTTTTCCATCACTCCGATTCATATCACCTCCACCCACCTTCCAGGGGCACTCGCCCGTATCCGGTTGTCGTACATCGCCTCACAGGTCACCGTAGGTAAATAATATCGGCCGGCATAGGCCGCATTGAGTTGAATCCGGTAAACTCTCGTGTCGGATTGATTCGGATGATAAGGCTGTGGCAGGTCAAAATAGGTATAGACACGGTCGTCGCGCACATCCACATAATCCGCAGGGCTGTTCACCACTCCGGAAACGCCGCTCATGCGTGCATTCAGGATTTCCCAACCGGAAGGAAAAGCCTGGGTCAGCGCCATTTCGTTGAAAGGGAACTTAAAACTGCTGTTGCGCCTGACCGTCACTTCTGCCACAAAATCAGTGCCCTGAGCCAGGCGGCTGATATCGACCGGGTTACCTTTGGTATCCGTATACCGGATCGCCATGGCAATATTGCTGGCAGCAGCGCTTTGGTCGCCGACTACCGGCCGGCCGTTGACAATGAGGCGGGTGAACAGGCGGGCCTTGCCGTTGTTTTTTACGGCTACCGCTGTTCCGCCATCGAGGCTCACCGTATTGATCGGCTTGCTGCCCTCCCCTTTCCGGAATCCGCCACTGCCAATCCTGTAGGCAAAAGCGCCGCCCTTGCCGCTGAAATTTTTCGTCACATATGCGGAAAGTGCGCGCAGCGAAGTGGCCAGGCTTTGTGTGTTCCAATACCAGTCCTGTTCCTTACCCAGTTCGGAACAGACATAATCCGCCATGGATTGCGCGCGGCCGACATCGCCTATGGCAGTATAAGTCTCCAGGATCAGCGCCCGGTCGCGCAGGTCGCTGCCATAAGTATAGCCGCCCCAGTCATAATGCCAGTCGTCGCGCCATTTACCGGCGATGATCTCTTTTGCGGCTTCTGCTTTGCCTGCCTTGGCATAAGCCGCAGCGAGCAAATAAGCGCATTGTGCATACATGTCCTTTTTCTCACGCAGCCTGTTCATACCGGCAATATCCGGCCTGGCGGCCAGGGCCAGGGTGTACAGCCGGTAAGCTTGTGTCAGGTCATTGTCGTAATAGTTGCTGTTCAGGCTGTTCCAGTTTCGGCTGCTCTGGGTTTGATAACTCACCCATTGCTCCAGCATACCCGCCGGAATGGCGTATCCCTTGCTTTTGGCTTCCAACAGGAAATGTCCGGCGTAAGAACTGGCCCAATCGTTTATATCGGAACTGCCCGGCCAATAGGAAAAACCGCCTCCATTTTGCTGGAAACTGCGCAGTTTATCGATAGCAGCTGTTACATTTCCGGTAATATCATCTTTTTGCTTCTGAGACAACGGCGTCAGCAGATCGACATAAAGCTGCGGGAATGCGGCAGAAGTGGTTTGCTCCACACAACCGTGCGGATACTGGATCAGGTATTCCAGGTGCCTGCTCAGGTTTATGGCGGGCAAAGCGCTGACTTCCAGTACCGCTGAAGCGATATCAGAATACACCGATGGATCAAATTGCTGCGACCATTCCTGCCCCGGATCGACTGTGCCTTCCCAAACTGCAGAGACGAGCGGATTGGGGTTGCGGATGACCAGTTCGATCTCTTCCGAAGCAGACGCTCCCCCACCCTGTGCCGTGATCGTAAATTTTGCAACGCCGGTCCTGGAGCCCACTTTCAGGTCGAAATAGGTCATTTGTTCGCCGGGTTGATTGAAATGCAGGGTATTGGCAGCCCCGCCTTGTATGGAAACCAGCCCGGATTTTTCCTGTACCCGTACTGTTGCGTTTTTCACCTGGGTCTCCATGGCGAATACATCCACCGGCAGGCGAAGTGTCTCTCCGGGCCCCAACACGCGGGGTAAGGTGGGTAGTATCATCAGCGGTTTGCGTACCGGGCAGGTTTTTTCGGTCATGCCGTACGCGCCTTTGCTACCCGGCGCCGGTGCGGAACAGACGAGCATGGCCCGAACAGAACCGACGTAATTGTCGAGTTTGACCGTGTGCTTTGCCGTTTTGCCTTTTTCCAGGAAAAACGGCCCGATGTTAACGACGGCAGCCTTGAAGCGATTCACCTGGGCGGCATTCCGGGCTTTCTGGTTGATGCCGTCGCCGCCGACGCTGAGAATACGCTCCAGTTCGGCGCCGTAAGCGCCCAATACATAATCGTACACATCCCAGGTTTTGACCCCCAGGGCTTCCCGGGCATAAAAAACACTCCAGGGATCAGGGGTTTTGAATCGTGTAAGATCGAGCAGTCCCTCGTCGACGATGGCTATAGTATAGGCGCATGCCTTGCCGGATTGTTCCCGCACGCTGACGGAAAATGGTTCTCCGGGTTTTAGCACATCAGGCATTTCCAGTTGTGGCTGAAGATGTGTCTGCGGGTTTTCCACATTTACCGGCATCACGCCATACATCCGTATGGGCAAGTCATTTTTTGTTTGAGCATGGGGCTGGATAAGGCTGATGTGTGCATAGACTGTAGGAGCCATTTCCTCCGTTGCCTTGAACTTTATCATGTTATCGCCCGCCTTGGCGTCGAACCACATGTGTTTGGCTACACGGGCGCCATTTTCCAGGGTCAGCAGAATACGACCGTTCTCGCTTGCCGGCACTTTCAGCATCACCTCCTCGCCGGTGCTGTATTTCTCTTTTTCAATGGAAAACGGCAGCATGGCAGCAGCATTCCGGCTTTTGATATCGTCGAGGTTGTCGGGATAGCCGCTCCAGAAGAAGTCGCCGCCCGCATGCCCGCCTTCCGGGTCAACGGCGCGTACCAGGAAACGGCCCCAGTTGCCCGGACGCACTTTCCAGGTGACCATACCACGACCGTCTGTGGTCAGGGTGGCCTTTTCGAGCGCATTTACATGGTTGGCTGAATTGAACTGGGCGACATCAGAATTGGCATCGCCATCCCACCACCAGCGCCAGTCGCAGCGGTATAGCCCGACATCTATTTTCCTGTTCGGCTGGGGCTTGCCGTTTTTATCCACCACCACAAACTGCACTTCCCCGCCGTTGCGGTCGATCTCTTTCGCCCCCCAGCGGTTGGTTGGAATCAGGACACCCACAAAGCGGTCGTACGGGAAATAGTCGAGGGCAAAATTATCGGTGCTGAAATCGCCGCTTTTTTCAAAGGCGCGCACCCTGAAATTGGCGATGAGTTTGCCTGGGGCTGTGTTGTTTTCACCAAGTTTAAGCGGTACAGACGCCTGTCCGTTGTTGTCGATACCCGCATCGAACAACACCTGCGGGTCGCTGTAGAACGATCGCGCCGGATCGTCGAAGACAAAATCCTTAAAGTTTTTGAACTCGGTTTTTGCGGCCTGCATCTGCAACTCTACCCGCGCTTTAAGATCGCGCGCCACGGCGCCATGCAGCCAGTTGACGGATAGTTTCCCGCTCAGGTCCCTGTCGGCGCCGGTCAGTTCTTTTTTCCCAAAATCCAGGTTGATCTTTAGTCGATTGGGTTTTACCGTTTCAATTTTCAGTTGTTTGGTAAACGTTGCGCCGCCAACCTGAACTTTGGCCGTCCAGTCGCCCGTTGGCGCCTCCTGCCGGGTGGCACAATGCAGCGCATACACGCCGCCAACGCTTTTACTGGTCACGGCACGGTACTGCAGGGCGCCGCGGGGATCCGACAGTTCGAGTGTTACGGGGTGGCCGGCGGGCAGTGTGCCTTTTTTATCTTCCAGCACAAAGTTGAGGTAGAGGGAGTCACCCGGACGCCAAACTCCGCGTTCGCCATAAATATATCCCTTCAAGCCCTTTTGCGCCTCCACGCCCGCTACGTCGAAACGGCTGAGTGACAGCGTATTGCCATCTGCCATGCGCAGATAACCTTTGTTGTTGCCCTGGCTGGCCACTGCTACGAAGGGGGCCTCGCGCAACCCTTCAAATACTGCGGCGCCGGTAACATCGGTCCGCATTTTCGCGATGGGCTGCAACTGATAACTAAACAGCTGAATATCGGCGCCGTTCACCGGTTCAGCTGTCTGCAAATCCGTCACAGCCACAAACAGCGAATTGTCATTTCCTTTTTTGGCGGTGATACCCAGGTTGCTGACAAACACGTTGCGTTTGGTAAAGTGCTCGTAGTTGTAGTATTCCCGCATGCATGGGTTGTCCCGATTGCCCCAGTTGTAACCGTCGCCCTCGTCGTCGTACCAATCGCCTGAAAAATAAATACCCCGGTAATCGCCCATGATACTGACAAGGTTGCCGTTTTCATCGGTGCTGCCTGCATGGGCCATAGCATCCTCCTGTTGGTCCGGGGTGCTTTGGGTGGTTTGCGGGGCGCCGTCATCGGCCGTGACACAGGTATAGGTAGCATAACCCCTGCGGAATGCCAGCCTGATCTGGTAGATAGCGCCGGGATCCTGCGCCACAATATCCTTGAGATCGAGCGCATAGCGGCGCCAGGCAAGGGCATCCGCGTCCGGATTAAGGTCGCGCAGGGTAATTTTTTTCTGCATTACAATTTTGCCGACACGATCCAGCTGGTAGTCGCCTTCCATCTCGTTCACCTGCAGGTACTGAAGGATATTGGAGTTGTAGATTTTAAACACCTCTACATCTACGGCATTCAGGCCCACAGCCTCAAAGGGAAAGATTACGCCGTCGCCGTTGCCTTGCGGGATAATCACCCCGCGTCCGACGAGGCGAACCGCCGGCTTCAGGTCTTCAAAAACAACAGGCCAGTCGCTGCGTTCCTTCATTGCAGCGCCGGCAATATTTCTGATGCCGGCTTCGACGCGCAGGTTGCGGTCGCCGGACAATCGCCCCCCTGGATACACGCGAACAAAATTGCCATCGACGGCAAAGGTGTGCGTGCCGCTGTAATCATCAATCCGGATCAGGCCGTTCATATCCTGGGTCGGGGCGACCGGGTCGGAAAAGTTGAGCACTATGCACTGGCCTTCCGTGCGGGCAACCCGGGCACTGAGCACAACAAACTCATCAAGCGCCGGCACCATTTGTTCAGCATTGCCATCCTTGTCCACATCAATCGGGTCGCCGGTCCAGCTCAACTCCACCTTGGAGCGGACGTTTCCGCGTTCCACTTCATTGACATAGAACGCATGGGTAAGCCCGTTGTCGCCGTGTACCCACCCGATGGAAAGTGTCTTGTTGCCCTGTCTGGCGCGCAACATTTTTTCCACACCGGCATTGTCTACCGGGTCGCTCGTCAGGATTTGCCCAACCAGTTGCTGTCGTTTGAGGTCAGCCGGATGCTCCGTACGCAGTCCGTCAGTGATTACTTCGTACGACAGTTCGCGGACATTGAACGAGAATTCAAACACCCTGGCCTCGCGGGGTACGTCTTTAAATATTTTTCCGAGGGCGACGGTCCCGCTGAAGCGTTTCCCATAAGGCAACGGATCGGATGGCTGAAGCCTTATCGTGCGATCATCTTCCCACACGGCATCTCCACCGATGGACGGGGATACCGAAAACAGGCCGGCGGCAACCTTTTGCCCGATCTGGTCGGCGCCGACAGCCGGATCGGTGAAACGCACCCGTATGGCGTCGTTGCGCCCGATAGCCCCGCTCGTATAGGCGTAGACATATCTGGCTATTGCCTGGTAATAGGCTTCGGTCTTGACAACCTTTGAGCAGGAATACTGGAATACAGAAGAAAAAACGGTCAGAGAGATGAGTAATAGCAGTCGCTTTCGCATGGTAAGGAAATGGTTGACAGGTGGTAATGATGGGAAGATCAAGGTTGAATCAACAGAATAACAGCAAAGATAACAGCCCTGGTATGTTCCGCCCAGGCGAAAACAGGAAACTCTGACGGCGATCGATCAAACGAAGCCAACAAGGAAGTATTCGCACAAAAACAGGTTGTATTATTCCGGAAATCTACATCAGCCAGCGCCGCATTCCCGGGATTTTACTCAACAAGGCAATCAGACTGAAAGACAATGCAGCGACAATACAGGCCTGAATAAAGGACCCGATGATGGGGTGGATTGCCTGGTTGAAGAACATTTTGTAGGAGAGGTAGATGCCACCGATATAACCGTTCTTCAATACATCAAGCAACAATACATGCACGAAATATACGCCGAAACTATATGGCGCCATCCGGCCGACCAGTTTACTGATGCGGGGGAACCGAAGGGCAAATGCACTCCAGTTTACTTCCCTCAAAAACATAAACAGGGCGGCGCTCATGATCACAACATTCGGGCTGAAGTACACATACAGCGTATTGGTGTATTCATGGTGCTCCCACGACATCACCCAGGTGCCCCATGCAGTGAGCAACGGCATGGCCAGGGCCAGGGCATAAAAGTAGTTTTTCCTGCGAAGGGTGTACTGACTGAGGTAGTAGCCGAGTACATAGTACCCGATATAGCCCATCCAGCCGATATATTTCACGATAAAGAAATTGGGGATGAAATGCTGCAAACCGGTTACCGTAAAACTAAAAATCAGGAAATATTCGATATCGGTCCGCCTGGCATGACGTATGAATATCCTGAACGTAGGCGTCAGCAGGTACATGCCTATAATCATGGGAATAAACCACAGGTGATAATATACATCCTGGTACAGCACTTTATCCCAAAACTCCGGCCAGTAGACCGGCCGGCCATCGTAAATATGTCCGCGATACTGGTATAGCAGATAGACAAGCGACCAAAGAAAAAATGGCGGAAGCACACGTTTCATGCGTTTGCGCAGGAAGAATCCCGGCGTTTCAACCCTTCCGGGATGCAGCATAATACTGCCGCTAAGCATGATAAAGAATGGCGTAGCCCAGCGCAACAGGCTGTAATAGAAGTTTCCCGTCCACCAATGAGAATTGTAGGGATCGTCTGAAGTGAAGGCGTACAGGACCTCGCCAACGGTATGTATCTGGACAACGGCCAGGGCCGCAATCACCCTGATGTAACTGACTTCCGGACGCTTGAGTGATGGTGTACCAACAGGGTCGGCAGGCCCGGAAGGGGAGCTCAGGTTGGACAGTTCTGAACTGTCAACTGGCTGGGTTTGCAAAGGTATTGCAGGTTTCCCGACTATCGTTCCTGGCGAATTGATCAATAGTAAATAACGATTAACAACGCTGTAAGCACGGCAACAACAATCAATTGGGGCGAAGGTAGCGCCTTTGACCGGGACCGGGTATCCCGAAACCGATTTTTTCCGGTCATGCATAAGCAAGGGGCTGTATCACAGGCTTAACCAATGGCTGATTTTGGATATCTGCTGCAAAAAATATTGGTAATACGAGATTCGGGCAGCAATTATCCACTTCCAAACCATATCCAGGCCTGTGATACAGTCTCCTTATGCTGCATTACGGTTTCAGTACCTTTTTAAAATCTCCCGCTTTTACAATGATCATTTTTGAATAGTCGAGGTATTTTTTCATGGCAGCATTCACCTCAGCCAGGGTCAGTTTCTCCACTCTTGACTCAAAGTCGGCATCCCAGTTCATATTTCTGTCCATGGACAGGTATTGGTTGAGTTTGCCGGCTACGGTCGCATCTCCGGAGCGGGACACCTTTTGCGATTTGAGCCATCCGCCGCGGGCTGCTTCAAACTCTTCCGCTGTAAATCCGTCTTTTGCAGCCCGCTCGATTTCCTCGCGGAATGCAGTTTCCAGTTTATCGACGTTTTCGGGGTTGTAAATGGCATTGGCCGAAAAGCCGCCGCTTTCATCGAGTGCACTGGCGAAAAAGCGGCCGCCGACGCCATAACTCAACCCGTCTTTCTGCCGAATCCGGGTCGCCAGACGGGAATTGAGAAAACCACCGCCCAGCATGTAGCCGCCGATAGTGATCGCCGGGTAGTCCGGATGATCGTTGCGCATGGGGAACCCATAGCCGGCCACAAGGTTCGCATTTGCCTTATCGGGTGTGTTGATGCTTTCTTTTCGGGGCGCCACGGGTATAAAATTGCTTTCGATACGCTTGTAGGGCGACGGGCTCTTCCAGTCTCCAAAGGTTTCGGTCAGCACCTTTTGAATTTCAGTCTGATCGAAATCGCCTACAATGGCACAGGTAGCATCGCTGGCGCCGTAGAAATTCTTGTGAAACGCCTTCACCTGATCCAGGGTTACGGATTTTGCTCCTTCCACCTCTTCTTCAAAAGTCATCACATAACGCGGGTCGCCTTTGGGATACGGGTTGTTGATCCGGTCGAAGGCAAGGCGGGCCAATGCGGCAGGCTCTGATTTTTGCTGTTCGATACCCGACAGGTATTCTTCCCGGAGTTTTTCCATCTCATTTTCCGGAAAGGAGGGCTTGCGCAGTATCTCCCCCGTCAGCCGGATAGCCTCGGCGAGATGTTCGCGGTCTGTTTCAATAAATGCGGTAACGGATGAGGAACTCCCAAATATCCGGATGCGCGCTTTGAGCTGGTCCTGCAGGTCCTGCAATTGCTGGCGGGTTTTATCAAGTGTGCCTTTGTCAAGCATGGAGGCCGTCGTTCCGGCAATCATATCCATATTTTGCAAACTTTCCAGGGTACCAAAACGGAAAGAGAGGGTAGCATTTACGCCGTCGCCGCGGTTTTCTTTCGGCAACAGGGCGTATTGCATGCCGTTGGGGAGTTTGCCGCGTGTGGTGCGTTTTTCGATATTTTCCGGCGACGGGTCAAAATCTTCGCCCTGAGATATAGCGGGTTTTCCCTTGTAATCGCTGAGCAGGACGTTCAGGTCGGGAGCGTCCGGAATTTCAGCCCGGTCAGGATTTTTCTCCGGCAGAAAAAAACCGATCGTGCGATTGGCGGGCTTGAAATACCGCTGGGCGACACGCGACACATCTTCCGGCGTCACTTTTTCGAGGTTGTCTCTGTACATAAATGCCAGTCGCCAGTCGCCCTGACCGATATAGTTGCTGAGGCTCAACCCGACGCGGTCGCTCTGTTTGAAAAACATTTCAAAGCCTTTCAGCATGCGGGCTTTGGCCTTTTCTACTTCCTCTGCAGCGGGGGGATTATTTTTCAGGTCGTCCAGCACCGATAACATGGCCGTTTGTGCATCTGCGATGGATTGTTCCATGCGTACTTCTGTGACAAAGTTAGCGTAGCCGCCTTCGGCAAAACCCGAAGCGCCGCCGTACACGCTGGCTGCTTTTTTGTCTTCCACAAGTGCCTTGTACAGGCGGCCGGAGGGCTCGTCTGTCAGCAGGTCGCCGAGTACGGCAAGTGCAGCGTAATCTTCGTGAGAGGCGGCAGGAAGGCGATACATGCAGGAAAACACCTGGACATCGCCCGTACGGCGCAGGGTGATCTGGCGTTCGCCGTCCTGCGTGGGTTCTTTGGTATAGGTGGGGATGATCTTGCGCGTGGGCCTGGGTATTTTTCCAAAATATTCCTGTACGAGTTCCAGTGTTTTTTGCTCGTCAATCTTGCCGGCCACCACCAGCACCGCATTGTCGGGCTGATAATAATTGTGGTAAAAAGCCTGTAGGCGCTCGATAGGCGCGCCCTCTATATCCGATTTTTCGCCGATGGTTGATTTGCCGTAATTGTGCCATTGAAACATGGCGCCAAGCATCCTTTTGTACAATACGCCGGTCGGACTGTTTTCCCCACGCTCGTACTCGTTGCGCACAACCGAGAACTCGCTGTCAAGGTCTTTTTTAGCAATAAAGGAGTTAATCATCCGGTCGCTTTCCAGGTCAAGCGCCCAGCGCAGGTTTTCTTCCGTGGCGTCAAAAGTCTCGAAATAGTTGGTCCGGTCTACCCAGGTTGTGCCGTTCGGGCGGGCGCCGTGCTCGGTGAGTTCCTGCGGGATATTGGGGTGTTTCGGCGTGCCTTTGAACACGAGATGCTCCAGCAGGTGTGCCATACCCGTTTCGCCATATGCTTCGTGGCGCGAACCGACCTTGTAGGTGATGTTCACGGTAATAATAGGTTTTGAGGCATCGGGGAACAGGAGTACCTGAAGCCCGTTGGCAAGGCGATACTCGGTGATACCCTCTACCGAGGTAAAGAGGGTAACCCCCTCGGGCATCCGGACTGCTGACTGAGCAGCCAGCCGAACTCCAAAGCCGGTAAGTAAGAAGCAAATTACCGGGATCAGAGATTTTGAAATAGTTCTCATGATGATGTAGTTTGTGATGAGTGGAAGAGTATTTTCTGCCTCAATTTTCGGGAAAATTCTCCATTGTTGTTACGGAAAGCCCCGATTTTCGTCTCAACCCTACTTGCCCGGGATAAAAAAAACCATGTAAACACGAATCGCCTTACCTTTGCGTAAATTTCACACCATGATACATCAAGGACATACCGAGCAGGAACTGCAGGAGACATTCAATGAAAAGGGTGAACGTATCAGCCCGATTCTTCCCAAGCATATCAAAAACTTTTTGATAGATATTGACGGCACGGTCTGCGACGACGTTCCCAACGAGGAGCCGGGGCGCATGGCGACCATTCTCCCCTACCCTGATGCGCTGGAAATGCTCAACCGATGGTTTGACGAGGGCCATGTGATCTTTTTCTTCACCAGCCGTACCGAAGCGCACCGCGAAATTACCGAATACTGGCTGGCTAAACACGGGTTCAAATACCACGGTATACTGTTCGGCAAGCCACGGGGTGGCAATTATCACTGGATAGACAACCACATTGTGCGCGCCACGCGTTTCAAAGGTAAATTCACGGACTTAGTGGTTAAAACACACGAAATTGAAGTATTCTCCGAATAGTTGAGTTTCCCCGCTCAAGAAATTCCTTCGGCTGATTTGAAATTTTGAGGAAAAATCATCGTTTTTTGCCAAAACAAATCAAACGCATGATCCTCGCTTTCTGCTTTTTGTTATCCGCCGCACCGCCGGATACGCTGCCCTACGACTTGAATAACCCATCCTTCCTTATCTACCTCGTCAGCGAGGAACTCAAGGAAATCTCCGGCATGAGCCCTACCGATACGGCCGGCATTTACCTGGCCATAGCGGACGAACGCGGCGAAATATTTTTTGTTGACGGTAACGGCGGCGGTACGATTCTCCGGAAAGTGCTCTTCCGCGACAAGGGTGATTTTGAAGGTGTTGAAATGGTCGGGAAATGCCTTTATGCCGCAAAAAGCAACGGCGACATATTCGAGATCGGCTGCTGGGACAGCACCAGCCCTAAGGTGACCCAATATAAAACGCCGCTGAAAAAAGAGGACGATGTAGAGGGCCTCTGTTACGACCCGTATCGGTTTGCCTTGCTGGTCGCCTGCAAACAAAACCCGGACAGCGCGGGGCTGCGCAGGGTTTTTGCCTTCGATCTAAAATCCAAACAATTGGCCCCTGATCCCGTTTATACCATCGATCCGGAAGTTGTCAATAGTATGGTGCCCCTGGAAAAATCCGACAAGCACACGCGATTCAGTCCTTCGGGCATTGCGATTCACCCGATCACAAAAGACATCTATATCACCTCGACGGCGCTGAAACGCCTCGTTGTACTCGACTATCAATCGGGTAAAGTTAAGTACGCGGTCAGGCTGGATAAAAAACTGTTGCCGCAGCCGGAAGGTATCGCCTTTGACCAGGAAGGCAACCTGTTGTTAAGCAGCGAAGGAAAAAAGGGTGAAGGCCTGATATTCAAATTCGATTACAGGACAGGGAAATGAACGGCTGTCTCATCGGTTTTTTCATTTGCAAACACCTAATTTTGCCCCTCATTAGTAGCAACCATAAATCAGAACTCAATCAATGCCGGTTATCGAACTGAAAATTCCCAACCTGGGTGAATCCATATCCACCGTTACTTTTTCCAAATGGCTGAAACCCGATGGCGCAACCATAGCCATGGATGAACCGCTTTGTGAAATTGAAACTGAAAAAGCCAATCAGGAACTTTCAGCCGATGCTGCAGGAAAACTGATATGGGTTGCCAAAGAGGGTGAAGACCTCGAGATCGGCGCCTTGTTTGCCAAAATTGATACAGATGCCGCCGCTGATTCCGGTAGCAACAGCGGGCAGTCAGCCGGAAATAGTGCAAAACAGCAGGAAGCGCCCGCCCCGGTACAAGAAACCGGCAGTGCAAAAAGCACCTACGCCAGCGGCACGCCATCCCCTGCCGCTGCAAAAATACTGGCCGAAGAAAATCTCGACCCCGCCGGGGTTGCCGGCACCGGCCGCGACGGCCGCATCACCAAAGACGATGCCCTCAAAGCCGTTGAGAATAAATCAACCGCACCGCCCACACCCACACCCACACCCTACACACCCACACTCACACCCACACGCACACCCTACACACCCTACACTGCCTTCAGCCGTATCGACCGCCGCGAACGCATGACCAGGATGCGGCGAACCATAGCCAAACGCCTCGTCAGCGCCAAGAACAACACCGCCATGCTGACCACCTTTAACGAGGTGGACATGACCGGTGTAATGGAATTGCGCGAGAAGTACCAGGAGGCTTTTGTAAAAAAATACGGCATCAAACTGGGCTTTATGTCCATTTTCGCCAAGGCGTGCGCCAAAGTGTTGCTTGAAATGCCGGAAGTCAATGCCTTTATCGACGGCGAAGAGATCGTCTACCACGAATACGCCGATATCAGCATTGCGATCAGTACGCCCACAGGACTTGTTGTGCCGCCTGTCCGGAACGTGGAAAGCCTCGGTTTCGCCGAGGTTGAAATGAAGATAAAAGAACTTTCTGCCAAAGCCCGCGACGGCAAACTCTCGCTCGAAGAAATGAGCGGCGGTACATTTACCATTACCAATGGCGGTGTTTTCGGCAGTCTGATGAGCACCCCGATCATCAATGAGCCGCAAAGCGCCATTTTGGGCATGCATGCCATCAAGGATCGCCCGGTTGCCCTGAATGGCGAAGTCAAAATCCGCCCGATGATGTACCTGGCGCTCAGCTACGACCACCGGGTAATCGACGGTTCCACATCTGTTACATTCCTCGTCAAGGTCAAGAACCTGATAGAGGATCCGGTGTCCCTGCTGCTCGATCTGTAAAACAGGATTGCTGCGCTTTCCCGGCAAGCAGGTTGATTTGTCCGCCGCAAAACAAACCACGCGACAAGTTTCTGCGTCCTTTACGGGAAAACAATGCCCATGCCTTGCAAGCACCTCCTGCCGCCACCGATACAGTTACAACAACAATTCGCACTACGCGGACTGCCACTGCCACTGCCACTGCTACTGCTACTGCTACTGCTGCCCCTCCGCCTCTTCTCCCAGGGACCTCTCGACGGCTACCTGAAAGGGAAAGGTGTGCTGGATTTTGCCCCTTCCTTTTCCTTCAATTCGGCTAGCCGTTTTGACGGCGCAGCCGGGCAGCATTTCAGAATACCCTACCGGGGGAGTTTGCTGAGCCTTTTTGCCGCTTATGGCGTTTCTGAAAGGCTTGACCTGGTGGCCAACGGCGCCTATGTTTTTACGGAGGGGAACAGCGGTTTACAGGACGGCGGCATATACGCGAAATATCGGCCACTGTATAAGGACATGGCCGGTGCGGGGAAACTGGGATTGCTGCTCGGCTGGGGACTTTCTTTTCCACTGGCCGATTATGAACCCCTGGCCACAGGCGCCCTTGGCCAGAAGGCGGTCGTCACACCTGTCCGCATTATTGCACAATGGGAAACGCCATCCGGTCTGTTCGCCAATATCACGGGTGGGTACAACTGGCGCCTTGATCGGCTGAGCAACAAGGATATTGCGGCAATAGTGGCCGTACGGCCGGACTATCAGCCCGTACAACCCCGGAATTATTACACGGCCCTGTTCAAAATAGGGTTCCCGGCGGCGCATTACTATGCAGATGCGTGGCTGGAGTGGCAACAAACGCGGGGAGGCGCCGATTTTGCACCCGACGTCGCCGATCTGCCGCAGGCTTACGGCGTATCCTATACCCAGGTGGGTGGCACCATGTATTACTCTGAGAGTGGGAAAAACGGCTTTTTCCTGAGCGGTGGCTATATACTCGGCGGCCGAAACACCGGCAGGATACTGCGCCTGACGGTGGGGCTGGTTTTCAAATTCTGATGACCCGTGTTATTTAGGCAGCCGGATTTCGTATGTTTTTCCCGCCTTATTGGTCAGTTTGCTGTCTACCAGCCAGGGGTTGTAGAGCTTGAGCATACGGTAGTTGGTCCCGTGTTCCCGGGCAAAATCGCCCCAATTGGCCACCGGTCCGCTGACATCCACCGTTTTGAACTCACTGATCGGCGGGTACAGGTGCTTGGCATCAATATCGTATTCGTATAGTTCGGGATGCTCCATTACCTCTTTTATGGCAACGATCCGGAAGGGATACCGCATGGTTTCATCAGCGGCAAGGTTGAGTTCGTAAAAATTCCTGGCGCGTTGTTTTGTCATTTCCGTTGATATCCGGTCCGGTCCGCCATTATAGGCAGCAGCGGCAAGTGTCCACGATCCCAGCCGGTCTTTTTCTTTGCGCAGGTATTTGCAGGCCGCCCTGGTGGCCTTTTCAAGATGATAGCGTTCGTCCACTTCACCGTTGACTTCCAGTCCGTAGCCATCTGCGGCACTTTTCATGAACTGCCAGACGCCACGTGCGCCCGCGGGTGAGATAGCGTTGGAAAGTGCGCTTTCGGCCACGGCGAGGTATTTAAGATCAGCGGGGACACCCTCCTCTTTCAGGATCGGTTCGATAACGGGGAACAGGGCATTGGCCCTTTTTACCGCCAGGATAGTTTGTGAATGGAAATAAACGTTGCGCAACAATTCTGCGTCGAGACGCTGGCGTACATCCCAGTTGTCCATCGGCAGTTTTTCACCGCAGAAACTAAAGTCCTTATCGAGGTTGATCGAACGGATGGTCTGTGTGGGAGAAGGTGTTTTCCCGCCATCTCCGGAAAATGAAGATGCGAAAAAAAGACCCACCACTGTGGCAAAAAACACATTGGCGATCAGGAGTATGCGCACATTTTTTGTCAGTTCCATATTCGAAGGCATTTTAAGCAGTTACGCAAAGATAACGAAAAGAGACCGGGTGCGTTGCGCATTCCCGGTCCCTTTTAACTCCATTCCAGGGTAATTCCGTTAAAAAACCAGCGACGCACCGGCCCTCAGGTTTACCGCGGGCGAACTTTTCAGGGAAAATGCATTCAGCAGGTTATCCGATACAAAGTAAAATTGAACCGGCCCCGGCGTCAGTGCGAGGTGAAAACCAAGGTTGGAAGCGGAGCGACTGTTTGCGCTGTACATACCGCCGAGCGACAGCCACTTCAGCGGCATCCAGCGCAGGTTGACGCCGACGGCTGTATTGGTACGCCCTTCCAGGTTCTGGTAATAGGCATTGACACCCAGTCGCCATCTTTCAGAAAAATCAAACGAAGCGCCGGCCAGTATGCGTAAAGGCAGGTTGGTTTTGAAACTGCGCGGTTTTGGCAAACTGAAAGATATCGTTGAGGGTATCCAGTGTATTGCCAAAATCAAGGCTGTCGGTCCCGTTGATGATGTCTGTTCCCGGCACCGTAGAGCCTTCGTACTGGTATTGATTCCTGGAAGAAAAATAACTGGCGTTTTTCTTCCAGTTGATGCTGCCGCCGGCGTTGAGTACAGCGGCATTGACACGCAGCCGTTCGGAAAGTTTAGCCTCCAGGCCCAGGTCGAAAGCGACGCCCGTATTTTGAGTCGAGGGGCTTTTACCGAAAGAACTGGTCACAAAATCGAAGCCCAGGCCCGCAGTGTCGATGGCGGAAATGATCGAGGAGGAATAAAAGGCGTAATCTGTTGTCAGCGTCAGTTGATATATATCCGGGTCGGTATAAACGCTCATAAGCCTGTGGTCCTCATCCGTTTGAAGTGCGCTGATCCCGGTCAGGAATTTGACGCGGGCGCCAAGGGTGAGGTTTGCAAAGCGTCTTGAAACACCGACGCTCCACTCCTGCCAGTCGAATATGTTGGTCTGCGGCCCGATAACCAGGGTATCGCCGATATATGGAGCATTCCCGTTCCAGATTACCTCTGCAAGCGATTTTGGATAATTAACCCATCCGTTCAGGTGGATGGCATGGCCGACCTGGAAGCCCCATTTTTCGTTGCGCGAGCGTATGCCCAGGGAAAATGTTTCGATGCGCTGATCGAAATACACATCGTTTTCTGGTTCGAGTTTGCCGATGGCATTGTCGAGATCGATAATGGTTCGGTCGCCGCTGCGCCGGAAAATGTCATTGTAGGTGATATCACCGGAGTGGGCGAAATCAATGGAATAGGCCGGAAGTCCGATGGCTATACGTTTTCCTTCCGGGAATAATGCGGGATTCAGGCTGTTGCTGTGCCAAAGGTCGGTCAGCGAATGAAGCATGAGTTCCTGTTGTGCCTGCGCACTGACCGCAAACAGCAGGCAGACCAGGATGTTTTTATATTTGAGCAGCATTGGTTGCGAAGAAGAATTTGATGAAATGAAATCGATCCACTATAGCCGGGTTTTCACTTTTAGCCCCATTTTTACCGTCGTCTTGTCGGTAGCCAGCAGTTTCACCGGAATATTGCCGTCCTGTGCCGTGGTAAAGGCCGTTTTCAGGAAGGCTTTTGTCGCCGTCCGAACCCGTTCAAAACGCGCGGCAGTCATGGGAATGAAGTGTTCTGTGCGGGTTATACCGGTAGCAACACCCTCGCTATTGATGGGAGCCGACCGGATGACGAGTTGTTCGCCGCCCGAAAAGAGGGAGTCGATGGCGACGCCCGCATCATCCAGGAAATACATCTGCAGGGTTGTCGAAACGGGTGTGGCGTTTTCAGTGACCAGTTTGAACTCCACTTCTTCAATTTTCGTCGTATCGAGATTGTCAAACTCCCCAAAACTGAGGTCGAGCGTCTGGTCTGCACCGAAGTTGCGGGCAGCGCCTTCGAGCAACAGTTCCACCCGCATGGCCAGGCTGATAACACTGCTGTCGGTCAGAAACCCGGTAATGGTAGGATCATTCAAAGCATTGGAAATGCCCCCTACTTCATAGATAAGCCGTTTGGGCTGGCTGTTAAAAATAGTGGCAATATTGGAATTGGTTTCATCCAGATAGACATCCGTGTACTTGGTCTGTCCAATTTCGCCTGCAGCAAACGAGGGATAGTTGAAATCAATCACACTGTCGGGGAAAACAGAACTGATGAGCGGGATTTCATTATTGTCTTTCCCGATAAAACTCAGGTATTTGATTTTTCCCCGTGTCGGGAATCCCCATGAGTTGGCTATCCGCATCGTGACCTTCGGGTTCCTGATCTGCACATCGCCGACAAGGTTTGTCTGGTTGATATTGATCTCGATGGTATCTTTTATGAGATCATATTCCTGAAAGCCCCAAAAGCCTTCCAGGTAACTGAACTGGAGGTTCTCAAAAGAAACAAAGATGCCCGGAAAACCGGGGATCGACTCGACTTTTACACGTTCGCCGTTGGGTTTGTACGCTTCGTAAATAAATTCGAGGGTGTTGTCATCCGATTGCAGTACGTATCCGCTTACGTTGATGGGCGGGGAGGTCAGCGGGATATTCGGATAGGCCACAAACGGGAACATAAAAACCTGCCCGTCTTTGGTCATCTGTGGAATCCGCAGCTTCCCGGTCAGGGTATCCGCAGAACCGTTGATGATTGTTATCCCGATGTTGCCCTGTGTTAGATCGGCCCTAAAGATAGTCACGCCTTCGATGGTGTCGATGGGTGAACTGGACACGGTATCCAGCAGCGGAAACAAACCTCCGGCAAAGTCCTCAAAAATATCGGTTGCCGGTTTTTCTACTACATCGCCGGTGTAGTAGAGGGTCATGGTATTGTCGGGATTGATCAACAGGGTGTCGCCCGAAAGGGTGTCGTTGAGGACTTTATACATCAGGTCCTTTAGCTCCAGGGTGGTGGAAAAGAGCGGGAAGGCAAACTCCGCCGTATGGTCGCCCAATCCGGTATCTTCAAAATCGGTTTTGTTGCAGGCAGAATAACAAACGCCGGCAAGGATAATTGCCGGCATGAAAAAACGCATCAGCTTTTGGTATTGCATCAGAGGAATAGTTGTTAGGTGAACAGCAGAATACTAACGCAGGCAGGCAGTGTAAAGGTGTGAAACCCGGCAGAACGCTTCTCCTGCCGGACGGACGAAAGTACGGGTTTGGCCTGAATTGGCGCAAACCCGTATCTGAATCGCTGTGGTGATCCTGTATTTGTCAGAAACTAAAGCCAACCGACACCTGTACCGCAAAGTTTTTGTCTTTATCGTCCCGGTAAATCGACGTCCCGTCCGCATTGATCCGGGCTTTTGAAAGGTCGGCTGTGTTGTTGGTGACATCCGCCAGGCCGTATTGCAGGCGAATGCCGGCGTACAAAGTACTGCTCAGGTAGTAGGAAAAACCGCCGATCAGGCCATAATCAAGTCCGTTAAAGACTTTTCCCCGGTCCTCCGTATAGTCGAAATAAGCGCCCAGCGTTTTGGGCAATTCAACGTCGCGTGTACCCAGTTCGGCGATCACCTTTGCCGCGCCTTCACCCGCCCCCGGATCATCCTTGCGGTAATTGTAGTTGAGGTTGAACACGAGCTCCTCGTTATTCGTTTCCTTGTCTTTGATTTGGAACTGCTGCGGCGGCGCCGTTTTGCCCGAATACCGGAGCGAGCCGTCGCCGACCGAGCCGATCAGGAAGCCGACATAGCCGCCCGCTGAAAACTCAAAATCGCCCCAGCGCGCGACCCCAAGTACAGGAATATCCAGGTATGAATTGTTGATATTGACCAGATAACGCGAACTCCCGTAACTGAGGGTGGAGCCTCCGTCGTACCGAAAAACACGGTACGACTGACCGTCGAAAGTGTATTTCGCCCCTTTTTTGGAGTACAACAATTCTCCGCGCAGGCCGAAGTTGTCCGTAAACTTGTAGGTAAATGTTGCGCCAATATGAAAACCAGTCACATTCTTCCAGGTTTCAAGGTCAGTACCCGCATCGTCGACCTCAGAGGGGCCGGTAAAGTGGGCGATACTCAACCCGGTTTTAAAACCATAGCGGAGTTGGGCGTTTGCAGCAAAAAACATTGTAACAAACAGGAGCACTAAAGCGTATTGTAACTTCATCATCAGTATTTTGTGTTCAAGTAGTAAAAATTGTGCGGCAAAATACAGGATTCCTCAGGTGTTTGAATCACTGTTACTGAAAGACGGGACTTTTATACCTTTGCCTCCGAATTGGCTGCATAACGCGCATCAACGCCGATCTGCTGCCCTGTACCTTACTTATCGAGCACTTATCTATGAAAGACTGGCCGCTTTGGGAAATCTTTATCCGGTCCAAACAAGGACTCAGCCACAAGCACGTTGGCAGCCTCCACGCTTCCGATGCGCAGATGGCCATTGAAAATGCCCGGGATGTTTATTGCCGCCGCAACGAAGGTGTTAGCATCTGGGTGGTGGAATCCGCCCATATTCACGCTTCCACGGAAGATCCCGAAGCATTTTTTGATCCTTCCAACGATAAGGTGTACCGGCATCCCACATTCTACGACCTCCCCGACGAAGTAAAACACATGTAATCCTGCGCATGAACGACCATTTTCATTACCTGCTGCAACTCGGCGACAATGCACTTATCCTCTCCCAAAGGCTGGGCGAGTGGTGCGGCCACGGCCCCGTTCTGGAACAGGATATTGCCATGACCAATATTGCGCTGGACCTGCTCGGTCAGGCGCGTATGCTGCTCAGCTATGCAGGCGAACTCGAAGGAGCCGGACATTCGGAAGACGACCTCGCGTATTTCCGCGATGCGCACCAGTTCCGCAATGTATTGCTCGTCGAACAGCCCAATACCGACTGGGCTTACACCATTGTCCGCCAGTTTTTCTTTGACACCTTTCAGTATTTCAACTACCAGGCATTGTTGAAGAGCCGCGATGAACGCTTGTCTGCCATTGCAGAAAAAGCGCTCAAGGAGGTCACCTACCACCTCCGGTTCTCCTCCGAATGGATGGTAAGGCTCGGCGACGGAACCGAAGTCAGCCACAAAAAGATGCAAACGGCGCTGGATGACCTCTGGATGTTTTCCGGAGAACTGATCAGGCCCAATGATACGGAGCTCCGTATGGCTGAAGCAGGTATTGCAGCCGACCTGTCTGCTATCGCCCCGCTTTGGCGGGCCAGGGTTGCCGCTACGCTGGAAGAGGCAACACTTTCGCAACCCGATAACGACTGGATGCAAAGCGGCGGGAAAGAAGGGCGACACAGCGAGCACCTCGGCTTTGTGCTGGCAGAGATGCAACATATTCAGCGCACTTATCCGGGTCTGGAGTGGTAACTCTATTCTTTTACTGCCTTTTCAAGTAAGGTCAGGCTTCCTTTTGCGGTGTCCAGGGCGGCGTGTATGCCAAAGGGCAAAGTGGCCTGAATATCAACATGCCCGAACGGGATACCGTAAATGATCGGCATACCCAGCCCGCCAAGTTTGTCTTTGAGCGTTTCGGCGAGCGACTGGGAGGGTCCTTCTCCTTTGGGTTTACATCCTGAAAAAACCCCGAGGGCTATACCCGCTGCGCGTGAAAGGTCGGTTGCCTGGAGCAACTGGGTGAGCATGCGGTCGATGCGATAGGGCTGTTCTCCCACATCCTCGATACAAACGATACGGTCCCGGAATGCAGGCATCCAGGGCGTTCCTGCCAGTGCCGCCAGCAGCGAAAGATTGCCGCCGGTGAGTACGCCGTCTGCTGCGCCTGGCGCAATAAGGAATGGTACAAATTCATCTCCGGGCAATTCAGCCGCCTGTTCCGGCGTCGTGATGGCGTACTCCGCAAGGGGCTCCATGAGGGCCGCCCTGAAATGCCGGAGTGTGGCATCAGGGAAGCTGGCTGCTGCCACGGGTCCGTGAAAAGTAACCAGACCAGTTTTACTGTGGATGGCCAGGTGCAATGCCGTAATATCGCTGTACCCGATAAAAGGCTTCGGGTTGCGCCTGATCAGGTCAAAATCAATATGCGGTAGCAGGCGCGTGCAACCATATCCGCCACGGATACACCAGATGGCATCAATTTCGGGATTTGCAAAAGCCTCGTGCACGTCGGCAAGCCGCTGTGTGTCGGTGCCGGCGAGGTAGCCGTTTTGTGCATACAGGTTTTTGCCCTCCACCAGGGTAAAACCCAAGTTGGTGAAATTGGTCCGGGCGTTGGCCAGTTTTTCTTCCGAAAAGGAACTGGCGGGAGCGATCAGCGCCACGCGCGCACCTTCCCGCAATCGGGCCGGTTTTATCACACGGGATCGGTCATCAAGTATCTTTTCCGCCATATTGAAGTTCGGAGACAGGCCTGAAGCCACTGCAGCCAGGCCCACCTGTTGAAAGAAGGTACGTCGTCGCACGTGTCCCATTAAATTTTGATGAAGATATGCCGAACATACAGCCATCGGCAAATCAGCCAGCACAAAAGCATATAGCAAAGGGCAAAAAGCAGGGAACTGAATGCGGCGCCTTCAACAGGCGCGAAAATGTTTTGGTAAATCCACTGTTGAGCATTCATTTCATGGCCTGCCTCCCCCCATGATATGGCATAGAGGCTAATGACGAGCAGCTCGGAAAGCACATAGGCAAACAGAGGGTTCGACCCAAAGGCCAGAAATAATCCCGGACCATTGCGCCAGTTTCGGATATCGATAAACCACACACTCACCGCCAGCAATACCATGGATATGCCGCCGGCATACAATACATAGGAACTGGTCCAGAGTTTTTTGTTAATCGGGAAAAACAGATCCCAGGCCAGCCCGACAAAACCGCAAATCAGACCGAAAACCAGCAGGTCGCGCACCAGTATGTCTTTTTGTTTGGAATGGAATGCCATTAACTCGCCACTCAGCCACCCCATAATGACGGTAACGATGGCAGGAAGCGTACTCAGCACACCTTCGGGATCGAATGGAATACGCACCCCGGGCGCCACAGTCTCCCGGTACAAATGCCCCTCTCCGAAAAGCCAAAGATCGAGCCGGAGTACGGCACTCCCTTCCGCGCTATACGGATCACTGCCCGACACACCGAAGAAGTACAGCAGGAACCAGTAAAGCAGCAGGATACCCACAGATACCGCCACCAGCCATCTTCTGCTCAGGGTCAGGGCCAAAGCGGCTGCTATACCGTAGCCCAGGGCAAGGCGTTGCAATACGCCCATGATCCGCCAGGAGTCGAGGTCTTTCCAGAAAAACGGAAACTTGTTCATCAGCAGGCCGATCAGGAAAATCAAGGCCGTTCTTCTCAAAATTTTTGATCCTATCGCCGGCGACCATTTGCGGTCGTATTTTCCAAATGAGAACCACATGGAAACGCCGATAATGAACATAAAAGAAGGAAACACCAGGTCAGTAGGGGTGCATCCATGCCAGATGGCGTGTCGTAACGGCGCATACACGTGATCGCCTGTGCCGGGCGTATTCACGATAATCATAAATGCGATAGTCAGGCCGCGATAAAAATCTACAGAAAGATAACGGGGAGAAGTGACTGATTCAGCCATAATCAAAGCGGTTAAATTGCGAACCGCTAAAAGTAATGGTTTTGATGTATCGCTGTTTTCATGACCGTCAACTTTTCATCAGTCCCCCGTAACAGGCCGGATAAATACCCCTAAATCCTGATAAATATTTTCCTGACATATAGCCAACGGCATACCAGCCAGCATAAAAGCATGAAAACCAGGGCAAACAGAAATGACCCGAACTCGGCGCCCTCAATCGGTTTGAAAAAGGTTTTATACAACCACCAGTTGGCATCGCGGTGCACATCGCCCTCCATCCATTCGATGGTACACAGCACCTGTGCAAGGGCTTCTGAAAAAACGAAGGCAAATAAGGGATTGGCGCCAAACACTTTGAAAAAGCCGGTTCCGAAACGCCAGCCGCGCACATCGATTATCCAGACAATAAAAGCCATCAGGATCATGGATACGCCGCCGGAATAGAAGTACGTACGAACTGGTCCAGAGTTTTTTATTGATGGGATAGACAACATCCCAGATCAGGCCGGCCGTGCCGCATATTACGCCGAACAGCAGCAGATCGCGAATGAGCCGCTCCTTTTGTGCAGACCGCGCTTGCAGCAGCTTGCCGCAGAGCCAACCAAAAACCACCGTAACAATCGAGGGCACGGTACTCAACAACCCCATAGAATCAAAATGGTATCCCTTGCGCAGAAAAATGTGTTTGCTGCCGTAAAACAAATGCTCGATGCCGTTCATAGCATCGGCTTCCACGCCGTACAGCCACGCATCGAAGCGCAACAGCAAATTGGTATCGACGCCAAATGGATCGCCGCCCGGTGTTGCAAACCCAACCATTAATCCCCAGTACAACAGCAGGATACCTACTGATACGGCAATCAGGGCACGCCAGCGAAGGGAAAGCACTAAAAACGAGGCCAGGCAATAGGCCAGTGCAATACGCTGTAGAACCCCCATGACATGCCAATGGTCCAGATTCTTCCAAAATACCGGAAATTTATTCAACAGCATTCCGATGATGAACATCAGCACAGTCCGCTTCAATATCTTTTTAGCGGCCTCGGGCGTCAGTTTTCGATTATATTTGCCAAAGGAGAACCACATGGCGATGCCGATGATAAAGAGGAAGGACGGAAAAACAAGATCGGTAATGGTACATCCGTGCCAGTCCGCGTGGCGAAGTGGCATATATACATATTCCCAGGTGCCGGGGGTGTTCACAATGATCATGAACGCTACGGTCAGTCCGCGAAAAAAATCTACGGATAAATATCGTGTGGATGAAGAACCTGGGTTTTGTGTAGCAAAACTTTTGAGCTGTTCGCCCGTTATGGATCGCATGGCCGGTTTAGAAATGTTGTAGTTAACAATTCATCAATTAAAAGCGTTCTGCCCAAACGGCAGAATACCAGGTTCACCCATGCTTTTTGTAATTGGTACACGGGTACAATTTCGCTATACGGGGGAAAGCGGAGTGATCACAGCACTGCTTGACGAAGGCTTATGGCAGGTAAAACTCGACAGCGATCCGGATCTGGAAATACCTGCTTTTGAAGAGGATTTAATGCGCTTGGAAGAGGCTGGCGCTGCCCTTCCCAAGCCAAAATTTATGCCAAATAATATCGAAAAGAAAACGGACCCGCCGCCGCGAAGAAGCATTTCCGCCACTTACCATATCCTGAAACCCAAGGGTTTACAACTGGCCTTCGAGCCTATGCCTGGCCGCGACGGGACGGTAACCAGGTATAAAGCCTGGCTCATCAACGATACCCTGGAGGAGTTACTGTTTGAAATAGATTTATACACGGCAGGCAGGGATGTAATTGTGCTAGACGATAAAATAACCGCTGCAAGCGCCCTGGAATTGGGCGATCTGCTCTACGATGACCTGAATGAAAGTCCCGAAGTTTCCATTTCCGTCCAGCGCATCACCACCGAGGGGCCAGACAAGCCACTTGAACTTGTTATGAAAATCCGCCCCAGGCAATTCTTCAACAGCCTGCAGTCCGTTCCAATCCTCAATATGCCGGCGCATTGTTTTCTGTTGTTCAGTTCGTTCGAAGAAAAAAAAGTGCCGGAAAAGGAAAACCTGAAGGACTATACCAAACAAAGAGCGCGGAAACAATACCCTGAACCCGGCAAGCATTCCGCAGCTTTCAGCGCATTTAATATAGAGGAGTTTGCCACGTTTGTACCTGAAATTGACTTGCACATCGGGAACCTGATGAATGGCAATGCACGGCTCGACAAGGGTGAAATATTGCGCATTCAGATGCTGCACTTTAGCAAATTTATGGAAAAGGCCATCCGCCTCGGTGTACCACGGGTCTTTATCATTCACGGCGTGGGCGAAGGCAAACTCCGCGAGACCATTGCCTCAAGGCTGCGTGACTACAGAGATGTGGCGAAATTCAAGAACGAATTTCATCCCAAATACGGATACGGTGCAACGGAAGTGATTTTCCATTGATGGAATTGAGTGGGGTTGACCAAAGAAAAGAGGGGTTTGGTCGATGACCAAACCCCTCTCGTAATATGCCGACAATGGAAGCAATCAATACTGCCAGAGATCGTGTTCGAAGTTGAAAATCTCGTTTTTGATCTTTTCCGACTCCATCAACAAATCCACACCGGAGAGGTATTCTTCCAGTTTCCGGTCGTACACGTTCGACTCTTTGTAGATGTAACTGGCAAAATAGCGCATCTCAAAGAGGTCTTCCCAGGAAATGGTCGCATTGGTATTACCACCCATCGTAAATACGCGGTGGCGGGCGAACAATTCACGAGCCTGGGGATAGTAAACCCAGAACATAGGTTTTTCAAAACGGAAGTTGCCTTCGTTGTCTTTAACGTCGATCAACGGCGCAATACCGAGGATACGTACCTGAAGCGTAGATGTCTCCTTATCGAAGAACCAAACCTCTTTGATACGGAAACGCTTAACGTCTTCCCAGTTGATGTCGTTGCGGACGATCTGTACTTTTTCTTCGTACGTTTCCGGGTCAAAAGTCACTACCGTATCGGTTTTGGACAGCATAGAGAGCACATCATCAGTGCTCATACGCTTATTGAATTTGTCCGTACCGTCGATGGCATATACCGGGAGGTCGCCTTTGGTGGCTGCATCGGAGAGCAGTTTGAAAAACGGTTCTTCCGGGTAGGCGAACGGGAGGTTCATTTTTTCACGCACATCGATAATACGCCAGATGCGTTTTTCCCAAAAGATATCGCTTTCGCGAATGGGCTGATAGGCCAATACGCGGCGTTCCGTCATAATGTCTTTTTTAACGACATCGTCCAATGGAGCATCGCTTGGCTCTTCATCATAAATTTCTTCTGATTTGATCTCAATTTGTTCGGGGTCTTGCGCGAGCAGCATGGTTCCGGCGTAGAAAAACATGAGCAGGCACAAGCAAGTCCATTTGATAGATGTTTGCATAACAGCGCGCAATGGTTGATTAGCAGATGTGTGTTTAGCAGTTTTGCTGAAAAGGCTTCAGCCGGGTTATACAACGCCGGCTGAAGCACTTTATTTTTGGTTTATCTGATCTTATATGCCAGGCCGCCAATATTACGCGCAGCGGGGTCTCCCGGGCATTTGCACTTGATGTCGTCGAAGAAATAGCTGTCGCCGGGTTTGGCTTTGCTGATCAATTCGCCTACATCACCGCTCCACCTGGCGCCTGCGTTCTGGCGCCCGATCGGATCCTGACGCTTGGGCAGGTAGGTTGCTTCGAAACCGACGATATCGCATTTTGCATCGAAGTCAAAGTTTTCGAGGATTGCGGCAATACCGCCCTGTGCTTTGAATTCGCCGTTGCCCATCGAGCCGCTGCGGTGTTTTGCACCAAGCATCGGAACCGGGTCCGGAATACGTTTTACACGATATTTGAACGTCGTGGAAGCGCCGCCACCGGAAACGGTGAGGCTGGCTTCGCCCGGCGTTGTTCCAGTGACGATAAAGTGGCCACCGCCTTTATTGGCAATGCTTACACCGGAAGGCGTAACTTTAACTTCGTTGGAAGACACACCTGCGGCGGAAACCGAAATCGGGTTTTCAACACCGATGTAGAATACGTTCATTTTGTCGAGCGAAACGGCAACCGAGCGCTCGCCAACTTCGTACAGAAACTCTTTCTGGTACGTTTTGGTGTCTTTGGTGAGGGGTTGACAACGTTGATGACAACGTTGAACTTCTTCTCGCCCAGCCCCTCTGCTCCGGCAGTGTAGTGTGCCTTACCGGCCTGAACGGGAAGTCCGTTGCCGTTAACGCTGATACGAATATTATCTGCCTGGGTGCTGTATGCGCCAAGGAAGATATCTGCTTCGTATTTTTCACCGCGAATGAGGTAGCTCTTTGAAGCAGAAACAACCGGCTCATAAGAGTCAAAACGAATTTCATCTTCGCCACTCACCTTTTTCACGCAGTAGTTCAAAACGGCAGATGCAGAAGATTTTACGTCGCTCTGCAGTTTACCGAGGATCGGGAAGCAGGCGGCAACGGGCATTTGTTTGAACTTGAGTTCTGCCCAGTTCTTCATCTTGGTATTGGCCGGCAGCTTTTCAATGTCAAGCGGCATGGCGGCAGCCGTTGCCTCGTCATTGTCGGCAAGTGCGAGCAACTGTTTGCGGGTTTCGGTGATTTTGTCTTCGATTTCCTTGCCCAATCCCTCATTGATGAACAAATTCGTGGTTACGTCTTTGTTACGGATATCTTTCGGAATGGTCGGATCGTTAGTCGAAGGGCCTTTTGCTATGTCGAACAGTTTGGAACGAACGCCATCGATGTATTTCACGAAATCCTGTGAGATACGTTGTGCTTCCATTGCGTTGTTCTTGTACTTTTCATTCTCCGGCTTATTATAGGCCTCCGCTACTTTGGCTATGCTTTCTGTAAGTCTCGCATTGGATTTTTCAACAATTTCCCGGCTGCCCAACAGACCCCGGTCGAGAGAAAAGAAAGCATTCATTACCTCAGCAGACACGTTGAGTGCCAAAAGCGCGGTCAACACCAGATACATCAGGTTGATCATCAGTTGCCGCGGCTCCTTTGGTATTGACATAAGTCTTTAATTTTGATTTGTGATTGGATGTGGATACCAAATTGATCGCAATAATTACTGACGACCGATGTTGGACATTGCGGCCAGCATATTGCCGTAAACGGTGTTCAAAGAACCGAGGTTCTTGTTCAGGGCAGTCAACTGATCTTTGTACGACTTCACGTCTTCAGCCGATTTGGCCATATCAGACATGGCTTCGTTCATCTTCGTGTAGAAATTGCTCATGGACTTGATCTGCTCCGAAGTACCGGAGAAGTCAACTTCCTGCAGCGATTTCAGCGCACCCATGCTTTTCGACATGGATTGCAGTTCGGTCAACATGCCACCCAACTGACGCTCTACTACATCACCGTGCAGAGGCGCTACTTCAGGCTGGTTGGTTGGGCCGGCCGTCAGCGGTTGCAGGCGGGCGTTGTAATCATCGAGGCCCGGATACAGCTTGTCCCAATAGTAGTCGGGCTCTGGCCCGATAACGCCAAGGAAAAGGAAGATGATTGCCTCGGTAGTGAGACCCACGATCAGGAGTTCAGAAGCGTACGGAAAGCTTTCGAGTTTGAACAGCGCGCCCAGAAGAACGATCGCGGCACCTACGCCGATAAGCAGGTTTTTGAAGTACTTGAAAGACTTGGTCTTGACGAAACTCATTGTTTTTAAACTTTTAGCAGTTTACAAAAAGGTTAATCCTTAGAAATTTGTTATCGCGTTGTTAATGGTGTCGCAAAAGTAGTAATAGCCTGCAAACTTATTCGATGAAAAAATCGAATAAATAACGGGGCATCTATCTGAATTGTCCGCAAGTGGCAAACACCCGGATAGACTTGTTAATTGTGCCGGCCTGTGTAAGATGTTCTGGAACAAGGGTGAAGACGGAAGCCGTCGGAGAATAACTGTTTGAAACAAAAGGCAAAACGCAAGAAAGAACACGAAAATTATATGTTTGGCAAATTTTTCTTGCGTTTTGCCTTTTTTATTCAACCCTTTAATTAAAAGTCGTTGATCGAACGACCGAGGAAAGTGAGCACGGAGCGGAATCCAATGTAACATTTGGTCGTATCCTGGTATTCCCAGGAGCGGGTACCGGTCTGCATAAAGAAAGCAACGTCTTTCCACGAGCCTCCACGAATCACCTTACGCTTGTCAGTAGGACTGTCTTCGTCTTTGGCATCGTAACGGATGTCGGGGTTCAGGTCGTGAATAAAGGAGTATGCATTCTCATAGTATGCTGTTTCAGTCCATTCAGCCACGTTACCAGCCATGCAATACAAACCATAGTCGTTCGGATAGTATGCATCGGCTTTTACCGTGTACAAACCACCGTCTTCAGGGTAGTTGCCGCGACCGGGTTTGAAGTTAGCCAGGAGGCAACCTTTGGCGTTGCGCGTATAATAGGCGCCCCAGGGGTATGGCGCTTCTGCGCGACCGCCACGGGCGGCATATTCCCATTCATGCTCGGTAGGCAAACGGAAGTCTTCCGTATTTACCTCGCTTTCGGAGTACATGTCCCATACCTTGCTGCGCCAGTAGCAGAATGCTTTCGACATTTTCCAGTTAACCCCGACGACGGGATAATCGTCAAAAGCGGGGTGCCAGAAGTAGTTACGGGTCATCGGCTCATTATAGGAATAGGCGTAATCGCGTATCCAGCATAACGTATCGGGATAAACCTTGATTTTTTCCTTGTGAATGTGGCTGGTGCGGTTGCTGTTGCGGTCGTGGGCAGCACGCTGCCAGTCGTACCACTGGTATTCGAAAACCAGTTTGCTCACATCGAGCTCTTTGCGGCCCGAGAAACGCTCATTACCCTGGTAGTACAGGTCTTCCAAAGCGCCGTCTTCGTCTTCATCCCAGACAATTTCCTGCTCCCAGTCGATCATTTGTTTGTCGCTGGTATTGCCTTCGTCCTCAATGTAATGTTGAAGCGCTTCGTGCGCCAGCGAGTCGGAAACCCACTTGACGAACTGACGGTATTCGTTGTTGGTTATTTCGGTGTCGTCCATGAAGAAGCCCTGAATAGAGATCGACTTCGGACGGGAAACCAGTTGTTTACTAAGGTCTTCATCGCCTGTACCAACGTGAAGCGTACCGGAAGGGACGTAGACCATACCGTAGGGATTAATCCCCTTCCAACTCGGACGGTCGGTTACGCCAATTAGCTGACCGCTCTCTTTGCGGCCGCATGAAGCGGCAGCTGCCGCAATGATGAGAAAGAGCAGAAGTGATTTCTGTAGTTTTTTCATGTTAACACCCGTGTTATCCAAATAAATTGTTCAGTTTGGAAAAAGTGGTCGTAAAGATAGAGGATTAAATTCTTTGCAAAAAAGAATTCCAAATAAAATTGGTTGCCCGCAACTTTTCGCCCCTGACAAACGATTTTTTAACGCTTCATTGTATCCGAATCAGATTTTTTTAACGTCCGGATATGCCCAATTATTCGCTGCCTTATTGGGTAAATACCTATTCCGCAGCTGTTTTTGTTGCCGGAATGGTACCGAAAGATTTTTTCGTTTTCAGAGGAATCTGGGGTTGTAAATCACCGGGGGTAACTTGCCCGCACCTACCGGTCGGTTCAGACTGTACCGAAGCAATAGCTCATGGCTTCCCCGGTTGGCTGCTTTGAGTGCAGAAAGCGGAATATCGAAGGAATACCCCAAGGTAGTCTTTTCATTCAATTTGAAGCCCGCCATCACTACCGCCGCATCCTTGGCCATTCTGCCAAATCCCCTTAACGAAGCGCCGGCAAATATATTTTCATTCCATTGCAAAATGGATGAAATCTCGACTTGTGTCACGGTTAAGTCAGTTTTAGCCAAAACCGATGGTTTGATCGTTAAATGATCGCCGGCTTCGATATTATACGCGCTGAAGAAATAATAGTGCCGTACGGGCTCGATCTTAAGAGCATCCGCACCGGAAATGGCAAGCACGGGCGCAAATGCCGGTTGCATCGACAGCCCTGCCTGAAGTTTTCGGGTCTGAAAGAATATACCCGCTTCAAAAAAAGGTGTGCCGGCCTGCACTTTTCCTTCCGGCAAAAACTGGTCGTTATGATTGAAATTAGGCGCTTCGTATATGCCGTCCGGCGCCCGGAGCTTTGCGCCATCGAGCGAATATTGCATAAAGCCGGCACTCAGTCCGATGGAAACGACGGAAGAGCGCCCTAACTCCAGTTGATAATTGTAGCTTACTGCTGCCTGTGTGGTGCGGTGGGCGCCTATGGCATCGTTTTCCAGCTTAAGCCCTACCCCGCTGCTCAGAAAGTACAGCGGCAGGTGCGTGTTGAGGTGCTGCGTCACCGGAGCCCCCTGCAGGTTAGACCATTGCTGCCGGTAAACGCCGGTGGCAACAAGGGTGTTTTCCAGACCGGCATAGGCAGGGTTCACGGCGAAGGGGTTCAGGGCATACATACTGTACTGGGGTGTCTGTTGGGCGCACAAACTGGCAGCACATATTAATAATATAGGTGTAAAGTAGTGTTTCATGCTCAGGTACCGCTTGTGTTTGGCCGGCATAGTAAGAGGCCGGGTATACAAAACAACGCTTCGGGAGGTGAAAGTATGCAATCCGGCAGAGAAATAACTTTTTTTGTCCCGCAGATTTGAAAGGTTGACAATCCGGAGCACAAATATTTTACTATTCAACTATCGCTTCCAGGAATGCATCCATTCCAACCACGGGACGCCGGCAAACAAAATCGCGGCAAACATAGATCAAGGCATCCGCAGCCCCTGTTTTACCAGCCAAAAGGGGTATTTTCGATCCGGTATCCGGTGCGGCGGCAACTACCTTGTTGGGCAGAAAAAGGCGCTGGATGGCCATTGCCTTTTCCGTTGCATTCCCGCCGACAACGGCAATTTCATGCAAGGGCCATACTTCGTTAAGGGCTGTGGTCGCCCAACGCTCGAAAGAAAGCGGATAACGTTCCAGGGTATCACGCATGGCATGTAGCATACCGGTGGCCGTTTCGCGCCATTCGCGACGGTCGAGCAGGATTCCAAGACGCTGCAGGTTGTGCGCCATGGTGCTGTTGCCGGATGGTGTTGCATTGTCGTACAAATCCCGCTTCCGCAGGATCACGTCGACCTGTTGCGCGCCGGTAAAAAAGAACATCCCGCTTTCCGTATCATAAAAATGACGCATAACGTGCTCTGTATACAAGCCGGCCAGTTGCAGGTAGCGCTCCTCAAATGTGATCTGGTATACATCCGTCAATGCAGCGATCAAAAAGGCATAGTCATCGAGAAATGCATCGTACCGGGCAGGGCCGCTTTTCCAGGAATGGCGGAGGCTTGTCATTTCGTCGTTCGTCATTGCGTCATTCGTCATTGGGGGGCTTGGGACGAAAATCTGGCCAGCAGGAAATCAATGTTTCGAATGGCTGCAGCGCGGTATTGCTCATGACCGAGTGCTGTGTACGCCGCAACAAATGCCGATGTCATCAGCGCGTTCCAGTCGAGCAGCACTTTATCATCGAGACCGGGCCATACCCGGCCGGAGCGCACAGCGTACAGTTTTTCACGGCAAACCTTCAGTCGCTGCTTCAGTTCTGCTACCGGCAGATTGTTCGCTTCGGCAAATGCTTCAAAACCCGCCGGGCGCCACAGGATATTTTTTCCCTCCCAGGTGCCTTCCGCCGTTACACCGTAAAAAGCGCAGAAAAGACCGGATTCCGCTCCCAGCACCTTTTCGATTTCGGATTTATCCCATACGTAAAACTGGCCCTCCACACCCTCTGAATCGGCATCCAGGGCCGAATAGAAGCCCCCTTCCGGATGGGTCATTTCCCGCAAAACAAACTCCAGTGTTTCTTCAATTGTCTCCTGAATGACGGTGGACGGTGGACGGTGGACGGTAGACGGTAGTTTATATGCTTCGGAAAGAACGGACACGAGCAGGGCATTGTCGTACAGCATTTTTTCAAAATGCGGCACAAGCCACTCGCGGTCGGTCGCGTAACGGGCAAACCCGCCGCCAACCTGGTCGTAAATGCCGCCGTGGATCATTTTTTCAAGGGAAAACAGCGCGTGTTCAAGCGATTCTGTATTGCCGGTGAAGTAATGGTAGTTTAGCAGAAATTGTATCGCCATGGTAGACGGGAACTTGGGCGCGCCGCCAAACCCGCCTTCGACGCGGTCGAATCGTTCCCGCATCTGGTAGAAAATGGATTCAGGGTTTAATGGTTTCGGGGTTTCAGGGCTTAAGGAATTAAGGGCTTCAGGGTTGGTTTTTGAAATAAACAGGGCATCGTTCCTGCGGATGTGGTTCAGCAATTTCTCTGCCTGTTCGAGCGCGACGTCGCGTTTGCTTTCCCAGATGCCGGCTAGGTGCTGCAGGAGTTGCAGCCAGGAGGGACGGTTATGCGCGGGTCGCGGCGGGAAGTATGTGCCCGCATAAAAGGGCTTGCCTTCCGGCGTCAGGAAGCAGTTGAGCGGCCAGCCGCCGCCGCCGGTAAGGATCTGACAGGCCTCCATATAAATGCCGTCAACATCAGGCCGTTCTTCCCGATCCACCTTGATGTTGATGAAATTTTCGTTCATGAACGTTGCAATATCCTCGTTTTCAAAGGATTCACGTTCCATCACATGACACCAGTGGCAAGTGGAATAACCGATACTGACCAGGATGGGCTTCTGCTCCCGTTTTGCCCGCTCAAAGGCTTCGGGTTTCCAGGCATACCAGTCTACCGGGTTGCGGGCATGCTGCAGGAGGTATGGAGACGTTTCGTGTTGGAGGTGGTTCATCTTATCGCAGGAAAAGTAGATAGGGTAAAGACAAAAACACCCGGCTCACAGGTTGCCTGCCAGCCGGGTGCGTTGGGTTAATCCGAAAAACCCGATCACTCTTCTACCAATTCAAAATCAGTACGACGGTTTTTCCGGCGTCCTTCTTCCGTACTGTTATCCTCAACAGGCTTGTCCGGTCCGTTGCCGATCACGATAAACCGGCTGCGCGGCATACCGTATTCTTTGACGAGGTAGTCAATGACCGATTGTGCCCGTTTTTTGGAAAGCGCGACGTTGGAGGCGGCGTTGCCTACGTTGTCGGTATTACCTTCCACGCGCACACGGCTGTTGGCGAATGCCTTGGCAATGGGCACCATTTCGTTGTCGACGATGTACTTGGCATTCTCGTCCAGTTGGAATTCACCTGTCCGGAAAGAGATACTCACGCGCTTGGTGGCTACAGCCTCCCTGCTCCTGGCTTCTTTGTCGGAGATGCTGGCGAAGGCTTTTTGCCCTTCGGCAGCGTGTTCATTACCACTCAGCGAGGAGCGTTCAACGGCGCCGAAATAGGCAGCCCTCGACCAGACGGGCACTTCGTCGCTGCTTTTCAGCACCCCGGCGTTGCGGTATTCCCTGGTCATGCGGCTGTAGAGTTCTTCGCCGGTCACACCCTTGTAATCACTGCGGTTGAGGCCGAAAAAGTTGCGATTGTCGCCGTGGGTACACAGGCGCACATTGTCGATGGCTTTAATAGCATCATCTTTGGTAAACCCGTCGAATGCATCGGCAAGTATCTGTGCAGCTTCCTGTTTGGCAGACGGGCTGCGGTTGATTTCGGCAGCGCCTTTCATCCAGCCTTCGTAGAGTTGCTGCACCCGTTCGCGGTTGGCTTCCACCCATTTGCGTTTGGCAATGAATACGTCGGCGATGATGTTGGAAGCATTGCGCGTGCTTTGCAGGACACGTGCGCCGGGTACTTTTTGCACACACTCTTCATCGAAGGGCGACCAGACCACGGCAGCGTCCACATTATTGGCTTTGAAGGCATCTGCGGCCTCAATCGGAGAGGGTACGCCGACCACTTCCACATCGCTGGTGGTCATGCCGGCTGCGCTGAGCAACCAGATGAGGAAGGAGTGTGAAGGAGACATCTCTGCGACGGCAATTTTTTTACCGCGCAGATCGCCTACCGATCCAATACCGCGACGCACCACTATGGCGTCGCCCCCGCGAGACCAGTCGGCCTGAAAGACGACCACCGGGTCGTAGGCGGCAAGTCCGGGCATTTCTGTCGGCAATGCATCGATAGTGGCCCACAGCAGCTGCACTTCATCGTTTTTCCAGGCGTTGCGGCTTGCGGTGGGGTCGTCGAGAATCTTGAATTCCACATTGAATCCGTAATCTTTCAGGAAGCGGCTGTCAGAATTTGGCTTGAAGCCTTTATTCCAGTATTGACCGCCTGCATAACCGCCCCAGGTCACTACTCCGACGTTGATATCGCCTGAAGCAGTACCCTCATCTGCGGTTTTTGCCTTTTCAATGAGGTCCTTGCCGGTCTCGGTGTTGTTCATAAAATACCGGCCGATAAAAAACACACCTCCCACGATGAGGAGGGTGATGAGAAATTTGGAAAATGAAGTTAAACGAGCCATAGCGTTTGAAGTTTGAAGTTTGGGAATTCGGGGGTTGAAGTATGGAGTTGTACATTACGCCATACATCAAACTACGTTTTACTGTTCGAAGAAGTTGTCGTACTGGTTGCCGCCACGATCTGCTTTTGAAGGCATATGGACGGGCGCATTCAGGTCGAGCACTTCGGTCGGGTTATTGGCTTTTGCGATCAGTTTGTTTTTTTCGCCACCGAGCAGGAAAGACACGCCTTCTTTTTCCCATTTTTCCAGCATCGCCAGGCCTTCTTCTTCAAATACACCGTTCTGGAGGTCTATGCCATCCATGAAGTTTTTAGACATGTCCATGAAGCGCTCCATTTCACCTACTTTCTGACCCACATCTTCGGCCATGGCTTCCAGGGCCATGTCGTACATGTACTTTTTATCGGAGTTGCCGCTCAGGATGGCCTGCGCCGAGCGAATGGCGCTGTGGCTGGCCTTGATGGCCTTGTATTCCTGTTCTTTTACCACCACCTGGTCGGACAGGTCTTCCAGCATGATCTCGGAGTTTTCGTACATCTTTGTCAACACGCGGTAGAGCACTTCCATTCGTTTGTACAGGTCTTCGAGTTTCATATTCGACTCCTGCAGCCGGCCTGCCTTGCGCGCTTTCAGCACCATGATAGATTCCTTGCCGGTTTCTTTGGCCTTGCTGGCCAGTCCGAGGTTATTCTGGATATCGCGCTGATTTTGTTTGATCATCTCGCCCAGTTTGTACATCTGGCCCTTCAGGCTGCTGATCTGTGTATTCATCTTACCCAGGTTATCTTTCAGATCCTCGATATAACTTTTCAGGATGCCGATGGGGTCAAGTTGGACAAACATACCCGTGACCCAGCGCATGACGGATTTGTACATGTACCAGATGAGGTTGCGCATTTTCGGGTCAAGCACCACGTAGACTACCGCAGCGAGTGCGGCCAGGAGTCCTGCGAGATAAAGCGTATTCTGGGCCAGTGCGATCAGGGTAGGCAGTGCCTGATAGAGCAAAAAACCGCCACCCAGCAGAATCGCGGCCATAAAAAGTCCTCCGGTGAATCCCTCGGGGCGTTCCCAAAAATTTTTGGGTTTGATAGGTTGCAAGTCAGTCATCGTTTGATTTGCGAATAAAAAGTGAGTTGGTTGAAAAGTTGTTATTCGTCATTTCGTCGTTTATTCCAATCGAATGACGAATGACGTTAATGACGTTAATTTCTGTTCAACAGGCTGTTAAAAAAAATCCGTACGGAGCGGCGGAAGCGATCGTTGACAAAGTAAAGCACCACAAACGCCAGCACGAACACCCAGAATAAACTGATGGTCAGTTTAAGCAGGTAATAAATGAGCCACAACGCCAGCAGCCCGGCGAAGAAGGCAAGTATAGGATTTTTAAGCAAGTCGTTCATATTCTCAAAAGTTTATGATGAATTGGCTGTCGTTCCGGAATAATCCGTCACTTCAGGTACTGTTGGATCTTACCGATGTCTTCTTGTATTTGTCCGCTCACCGAATCAAAAGTGGTGTCGAAATCAGCTTTGGTGTTTTCGATCTTTACCGTGCTTTCACCAATTTCCGAACGAATCTGTTCGCTTTGCCGGCGGTGCTCTTCGATCTGCAGGGTCAGTTGACTGATCTGTTCGGTTTATGCTGGATCATTGCTTCCAGGTTTTTTACCTCTTCTTCCCGGTTGCCGATCAGTTTGGCGCGCTGCTGGGCATGGGCTTCGTTGAACCTGGCCTGCTCATTGGCGAGTACGTTAAGGTAAACCTTGGCCGAATCGACGAGTTTGGCCGGTGTAATACCCATGGTTTGGGCCATGGCATAGGCAGAATGGAAACGGGTCTGCTCGTCCATCGGCATCTTGGCCAGATTTTTCAACGCCTGCCTGAATTCCAGGTAATCGAACCCCTCCTGGTTGTTCTTCTCCAACGCCCCGAGGAGCACATCGACAAACTTGTCGCTCACTGCGCCTGCCCCCGTTGATTTTTTTGCGGGTGGCGGTGGAGCGGTCATCTCGGCGGGATGTTGCGGCTTTTGCGGTTGCTGACCGGCGTTCTGGGCGTTGGCATCTTCCGCCTCAACGACGAACACAGATTTGAATTTCTTTAAAAAATCGCTCATTATGTTTTGTAATACAGGCCAAAAATGATGGTGGAATACACCGGCTTCCCAAATTCGTCGGCGACAATCCGGGATTTTCGGACAAAGTAAGGTAAAACAACCGATAAAATTAAAAAGTACAGGGCGTTTCAGCATTGTTCCAGATTATAAAAATAGGGTTTTCCTTTGCAGCGACAAGAAGCCTGCGGGCGCAACTTTATCCGAACCAGCCATGACGTTTGACATCACCATCCCCGTATTGAATGAGGAGGCAACACTCGACCGGCAGGTCAGAGTACTGCATGCTTTCCTGAAGAACAAATTTCCTGAACCGGGCCAATGGCGCATCGTTATTGCCGACAATGGCAGCACGGACCAAACAGCGCATATCGCCGAAGTGCTGTGCGACGACTTCCCGGAGGTTCGCCTGATCAGGGTACCTGAAAAAGGGGTGGGTCTGGCGCTGAAAACATCATGGGCCAGCAGCGATGCAGATATTGTGGGATACATGGATCTCGACCTGGCTACCGATCTCAATCATTTTATTCAGGCCTACAATGCATTGGCCACTGAAGGATTCGACCTGGTGTACGGTACACGGCTGCACAAGGGGTCGAAGGTTATCGGGAGAACACTGAAAAGAGAGATCACGTCGAGAGTGTTCAATCTGATGCTGAAGGTATACCTGGGCATTCGATTTTCCGACGGCATGTGCGGATTCAAATGGCTGCTTCGGCGGCATGTGCCGTCGCTGACAGAAGGCGGGGCTGTTTCCAACGGATGGTTTTTCAGCACGGAACTTTTGACCGTTGCAGAGTGGAAAGGTCTGAATATGTGCGAGTTGCCCGTCAGGTGGACCGATGATACAAGCAGCAGTCGCGTCAACATACCTGGTCTGGCCAGGCAATATATCCGGGCCATGGCGGTATTGAAAAAACGGAAACCCTGAGCACAAGATCAAGGACAGCCCTACAGTTCATATTTATACCGCGGACCAATCGGGAAAAACCCTTCGCGCTCGTAGAAGTGCAGCGTTTTTTCGTATTCCGCGCCGGGAGTAGTCACCTCCAGCCGCATCCAGCCGCGTTGCTCCGCCAGGTCTTTTGCCATGTCCAGCAATAGTTTGCCCACCCCTTCGGATCGATAAGCGGGTACAACGTACAATTCGTTAATCACCCCGATACGGCCTCCGGCATAGAGCGATATCGTTTCCACCACAGTAATCACGCCAACCGCTTCGTCGTCGTCGAAGGCCAACAGCGCAGAATGGCCTGAATCGGCATCGATTTCCGAAAAAATTCCGGCAATTTCCGGCGCCCGAAGGGTATGCCCCACTTCTTCAAAAAGATCGGAAAGCAGTTCCGCTACGATGCCGGTGTGCGATTCATCGGCTACATGCATATTTATCATGGGAAGTGGTATTTGAGGTGCATATTTACGACGAAAAATGGTGGATGAATGAGGAATGAGGAATGATGAATGAAATTAAAACCTGGAGTGATGGCAAATAAAGTTGTTGGATCAAAGACGCTTGTACTGGGTTCTGCGCAATGGGGCTGGACAATATCAAAACCAGCGGCATTTAAAATACTGGACGCCTGGATCGATGCAGGTATGCGGGAGGTTGACTGTGCCACCAATTATCCCATCAACAAGAACCCGGCTGATTTTCGCGCCTCGGAAAATATCCTGTTCGAGTACCTGCAGGCACATGGACTGCACGATATGCGCATAACGATGAAGATCGGTAGTCTGGACAACATGCGCTCGCCGGTATCCAACCTCGCGCCGTCGTTCGTACTGATGATGGGAGAGGAATATTACCGCCTGTTTGGGGGAAACCTGCGCTGCCTGATGTTTCACTGGGACAACCGGGACGACACAGCGGCGGTCCGGTCGTCGCTGGAAGCGCTGAAACACTTGCAGCAGGAGATGAACATCGATGCCGGTATTTCCGGAATTGCACACCCTGACGTTTACGCGCAGGCAAATGCGGATTGCGGATTGATATTTGACATCCAGTTGAAACACAATCTACTTCAATCCGATCTTGGGCGTTACCGACCCCTGTTTATAAAGTCGTCCAATGATACGACCGGCAATCCCGTATCCGCCGGCCACCGGTGTTTTGCCTACGGCATCAATGCGGGAGGCATAAAACTGGACGCGGCATACGGTGCGGAAAGTACTTTTCTTGCCCGGGGAGGGCAACCGGAGAAAGCGGCAAAAATCGCCCGCCAGATCAGCTCAAAACTTCCCGAATGGAATACTGCGTTTGTACGGCCTCCGCTGAAAACCATGAATCAGATCGGACTGATCCATGCCGGCCTGAATCCAAATATTCACGGTATTGTGCTCGGTGTATCTACTACCGATCAACTGCGTCAAACACTAGATTTCTGGCAAAACCCGGACACCTTCGATTATTCGGACGTATTTGATGCCCTGGAAAAAATTGCCCGCTCGCCGTTGCCGGAAGCAGGCAATTATTAGAACCATGAAAACTTCATATTTGGGAAGGCGCCCGCTATAAATGCAGGCGTGCTTTTTTGTCCAGCAATACATCTTCGGTTTCTACACGATCCGGGTCGGGAACACAGCAGTCTACCGGACAAACGGCCGCACACTGGGGCTCTTCATGAAACCCGACGCACTCCGTACATTTATCGGGAACGATGTAATAAAAGTCATTGGAAACCGGGGTGTTTTTGCTCATTGCGTTCACCACAGCGCCATCTTCAAGCGTATAATCTCCTTTCACCGTATTACCATCAGAAATGGCCCACTCTACTCCGCCTTCGTAAATCGCGTTATTGGGGCATTCAGGTTCACAAGCGCCACAATTGATGCACTCGTCTGTAATCATAATTGCCATATCAAAATCCTTTGCTTTTTACCGGAAACAAAATACGTCGCCGAAAGTTGGGCACAAAGGTACAAAGGCTTCCGGGTATCGGGGCCGGTACCGCCGCCTTCAGGCGGCGATTTATTTATAAGACCGCCTGAAGGTTTTATTTTGGTCGCCGCCTGAAGGCGGCGGCACCTATTGAACGGCGCGAACGAACGCGTCAATTTTATCTTTATCGAGTTTGCGTTTCAACACGTCTGCTTCGCCCCGGCTTTTGAATTTGCCCACACTGATGGAAAAATAGGGCGAATTCGGGAAGCGCACAATTTGAGCGCCCGGGTATCCGGCCTTGTGCAGTACATTCAACTGGCTTTGCGCCCGGTTTTCCATCAGGAATGAGCCCGCTACTACGTGGTACGAATCGCGGTCGCCGCTGCTGATCGTTACTGTTCCAGCCGCCGGAGGAGCCATGTTTACTTTATCGTCAGGTTTCTTTTCCGAGCTTGTGCTGTTGATCTGTCCGTCGACATAGACCATTGCGGCGCCCTGTACACCTGCCAGTATCCGGACTTCCGTTCTGCGGTTGCGGGCGTGTTCCTGTTCCGTACAGGTGACGCCGTCGCGGCATTTATTGCGGGGTTCGCTTTCTCCGTATCCCACCGGGCGGAGGCGCGAACGGTCGACGCCTTCAGAAGCGAGGTAATCTACCACGCCGTTGGCGCGGCGTTGGCTGAGTTGCTGGTTGTAGGTGTCGTTGCCCCGGCAGTCTGTGTGGCTGGCCAGCTCGACCTTGATGCTCGGGTGTTGCTTCATCAACGCAACCATGAGGTCCAGATCCTTGCGGGCATCCGGGCGCAGGGTAGCGTCGTTAAAGTTGTAGTAGATATTGGGCAATTCGATCACAGAGCCCGGAAGCAGCGGCGCAACAGAAATATTCTGCATGGTCAACTGGTTGGGCAGCCAGCCCTCCGTATCAATTTCCGTGCTTCCGATAATCCGGCCGGCCTGGAACAGGTCCAGTTTGTATTTGGTGTTGGGGCTCAGGTAGTGATCCACCATTCCATTGGCATCCGTAACAACAGTATCCCTGGCGCCGGTAGTCCTGTTGGTCAGCACCATGACGGCGCCTGCAAGCGGAGCATTGGTTACATAATTGAATACCGAGGGATTCCATTGCAGTTTATCGCCGGTTGGTGTTTTTTCGAGTTGTATGGCTACCTCATTACCCGGTTTGGACATCTGCACCCTGATCTGTTTGGTTTGATAGCCCTTTTTAGAGACACTGATCGCGTAGTTGCCGGGTTTGACCTCCGTAAGGAATCGCCCTTTGGAATCCGTTTCGCCATTGATTCCCTTATCCGGGGGCATAGCCTTCATCACATCCTGTCCGTTGATATTCTGGATGGTAATCATGTTGCCCTCTTCATCCCGTCCGATCACATTATTCGCGTCGTAATTCAGCAGTTGAACCGCGACAAGGCTGATGGGGGCGCCGGAAGACTTATCCGTAACAAGGATTTTCACATCCAGGTCACGGTCGGGTACGCGTTTGTTCTGGAGCAGGTAATCGTCCAGATTTCCGTTCTCGGTATGAAAACTGAAAACATCATCTGCGCCCGCTCCGCCGTTGCCACTGGTCGAATAGTAACCATTGATCTTGTTCAGGTCGACAATCAGTCCGAAATCATCGCCCGGCGTGTTGAACGGAGCGCCCATGTTGATGGGTTTGGTCCACTGGGTGCCTTCGGGAATGACATAGTACAAATCGAGGCCGCCCATGCCGCCACTCAGTCCGTCAGAAGCATAATACAGCGTATTATCGGCATGAATAAACGGGAATGCCTCGTTGCCGGATGTATTGACACCGGGACCGAGGTTCACCGGTTCGCTCCACGACTCTCCGACGCGATAGGACACGTATATGTCCATGCCGCCCGATCCACCGGGACGATTGGAGGCAAAGAACAGTTTATCGCCGTCGATACTGATCACCGGATGGCAGTCCGCGTAACCTTCATCGTTCACCTGAAAAACGGGTGTGGGCGTGCTCCATACCCCTCCTTCTTTTTTGGAAGTGAAAATTCGCATCATCAGGTTGCCGTCTTTGCTCAGTTTCTCCCGTCCGTCGACAATGATGTTTCTGGAGATATAGATGACTTCGGCGGTGCGGTCGAAACAAACCGGGCCTTCATTATACTCGGAAGAAATTTCTTTTGAAAACGGTTCGGCAGAGGCCAAGGCGCCATCCGAATCGCGCCGGGCGCGAAGGATAGACGTATAGGGCTGCTTGTTTTTATCGGTCAGTTTTTTTAGTCCGTCGGTGTTGGTTGAGATGAACACGACGCCATCTTCATAAAACGTCGGGCTGAATTCCAGTCCTTTCGTGTTGATAGCGCTTTCGTTTTTCACCTCCACGGTAACCGGTTCGGTTTCCGACTGGGCCGATAAGTAGCCGAAGGTCAGACCAAAGGCTATTACAGATAGTATATGCTTACGGGCTTTCATGATTCCCATGATTTTTGAGAAGTTTGATTACTGCTGATTGCGTGCCAAAGAATTAAATGGATATTAGAGGAAAAAACGGGGGCTGAAGACGTTTTTCTTCTTGTTTTTTTTCAGATCTGCCTGCAGCAGCAGTTCGATCGAACCACCGTTATAATCCTTCAGATCAGAAAGGGTAAAGTCATAAGAAGCGCCTACTCCAACCTGCGGTGTGGCTTGCCAGAACACCAGTAAGTCGACCGATTCTCCCGGGCCGTTACCGCCAAGGCGATAGGAAATACCGGCAGTTACTTTTTGACGGATATCCAGGTTGACATTCAGGTCGGCGTCAACAGGCGCATTGCTTACATACTTGATCAACACGGCCGGCATGAGGTTGATATCTTCGCTAAGCGGAAAAATACCGCCCGCCACGCCGTAAAAATGCCGGTATTCCTTTGCGGAAACCGGGTTCAATGCAGAGTTCAGGCCGATAGCATTGGAGTAGATACGGGGCACAGAAAAGCCGGCAAAATACCTTTCCATAAAAATGCCGTATATCCCCGCTCCTACGTTTCCATAGAAGTCATTAACCCGCTGATTGTCGAGCGAAGGGTCGCCAATTGTAAAGGGTGCCGCATCGTCGAAAGCCACACCCAATGTGCGCAGGGAGCCCTGAATGCCCACGCGCAACGACACATTTTCCATGGCCACCAGGTCATAGGAATATGCAACCGAAGCGTGAAAGTCGCGCTGCAAACCTATTTTCAGGTAGGAAAGCGTAGCGCCGATACCAACGCGTGGTGTGAGAAACGGCGAGTTAAAACTCAACAGGCCCGACTGCGGCGCACCGTCAAATCCAAGCCATTGGCTGCGAAAAATACCGGTCAGGGTTGGTGTGCCCCGGGCGCCGGCATATGCAGGGTTGTACAGCAGTTTATTGTACATGAACTGCGTATACTGATGGTCCTGCTGGGCATTGAGCCGGATACCGGCTGCAACTATAATGAGTAAGAATAAGAGTTTTTTCATCTGAACTGATATGTTTAGAAGGTTGAGAAGGGTTGAGCGGGTGGGGAAGGCTGGGTGAAGACAAACCCAGCCTTCCCTTGTGTGCTCAACTTCACGATCAACGGAATATTTCCACAAAACCTTTAATGACCGGTTCATTGGCGTCTGGTCTGAAAATATAGAAGTATACGCCATCGGGCAGGTCTTTTCCGGGTTCGCCGTTGAGTGTACCCTCCCATCGTTTGGCCGGGTCGTTGTTGTCGTACCCATTCATCTCGTACACTTTATCACCCCATTGGTTGAAAATCACGATCGAGTTGTCGCGGTACAGCCCGGAATTCAGACAGGGGATTTCAAGCCAGTCGTTCGCCACATCGCCATTCGGTGTGATGATATTGGGAATAAATGAGCAGCTTTCATTGCTCACCACTCTTATCGTAACAAGCGCCATATCACACAGATCGGGACACGATTTGGAACAAACCTCGTAGAGGAAGGAATAAACCCCGCCCTCTTCAGGCGCCTCGAAAGAAAACGTCCCGTTGCCCAGGTTGGTCAGGCCATTCAAATCTCCCACTTCTGTGATACTGTAATCGGAAAATGGCACCAGTACGTCGTTATCCAGGATATTGAAGGTGTCCGTCGTTCCGGGATCAATAAAGAAGCCAGTGTCGTCGACTGCATCCGGCGCGCTGGCCAGGTTTACCGTAACCGAACCAGCCGGTATCTGGCAGCCATTAATGGTTGCAGAGGCGGAGTAAACCCCCTCGTTGGCTTCGGCGAAGCTCGGAATCAATATCTGGTTGGTCGTCGGGAACTGCCCCTGCGGACCGGTCCAGGTATACGTTGCACCGGGCAACGGGGTGGCGGTAATGATCACGGTATCGTTCAGGCAGCCCAATTGCGGAACAGCAGTCAATATCAATTCAGGGAATCCCTGTACTTCAACCGCAATAGAACAGGGAGTGCTGTTGCCCGACGAATCGACAGCCGTAAAAACCAGGGTGTCCAGGCCGATGGCCATTATACTGCCCGGCGCCATACCGGCCGTCTGGGTGTACGATTCCAAACCGCAATTATCAGATACAGCCGGTTGGTCGAATTCCAGCATGATACCGGTACATCCGCTTAACGATTCCACACTGAACAGGAATTCGTCGGGATCGGAGATGATGCTGCCGCCTATGCTGACGACTACGGGTCCTTCCGGACAGATGATTTGCGGCGGTTCGTTATCCACAACCATGATTGTGAACGAAGCGCTGACCGACATACCCAGGGAATCGACGGCAGTATAGGTCACCGTGGTAGTACCCAGATAAAAAGTATCGCCGGGTGCATAGTTGGAATACAGGGTATCCACTGCGCACAAGCCCACTGGTGTAGGCGGCGTCCAGGTTGCCGATTGTGCACAGCCATTCAGGGTCTGGTTTTGCGGCACACTGTCAAAACCGGGTTGCTGGTTGGCAATGATCGTAACCTTGAACATACAGGAATCGTAATTCCCGCTGGCATCCTGAACATAGTATACGACCTCTGTTGTGCCGTTCAGGAATACGCTTCCCGGCAGTTGGGAAGAGGTAATGACCAGTTCATCCTGCGGCGTGCAGTTATCTGTCGCCGTAGGCGGGTCCCAGGTCACTGTTTGCCCGCAAGGGCTCGCATTGATGGGAGGGATATCAAGCGGGCAGTTGTTCAGTTCGGGCGCTATCTGGTCGAGTGCGACGACATTGAAGGTACAAACCGAAGTGTTGCCTGCAATGTCGAGGGCGGTATAGGTCACCACTGTTGTGCCTGCCTGGAATACTGAACCCGGAGCAAAATCGGCTCCGAAGGTGTCCAGGGCACAGTTGTCCGTAGCAATCGGTGTATCCCAAAAGACGATGGTATCACACTTGCCGGGTGGCAGCGCGATGAGCCGGTCGAGGGGACAGCCGAGGATGATCGGCGGAACAGCCTCCGTCACCGTTACCGTGAAACTACAGGTCGAGGTGTTGCCTGCGCCGTCCATGGCCGTGTATACGACAGAAGTGACGCCGATTCCGAAGAATTCGCCCGACTGAAAAGCCGAGGTTGCCGTAACGTTTGCGGTACAGTCGTCGGCAGCCGTAACATTGGACCACACCGGGAATGCACCGCAGGTATCCGCTGCTGCAGACATCAGGATAGAATCCGGACAGGAGATGGTCGGCGGCACGTCGTCGAGCACCGTAATGACGAATGAACAGGTGGCGCTGTTGTTGAAATCGTCCAGCGCTTCAAACATAACCGTCGTATTACCCGGAGAAAAAGTATCGTTGGAGGCGGCCGACCCGATCAGTTGGATGTCCTGGTCGCAGTTGTCGAATGCCGTAACGGCAAACGGTACTACCGCTGTGCATCCTGCACCGCCGTCGGGGGCGACCGTCAGGTCGTCGGGGCAAACAATAACAGGCGCAGCCGTGTCTTGTACCGTTACCAGGAAGTTACACATGGCTGTATTGCCCGATCCGTCCACTACGGTATAAATCACCAGCGTCTGACCAACCGGGAAAATACTGTCCTGATTGTAATTGGACGTAACGGTCAGATCAGTCTGTCCACATGCATCCGAGGCCAAAGGGTCTTGCCAATTTACCATTTTGGAACAGGAAAATCCTGAAGCGACATCCGTAACATTGGGCGGGCAGATAATTTGGGGCGGGTTGTTCTCTACCACGTTGATTGTGAACGAGCAGGTCGCAACATTGCCTGCGCTATCCGTTACGGTATACACCACAACGGTTGCTCCGACATTAAAAACGTTGCCTGCCGGGTCCCGGAAAATAGAATCGACACCGCTACAGGCATCTGTTGCAGTGGGCAACGGAACGTTTACGTTGGCATTACATTCATTGGCTACGGCGTCTACCGTAATATCGGCCGGGCAAGTTACATCCGGCGGAGAAGTATCGTTACCCTGCTGGAAGAAGCCGTTTACCGTAACGACCGGTACCGTATTGATCGAGCTGTTGATTGCTTCGATAAAGCCGAAAAAGCCGATATCGGTGGTGGCTGCCGGGTTCAGCACTGTAAAATACAGGGTGAAAAAGGTGCCGCCGTTTGGAATTTGCGGCCAGTTGCTGCCTGGGCCGCCTGCAAAAAACGACAGCATGCCATCCGATGTAGTATTGAAGTTGAAATCGCCGGGCGACAGGTTGAGGCCGGGGAAAGCGTTGTTCACGGTGTCAAACTGGAGCACCGTTTGGTCCCAGTTCACATTGAACTGCAGGCCAACGATATCTTCCCAGTTTTCTACAAAAAGATTTACTGCGATTTGCGCTCCGGCGCCCTGGCAATCGACACCGACTGTATCAATCAAAAGAGTCAGTGCACCGTTGGCATTTACCGTAACCGAAAAAGAGCAGGAACTTGTATTACCCGCCTGATCGGTTGCGGTATAGGTTACCGTGGTAACGCCCGGGTTGAACAAGCCGTTGGCATCTCCGGATCCTTGTCCGGGGGTTGCGCCGGTCTGTACGTATGCCAGGTTGACGTTACCGCCGCAGTTGTCGAGCAATGCCGTCGGTTCCAGGTCACTCACCTGAACATTCGAGTTGCCGTTTGGCAGGTCGACCGCCACATTTGCCGGGCAGGAAAGAATAGGCGGTATATTGTCGACCACGCCCACAGAACCATTGATCCAGTTCGCCGGAATCTCTTCCGGGCTGCCGGATGCGTTGGAATAGGCCTCCCGCACACTCGGCACATCACCGAAAACAATCCCGGAGTTGGTGCCTCCGCCGCTGATCACATTCAGGTTAAGCGTAAACAATACAGCCCCCGGAGGCAAAGAAGTGCCTTCAGAAGCGTTGGTTGTCCAGAGAAACGACAAGAAGCCGCTGGCGCTTTGGGAAGTACCAAAGTCGGATGCTGAAAGTTGCAGCGCGGGATTGAAGTTGCTTACAGAACTGAATTGGAGTACCAGTGGGTCCCAGCCCATCGAAAACTGGAGCGAACCCAGTGAGTCAAAGTTCAGCGCCGTGATATCGATAGAGACCGTTTGGTTGCAGGAAGTAATGGCATTTGCTGCAATAATAGTCAGGGTATCGCTGGTGATGGACAGTTCAACCGTTACGGTAAACGAGCAGGTGGAAGTTATTCCGCCTACATCGGTTGCCGAATACGTTACGGTTGAAGTGCCGATGTTGAACGGCGCGCCGCTTGCATCCGGGTCGCCGGGTGCATTCACAACAGACGCACCGGCCGACGACCAGCCGACGCTGGCCACAGGGGCGCAGTTGTCGGTGATACTTTGCGGCGCAATGCCATTTACCGGAACCGCTCCACCGCCTTGTACCGTGACATTGGCCGGGCAGGTGATCGTTGGGCCTTCGTTGTCGATGGGCTTTATCCCTCCGGACATGGTCATAAACGACAAAATATCGCCACTTTCATTGGCGACTTCGATGACTGCCGGTGCATTGGCAAACATGACAGGGGCAAAAGGCCCGCCGATTCGGCGGAAAGCCACTGAAAAAACAACCGAACTGTCGGGAGCCGAGCCTCCGTTGGAGTTGGTCCAGATGAAGGTCATCTTTCCCTGGTTAATAAATGTCACCGTGTCAAAGCCCACATCAACACCGGGGCCAAGAAAGACCGGGTTAAGCGGCGTAGTATAGGCATAATCCAGGCGACTCGTGTCCCACATCAGCGTGAACTGGAACGAGCCGATACTGGTAAAATCGGACACCCGTATCGGCACCAAAAAGGTGTCGGATGATGCACAGTCCACTGAGACTGTATCAGTTTTTAGAATAACCGTCTGTGCTGATGCTTTATTTGAACAAACAAGCGATGCAAAGAAGATCAGGATTAATAGAATATTTCTCATGGTTTTAAAATTAAAAGCCCTTCCCCGGCGCTTCTCCAAAGGTATGCGCGCAGCACATTTCCTTCGGAGAAGCAGGAGAAGTTGTTTTATTAATCAATCAAAATCATCTTTTTGCGATCGCCATGCGTCGGCGTTTCGATCTCGTAGTAGTAAACACCAGGTGCGCCGAATTCTTCGCGGCGGAAGTTCAACTCGTTGTAGCCTTTTTCAAAGTTTCCTACCACCGTTTTCACCAGCTGGCCCGATGCGCTGAATACGCGGAAGGCGGCGCGGCCGGCTTCCGGAAGTCGGAAACCGATCGTGGTGGTCTGGTTGAACGGGTTCGGCTGGTTCTGATAGAGTGCGAAACTGGCGGCTTCACTTCCTGTTTGCGGCTGGATGAACTCGAAGTCGAGTTTCATCGTATTGCCGTCGCGGTCGTATGCTTCGGTGCGCGTGATTTCAGAACCCGGGCGCAGCACTTCAGACAGTGCAGAGCCACTCCGCAGTACTTTGAATTTCAGCGTAAAGAGCACTTCGTTTTCCGCAACGGTCAGCGGCTCTGCGCTTACCCACAAGGTAGTCAGCATACCTGCATTCAGGTGTGAGGTTCCGAAGTTGGCGTCGCCCATTTCAGGCAATACGCCCGGAACAATACCCTCCAGTTCAAATACTTTGGGATCGAAGTTGATGGTCAACTGGTAACCGGAGCGATCAACGAAATTAGCGGCGGCCTTGAAAGGCACCTCAATCGTTTCACCCATGCGGTAATTGCGGTCGTCGAGACGGAGGTGGAACGTTTCAGCGCGGTCGTCGATATCGTCGTTGGTAAAGCTCGGGTTGATGCTGCCGTTTACGTCGCCCATGCGCACTGCCACAAAGTCGTCGTCGAGGAAGTCAACATTGACCGGCATGTGGCTGATGCTCTCCGGGAATGGAACGCTCAGGGGGTTCGGCGACGGGAACATATACGACTTGGGTATAAACTTCCAGTCCGGCGAACCGGTAATGTGTTGCTTGGTTCCAAGCGCCACTTCCTGAATGCGCGCATAGTCGAGCAGCGACAGGTTGCCTTCTCCACTTACATCTGCTGCAACAAACTGGTACGGCGAGGTCAGCGGCTGGATCATGAGCACGTGGCGCTTGATCAGCAGTACGTCGCTACCTGTCAGACCGTCGTTGCCGACCGTTTCCTTGAAGCATTTCACCGTGGTATTGGCATTATCCGGTACGCCGAACAGGTAGGTGCCGGCGAGGCCTGTCGTCTGGTTGGCCGTTACGGTACCCGTAAGCGACACGTCTACTCCAGGCACCGGCTGTGTCGGCACTTTCCAGGTTTGTACATCGCCGCCGATTTCGAGATCGGGGATGGCGCAGGTAATTTCTACCGAGCCGTCGGCAATGTCAACCATACCGGTAACTACATCAACGCCACTGCTATCCTGGGTAAACTGGAGGCTTACCGGAGCGTTTGCAATGACAACCGGACTGGCAGAGCCTACAGCAGCAGTGCCGAGGAGCACATCAATATTGAACAAAACAGTTCCATTGGGCAGTGTCAGGGTTGTGTCGAACCAGAAGATACCGAGGTTGTTGCCTGCCAGCAGGTTGGCGCTCAGGTCATCATCGATTGCAGCGTTAACACTACCGGCCGTCAGGCCAAGAATCAGACCTACGTTCGGGTCGTTGACGTTCAGCGTAAACGAGAAGCCTGTTACATTAATAAAATTATCAACCGTAACCGGGACTGACACAATCTGGTCCTGGCATCCGTCGGCGCTGCCGACAGTCAGTGTAATTTTGGCACCCGGCTCGACTATGGCTGTATCGACCTGCAAACATCCGTTCAGTACATCGACCACAGTGACGGTGTACGTTCCGGCGGCGAGGCCGCTGATAGCGTTGGTGGTATCGCCGGTGCTCCACTCGTAGGAGAAGGTTCCGGAACCACCGGTGGCTGTTGCCGTGGCGGAGCCGTTATCCGAACCGAAATACGATTCCGGCGTACCGGTTGTGGTCAGGGAGAAGCCCGCATTTACGCCAAGCATGACATTTACATCCACGGTGCAGAAGTTGGAGTTTCCATTAACGTCTACAACGGTGAGGGTTACGGAGTTGACGCCGAGATCCTGACAATCAAAGGTAGCCTGGGAAAGGATCATGGTATCGATTGCGCAGTTGTCGGTGCTTCCGAGATCAATATCGTCGGCCATGATTGTGGCTTCGCCATTGGTGCCCAGCGAGATTACTACATTGTTGTTACAGATAACGGTTGGAATACTGTTATCCACCACATTTACAATAATGGAATCCATGTTCGAGTTGCCGCAAGCGTCAACTGCCGTGAATTTGATGTTATAGATTCCAACCGCATAATCTCCGCCGATATCAAGCCCGCCGTTTCCATGAGGCGCGGTATTGGTCACATCTATAATAGAATCCGGTTCGCAGTCTGTCAGGTATTGCCCGATGTTGAGCGATACAGGTACAAGACAATTGAGGTTCGGCGGGAAATCGGCTGAAGACACCGTTATGGTATCCGGCATGCCGAGGAATTGTGGTATTTCATTATCCACAATCCTGATCTTGCGTGTGTGAACCTCCGTATTGCCGCAGTCATCTACTGCCGTACGCGTGCGCACAACGGTATAGGTGAACTGGCCGCAGGGCCCCTGCGCAATATCGATGGTATCTTGTTGAAGGGTAACCACGATATCTTGGGTGCAGTTATCGGTGGCTGTTATCAGTGACGGAGCGGGAAGGCCCTGTGCACAGCTTATCGTATCGTCGGGCGGATAAGCGCTCAACACCGGCTTCACGGTATCCTGAACGCTGAATATTTGTACGCAGGTGGTCAGGTTACTGGCCTGGTCAAGTACTTTCCAGGTACGGTAAACGAAGTAACAGGTATCGCCGCTTCCGGCGTCGATCGAATCCATGAACGTAATCGAGCTGACGGTGCAGTTGTCGGTGGCGGTAGCCGTACCCTGAACCGACGGATCAATGTCCGTGGTACACTGCACTTTTTTGTGCGGAGGGCAGGAAGTAATCTCGGGGAACACGTTGTCCTGTACGATGATATAGGTTTCGCAGGTTGATTCGTTGCCCGCTTCGTCTTCCACGTACAGTTTGACTGGATGTTGCGTGACGCCGTCGGCATCGTCACAGTCAAACGTGATGCTGTTCGTGATCGGGCCGAGCGGATCAAGTCGCTGGATTTGCAGCATCAGGTTTTGTTGTGCAGTACAGTTATCAGAACTGTTGGCGTTGATGTTTGCCGAAGTTACCGTAACCGTTCCGGAGGATTGCAACGCTACGCTAACGCCGTTGATACATGCCGCGATCGGGTTGGTGCCATCTTTTACAATCACGGTAATGACATGGGTTGAGGAATTGTTATTCCCATCCTTAGCCGTAAATTGAAGGATATAGGTACCTTTTAACAGCACTTCTGAATAATTGGCGCCTTGTCCGGTTCGCGAATTGGTAATCGTCAGGGTCGTGGAATCGCAATCGCTGACAAATGGCTCGACGTCAAATGTGACGGTTGCCTTGCAATCCAGATTATTCAGGTCTGTGACCACTGTGATAGTATCCGGTGTAGCAATCGCAAATACGGGAGCCTGTGTATCCTGAATGGTCAGCATTTGTGTGCCGGTTGAGGAATTGCCGGAGTCGTCCGTAGCAATCCAGGTGCGGCGGATCGTATACTTATAGGCGTTGGTAAACGCTGTCGTATCCTGCTTGTACGAGATGGCAACGTTTTGGTCGCACACATCGACGGCAGTGATATTCGCCGGGGCCGGGATTGTTGCACAGGCCTCCAGTGTTACATCGGCCGGGATAGGCGACAGTACTGGCGCCGTGATGTCGTGTACAGTTACAGGTGTTACACATTGCGCGACGTTGCCGGCGACATCTGTCACGATGAGCGCCACATTCGCTGGCGTGTTCAGGTTTGCGCAGGTTAACACTGCCGGATTCAGCGTCAGCGTAACCGGTCCGCACATGTGCTGGTCGAAGCTGCCGTTGTTGATCTGGTTGATCGCCAGGGCAAAATCGCCTGCCGGAGTCAGGTTGACAGAGAACGGCGGTTTACAGTTGGCGATCGGAGGAATGTTATCCAGGAAGATTTGAACGCTTTGCAGCTGCGTCGTCGTATTGTTCTGCGGGTCGGTGTACGACCATGTTATAGCGTAGTTACCGTTTGGAATAATGTAACGCGGCGGTCCGCCGGGCACCAGCGGAGGCAGGATACCCAGCACCGATACGGAAGGTGTACCGTAGATCGTGACGAACATATTGCCATTGCAATCGGTAGCCGAAGGAGCATCCACGGTGTCTTTACCGCAGAAACTGGTGATATTTGGCAAAATCGGCAGATCCGGTACCGGCGCATCGCCATCGAACAGGGTCACCGTGAAGGTACAGGAGTCGGACAGGTTGTTCATCTGGTTGTCGGTAGCCTTGATCTTGACCACAAACATTTGACCTGCCTGAACAGGGCTGACCACGCTGGAAAGCACCGTACCGGAGGCAGGTATTTGCGTCAGCGTAATATTGTTGGGACAGTTGTCTGTCACCTGAACACCGTTCAGATAACTCGGCACCAGCGTAACACCGCTGCAACCCGAAGAAATAGACAGGGTCTGTGCACCCGGACAGTTGATGTCAGGCGCCTGTGTATCCACCACTTTTACCGTAAAGGAGCAAACAGTGGTATTGTTTGCAGCATCTGTTGCCGTATAGGTCACCGTTGTGTTGCCAACCGGGAAGAACGTGGTGGGGTGCACGCTGAACACCGGCGGATTCACATATACAAATGGCGCAGAGACGTTGATGGCGCTTTGCACCGTTGGGTCGCTGATCGTTTCGGTTACGGTGTGATTCGAGCAGTCCAGGAAGTCAAAATCGGCCAGGAACGGACGGTACCAGGAAAAGTTGTTACCGCAGTTGCCCGTGGCGTTCAGAACCGTAAAGGTCTGTCCGCATACGTTTTGGTTGTTTCCGAAAGTAAAACCGAAAGGCTCGTTGATAATCGGTCCGTCGACGTCGTCAACATGTACCGATATCGTGATCTGGCTGGAATTACCACAGGGATCTTTCGCCGTAAAAGTCACAAAAGAGGTACCAATCGGGAAGTTCGTCGTTACAGACGACCCGGCAACCGGAGCCGTGGGAAGTCCTACCGGGAATTGAATGACATAGGAAATATCAAAAAACGACAGCAAGGAAGGGGTGCAGTTGTCTATTACATTTCCATCGGACAAGGCAACCGTAAACGGAGCGACGCATGCCGGCGCATCGTTCTGGTTGTTCGCCTCAAGATTGACGACTGTTTGTACGCCGACAAAAGTGGGCGCTTCTGTGTCTACAATGGAGAACGTCTGAAAATGCGCCGTCAGGTTACCTGCCTTGTCCCTGATTTCCCAGGTACGAATGATCGTGGACTCATTATCACATGCACCGAACAGGAGCACATCGTAGAATAAAATGTCGATCTGATCGTCGCAGTTGTTGTCGCAAGCATCCGTTACATCTGCGAGGGTGATCTCTCCCAGGGTAGCGAAATCGTTGGGATCATAGTCATCGCACTGGATGGTAAGTGCCGGCGGGGCGATCAGGTTTGCATTGATGATCGCCGGTGGCGTGACATCGTTCACCGTGATCATTTTTGTGCAAATCGTGGTATTGCCGAACTTGTCGGTAGCCTGGAACGTCACGGTGTTCACGCCGACGTTCTCACAGGTCCAGTTGTAGACAGATGCCAATCCGCTGTTGAGGCCACCCGGAGGTTGCACGCTTACATCAAATGTGAGCGGGCAGGAAGGTGTCGAGTTTAACGTGTTGTCTGTAACTGTGAAGTTGGCAGCAAAATAGGTGGCTGCATTCAGTGTACCTGCACAGCTCGAATTCAAATTAACTGCTGCCGGCGTATGGATTGCACAGTTGGTGATCGAAGGGTCTTTAATACCCGGGGTGTTGTCGACTACCGTGACCGTACAGGTTTTGGAGGCGATATTGCCTCCGGCATCCTTGATAACCAGCGTGTAGTTATTGGCCCCCATGTTGGTGCAATTGTAGGTCGCCGACGCATTAAGGGGTTCGTAATTGTAAAAACAGTTATCTGTGCTGCCGTTATCCACTTGGGCGGAGGTAACAGTAACGGTACCGCCTGCTCCCAAAGACACTGTAATGTCCTGGCAAATGGCGACCGGCGGCTGCAAGTCATTAACGGTAACGATAAAGGTGCAACTGCCTACGTTTCCGGCGTCGTCGGTAGCCGTGTAGGTAACCTGTGTTGGGCCGAAGAAGAAGAATGTGTTCGGCGCATGTGAGGAAGTGACCGTTGGCGTTGCGTCGCATTCGTCGGTAAATGTCGGCGGCGTCCAGTTCACAATGGCGATACATCCGCCTGTGTTGGCGTTAACCGTGATATTCGCCGGGCAGGTAGCCGTTGGCGGCAGCAAGTCTTCCACGCTGACGTTGAAGCTACAGGCTGTGGAGTTGCCTTTGGCATCTTTAAAGGTATAGGTCACGGAGGTCAATCCCGCTTTAAAATTCACACCGGCGGGAATTGGATACATGCCCGAAGCCGGTCCTGTAAAGTTCGGACCGGTAAGCAGATACGTAACCATTGTCACGCCACAATTGTCGCCGTATTGGCCGGGGCCGGTCAGTGCAGCGCCGTTCGGCTGCATGGACAGGGCCAGTTCAGGTATTGCGGTGGCATTTTTCAGGCACATGGGGCCGGCCGCCGAAACGATGTTGTTGGGGCAGTTGGCCACAGGTGGCAGGTTGTCTACTATGGTCACGGTAGTCGTGCAGGTTTTGGTATTACCGGCAAAGTCAGTAACCGTAAGGGTCAGCGTCTGCGGGCTGGTGCTGCCGCAATTGAGTGTATCCGGCGAAACCGTCATGCTCATAATGCCGCAGTTATCCGTGGAGCCGTTGTTGATCTGCGCTGCCGTGATTTTCACTCCGCCTTTTGCATCAAGCGGGAGCGTGAGACTTGGCTGGCAGGTTGCTACCGGCAGTTCGTTTTCGATGACGGTTACTTTTATGGTAACGCTGTCGTAATTGCCGTTTCCATCGGAAAAATAGTAGCGCAATTCTGTTGTACCCACCGGAAACTCGGCCGAAACAGGCGTTACCCAATGCAGGAAGTTCGTATAATCGTACGGGTACGGCGTCACACCATTGTCAACGAAGAAGTCGCCGGGGTTATATACCATGCCGTTGGGCATGATCGGCTGCTGCTCTGTTAGTGTAACTGCCGTACAGTTGTCGGAAGCAGTATGCGTCAACTGACTTGGGCGATACCAGGAAACAGTCTGGGCACAGGTGCCGGGCGCGACATTTACGGTAAAAGCGCTCTGGAATGTAACGATACCGGGCGGCAGCGGTGTGATGACCGGCGCTTCCTTGTCTTGTACGGTGATGGAGAAGTTACAGGTATTTGTGTTGGCGCTACCATCCGTTACAGTATAAGTGACAGTGGTGGTGCCAAAGGCGAAGATGGCGCCGCTGACGTCAGAGGCGCTTGAAGAACCAGCACCCGCGAGGGCCGGGCCGCCGGTTACGGCCCAGGTCAGCGAAGACACGGAGCAGTTGTCGCCGGTCGTCGCACTCAAACCACCAATCTGTGCCTGGCAGACGCCCGGGTCGGTATTGTAAGGATTGGACGGCGTCGGGCAAGTCACCGTGGGCATTTCGCCATCAACGATTGTCACAACAAAAGAACAAGTGACGGGAGCATTCACGCCGTCGGTCACTGAATACTCAACTGTGGTCATCCCGAGGTTGAATGTTGTACCGCTTGCGCTACCCGCAATGGGTCCGCCCGTGGTCGCACCGGTAAGGGTATGACTCAGGGTCGGCGGCATGGCGCAATTGTCGCCGAAAGCGACTGGCTCCACGGTGGAACCCAATACCCTGGTGCAAACGCCGGGGTCGGTAAATGCCCCCAGATTAGACGGGCAGGTGATCGTCGGAAGTTCCGTGTCGTCTACCGTCACAGTAAGCGTGACGACTTTGGGGTTGGGGTCGGAACCCGGGGTGTATTTGGTATCGTATATGCGATAGGTAACGGTAGTGACACCTTTATTAAAGGTCTGGATACCGGCATTTGCACCGTTTGTTTCTGCAAGGGTAGTCGCGCCGGATAATTCGTACGTGATATTCAGGTTGACCAGGCAGTTGTCGGTATACGTACCGGCAGCTGCGACATATGCCGCTTTAGCCACGGAAGACATGGCAATACCGGCGATATTGGTAGCGGTACAAAGGCCCGGGTCTGTGCTGATCGAGACGCTTGCCGGTGCGACGGCGTCGGGACCGGTTTTATCGTTGATCTGTACGCGGAATTCGACGGCTTCGCTTTCTGAAGTCAGATCAGGAACGCCGCAGCCTCCTGCAAGCCCGGGGGCGCCGGGGTCGCCATCGTTTATTGCGGCCCATACGGTTTGGGTAGTGTTAACATCGGCACAGCCATAGGTAATGGTAACGCCACCACCAACACATGCGCAAAGAATACATGCAGGAGGTGAATACACTCCAATGGGCATTGTTTTAGCCTCGTCGGCATAAAATAAAATTTTATACGGAATGACCGGATCACAGGCGGCGCTGGTAAAGATCAATGACGCGACGTCATTGGAACTGAATGTGGCCGTTCCGTTGATCGGATCCAGTGTTATTTGAACCGTTATCGGTTCGGGAAAGATTGTTCCAATCGGACATTGTGCAGCCAGGCGTTGAGGTAACGCCCAAATGGCCAAAGCGGCGGCAGCCGACATTAGCCAACGCATTGTCGAGTTGTTCATGGTCAACAAATTTGATGATGGGAAAAAAAATGTGGAGAGATGTCTGAAGAAGGGTAAGGGTTTCTTCATGCAGGCGATCGGTTTGGAATGAAAAGTTGCGATTTTACAAGTTTGATGTCTTCGTGTATGCATGGAATTATAGCCCGGGGGCAAATTCGAGTAACACGAGAAACCATACCGTAAAGGCGGAAGATTAAGCCACCTTTCGGCAGCCGGGGATTAAAAGCGGCAAGGCAGGAACGCAGCAGATAATATGATCTGCAAACCGCGGTATTCTTCAAAATCAGGCAAAAACGCAGCAAGTTTACAGCGAAATCCGCTAACCAACTAACAATTTTTATCCGTCAACACCTGTGCTTATTTTACAACTTGCTGTATTTCAGATGTCTAAGCCCGTTCGATTAATTTCAGAGACATATAATGCCGAATACTTTTTGCGCATATGTCGTCTGTCTTACAGATTAAAGCCAAAAACCATACCAATTCTATGGGAGTGCCTGAATTTGAAATTTCGAATTTCAGGTTTCTGTATGCCGGTTTTCGTTTTGCTGCGCCTGCAATATCATTTTTGTATGCGGTATGCCGTCTTCCAGGTACTCGTCGCCAACCGGTCGGAAACCAAAGCCTTCGTAAAATTTCAGGAGGTAGGACTGTGCACCGATCTTGACAGGCAGGTTGCCAAACAGACAACGGCACATCTCTATACTCCGCTGCATGAGCAACTTCCCGGCTCCGGCGCCCCGTGCATCGGGCGACGATACTACCCTGCCGATTGAAACATACCCATCGTAGGCAAGCCCCTCCGGTAACAGGCGGGTATAACAAAGCAGTTTCCCGCTTTCATTCCGTCCCGTCAGGTGCCAGCTATCCTGGTCCTTTCCATCGGCATCAAGGTAGGGGCAATCCTGTTCCACCACGAATACCTCCTGTCGCAAGGCCATAATCTCGTACAGTTCCCATACGGTGAGTTGCGCAAACGGTACACAGGAAAAGCAGAGCATTTTTCTGTTTTTTTCGCAAAAGTACCGGTTCGGGACACAAAAACCATTTGGGTCCCGCCTTTCTTTAGCACAGGTTCCATATTTTTGCCAACCATTTTTGCATAATCGTGTTTCAACACCAAATTTTACAACAATATGAAAAAACTCTTCTATCTGACTGCCCTCCTGATATCGGTCGCCCTGATGCCGGTATCCGCCCAAATCAAAACACCCGCACCAAGCCCTACCTGCAAGGTTTCGCAGGATGTGGGTCTGATCAAAGTTGACCTGGAGTATTCCCGGCCCAGCGCCAAAGGCCGCAAAATATTCGGCGACCTCGTGCCCTTCGGCGATATGTGGCGTACGGGCGCCAATGCTTCCACCAAGGTTACCTTCAGCGACGAGGTCACTGTAGGCGGCGTAAAACTGCCCAAGGCTACCTATGCGCTCTACACCGTTCCCGGTGAAAAGGAATGGAGCATCATCTTTTACAAAAACACTTCCTTCTGGGGCGCACCCGAAGCCAAGGACTTCAAGGAAGAAGATGTTGCCGCGCGTTTCAATGTCCCCGTGCAGGCGCTCCATGATAAAGTGGAGTCTTTTTCCATGAATTTCGACGGACTGAAAAATGACGGCGCAGATCTGGTCATCTCCTGGGAAAACACCAAAGTGGTTGTCCCGATCATGGTCGATACCGATGCCAAAGTAACTGCCGACATCAAAGCAACCATGGACGGCCCGTCCGCAGGCTCGTACTGGGCTGCCGGTCGCTACTACTTCGAAGAGAAGAAAGACATGAAACAGGCGCTGGAGTGGGTAAACAAGGCCATGGAAAAAGGTGGCGAAAAATTCTGGATGCTGCGTGTGAAATCGCAGATTCAGGCCGAACTCGGCATGCACAAAGAGGCTATCGCCACGGCTGAAAAAAGCATGGAAATGGCCAAAACCGAAGGCAACAACGACTACGTTCGCATGAACGAAAAATCCATTGCTGAATGGAAGAAAAAAGGCATGAAGTAATAACATCCGTCGGATTCAATAGTCCGCCCGGATGACTTTCCGCTTTTTTCCCTTCATTTTTTTTACGGCAGGCGACTTCTACAAAAGAAGTCGCCTGTTTTGTTGTTACTTCACAAAATATTCATTTGCATTGTGGTCAAATTCCACATGTAATATGAAACACTTACTCTTACCGCTCCTTATACTGCTTGTCGTTACACAGGCAGTTGCCCAAAAAAATAAAAAAAACGAGGTTAAGGCTGTTGTCGAAAAAGCCCCCGTGTTGCAGGCAGATCAACTCGGATTGACCTGGCGCTGCGTCGGCCCGTACCGGGGTGGTCGATCCGCCGCTGTAACCGGTGTAGCGGGCAAGCCCAACCTCTTTTACTTCGGCGGTACAGGCGGCGGCGTCTGGCGTACGGAAGATGGGGGAAGGTCATGGGAATGCCTGTCCGATGGCTTCTTCGGCGGCAGCATAGGGGCTATTGAAGTGGCGCCTTCCGACAATAACGTAATGTATGTCGGCGGCGGCGAAGTGACGGTCAGGGGCAATGTCAGTTTTGGTTCCGGGCTCTGGAAAAGCGAAGATGCCGGCCGCAGCTGGAAAAACACGGGGCTGAACAACAGCCGCCATATTCCACGCATACGGGTTCATCCACAAAACTATGACATCGTGTACGCTGCGGTACTCGGCGACCTGTTTAAAAGCTCCGGCGAACGCGGTGTTTACCGCTCCAAAGACGGCGGGAAAACCTGGGAGCGCGTCCTGTTTATCAATGAAGATGTCGGCATCGTCGACCTGTGCATGGACCCCACCAATCCTCGTATTCTTTACGCTTCGGGCTGGCGGGTGCGGCGCACGCCGTGGGACCTGTCGTCGGGAGGCGCCGGCTCGGGCATATGGAAAAGCACCGACGGCGGGGACACCTGGACCGACCTTACCAAAGCCGAAGGACTCCCGCAAGATACCCTCGGTATTATCGGCATAGCCGCCAGCGCTGCCAAACCCGGTCGCGTGTGGGCAATCGTGGAAAGTGCCACCGGCGGCGTATTCCGCTCCGATGACGGCGGTAAAAAATGGACCAAACTCAATGAAGATCGCGCCCTGCGCCAGCGGGCATGGTACTATACCCGCATTTACGCAGATACCAGGGATGAAGATGTGGTGTATGTCGTCAATGTCGCCTACCATAAATCAAAAGACGGCGGCAAGACCTTTGCTGCCAAACATGCACCCCACGGCGACCACCACGACCTGTGGGTGGCGCCCGACGACCCCAAACGACTAATCATCGGCGATGACGGCGGTGCGCAGATCAGCTACGACGGCGGAGAAACCTGGAGCACCTACCACAACCAGCCGACGGCACAATTCTACCGCGTCACCACCGACAACGCGTTCCCGTTCCGTATTTATGTCGCACAACAGGACAACTCTACTGTCCGGATCGCGCACCGGACAGACGGGTCGACGATTTCGGAAAGAGACTGGGAGCCGACCGCCGGCGGAGAAAGCGCACATATTGCAGTCGATCCCACAGACAATGAAATCGTGTACGGCGGTGAATACCACGGTTTGCTCACCAGGGTAGACCACCGCCGCAGGACGATACGCGCCATTAATGTATGGCCCGAAGACAATATGGGCCACGGCGCCGAAGACGCGAAATACCGGTTCCAGTGGAACTACCCGGTGTTCTTCAGTCCCCACGACCCCAAAAAATTATATGCAGCATCCAACCATCTGCACCTGACGACCAATGAAGGCCAGTCGTGGCAGACAATAAGCCCCGACCTGACCACCAATAATAAAACCAAACAACAATCTTCAGGCGGGCCTATTACAAAGGATAACACCGGGGTGGAATACTACTGCACCATCTTCGCCGCCGGTGAAAGCCCACGGGTGCCGGGGTTGCTCTGGACCGGTAGCGACGACGGACTGGTGCATGTCAGCCGCGATGGGGGCAAGAACTGGACCAACGTAACGCCACCCGATCTACCGAAATGGACACAGGTCAACTCGCTCGAAACCGACCCGTTCAACGACGGAGGTTGCTACATCGCCTGTACGGCCTACAAACTCGGCGACTACCGCCCGTACCTGTACCGCACCAAAGACTTTGGCAAGACCTGGGAAAAAATCACGACCGGCATCGGCGAGGAAGACTTCACACGCGTCGTACGCGCCGACCCCAAACGGGCCGGACTGTTGTACTGCGGAACGGAAAAGTGCATGTATGTCAGTTTTGATGACGGCCGGAATTGGGATAAACTACAGCTCAATCTGCCAATTGTCCCGATTACCGACCTCGCCGTCAAGGAAGACAAACTCATTGCCGCAACACAGGGGCGCTCCATCTGGATGATCGACGACGTGACGCCTCTGCACCAGTGCAGCGATGGCCTTGCCCGGCAAAATATGGTCTTGCTCCAGCCGGCGTCTTCCTACCGCATGGCAGGCAGTGTCGCCAAAAATGCCAAAGGTGCAGGCGAGAACCACCCGAACGGCGTACTCGTGCATTTCTACCTGAAAAGCAAGCCGGAGAAAAAAGATACAGTCCGCCTGATGGTCCTGAAAGAAAACGGCGACACCATCCGCACATTCGATAATTTTTCAAAAGAGAACAAACTGGAAGTAAAGGAAGGCGGGAATCGCTTCGTGTGGGACATGCGGTATCCAGATGTTGAAAAGTTTGAAGGACTGGTGCTGTGGAGTTACGGCCTGGAGGGGCAGAAAGCCGCACCGGGCAAATACAAGGTCAGGCTGTCTGCCTTCGGGATGAATGAAGAGCGGACATTCGAGATATTGCCCGATCCGCGCAGTACTTCAAGCGCGGGCGATTTCCAGAAACAATTTGATTTTTTGCAAGGCATATCAGCCAAACTCAGCGAAATGCACCGGACAATCGTTTCCATACGACAGTTACGGCAGCAAACAAAAGGGCTTGATGAACGCCTGCCCAAAAATGACGAACGCCTGAAGCCGATCCGGGATGCGGCGGCGCGCATGGACACTGTTATGACATCGGTGGAAGAGGCGCTTTACCAGACCAAAAACCGGTCGTCGCAGGACCCGCTGAACTTCCCCGTGCGACTCAACGACAAACTTGCCAATCTGATGGGACTCAATGTATTCGACGACTTTCCGCCCACCGACCAGTCGGTAGAAGTGCGCAATGAGTTGTTCCGCCAGGTTGACCTCGAACTATCGCGCTGGAAATCAGTTGTAGAACATGACCTGCCGGACTTGAACAACATGATTCGGGAACTGGGCGTAGACATGCTGTATTTGAAGAAATAACCCTGGTCACATCCCTCGTCACAACCCATTCATCAACATACACATCATGCAAAAACTCACACTTTTTCTGCTGCTACTGGGCAGCCTCCAGCATGTGCAGGCGCAATCCTTCGATATTGGCTGCGACGGCTCCCGCTACATTCAGGATGTATTCCCGTCCTTCAAAAAAACGACGGTGCAATACGCCACAGCCGTCAACCAGGCCAATATTCAGGTGACGCTTTCGATGGACGTGTACGAACCCGTCAACGACAACGTCGCCGCGCGCCCGGTTATCGTACTGGCGCACGGCGGCAGTTTTATTTTTGGCGATAAAACCGATATGGCGCCCTGGTGCCAGCGACTGGCGAAAAAGGGCTATGTCGTCGCTACCATTCAATACCGCTTGTACCCCGTTCTTTTACTGGGCTTTCCCGATTCTATTTCCATATTCGGCACGGCGATCCGTGCGGTTGGCGATATGAAAGCAGCGGTGCGCTATTTCAGGGAGGATGCGGACAACGCCAATCTTTTTCGCGCCGATCCGACCAATATATTTGTCGGCGGCTATTCGGCCGGGGCAGTTACGGCGCTGCATACCGGTTTTCTGGATGACGATGACACCGTACCCGGTTTTCTGCAAACCATACTAAACGCCAACGGGGGCCTGAACGGGAATACCGGCACCGCAACCAATCAAAGTTATTCCTCCTCTTCCAAGGCGGTGGTCAGCATGTCGGGCGGCATTTACCGCAGCGAATGGGTCGACAGTTCGGACTTGCCTCTGGTAAGTATACACGGCGACAGCGACGGCACGGTGCCCTACCTGAGCGGTCTGGCCGCCGGAATTGCCTACCTGGAGGGCAGCGGCAGGATACACCCGAAAGCCGAAACGGCCGGTTTGCTCAATTACCTGATTACCGTACCCGGCGGCGACCATACCGATGTGTACGACCCGGCAAAAACGCAGTTCGTGCCTTATGTCGATTCCTTCATCCTGACGGCGACCACTATGCTGGAGTTCCTCGCCTGTCAAGGGATAAGTGCCGCACCCGAGGCGGCAGGGGTGGCAGAAAACTGGTCGCTCTACCCTAACCCTGTCACTGCAAGCGCCTTCGCCATTCAATTGCCCGAAGCGGCAGGACGGCTGCAAGTCACTGTTGCAGATTTGTCGGGCCGGGTCGTCCAGGTATCCGGTAACATCCGGAACGGCCAGGAAATCCGGACCGGTAATCTTTCCACCGGTGTGTACACCGTCCGGGTATCTGACATGGACGACCCAGGCCGTTTGTTCCAGGTAAAAAAACTGGTTATTCAAAAAGGTTAAAGGGGTTGCGGGTTGCGCAGGTTTCGGGTTGCGTTTTTTCAATCATTCTGCAAATGCAACCCGCAACCTGCGTAACCCGCCACTTACAAAGGCACAACCACCATGACCTCCGTTCCTTTGCCCGGAGCGGTTTCGATACGGAAGTCGGCGTTGATATCACCTGCGCGTTTCTCCATATTGCGCAGCCCGTTTCCTTTTTGCGTTTTCCCGTTTTCAAAACCTGCGCCGTCGTCTGCAACGCGCAGGACCAGATTGTTCTGTTTTACATGCAGGCTGACCTCCATGCGGTGGCAGTTGCTGTATTTCATGGCGTTGTTTACGGCTTCCTTAAAAATAAGGTAAACATTCCGACGGGTTTCGATATCGAGATTTCGAACAGGCAGGTTGCGGGGGATATCCATCCGATAGTCAATATCCTTTGCGTCAAGCACCTTGCCGGCATAATCCCGCATACGGTCGGCCATGTCATTCATGTAATCGGGATGGGGTTTTACCGCCCAGATCAGGTCGCTTATACTGTCGAGCGTGGCCTGTGCATTCTGATTAATTTGTTCCAGCAGCGATGCTGTGCCGGATGCCTTTCCCTTGAGTTGCCCATATGCCACCTGGCTCAGTATCCGGATTCCAGACATGGAAGCTGCCACATCGTCGTGCAGGTCGCGGGCGATCTGATCTTTGACGCGCTGTTCGGCAGCCTGAACAGCCAGTTGTTTTTCCTGCTGCTCCATATCCAGTCTCATCTGAAGCATGCGCCGGTCGGTTTCCAGTGACAGGTGCCATCGCGAGAACCCAATGGTAAAAGCGATCACCTCAAAAATAAACCCGCCCACTACCGCATGCTGAATGAAGGTGAACGCCGGAATGGCGGCCAGGTTGCGCAACAGGATTGCGATAAAGGCAACACTCAGCGGAATAAATGCCCAAAAGGCCAGCCGCGCCCGCGAACTGGCCCGGTAATAGCGCAGCGACAGGTATAACGCATTCAGCGTGAAGAATATAAAAAACACGTTGATGATCCTGAACAGGAAAAAAAGCGGGCTGTTTATTTCCAGTTTGTGAAATATCCAGATCAGTGCAACGGCAATAAATATCCCGGCGATGAACCCCCGCACAAACTTGTACCATCCCTCTGACAAGTCGCGCAATTGAATAAATCGCACAAAAAACAACCCGTAGGTTGCTGCGATGAGCGACGAAATACATTGATGTCCGATGTGAGAAAAGATGCCAAAATCGGCCGAGTAATTGTACAGTTCCCGGATCAGGATATTGACGATATAAATACAATACAGCAGATATGTCGCTTCGCGATACTGAAAAAAAAGGGTAAAACTGAATATAAAGGAGAGCAGCATCACGCCGAGAAAAACTCCGAGCAGCAGGATGTTGTTCCGGTTCAGCAGGCTGGACGCTTCCTGTGTGTACAAACTGAGACTAAGGTACATGGAACCAATATGGTTGTAGCTCGCTGCCCAGCATTCATTTTTCCCCGGTTGCAGTACAAGGGTGTAGAAATACCCGTCGCTCAGCATAAAGCGCGCGTCTCCGGGGTATTGAGTTCCGACTGCCCCGAAATTTTGTACTCCCTGCCCGGGGGCACGCATCCACAAGTCAAAAGATTCAATATTTCGCCGGTTGAGCCGCAGCACCACGGTCCGGGCATTCGGTGTGAGGTTATCCAGTGTAAAATGCAGCCAATACCGCGCCTGGTCGGTACCAAATGTCAGGAAGGAACTTTCCGACTGCCGGAATCCGGATGCCGGGTCCATACTGCTTACCTGTTCAATACTGAGGGCGTTTTCGGCATCAGCCAGCCAACCCGGTTTTATTTCTGTCGATTTGAAGTCGGGCCCTACGGCAACAATACCCTGCCCTGTCGCATAAAAATGCAACAGACACATCAGACACGCGGAAGTCAGGGTTATGGAAAACCGGCACGGTCGGGCAGCATTGAGCATCAGTTGCAAAAATATTGCTTCAAATTGGTATGTTGAAAACGTCGGCTGTTAGCAAATGGCACTTCCCGGTAAATTTTAACAGTACCCGGGAAAAAATTCATGAACCATACCAAAGATTTGGCACGGTTTTCCCAAACAGGTATGGAAAGGGCTAACATTTGATTGGTTAATTGTTTTCATGGTTATGTTGTAGCCGTCCAGTCGTAACGACTGGACGGCTTTTCTTTTATAAAATGCTCACCTCGGGCTCCAGCCTGACCCCAAAGCGGCACTCCACGGAATCAATGATTTCAAACGCGAGATGCCTGACTTCTACACCGGTAGCGCCGCCGTAATTCACCAGCACAAGGGCCTGTTTTTCATAGCAACCGGTATTGCCTACACGTTTGCCTTTCCAGCCGCATTGTTCGATGAGCCACCCCGCCGGAATTTTTACCCGGTTTTTATCCGGAACATCAAAATGGGGGACGGTCGGGTAAGCGGCTTTGATGCGTTCCAGCACGGCGCGTTCCACCTCCGGATTTTTGAAAAAGCTGCCGCAGTTGCCAATTTTTGCAGGATCCGGCAATTTTGACGACCGTATTTGAATCACAGCACGGCTTATATCGCCGATGGCGGGTGTACGAATCCCCGCTGCGTCCAGAACCTTCCTGATATCGCCATAGGAAATATTGATGCGGTGCCGATGTTGCGTCAGAGAAAACACAACGGATACGATGCAGTATTTTCCCTTTCCCTCGCGTTTGAAAAAACTGTCGCGATAGCCGAATTGGCAGTCGATCTTGTTGAAATAGCGCAACTTTCCGGTTTCCAGTTCGAGGGCATAAAGTCCGACAAATACATCTTTTAATTCGACGCCATAAGCGCCGATGTTTTGCACCGGCGCAGCGCCAACTGTTCCGGGAATAAGACTAAGGTTTTCCACCCCGCCCAATCCGCTGCTGACGGCCCATTGAACGAAATCGTGCCATACCGTTCCGCCACCTGCTTTCACCCAAACCTTGTTTTTGAACCGGCGCGTCACCACTGTGCCCTCTATTGCATTTCGAATCACCAGGCCCTTCATATCGCCGGTAAACAGCACATTGCTCCCGCCTCCGAGAACAAAAACAGGCTGTTTGCGGAGCCGCAGTACATCGCGCAACTCATCCACGGTCGTTACCTCCCGGTAATATTCGGCCTGTGCCTGAATGCCGAATGTATTAAAAGGCAGCAGCGAAATATCTTGCGCTAATTTCATCAGCAGGGTGCGTGGTATTAATCAAACAGGCATTTTGCCTGCCGCATGAGCAAGTCTACATTTTGAATCTCGTAATCTTCATATCCGGTACCCCAGGCCACACGAATTTTGTCGAGTTCCGTTTTGCGGAGTTTTTTTACCGCTCCGGGATCCAGCACGTACTGCCCTTTGTAGGAGAAAACCTGCCCATCAGAGCCGGGGGCGCCCTCGTCGCTGCGCACATTCAGGGCGGTGAAGGTAGTACCATCCAGAAACTTGAGGATAACCGCACTGTTTTTACCCAGGCCGCCAAACGTCCGGCGCGCGTTGTTGTCGCGAATGCTGAAATGCAGTTGCAGGCTTACCGTGGCGCCGCCTGTTGACAGCGCGGCGCTGCAAATGATATGAGGCTGGTCTGAAGGAAGGTGTTTTTTCATCACCTCGTTGGTATACCGGAACAACTCCTCCTTTTGCACCTCCTGGTACGTTTCCCCTGAAAATTCGTCGCGCGTGTTGACTGCCAGGGAGCAGGGGCGCGGCGGCGGATTGAGCATGACATCGGCCGAGGGATCGTATGGTTTGAATTTCGGGCCGGTTTTTTCTTTGTTTTTGCCCTTTTCGGGCGCTTTTTCGGCTACTGGTTCTGTCGGGATATCCGGCAGGGGCGGCAGGCTGTCGGTAGTAACGACGCCCTCGCTGCCGATAATGTCGGCAATAGGTTTCTCCGGCGCCGGCGGATAAAGCAGATCGTGGACCGCGCTCACCCGTTTGAAGCATTTGTCCAGGTTTTTGCGTTGTCCGGCCGCATCCATTTGGGCAACTTTCTCTGCAAATTCAAGCGCACCGGCGGCTTGCTTTTGCCGTTTTTCAGCGTCTTTTTGCTCTTTTTTCGCCGTTTTTACCAACCCCGACAGTGTGTCAAGGCTGCTTTTGGAACTGAGGGTATCTTTTCTGGCAGTATCGAGGCGCTGCGCTGCATCAGCATAGGCAGCAGCAGCCACTTCAGCGCGCTGACTAAACTCGGATGCAAACATTCCGGCCCGGGCGACCAGCGTACCGAGCAGTTCCGATAAATCCTGTTCCGGCAGGCTGTCGGCATGCGGAATGGAGGCCGGAAACGAATCCGGCAGTTGCTGTGCGCCGGCCAATGTGCGGAAACCAATAAAGAGCAGACATATCAGGCCGTATTTCAGCCGTGGCAAACGGTAGTTCATAAGCAAAATGATAATTCAAAACGGAATACGCGACAGAAAACCACTGTATATTCTACATTCGCGGCAAAAGTAACGCATTGGCGCCATTGCAGCGTTTTTGCAACTGCCGTATCGTCAGACACTATTGTTCAACATCATTATTTATCATGAAACCATTGCTGTTTTTCCCCGTTTTCATTGTAGTCCTGTGCACAATGGCCTGTAATTCAGGCGATAAACAACGCAACACCCAAACGATGGAGTTTAAAAAAATACCGGTTACCTATCCCGCCACACGAAAAGATACGACCGTCTCGGATAATTATTTCGGCACAAAGGTGAACGATCCGTACCGCTGGCTCGAAGACGACCAAAGCGCTGAAACTAAAGACTGGGTACAAAAACAAAACATTGTCACCTTCGGATACCTGGGCCAGATCCCCTACCGCGAAAAGATCCGCAAGCGCCTCGAACAGATATGGAATTACGAGAAATACGGAAGCCCGTTCAAGGAAGGCGACAAATACTACTTTTTCAAAAACGACGGCCTCCAAAACCAGAGCGTACTGTACGTGCAGGACAACCCGGACAGTGAACCGAAAATGCTGCTCGACCCCAATACTTTCAGTGCCGACGGCACAACCTCGCTCCAGGAACTCGATTTCTCCAAAGACGGTCGGCACCTGGCCTACAGTATTTCGAAGGGCGGGTCCGACTGGCGCACCATCTTCGTTAAAGACCTGCAAAGCGGACAAATGCTGCCCGACCAGATCGAGTGGGCCAAGTTCACCAATATCGCCTGGAAGGGCGATGGGTTCTACTACACGCGGTTTCCGGAAACGACCGAAGGCGCCAAACTCACCGCTACGAACAAATTCGGCGCAGTGTACTTCCACAAACTCGGTACACAACAAAAAGACGATCTGCTGGTGTACAACGACAAGGCCAATCCAGACCGCTCCTTTGGCGCGGCCACAACCGACGACGAGCGCTTTCTATGCGTATCGGGTTGGGAAAGCACCAGTGGCAACATGTTGTTTGTCAAAGACTTAACTGTCGAAAAATCGGCTTTTATCCCGATCGCCACCGACTTTGAACACGATTTCAATGTGGTTGACAACAACGGGGACAAACTCATCATTCTCACCAACAGTCTGCTCCCAACCAGCGGCTTATCCTGGTCGACCCCGCCCATCCGAAGCCCGGGCAATGGGAGATTCTTATCCCGGAAGACAGCGCCGACGTCCTGCAAGGTGCGGCAGTCTGCGGCGACAAGATCGTTTGCTCTTATCTGCACAATGCGTCGAGCGCCTTGCGGGTATTCGACATGCAGGGGAAATTCCTGAAAGAGGTTACGCTTCCCGAAATCGGAACGGTGGGCAGCATCAGCGGCAAACGAGGTGAATCCCAGGCCTTTTTCGGCTTCACCTCGTTCCTTCGCCCCACAACGATATACGCGCTCGACATGAACACGCTGGATACCCGGATATTCAAAGCGCCAAAACTGGATTTCAATCCCGATGCGTATACCACCGAGCAGATCTGGTACCCCGGCAAGGACGGCGTCAGGGTGCCTATGTTTATTACCCGGAAGAAAAATATCGCCCACGACGGCGCCAACCCCACCTTGCTGTACGGCTACGGCGGCTTTAATATTTCTGTGACGCCGGCTTTTTCGCCTTCCCGCGCGGCGCTGCTGGAAAATAACGGCATTTATGTGGTAGCCAACATTCGGGGAGGAGGCGAGTTTGGTGAAAAATGGCATGAAGCAGGTATCAAATGCCGGAAGCAAAATGTGTTCGACGATTTTATTTCAGCCGCCGAATACCTGATCGATAAAAAATACACCTCGCGCGAACGCCTCGCCATACAGGGCGGTTCCAACGGCGGGCTGCTCGTCGGCGCATGCATGACCCAGCGCCCCGACCTGTTCGGCGTGTGTTTTCCGGCGGTGGGAGTACTGGATATGCTGCGTTACCACCAATTCACCATCGGGTATGCCTGGGCAACGGATTATGGCAGAAGCGACAACAAGGAAGAGTTCCCCTGCCTGTACAAATATTCACCGCTGCACAACATCAAAAAAACAGCCTATCCGGCCACACTGATCACGACGGCCGATCACGATGATCGCGTGGTGCCCGCACACTCCTTCAAGTTCGCCGCCACCCTTCAGGAATTCCAGCAGGGCGACAACCCGGCCCTGATTCGTATCGAAACCAGCGCCGGACACGGCGCGGGCAAACCCACCAGCAAAAGCATCGAGGAAACGGCGGATATCCTGAGTTTTATGTTCTGGAATATGAAAATGCAGGTGATTTATTGAGGGTTGCGGGGGGGTGCGGGTTGCGGGGGTTGCGGGTTACTGGTTGCATTTGCGGAATGATTGAAGAAAACGCAACCCGCAACCCGCTCAACCCGTAACCCGTAACCTCTTTTTTTAAAACCAGTGTTTTCTTTTGAAGTAATAGAGCATGCCCAGCGAAAGCAGGAACATGGCGCCGAGGGTGGCAAAATAGCCATAGCGGTAATGCAGTTCCGGGATATGGTCGAAGTTCATACCATAGATTCCGGCGACAAAGGTGAGGGGGATAAAAATAGTGCTGATGACTGTTAGCACCCGCATCACATCGTTGAGCCGGTTGGCAGCCTCGGCATGGTAAAGGGCTTCCATGCTGTCGAGAATATCGCGCTGGTTGTCGACACCGTCGAGAATCTGGGCAACGTGATCGACAACGTCGCGCAGGTAGGGTCGGTTGGAGTCGTCGACCCAATCACTTTCCGTACGGTAAAACCGGGCCACCGCATCGCGAAGCGGCAGCAGCCGGTGCCGGAACTGGTTTACGACCCGCTTCAGGTCGAATATCCTGGCCTTGCAGGAGGGGTCGGCTCCATTGGTGTACATCATCGTCTCCAGATCGAGCACCTGGCTTTCCACCTCGTCCAGAAAGATATAATAGCCATCTACAATATTGTCGACCAGGGCATATGCCAGGTAGTCCGACCCTTTCTTCCGCAAACGGCCGATCCCTTCCCGCGCACGAATGCGTACGGCTTCGAAGGTATCGTCGGGGTCTTCCTGAAAGGACAATACAAAGCCCTTTCCAAAGAAAATGGCGATTTGTTCGCTGCTCAGATCAAGGGTATCCTGCTCAAGTTTCAAATTATGCAGGATAAAAAACAGGCCGTTCTCGTATTCGTCGAGTTTGGCCCGCTGGTGGGTGTTGAGTATGTCTTCCAATGCCAGCGGATGCACCTGGAAATCGCTGCCGATCTGTTCGATGAGCGCCGTGTCTGTCAGTCCACGGATATCGACCCAGAACAGGCCGCCGGCACGGGAGCGCCATTCCGGGAGATACGTTTCCCGTTCTTCATAGTTTTGCTCATCCAGCCAAACGGAAGATATCAGAGAAGGGTATTCCTTCCTGTCGCCCGTGTAAATGAGCGTACCAGGCGGCAATCCCCGTTTGCTAACCTTGCGGCGGTGCTTCTTTTTTGACATTCGGCGAAGGTACCGGGTTTTGAGTATTGGGGAATCGGGCCCCTTTGATGTAAGGATGTTTTTTTTATGAAAACACAGAATTTTTTCCTGCAAATCCCTGTTTTGAGCACCTGGTATCCATTTCCGGTTATACTTTGGGGCCTCACCTATGCGAAAAATTGCCATTTCCGACATTCACGGGTGTAAAAACACTTTCCTGGAACTGCTGGACAATATAGCGCTGACCCAATCGGATGCGCTGTATTTGCTGGGCGATTATGTGGACCGCGGGCCGGACTCCAGGGGCGTGCTGGATGAAATTTTCAAACTTCGGCGGCAGGGGTACAACGTGCACTGCCTGCGCGGCAACCATGAGGAACTGATCCTTCAGGCTGCATCAAGAGATTTTACCGGACTGGAGCGATGGCTGCTCAGCGACGGTAAAAAAACCATGGATAGTTTCGGCGTGCAACACTGCGCCGATATCCCGGAAGAATACCTCGGTTTTATGCGGGAACTGCCCTATTTTATGGAAACCGACGGCTATATCCTGGTGCATGGCGGACTGGATTTCAACCTGGCTGATCCGCTGGCCGACACGTCGAAGATGTGCTGGATCAGGACATCCGCCTGGTATCCGGCCATCCGGTACGACTGGCTGGGATCACGCATTATTCTGCACGGGCATACGCCGGCAGCAACCGGTCATATTGAAAATCAATTCCTCGGGCTGGAAATAGACCGCTACCTCGATATTGATGCAGGCTGCGTATTCGCCGAGGAGCGCTTCACCGACCGGGACGGGATGGGCGCGCTGTGCGCCTTCGACATGTCCAACCGGGTGCTGACATTTCAGCCTTATCGGGAATAACTGGTCTATCTTTTATTGAAGTATCGCCACATCACCGGCCACCTCCAGCCCTGCGTTGCGTCCGTTGCCTTCAAAAATACGTCGGCCGTTTTGCAGTAGTTCGACGCGGATGGCAGCCTGAAGGCTTTCGTTGATCTTGCCGGTCATTTCACCTGAAATGGGCGAATGCAGGGCTGTCCCAGCCGCCTGCCTGGCCAACAGGCGCAGTTCGGTTTTGGGGTTTTTGAAAATCAGTTCAACCTGTTCATCGCTGATTTTCAAATATTTACGCGCACCGGTATAGGTCGCAAAGCGAAACAATTGCCCGTCGAGCCAGAACCCGCTGATAAACCCGATAAAGTAACTGCCCAGCCAGGGTATATGCGCAACCGAGGCCATCAGGGATGCGCGATCGTGCGTATCAAAATGGTTGGTCTGCATCCAGACATAAGCGCGTGGAAAGGAGCGTCCCCAGTCTTTTTCGATGTATCCTTTCCCCCCGCTGAAATCAACGGTGGCGTTTCCGATTTTCAACGCTCCCTCCAGTACGTGATTCATGCTCACGATACCGTGGAAACACTCCATAAAAGGCACAAAGGAATACCAGCCCATGATGCCGGGCGCACCGAGCATTTTGGGCCAGGGCGTTTTGTCGGAAAAACCGATCTCGCCGGATAAGTCTGGCAGGTCGAGTTTCAACTTTTCACCGGAAAACACGCTTCCGCCAACGGATACTTCGAAATGCCTGTTCGCCGGCTTGAAATCCTCGGCAGAAAACCGGTGGTATTGCGCCTGGCATCGTTTTCCATCCATAACCTGCACAAAAGCATGCTGCTCGCCACCCTCTCCCATTGAAATACCGGGGATAAAAGCCAGCGCCTGCTGCTCGTCGGGCGATACCACCTTGAAGTACCAACCCTCAAAATAGCGCTTTGTACGGCCCCAGCCGTGGAATTCATCGGGGCGCCAGGTTGCGCGCAGGCGTTTGAGTAAAGACATGTTTATTGTTTTTGACCGGTCTTTTTGTTTTGTCGGCGAAGCCGGCGAACCATGCAGATCATGTAAATCTTGTCAATCTTGTCAATCTTGTCAATCTTGTAAATCTTGTCAACGCAATCTCAATCTTGTCAATCTTGTCAAAAAAATGAACTACAACCTGTCCACACGCGCGCAAGAGGTGATCGGCCAGTACGAGTGCCGCCATCGCTTCCACAATGGGAACTGCGCGCGGCACGACGCAGGGGTCGTGGCGGCCCTTGCCTTTGATGACTACCGGCTTGCCTGCCTCATCCACCGTATCCTGGTCGCGCATGATGGTCGCTACCGGCTTGAAGGCCACCCGGAAATAAATATCCATACCATTGGAAATACCGCCCTGGATACCGCCGGAGAAGTTCGTACTCGTTTTTGGAGTGGAATTTGGCGCCGGGGCGATAAACAGGTCGTTGTGTTGGCTACCCAGCATTTTAACCCCTTCAAAACCGGAGCCGTATTCAAAACCTTTCGCCGCATTGATGCCGAGCATGGCCTTCCCGAGATCAGCATGAAGTTTATCAAACACGGGCTCGCCGAGTCCGGGAGGGCAGCCGCGCACTACGGCAGTGACGACCCCGCCGATGGTATCGCCCGCCTTGCGCACCTTTTTGATCAGGCGGATCATCTTGTCGGCCATAACGGGGTCGGGGCAGCGCACATCATTGGTTTCTGTGCGCGACAGATCCAATTGACTGTAATCAGGGTTGGTTGTCAAATGCCCCACCTGACTTACATAAGCCTGAATATCAACGCCGTAGGTTTTCAGCAATAGTTTTGCCAGTGCGCCGGCGGCGACGCGGGCTGCCGTCTCGCGGGCGCTGCTGCGGCCACCTCCCCTGTGGTCGCGATGGCCGTATTTGGCCTGCCAGGTGTAATCGGCATGACTGGGGCGAAACGCCTCGGCCAGGTGCTCGTAGTCGCGGGAGCGCTGGTCTTCATTCGGGATCAGGAAATGAATGGGGGCGCCGGTTGTTTTACCTTCGAAAACGCCGCTGAGCACCTGTACCGTATCGCTTTCCTTGCGTTGGGTAACAATAGCGCTTTGGCCCGGCCGGCGCCGGTCGAGGTCGCGCTGAATAAACTCCAGGTCGAAAGGCAATCCTGCCGGACACCCATCGACGATGCATCCAATGGCTGCGCCGTGCGATTCGCCGAAAGTAGTGACGCGAAACAGGGTACCGAATGTATTGCCGGGCATGGAGCGATCAGTGGTTTGCGTATACAAAAAACATGAGCCACCCCGGAAATCAGGGACGGCTCATGCAGACTATCGTATCAGGAATCAATCCTTTTAATCCTTTTGCTGGTGATTAAAACTTTTCTGGTACGACTCCCAGGGTGTTTTTTTATGGCTGTCGGTACCAAAATAGTTCAGGATGGCTTCCATTTTTCCGGCATCCTGGTAGCCCGGCAGCGGCTGAATGACGCCCTGGCTTTCATCCAGAAAAACAACGGTCGGATAGGTCAGCCGGTTATTGAGCCATTCCGCTGCAAGTTCATGGCAACCACGCGCGCCGTTCTTTTTGAATTGATAGGTTTTATCCTTGTAGGTAATTTCCTTTTGTTCTTCCGCATTGAACTTTACCGGATAGTAGTGTTCATTCAGGTACTCGATCACGGCCGGGCTCATGAACGTCGTGGAATCCATTCGTTTGCACCAGCCACAGCCATCGGTAAAGACGTCGACAAATATTTTGCGTTTGTCCGTTTTACTCTTTTCAAGGGCATCCTCCAGGCTCATCCATTTTACCCGAACCGGATTGACCTCCTCCAGCGCAGTGGCCTGTTTGGTCGCGGAGGGGACTGTTCTAGCAGTTGTACCGCCGTTTGTTACGGGGGTATTGGTAAGCGAGGGGCGTGTCGTACTGGTGCGCGCACCGGTGCTACCGGTGTTATCCAGACTGGGCGCAAGGGCCGACGAGGCGCCGGAACGGTCCTGCGCCGGCGGCCGGGTGCTGACACCCTGCTCCCGGGAGTTGGCCTTGCTGTTGCCCCGCTGACCGGAGGTCGAGGGGACAAGGGTTGTTTTGACCGTATTTTTAATACTGGCGCGGGGCGTCGGTTGCGCGGCAAGGGAGCCGGCAATAAAAGCGATTAAACAAGTTATGAGGAGTCTGCGCATATCGATCACGTTCAGGTCTGATTTAATTAGAACAAAAGTACCACTCATAAAACCGAAAAACAAAAAACCGTCACGCCCGGGACACCAGTTTTAAAAGAACTTTAACCCCGCCTTTGGGTTTACAGCCATTTTTCGAGGGCCTTGTACTCATAGGCGGTCATTTTTTCCAAAAGTTCGGAAACATTGGGGGCGTCAATGCAAAGATTGCGGTTGTCGGGCTTGAGAAATCCGTTTTCCACCATGACGTTCATCATCCGGATCAGCGGGTCGTAATAACCGCGCACATTGAGCAAGCCGATCGGCTTGCGGTACTGGCGCAATTGCGCCAGGGTAAGGGCCTCAAAGTGTTCATCCAGGGAGCCGTACCCTCCGGGCATGGTGATCACGCCGTCGGTATTTTTGAGCAACAAAACACGCCGTTCCGACATGGTTTCGACGGAAACCATATCGGCGACGCCGGGATGGCCGAGCTCGAGTCCGTTCAACTGGTGCGTAATGATGCCGGTGATCTGGCCGCCATGTGCTAGTACGGCATCGGCAAGCACGCCCATGAGACCGACGCTGCCGCCGCCAAACAACACCCGTATACCGCGTTCAGCGAGGGTTTTGCCCAGGTCAGTAGCGGCCTCTTCAAACCAGGGCTGGCTGCCTTTATTGGCGCCGCAAAAAACTGAAATCGAATGCATGCTAAAATAATTTTTGGGCTAAAGAACGGTGAATCCGCCATTACATGCTTTATTTGAAGCAAATTTCTCTTCATGGACGAACAAACGCCACTCGACGAGGGTATGCAGCAACCGGCCTCCGACAATATGCCGGTGGAAGCCGAAATACTGGAATACTGGACCGAAACGATCCCCTGGATTATGGGGATTGCAACAATGCTGGCTTTTTATTTCCTCTGGACATTTCGAAATGTAATGGTGTACTCCGGGCTTATGCTCTCCGGAAACCTGGAAGAAACCGCCGGATACTGGTTTGGCTTTATTGGGATGGCTGCTCCCTGCATTTATATGACTTATTCCTTGTACCGGTTTGCCGTGCTGCTCCGCCAGGCAACCCAAAACAGGGACCAATACGCCGCAACACAAGCCTTCAGGCCGCTGCGCCATTTTTTTATCATCCTGCTTTGCCTGTCCCTGGTTTCTATTGCAGCCCTTGCAGCAGGTCCGGCCCTCGAACTCCTGGGCAACCTGGCCGGCGAACCTAATCAACTGTAAAACCAAATAATATCGACATGGATCATACCGACGCTGAAACACCGTATCCGGAAGAACATTCCGAACGAGCGGGAACAGGCCTGGAATGGAGCGACGCACTGCGCTATTCAATCCGCCGATGTGCGCGTGTGGGGGAATGGGCTATTCTGGCTATCATCGTAGCTTCAGTGGTGGTAACCCTGAGTACTCTATACAATTTTTATGTCTGGCTCGATGACTATTCCGGCGAATTTTACCTTCTGGAAGGGGACAACAAACAGCGCATGTGGGGCTTTATTACAAGCCTTACTGCTGTGGGGTTGAGCCTGCGTGCCTCCTGGCAGTTGCGAAATGCCATGCGCTACCTGCTCTGGGGCGCCGACGATTATGAAGACAGCGAAACGCTTGCCGCCGGCTTTTACGACCTGCGGGATGGCATGCGTTGGTACGGCTATTGGAGTATCTTTCTGCTGGCATGCTATACGCTGGAAGCATTTGTTTTCTAAAACAACTGACCCGGCGAAAAATAAGGCGCAGTAAAAAACTGTTGAGAGGCTGTTGCTGACAAACATATACCCAACCGTTATGAACATCCATACAAAAATACTGCCCGCATTGGCGGTCCTCCCGACCCTCGCGGCCTGCCGGAAAGACCCCGGCCAACCCCAACAGGGCGAACCTGTATACAGCGTTTCGGTAAAAAATGAGTTCAACGCGTTACAGGCACGGCTGGCGGTGTTTCTTTCCAACGACGACGGTAACGTGATACGCTACCAGGAACTGGCGGGCAATGCCACGACCCTGGTGGAGGTTCCGGGAACCAGGACCGACGACCGCTTCGACTGCACGATCGTAAAAATCATTACCCGCGACGCGCCCGGAACCGGCATGAGCGATACGCTGGTGAACCTGACCACCTACACCGGGTTAAAAAGTGGTGAAACCATCAATCTGCGCGACCTTTTTTACAAACAGACGACCGACCTCAACCTGACTTTCACCAACGTCACGTCTGTCGACTCCGTCGTTGTGCCCGACGGGATCACCTTCGTCAGACCGGCGCCTTCCAACAATTTTAACGGTCAGTACCGGGTATACCACACAGGAAAATTGTGGTTGCGGGTCAAGATAAACGGGCAATCCATGTGGCGATTTATCCTGTTCGGCAATATCGACGGCCCGACCCTCGATGCCACCCTCGACGCCGGCCTGATGCTGCCTATTTTTGCCACGCCCAAGAAAATAACCCTGCCCTTCACAGCAGCCTGGGATTTCAGCGTCGAAGGCATCGTCGATACGGCAGGCGCCAAATACCTGGCTATGGGCGACCAATTGCCCGTACCCGGCGGCGCAATCCCCGTTTACAGCACCCTGGACATCTTTGAACCCATATCGAACGACGTATTCGACCCGGCCCCGAAACCCTACAATGGCTTCCGGGTAAGGCTGAGCGGCGCCGATCCCACACCAGGCAGTTACGCCTATAGCTTCGATCGCCTGTACCCGGCTATTCCGGCAACCCTGCCCGTCCCCGCTTTCGACCTGCAACCTACCGTGCTGGCCGACAACCGTCTGGTGGCCACCCAATGCATCGGGTCGTTCGATGTGCTGGCATTCACCCGCAGCCACCCGGGAACGCTTGGCATTACCTGGGAGGTTTTTATGCCGCCTGCCATCGGAATCGTATCATACAGGCTCCCCGACGTGCCGGATAACCTGGGTGCGCAGTTCCAACCCTTAAAGAACTATGACTTTGGCGGGAAAGTGAAGGTGAGAGCGGAAGACTATGAATACCTGAACGGCTACGAAACCGCTATCCACAAACGACTGCTCAACAACGATCCGGTCTGGCAGGCGAAGGCCGGTTATTTAGGAAGGGAGGAAGTGCAGTAAATGAGGAATGATGAATGAGGAATGATGAATGATGAATATGATGACAACGAATGACAATAACGACAATACTATGCAGGACCATGATCAATATTTTGATTCCAACCGCCAGGCCTGGAATTTGCGGACGGAAATACACAAAACATCGGCATTTTATGATGTTGAACAGTGGAAGAAAGGCGGCAACAGCCTGACAGCCATTGAATTGAAGGAACTGGGCAATGAGGTTAAGGGCAAAAAAATGTTGCACCTCCAGTGTCATTTCGGGCAGGATACGATGTCGTGGGCGCGGTTGGGCGCGGAAGTGACCGGTTGCGACCTGTCCGACAAAGCCATCGATTACGCCAGGCAACTCGCCGGCGAACTGGATATCCCGGCGCAGTTCGTTTGCTGCAATGTGTATGAACTTCCGGAAAACCTGGATGACCGTTTCGATATTGTATTTACCTCGTACGGCACCATCGGCTGGCTGCCTGATCTGGACCGGTGGGCAGGAGTAATCGACCATTTCCTGCGTCCCGGCGGCTTTTTTTACATCGCGGATTTTCACCCTGTCGTCTGGATGTTCGACGAGGAAATGGCTGCCTTCAAATACCCTTATCACAACTCCGGCGTCATTGAGACCGAGAATACCGGGAGTTATGCCGATCGTTATGCCGACATCAGTTATAAGGACTACGGCTGGAACCACAGCCTTTCGGAGGTAATAAACAGCCTGGCCAGACGGGGAATGCGTATCGAATTTCTGAACGAATACCCCTTCTCTCCTTTTGATTGTTTCAGCAATACGGTAAAAGGAGAAGACGGTAATTATCGTATCCGCGGGCTGGAAGGAATTATTCCGATGGTTTATTCCCTGAAAGCAATTAAACCTTGAAATTCCGGGAAAGCCCTACTTTGGACGCTGAAAACATTAAAACCAGAGTTTCCAGTATGGCTTTTCTCGACAATCTGTTTCGCAAAAAAAATGTTGACGATGCAATCGCATCCGCTGACAGGGAATCTGAACACGGCGGTGGTCTGCAAAAAAGTCTCGGTGTTGTCGATCTGACAGCGCTCGGTATAGCGGCTATTATTGGTGCGGGTATTTTCAGCACCATTGGTTCAGCCAGTTTCAATGGCGGTCCGGCGGTAGTGTTTCTGTTCATTTTCACAGCCCTGGCTTGCGGTTTTGCCGCCTTTGCCTATGCGGAATTTGCCTCGCTGATACCCGTGTCGGGCAGCGCCTATACATACTCCTACGTGGCCTTCGGCGAACTTGTAGCCTGGATTATCGGCTGGGCGCTCATCATGGAATACGCTGTGGGCAACATCACGGTGGCCGTATCCTGGTCCGGTTACTTTACCGGTCTTTGCGCCAGCGCAGGCTGGCATATCCCGTCCTGGGCAACCATCGACTATGTATCGGCGCGCGACGGCTTCGAGGTGGCCAACGGGTTGCTGAAAGCAGGCACCCCAATAGCCAGTTTTACCGATGCGCAGCGGGAAGCCTATGATGCCTGGGCGAACGCCCCGAATATCGGCGGCCTGCGCGCCATTCTCGACCTGCCTGCCATCATCATGTCTATCCTGATCACGGCACTCGTTTATGTGGGGATAAAAGAATCCAAAACCACCGCCAATGCCATGGTGGTGTTAAAACTGGTGGTCGTACTGCTGGTCATTATCGTAGGCGCATTTTATGTGGATACGACAAACTGGCACCCCTTTACCCCCAACGGCTTCGGCGGGGTGATGGCCGGGGTATCGTCCGTATTTTTTGCCTACATCGGCTTCGATGCGCTGTCTACCACGGCTGAAGAATGCAAGAATCCGCAGCGCGACCTGCCCCGGGCGATGGTGTATTCCATTGTGCTTTGCACGGTGCTTTACATCATCATAGCACTGGTGCTGACCGGCATGGTAAACTACAAGGAACTGGATGTCAACGACCCCCTTGCCTATGTTTTTTCAAAGATCAACCTGAAATGGTTTTCGGGTATTATCGCCGTAAGCGCCGTGGTTGCGATGGCAGGGGTTTTTCTTGTATTCCAACTCGGCCAGCCGCGTATCTGGATGACCATGAGTCGCGACGGACTGCTGCCCAGGCGTTTTTCAAAGATACACCCCACCTTCCGCACCCCGGCGTTTTCGACAGTGATCACCGGGTTGTTCGTAGTGGTGCCCATGTTGTTTATTCCCAGCGATACTGTGCTTGACCTATGCAGTATGGGTACGCTGTTTGCCTTCGTACTGGTGTGCGCCGGGGTGCTGAAACTGCAAATGACACCCGGTTCGCCGCGCGGAAAATTCCGCACCCCCTACCTGAATGCCAAATGGGTTTACCCCGCCATGCTGGCCGGTATGGCCTTGTTCCTGTCGATGCAGTACCAAAAGGATACAACGGACTGGATCACCAATGCCCGGGAGATGTACGATGCCGAAACCATGTTCAGCCGGCTCTCGGAAAGCGAGATATCGGGGGTAAAAACCTATTTTGCAGAGCAGGACAGCGCCGGTTTTGCCGCAGCGGGCGGCGACCTGGCCCAATACCTCAATGCCATGAACCCAGAGGCCTATGAAACGGCAATTGAAAATATGCCCATCCCGGAGGAGGAAAAATACGCCTCGGGCTGGGACCTGTTCCAGCATAAAATACCCATGTGGCTGTTTATCTTTACCTGCCTGTGGCTGGTTGTTTTGAGTTTCCGGCACAACCTGTCCCTGATACCGGTACTGGGCCTGGTATTCTGCTTTTACATGATGGCACAGATACCGGCGAAAAGCTGGTTCGGCTTTTTTATCTGGCTGCTCATCGGGCTGGTCATCTATTTCGGATATGGGTATGCAAACAGCAAACTGGCAAAAACGGGTAATGCTTAAAATCGAACAATCCTTGCAGCCTGTGTGGTGATAAAATGGTTTATTCATGAAAAAAATCGTCGTCCTCACCGGCGCCGGCATATCGGCAGAAAGCGGTATCCGGACATTTCGCGACAGCGATGGATTGTGGGAAAACCACCGTATTGAAGACGTGGCCACGCCTGAAGGCTGGCAGCGCAATCCGGAACTTGTGCTGGAATTCTACAACCAGCGCCGCGCACAACTCTTTGAAGTCGAGCCCAATGCCGGCCATCGCGCCCTTGCCGGTCTCGAGAAAGATTTTGAAGTGGATATTGTGACCCAAAATGTCGACGACCTGCACGAACGCGCGGGAAACACACGCATCCTGCACCTGCACGGCGAACTGCGCAAATCGCGTTCGGCGCGTTATCCCGACCTGGTATATCCTTGTGAAGGCGATATTTGCATGGGCGACAAATGCGAGAAAGGCTTCCAGCTCCGGCCACATATCGTGTGGTTTGGCGAAGCGGTACCGATGCTGGAGCCGGCGGCACAACTCGCCGCGCAGGCCGATATCTTTATCATTGTAGGCACCTCTTTGCAGGTCTACCCTGCTGCCAGCCTGATGATCTATGCCAACGCCAATATTCCATTCTATTACGTCGACCCGCGTCCCCAGATCAATCACGAACTCTCGCGCATGCCCAACCTGACGGTTATCGCGGAACCGGCGTCCACCGGTGTGGCCAGGGTTGTAGAATTGCTCCGGGGACGTTAATAATCCTGTCCAGGTTACCCGAAATGCAAATACGCGCCCGACTGACATTGCTTTTCCTGCTTATCGCCGCGAGCATTCTCGCCGGGGTATTGGTTGTCGTGTATCTGCTGTTCAAGAAAAATATGGAGGAATCCTTTTTTCAGGGGCTCGATTCCAAGGCGGAAATGACCGCCCGGACAGCCCTGCGCGACCCCAACCTGTTCAGGCCCATGACCGGATTGTGGAATTCGCCGGAAAACGACACCCTCCCCTACCGGGATAATATCAGTGTTTTTGACGACGCCTACGAACGTGTCTTTTCCGTTCATACCGACGCGCCCCCCGTATCATTTAAGGAGTTGCAGACCATCTACACCCAACGCGAGTACCGCTTCCGGCATTACAACCTGCACGCCCTTGGGAGGGTGGTCAGCAACCCGGAAGGTCGCCCGTATGTCGTGGTCGTGGAGGGCTTCTGCGACCCAACCGAATTGATTCAACTTCGCAACATACTGATTATCAGTTTTATTGTGGGTATGGGCATGATCACGGCTTCCGGCTGGTACTTTGCCGGACAGGCGCTCGCTCCGGTATCTCGTATCATGAATGAGGTAGACCATATCCAGCCTTCCGACCTGAGCCGACGCCTGATTACCAGTCCCAACCGCGACGAGCTCAACCGGCTGGCCGAAACCTTCAACCGCATGCTCGACCGCGTACAACAGGCTTTCCAGGTGCAGCGTATGTTCCTGTCCAATGTATCGCACGAACTCAAAAACCCGCTACAGGCAATCCGGACCCAGCTCGATGTAACCCTTTCCCGTGAACGCGATACGGGCGCCTACCAGTCTGCCCTGCAAAGCGTGCTCGACGACGTGAACGCGCTGACGGAAGTGGAGGAAAAACTGCACCAACTGGCGCGTATCTACAACGACCCGGCGGCCATACCGCTCGGCGATGTACGGCTCGATGAACTGCTGTGGCAGGCCAAAGAATTGCTCCGCAAACGCAATCCGGAATACAAGGCAGCACTTGAATTCGGCGAAATGCCCGAACGGGAGCAAGACCTGCTTATCCGCGCAAATGAAGCACTGCTCCGCACGGCGATCCTCAACCTGATGGACAATGCCTGCAAGTATTCGCCCGATCAGAGCGTTCGCGTCCGCGCGTATTTTCGCGCCGGCGGCGCGCACGAAATTGAGATATGTGATAACGGACCGGGTATACCGGCTGAAGAAATACCCCTTATCTTCGAGCCGTTTTTCCGCAGTTCGCGGCACCGCCAGGTAAAAGGCACCGGAATCGGACTTTCACTGGTACAAAGTATCCTGAACCTGCACCGGATCGGGCTTTCCGTCGAAAGCCCGGAAGGGGGCGGCACCATTTTCCGGATGGTTTTTTCACCTTTGGCGCGGGAGTACGAACATTCGAACTGATACCATTTTTTGATCTGTCAAACGCTGTTTTTGTGAAACACTTCTTTGCTTTTTGCTTTTTCGCTTTATCCATCAGCTGCAACGCGCAATCCCACACCCGCACCTTGCGCCTTGATGAAGGCCATGTGGTTATCCTGCTCGACAGCGCTGCTGCGGGACCGGTAATCACCACCGACCGGCACGACAACTATTTCAACCTCGTGACGGCATCCGAAATGTCGATTCAGATGAAACAACCGCTGGAAACCGGTCAGACGCGCGAAACCATGTTGCCGGGCTATATCGGGTTCCTGAAAAGCGATGTGGAAGACTTCTCGGCTGCAGATGCGGAATTTACGGAATCTGTGATGAAGAAAGTTTTCAAAACCGCCAGCAGCGTCAGCCCCGGTATTTTTCCGGATACGCTTATCCTGATCAAAACAAAAGGCCGGCACTATGGCGACGGCGTATGGTATACCCGCGACAACTGTATTATCATCCCGGCAAACGAACTGGAAGCGCGCAAGACGAATCCTTTCACCTCCACGATGTACCACGAACTGTTTCACGTGTACTCCCGACTGAACCCCGCCAAAAGCGCTAAACTGTACAGCCTTATCGGCTTTCAGCATATCGGGCTGGAGAAACTGCTTATTCCGGGTGGACTTTCTTCCCGCGTGCTGTACAATCCCGATGGTGTGGATTTCGGACAAAAAATCACCCTGACCACGGCTGACAACACCCAAATCGAGGCCGTTCCGATTATCTATTCCAATAATGTTGGAGCCAAGGCAGGCCAAAGCGAGTTCTTCGGCTACCTGGAGTTCAACCTTTTCCAGATTAAACCTTCAGGCGAAGGCGCCTGGGAGGTCATTACCAAAGACGACGGCTACAGCAGCACGCTCAAACTGGACGAGTTGCCCGATTTTTTCCGCCAGATCAAGGACAACACCGGCTACATCATCCACCCCGACGAAGTGCTGGCCGATAATTTTTCCTTTGTCATGATCGGCAAAAGCAGTCCGACCTACACGGCAAAATTTTCGCCGGAAGGCAAGAAACTGCTTGCAGATGTGGAAGCGATTCTGAAAGAGCAGTGACCTATTCCACCTTCACACGCGAGGTTTCGTCATCCGAACCGGTCGAACGGCGACGAGCGCCTTTGAGTTCGGTATTCCCGAAACGGTAACTGAACGTGAGGCGTGCATTGCGGGAGTCGTTGCGCTGGAAAAAGTTGACCACTATATCAGAATAATCCACCCGAACATTCGAGTTCTGGGTGTACAGGATATCGTTGAACGATAGCGAGACCCTCCCCCGTTTGTCCCAAAACGTCTTGGAAACACCGAAATTAAGGCCGCCCATCGAACGAATATCAAAGAACTCTTCCAGGAATTTGGTCATATACCAACCGCCGAGTTCGAGTTTAAAGTCCGCCGGCAGGCTGACGTTGACTTGCCAGTAAGCCAGCCAGTTCCATTTTTTGCGTGTATAACGGGTATCCAGATACTCCGCATCATAGGAGTTGAGGATAAACTGGTTGCCGCCGAAGCCGTCGATGATATTTTTATATTTCAGCGGGAAGTTCAGTTCGAAGGCCCAGCGTTCGTACTGCGCCAGGTTGGCCGATGTGGTGAAGGTGCGCGTGCCCTCCAGCCGCGGCGCATTTTCAATAATTACATCTGAAGTCTTGCCGTATGAAATACGAATAAACGGCTGGTTGTCGTACGTAAACGCCAGTTGCATATTATTGCCAATTTCCGGACGCAACTGCGGGTTGCCCTGCTGGTAGGTAAGCGAATCGATAAAAAATGCAAACGGATTTTGCTGTTGGAAGCCCGGACGGTTCACCCGACGGCTGTACGACGATTGCAGGGCGAAGTGTTTGTCTACATGGTACAGGGCGCTGGCGCTCGGAAACCATTGCAGGTAGTTGCGGTCGAGCACGCGGTCGCTGCCGGTTTCACCTGTAACGATAGTCTGTTCGGCACGCAGGCCGGCGATAAGATCGAAACGCGTCAGTTTTTTCGACAGGTTGATATAACCCGCGTTAATGTTTTCCTTGTACAGAAAGTCGTTGGACTGCAGCGGGTCGACCGTGCCGCCCCGAAGAAAATTCAGGTCGTTGTCGATAGTGGCAAAACTCGCCTTGGCGCCCGTTTCAATTTTAAAAGTCGAATCCAGCGGAAGCGTATAATCCACCTGTCCCACGTAAATATTAATGGGCTGCCGCAGATTTTGTTCCGACCGCGACTCCGGACTGTTGGGTTCATTCTGGAAAATATTGAGGTAACTGATATTGCTGATATCGTACTCGCTGTAGTCAAAGTCAACATTAAGGGTGTGGCCTGTCGTGGCGTTGAACTCGTGTTTCAGGTTAACATTGCCCAGAAGATTCGAGCGGTCGGATTGCGTGGTGTTTTGCGTGGTAAAAGAACCGATTTGCTGGGTTTGTGTCTGGTCAAAAACATCGGTTACATTGAGGGCCCTGCTCTCGCCGCTGCGGTTGAAGCCCCGCAGCAGTACACCCACCGTCGTTTTGGAAGTAGCAAAAAAATCGGCGCCGAAGCGATAGTTGTGGATATTCCAATCGGAAGGGTTATAGTTGCGCTGGATGTACGTCTCCGCCCCGATAAAACGCTCCACATTGATCACGGAAAACGATGTGCGGTTCAAAAAACTGTACGAACCGAACAGGTTCCACCGGTCTTTGCGGTAGTTGAGCGAAACGGAAGGGTTCAGGCGGTGGTAAAACCGGTCATCCGTACCTGCTTCCGTCTGGTCGTACACGCTCCCGCCGGCAGTCAGGGCAGCCGTCCCCGTGAAGCCGAGGTTGGCATTGCGTTTCAGAATAATATTGATGATCGAACCGCCGGCAGCGTCGTATTTGGCGCCCGGCTGGGTAATCAGTTCGATGCGGTCGATCTGGTCGCCCGGCATGTCGCGCAATACGGCGTTCATATCCGCATACTGCGAAGGTTTGCCGTCTATCCAAATCTGTACGCTGTTGCTGCCTGCCAGTGTCACCCGGTCCTGGACGATAAGCACACCGGGTATCTTTTGCAGCATCTCCAGGGCAGATCCGCCGCTGGCCACCGGGCTATCCGATACATTCATGATCAGGCGATCGGCCTTTTGCTCGAAAAGCGGGCGTTTGGCCACGACAAGCGCTTCACCCAGCATATTTTCTGCCACCCGGAGGGTAATGTCGACACTGACATTCCTGCTGTCAGGCTGGATCGTGAAAACATCCGTAAACTGGTTTTCAAAGCCGATCAGTGTTGCCAGTATCCGGTACGTTCCGGGGCGCGCACCGGCAATGGAGAATGTCCCGGAAGCATCGGTCAGGGCCCCTTTGATCATCTGGGAGTCCTGAGCCCCCACCAGCGCAATGCTGGCATAAGCAAGCGGCTGGTTTTTATCATCGGTTATTTTACCGGAAATGGTAGCCTGCGAAAAAAGAGTGAACGCGGAAAATAGCAGGGCAAAGAGTAAAGTTGGTCGTTTCATAAATTAGGCAGAAAGTCATGGATTGGTTTGGTAGAAAATAATGTCTATTGCAGACATAGCACCCGGCCTACAAGTTGCCTGCAAAAAGGTTAAAAAAATCAAAATGTTTAAGAAACCCCTGGCGAAACGGTTTCCAAGATATTGCATTGCTGTCACTTCCTTGCCCACCGCAAAGCAGGGGCGCTACGTCGACGAAGCAAAAAGAAATCTCACTGTCTGAGGGTACCCGATGGCGGTCCGCCGGAACCGACACCAGCCGGTGGCGCAGACGGAGTCTGTCCCGGCGCCTCCTTGTTGCTGTCCATAAAGCGCCAGGATATCCCGAAGCGGATTGCGCCGAAGGGCTGCGGATACCGCGCCGTCTGGTAAACCACCTTGGTATTGTCCCACATGGTGGACAGGTTTTCGTAACGAATAAAAAACCGGAATGACTGGACCTTGAATGCCGCAAACAGGTCTATCCAGGGGTATGGCTTCTGCGTGAAGGAATCCTGCAGGTGGAATTGCCAGGAGACCGGTTGATATCCGTCGGGGCGAAATTCGCCGTTCATCCTAAAATCAACACCGGCATCGATCAGCAGGCGTTTTTTGAACAACAGGCCGGAAAAGTAGAGGCTGTTTTTGGTGAACCAGCGCGGCAGTCGCAACACATCGGAGCGGTTGGATTGCTGGAGGGCCACCGTATTGTCGAAGTGCAGGTGGCCGAGCCTGATATTTTCCGAAATGATGAACTGCGCAACCTGTACGGAGGCGCCTGTTTGTACGGCAACACCTTTCTGATTGAAATACAGGTAATTATTGAGCAGATGGGTTCGGGCCGTCAGTTCGAGGCCGGCGAGTGGAAGTGCGTATGTTGCAAAAAGTGTGTTTTCCACCGGTTTTTCAAAGTCGTTGCTCCAGATCAGTCGCTTGCTGACAAACAAGCGGTAGTGGAGCAGGGAAGGTGGGTATCGCTGGCTCAGCACACCGAGGCGGAGGCGTCCGACCTTTCCAAAGCCCAATGCCAGTTCGGCGTTCAGGTGGTATTCTCCAAAATTGGCAAGTACCCCCAATTCGCCCTGCGCTACAAAGGCAAACCGGTCTGAAGGTGTGATACCGATATTTCCCGTGAGAAAAAGGTTGGAAAACGCAGAATCCCGCGGCTCCTGGTTCAGGTCGAAGAACGCATGCGTCAGACCCACGGCGAGTATATCCGAAGGTCGTCCCCTGGTTTTTGCCTTAAAGGTGCTGATGGTAAAGGCGTTTTCAATCCTGTTCAGGGAGGTAAAATGCCGGATACCACGCAGGTCGACCAGAAAAGTATCGAAGAAAAGAGAGTCGGCTTTCAGCCCGGCATCGGCAAACTTAAAATCCTGTTTGGTCCACGCGATGCTGTGGGTAGCGCGCAGGGCTCGCTTGCCTTGTTCGCTGCCGCCTGTAAATTTAAGGTGCTGCGTGAGTTGCAGGGTCTGGTCGGCCAAACGGGTCAGGGCCTGCTGGTCGGGCAACCGGATCGGGGCGCTGATGGGGCCGGAGAAGGACTCCTTGCCAAAAATAGTATCGGTCTCGATACCGCCGTTCTCCTGCTGCCGGTTTACATTTTTGGCAAAGATGAGGAAGCCGTCGTAACGGGTACCGACAGGCAGCCAGACGCCAAATGTCAGGGCATTGTGTTTGTCGCGCTGGTACCGGTACGCCCCGAGGTTATTGATGGACCGGTAATCGAGCGAAAAATTGGCGCCGCCTTCAAAGGTGCGTGCGAAGCGCGCATTGAGCATCCCGTCGAACTGGGTGCGCCCCTGGGAAAAAAACACCTCACTAAACGACCGCCGGTTTCTGTAAAACTGCAGGTCGTCCGGTTGCAGGTTGTACAAATCAAAAGCGTGTACCCCCGTATCGAAACCCCGGCGGTGTCGCGTTTCAAACAGCAGGGGGCGCGCCGCAGAGCCGAGGTTGCCCAAATGCCCCCAATCGATCTGCTGCCTTCGTACCGGGTCGTACATGCGAAAATTGCGGTCGGGCAAGGTATCGTCGCCCGGAAATGCCCGCTCGGGCATCAGCGCAAAAGTGAACAACAGTGGCATGGAGTCCTGCTCGATCACCTGGCTGGTGCTGCTGGCAGCAACGGGCAACTGGGCATGCACATCGTGGGTAAGGAAGCCGCAGACGATCAACAGCAGCCCAGGCATGAGCCGCCAGCGCCGGGATCGGGGCAAAAAGCAGGATTTCCGGAGCCGGAAAGACCCCGGAAATCCGGATCGCGCATGATGCTTGTCGTTGTTTGCCAAAACAGGATGAATTTATTCAAAAACGCTCCAGGCGAACATCGCGTTGCCCGTCCTCCTCAAATACTGTTACTGTCGGGGTATGCGCCGGCTGAAGCCGGCGGTACCGGGCCAGGTACCGTGGGTACCGCCGGCTTCAGCCGGCCATACCCCCCACCCCCTACTTCACCAACGCAGGGTTCATACCCATTGTCGAGAACCCGCCGTCGTGAAACAGGTTTTGCATCGTTACAAAACGGGTCATGTCGCTGAACAAGGCCACACAGTAGTTGGCGCAATCCTCTGCCGGCGCGTTGCCAAGCGGCGACATCTTGTCGGCATAATTAAAAAATTCGTGGAACCCTTTTACCCCCTGGCCTGCGGTAGTCATGGTAGGCGACTGGGAGATGCTGTTGACACGCACTTTTTTGGCCGTTCCGAAGTGGTAGCCGAAACTGCGGGCAAAAGATTCAAGCAGCGCCTTTGATTCAGCCATTTCGGAATAATCGGGAAATACCCGTTGGGCAGCGATGTAACTCAGCGCCACGATGCTGCCCCAATCGTTGATCGCGTCGAGTTTCCACATGGTTTGCATCATCTTGTGGAAGGAGATGGCGCTCACATCGAATGTTTTTTGCATCCAGTCGTAGTTCAGGTCGGTATAGGACTTGCCTTTCCGGACATTGACGGACATACCGATGGAGTGGAGGACAAAGTCGACTTTCCCGCCAAAGTGCTCCATACTTTTCCGGAACAGGTTTTCCATGTCTTCCAGGGAAGTGGCGTCAGCCGGAATTACCGGCGCCTTGCATTTTTCCGCCAGGGTATTGATCTCGCCCATGCGCATGGCGACGGGTGCATTGGTCAGCACGATCTGTGCGCCTTCTTCCACGCAGCGTTCTGCGACCTTCCAGGCAATGCTCTGGCTGTCGAGTGCTCCGAAGATGATTCCTTTTTTACCGGCAAGAATATTTGTCATGTGTTGAGAGCGGTTGAAGTTTCAGGCGGCAAAGATAGAAAAGGGCTTGTTGGAGGAAAATTTTACAGTGTTTTTTGGTCAATACACGTGTAAATATGCCCTGTCCGGCACTTTTCCCGGATTTTAGTTGCATTTTAATTATCAGATGATTGATCGTTTACCGGGGTTTAATCTACCCCCCTGTTACTTTGTATCAAGTTCAGCACGAAAAAGGTTCTACAGCAAAAAACCGGGTGAGTGCCCATCGGTATCGGGGAAAAGAACGCCTCAGTTGAACTTGATACCGACCGAGTGCTTCCTAACAAAACTTACATACCATGCCTAATCTCATTTCTGAATTGACCCTTGACGGCATTTTTGATCTCAAAGGTGTAGGAAAAGCTGGAAACCTGATTGAATTCGGTTCCGGCGGCGGCTTTACCCTGGGTAACGTACTCGAAAAAAGACTCATCCAGACCGACCAGCGTGTGGATTTCGTATTCGAGTGGACCGTAAAAGGGATGTTTGCCCACGCATTCAACCCCAATTTCCGGTGGAGAATCGAAGTGTTCATGGAAAGGTACGGCCCGCTTGACTTTGATCTTGGCGCAAACGGCATTGCTACGTTGAACTACGGCAGTGGCGACCTTGTAGCACCGGACGAGGTTTCGTACCCCGGCGTCGGCGCCCCGACCTCCACGACGGTGTCTATCCCGCCCAACACGATCCCGGAAGGCGTTTACGACGTGGTCGCCGTACTGCGCCTGCTGCACCCGGCAGGAGACGACACGCCTTGCTTCCTGGCTGCCTTTGCCGAATTCGGCAAGATCAACTTCTACCAGGAGCACTAAAACCGACGAACGGTTAGTTGTACCTGAACGGAAAAGCCGTCCTGCCCTTCCCGGGAGGGCGGCTTTTTCAATCCTTTACCTTCAAATACCAAGGACCATGTCAGCAAAAAATAAACGTAACATCGAAACAAGGGATAAGCGGACCAAAGAGCAAATCCTTAAATTGCTCGACCGTGCGATCGAGCAGGAAGAGCGACTTTCGGAAAAAATCAAGGTGCTGGAAGGCGATCTCAAAGATTGCCGCAAAAAAGTCGAAGACCCCCGGCATGAGCTCACCGACGAGGCGCTGTCTGCCAGTAAGATATCTTTCCGGATCGACTATTACCGCACCTCGGAAGAGAGCCCCTTGAAAGGAATTATCGAACACCTTCCCTCCCGCCAAAACAAATCCTTTGAAGGGGAGGGCAGCGAGTCCATCAGTGGATTTATCGGCCGTTATTTACAGGAAGAAACAAGTCCGAATAAAAAGGGCAGACCCGCAGAAACAGCGAAAGCAACGGCATTGCCGGCAGACCAGGCATCGGAGGCGACAAAGGACACGCCACCACCACCAGAGGTTGTGCCTTCCACACCTCAAACCCGGGACAACGTTGCCGAAAAGGAACACAAAGTCAGGCTTGTCCCACCGGAAGAAGCCACCGATTCCAAATCCGCACTATTGCAGCGCCTCAAGAAACAATACACCGGCGAAACCCTGAAAGGGAGTATACCTGAAGCGCAGTCCCCGTTATCGAAAAACAAAGGCAAATCTTTCCTCCGGCCCGCTAGCCCACAATCCGCGACTCAGGTGCAGAGAAAAACAGCCAATATGCCCGGCTGGACCGGGCAAAAATCAAGACAGGAAACCGCAATGGTTAAACAGGAAACCGCTGAAGAACAATCCTCATCCCGGCTGCTACAACAGCTGCGAGAGACTTTGCGACATAAATCCTGATCAGTTATGACGCCCGTTTAATTGTTGCAAGGCCTCCAGATTCTGCTCGCGATTGCTAAAACCGGTGTGCTGGGCAGTCGACCCGTTTCGGGTTACCTGCATTTTTCCGGTTTTCCAATTGAGGCGGCGTTCATAACCATTGCAAAGAGGGCATCGCCACGTGATCCATTCACCGTCGCGGTGGCTGGTACAGTGGTGTACATCTGAAGGAAGGCCCTGAAATTTAAATTCGCCCATCGTTAAGTAGCGCTATGATGAAAAAATAATGGCTTTGGAGCGCTGTTTTCAAGTATTCGGGCTGTGAGAAGCTGTTAAACGGTGCATGATAGCAATAATTACACCGAAAAGCATAATCAAACATATTTTAACAACCGCCTCACCAGGTTGTTTCGTTTTTTTTAATAATATGTGTTAATCCTGTTCACACTTTAATCGATAATAACATATATTTGTATGTTAACTTGTCACCCCGAATGGTTGCATTAATCGCATAAAAGAAAATGAATTTAGCAGGCCTCATAATCCAAATCAGAAAACAGATACCCTCCGGGTCCTAGACCTGTACCAGCCTACCAGATTCGCTTTCCTGCAGACGAGTAGCATTTAACATGCTTCAAGAACAATTCTTTCGAGTTGCACCGACCGAAGGCTAACCTCTATTTTAACCAAACCTCGTCCGTAGCATTATGGCCTATCAACCAAAAATATTGCTCTGCGGTAATCATTCCTCCCTCCTTCAGCGACTTCGCGCTACAGGTGGCCATTTATTGCAGGTAGAACAACTCCAGGAATCTGTACAAACGCTGACGCCCTCTCGTCTCCGGGACGTGGGAATGGTATTCGTGCTCCATATGCCGCCCGATACCAACGGTCTGGCTGCCCTGCGCAACTGGAAGCGCAAAAACCCCGATATGCCGGTTGTCGTATTGACGACTGATTATTCCGGCTCCACCACACGGTTGCTTCTGAAGTCGGGCGCCGAAGATGTGCTGGAACTCCCTGCCGGCGACGACGAAATTCTGGCCTGTTATGAGGCATACCTTCCGGGGTTCAGGCTAAAAGCGGGCAACAGTGGAAGTTTGAAAAAAATCGGCGGCAAAGCGCTCCTGGCAGCCGTTACGCCGGGTATGGTTGCCGCGGGTGTTCATCTATCCTATGCAATGCCACCCAACGTGTTATTCGCCAATCCGCCGGGGATAGCGCAGGATACGGAAGATGCCTATAAGGGACTGGAACTATCCTTTTTCGGCTCATTTACGGTACATATGAACGGCCGGAAAATCGAATTTACGAACCAGGCAAAGCATCTCTTTGCATATCTCGCTTACCACCACCCAAGGGTGCTCTCGCGCGACCACCTGGCCCGAACCTTCTGGACGGACAAATTTGAAAGCATGCCCGAGTTTGCGCGCAAAAGCCTGAACGTCGAACTGACGCATATCCGCAAAACATTCAGCAGGCAGACCGGGATCGACCGGAACTTCCTGATCTTTGAAAAGAACTCCTACCGGCTGAATCTGGACCGCCCTCCCCTTTCGGATGCCTCTACCTTCAAGGAGTTGCATCAAAAAATACAGGAGCACCTGAGAAGAGGCGGAGAAGTGCCCGATGAGTTGCTTCAAATGGCCATAAAAACCTACAAGGGCAATTTTCTCGATGATTTCCCCGCCGACATGTTCAGTTGGGTGGAAATAGAACGCCAACACCTGAGTGCTGTGTTCGAACAACTGGCCGACTTGTACAGCGATCACCTGTGCGCCAAAAAAGATTTTTGGAAAGCAATTGCCGTTTGCAACGAAATACTATCGCGGGATGCACGTATGGAGGTCATCCACCGACGCGCCATGCAGTGCTACGCCAGCCTGGGAATGGCGCATAAAGTGGAAGCCCAGTACAATCTCTGTTGCAAGATGATGGAACACGAATTCCAGTCCAAGCCATCACCCGAAACGGTGCGCCTGTACGAACATATCATAAAAAAGGTGGCTTGAATACTGCGGTTAGTCCAGGCTGAATATCCGCTCCGTCAGCATCCACTTTTCCCCGGGTTTCGCCGTGGGGATTGCCTGCTGATACTTCCACATCAGCGTTTCCCATTCCTGGACCCGGCTGTTGACCGCATCCAGGGCTGCTTTGCGTTCGAAGGAAAAAGTGTCGTCTGCTTCAATGATCATAAACAGGCGGTTTTCTATGCGGTAAATTTCCAGCTGCCTGATACCCGATTGCCGGATGCTGTCCAGTATCTCCGGCCAGACAGCCCGGTGATGGGCTTCATAAGCGGCAATGAGTTGAGGGTCGGTTTTAAGTCCAGCGCAAGGCAATATCGCGGCATATTCAGTCGGTATGTTAGTGGATAACCGTAAAACGCTCGACCTGCACGCCCTGCTTCGACTTTATCCACAGCAAATAAAGGCCGGGCGAAGGCCGCTCCAGCATCACCATGTGACCGGCCGCCGATGCATTGTCGGCAACACCGTTCCAGATTGTTTTGCCATTCATATCGGTGATCCACCACTGGGCATTTGAGCCGTTGCCGATTTCTTGCTGCTCCACCGGGCGCACCTCAAACTGGCCGTAATTGGGATTCGGCACCACCTGCATGGTCTGCGGCTTTTGATCGGGTTCATAGGTGTCCGCCTCTGCGTCGATTAATACCACCGCATCATTGGTACAAATCACCGAACTTTGATCGAACGAAATACAGGCATGGTTGAGAATTGACTGGCCGGGAACAAGAAACGGTCTCGGGTTGATGGAAAACAAAACATAACCGATAGAATTGTTCCCACCGGAGGCGCTGTCGGGCAACTGTATGTCTTCAAAATACCAGCGAATATAATTGCCGCCTTCTCCAAGCAATTGAAAGTCGTCGCTGGCGCTGATCGTGACAAAAGTCTCCAGATCAAGTCGCGGATCCAGCGTGTCGCGTACCACAACCTGTTGGACGGTATCATTGCCAACATTTTGAAAACGAATGAGGTAGATGATAGAGGTGCCGTCCAGAATTTCTTGCGGGGAAAGAACCGGATCGCCGATTACCTGTTTGTCGTTCTGTGCCGTTACGTTAAAAGTATAGCAGGACAAACCAAGCAATAAATGGAAAAAACGAAGGCGTAACATTGTTTGCAAAGCAATTTGACCTGGCATCAAAGCCGAATAGCAATTTTACGGATACCGAAGGTAGAAAAATATTCTTCGCCTAAATCAATATTAACAAACACGACGCATGAAGTTGCGCTGGAAAATTGCCCAATTTTTCGAATTGCTCTGGTGGCGGCGTTACCTCGCCACAAGGCACAAAACCGAATACCTGGCCTGGAAGCGTCAATATTGGCATCATCTGCTGCAAAAAAGTGAAATCCGGATCACTCCGGAATCAAAGGTTCTGGATGCAGGATGCGGACCTGCAGGCATCTTCACTATTTTGCGTGCACAAACAGTCGATGCCGTCGATCCCTTGCTCGATGCGTACGAACGACGGTTAGCGCATTTCCGTAAAAAGGATTTTCCCGGCGTGACCTTTTATGCCCAATCCCTGGAAACGTTTGTTTCCAGGGCGCCATACGATGTTGTCTTCTGCCTGAATGCCCTGAATCATGTGGCCGATCTGTCGCTTTGTCTCCGGCAACTCCATACCCTGACGGCACAGGGCGGCACGCTGGCCTTATCCATCGACGCCCACAATTTCTCTTTGCTCAGGAGCATATTCAGGAGTATTCCTGCCGACATCCTGCATCCGCATCAGTACGACCTTTCCGGGTACAGGCAGATGCTGGAAGCGCACGGCTTCGTTGCCGAACGCAGTATCCTTTTGGATAAAGGGCTGATTTTCAATTACTATCTGATCGTATTCAGCAAGCCGCACACGCAGGGGCAGGTCAGTCCCTGATCTTCAAAATCTTGATCTCCACCCGCTGGTTGGTCTTGCGTCCCTCTGCCGAGGTATTCGGCACCAAAGGCAAACGTTTGCCATAACCTTTATACACGACGCGCTTCGGGTCGATTCCTTTGGCAAACAGGTAGTCGGCCACCGCTTTGGCGCGCGCGGCAGAAAGTTCGTCGGCAAAGGCATCGGAAGGAACGTTGTTGGTATGGCCGCCTATTTCGATTGCGGCCGCACCGTTTTCCATCATAAAATCGTACAACTCATCCAGCATGGGAAGGGCATCCGCCTGGAGGGTGTAACTGTCGGAATCAAAATTGAGCAGGCGCATCCGGATAACCTGGCCGCTTTCGAGCGCACCTGTCAGCTCGGGCAAAATGCGTTTCTCCGTTTCAAAATCAATATTTTGCACACAACCGTTGGCATCAGTCACAGTAACACTGTGTTTGCCCATCGGCAATTTCAACACCGAAGTGCCGGTCTGTTTGGTATCCCAAACGATGTTGTAATTGCCGGTACCTCCCGTAACGGCGACCTGGGCTTTGCCGTCGTTGCTGCGGTCGGTGGTAGCGCCCATGTTGCGCGTCAACTCCACCACCAACGGTTGAGGTGCAACTACGTTTATCTCCGCTGTCCGGGTGGCGCCCGTCGCATCTGCAACCGTGACGCTGTAGGCGCCTTCATCCAGACCGGACGGCTGGTTGCCCTGCACGGACGGGTTATTCCAGGTATAGGTGAAAGGTCCTTTGCCGCCACTGACTTTTACGGACAATGTGGCTTTCTGGCCTGCACATTTTATCGGCGACTGCGCCGAAACACTGATGACCAGCGGCAAAATATTTTCCGATATGTCGATACCGGCAGTTGCGGTACATCCATTGGCGTCCGTAACGGTTACCGAGCGCTGACCTGGAGCCAGTTTTACTGCTGCGGCCAGGTTTTCGCCATTATCCCATTTGTACTGATATGTGCCGCCCCCACCGACTGCCTGTGCCGTTGCCCTGCCGTCGGCCTTGCCCGTAGAAGCAGGAGCGACCGTTTCGGCTGTTACCGACAACATTTCGGGCTGCGCAATACTGATAGACGCCGTAGTGGAGGTGCCGACGGCATCGGTAAGGGTAAGTTGGTACGTTCCGGCAGGTAAACCCGATGGCTGATCATCGCGCAGTGCGCTGTTATCCCAGGAATACCTGAAGGGCGGCTTGCCACCCGTAACCTGCACGGACAGGGCGGCTGTTTTTTCGCCGGCACATTTGATTTTATCCCTTTCAGTGATACGAACCGACAGGGGCAATATGTTTTCCGATATTTCAACTGACGCGGTTGCCGTACAGCCGTTGGCGTCTGTAGCTGTTACGCTGTGCGCACCGGGCGGCAATTTTGAGGCCGTGGCTGCACCCTCGCCGTTGTCCCATTTAAACTGAAAGTTGCCCGCACCGCCATCGGCCTGCACACTGGCTCGGCCATCGCTGTTGCCTGTCGAGGCCGGCGACTGCACCTGTGCCGATACGACAATGGGCTGGGGCTGTGCTACAGCGATCGTGGCCGTGCTGCTGGTACCGGTAGCGTCTGTTACGGTTACCTGATACGCGCCGGCCTTCAGGCTGGAAGGCTGAGCGCCGCTGACGGCCGGGTCATTCCAGGCGTAGCGGAATGGTCCCTTCCCACCCGTAATTTGCACCTCAAGGGCCCCCGAGCCGGCGCCGGCGCATTTGATTGCCGATTTTTCGACAATGCTGACGGCCAGCGGCAGGATATTTTCTGTAATGCCTGCAACAGCCGTAGCCGTGCAGCCATTGGCGTCCGTAACAGTTACGCTGTGTTGTCCGGCAGCCAGTTTGGCAGCCGCAGCGGTTGTTTCGCCATTGTCCCATTTGAACTGAAAAGAGCCGGCGCCCCCGCTGGCCTGTGCACTGGCCTTTCCGTCGCTGTTGCCGATGGAGGCAGGAGACTGTGCCTGTGCCGATACAGCAACAGGTTGCGGCTGTGGCATACTGATCGTAGCCGTGCTGCTGGTTCCTGTGGCATCGGTTACCGTCACCTGGTAGTTGCCGGCTTTCAGGCCGGCGGGCTGACCGCCGCTGAGCGTCGGATCGCTCCAGGAATACCGGAAGGGACCCTTACCGCCCGTGACTTCTACGTCGAGGGCGCCGGAGTTACCTCCGGAACATTTTATGGTCGATTTTTCGGTGATTTTTACTGCCAGCGGCAAAATATTCTCGGTTATACTGACGGTAGCCGTAGCCGTACAGCCATTGGCGTCGGTGACAGTAACACTGCGTTGTCCTGCAGCAAGTTTTGACGCACTGAACGCCGATTCGCCGTTGTCCCATTTAAAAAGATAGACGCCCGTTCCTCCTTTGGCCTGCGCCAGCGCTTTGCCGTCGGCAGTGCCGATACCTGCAGGCGACTGTACCTGAACGGTCATGGCAAGCACTTCAGGCTGCTTTACACTGATACCGGCAACGCTGGTTTTGCCCGCAGCATCCGTCACGGTCAGTTGATAGTCGCCTGCGGGTACGTTTTCGGGTTGTTCGCCGCTGAAAACGGGGTTGCTCCACTTGTATTGGTATGGGCTTTACCCCCGGTAGCCTGTGCAACCAGCACGGCAGATTTTTCACCGGCACACCTGATCCCGCTTTTTTCAGAAACGGCGACCTCAAGGGGCAATATTTTATCGGCAATAGTCACCGTGGCGACCGAACTGCAACCTTTGGGGTCGGTTACCGTGACACTGTGCGTGCCGGCCGGCAATTTGGAGGCTACAGCCATCGTCTCGCCGTTATCCCAGCGAATGGACAAACCAGATGCATTACTTTCAATATCAACTTCAGCGACGGCATCGGTCTGACCCGGAGCGCTGACGGGTTTGCGCTGACGCGCCTTTATCCGGAGCCGGGAATCAGGCACAGGAACGTCGGCCACCCTGGATTTGCCTTTGGTGTCGGTAACAGTCACCGTGTAGGTACCCGGCGCGACGTTTTTAGGATTTTCTCCCGCCAATCCGCCTGTCCAGGCATAGTTATACGGCGGTGTCCCGCCGGTAATTTTAGCCCTTAGCACGGCGTCTTTTCCATCGCCGCTGCAGCTGATGGGTTGTTCTACGTAGGCATTAAGGGTAATGGCGGAAGCCTTGTCCACGAGGTAAAGGCCTTTGTCTTCTGTCCCGAGCCACACGGCATCATCGCCGTCGATAGCGATGCAGGAGCCATACTGACTGGTGTAGTACTCCGGGCCGCTGAAGGTTTCATACGCATCGGCCAGCAGGTCGAAGCGGGTGAGCATACCCGTCACAATCCACATTTTACCGTTTTTGTCGATATCGAAATCGGCGATTTGCCCTTCGAGTTTTTTGGTGTTCAGGCCCAGGTCCGACCATTTGTCGCCATTCGGCGCGAGGGATATTTCACCGTCGGCAAGCACGTAAATGACGTTGCCGTATTCCCGGATACGCTGCACTTCATAGCCGGTAAAATCGGCTTTCCAGCGTCCGGGCGTGCCGTAGGTAAGGCCCCTGTCGGTGCCGACCCACATACGACCGGTTTTATCCTGGAAGATGATCGTTACGTTGTCCGATTTTAGTTTTGAATTGGCGCTCGTATAGCGTTCCACCAATTGCAATTGGGGCGCTGTTTTAAACTGGAAGAGTCCGGATTCTTCGGTACCGATCCAAAGCGTGGCATTTTTTTCGTCGTACCAGGCTGCCGTAATGATACATTCAGCTTTGACAAGGTTTTTGAAAACCTCATCGGACCACGAAAAGTCGGCATTTCCACCGCGATAGCTCAGGACGCACTTTTCACCTGCCGCAAGCGCGCGCGTCGACGCGAAGTCGGCCGCTTTTATCTGGAAAACGCCTGTCCGGTTGGCAGCCCATTTGCGTCCGGAGACATCCACAGCGACATTCGTAACCGGCAATTCACGGCTGATGGCGCTGGTCCGGGTGACTTCCAGTCCGGCTTTTTGGGCGTTTAAGGTGTAAAAAAAACAAGGTAAAAGGCTTAGAATCAGCGCCGTAGAGCGGCGGAGCAATATGTTTGGCATTGTCAAATGATAGGTAAAAGCAGTTGTTTGAGCCCGCAAAGGTAGGAGGCGGATGGTGCAAAAACAGGAGATAAACGAAAAACAGCCGGATAAAGTGTTCAGACAGCGCTCAATTCCTTGCACAGGTAATACAAAACGCCCACCCTGCCGCATGGTTACCATACGGGGGCAAGCCCAGCAACTGGACAAGACAATACGTTCCATACCGGACGGATTTACCGCACCCGGGCAGCTCCGATCAGTACCTTCACGCGTTTCTCGGCGCGTTTTTTCGTGTCAATATCACCCAGGCGCTGAAGTCCCTGCCAGGAAGAAAAACCTTCTTCTTTGGCGACCATTTCGCGGAATCCCGCTTCGGCAGGCGCCATGGAAGCTGCCGGTTTGGCTTTTGCAACAGCCGCTTTTTTTGCCGTGCTGGTAGATTTGAACGATGTGGTCGCATTGGCCGAAGCGACAGGCATAGGCGCCGGGAAATATTTGGCGAGATCAAACTGCTGCGCCACCTTGCCGACACTCCAGGCGTAGTCGTAACTTTTTACCGCTGCGCTTGCCGGCACCGCCATATCGCCCGCATGTTCGGACACATCGCGGTTAAATTCGCCGGCCGTGTAGTTGCCCAGGTAGGATTTTACAATGACGTTTGCCATCAGCAAATGCGGTTTTACGGAGTGGGTTTCGCTGGCAGCGGCCACATTTTTTTTCCACTGGCTGACCGTGGAACGCACAAATGCGCCGTCGTTGTACAGGTCGCGCAGGCGCTCCGTAGCGGAAGCGGACGATTCGGTTTTGGCAATGGTGTAATCCGCAACCGAACCTTTCCGGGTCTGGCGTTTTTCCTTGGAAGCTTTCGTGCGTGATGAAGAGATCGGGGCGAATTCCGGGGCAGATTCCGGTTTTTGGACGTTGTAAGCGGTCAATAACTCATCCGTCATTGGCTTGTCGGTATTCTTTTTATGGCCGACATAGCTGAATACGAGAAAACCGGAAATAAGGGCAGTGGATACGAAACCGATGAATTCGAAGAAGTTTTTCATGAAATAAATATTTAATAGTGAAGGATGTACGGGTGGAGGGGGTTGCGGGTTTCAGGTTGCGGGTTGTTTTTCGGCCCCAAAGTTTGGGCAACGCCAACCCGAAACCAGTAACCCGAAACCCCTATTATTCCATAACCAGTTCATAATCAATCTTCCAGAGTTGGTATGTCTCAATAATCAGGGTTATTTTTTCTGCGTAGTTTTTTGCTGTTGCATAGCCGGATTGCTTTAAGCCCACACTCCAGGCGGCATAATACGGGACGCGATCATGTCCGTACAATTGCTTTGATATGGGATAAATTTCGCCTACCTCGTAGGTGCGGATCATCCAGCGGTAGCGGTCGCCCTGGAGCAGCATACTGTGCCGGCGAAAACTTTCCCGGGCAGAGGGATACACCTCGAACCGGTCCCAGACGTAGTCGTCGGTGCGCTGTACACATCCGATGGCCAGGGAATGGTGATCGAAATCGTCGTCGCTGATACGCCCGTCGCGGCGATAACCGGGTCGCAGCTGGCATTTGATGCCGAAATGGTTGTTGGCCTGTGCGGCCAGATAACCCCTTCCGGCGTTGCCTTCGAATAGCCCCTGGGCCAGGGTGACCGATGCGGGTATTTTTGTCCGCTGCATTTCAGCCAGTGCGAGTTCACGGTACTGCTCAATATAGTCGAGATAAGCCCTTACGCTTTGTTGCTTGCCGGCAGACAGTCTTTCTGCGGCTGGCGTTCGAGCGTATTCCGGTCCCACCATACATTTTTGGCATTTGGACGGGGGCGCTCCGGCGCGCGAAAATGGAGCAGGGAGGTATCGGCCTGGTAAAAATCTGCTAGTTTACTGCCAAACAAGGCGCCGATGACCTCTGCGCCGGTCATGTAGTTATCCTGCATACGGTCGTATACGGGCAGTTCGGAAATATCGGAAAGCGACGATTCGATGGTGTCGTAATAGCGCAGGATGAAGAACCCTGGCAGTGCAAAGAGTATCAGTGCCAGGAATACACCTTTGCCTAAACCGTAAAAGAGCCCATGGTCACTTTCTTGTTCTTTCATAGAAATCAGCCGAAATGCGAAAACCGGAAGGAGGGATGAACCTGGGAAAAGTGCCGCAAACTTACCTGCAAAAAGCCGGCCAGATACGGAATCATCAAAAAAGCCGCCCGGGAAATCCCGGACAGCTTTTGAAAAGAGCAGGAAACGAGACTCGAACTCGCGACCCTCAGCTTGGGAAGCTGATGCTCTACCAACTGAGCTACCCCTGCAAGAAACTGTAGATCAATTACTTTGCCAAAGGTAGGTGTTTTTAAAAAATAATTCACCGGGATTCATAAAATTTGCCCCTGAAACCCAACAGCATGTCCGGCATTCTTCATATTTTTTTATCCTTTAACACACCTGATTCAGGCGCCGCCGCTGATCTGCAGAAACAGATCACCCTTGTTTTTCAGCCGAAAAGCGTTGTGTTCTGGAACCGGGACGACCTGCCCCCGGAGGATTATCGCGTACAAGCAAAGGCGTTTCTGGAAAAAGCGGACCTGTTTATCGCAGTGCTTTCCATGGATTTTGAAATCGGCCAGCATGTACACTGGGAAGTGACTACAGCGGTCGAAATACAAAAGAGCCGGCCTTCCCTGCAAATACTGACTGCCCAGGCCAGGGTGTCTGCCACGCCTTTTTCGCTTGCCGCTTTTGATACGGCGCTGCCTCCGGGCGAAGCCATTGAGAACAACAAGGATTATCGAGACAGACAACTTAAACGGGTTGCCGACAAGGCCAAATTGATGGTCGCAGCGGCGCCCCGCACCAACGATCTTCCCGAATTCAGCATCGACCTGCCCCTGACCATCGAGGATGTACGCGAACGGTTGCAGGCCCAAACCGACCGGATCAACCACGCGCCGTTGCTGACGATCCTCAAACGTATGGTGGAAAACGTAACCACCAAACGCGTGATCCTGGATGTGGAGGAAAAGTTCAAACAACTGCGCGAACTGACGCGGCTTTCCAAGATCACCTTCGCAGAACTCGAAGAAAAGGCCACGCCCGCCCAAATTGACCTGCAACACTTTATCACCCATTTGCAGGAAGATGCCTTCGTGCACAACTGGAAGCAGGTTTTTATCCGCGATTACTTCCACTTTGTGACCAGCAGCCGCGAAACAAGCACTATCCCGCCGTTTTTCGTGCCGGTCGACGATGTGGCCATCCCCGAAACGCTCAACCTGCCCGTCGGACCGCGCGAACAGGAATCGCTCGAACAGATCGGGTTGCTGTCTTTCGAGCAAAAAAGCGACTTCCGGCGCAGCCTGCTGCTGGCCAAGGACGCCCTGGCGGTCAACAACTTCTCCGCCGCCTATGCGCACTGCGACCACGCGCGCACCAGGATCGATCCCCAGTCGGCACAACTCTACGAATACCTGCTGATTACTTTTGTCCAGCAGGAAAAGCCGTTGCGCATCCTGCAGGAAGCCGTCAACGGCAACGAACGCCTGCTCAACTATGTGCTGCTGTTTGCCGGTCGCTACCGCGATTATCAACAGCAAAACAAATGCACTTCTTCGACCGGCCCGCACAACCTCGCCATTGCCTCCGAAGCGCTTTCAGATGCCGCACTCCGGATGTACCACAGCATCCCCAACGATGCGGTGCGCCATACCGGGAAACACGCCGATTCGGTGCCCGAAAGCAGAAAAGCACTCCGGATCATCCTCGACAGCACGCTCAAGGTGGGCCGGCTGGTATCGCCCTCCGAGGAGTTGCTGGAAGCAGCCGTAATTGAGAGCTGCGGCGGCGGCAAATGCCACTGGCTGAAAAGAGTGGATGTCGTGAAGGGGCATTTTCAGTTTATGCCCGACGGGCATTTTGACCTGCTGGGCGAAATCCAGGAACTGCTCGATTTGCTGGAAAGCATGGAGGCAAACGAAAGCGGCAAGATCGTCAAACAAAGCGGGCTGTTGCGGGAAGACCTGTTTTTCAGCCTGTTGGCAAAACGGCAGGGTTTGTACCAGCAAATTCAGGAGGACAAAAAACGCCTCCGGCCATTTACAGATCAACGGGAATCTGTGATCCGGTTCGTGTATGCTTGCCTGATGGGTGCAGAGATTTTCGGCGACAAGGATCAACGTGGGCGGGATCTGTCATTTTATCGCCTGGCACTCGAATACCTGCTTCCGGGGCTGCTTGTTGCGCCTGACCAATCGGCGCAAATCCCGCTCCGGTGGTTCGACCTCGACACAAATGGAGCGGTAACGGCACATCCGGACTGCGCTGCGTACGAATTCGATGTGCAGGCTATCGTGGAGAAGATCATACGCGACCACGCCGGCCAGGCAGGCTGGATGCAGGTACGGCCCAACATCAAGGAAAGTGTTTACCTGCTTTTTACTGCCGATATAGAGGCCGATTACGAGGAAGTCAAAAATGGCCTGCAATGGACCGATTTCAGGCGCATGGACGAGCAGGAAGCCCGCCGCAGACTGATCAGTTGTATTCGACGCTGGGTGATTGCTTACCGAGCCTACCCGGAACGCGGTGCGACGTTTTTGCATAAATGCCTTCATGAACTCAGCGGAAGCGGTTTTATGCTGTGGTTTACGCACAATCCGGATAATTTCCAGAGCCACCCGGACAGCATCGAACTTGGACTGGATACCAGGGCTGCGCTGAAGACCATCTACGACATAGCAGCGCCCGGACAACTGGAAAGCGAAGAGTTGCTGCGCAAATGCATAGCCGACAACCTGTTCGACAAGCATATCCTGGCCAACTACAACAAAATAAAGCCGGGAAAGGAAGCGCAACGCTCCGAGGCCGTGCGCCTGTTACGCGAGGCCATGAGCAATTACCGGCTCTACCCCGACCAACGCTATCTCGATTTTATCTTCCGGGAACTGACAGAGGAGCTGAAGTTCTGCTGGATCGATATTACCAAGGAAGGCATGGAAGCGCCTTTCACCCAGGACTTTAATCCACTGCAAATCATCCGCGAACTGCATGAAATTCTGCCCGATCGCTACGGGCTGCTGCAAGTACGCGAGCGCATCGCGATTCGACGACACGCCAATCAGATCGAGCGGTATTTCCTGGAAATCAGCGAGTTCAAACACGAAAACCGCAGGCCCGAACGGGAGGTCGCGATAGACATACTGCGCAATATCAAGGGCATTTACAAGTATTTGCCAAAAGAGGAATTTCTCGAATTGCCCCTGCGCGAACTGCATGGCAGGGGTCGCATTCGCTGGAATGCGCTGCTGTTCGGTTTCTTCCCGCTCAAGGAAAACCATTACGAAAACAAATTCCTTGGCTTCGAGTACAAATTCGAGCGTTTTGATTTCAGACGCCTGCTGGACAACCAGTATGAAGAAATGCAGCGCGTCCTGCGCGAGACCGGCGATTTAAAATGATCAGTGCATCACCGACATTTTCATCGGTTGTGTTTGCTCATTTGCAGTCCGGATCAGGTAGGTGTACAGCCCGGCAGGCCAGTCGCGTGTTTCGATCTGTAACTGGTTCTGGATGCTCAGGTTAACGGCCCGTTCCGCCACAATTTCCCCCAATGCGTTGAAAACCAGCAAACTGGCATCGCCGGAATATGAACCCCTGTTTTCCCAGGCCACAGTTGTAAACCCGGACGCAGGATTGGGTTGATTCTGGCGGAGCACAAATCGATCGAGCGGAACGACCGTCTGCGTATTGGAGACGGTGTCGGTGTAGACAATACTCAGGTCGTCGAAATAAAATCCGTCATATTCCGCAGTGCTGTTCGAAATCAGTTCGAAGGAAATGTAAATCGACTGGCCTTTAAATTCATTCAGGCTCATCCGTTCTTCCACCCACTCGTCTTGCAGGCCCGCATACAACGGTTCCGCCGGTTGAGGGTTACCCGAACCATTTCTGGTATACCGGCCGCACAAGGCCTGATTCCCGCCGTTGTCGTCGTACGCCCGAACCTGGGCATAGTCGAGGCTGGGCCCGATAAACCACCGCGTGAAAAACTGCATGTAAACATTTTGCGCATCAGCGGGAATGTTCAGGGGATCGGCCATGATCAGGATCGAGTTGGTAAACGGCAGGTATGGACCTCCGGGGGAATCGGTAAAAGACGACGGCCCGGATACATAGGACTCATCTGTTGTGCCCCAGTCGCCAAACCATTTATCCGTATTGTCGGCCTGGTCGGTAAACAGGTTATTGGTTTGAGTCAGAATATCGTAGCGTTTATACAGGGTATCGATCCAGCTGAGGGAGCCATTGTCGAGTTCGATCTGAAAAAGCAGTTCGTCGCCCGACGACGCATCGGCGGAAATACTGTAGGGGAACGACAAATCGACCGTTGCAAATTGCTGAATATCAAACACCTGCGAAGCCGGCGGAGAGACAATTTGTCCGGAAAGCGGTTTTAGCCGGACGGTGAGCGGGCCGCTTTGAAATCCATACCGGGTCAGGCTGAATGAAAGGGTTCCGTTCTGCTGGAGGATAAAGTTGTCGCCGGACTCCTGCACAATCCCGAACTTCAGCATGCTCAGGGCGCAGCTCAGGTTTTGCCACATGTTGTCCTTGTTAAGTCCGTCGATCTCATTCGGCATGGGCCAGAAGCCTGTTGTGCCTACTTCCGGTGTGAAGGCAAAAATGCCGGCTTCGCCAAGCATCCAGTCGTCTGAATTGCCGTTTACATAGTAATTCAGCGTTTCAAGGTTGGTCCCGGTTCTGTAGTTGTTTTCACGGGTGAACAAGCGGGCAAATTTAACCAATGCCGAATCAGCCGGCACGTTGCTGTATGCCCAGGGGTAAATAAACAGATTGCCGGAAGTGTGGCAGTTCAGGGTAAATAGAAAATTGTGGGCCAGGCAGAAATCGCGCATCATGCGGGTCTCCGGCTCGGAAAATGGCGCGGGGCCACGGTAAGTCTCCGAACTTGTTGAAGGAGAAGAGCCTGAGTTGTTAAGTCCCCAAAAATAACCATAGTTGCGGTTCAGATCGACGCCGTAAGTACCGTCGCCGTTGTTGCGCCGGTTTTTTCGCCAGTATCCAAAGCCATCGGGATTGGTCGTTTCATTGTAGACATAGCCGTCCGGATTGACGCAAGGGACAAAAAAGAGTTCCGAGTTATTGACGATATACTGTATTTCGGGGTTGGTGGCGTAGTTTTCCAGCAAGTACCACATGTAGTAGATCATTTGGGAGGCGCTGTTGGGTTCACGCGCATGGTGCAGGGCAGTATACATCATTTCGGGTTCATTCTCGTCTGTCCCCGGGTTATCTGATATTTTCACATACCATATCGGGCGGTTCTCCCAGGTTACGATCGTGTCGCTCAAATCGGGGATGAGCACCCTATAATCGAACCCGGCCTTTTGTACCAGGTTGATTTCCAGGTCGGAAAGTTCAAGCACGACGGAACGACCCGCTCCAGCCAGTAGCCCGTGGTCGGCATCAATACCGAGTTCGGCAAGCGCCTGAAGGCTTTTTTCCTGTAAAGAAATTTCAACGCGGGAGTAGCGGAGTGGCGTTTGGGCCTGAAGCGCGATAAACAGGCAGGAAAGCAGTAAAACAGCGTATATTTTTGTCATTGGAACAGAGGTTTACAACAAAAATAAACACTTTTTCAAGTCCGGGCCGGAATCTCTGAAACAATGAGCAATACGAGCAAAATTACCAAAACAGGGTAGCGCCAATTCGCCAGTTGCGGCCCGGCATCGGCCGGTCGTGGATGACCTGGTACGGCACATTCCAGATGTTCTCCAGGCGCGCATCCAAAGCAAGAATCATTGATGTGCGCGATCCGAGCGGAAGACGGAAGTTTGTCAGCAGCGTCCCGGTCTGGAACCCCTCCAGCGACGTCGAATTATCGGATGTGGCAAACCGACCGCCTGTCAACTGATGCAGGTAAGCAAGCGAGGCATTGCCTTTTTCCAAGCGCAACACCACGCTTCCGCTATGTGAAGGCGTATAGACCAGTTGCTTGTGCAAGATCGCTTCATTGCCGTTGTAAACAGCCACATTTGTCGCCCGAACGTACTGGTATCGCCCCGACAGCCTCACGTTTACTTTCCGCATTTCGAAGATCAAACTGCCCGCTGTTTCCACCCCGCGGCTCCACACCTTGCGCAGGTTGGCGGGTCGAAACAGCCCGTCAGGGCCGGGTTCCCAAAGAATCCAGTCGTCCAGTAGCAAGTGAAACAACGTGGCCTCCAGGGTAAACGCCTTTTTTTGATATACCCACCCCATATCGCCGCTGTACCCTTTTTCCGGCCGAAGTCCGGGATTGCCCAGGGCCAGCCAGAAACGGTCGTTGAAGGTAGGCAGGTTAAAATTGCGGGAGATGTGAAAACGCAAGGCGCCCGCACCACCCCACCCCGCCTGCCCACCCAGCGACCAGGTGAATGGCGCGGCCTGCTTTTCCGCCCGCTCCTGCCGCAGCAAGGCCGTAATCCGGCCCCCAGGCAAGCGGTATTCAAACATACCGAAGCACGCCAGGCGGTTTTGGGCATACCAGCGGTCCGGGTCGCCATACCCGGCGGCCTGCGCCCATTGCCGGATAACCGTCCCCCCAGCCTTCCAGGTAATTCTTTTGCCGGAAACAGCGCTGTATTCCAAACTGAACATGGCGGTTCGGGCGCGACTGGAGTCGACGACACCCGCAAAACGAAAAAAGATGGCTTCATCTACCCACGCCACGCGGCTTTGCAACAGCGAGCGGGCGTCGGGACTGTGTTCCCAGGTGGCAATGGCACGGGTCGCGCGGTCGCGTTGCCAGGTTTCTGTCGGCGCCTCGCTCATGGCAGGCGGAATTTCGCGGAATGCATCCAGGCGCCAAAACGCCGTTTTGACCACATCCCTGTCCCCGATGATCACACGGTTAAACTGCTGGATATCCAGTTTTTCCATCCGGTTGTTCTGCTGCTCCACTTCAGGCTGGCCAATCCGTACGGTATTTTTAAAGGGGAAATCGTTGTCGGCCGCCTGTCCGTTGACCCTGATCCGGGAAGAAAAAGCGCTGTTTGAAAAGCCCAGGGCGGTCATGGCTTCTTTTCTGCCAAAGCTGCCGATAGCACCACCCAACTGCCCGGAAAGACCTTCGTGGATATTCCATTCCGGTTCGACGAATATGGCGCCGCCCATTGCCCCGCTGCTTTGAGCGGCGCTCTGGCCGCCGTAGCGTACTTCGAGCCGGTCGCCTGTCCACACCGGAAACAGCGAGGCATCCACTACGCCGTTTTGGGGACTTTGCAGGTTCAGGCCGTTCCAGAACAGGGGCGTGCGCGACGGACCGGCGCCCCGGGCCGAAATGGTGCTGAGCAAGCCGGGGCCGTTGGCGCGGACGGACAGGGGATTTTCCCATAGCAGGCGTTCCGAAAGGCTCATCACCCCGCTGACGGGCAGCGAATCGCCGCGCCATGCGGAGAAGCCGGTCTGGTCGAACCGGGCGTCGCGGATGGTGAGGATGGGAAGCGTGGTGTCTGATTGGGCGGGGAGCATAGCGGCCCCTGTCAGAAAAACAGATACCAACACGGTATTTTTTTGAAAATGAAGTATTTGCGTAAGTTTGCTTATCATAATCAGGTTTCAAAACTACGCCATTCGCCTCAGAACACATCCTGCCGGAATGAAACTTAACCAATACCGAAAGCAGGAGCATGTTTAACGGCCACGGCGCCAACATTATGCCCTGCCCGGCGTTTAGTTAGGAGGCCAATTTGTAAAAACCTGGCGCAGATATGGAATAAGCCGGAAATGCGATGCGGGGCTTATAGCCTGCATTCCGGACAATTACTAAACCTATTCCATTGGTTAATCAAAAACAGCGCAAACTAAAAGTTACCAAAGAAGGCATTATACTCCTTAAAACTAACCTGGGGTTTGAAAATGAAGGGGTATTGAACCCCGCAGCCATAAAAGAAGGCGAAAGCGTCCATATCTTTTACCGCGCGGTGCGAAAAGGCAACTACTCCACCATTGGGTACTGCCGGTTGAATGGCCCGACAGAAGTAGCAGAGCGGAGTGACACTCCTGTACTTTTCCCTCAACTCCCATTCGAATCCCAAGGGGTTGAAGACCCGCGGATCGTCAAAATTGACGACTTATATTACCTTACCTATACCGGATACGACAGGGTCAATGCGCTCGGCGCATTGGCAACCTCGACAGATTTGCGCCATTTTGAAAAACAGGGTGTCATTGTCCCCCGGATTTCTTACGAAGCATTCATGCACCTGGCCGAAAGCAAGGGACACATCAATGAAAAATACCATCGTTATAATGGACCGGACTCGTTGCTGAATAAGTTTGATGAAAAAATATTGGTGTGGGATAAAAATGTCATTTTCTTCCCCCGCCGGATCAACGGTAAACTATACTTCCTACATCGGATAAAACCCGATATACAAATCGCGGCAGTGGATGAACTGCACGACCTGAGTTACGCATTTTGGGAGGACTATTTTCTTCATTTTCATGAACACATCCTGCTCGAGCCCTGGTACCGGCACGAAGTAAGCTATATCGGAGGCGGTTGCCCTCCAGTAGAAACGGAAGCGGGCTGGCTGCTCATTTATCATGGCGTACACGACACGCCCAGTGGCTACCGGTATGTGGCTTGCGCAGCACTACTGGATTTGAACGACCCCGCCAGGGAAATTGCGCGTTTGCCATACGCCCTGTTTTCTCCGGAACACGACTATGAATTGACCGGAGAGGTCAACAATGTGTGCTTTCCTACCGGAACTGCACTTTTCGACGACACCCTGTACATCTATTATGGCGCCGCCGACGAACAAATTGCCTGTGCCTCTGTGTCTTTATCGGCATTGTTGGAAGAATTAATGCTAAATTTAAAGAGCGATGCAAAACAAAAATGACCACCCCCTTTCCGAAATCCTATTCATCACCTCTTATCCGCCACGGGAATGTGGTATTGCCACCTATTCGCTGGATCTGATAGACGCGCTGAACAATAAATTCAACAACTCATTTTCCCTGCGCGTATGCGCACTGGAGCCTCAAAATGAAAAATATACCTATCCTGAAAAAGTAAAATACGTATTAGACACCTCCCTCCCGTCGGCATACGCTGCATTAGCCGACATCATCAATCGGGACAGCCTTGTAAAAATTGTAGTGATCGAACATGAGTTCGGCTTTTTTGCCTCTGTACCGGACAAGTACTTTTTACAGTTCCTGTATCAAATCAACAAACCGCTCATCCTAACTTTTCATACCGTATTGCCAAGGCCCGACAGCGCCTTGAAAAGGAGAGTGCGCAATATAGCCGGCGCCTGTGCGGCGGTTATCGTGATGACAAACAACGCAGCGGGCATCCTGACTACAGACTATGGTGTCGACAGAGAAAAAATTACGGTCATCGGTCACGGCACACACCTGGTGCCTCACCTGGACAAGACCATGTTGAAGGAAAAATATGGCATGCCCGGCCGAAAAGTACTCTCGACCTTTGGGCTAATCAGTACGGGAAAAAGTATTGAGACGACATTGGAGGCGTTGCCCGAAATCATCCAGGCACATCCGGAGGTGCTCTTCCTGATTATCGGCAAAACACACCCGACTGTAGTAAAACAGGAAGGTGAGCGCTACCGGAATATGTTGGAATCCAGGATTGCAGCATTATCACTGCAAGGCCATGTGCGGTTCATCAACAGCTTCCTTTCACTGCCTGACTTGCTGGAATACCTGCAAATGACCGACATTTACCTGTTCACCTCCAAAGACCCGAATCAGGCAGTAAGCGGCACCTTTTCTTATGCCATTAGTTGTGCCTGCCCGATTATTTCCACGCCGATCCCGCATGCGCGTGAGGTGCTGCGCGACGATGCCGGTATCATCATCGATTTTCAGAATCCGGGACAATTGGCCGCTGCAGTAAATCTTTTGCTCGACAATAAGCCATTACGCCGCAACATCAGCACCAACGGTCTTCAGCGCATCGTATCCACTGCCTGGGAAAATGCGGCAACGGCTCACGCTTTGTTGTTTCAAAAAACCGCGGGCGAAAGCATAGACCTGCAATATAGCCTGCCACCCGTCAACCTCAGTCATATCAAAAGAATGACTACCGGATTTGGAATGATTCAGTTTGCAAAAGTGAATCAACCGGACCTCAAATCAGGATACACCATAGACGATAATGCACGGGCAATGATTGCAATGTGCATGTACTATGAATGGACGGGCGACGAAAGTGCTATCCCGTACATCAGGACTTACCTCGATTTTATTGCACATTGCATACAGCCGGAAGGGGATTTTTTGAATTATGTGGATTCAAACAAACAGTTCACAGAACAAAACCAGGAAACGAATTTAGATGACGCGAACGGAAGAACCATTTGGGCCTTGGGCTACCTGATCGCCAAAAGAGGGCTCTTGCCGGAGGCATTCATTTCGGATGCAGATACCCTGATGCAATGCGCCCTCAGGCATATCGAGACCACCCATTCAACCCGTGCAATGGCTTTTGCGATAAAAGGATTGTATTATTACCATAGTGTCCTGCCCTCTCTCCCGCTTTTGTCGTTGATGGAAACCCTCGCCGACCGTTTGGTGCAAATGTACCGGCATGAAGCGGCCGGCAAATGGAAGTGGTTTGAAGGTTACCTGACATACGGCAACAGCATACTGCCCGAGGCTCTCCTTTGCGCCTGGCTGACAACAGGCAACCTGGTTTATAAAAATATGGCAGCAGCATCGTTTGACTTCCTCCTGGAGCACACCTTTTGCGACGACCGTATCAAGGTGATTTCCAATAAAAGCTGGCTGCTCAAAGGGCAGACTGCTGCGCATTTTGGCGAGCAACCTATCGATGTGGCTTACACCATTTTAGCGCTGCGCACCTTTTACGATGTGTTCGACGATGCGGCGTATCTGCACAAAATGAAAACGGCATTCAACTGGTTTTTGGGCAACAACCATTTGCACCAGATCATTTATAACCCCTGTACGGGAGGTTGTTACGACGGCCTGGAGGAAAGCAATGTAAACCTGAATCAGGGTGCGGAATCCACGGTCAGTTACCTGATGGCACGCATGACCGTTGAGCAATATTTCGACCAAGCCGCCATAGCAGCACACCAGCCGGAATCGCAATTTCAAATGTATTGACTTGTGCGGTGGGAGATTTGAGCCGAAAGAAGGCCGAAACAATCCCGCATTTTGAAAAAAAATGCCTTGCCCCGGGAAGTCTTTCTGAGCAATGCGGAGCCGCAACATGCGGAATCTGCCTTCAGTTTTTTGTGCCCGCTTTCCAGTTTCAGCGCTTTTCCTCACCTTTGCAGCGTTTTTTCAGAAACCTGCCCCAAAATGGCCAAGTTTTTGAAATCATCAGGAACGGCAACATTCCGAAAGTTGAACCGCCATTCATCATTTATCATTCATCATTCATCATTCATCATTGACCACTACGTTCATGCAGGAAGATCTGTTCAAACGCCTCGTTTCGCATTGTAAAGAATACGGCTTCATTTACCCCTCCTCCGAAGTCTACGACGGCCTCAACGGTGTATACGACTACGGCCCCATGGGCGCCGAACTCAAAAACAACATCAAGGAATACTGGTGGCGCGCAATGGTACAGATGCATGAAAACATCACCGGCCTCGATTCGGCTATCTTTATGCACCCGTTGATCTGGAAAGCCTCGGGCCACGTCGATGCCTTCAACGACCCGCTTGTCGACAACAAAGACTCCAAGAAACGTTTCCGCGCCGATGTGCTCATTGAGACGGAGATTGACAAATTGATCGCCAAGGCGGATAAAGAAGTGGAAAAAGCAGCCAAACGTTTTGGCGACGCCTTCGACGAAAAGATGTACCGCGAAACCAATCCGCGTGTGCTCGAATATACCCAAAAGGCCGAAGCGGTGGAAAAACGCCTGGCCAATGCCATGAAAGCCAACGACATGGCCGGACTGAAGGCAATCATCGACGAACTGGGGATCACAGAACCAGATACCGGGTCGCGCAACTGGACGGAGGTGCGGCAATTCAACCTGATGTTCTCCACTCAAATGTCGAACACGGGCGACGACGGCAAACTCTACCTCCGCCCCGAAACGGCACAAGGTATTTTTGTCAACTTCCTGAACGTACAGAAAACCACCCGCCAGAAAATCCCATTCGGCATCGCACAAATCGGCAAGGCATTCCGCAACGAGATCGTCGCGCGGCAGTTCATCTTCCGCATGCGCGAATTCGAACAAATGGAAATGCAGTATTTCGTGCGTCCCGGCACCGAAATGGAGTGGTACAACAAATGGAAGGAGCGCCGCATGGCCTGGCACCGCGCCATCACACCGGCAGAAAAACTGCGTTTCAAGGACCACGACAACCTGGCTCACTACGCCAATGCCGCCGTAGATATTCAGTTTGAGTTTCCTTTCGGGTTCAAGGAACTGGAAGGCATACACTCGCGCACCGATTTTGACCTCTCCAGCCACTCGCAATTATCGGGTAAAAAGATGCAGTTCTTCGATCCCGAACTGAACGAGCACTATACACCATACGTCGTGGAAACCTCCGTAGGTTGCGACCGGATGTTCCTGTCCGTCATTTCCAACAGTCTCATTGAGGAGACGGTGCCCGATGCCCAGGGCGACGACAGCAGCCGTACCGTATTGAAGATCGCACCCGCTTTGGCGCCGGTCAAATGTGCCGTGTTGCCGCTGCTGAAAAACAAGGAGGAACTTGTGGGCAAGGCCCGTGAAGTGTACGACAAACTCAAGTTCCACTTCCTGTGTCAGTACGACGAAAAAGACGCCGTGGGGCGCCGTTACCGCCGGCAGGACGCCATCGGAACCCCCTACTGCGTAACGATTGACTTCGAAACGCTTGAAAACGACACTGTAACGATTCGCGAGCGCGATTCCATGCAACAGGAGCGGGTTGCCATCAGCGATGTGGCGCGCATAGTGGCTGAAAAAACAGACCTGCGGAAACTGCTGGAGCAGATCGACGTCGCTTTGTAAGGTTTTATGCCGGGGAAACACATTCGGGATGGGTCCTGTTAAAACCCATTGGAAGCGGGTTGGACACTATACCATTATATAAGTATAAATTGCGTATGTCAGATGCGTGACAAATCCCGTTTTGTTTGCACTCTTCTGCATTATTATACCATTTTTATTGCAATTTTGGCGCATCAATTATCCAAATCAACCATTCCCGCCGGTTACGCTTCCCCTGCCTTCGGAGCACGCCAGGTATTGCTTTCGACTTGCTTAACGCAAGATTAAGGCTGCCGGGCGAGGTTTTTTGATATTGCCACCTTCAAATAAAGCAATGAATTTTATCCTACGCGAATCATCACGTAACGTATTGCTATACCTGGAAGGGTATTTACACATGGTTAATTGTGTATGGTCTGACCAAATCAGGCAAATCAGTCGTATTAAAATTCCTGAAAATTTTTGCCTGTACACTAAAACATTACCTTTACGCCGGTTTCACCCTTCTCATGTTAATATCGTCTCATCCGCCGGCGCGTTGTCCGGTATGTTTCGATCCCCCCTCCTTCGTTTTAGTCCAAATGGATTTGCCCCTGTAAAAGGGCTTAGCCATAGTCATTGGTACATTATTTGCCGCCAAATGACAAAACCCGGCACGTTTATGTTGCCGAAGCTTAAATTGTGTGGAATCTTATTCTAAATACAAATACCAGGGCTTGTGAAGACTTTCATATTGAGTTTGCGCATTATTTTCTTACTGACGCTAGTGTCTGCGGCCTATATATTGCCCGCACAGGACATTCATTTTTCCCAGTTTGGCAACTCCCCGCTTAACCTGAGCCCCGGCCTGAACGGCGTTTTTGGCGGCGATATGCGGTTTGTCGGCAATTACCGCAACCAGTACCGCAGTGTTCCGGTGCCTTACACCACGTTTTCCGGAAGTGTCGAAAACAAGGTTTACTGGAGCAAGGGAAAGTACGACCGTTTTCTGACCGGCGCGCTGGTGCTGAACTACGACCGTCAGGGCAGTATACGCCTGACCTCGCTCCAGGTCGGCATCCCGATTTCGGCAACCCTGCCCCTGGCCAGAAACAAATTCCTGACCCTGGGTGTGACACCGGCCTTCGGTCAGCGCAAGTTCGACACCAACCACCTCACTTTTGATGCGCAATGGGTAGACTGCGTTTTTGACCCTGCTGCCGATGCCCGGGAAGATCAGCTGTTCCAGAACGCCAACCTCAAATATTTCGACCTCAGTGCGGGCCTGAATCTTCGGCTTCAGTCCGATAGCAAACGCAACCGGATCGATGTCGGCGGCGGCCTGCACCATATCAACAGGCCGAACCACGACTTTTGGTCGTCGGACCTGACCGATCCCGGAAACGTGAAGTTGTACAGCAAAATGTCGCTGTATGCGATGGGCCTGTTGCAGATTTCCAGCAATTTCGACCTGGTAGGCCAGGGACTTTATCAAAAGCAGGGCGGCTACAAGGAAATTGTATACGGAGGCGCCATACGGCTCCACCTCAACCAGCAGCCCTACCGCGAACTGGCGCTCCAGGTCGGCGTCGACTACCGCCACCGCTACCAGGATGCGCTGATCCCGCACGTCGAAGTGCTGTGGCGCACCTGGACGCTTGGTTTTACCTACGACATGAATATCTGGTCAGATGTGAACGTAGTAACCAACCGCCGCGGCGGTCCGGAGGTGGCCCTGATTTATCGCCTCTACAAGGTCAAACCGCTTTCCACTTTCAAAACCTGCCCGATCATTTGAGGACCGGGTAGCAATAATCCGTTTCGCACAGCGAAAACCACCATTTTAATCCTGAACCGATTTACATCATCCCCACTTCGGAAATAAAGCAATATTAATCAAGCCATTATGAAGTCAAGGCAAATCATGCTCCTTCCCGTTATCCTGCTCCTGACCCTTTGCTCGGCAAATGGACAGAGCGGCATTACGGATAAAATAAATGCCGATACCGACCGGGCGCCCTCCGTAGCTGTACTGGAGCGCGAAGCACTCAAGGCCGCGGCTGAAGGAGACGACTATACCAGCATGGTCTACTACCGGCGCATTCTCGAATCCGACAGCCTGCACATGAATGCACTCAAAGGATACGGCGATGCCGCCATGCGGTTTTCCGCGTTTGAAAAGGCTGAAATGGCCTATCAGCGGCTGGTCGACCACAAACTGATCACACCCGACGGCATGACGCTGGTGCGGCTGGCCGAGGCTAAATTCAGGCTGGGCAAGTACGCGGAAGCAAAGGAACTGTACCGCCGTTTTCTCTTTATCGAAACCCCGGTAGGCATTACCCAGGATGTGCTGGAGAACGCCCAAATGGGTCTCGAAAACTGCGATTGGGCACTCGACGTTTCCGAAAATTCAGACCTGCAGGCGCCGCTCGATACGCTGACAGACATCAATACCGAGTATTCCGAATTCGCCCCATACCCGAAAGGCGATACGCTCTACTTCTCTTCGTACCGTTTTCCTTTTGACAAGGATAAACATTATCCCAAAAGGCACCTGATCAAAGTGTTGACTGCCCTGCCCAGGGCCGATACCCTGGCGTCTGAAGTAGCCGATTTCAATGAACCCAACCTGCATACCGCCCAGGTGACGTTCAACGGCCGCGGCGATATCATGTACTACACCATTTGCAAGTTCATTTCGGCAGCTGATATCCAGTGCGAAATCTATATGCGCAAATCCACCGGTAACGGCGCCTGGGGGCCTGCCGTGAAACTCCCCGAACCCATTAACATGCCCGGCTACACCAATACCGAGCCCAGCATCGGGCAAGCGCCGGGAGAAGACACCGAAACGCTCTACTTTGTGAGCGACCGCCCCGGCGGCAAAGGCAAGCGCGACATCTGGTACAGCCGGATTATGGCCGACAGTTTTTCGCAGCCCGTTAACCTGGCTGAACTGAACACAAAAGGCAACGACGTTACGCCATTCTATCATTCCGGAACCGGCATGCTGTATTTCAGTACAGATGGCCTGCAATCTGTCGGCGGATTTGACATTTACCGCTCCAGGGGCAAAGGCAACAGCTGGGACCAGCCGGTGCACATGGGCATGCCCATCAATTCGGGTGGCAACGACGTGTATTTTGCCGTATCCAAAAATGGCAAAACCTCGTTCTTTGCTTCCAACAGATATGGTTCCCAAAACATCTCTGAAGAAGCCTGCTGTTACGACCTCTTCAAAGCCGACCTGGTAAAACCGGAAATGATCGCCGTCACCTTTAACAAGGAAACGGGCGACTCGCTGAACAATACGGTGCTGCAACTGGTAGAATTTACGCCCAGGGGGACGGATGAGGAGATCAAGGTAAAAGTGCCGGGCGCGTATTTCGGCTTCCCGCTGCAGCCGCGCCGTTCATATATGATCATCGCCTCCAAACCGCGCTTTCAAACCGATACACTCCGTTTTGAAACCCCTCCAACCATCTGGAAAGACCTGCTGGTCAAGAAACTTTACCTGAAACCCGCCACACCAAGCCTTATTGTCACCGTTTACGACAAAGAAACCGGCGAACCCATACCGGGCGCCACTGCAAAATTTATGACGATCGGCAAGATTCTGCCAGGCGGCACCCTCGCTACCGGCAAAGGCGGCGGTCCACTCGATCTGACCACCAAAACAGAGCCCGACACGAATCAGTTCGACTACTCGCTCGACTTCGACCACCGGTATAAAGTGGTAGTGTCCAAACCCGGATTCACGATTGACTCCACCGAAACCATCACAACGGAAGGGTTGACGGATGCCAAAACCATCGAGAAAAAAGTATACCTGACCCGCGGCATTTCTTTCAACGCCCATACAATCAACGCTGCAACATACGATACCCTGTACGGCGTTACGTACAAACTCGTGGAACTGGAGGGCGGCAACCGGGAAGAAGAATATATCAACCCGCTGGGAACCAGGTCGTATCAAACTACCGTAAATTATGAGCGGCGTTATATGCTGGTGGCCTCCAAAGACGGCTTCTCCCGGGATACAGTGGTGTTTACGACAAAAGACCTTCCGCGTGTCGATTTTCAGGAAATCACCCGCGAATTGCGCCTGCGGCCGCTGACACTGGAAGCATATCTGCCCATCAAACTTTTCTTCGATAACGATGAGCCGGACAAGCGCACCATGAAACGCACCACCGCCCGCGATTACCGTCCGACCTATGTCGACTACTATCGCCGCAAACCGGAGTTTCAGGAAAAATGGAGCGAAGGCCTGACCGGCGACCCGCTTCAGGCGGCCAACGACTCAATGGATGTATTCTTTGAACGCGACGTACGCGGAGGTTGGGAACGGCTGTTCGCATTCTCCGAGGTGTTGTATGAAATGATGACACGCGGCGATTATATCGTCCTGACACTCAAAGGTTTTGCCTCCCCGCGCGCCGCCACCCAATACAACCTCAACCTGACGTCGCGCCGTGTATCCAGCGTATACAACCACTTCCTGATCTTTGACGGCGGCATTTACAAAAAGTTTGTAGACAATGGCCAGATCGTGATCAAACTGGAGCCGAACGGCGAATCAAAAGCGCCAAAAGACATCAGCGACAACATCAAGGAAGAGCGAAAATCAATATATGACCCGCGTGCAAGCCGCGAACGCCGGCTGGAGATCATCGGCGTAGAAGTGAGCCGCGGAAAACAATTTTAGCGTTTAGTCCTGTTATTCCCCGCCCGATCAAACCTTAGTTTAATCCCCCATAATCTCCCGCCCGGGAAAACCGTACATAACCATGAACAAGTTTGTAAGGGCCACAATCAGCGTGTGCTCTATTGTGTTTGCAGTAAATGCAAGCGCACAGACACCACGAGCCTACGAAAACGCCGCTAACAACGCCCTGGAGGCACATGACTATTACGCCGCCATGCAATATTTTGGAAAAGTCCTCGAAATGGAGCCAACCCGACTCGATGTTTCATACCGCTATGCGGATGCTGCCCGCCAGTTCGGCGCTTACGGGCAGGCAGAGGCCTATTACCAAAAAACGCTCGAAAACGATCAAAAAGGAATCTTCCCGGATGCCGTCTTCCTCCTGGCTTCCGTAAAAAAATACCTGGGCAAATACGATGAAGCGATCCGCCTGTACCGGCGCTACACCGCAAAGACCGCCTCGGGCACTTCGTTCCGCAAAGAGGCGGAACAGGATATTGAACAATGCCTCTGGGCCCTGGAGCAGTTGACTACTCCCGACAACAGCATTACCATCGAACGCCTGCCCTACGGCACACCCAATACCGACCAATCGGACTTTGGCGCGATGATGTATGGCGACACCTTGTTCTACTCCTCTTTCCGCGACATTCAGTGGGGCGACAAAAACTACCCGCCCCGCCCCATCGTCCGGATTATGGAGGCGCATGGAACGGATGAGGCTTTCCCGGCTGCCTGGAACGACCCCAAGCGGCATACCGCCAACATGTCGATTAGTCCGGACGGGCGCGTGCTTGTCTTCAACATGTGCGATTATGTCGACGTTGTGGACATTTCCTGCGAACTGTATTTCAGCCAAAAAACGGCTGCCGGATGGTCAAATCCCGCTAAATTGCCCGCTTCTGTAAATATTGAAGGGTTCTCGGCAACACAGCCGAACATCCGGCCTACCGGAAACGGATACTACGATCTGTATTACTCCAGCAATTGCCCCGGCGGCAAAGGCGGGTTCGATCTGTGGCGCGTCCGCTTTTCCGAAACAGGCAGTTTTGCCAAACCGGAAAACCTGACCGCGCTGAATACCAAAAGCGACGACATCACGCCTTATTATTATGAAAATGACAACGCCCTGTTTTTCAGCACCAAAGGGCGTCCAACTATTGGCGGGTTCGATATTTACAAGTCAATCCTGAGCAACAATACCTGGCTGGAACCCGAGCACCTCAATGTGCCCCTGAACAGCAGTTACGACGACCTGTACTTTGCACTGCAAAACGACAATACATTTTGGCTGACCTCCAACCGGGAGGAATCGGCCACCGTCGCAGCCGACGCGTGCTGTTACGATATTTACCGGGGTAACTACCTGCCGGTCGACCTCAAAACCCTTTCTTTTTCGCTGCCTTTTCAGGACTCTCTAACGGAGGTTTTGTTCACATTAACGGAGGTTGCTGCCGAAAAGCAAGGCCTGAATCGCTTTTCCGGCGATAAAAACGAAGCGGATTTCAGTGTACTCCGGAAGAAACAATACATGGTTATCGGACAGAAGGAGTTCTATACGTCTGATACCGTTTATTTCTCTACCAATACATTGCCCAAAGACCGCAGGTTTGTTGAAAAACTGTACCTCACTCCGGAGATTGCCCTTGCGGTCAAAACATTCCACAAATGGACCAAAGAGCCGCTCAATGGCGTTCAGGTAAGACTCTACGAAATACCCGGCATAGCAGCCGATGAAAAATTTACCGGCACGGAAAGCAACGAATCGAAAATGAACGTTGGCGGAAGGCGCATGTTTACCATCACTGCGGAAAAAGAGGGCTTTTTGCCCGATACGGTTGTGGTTACGGCAGAAGAACTGCGGGCAGTCATAGCAGGAAGTACAATTACCAAAAACCTGTTCCTGACTCCGGCGTCGATGAGCGCTTACTTGCCCATTACCTTGTTTTTCGACAACGACCAGCCCGATCCGCGCACCTGGGCTACCAGTACCCGCCAGGCTTACGACCAGACCATCGACCGCTATGAGGCGCGGAAAGAGGCCTTTATTCAGCGATATACAACGGGATTATCGGGCACGGAAAAGGAAGAAGCCGTTGCACAACTGAGCCGCTTCTTCGATGAGGAAATACACGGCGGCTTTGTTAAACTGGAACTCTTCACGAGCAACCTCGATCTGTTTCTGAAAGGCGGCTCAAGTATCGAGATCATGGTAAAGGCTTTTGCCAGCCCGCTGGCTACGTCTGAATACAACCTGGCGCTGACCCAGCGGCGTATCGCCAGTGTGCGCAATTATTTCAGGAAATACGAGAACGGCATCTTCGAGTCGTATATCCGGACCGGGCAGTTGAAAGTGTCCACGCTGCCGCTTGGGGAAAGCGAGGCGACGCCCGGCGTGAGCGACGACGCGCGCGACAAACGCCGTCCGGTATTCAGCCCCGAAGCATCCCGCGAGCGCCGTGCCGAGATTCTCGAAGTGCGTTTATTCAAAAACTAAGCATCCGAAAACCATGGATAATATCTTTTGTAAAATTCCTTACTGCATGAAATACGGCCTTTTTTTCGGCGTTTTGGCTACTGATACTCGTTGCGAATGTGGCGAACGGACAAGCTATCCAACTTTCCTTCGCCATCGATGAGCCCAGCTGCAACGGCTTTACCAATGGCTCCGCTACCGTTACGCCAACGGGTGGCAACCAGCCTTATACCTATCTGTGGGACAATGGTCAGGCCGGCCAGACCAACTTCGGTCTCGGCGCGGGCACCTACTTCGTAACCGTAACGGATCAGGACGGGCTAACAGCTACCGGGAATGTAGCCGTTACCCAGCCCGATCCCCTGGAGGCGACGATTACGGCATCCGGACTGGGCTGCAACAGCGTAACCGGCACACTCACCGCCAACCCAAGCGGCGGCACCCAGCCCTACACGTATGAGTGGAATACCAACGATCTTACACAGGAAATCCAGGTCAATGCCCAGGGCACTTATTTCGTCACCGTTACCGATGCCAACAGCTGTTCGACGGTTAAGGCATATAATGTCGCCCCGATCGCAGCATTTCTGCCGAGCTATGTCTTTACCAAGCCCAAGTGCAACGGCGAAGCGAGCGGCGCCATCGGAATTACGGTTTTTGGAACCAATCCGCCGTTTACCTGGACCTGGAGCAACGGCGTTTCCAATCAGAACCTTGTCAATATCCCCGCCGGCGAATACAGCCTTACCATCACCGATTCCAAGGGTTGCACCTATGCCGACACCGTCATCCTGACAGACCACCCGCCTCTGCTTGTGGACGTGATGGTCACAAATATTCCATGTGCCAACCTGCCCAACGGAGGCGCGGTATTCGCTGCCGTAGCGGGCGGCGTTATGCCGTACACGTTTTCCTGGAACAACGACAGTATTGGTCAGGGGCAGCAGGGCATTCCCGCAGGCGCGTATTCGGTGACTGTGACCGACAAGAACGGCTGCAAGGCGTTTGATACGGATACGGTGCATATACCCACCCCGCTCGACGCAGAAGTGGTATCCAATTCGCCCGCCTGCGGCGCCAACAACGGCTGTGTCACGGTGCAGGGTGTCGGTGGCACCCCACCCTACACGTACAACTGGCCGGTGATCGGCGTAACAGGCCCTACAGCCTGCGACCTGGGCCCCGGCGACTACTACGTTTGTGTTTTCGACGCCAACGGCTGTCAGCATGATTTTACCGTGACTGTCGACTCCATTTCCGGCCTCGACATAACCCTGATTATCTCCAAAGCAGAATGCCCGGGCGTCGACAACGGTATGGCGACGGCCCTTGTGAACCCGCCTACCGGCGTCTATAATTACCAGTGGCTGCCACAACCCAACCCGAATGTGTCGCAGATCAACAGTATCCCTGCCGGCACCGTCGTATCCGTCACCGTAACCGACCCCAATAACGGCTGTATGGGTACGGCAACAGCGGTAGTCGGCGCCCACAACCAGGTCGAAGTCGATGTAACGGATACGGACGTTAATTGCATGGGCGACAGCACCGGAACCGCCATGGCCATCGCCTCCCACGGCACTTCGCCGTATAACTACGTCTGGACGTACCCGGACAGTTCAACCGTAAACGGCCCGAACCTGACAGACCTGGCCCCGGGAGCCTACCCCGTTGTCGTGACCGACTCCAAAGGCTGTACCGCCATCGGCGTGGCAGATATCGGGGTGCTTTCCAACCCTATGGCAAACTGGAACCTAGAAGTGCTGGAATGCCTCGGAGATTCGATAACCGTTCAATTTCAGGACGCTTCCACCGACCAGTACGGCACCATTACGGGATGGGACTGGAATATCCTGTGGAGCGGCGGGCCTACGCAGTCCAGCCAGCAAACACCCCCGATTATCACATTCTTTGCCAATGAAACCGGCACTGTGGAACTGACCGTCACCACCAATGCGGGTTGTTCCAGTACGTTCACGGCGCCCTTCGAGATCAAATCTATACCTGAAGTGACGGTAAGTGTGTCCACACCCGTCTTTGATTGCGACAATGCGCCCATACCCATCTCCGTTACCGGCGCAGCAGGCAATACCTACACCTGGTCGCCCATGACCGGGCTTACGTTTAACCCCGATTCGCTCAACGTAATAGCCGATCCTGCGGAAACGACTGATTATCAATTGGTTGCCAATAACGGCCAATGCTCCGATACGGTAGATATCAAAGTCATACGCGTCGTTCCGATCCAGTTGAGCGTTCTGAACGACTCCATTGTCACCTGCGATACCGTCGCAACGTTGACTGCCTCGGTCAATGCAAACGTGACGTCCACCTTTGTCTGGACCAACAGCAATGGCGACACCGTAGGCATGGCCTCCATGGTAGATGTAATGGCCATGGGGCAGACAACATTTACCGTCGTCGCCACGGATATTTACGGCTGCACCGAAACGGAGGACGTGCAGTTGACCGGGAACAGCGTTGATGTCGACGTTTCGTTCGATGCCACTGTGTCGGGATGCGAAAACATCGCTTTACCCCTCAGCGTAACCAACCTCGATCCGGTCGACAACCTGAATTATTCCTGGACTTCCAGCAGCCCGAACCTGGTGATTTCGCCGCAAGGCGCAGCTGATGTGACGGCAATTGGCCCTGCCGGCAACTACACCGTGACCGTAACGGTCTCCAATCAGTTCGACTGTGTGCGGGAGTTCATCACCCAGATTACCCTGCAACCCAGCATTTCGCTTGACGGCGATATTTCCGCCGACTTGTGCAAGGGCCTCCTCGTCGATTTCCAGAACACCAGCGGTATCAGCGGCACCTGGAATTTTGGCGACGACAGTACCAGCGTAGCTACCAACCCCACGCATACGTATGCCATCGACGGGGTCTATACGGTTACGTTCACTTCCTCAGAGAACTGCGTTATACCCTTCGACACGACAATAACCGTTCTGCCGGGCGCGGCCGTTCTCGCAGCCATAACCAACAATTACGAGGCCTGTACAGAACAGGCCATCGTCCAGTTCACCGACCAGACCATCCACAGCAACCCGCTTGCCTCCTGGAACTGGTCGTTCTCTACGGGCGATACTTCCAGCATGCAAAACCCGCTGATTACCTTTACCGATGAAATGCCGGTGACCGTAACCCTTACCGTAACCGATGTAACAGGTTGCACCGACACTGTTACGGCCCAGATAGAGATCAACGTCGTGAACGATTCGATCAGCAGCGAAAAACCGCTCTGCCCCGACAACAGTGTAGCGCTGAACCCCAATTTCAATGCGGGTTACGATTACACCTGGGTTTCTGAGCCAAACGATCCCAATCTCGATCCAACCAACCCCAATCCGGAGGTGTCGCCAACCGACACAACGCTTTATATCGTTATGATCAGCAATGGCGGATGTACCGTTACGGACTCTGTAACAGTATTTCCCCAGGAGGCGCCGACTGTTGATTTACCTGAAGATCAGATTCTGTGTTCCGACGGGCAGTTTACCATAAAAGTATTGAACAGCAATGCCGATGTGTTCACCTGGGCAGACAATCCAGGGTTCAACCCTACCCTCCCTGAGACCAGCGACTCACTCGTCGTGACACCGGTTCCAAACGGCATGTACTACGTCATGGCGCAAAATGCTCCCGGTTGTATGGCTGTCGACTCCATTGCCATCAACAACGCCCAGGTGGATATCGACGCCGAACCGGAGAACCGGAAGATATGTCTCGGTGAAAGCACCGAGTTGAATATCACCAACCTCGACCAGGGTGATGTGCTTTCCTATCAATGGACGCCTGCGCTGGACCCGATAGCCAACCCTGTCGTCGCCCCGACGGCATCAACAACCTACACGGTCGAAGCCTCGAACCAGTTCGGGTGCAAGGACACCATGCAGTTTGTGGTAGATGTAATCAGCATCAGCGTATCGGCAGAAGTACTCGGTAAGGACACTATTTGTCCCGGACAATCCACCGAGTTGATGGCAACCGTAACCAGCAACAGCAACAACATCACGTACGAATGGACGCCCTCTTCGTCGCTGACCGGCGCCGAAACGGCCAATCCAAACGCCTCTCCCGATGAGGATACGGAATATATCGTAACGGCCACTGCCGATGGGCTCTGCGAGGATACCGCATCGGTGCGGGTATTCTTCATGACCGGCGAATGTATCGAACCGTTTATCTTCGTACCCAAGGCGTTTACCCCCAACAACGATTCGAACAACGATTTCTTTATCGTCAGGGGTGTGAACATCACGGAGTTGTATTTTGTGGTGTGGGACCGCTGGGGCGAAAAGGTCTATGAAACAGAAGACCCGCAGGCACAGGGCTGGGACGGCACATTCAAAGGCAAAGAGCTCACACCCGACTCGTACGCCTGGTACCTGCGCGTGACCTGCGGCAACGGGGAGACGTACACGAACAAAGGAGATGTGACGCTGTTGAAGTAATCTCTTGCCGGCAGCCAATAAAAAAACCCGAATGGTGTCATTGCCATTCGGGTTTTTTATGATTTGTTTCGGCTTTTTACTCGATCAGTCCCCCGGCCTTCCTTCACGATCTTCTCTTCTTTCAGCAATTTTTCATCAGGCGGTCAAGAATACCGTTGATGAAATCTTTGCTTTTATCGGTGGAATACACTTTTGAAATTTCCACAAATTCGTTGAGCGTCACTTTGGTAGGTATGGTAGGGAAGTGGAGCAGTTCGCACAGTGCCATTTTCAGCATGATCATATCGAGTACTGCTACCCGTTCTGCGTCCCAGTTCTTGAGCGTGGGTTCGATATGTTCGAATAAAGCCTGGTCTTCCTGACAGGTTTTGCGAAGCAACTGTTCCCCAAATTCGCGGACTGTTTCGTCGGAGGGTTCAAATTCATGGTAAAATGGCCCTTCCAGCGGCATTGCCTTGATGGTTTTTTTGATCGCGCCCACTACCAGCGACTCGTCGTCCTGCCAGTTGTTGTACCGGTCTTCCGACATCTCGATAAAGATGTCGTGGTTGACCAGAAAACGGTACAGTTCAAGCAGAATTTTTGTGTGGTCTTCGTTGGCCGGTTCCGGCAATGCCAGATATGCCTTGTATTCGGGCGTATCGTCGAAAGATTGATAGAGGGTGCGGATGTGGTCTTCGTCTATACCCTCGTTCGACTTATACTTCGCTGCAATTTTCAGGAATTCGACGTGGTTGGCAAGGCTTTGTATGCAGGGATTGGTGTACAATCTGGGCACAAAGACCTTGTCCTCATCTGTCGGCAAATGCTTGGCCGCGCGGGTCACAGCATCTTTTTCTGCATATTGGGCTACTTTAAGCAGCACATACAGGTGAAAAATATAGAGTTCGTAGGTTTTCCAGATGCCGTCATTGTACTCTTTCACCAGGTTGGGGAAAGCAAGTTGCTCGTCGCGATTGAGCATGTACAATAATTGCATCACTTTAATTCGAACGCTGCGACGACTAAGCATAAGATTTCAAAGGACTGATGTATCAATAAAAGGACGGCGCAAAGAAAAGAAAAACTTTACAGTTTTATCATTTTCGTTGTCGCTTTCCCGGAAACTGTTTCAAGCGTGCAGAAATAAACGCCGGCCTCCAGCTGCTGTGTTTCCAGGAAATACAAGCCCTCGGCGCGGCTGCTGAAGAACCGCTGGAAAACCATACTGCCCGAGTTGTCCATTACCGTCAACATGCTTTCCTGGGCTGTTTTTAGCGACCAGGAAAAATAAGCCCCATCGCGCACAGGGTTCGGCATCACCTGAAAGGCCAGTATCTGATCCGGTGTTCTGGTGGAGCTGGTGGGCGTATTGGAAATGACAATATCGTCTATCTGCAGCAGGAAATCATTCTGCGAGTCGTGCAGGAATGCGATATAGATGGTCTTCCCGGCAAAAGAATTGAGCTGGACCGAATGTGGCTCCAGCCGGCCGTGGTAAAAAGGTGGTCCTTCTGAATAGTCGAGGAAGAAATATGTGGTGTCGGTGTAGTTGTCGGCATGCAGGTATCCATCCGAATAACCATAATCAGCCGGGTCGAGGGAACCCACGGGAGCGGAATTGGCGGTCATTTCGGCTGCTGCAAACAAGGTTACCTTAAACGAATCGGGATCGTTGGACGATTCCGAGACCAGCACATGATACCCGTCGACATAACCGGGGCCGTAGTAAGACAGCGAACGCCAGCAGAGTCGGAAGGAACTGTCCGGAATAGTTACCGGACTGGTAATAAGCCAGTTGGCATTGCGCACATCTTCATCTGCCAGGTAGGAACAACTGGTAAAGGCGCTGTTGGTTGTCTGGTTGGAATTAGGCACACTGAAGTCTCCTTCCTGCCACCATCCGTAAGGCGTTGCACCTCCTGTAACACACAGTCCCAGTTCGTGATCCTGATCGTAATTAACCCACTGCAGATCGTCGCCGCTTGGCACCGTCAGCATATTGGTAGTGGGGTCGTTTTCAAAGTTTTCAATAATAAGGGTATCGGGGACGGTAAACGCCTGGGCGCTGACTGTGGCGGTGAGCAATAAGGCAAACCAAAACGTAAATAGTGTTTTCATAGCAAAGCATTTTGTGACAACCATTGATTGAGCTCGGCAGCCAAAATATCGCGCCGGACAGGTACAACCCCCGGAAATTCACAAACCTGCCCGCCTGCAAGGTTGGATAATGCCGCTATCACGGCGGTATCCAGGCCTGCTGCCAAACCCAGGGCAGCTACGCTGACAACCGTATCGCCGGCTCCACTTACATCCGAAATATTGCGTGGAACCGTCGGGAATATCCGGCCTGCACCGGTTGGCTCGTCCAAAAATAATCCTTTTTCGGAGAGCGTGATCATCGTAAACCGATTTTCGAGTGTTTCGCGCAAAAAATGACTGGCCCGTTGCAATGAATCCAGGCTGGGCTCTACCGGAAACGGCGCACTGTCGCGGATTTCCTTCAGGTTGGGTTTGAACAAATCCGCTCCTTTATAGGCAAAAAAGTTGTCCTTTTTGGGGTCAACGGCGGTCAGGATGTCGCGTTTTTTAAACGTATCCATCAAGGTACGGATCAGGGCCGGCGTCAGCACGCCTTTGTTATAATCCTGAAGGATCGCCACGCGGATGTTCCGCTCATCGAGAAGCCGCATCACATTTTTCAGAAAATCTGCCGTTTCTTCCGCGCTCAGGTCGCGGGTATGCTCCCGGTCGATCCGCAACATTTGCTGGCTGTTGCCTACCACGCGCGTTTTTACCGTCGTTACCCGTTCCCCGGAGTAAATGATACCCTCGGCGCTGATGCCGTTTTCCGGAAGGAGACGCCCGAATGTATCCCCGTCGGCATCGCGTCCTACAACGCTGCACAGCACGGGAATACTTCCCAGGGCGCGAATATTGAGCGCCACGTTGGCGGCCCCGCCGAGCCTGTCTTCCACCGCATGCTGCAATACCACCGGTACCGGCGCCTCCGGGGAGATCCGGCTCACGGCGCCGGTCAGGTACCGGTCGAGCATGACATCACCGATGACCAGTACTTCCTGATTTTCAAGTTGTTGCAAAATTTCCATTGATACAGTAACCGGTAGAATTTCAGTGGGTGATTTTCTTGTTCCAGTAGCGGAGCAGCCCGGCAACCGACATGAAGGCCGGGTTGGCGGTTTCGTATTTAAGGCGTCCGGCTTCATCGACGGCAGTTTCAGCCAGTTCAGCCGCGACAAACGACTCAAAGAGCGGAACAACAACGTCTGACGGCGTTTGTTGTTCGGCATATGGTTTCATCCATGCAGCCCAGGCGAGCAGGCGTTGCTCCAGCTCGTCGAGGTGTTTCTGTTTTTGGTCAATTCGCCCGAAGTGGGTCAGGTAAAGCGTATCGGACGGCAGTTTACGCATCAGGCGGATCGACTCCTGCCAGTCCTCGATATTGATATCCGGTGGCGGGCAGGGCGGCGCCACAGGCCCGTCACCTATTTTTACCCCGGCCACGTCGCCGGTAAAAAGTACCGGCGCTTCGGCGCCTTTACCTGGCGCAGAGGAAAGTTCCCATGCCACATGATGCACTGCATGGCCGGGTGTATACCAGGCGGTCAGCCGCAGCCCGCATGCTTCGATCACTTCGCCGTGTGAAGGGGCGTACAATTGCGATGTCGGGATCGGGTGCATAGGCCCCCACAGGCTGTCCATTCGATCCTTGTAGATCATACGTGCCGACTGGTACAGTTTTTCCGGGCTGGCGAGGTGGGGCAGACCTTTGGGATGTACGTATATTTTTGCGCCGGTTTCCGCAAAGGCCCATGCGGCGCCCGCATGGTCAAAATGGATGTGCGAAAGAAATACATGTCTGAAATCGGCAAGGTTCCAGCCCTTGTCCCGGAGCGCTGATCTGAGGTAATCCAGCGCAGAAGCCGGCCCGGTTTCTATCAATACAAGCCCGTCGGGGCACTCCACAACAAAAACAGCAATAGCGCACCCGATTTGCTGGAAACCGAGATCAACAACGTGAATTTTCATGCGGCAAAAGTAGGCAAATGTATCGGCGGGAGGGATGTCGCGTACGTGCCGGACAAAAAAAACCCCTGTAGCATGCTACAGAGGCTCAAAAATTACAAAACAAAACAAACTATGGGAAAATTCTTGATTCGCAATTCAGGCTGCTAATGTACAAACAACAAATACTTTGCCATACTGAAAATATATTTTTCTGAAAGGCCGTCATTCTTTAATGACCTCTCTCGAAATAACCAGTTTTTGTATTTCTGAAGTGCCCTCGCCAATGGTGCAAAGTTTGGAGTCGCGATAAAACTTCTCCACGGGAAAATCCTTGGTATATCCGTAACCGCCATGTACCTGAACGGCGTCAGTACTGACCTCAACCGCAACCTCGGAGGCATAGTATTTGGCCATTGCCGATTGTTTGGTGCATTTCTTCCCCGCATCTTTCAGGTAGCCCGCTTGCCGCGTAAGCAATTCGGCCGCTTCGATTTTGGTGGCCATATCGGCAAGTTTAAAACTGATGCCCTGGAAATGTGCGATCGGCTGGCCAAACTGCTGGCGCTCCTTGGCGTATTTAACCGAGGCCTCATACGCGCCCATGGCGATACCGACCGAGAGGGCGGCGATCGAAATGCGTCCGCCGTCGAGTATTTTCATGGACTGGATGAACCCCTCCCCTTCTTCCCCGAGTATCTGGTTTTTGTGCAGCCGGCAGTTGTCGAAGATCATTTCGGCGGTTTCACTGGCGCGCATGCCGAGTTTGTTCTCTTTTTTACCCGCAAGAAATCCGGGTGTTCCGCGTTCCACAACAAAAGCCGTCATCCCGCGGCTGTCGAGCAGTTCGCCGGTTCGGGCGATCACGACAGCCACGTTGCCGCTGATACCGTGCGTAATCCAGAGTTTATTGCCGTTCAGTACCCAATAATCGCCGTCGCGTGTGGCCACACACTGCATCCGCATGGCGTCCGAACCGGTATTGGGCTCGGTGAGTCCCCAGGCGCCGATCCACTCGCCGGTGGCCAGTTTCGGCAGGTATTTTTGTTTTTGCTCCTCCGTACCAAAAGACAATATATGATTGGTACACAAGGAGTTGTGTGCTGCGACACTCAGTCCGATAGAACCGCATACCTTGGCGATCTCTTCAATGATGGTAATGTACTCCTGGTATCCAAGACCGGCGCCGTGGTATGCCTCCGGTACGAGCACACCCAGAAAACCATGCTCGCCCATCTGGCGAAACAGGTCTACCGGAAAGTGCTGGCTTTCGTCCCATTCCATCATGTAGGGACGGATGTGGGTTTCAGCAAAATCACGTGCGCTTTGGCGAATAAGTTGCAGATTTTCGGCAAGTTCTACAGATTGTCCCATGTAAAGATTTTATTAGAAGTGAGGGCATAGTCAGCCTGTGTGGTGCAGGCATTTACCAGGCGGCATTAAGAACTCAAAGGTACGCCGAAAGTTTAAAAAGGGATTGCATTTCTGAAAAGGCGCGGCGATGATGGCTATTCCAGGACGAAACGGTGGAATTGCTCGATTTGTAATCCATAATTATCAATGGCCCAAAAGCGAAATTCCACGACGTCGCCGGGTTTGAACTGCCCGGGGCCGGGATAAAACAGGTTGCCGATACGGACCTCCGCGTCGAGACTAACGGTATTGCTGCGTATGCCTTCGGCGCCCTGTAAAATGCCGCCAAATGCTCCGTTCACCTCATACGTGAACTCCCATTCGGTAATAAACTGGTCTTCGGCATCCGGATCGGTGGTGCTGACAGCCACCAGGAACTGGAGCGCGTCGCCGGGTGTTTGTGTGCCGCTGTTGTCGTCGTCGAACCAACGCACATCGAAACGGTCGAGACTGAGGGGGTAAGGATCGCGATCACAGGCGCCCAGGAAAAGGCTGATACCCAGCAGGAGGGAAAAGATGGTCTTGTTCATATGCTTGAATTTTGAACAAACCTATGGGTATCCGGGCGGTCAGGGCAATAGGCTACCGGAAGTTTAGGACGGGTTTAACCATTGAGCAGGTTTTAACAATAATTCATATGATATTTTTAACACAATCAAACATTACTGTCTGTCAATACTTATATTTCCCTTTCCAGTCTTCGTGCAATTTTGCCCTTATTTTTTCTTCTGCTGGATTTGCTCCCGGTTCGTACAACACCTTTCCGTCCACACCTTCGGGCAGGTTATCCTGTTGCACGAAATTACCTTCAAAATCGTGGGCATACCGGTAACCGGAACCGTAGTTCAACTCCTTCATCAGTTTGGTCGGCGCATTCCGCAGGTGCAGGGGCACAGGCAGACTGCCGGTTTGCTTCACCAGGCTCATGGCGTTTTCAATAGCCATATATGCTGAATTGCTTTTGGCCGAAGTGGCGAGGTACACGGCGCACTGCGACAGGATGATCCGCGCCTCCGGCATACCGATCATCCGGATGGCATCCATTGTCGTGGTGGCCAGCAACAGGGCATTGGGGTTGGCAAGTCCTACATCTTCAGCAGCAAGAATGACCATACGCCGGGCGATAAATTCAATATCCTCGCCGCCGTCGAGCATGCGGGCCAGCCAGTACACCGCTGCATTGGGATCGCTGCCGCGCATACTTTTGATGAAAGCAGATATGACGTCGTAATGTTGCTCTCCGGTCTTGTCGTACAGCGCGGCGTTCTGCTGGATGAGTTCGCGAACCAGGTCGTTCGTAACGCGGAAAGGTTTACCGGGTTCGCGGTAGTTGGCGATGAGTTCGACGGCATTGAGCAGCCTGCGGGCATCGCCACCCGAGTACAACAAAAGCGCGTCGTACGCTTCGATCTGAAGGTCGAGTTCTTTCAGCAATGCATCTTCCGACAACGCCCGGTCGACCAGCCCGATCAGTTCATCCTTGGTCAGGTGCTGGAGTACATACACCTGACAACGCGAGAGCAATGCGGGAATAACCTCGAAAGAGGGGTTTTCCGTAGTGGCGCCGATGAGTGTGACAATACCCTTTTCCACCGCGCCGAGCAGGGCATCCTGCTGGCTTTTGGAAAACCGGTGTATCTCGTCGATGAACAGGATCGCTCCCTTTTGCTGGAACAGGTTTTGTTTGTCGGCGCTTTCAATGGCCTCTCTGATGTCTTTCACGCCCGAATTGATGGCTGAAAGTTGAAAAAAAGGCTTGTCCAGCAATTTGGCAATAAGTTGCGCCAGCGTGGTTTTGCCCACCCCCGGCGGTCCCCAAAGGATAAATGAAGGGATTTTACCGCGCTCGATGGCCTGTCGCAGCACGGCGCCTTCACCTACGAGGTGTTGTTGGCCTACGTATTCGGCGAGACTCTGGGGGCGCATGCGTTCGGCGAGTGGCGTCATTTTACTGAACCGGTTGAAATTGTTGAAGGGCAGTTCGGTACTTTTGTGGCAAATGTAACCCGAAACCCTGTTTTGGAGAAAGCAACCCTCCGTTATAAAGTGTCGCACCGTTTAACGCCGTATCCATGAATTTAACCGTAAAAATAGTCCTGTTTGCAGGTTTGACCATTTGCAGCCTGTCTGCCTGCTCCCCCAAAATCGGCAATCCGCCGGCTGCCGGGTTCAACGCCGACGCTTCTGATGCCAGGGCAGTCGCTGTCGCCGACGAGGTCATGCAAGCCATGGGCGGCCGCAAGGCCTGGGACGAGACCCGGTGTCTTTACTGGAATTTTTTTGGCAGCCGAACGCTGATGTGGGACAAAAAGGCCGGAATGTGCCGCATCGAATGGCTGAAACGCCCCCTGAAGGTGATAGTCAACCTCAACGACGGCGCCGGCAAGGTCATGCTCGACGGGATGGAACAAACACATCCCGACAGCCTGTCCAAATACCTCGACCTCGGCAAAAAAGTGTGGATCAACGACGCCTACTGGCTGTTTATGCCTTTCAAGTTGAAGGACTCAGGCGTTACGCTCAAATACCTGGGCGAAAACACAACGGAACAGGGAGCAAGCGCCGATCTGCTGCAACTCACCTTTGCCGGTGTGGGTGTCACACCCGACAACAAATACCACGTTTGGGTCGACAAAAAAAGTCGCCTGGTGACCCAATGGGCCTATTTTGAAAAATTCAGTGACGAAAAACCCAGGGTCGTCACACCCTGGGCCGATTATCAGCGCCATGGAAAAGTCCTGCTTTCCGGCGACCGGGGCAAGGAACGCCCACCGATCAGCCAGATTCGGGTGATGGACATGCCGCCGGAAGGGATGTTTGAACGGTTTTAGACGGGTTCTCAAGCATCCTGCATAACATAATTACTCACCACTAACACTACCGCTATATGAAGGCGAATATTGCCCTCTTCACCTTTGCCGTTATGTTTCTTTTCCCCTTCTGCAAAACCGCCAAATTTACCGATGCGCCCAAACCGCCGGAGAACTATACCCCCTCCCAGGAACCGCCGCTGGTATCTACGATCACCATACCAGTCAGCATCAGTGTTACCGACCTCGTGAACAGCCTGAATGCGCGGCTTTCAGGCCAGGCATTGTACGAGGATAAATCCTACACCGACAACGGCAACGACGGGCTCATGCTCACTATCTGGAAAAGTCAGGACATCACGATGTTCCTCAGCGGAAATACCATCAAATACCGGCTGCCGCTCAAACTCTGGATGAAGAAAAACCTGCTTGTCGCCGACGCCGAGGCGGAAGCGGAACTTGCCCTGAACATGAAAACCACCTACAGTATCAACGAGGATTGGTCGCTGAGCACCCAAACTGAAGTAGAATACCACGAATGGTTGTCCAAACCCAAACTCAAAACGGGCATCGGCAGCATCAGCATCGAGACCCTGGCCAATATCGTCCTGAACCGCAGCAAAAAAGACCTCAGTCAGACTCTGGACCGGTTTGTAAGCCAGCAACTTACCCTGCGCCCCTATGTGCAGGAGGCCTGGACGGCCATTCAGGAACCCATCCTGCTCGACTCTGCCTACCACATGTGGGTAAAAACCACCCCTGTCAGCATCGGGATGACTCCGGTCAATGCCGTTTGGAATACCATCACGGCCAGGATTGCCGTCGAGTGCCTCAACGACGTCACCTTTGGTGAAAAGCCCTGGTTTCGCGAAAACTCCAGCCTGCCCAACCTGCAGCACATCAGCGATGCTCCCGATGAATTCCAGGTGCGCGTGGCGACCGACGTGCCGTTTCCCGAAGCCGAACGCTTCGCCAAAAGCACTATGATCGGTCAGGTATTCGAATCCGGCAAAAACAAGGTAAAAGTGGAAGACATCCAACTGTGGGGCAACAACGACAAACTGGTGGTCAACGCCAAACTTGGCGGAACCTTTAACGGCAATATCTATTTCATCGGCAGGCCGGAGTTCAATCCGGAGAAAAATCAGATCGAAGTTCGCGACCTCGATTTCCACATCGACACCCGCAACTTTTTGATGCGCTCAGCAGCCTGGCTTTTTCAGGGCGCCATCAAGAATCAGATGAAAAAAGCAATGGTGTTTCCCATGGAAAGCAATATCGCCGGGATCAAATCATCGGTGCAGGAATCACTCGCCCACTATGAATTACAGCCCGGCATTTTGCTCACCGGTACGGTTGACAGTGTGACTGTGGAAAACACCAAAATCACACCGTCAAGCATCCGGGTCAACCTTTTCTCCAAAGGAAAACTGAATGTGGATGTAAAGGGGTTGTAAGAGAAACGCGAGCAACGCGCGTTCATCAATTACACCCCATCTCTACCCTCGACAATAGGTCGTTGTTCGGGAAACAGTTGCCGGATAAGGTTTGCGCCGGCACATACCTGTTCATATTCGGGTCGTACAGGCCATTGGCGAGAAACTCCACCAGGTCGTTTACCTCATCCTCGGTCAGGCCGAGCGGACGGAACTGGGTGGCAATCTGGCCGGCCGGCACATCCGGGTTTTCCGGAATGCCTGCGTTGAAGTAATCCACTACTGCCTTTAAGGAATTCTTGCTGGAACCGTGGAAGTAGAAATCGGCATCCCTGAGGTTGTACAATTGAGGCACCTTGAATTTGTACAGATCATCCGGATTTCCGGTGAAGCCGCCGCGCCCGAGGTTGCGTTTATCATTCGGACCTGTCCGGAAAACGTTATAACCGCTCTGGTACAGGTTGTTGACCCCAATCGCGTAGAACCGGTGCGGAGCGCTGTTCAGCGAAGGGCTGTTGTGGCAGCCCACACATCCCGCTTCACCGAAGAATAGCAATGCGCCTCTTTTTTGCTGCTCGGTCATGGCCGACTTTTCGCCTTTCAGCCAGCGCTGGAAAGGCGCCTGGTTGGTCAGGATCGTACGGAAATAAGCCGCAATGGCAAATGCCCCCGTTTTGCGGGTATAGCGTTCGCTTACCGGAATATCGGGGAACGCGGCATCGAACATAGCCGTGTAGCCCAGGGAATCGGTGATGTCTTTGTTGATCAGTTGCCGGTGGACGATCAGGGCGCGTTCGTTGTTGGCCTCCAGGCCCTGCAATCCCTTGAAGTTGATCTGCACCAGCGTATCCTGGTTCCAGGCCGACTCTGTACCCTCATTGACCCCGAAGGAACCGAATGTGCCGGCCCACAAGGCGTTGGTGACATAGGCGAGATTGATCACGGGCAAAGGCCGGGCGCCTTGCGCATCCACGTCGTCGCCGAGGTAGATCGGGTGTTTCGTGCGGCCTTCCCCGCTTTGGCCGAAGCCCAGGGCGCCGTCGGCGATGCCCTGAAAGCGGCCGGCGGTGAAGCCTATGGAGGGCACATGGCAGCTGCTGCAAGAATAGGTGGCTTTGGAAGCGGGGTATTTGGGCTCCACGCCGAGGCCGGTTTCATAAAACAACAACCTGCCCAGTTCCACCTTCGCTGCGGTAACCGGATTTTTCGTATCCTGGTTCGGAAGCGCCGCCAGATCGTCGCTGGAGGGCATGATATAGCCTTCGTATGTGCCTGTTGCAGACTTTTGGTTCAGAGAAGACTCCAGCATGGCATCGAGGTTTATTTCCGCCTCATGCACACAAGACATAAAATAACTGAAAGAAACAAGTAGAAAAAAAACAGTAAATGTTTTTTTCATGGCATAGGATTTTAAATCAAAATTAAAGTAAAACGACAAGCATCCCAACCGTCAGGCGGGTGCATTCAGAAGGAGGGCGCAATCGAAAGAGGGGAAAATTAAAAAAAATAACGGGTACTTCACACAAAAAACAATGCCGATTTTCGCTGTCAATATTTCTTTTTTTGCCTTGCGGCAAACCTTTCAGCGTAAATCGGCGGGAAACAAAAACTTCAATGCCGCATCAGGGAATGACAAATTGTCCAAATCACCGACATTTGATCAAAAAAAATGCGCAGCAACCTTCCCGCAGCACTGATGCTGTTATTGTCAATTGTGTCCTGTAAAACTACGAATATCATGCCGGTTTTCAACATTCCATTTGAAACAAATGCCAATCAAACCCTGAAATACCACGAAATTATTACGTGCTACGAAAAAATGGCCCGGGCCCACCCCGGTATTTTTCAATGCACCGCCGTTGGCAGTACCGATATCGGCGAGCCGCTGCACGTGGCGGTACTGAGTACCGGCGGTGAATTCGACCCCGAAAAAATCCGGCGCGCCGGCAAACGCATCCTCCTGATCAACAACGGCATACACCCCGGCGAACCTGAGGGCATTGATGCGACCGTGATGCTGCTCCGCGATTACCTGGGCAATGAGGCTTTCCTGAAATCGCTGAACGACCTCGTGATTGTCGTTATTCCGGTGTACAACGTGGACGGCTGCCTCAACCGCAATTCCTTTACCCGAGCCAACCAGAACGGTCCCGAATCGTACGGATTCCGCGGCAACGCCCGCAACTATGACCTCAACCGTGACTTCGTGAAGTGCGACTCGCGCAATGCCCGCACCTTCAACCAAATTTTCCAGACCTGGATGCCCGATATTTTTGTAGACAACCACACCAGCAACGGCGCCGATTACCAGTACACGATGACGCTGATTGCGACGCAGCACGACAAACTCGCGGCGCCGCTCGGGACGTTTTTGCAAAAAACCATGCTGCCTGAATTGTACGGCGAGATGAAAAAACGCGACTGGGAAATGATTCCATACGTGGATGGGCCAGGCGCCACACCCGACAGCGGCATCAGCGGGTTCTGTGATTACGGCAGGTACTCCACAGGCTACGCCGCGCTGTGGAACACCATCGGCTTCATGCCCGAGACCCATATGCTCAAACCCTTTAAGGATCGCCTGCAGAGCACCTACCACTTCATGGATGTGGTGGTGAAGTTTATGACGGCACACCATGCCGAAATTGGCCGTGTGCGCGCAGCAGCGTGGGAAACCACGCGTACCAAGCGGCAGTTTGTGCTGGATTATGCCCTGGACCAAAAGTCCCGCGACACCATCACCTTCAAAGGCTATACCGCCAAATACAAGCCTTCGGAGGTCAGCGGTCTGCCGCGCCTGTGGTACGACCGCGCGGAGCCCTATGAAAAGCAGATCCCGTACTACAACTATTTCAAGCCTTCCGTAACGGTCGACAAACCCTACGCCTACATCATCCCGCAAGCCTGGGAAAACGTTCTGGAGCGACTGAAAATAAATGATGTGGAAATGAGCCGCCTCGAAGCAGACGTGGAAATCGAGGTGGAAACCGCCTTTATACGCGACTTCAAAACGCGCAACCACTGGGAAGGCCACTATTACCATTACGGTATTCAGTTGGACAAAAAAATAATGACGCGGAAGTTTTTCAAGGGAGACTATGTTGTGTTTACTAACCAGGATGCCAACAGATACCTGCTCGAAACCCTCGAGCCCAACGCACCCGATTCCTGGGTAGCCTGGAATTTCTTCGACCCCGTGCTGATGCAGAAAGAATACTTCTCGGCCTATGTATTTGAGGACCTTGCCGCGGAATTTCTGAAGGAGAACCCGGCGGTACAGGCTGAACTGGACGCCAAACGCGCTGCCGAACCCGAATTTGCAGCCGACGGTTCGGCACAACTGGACTGGGTTTACCGGCAATCGCCGTGGCATGAACCAACCCACCGGATGTATCCTGTGGGGCGCCTTCTGACGGCGGAGAAATTACCATTGGCTGACTGACGGCTTGTTTTATCCGCTGAATACTTGCCTTTATAGAATTTCTTTATGTGGCTTACGCTGCATGCCGTACTCTTGTACCCGGATAAAAACGGCTGGAATCAGGAACAACTACTTAGTTCTAAACATGAAACACACTCTCAAATTTATTACCCTGTCGCTGGCACTGGTCTTTGCCCGCGAGGGAGCGGCCCAGGACACCTGGTCGCTCGAGCGCTGTATTCAATACGCCCAGGACAACAACATCACCATCAAGCAGGCACAGGCCAATGTAAGGACCACCATTCTGGCGGAGCGGCAAGCCAAAGCGTCGCGACTGCCCAACGTGAGCGCCAGTTTTGACGCCGGCCAGCAATTCGGCCGGACAATCGACCGGACAACCAACCAGTTCAGCACTATTTCCACCGGTTTTAACAGCGTGGGGGTGAGCGCAGGCGTCAGCCTGTTTAACGGCGGACAAATTCACCACGGCGTTCGGCAGGCAGGCTGGGATGCCCAGGCCGCACAGGCAGATGCCGACCAGAGCGCCAATACGCTGGCCTTGCAGATCGCCCAGGCCTACCTGAATATCCTGCTTTTTGAAGAGCAATTGAAAAACGCCCGGAAACGCGTTTCCCAAAGCCAGGAGCAATTGAACGTCACACAGAAACTGATCGACGCCGGTACCCTGCCCGCTGCCGACAAGTATAATATTCTGGCGCAACTGGCCCAAAGCGAGCAGGCAGAGGTGCAGGCGCAAAACAGCGTCGAACTGGCTTATCTCACCCTCAAACAACTCCTTCAACTCGAGCCGGACTACGACCTGCAGATCGAGCGCCCCTCCATAACGATACCGGCAGACGCCCGGCCGGATGAAGTTACCCTGACCCCCGTGTACAACACAGCGCTGGGTACCCAACCCAATATCCGGGCCGCCGACTACAGGATTAAAAGCGCCGAAGAAGGCATTTACCTGGCCAAAGCGGCCTACTGGCCTTCCGTATCGCTGTTCGCCAACCTGAGTTCCAACTACTCGACGGCGTACAAACTCCCGGGAAGCTACCTGCGTATACCGGAGCCCGGCATACCCGTTCGTATCGATGGAGAAAACAAATCCCTGCAGTTTATCGGTGATACCACGATCATTCCGCAAAATATCCGCACGGTCGGGTACCTGGACCAGGTCGACCAGAACTTCGGACAAAGTGTGGGACTCAGCATCAACATTCCCATATACCAGAACGGCCGGGTGCGGCTCAGCGTGGAACGCGCCAAACTCAATGCGCTGAATGCCCAGCTACAGCAGACACAAACACGGCAGCAACTGAAAAACGATATTCAGACTGCCATTGCCAATGCACGCGCAGCGCGCAAACAACTTGATGCCGCACAAAGAACCTTCGATGCCAACCAGATTGCTTTTCAGAATACAGAGAAACGCCACACGCTGGGTGCAGTGAATACCCTGGACCTGACCACCGCAAAAAACAACCTGGATATTTCCGAGAACGACCTGGTGGTGGCCAGGTACGACTACCTGTTCAAACTGAAGATACTCGACTTCTATGAAGGCAAGCCCCTCAGCATGAATTGATCGCAGCAGGCCTAAACTTTCGCCTTTACAACGACGCGTACGCTATCGCTTTTTTACCCGGCCGCTTCTTGTGCCGGTAGTTGACCTTGACGATCTCGATAAAACGCTCATCGTCCGTGTGCAGGTTTTCCCCGAGCAAAAAGCGGTAGGTGCCCGAAGTCGTGAATACAGGCTGATTGTCCAAAACACCGCTCGTGTACGGGTCTGCCTTGAATTTGGCAGTATTGATGGACAGGATGTTCATGGCGACAAATGCCTCGCTGGTAACCAGCGGGCGCAGGTTGCCCACGCTGCTCCCCTGCCGGGAAAACGACATAATAAAATCCCTGCAGGATCGATGACACCCAGAAAAGGGGCATGCGGCATACTAAAATGGAGTTGTAATGCTTCGCCTTTGTACACAAGGCTCTTGTCGGTCCACATCGCGCGGTCGCGCAGGGGACTCGAAACCTCAATGGCAGAGGGCCGGAAATCTGCCGGGGCAATGGCTGGTTTTTGGAGTGAGGCGGCTCCGGTAAGGAGCAGGCCTGCGGCGGGGATGGCAAGGATTAACTTCATATAACACAATTTGGAACATGAAAAAATCGGCTTTCGGATATTCGGGATATTCATTGGCCTGTTATTTCCAGTTTAGTTAAAAATATCATGCCAAAAATGGAAACGGGTAAATGATTTTTCCATTGCCTGAAAGAAAAGAAAAAGGGCCTTTTCGGGAATTTCATCTTCCTTTTCGGGTCATTTATCCAACTATTTTTCCAGTCGTAAGGCACTGTGATAATCTTACACCCTCAAGATCAAATGATTTTAAAGTCATTGAACTACAAAAGCAACACTTCAAAATGGCAACATCATCGCCCAAACGAAAAAAGACGCTCCTCTACGCACTCATTGGTCTGCTGGCTCTGCTTGTCGTGGCAGCAGTTGTAAAAGCCCGCCAAAAGCCCAAGGGAGAGACCGTAACTGTCGAAAATGTACAGCGCAGGACGATCCGGGAAACGGTGAGCGCGAGTGGCAAAATTTTCCCTGAAATCGAGGTCAAGATCAGCTCCGACGTTTCGGGTGAAATCGTAGAACTATACGTAAAAGAAGGCGATTCGGTAACGGTCGGCCAGGTATTGGCCAAATTAAACCCGACGAATACCAGAGCGCCGTCGAGCAGGGTGAAGCGGCCCTGAATACCGCCCGTTCCCAACGCCAGATATCTTCTTCCTCCGCTACCGGGAGTTCGGCACAGATCGACCAGTTTAAAGCAGATATTCAACGCGCCAGGGCCCAACTCGAGGTTGCCCGAAATACCCATAAACGCAACGAACAGCTCTACAAGGAAGGAGTCATTTCCACTTCTGAATTTGAAACATCACAGAGCAACCTGAGAACCGCGGAAAGCGGCGCCGCATCTGCCGAAGCGGCGCTGAAATCGGCCGAGAGCACCCTGAACAGTGCAAAGGAGAATATTCGTGTATCAGAGTTCGGGATCAACAGCGCCAGCGCACGCCTGAAAGAACTGCGCACCAGTCTTCAAAAAACAATCATCACGGCTCCGGTAAGCGGCATCGTTAGTCGAACCAACGTTGAAAAAGGCGAACGGGTGGTCGGTACCCTGCAAATGGCGGGCACGGAGATGATGCGCATTGCCAACCTGCAGTCGATGGAAGTACAAGTGGATGTCAGTGAAAATGATATCCTTAAAGTAAGCCTTCAAGACGAAGCAGATGTGGAAGTAGATGCCTACCTGGGCAGAAAATTCAAAGGGAAAGTAACGGAAATTGCCAACAGCGCCAGCAACCTGAGCGGCCTGGCTACCAGTCTGAATACAGACCAGGTCACCAATTTTGTGGTAAAAATCCGTGTCGATCCCTCATCCTATACCGACCTGGTAAAAAAAGGATCTCCCTACCCTTTCCGTCCCGGCATGTCGGCAGCGGTTGATATTTACACCCATACGGCCGACAGCACCCTGAGCGTACCGATCATAGCCGTTACGGCGAAAGAAGATGAAAAAGATACGCCCAAAAAAGAGGATAAAAAACCGGGGACAGAAGAAGAGAACAAAAAGGCCAATGACCTGATCAAAGAGATCGTATTCGTGGTTGTCGGCGATACCGTAGCCGTCCGGGGAGGTAAAAACCGGCATACAGGATAACGACCACATTGAGGTGCTGACTGGACTTAAAGAAGGCGAAATGGTGGTAACCGGCCCATACTCCGCCATTGCCAGAAAACTGAAAAGCGGCAGTCGCATTACCGTTGAAGACAAGAAAGACAGCGACAGCAAAGCCAAAAAGAGCGGCGTAAGCGTGGAGGTTGATTGATAATCAGTCCAAAACCACCGCCGGTTTCTGATCAATTCCAGCAAACGCAACGTAACTTTGCCGCGCACCGGATTACCCCCGTGCGCGGTTTTTTTTATTATGGAAAATCAGGAACCTGTCCCCGCAGACACATCTGCATTGCCGAAAAACGGCCACCCGAAAATCTATATTTTATCGTCCAATGCCACTTTATTCTGGCGGGTATTTGTACCGGTGTTCGGCACCGTGTTTTTTACAGGTTTCCTGCTGGCATTGTGGCTCATCCCGGAAGAAGACCTGTATTTGCCTGTGGCAGCCATCTGGCCGCGTGTGATTGTCCTGCTGCTGTGGTCGGGCTGGCTCTTTTTCATTCGCCGGACGTTGTGGCGGCTGAAACGGGTGGATACCGACGATACGCACCTGTATGTGACCAACTACTGGACCACCGTTCGATACCCCTGGCAGGATGTGGAGCGGCTGGAAGAGACGCGCCGGATGGGTCGCCGGATCATTCATATTATACTGAAATCGCCCGGACGTTTTGGCCAGGTCGTTTCGTTCCTGCCCGGCTCATCGTACGATGACTGGGCCAGTCAACACCGCTGATTGCGGTCAACGCACAATCAGTTTTCCCCGTTCAGGTCCCGTCGAGATCATGCGGAACGGAACACCGAGTTGCATTTCCATATCTTCCAGAAAAGCCCTGGCCTCCCGGGGCAGTGCATCGAACAACGTTACGCCATCCAGCGAAGCATTCCAGCCCTTAAAATACTTGAAAACCGGCTCGACATCTGTATGGCAGAGATCGAAGGGCAGGTTGGAGTGTTCCCCGCCGCCGTAGCGGTAACGCGTGGCCGCGCCGATTTCGGCAAAAATATTCAATACGTCAATCTTGGTCATGCACAATTCCGTTACGCCGTTCAGCATAATGGTGTAGCGCAGTTGCGGCAGGTCGATCCACCCGCACCGGCGGGGCCGGCCGGTTGTGGAGCCGAATTCCTGCCCCTCCGTCCGGAGTTTTTCGCCCGTCTCATTGTCGAGTTCTGTAGGGAAGGGCCCGCCGCCTACACGGGTGCAATACGCCTTCGTGATCCCGATCACACGACCGACACGCTGTGGCGCCACTCCCAAACCGGTGCATACACCGGCCGTAATGGTATTCGATGAGGTCACAAAGGGATAGGTACCGAAGTCGATATCGAGCATGGAACCCTGGGCGCCTTCGGCAAGGATGTTTTTTCCTGAAGCCAGGGCTTCGTTGATATAATATTCGCCGTCCACGAACGGCAGGGTGCGCAGGGTATCGAGGCTCTCGAACCAGATTTTCTCCTCCGTTGCCAGATCAAACGACACTTCGATAAATCCGGAGCAGTTCCATGTGTTTTGCCTTCAGCGCCTCGTATTGATCGCGGAAGGCGGGCAATTCCACGTCTCCGACCCGAAGTCCGTTGCGCCCGGTTTTGTCCATATAGGTTGGCCCTATACCTTTCAAAGTCGAGCCGATCTTGGCCTTTCCCTTATGCGCTTCACTCGCGGCGTCGAGCCAGCGGTGGGTAGGCAGTATCAGGTGCGCTTTGCGGGCAACCATCAGGCGGTGGCGAAAATTCACCTGGCTTTGTTCGAGGGAACGCAATTCCCGCTGAAATACAACGGGATCAAGCACCACGCCGTTACCGATGAGGTTGATCAGGTTTTCGCGAAAAATACCGGAGGGCACGGTGTGCAACACGTATTTGTTGCCACCAAATTTAAGCGTATGGCCGGCATTCGGGCCGCCCTGAAACCGAGCCACGATATCGTAGCTGTTGGCCAGATAATCTACAATCTTGCCCTTGCCTTCGTCGCCCCATTGGAGGCCGAGTATGACGTCTATTTGATTCATAAATCTGGTAAAAAACAAATTCCGGTACCGCAAATTCGGGCGCCGGAGTGGGGAATGCCAAAATACGCTGCAAAATTAGGAAAAGAAAAAGCGGCGCGAAGGTTTTATTTACCTTTGTCGCATGATACGGCCTGTATTTTTCTGGATGCTCATTTTCGTTTGTGCGGCTGCACCGGCCGGCGGACAAGGCGCCGGCAACCCTTTCGAGATGAAACACCGGCTGGCCAAAACGCCTGATGTCGCAGGCATTTCCGGCGCGTCGAACCCGTTCGATGTGACACCACACCGTCAGCCCGGCGCCGCCAGAGTACTCGCAGAAAACACGACCAAGCCTTTCCGACCTTCCAGCTTCCTGCCCCGCTATGGCAACACGCTGTCTGATATCACCCTTTTTGGTATCCTGGTTACCATATTCACCCTGCTCACCCTTTCGGTTGCTGCCAACCGCAAAGCAGTGGGCAAAGCCTGGCGCGGCTTTCTCAACGACAACGGCCTGACGGTTGCACAGCGTGAATCGTCCGGGCTTGTAGGTCTATCGCCATACCTGTTGCTGTATGGCAACTTCCTGCTCAATGCAGGCATGTTTCTGTTCCTGACGGTGCGCACGCTCCGGGAAGAGTCATTCAACAACCTGGCTTTTTTCTTTATCGTGATGACCAGCGCTGCTGTGTTGTTTCTGTCCAAACACCTGTTCCTCGCCATGGCGGGATGGCTATTCCCGGTGAGCAAAGAGGTGCGGCGCTATAATTTTCTTATTATTATTTTCAACTGCGTGCTGGGCCTGTTTTTGATGCCTTTCAATTTTTTGCTGGCATTTTCGGCAGATTATCAGGAGTTGATCCTGTTTTGGACGCTGGGCCTCATCGTTGTGTTCTACCTATACCGGGCATTTCGCTCCAGCCCCATCAGCACTAAATTTTTGGCAGACAACCAATTTCACTTTTTGTTGTACCTTTGTGCCGTCGAAATCGCGCCGGTTATCCTTGTATTGAAACTGGCGATGATACAAACAGGGTAAAATTTGGAGTTTGAAGTTTAGAGCCCGGAGTACCCATATCTCCAAAGTTCAAGCGCCAAAACATACCTTCAATTTTCTTCCAAACAAATTTCACAAAACAACACGCCCGAATGTCTGCAACCGCCGCTCCTGCTCAGGAAGAGACCTTCAAGAGAGTTCACAACATCCTTATTTCGCAACCCAGACCGGCCCAGCTCACCGCTTATGATGAACTGGAAAAGCGTTTTGGGGTCCGTATCGATTTTGTGCCGTTCGTATCTGTGGAAGGTCTCACCGAGAAAGAGTATCGTAAAAACCGGGTTTACCCGAACGATTACACTGCGATCGTTTTCACCAGTAAAAACGCTATTGATCACTTTTTCCGGCTTTGCGGCGAGCTCCGCATCAAGATGTCGGACGACATGAAGTATTTCTGCGCAACGGAAACCATCGCTAACTACCTGCAGAAATTTATCATGTTCCGCAAACGCAAGGTCTTTAATGGCGCCAAGTCCATTACCGATCTGAAATCGTACATCCTGCGCAACAAGGAAGAAAAGTTCTTTCTGCCCACCAGCGACCAGGGCAATCCGGACGTCATTCGATTCTTCAGGGAGCTGAAGGTGCCAATCCAGGACGCTGTCATGTACCGCACCGTAAACACAGACCTGAGCGAGCTGAAAGATATCAAATACGATATCATTGCCTTCTTCTCCGCACTGGAGATCAAGTCTATGTTCGAGCAGTTTCCCGATTTCAAACAGGACGACCGCCGTATTTGCGTATTCGGCAAAGCAGCCCTCAAGGCTGTCAGCGAACGCGGCATGACGGTTAACATTCAGGCCGGAACGCCTGAAACGCCTTCTATTGCAGTTGCACTCGAGAATTATCTCAAGGTGTCGAACCCCCACTAGGAGTCCGTTCCTTGCAAAATGACCAACAAGAGCCACCCCGAATTCGGAGTGGCTCTTGTTTTATTTACGGCAGGTACGCTTTTTGCCGAATGTAATTTGTTCGTTAGGAATGCATTCCTACCTTTGTTCAATTCAATACCTCCCCAAAATCGAACCACTATGCCTGATGAATCGACAGCCCAATCCGGAGGCGTGACAGAACTTACTGATACCATTTACCAGAACATTGCGCGAAACATCAGCGAAGGTTCCTGCGTATTGTTCCTGGGCCCTGCGGCCATCACCGCACGGCAGGCCGACGGCACGTACCGCCCGCTGACAGAACTGTGTGCCAACGAACTGGCCAAAGGGCTAAACCTGAGCAAGGAGGAAGAGGACTCGCTGACCCAGGTGGCCAGCACACTGCGTATCAGGCAACGCTCCGATACGATGATCATTTCCAGCGTCCAGGACTTTTATTCCAAGGCCGAACACAACGCCGAGCTGCATCCGATGCTGGAACAATTGGCCGATCTCCCCTTCCGGATCATTATCAACACGACGCCTGACGACTTCTTTGCGCGTTTTTACGCCACTGCCGTTCGGGACTACCGTTTTGACTTTTTCAACTTCAGGAAACCCGTATCCGACCTGCTTTTTACGTTTAACGACGACGATGCACCGCTGATCTACAACCTGTTCGGCTACTACAAGAAGTCGGAATCGCTGGTGCTTACCTACAACGACCAACTCGCATACGTCAACAAGATCACCGGTGTGCAGCACGAAAGGCTGCCCGACAGCCTGCTGGCAGCTTTTTCAGTGCCGCGTTTTTACCTGTTTCTGGGGTTTGACTTTGAAGACTGGAGCCTCCGGGTATTGCTCGACGCACTGTTTAAAAATGCGCGCAACAGCATACAGCCGTTTGCCTACCCCCTCAAAGGCAAACGCGAAACCGGACCATACGCAAAGGTTTTTTTCCAGGGCGAATTCAAAATGGAGTTTCCCAAATCGGATATGGAAACCTTTATTTCAACCCTGCTGGAACACTATAAGAAACTGGAGGGCGGCGCATCCAGTGACTCCACCGCCCCGCAGGCGCAGGTACTGATCCTGCACAACGACGCCAAAGACGACGATGGCTGTACGGCGCTGCTCAAACACCTGCAACCCCTCAAGGTGCGGGCACTGACCGTAAAGGATGCCGTGGGACAAGGTGATCTGCAGCAATGGCTGACAACGGCTGTCGAACAGAGCCAGGTAGTCATTCCCCTGGTGAGCGCCGATTTTTTCGACGATAAAAACCCGGCATTGACCTTGCTCGACGACCTTGTCAAAAAGAACAATCCGCGCAACCGGTTCCTGGTTATGCCCGTCTTATGGAAAAACTGCGCCATAGATGCCTCGCCGCTCGGCGCCTTGCGCACCACCCGTCCGCTCAACCGCATGGCCATATCCGGAAGCGGTCAGGAAGACAAGTTTTTCGCCGAAATAGCCGACACACTGAAAAAGTATATTGAAAACCTGTCATGACACCGTTTGCCAGCAACCTCCCCCGGCGGTATCCAGGGCTGAAGCCCTTCGACCGCACCCAAAGCGCCGTGTTCTACGGGCGCAGGGAGGATGCCGTGCGCCTCACCAACATGATCGTGCAGCAACGGTTGATGGTGCTCTTCGCAAAGTCAGGCATCGGCAAAACTTCTATTTTACAGGCCGGTTCCGCGCCAAGCCTCGAACAGCAAAATTTTGCGCCGGTCTTTATCCGGCTCGATAATACAACGATGCCGCTGACAGAATCGGTCGGCAACCTGCTTGAAAACCACCCCTTTACCGGCGGACGCGACAATACCGGAATACGCCCCGGCCAACCCGTCACCCTCTGGGAACGCATGAAGCGCCTGGAATTTGACCTCGATGGCCTGCCTGCAACGCCGGTACTTGTACTGGATCAGTTTGAGGAAGTATTCACACTTGCCCATTCAGACCTCAGCAGGCGGAATTTTATCATGGAACTGGCCGACCTGGTGAACGAGTCCATGCCGGAATCCATTCGCACCGATCTGTTGCAGGGCTTCCAAAGCGGTGATACAGGGCTCACCGCAGATATCATGCACTGGTGGGAACGGCAACCCGACCTACGTGTCGTCATTTCGATCCGCTCCGACTTCCTGCACCTGCTGGACGAGATCAGTCCGCTCATCCCAGGCATTTTGCGCAACCGGTACCAACTACAGCCCCTCAACCGAAAGCAGGCGGAAGAAGCCATTGCCCTGCCCGCCAATGCCCCCGATGGCCCTTATGCAAGTCCGCGTTTCCGGTTTCAACCGGCTGCCATGGACCAGATCATCAATTTTCTTGCGGGGCGCGAAAAGAAGACAGCCAGCAGGCGGCCGATGATTTTTCGCTCTTGAAAAAGCAGGACGAGATCGAGTCGTTCAACCTCCAGATACTTTGTCAGTATGTGGAAGAGAAGATCATAGGAGAAAAAAAACAGGAAGGATTTGAAGTGACACCCGTGTTTTACGGCGAACAAAAAGGCCTGGAACACGAAATCCGCGATTTTTATAAAAAACAGCTCCTGTCGCTGCCGGCCGCCTATACGCGGAAAACCGGCGTGGAACTTGAACAGCCGGCCCAAATGGTGGCTATTGTTCAACGCCTGATCGAAGAGAGCCTCGTGACGCCCAACGACCGGCGTTGCAGTATGGTCGACGACTACCTGATTGCCAGTTACCCGGGAGTCAGCCAGGACTTCCTCGATGTGCTGGTAGACAGCAGGCTGCTGCGCAAGGAAAACAGGCTGAACGATTTCTACTACGAAATCAGCCACGATACCCTGCTGCCTGCCGTCATCGAATCGAGGAACCTGCGGCGCAGACAGGAACGGGCAGATCAGGAGCGCGCCGAGTATGAAGCCAGGCTGGCTGAAGAGGCCCAACGCCGCCAGGAGGTGGAAGCGCAGCTCGCCGCCATGCGAAAACAACGACGGATGGCACGTATGGTGGCCGTCACGTCGATCATTACCTTGCTGGTCAGCCTGGGGTTCGGTATCTGGTTCGTTCGCGATTATATTAATTCGGCAAGGGACCAACTCAATATTGCCAACAATAATGTAGAGGCAGAACTGTACGGCGCCGCGATACCCGGTTATGAAGAACTCATGGGCCACCCCTGGCGATGCCTGGTGCTCAAACATACCAAACCGCCGGTGATCGTTGCCGACGAACTCAATATCGCCAAACAACTTCAGGTGATCTACAATACCGTTGAAGACAGTATCGTAAAAGGCGATGAGTACTTCTTCAAGGACGATTATGTTCCTGCCCTGCGCGGGTACTACGGCGCAAAAGTCTGGCAAAACAAATACAATCAGCTCAACTGGAAACTGTCGCCGGTTTCCGACAGCACCGGCAGGATATGGCGGGTCGATTCCATACGTATCGTCGCGCGCTTCAATACGCTTGGGTACCGCATCGAAAATGCGCGAAAAGCAATGATCAAGGAATTCAAGATCCGGCAGCGCGATTTCGAAGCGTTCAACGAAGCCCGGGTTTGGGGACAGGCCTTGCGCAACCTTGAACGAATGGATGAGTTGCTGCCGGAACAGGAAGTCGACCTGGACCTGCTCAAAAAAGAACTGAACCTCGAAGAAAATCCGCGTGATTACGTACACCGCGAACTAAAAAAATGCAGGGACGAACTGAAGAAATTGAATTACTAACCCGCCATTTTATTTTTGGCGAAATACCCGTCTTGCCAAACACACCACTGCACGCGGCATTTTTTCCAAAAATCATCATAAGAAATTCCTGGCTGTACCTTTTCATGCAACCCGTCAGGAAAGCGCAGATGGCAGGCGTGTGAAATATAGTTTGGTTTTCGGCTGCTTATTTCCTTTTTCAAAGAACTATCTTTGTCGGCACAAATAACATCTGAAAATGATAAAGATACTAGCCAACGACGGCATCCATCCTGACGGCCGACTGCTCCTGGAAGAAGCCGCGTATGTCGTGGATGAGGATAAAATCCCACAGGAAGCGCTTGCCGACCGCATCGCTGAATACGATGTATTAATCGTACGCAGTGCCACCAAGGTGAACAAAGCGGTGATTGAAGCGGGCAAAAACCTGAAAGTCATTGCCCGCGGTGGCGTCGGACTCGATAATATTGACCTGGAATACGCCCAAAGCAAGGGCATACAGGTATTCAACACTCCAATGGCCTCGTCCAGGGCCGTGGCCGAGCTGGCTATAGCACATCTTTTCTCGCTGTCGCGTATGCTCCACCGCAGCAACCGCGAACTGGCCTCAGGCGGCGATTTCAAGAAACTGAAAAAAGCCTACGAAACAGGTTTCCAAATCAAAGGAAAAACGCTCGGTATCATCGGTTTTGGCCGTATCGGACAGGAAGTAGCAAAAATCGCACTGGGCATGGGCATGTCGGTGCGCGCACACGACCCCTTCGTTCAGGAAGCCAGGGTCGGCATCCAGCTCAACGACTACAAGGACCTGACCTTTGACGTCAATGTCCAGACGGAATCTTTTGACAAGGTCATTCGCGAATCCGACTTTATCACGCTCCATATTCCGGGCGGCGGTCAGCCCCTGATTACTGCGGATGAACTCAACAAAATGAAAGACGGGGTTTTCCTGATCAACACAGCCAGAGGAGGCATCATCGATGAGGAAGCCCTGCTCGACGCACTCGAAAGCGGCAAGGTTGCAGGCGCGGGCATCGATGTGTTCCAGAATGAACCGACACCCCGCGAAGCCCTGCTGAAACACCCGAACATTTCCTGCACGCCGCATATCGGCGCCAGCACCGTCGAAGCGCAGTCCTACATCGGTATGGAACTGGCAGACAAGATCATCGCTTTTTTCGGCGACGATAAATGACGGTGGACGGTGGTCGGTGGTCGGTGGTCGGTGGTCGGTGGTCGGTGGTCGGTGGTCGGTGGTCGGTGGTAAAATGTTGATTTTGGGGTTATATCATAATCCTGTCCAACCAATTTTTCATTTGCCGTGAACATCAGGAAAGCAAATACCTGCACCGGTCATCGCGCGGCCCTGTATGCACTCGCATCCGGCAGGACCGCCCGGCACATCCGCTCCGCCGGCGGCGACGGATGGATTGTCGAATGGAGCCTTGACGATCCGGAAACAGGCACGCTGATCGCTTCGGTGGAAACCCGCGTATTTTCCCTGTGTACGCTTCCCGACCCGGCAAGGCTGGTAGTGGGAAATATGGACGGAGGCGTCCATTGGATCAACCTCTCGGAACCGGAAAAAACCCGGAATATCCGGCACCACAAAAAAGGCGTGTATGATATCCTAGCCTGCGAGGATCGGGTATTCACGGCAGGGGGCGACGGGATGCTGACCCTGTGGGATGCAGCAGCCGGAAAGAGTATGGAGAGTTTCCAACTTTCCGCACACGCCTTGCGCAGTATCGCATTTTCAGAAAAACGGGGAGAGCTCGCAGTAGGCGCCAGTGACAATACCATATACCTCCTCGATGCCGAAACACTGGCGCTAAGGCAAACCCTGAAAAACGCGCACAACAACTCCGTATTTTCAGTAGCCTACGCTCCCGACAACCGCTACCTGGTCAGCGGCGGCCGCGATGCCATGTTGCGCGTTTGGGACCTGGAAAATGATTACAGCCCGATTTTTGAACAGGCAGCCCACCTTTTCACCATAAACCACCTCGTTTTTTCCCCCGACGGCCACTTGCTGGCCACAGCCAGCCGCGACAAAACTATCCGGATATGGGATGCACATTCCCTCGAATTGATCAAGGTCATAGATGTAATGAAATACGGCGGACATATCAATTCAGTCAACAGACTGTACTGGACCCCGGAATTCCTGGTATCGTGCAGCGACGACCGGACAATAATTCTTTGGGAGATAAGCATCTGACGGAGCGCGGATCATTTGGAGAACCGAGATTGACAACAACATCAGTCATCCCGAATTTCGTATGGTAGTGTGTTTCCCGCAGATTGCCGCAGAAAAAACCCGCAGATCACCGCAGACTAAGGAATATTCTGCGCATTTCTGCGCGTTTTTCTGCGGCAATCTGCGGGAAATAAATTCGGGATGACTCATGCGAATCATGTAAAAATCCTGCCGGACGCCTTTTCAATCGTCGTCGATGACAGTTAGAGCCTTCGTTGACGTATTTTCCGGCGCCCGGACAGAACCCTCATTTGGCGGAGGCCTGCAGCGGGAACTACAGACCTGAAATTGGTTTCCCGGGGTTGGTCCAGGGGGTTAAAGGGGAATGCTCTTGTACTTATGGGGCATACAGGGCGATTCAAACAGGTTATTCGGGGCGGTTTTTGGGGTTAGGTTCGTGGAGTGTTTCGGCTTAGTCGTGCAGTTTGGCCTCAACGGTATAGGCCTGCGGCGCCGTGATACGAATGACCATTTTATCCGAGTCCGTATTCCTGAATGTCTTCACATCTATATTCTGTGCAGCGCTGCTGTTTCGTCCAAACTGCTGTGATTCTGATGGTGGCGTGGACTCCTGTGAAAAATCACCCTGCAGGTCGGATACGCACGCGTCTTCCACATACAACTTGTCGGTTGGGCGGGGATTTGTACCAGATGGCATTGCGCCCGGCTCAATAACATAGATCACATCAGGGCGCCCCGTGGGCGAAACCCTGATCCGGATGGCCTTATACAAGCCGCTGCTGTATTTATCGCTGTACTGAATCTCGTGGAACCCGCCGCCAGAATTATAGGAAGCGCTCACCGCCGTGTTGTATTTCCCGGTGGGGCAGATATCACCGGCGCTGGTTCCGGCACTGCGGGTTATGATGACATCGCCGAGAATCAGCGTAATGATATCCGGAATATCAATAATGTAGATTGTGGTGTAGGAACGCTTGCGTTTAAAACGCAGCTCCACCTTTACCGGATCCCGGGCGAGCGTACGGGCCAGGTTTGGATACGGGACATTGAGTTTTTGCTGTAGTGCTGTATAGGTACCCCATACGACGCCGTCAACTTTCACAACAACGCCTTCGGCGCCAGTGGGAAGCCGCCAAAATAAGGTAACCCCTTTTTCAACCCGGCTTTGAACCGGAACAATCTCAGTCCAGCCGCTTAACCAGACCACCGGTGTGGTAAAATTCAACAGCTTCGAGACTTTGTTTGTGATCTTTGCCATAATACGAATTAATTTTGATGCAAATATCTACCGTTGAAATATTGTATTCCAATTACATTTTTGCAATAACTTTCCGGGGGGGTATGGGCGCAAACTTGCCCGCTTAATGCCCTTATCCACAGGCATGGAAAAGAATATATTCCTGGATCTGGCCAAAACCGTCACGGATAAAAGCGAACGAAAACGACTGCTCGACTTTATCCGGTCGCCCTATTTCAACCTGTCAGAAAAGGTTGATTTACAAACCCGTATATTGGAAATGGCCTGGGAATGGTGGGATGGCGGATACGCGGAATACTGGAATGAGGTAAAAATATACCCCAGAATATTCGGCCCTTCAGAGGCCTTCTCGCAAGCCAGAATTGATCGCCTGAAAAGCAGTATCGCCGTGCTGATGCGGCAGTTTTTTGCAGAAGAAACACGCTTCAGACAACAACATCCTGCCGAGCCATTGCGCTGGCAACTGAAATATTTTCGGGAAAAGGAAAATTTTCACCAGTATGAACTGCTCGAAAAAGAAGCCCGAAAAGTGCTGAAGCAGCGCCGGGAGCAGGTCTCTGTCGAGGATATGTTTGAGCAATACCTCCTTGAAACGGAGGTAGCCTGGCTCTATCCGGGCGAAAACCATAAACGGGAAGAGGATTATCTGTCGGATGCCATCATTGCATTGGACAGCTTCTGGTTTGCAGCACGTGCGAGGTGGACCTGTGCCATGCTCAACCAGAAACAACGCGCTTCCAATGCGCTCGACGCCTATGAAAACTTTTTTATGCGGATCATCGGGCGCATTGCCCATTACGGACCCGCCAACCAGACCCTTGTACAACTATACCAGCAGGCGTCCAAACTGTTCGAACCCACCGACAACCCCGGCGCCGTTTTAGAAAATTTCCTCGATTTCGTGGAGCATAACAGTAGTTGTGTAGCGCCCTTTATACGGGATGAACTGGAAACCCTGGCGTGCAGCTTCTGCGTCCGTCAGGTACACCTCGGGAAAAATGAATTTATCCAAAAACACTTTGATATTTATCTGAGACGGCTGGAATCCAAACGCATTTATAAAAACGGGAAAATCCTTGCTTCCGATTATCTCTCTATCACTACCACTGCCCTGAAACTGCCCCGCGACGTCGTCAGCACCGACTGGGTCAAACAATTTCTCGACAAGCATCGAAACCGCCTGTACAACCACGAGGCGGCCGAAGAAATGGTGCGGTACAATTATGCGAACTACTATTTTTACATTAAAGACTTCAAAAATGCCCTGAAAAACCTCAAGGAAACCTACCGGGATATCAATTTTAAACTCGTTTCCAGGTTATTGGAAATAAAAACGCGGTTTGAAATAGACGATGCGTTAACCGACGATCGTATTGAAGCGGCGAATGCCTTCTTCCGGCGGGAGCGGAAAATTCCGCCGGCAAAAAGGGCGCCACTCAACCTTTTTATCGCCTATGCGCGCAAACTCCGCGACCCACGGACCATCCACAACCCACGGAAACTGGAAAAACTGATCGAAACATTGAATCAGGAAATTGTCGCCGAGCGCGCCTGGCTGCTCGAAAAAGCGAAGGAGTTTTTAAACCGGGCCCGGCCCAAAAGCATAAACCATGAAAAGACAAATGATTTACAAGTCGCTGGTTCAAAGCCCTCCACGGGAATTTACCAAGCAAGTCGTAAGCCGTATCGCCGAAAAATACGCCAAGGACAAACCCCAAATACGGGCGGTAGGCTGGAAGGTGAAGGCATACAAAGACGGTTCATCAGAAGCGATCATCGGTTTATTTACCTACAAACCCGACCGGAAATCCCAGGTGGAAACGGTTCAAGTGGATGTTCCGAAACAGATTAGCCTCAAAGACCTGTTTGGCGATACCCAGGTTGAATTGTACGGTTTCGAAACGGTAACCACCAAAATATATTCGATCCGGCGTATTTGCACCATGAGAAAGAAGCGCAGCAACCAAAGCGTCGGAAACAGAAAAAAGCAAATTCAGCCGGGGGAGGTGATCTACAGCGCCGGTCAAAACGAGTTGGGCACTATCTGTTCTATTGTCGATATCGTAAACAGCCAGAACAAGACGGTTTCTTACATTTTGAGCGCCCAACATGTGCTCACCAATGATACGTTCACTATTGGCCAGGATTCCGTCTTTCAGCCGAAACCCAACGGTCAACTCAGGAAGGTGGGCACGCTCAGAATTGTAGGCGAAGCCAGTAACGCCACCTTGTCGGAGATGACGGATTATGCCCTGGCTGAAATCAGCGGAAACAAGCCTAAAACGTCTGAAATCAAGGGGCTGGGGATGCCGGATGCCCCGGCTGATAAGATCGAATACCTCGATAAAGTAAAAATCCGGCTCCACTTCTGCAGTTACCGCCGGTATTGTCGATTTTTCTACGCTTATAGTGCCCGGAGGGCAAAATGCCCCGGGAGACGTCTTCGCATTTACGGTCGTTGCCCAGCCGAACCAGGTTTTTACAGATTTTGCCACCGACGGCGACTCCGGATCGGTCGTAGCGGTGATCGACGGCAACACGGGCGAGATCAGGCCGGCCGGCCTGCTGGTCAGTTGGGCAGAACTGGACACCGGGGGGCGCATTTACTTTGCGCTCAGTATTTCCGATATCCTGGCAACACTGCACGCTACCATGCACCCAAACCCGAATTCTGTTCCCGATTCCGATTAGTGCCCGGAAGCCGTGATAAGGCTTTCCCCTGTCATGATCGCAGGTTTTTCCACGCCCATCAGCGCCAGCAGGGTTGGCGCCACATCGGCCAGGCGACCGTTCCGCAGGGTCACGCCGGCGGTAGCCGTATGGCTGACCAGGATACAGGGCACAGGATTTTTGGTGTGCGCCGTATTGGGCGTCCCGTCTTCATTAATCATGTAATCCGAATTGCCGTGGTCGGCAATGAGGAGGCAGGCGTAGTCGTGCCCGAGCGCCAGGGGAATGATCTTGCTCAGGCAGCCGTCTACGGTCTCTGCCGCTTTCATGGCGGCTGAAAACACGCCGGTATGCCCTACCATATCGGTATTGGCAAAGTTCAGGCAAATAAAATCCGGCTCGTTTTTGTTAATATCGTCCATGATGGCCGCCGTAATATCGTTGGCGCTCATTTCCGGCTGCAGGTCGTATGTAGCCACTTTGGGCGAGGGGCACATGATGCGGCGCTCGCCGGTGAATGGCTCTTCCCGTCCGCCGGAAAAAAAGAACGTGACGTGGGGGTATTTCTCCGTTTCTGCGATGCGCACCTGGGTTTTTCCCGCTTTTTCAAGCACCTCGCCAAGGGTCAGGGTCACATCGTCCTTTTCAAACATGACATGCACATCCCGGTAGGTATCGTCGTACCGGGTCATGGTCACATAATATAGCGGAAGCGTATGCATGTTGTATTCGTGCATATCCTCCTGGGTCAGTACTTGCGTGATTTCACGGCAGCGATCTGTGCGGAAGTTAAAGCAGATGACCACATCGCCCGCTTGTATTGTCGACTGCGGGGCGCCGGTGGTCATTGGTTTCAGGAATTCATCGGTAACGCCTGCTTCATAGCTTTTCCTGATGGCGGCCGGGATGTCCGTTACGGGTTCGCCCTGGCCGTTTACCAACAAGTCGTAGGCCAGTTTAATGCGTTCCCAGCGTTTGTCGCGGTCCATGGCATAGTAACGCCCGATAACGGATGCAACCTGAACCGGCTGATTTGCAATATGCTGCAGCAATTCCTCCAGAAATCCGGCGCCGCTTTTCGGGTCGCAGTCGCGGCCATCGGTAAAGGCATGGACAAACGTACGCGGGCAACCGCGATCGGTGGCAATATCGCACAGGGCCTTCACGTGCTCGATGTGCGAGTGTACGCCGCCGTCGCTGACCAGGCCGATCAGGTGTACGGTTTTGTCGTTGCTTTTGGCGAAATCGAGCGCATCGAGCAACACTTTGTTCTCATGCAGTTCGCGGTCGCGAACGGCCTTATTGATCCGGGCCAGTTCCTGCCACACAATCCTGCCGGCGCCGATATTGAGGTGCCCCACTTCCGAGTTGCCCATTTGTCCTTCAGGCAGCCCCACATCTTCGCCGAAGGTAGTCAGGGTACTCATGGGGTATGTTTTTTTCAATCCGTCTACAAACGGTGTATTGGCCTGGAAAATGGCGTCGGCTTCCGGTTTGGGGCCGAGGCCCCAGCCGTCGAGTATGAGGAGGAATGCTTTTTTTGTCATGTTTGTCTGTACGTCGTTCGTTATTGCGGCTACAAAGAAACGCCGAAACTAGGTATCGGGTAACAAAAAACCCGGCTGATCTGCATCAGCCGGGCCCCAATTGTTTTGTTTTGTCCCTGTTGCTTACTTGCGACCTGCTTTGAGCTGGTCTTGCAGTTTGGCGAGTTCGGCCGTTTTGCCGTCGCGGGCAAGGGCAGCCTGTTTCGGCCAGGTAGCGGGATCGTGCATTTGATAGCGCTTGCCCGCAGCTTCAAGGATGGTTTTGATGGCGGCCGGTTTCGTTTCTGCCAGTTTGGCAAAAGTCGAAATGCCGGCAGCCACCAAGAGTTCGGCGATTTTGGGGCCGATGCCTTCGATCAGAACGAGATCGTCGGACTTTGTGGTGGTTTTGGCGCTCTTAGCCGCCGGTTTTTTGTCTGCAACAGAGCCCGCTGCTTTTTTGGCAGTGGCTTTCTGAGCGGGTTTCGACGCAGCCGGAGCGGGTTTTTCGCTCTCGATGGTCTGATTCATGAGGTATTGCTCTTCTACTATCTGGTCGTTTTTCCAGGTGCGGCGAATCACTTCGTTAAAAACAAGGCGGTTGCCGTATTTGTCCGTGAAGTCAAATTCAAACTGGGAGTCGGTCGTGTCTTTTCCTACTTTGGAAGCGACACGCTCGATACGGTTGGCGGCAGCAATATTGTGGAAGAACCAGTTCAGGGCTTCCAGTTTCTGCGCTTTGGAATGTGTAATATCGGTAGGGCTGCTGAGGGTAACACAGCTGTCTGCGGCAAATTTGTCGAAAGCGGCGATGATATCACCTTTCACAACCTGAGCGTCAAGCGCGTCAACGAGTTGTTTCAAAGTCATTGTAAAATACAGTTTTGGTGAACAATTGATGCCGCAAAGGTAACAAACTTAAATGAAACCAAATAATAATTGGTCGAACACAAAATTGTTAAGTAATTGTAAAATTAAAGTTTGCCATTCTGCTTGCCGCATTCCGCAGACAAAAGCATTTATTCAAAAACGCTCTGAAATCTGCAATAACAAAATTGACCCGGTATTTTATTTTGTAAAACACAAATATTCGCCATTTAATCCTAAAAACCATATCAGGGCGCCTTCCCAGGCAATAGGCGCTGCCATTTTTCATAGCGCTCGAAAAACAAAACAGGCGCCCGTCGTCAAGACGAACGCCTGTGTTTTGCCGGCAGGCAAGCCGCTTCCAGTTCTCTATTCCGCCTTTTTGCCGGCTGCTTTGATCAGGAAGAACAACACCGTGCCTACGATCAGAAAACTGAGCACGGCATTGATAAAGTTACCGATCATGATGCTCTCGCCGATCTTGATGGAGGAAAAATCGGGATTACCAATGACCATACCAATGATAGGCGTAATGACATCGGCGACCAGAGAGTCCACGATCTTGTTGAAGGCGCCACCAATAATGAACGCCACTGCCAGGGTAATCACGTCTCCGCGCAGGAGAAATGCTTTAAGTTCTGACCACATAATTTTTCGTTTTGTTTGATGAAAAAAACAGTAATTGATGGGGTAAATATATCTAATTGTCTGAAAATCTGTAATATCTACAAACCTATTTCTTACAGGTTTTGAAGTCGATCATGCGCCGGGCTCTACCATGAACATCTCCGCCGCAATACCGTCGGCCAGCAGTTTGCCGGCCCTGGTCAGGGTGTACCGACCGCCGGCCTGCTCCACCGTTCCGTTTGCCAGAAAGCGCTGCACCTCTTTTTCAAAATATTCCGCAAATCGCTCTCCCATAGCCGATATCCTGTCGCGATCAACACCCCATTTTGTGCGCAGTGCAGTCATCACGTACTCGTTGTAGCGCTGTACCGGCGTGAGCATCTCAAGATCAAACGGAATACTCCCTTCCGATAAAGACTTCATATACAAAGCATTATTGGCAATATTCCACTGCCGCGACCATCCGTTAAACGAATGAGCCGAGGGCCCGACGCCCAGATAAGGTTCTCCCATCCAGTAACTGCTGTTGTGCCGGGCGTAGCGACCAGGCCGGGCAAAATTGGAGATTTCATAGTGCTCATACCCCTGTTCGGCAGTTGCGTCGAGCAGGTATTCAAACTGCCGGGCGGCTGTTGCCTCATCGACGGGTGGCTGTTGCCCTTTTCGCACAAAGGCGCCAAGCGCCGTCCCTTCTTCCACGGTAAGGCAATAGCACGACAGGTGCGGAATGCCGTAGTCAAAAGCAATGGAGAGGTTTTCCCGCCATTGCGCATCAGATGTCGTCGGGGCGCCGTATATCAGGTCGATCGTCAGGTCGTCAAAACCGGCGGCAGCGGCGTCGCGGAGGCAGGCTTGTGCATGCACCGCATTGTGCGCGCGGTTCATCCATTTCAGGTCTTCTTCCCGGAACGATTGTATGCCGATACTCAGGCGATTGACCGGCGTGTGCGTGCGCAGGTCGCGCAGTTTGCCGGCATCCAGATCGTCGGGGTTGGCCTCCAGCGTAATTTCTGCATCCGGCAATACTTTATAGATGTGGTGTATTTTTTCAAAAATACGCTCCAGGTCGCCCAACGCGAGCAATGACGGCGTGCCGCCGCCAAAATAGATCGAGGAAACATCCGCCTTACCCAGGTATTCGCGCCGGATATCCAGTTCCCGGACGATGGCCGTCACCATTTCGTCCTTGCTGCGCAAAGAGGTGGAAAAATGGAAATTGCAATAGTGGCAAGCCTGTTTGCAAAACGGAATATGCAGGTAGATACCGGGCACGGCGTGAGAAATATGGGCAGGCTCAGCCAATGGCTGCCAGCAGGGTTTTGAATTGTGGTTCCATTCCGGCAAAATGCTGCCCGGTCAGGACCTGGTTGCCATACCAGGCGCGTTCGTAAACCAGGGTGGCCTCCCGGAACTGTACGCCGAGCCGGTGTTCCCGTGTTTCGCGCAGGTAATCGCGATTGGTTTTTTCCGGCGACCATTTGATGGCATTTTTTGCGGACAGCGATTTGATGACCTGCAGGTAGTACAGCCGGATTGCCTGGGCGTAGTCATCATTTGCCAGAGCCTCCCTTAAAAACCTGTCCAGGTCGGTTTCGTGCAGGTATTCCTCCAGATTATCCAGGGTAATCGTGACCCCGTCGCGGGCGATTTGGCGGTTGCGCGGCGCCTTCAGCATACGGTAGATGCCATAGGCTATTCCGGCAGCAGCGATGGCGATGGCAAGCCCCTGCAAGATGAGGCCCAACTGCCGTGTCGCGGCAGTCCAGCCGGCCCCGTCGAACGCCGGCCCGCCTTGGGGCATTGATTCCTCCTTGGGAGGCTCCGGAACATCCTTGCTGTAATCGAGTTTCCCTGTAGCCTTATCCCAGGCATCCTGTTCAACAGGCCGGGCAGCCATCTCCGGGAGCGGCGGCGCATGATAGGGCGCGATTTCCTCCGGTTGGAATATTTCACCTGTCTCCGCACCGGTTTCCACTGGCTCTTCTGTTCCCTGCCACAGCGTATCGCCCTGGGCAATTGCATACAGGGGGAAAAGCAAAACCAGGACTATGTTTCTTATCGTCACAACCATGAGGTATTTACAATTATTTCAAAACCGGCATCATTCTCTGGCCAAACCACGTATCTGCCGGGTGGCGCCAACCCTGTCAATTGATTCAAACAGACTCGGGGCGTCGGCAACTTCCCTGCAGGAGAAATACTGCAAAGCCCCGCCCAGCATGTTCAGCAGGAAGACAAAATACAACGCCACCCCTGCTGCGACAGTATTAAGCAATTGGTAATAGCCGGCAGTATTGCGCTCGCCCGGCGGCACCATCCAACTGAAAAATGTCGTTGCAATCTGCCAGATCGGCGTATCCAGGAAGCGGAACAACAACAGCCCTACATTCACCGTCAAAAAACCGAGCAACATCCCCGGCCCCCAACGCATCAATGTAAAACTGCGTGATAAGGCCAGGAACGGGTTCGCCGTTTCGAAATAAATAACCGCAGCCCAAAGGGAAAGGAATGGAAAGGCAAACATGGCCGCCAGCCACGCCAACTGTCCCGGCTCCACATAAAAATGAACCGCCATTCCCGCAACGGGTAAAAGTATTCCCAATGCAACATAAAGCGCCTTTTTCGCGGTATGCGCCACGACCCCGGTTTCCTGACTTACCGCCAGCAATGCCGCCACGGCAAAGACGGCAAGCAAGACCAGTTGAACAAAAAAACGGTACCCGGCGAACAACCCGTAAACGCCGCTCATTACACCTTCGGCCATATCAAAGTGGAAAGTATCCGCGATGCCGGTACCCGTACCCGACAACCCGTAGGTGATGGTTACGTATGCCAGCGACAGGCCCGTCAACCCAAGCCAGGCCGTTTTGGGGTGGCGACTGACCACCGTAAAGGTATCGGACAAGATTTCGCCGGCATTTTTGATTGCGTTAAAGTCTACGGCATGCTCGCGGGTGGGCGGAAGTTCCTTATCCCCGACTGGCGCCGCAAAGTCGCCCGAAGCAGCCTTGTGCCGGGGCAGCCAGACGAAATACCACAGCACAAAGGCGAGCGAGCACAAAATAAATGCCCCGCGGATCGCATCGGGCGTATCGGTATAGCGCGTGAGATAACTTTCGAAAACGGCGGCCAGCAGAATGACCGGCACGACACCGAAGAAAATCTTCATGCCACGCCGCATCGAAATCTGGAAGGCCTGCGCCCTGGAGTAAGTGCCGGGAAACAACAGCCCCGAACCCGCAACCAGGCCCGCCGCTCCGGCAATAATGATCGCACTGATCTCCAGCGTACCGTGTATCCATATGGTGAGAAAAGAGTCCCAAAACACACCTTTTTCTACAAAAAAGTACTGGAAAGCCCCGATCATGATGCCGTTGTAAACCAGGATAAATACAGTACCGATCGATGCGGCAACCCCGAGAACGGCCGTTTGAAATGCGACAAAAAGGTTTCGACCGGCAATGGAAACGGTCATTCCGAACGGCCCGCTTTCTTTGTACACCGCCATCGGATCGCCGCTGTCTATGTTGCGCACCGTCATATCCACATAATCATCGCCCAGGATCACCCGCGCGAACTCCGGGTTGATGATGCTCGACACCACCCCGATACCAAAAGCAAGTGCAAAGAGAAAAAATGACAACAATAAAGCCCGGCGTTCCTCCCAAAACAGGTGTGGCAATTCATCTGTCCAGAAGCGCTTCAATCGCCCCGCCGGGAATCGTTTGCCGCGATAAATATTGTGAAACACACGCTGGGCAAGCGTATTCAGGTATATCCGAACCGAGCGGTTGGGATAGAATGTGCGCGCATACGACAGGTCGTCCGTGATCTGAACGAACAGGTCGTTCAGTTTCTCCGGATTACGGTGGTCTTCGCGGAGCATCTCCTCGAATCCCGCCCATTTTTCCTTGTTCTGTTCGATAAACTTGGTCTCGCGCATCTGCTGCAAAGTTGGGAAAATAACGGGTATTTTGAAAGGGATGGAGCAGAGCGCTAGAATACTGCCCGCACCTGCGCTCTACCGACATGCACGATCCTGCTTTCACCGGTTTTTCGCCCTTCATAACTGAGACTTAACTGGAGGCTTTTGGACAACTGGCGGTCGAGGTTCAGGCTCCATAAAAAGTTTTTACCATCCTGGAGTCCTTCCAGCATGGTAAAGGCTACGGCTGAGTTGGGTTCGCCGGTATAACGGATATCGGCGAAGGAGCCCTTGAGCCGAAGCGATGTTGCAGCCCGGAAGCCCTGCGCATTCTGGCGTCCCTGCGGATTCCAGGTCAGTTCGGTACTCCAGTTTGTTTGATCGGCTTTTTCGCCGCTGCCGAGCGTGTTCCGGCTGTTTTGCAGGTTTACGTTGACTGCCACCCGAAAGGTCCGGTTGAGCAGCCAGGTCAATCCCGGCCCCGCTTTCCAGCCGAGTATTCTAAAGTCGCGACTGTCGAAAGCCTGGTTGTCGCTGCTTTTTTCACTGCGCACCACATCTGCTTCGACGCTCCACTGCCGGCCCAGGTTGACACGCCCGTGCAGGGTCCAGTCGGTATTGCTGCGCTGCTCAAAGCCTGTCGTCAGCAATACCCGGCTGCGGTTGTTGCCCTGTGCGATGCTGGCATCCCAGGCGGGATTGGCGCGATTGACAAACAAAACATTGCGTACAGAGGCCGTAACGGTCACCAGAGCCGAATCTGCAAGGGCAAGTTGAAAGGGATTCCACGGCGATACGCCCTTTGCCCCGGAAAAGGTCCGACGATTGATCTGAAGGGTGCTCTGTGTGGAAAAGCGGCCCAGCAAACGCTGCCACCTGCGTTTGGATGTCGCCCACAGGAGCCGCGGTTCCAGTCGAAGGTTTTGGTTCAGCAATACATTATTGGTGCGAATGTAGTCGGGCGTGGTCACCGCTACGCGAATATAATTGGCCTGGTCCTGAAAGACGGCAATCTCCATTTCATCGATCTGCAGGATGCTGTCGCGGTTGCGGTCGACCCAGGTGTACAAGCCTTCGCCGGGATTGACGGCGAGATAGGTAAATTCCACTTTAGGGCTCTGTCCGGAGCCGATTTCGTAGCCTGTAGTAAAGTTCAGCGCGTTTTTCCAGGCGGCTACATTGTAATCTACCCGGCCGAGATAGGTTTTTTGCGGCTCGAGTGCGCTCAGTTCGGAGTTAAGGATACGCAGCGTCCGATAAGTTACCGTCCAGCCAACCTGCTGATTGAACCGGCGCCCGGCATCCCGCCAGTTGCCGTTCAGGTTCGCTTCGTTTGCAGCAGTATTGATTTTAAAAATGTTCCCGTCCGGAAAAAAGTCGTTGCGCTGCGATAAAAATCCGCCAAACTGCCAGGCGCCGCGGTTCTCAGGCGTCTGAAAATAGAAGCGGTACAGGTCGTACCAGAGACCGCTGCTACTCAGCGTATCGGCGCCGGCAGCACGGCGTTCATTTTTTTCACGTTCGGCGTACACCCCAAGCCTGATCAGGGCTGTTCGCTCCGATGCGGTATCGTTTTTAAAGAATGTTTTGGAAAAATCGATCCTGGGTCGGGAGAACTGCGTTTTTTCATTTATCCCTTCGGTGCGAAGCAGGTTGAGTTGCCCCGAAACCTCAAACCCGTTTTTTGCAGTCGAAACTGGCCGAAATGCCGGCCGCCTTCATACACGCCCATCCGCCTGAAAAGCCCGAATTCATAACTGCCGCTCCCCCACCCCGTTTTTTGTATGGAAATACCGCCGCGGGCCAGGTGTTCTTCCGTTGTGTCGCGGGAATTGTCCGTATTCCAGTCTCTCACAAATTCTGCCGGACGATAGGGATTGAGCGGAAGGAAGGTCTTCGCCGTATATTCATAATTGGCATAAACGCCTGTTTCCCAGCCATTTGAACCCAGAAGGGGCAATTTCTGACGAAATGCCACCGACCCGGCGCCGCCGGTATTATTGCCGTCGCCGAGGGGAGAAAACCGATTGAGATCGCGATTGCTCAGGGCGAGTTCTGCCTGAATCCTGCCTCCTCTGAACGGCTGAAACTCGCCTCCAACGGCATATAATTGCCGCATTTCCGGGGCGACCAGCCGCACCACCGGCTCAAAGTTGCCCGTTGGCTGACAGGTAACCGGGTCTGGCGGCGACCAGCGGTACACGCGACCGTTTGCTGCGGTGAGTGCCAGGATGTAGTTTCCCTGGCCGGCGGGCACTTCCGTAAAACGCGCCGTATAGATAGCCGAATCGGGGTTGGTGCTGTATTGCAAAACGGTTACCGGCACACCGCATACAAGAGAATCCACGGCGCGATACAATACCCGCCCGGCATCGAAATCAGCCAGGGTATCGATGCCGGAGGCGAAGGCGTTGCGCAAATCGTCGCCGACTTCAGCCAGGCGCCGGCGTTGCGCAGCTGTGATATCCTGCGCCCCGCCGCTGGTTCGGGAATCCTGTTCCGAGAAAAAATTAAAATAAATGCGACCGCGCCGGGTATTCCAGCCCGTATTGGCGGCAAGGGTCGACCGGAGATAGGCCTGCACAGTATATTCAAATTCCACAATAATGCGGCTGTCTTTCGTGACAAGCCGCCGGGCTGTGAAACTGATCTCTCCCAGGTTATAGTCGACGACATAATCATCCTCCAACCCCCGGCGCATCAACTGACCGTCGATAAAAACCTTCTCTGTTCCAGCCAAAACAATAATAAAGCGCTCGCCCTCCGCTCCCTGAAGCCGGTACGGCCCCTGGTTGCCTTCCTGTCCGGCAATTGTCTGCCGGGCAAACTTGCCCCTGGACACTGCCGCAGCCCCGCGGTAAGAAAAGGTATCGCGACCCGATCCGGGCGACCATTCCGTTCCTTCCACCATAGCGCCCTGGAGCCGTTTGAAATAATTGGAAAAGTAGCCTGTAGGGCGCGTAAGGTCATAATCGCCGGCGGTCAGTACCGTGTTTTTCTTTTTTAACCGGATGAAAATCCGGTCGAACTCTTTCAATTGCCTTGTCGTGCCATCCGGCTGCAAGGGGATGGAATTGTCGGACAATGCAGCCTGTAATTCGAGATCGTTGCCCAGTTTTCCATTGAGTTGAAGGTTCAGGTTGGAATTGAACACGAGGTTTTGACTGTTTCCAAACGACAGTCCGCGGGTGTACGCGCCACTCGATGCGATGCCGCCTGTTTCCCAAGGGTTGGTTGCAGGTTGATAGGGCGCGTAGTCAAATTCGATGGCGTCGGGGCGCATGTTGCGCCGTATGGTTGCCGTATCCAGCCGGCTGATCCTTGTGGAAAGGTCGACCGGCAATACCCGGTAACCGATCCTTGCTTTGCGGGTATGGGGATAGGCCCGCGAAAACGCCGCACTGTCGGTATACAGCAAATTGTTGCGGATCGAAAAAAAACGCACGTCAAGTTGCTGGCCGGTAGAATCGTCTGCTGCCGATACCAGCGGCGGCACAACGGTCAGCGAATCCATATACTGAACCGTTAATGTAACATCTGCCACCCTTGTTCGCAGATTGGACAGGCCGGCCGGTTGCTGCGCCCCTGCAAGGCGGGCCGCAAAGAACAGGACAAGAATGATTGCCGTGCGCAACACACGATGGCCGATGAAAAAGTGTCTGTCGAACAAAATCGAAATTTACAACGCCCGAATGGTGTCCGGTGGCGCAATTCAGTTGCCTCCCTGTTCAAAAAGGGGCCTGACCGGAGCAGAATCAATAGGTGGAACTTCCGGTGGTTTAAATGGCTTGAGCGGGCGCAGTCGCGACAGGGAATCATTGACATCAGAAAACGCTTCTTCCAGTAAAAGAGAATCGGCAATATGCCCGGCCTCTGCCAATAGCACCTCCCGGCATTTGGCATATTCCTTCACCCGAAAATCCTCAACCCGCTCGGTTACCTTCTGATTTATGATAACTGTATTATCCCGGCTACAACCCAGACCAAACAAACAAACGGCAAAAATTAATAAAAATCCTGTCCTCATAATTCAATTGTAGTAAGGCAACAGCAGCGAACTTTATTCCGGAATAATAATATTGCAAAGGCGAAGTTATGGTTAACAGCACCGAATTGCACAAATTTTTAACCTAACAATAGATTAAACGGGTGTTTTGAATACCAGGCGGAGCAGCCAAAAAAAATGTTCGTCCGTAAGCTATGCAGAAATGAAAACTGCGCTATCTTTGTGGCCAGTAATCGTTGAAAAACGAATTCAAACTCAAGAGGCTAACGCGCTTTCAATTAATCAGTGGTTTCCGGACTAGCCTTCATTTCTACTTTACTGAATGTAGAATACAACAATCAAAAAATCGCTTTTATAGCGTCATTTTTAAAATTGTTTTCATTTGGTTTTTGGGGTTATACAGGGTGCTACTGATTTATCAGTCGGTGCCCTGTTTTTTTTATTAGCATCAACGTAGAAGGGGCGGGTGAAATTTTCCCAGGAAAATTTCACCCGCCCCTTCTACGTTGATAAGTCCTTCGTCAAAAATGTATCAGGATTTATAGCCGGCGCCGCATTTCGCAAGGGTATCCTATACCTTTGTCGCGTACCAACCATCCCGTCGTTTATGCTCCGTCGCCCGCGTCGAAACCGCCAGTCTGCCGCTATCCGCGGCATGGCTACCGAGACCCACCTCCACCCTCAGCACCTGATCTTTCCGTTGTTTGTTCTGGACGGATCCAATATCCGCAGCGAGATACATTCGCTTCAGGGGATATTCCGCTATTCCCCGGAACACCTGCTTGCAGAGATCGATTCCTGCATGTCCCTGGGTATCACCAACTTCATCCTGTTTCCGGCTGTTGACGACAGGTTGAAAGACCAGGTCGCCACGTATAGCCATGCACCCGACAACTTTTACCTCCAAACGGCGCGTGCCATCAAGCAACGTTTTCCGGAATGTTGCCTGATCAGCGATGTGGCAATGGACCCTTACAGCAGCGATGGTCATGACGGACTCGTGCGCAACGGGGAGATCGTCAACGACGACACACTGCCTATTCTTGCCAGGATGTCGGTGGCGCAAGCCGAGGCGGGGTTTGACATGCTTGGCCCTTCCGATATGATGGACGGGCGGATCGGCTACATCCGACAGGCACTTGACGATCAGGGTTTTACGAAAACAGGCATCCTGGCTTATACGGCCAAATATGCCAGCGCCATGTACGGCCCTTTCCGCGACGCACTCGATTCAGCACCCAAAAGCGGCGACAAAAAGAGCTACCAGATGAACCCGGCCAATAAACGCGAAGCGCTGATCGAAGCGGAACTCGACGCCGGCGAAGGCGCCGATATGCTGATGGTAAAACCCGCACTGCACTACCTGGACGTCATACACCTGCTGAAAGAAAACTTCGATCTGCCCATCGCAGCCTATCATGTAAGCGGGGAATGCGCCATGCTGCGCGCAGCATGCAACAACGGCTGGCTCGATTTTGAGCGGGCCATGCCGGAAACACTGCTGAGCATACGGCGCGCAGGAGCAGACGTTATCCTGACCTATTTTGCCAAAGAATTTGCGCAGCGTTATCCGGGGGGAATTTGACCAGAATTAAAACAAATACCCGAACAGTTTCTTTTTCTTTTTGGCGCCTTTTTTTGTCTTTTTCACATAGATAGGTTCGCTCGTATAACTTTCTACATTGACGCGGTTGTAGGCCACAACCACATAAGTGTAATAGCCTTCTACGGCCGTTTGGTCTTCAAATATCCATTTATCCGAGCCATACGGCGTTGTAATAAGTAAGTTATACGGGTCGCGAAAGTTGCCGACCGCTTCCCCGTCGAAGCGAAAAATTGCAAAGTAATAGGGCATCTCGTCCCCGGAAAGAATATCACATACATGCCAGGCCAGTTTTACCGTGCTGGGCGTGCCTTTAACCCGGCATATCTGCGGCGTTGCGGGCGGCACCTTGGCCAGGGCCGGAATGCCCGGCATGAGCGCATGCGAAGCATACAGCGTGTTGGCGAGTGTATCCCGAATGCCGAGCGGATTGCGCATCAGGGGTTTAACGGAAAAGTAAATGCTTCCGTTTATGTTGGGGTTGGCGCGGTTGAGCGCTATTTGTCGACCGATCTGGCCGGGCTGGTTCCAATTGGCGTCGTTCGGACTATTGGCAATTTTATACGCGGCGTGGCCGATGTACAACTGGCGCCCATAGGTGTGTTTGCTCCACCATTCTACCAGCTTTTCATAATCGGCGGGCGGGAAACCGATACTCCAGTATATCTGCGGCGCAACGTAGTCTATCCATCCGTTTTTCAGCCACAGCAATACATCCGCGTAAAGATCGTCGTAGCAGGTGATTCCAGAGCGGGTATCTGACCCGTTGACGGGATCGCGGTCGGCATTGCGCCATACCCCGAAAGGCCCGATACCAAACCGGACATAAGGTTTGTATTTTTTAATCGTTGCCGAGACGGTTTCGATCAATTTGCTCACATTATCGCGACGCCAGTCTTCAATATTGGTGAATCCGCGTGGGTTGGCGGCAAATTCATTGTAATCGCTCAGCGACTCACCCTGTTCCTTGTAGGGATAAAAGTAGTCGTCAAAATGAATACCATCCACATCATAGCGCAGGATGATGTCCTGCACCACACTCACGAGATACTGCCGCACATAGGGGTTTGCCGGGTTGAAATACCAGCGTTTGCCATAGCGAAAGAACCACTGTTGCCGTAGCGCGGGGGGAAAAGCGCGCAGCGGATGGATCAGCGAAAGATTGGCGGTATCGAGATCCCATGTAGCGCGGTATGGATTGAGCCAGGCATGGAATTCCATTTGCCGGTCGTGCGCCGCCTTGACCATATACTGCAGCGGATCGTAGGTGGAATCTGCGGGCGGGAGGCCCTGCTCGCCCGTCAGGAATTTACTCCAGGGAACTGTAGATGATTTATAAAAAGCATCGCCGGTTGGCCGCACCTGCACGAATACGGCATTCATATTCATGGCGCGCAACACATCGAGCAGGCTGTCAAATTCCGCTTTTTGCCGCTCAACCGGCAGACCGGGCTTTGATGGCCAGTCAATATTTGCAACGGTGGCGACCCAGGCGCCGCGCATTTCGGCGATGGGTGGTTGCGCCCGGAGACCGGACATCCCCAAAAAACCGAACAAAATAAAGGCAAGGATGGATAATCGATAATAAGGCATCATTGTACGTTGGTTTTGCGGTAAAAGTAGCGGATATGCCCGAATTACAAAGCGGTTTCTGGCAGGAGCTTGTCCGGTTTGTCGCCGACATCTTTCCGGAGGGCGGGCCGGCACTTGTTTTTAGGTGCGAACCAATGACTTTACCGGTTTTTTTTTCTGAATTTTGCCTTTCTTTTTCTCAATAACCACCGCCAAAACTAATCTCACCAGGTATGAAATTCCCGCATCCCATTCCCGTACGCACCCTGGCTTTGCACATCAATGCCCGGCAGGTCATAGGCGACGATACCCTTGAGGCTACAGGCATCAACGAAATACACAAGGTTGAACCCGGCGACATTGCCTTCTCGGATGTAAAAAAGTATTTTGAAAAAACGCTCAAAAGTGCCGCTACCATTATCCTGCTCAACGAAGCGGCGGAGTGCCCTTCCGGAAAAGCAATCCTGATTGTCGACAATCCCTTCGAAGCATACGACCAACTGATCCGCGAACACCGGCCTTTTGAACCGGTCCGTGTGCCCGTAAGCCAGCAGGCCCAGATTCACCCTACCGCTATTCTGGAGCCCGGCGTGGTGGTCGCTGCCAACACCAGTATTGGGGCATACAGCCATATCCAGGCCAATACGTACATCGGCGAATATTCCTGTATCGGCGATCATGTGTCGATCGGGCCCAATTCCATCATCGGTTCCGACGCGTTCTATTTCAAAAAATCGCCCGACGGCGCCTTTCAGAAGTGGCGCAGCGGCGGCCGGGTCATCATCGAAGACCATGTGGATATCGGCGCAGGATGCACCATCAACAAAGGCGTAAGCGGTGACACGGTGATTGGCGCAGGCAGCAAACTCGATTGCCAGATCCATATCGGCCACGGCGCTGTTATTGGCAAAAACTGCCTTTTTGCGGCGCAGGTAGGCATAGGTGGAAAAACCATCATTGAAGACGGGGTCGTTTTATACGGACAGGTAGGGGTCATCCAGGCCGTACATATCGGTAAAAATGCGGTGGTACTGGCAGGCTCGGGCGTATCCAAGTCGCTGGAAGGCGGTAAAACGTACTTCGGATCGCCGGCAGAGGAGTTCAGGGAAAAATACAAGGAACTGGCGGCCCTGCGCCAGTTGCCCGCCATACTCCGGAAACTGAAAATTTGATTTTGCACAACCCGCAACGCCATACAGACATGATCCGCGCCGAAGCCGGGCGGCTCGGCTTCGAGTTCGTTGGTTTCGCCCGCGCCGAAAGGCTGGACGAGGAGGCCCGCCGGCTGGAAACATGGCTGCACCAGGGCGCCCACGGAAGCATGACGTATATGGAAAACCATTTCGATATGCGGGTCGACCCCACCCTGCTGGTGCCCGGCGCAAAAACGATTATTTGCCTGACATTCAACTATTTTAATCCGGAAAAGCAGCGCGATGCCGAAGCGCCGAAGATCAGCAGCTATGCCTACGGCGAAGACTATCATTTCGTCGTAAAAGACAAACTGAAGGCGCTGCTGGATTTTATGCGACAGGAGATCGGCGCCGTGGAGGGCCGCTGCTTTGTCGACAGCGCGCCGGTGCTGGAGCGCGAATGGGCGCAACGGGCGGGCCTGGGCTGGAACGGCCGCAATACCCTCACCATCAACCCGCGCAGGGGCTCCTTTTTCTTCCTGGCCGAGATCATCTGCGACCTCCCGCTCCTGTACGACGACCCCATCCGCGACCACTGCGGCACTTGTACGCGTTGCATCGATGCCTGTCCAACACAGGCTATCAGTCCGGAAGGCTATTTTCTGGATGCCTCTAAATGTATCTCTTACCTGACCATCGAACTGCGCGATGAAATCCCGGCCGCATTTAAAGGTCAAACAGACAACTGGATGTTCGGCTGCGATGTTTGCCAGGACGTATGCCCCTGGAACCGTTTTTCCGAGCGACATTCGGAGCCCGCGTTCGAGCCACAGCCGGAATTGCTGCAAATGTCGCGACAAGACTGGCTGGAACTGACGGAAGAAGTATTCGGCCGGATTTTCAAAAAATCGGCCGTAAAAAGGGTGAAATATGCGGGTCTGAAGCGGAATATCGGCTTTTTGGAGGATCGGGATTAAAACTCTATGGCACGCAGATGACGCAGATTGAACTGATTTTCACTGATATAATCTGCGTTAATCCGTTCAATCTGCGTCATCTGCGTGCCATTCGCCATCACCGGATCACCACTTTTCTCACACTGCTGCCCGCAGCATTTTCCAGTCGTACAATATAAATACCCGCAGGCGCCTGCTGCACGTCGAGCGTCAGTACCTGTCCCTCTGCCACACCATCCGTTTGACGGCTCAGCACTACGCGGCCGTCTGCACCGATGAGTTGCACCTGAACGGGCCCGGCAAGCGCAGCGCCGGCGCTGATATACAACAGGTCATGGGCAGGATTGGGCCGTACCTGCATGGGGATTGAGCCCGCACCGGGTTCGTCGGTGCCGACAATACCCGGCTGCACAATCACACCGCGTTCTTTGGCTTTCGCGCAGGCATGGTCGCCATTGTCGTCGGCCACACAGGCTTCGGTGTCATAGTTCAGCATATCCATCACCTCGATCTCGTCGATGTACCAATGTCCGACGGGTTGGGTTCCGGAATCTTCGTTTGTTCCGAACCGGAAACGGATATTGACCGTTTCGCCGCTGTAATCACTCAGGTCGAGATACGATTGAACCCAGCCGTTGGAGTTGCCGGAAAACCCGCTGAGGTTGGCCACAGCAAAGGTGCCGTAGTCGAGTTTACCGGGATACGGGTTGCGGAAAACCTTGTTTGCCGGAAAGGACTGCCAGGCCATGTCGGAAGTCTTCTTAATTTCAAAAACGCCGGCATCGATACTTTTCTCGGTATTGTACTGGTGCCAGAAACGCAGCACCGGTTTGGCGCCGGTAATGGTGATTTCCTGGAGGGTCTCGAGGGAAAAACGCGACTGATTGGGCACGCTGGCGGCCTCCCAGGCATGTGTACCCGTTTTTACCACGTTGTCCTGAAGCGAGAAGTACTCCTGTCCGTTTTGGTTAGCATTCAGCGAGTACCAGTCGTCGTTGGTATCCATCACATCCCTGAAGTAGCGATTGGAGCCGACGGCATCAGCCGATTTGGCGGTATAGGACAGTTGAATGACCTGTCCGCTGGCCATATTGCCCAGGTTCCAGGTGACCATGCCGTTGGACAGCGTACCGCCGCCGGAAGCCGAGGTAAGGGTCAGTCCTGCCGGAAGCTCGTCGGTCACTACGACATTGTTGGCTGTTTCCGATTTGTGGTTGGTCACCGTGATCGCATACTGGATATTTTCTCCCGGCTCAATCAGCGGCGTCGAGGTTTCTTTTTTGATTTTCAGTTCCCTGATACAGGTCGGGATCGGGTCAAAATCTTCCACACCATCGGCAGCATTGTCGGGACTGCCCTGGCTGGCGAAATAGCCCATTCCCCGGCGTGCAAAAACGGCGCTGATCAGGCAGGTATCTTCACCATTGTGATTCAGGATATCGGCGAGCATAATCGCATTGCGCCCGTCGATATTGCCTGGCTCGCAGGGCTGGAGTTTCAACCCGTCCATGACCAGTTGGGCGGCGCGGAAGTTGCCGCTGGAAGTATTGGAAAGGTCGGCGTCGTATCCGTATTTTTCCACCATAGCCCAGTAGAGGTCCCAAAGCGCGGACGCCCAGATTTCACCGCGTGCATGAATCTGATCATTTTGCGGTGTTTCGGCTACCCAGGAAAAGGTAACGGGGTTGATAGTCATATCTGTAGAATAGGCATTGCGGCGGATGCCTGTACCGTCCACCGTTTGGCGCAATACATAGTTGCCGAGACCCCGCCGCTTTTCTCCCGTATCGCCAGGCTTGACCATGGTGATGAGCGAAAAGAAATCGCTCCAGCCCTCGCCCATTTGTTCGATATTTCCAAGGCATCCGGCCTGGCTCGGTCCGCCTGTGAGGCGGATGGAGATGCCGTGCCCGTGTTCGTGTGCAATGATGCCGTTGTCGAAATCGCCGTCGTACAGGTTTGGACCAGGGTTGGCGGGCTGGACAATAGAGACATTCAGTCCGGTTCCAGCGTATTGGCGCAGGATGTCGCAGTCTGATTTCCGCAACATGATTACCGGAATTTCTACCAGGCCGCTTGGGCTGGAAGGGCCGGCGCCCATAAGCACCGTTTCATTTTCATAATTGCAAATGATGCAGCCTTTTGCGCCTGCATTTTGTGCATTGAGCGCCTTATCGACGAACGTGCAATCCTGCCGGTCAACGAGGGCGATTTTTCCTGTCATATCATTCTGGAGCTGGTTGCAGGCCCAGGTAGGATTGCCCGAACCGTCATCAGCGATTTCCACATCGCCCGTCACAGGCGTAGACGAAACGGCAGCGCCCCAGCCGTTGGTTGCCGAAGAGACGTAGGTTCCCAACACCGGGGCCGGGCCGTTGACGGTGAGCAATTGGCCGCCTGAGCGGGTCCAGACGAACATCTGCATCTGCGGACTAAAGCCATCCTGTGGCGTGATAAAGTCGGCATTGTTTTGTTTCTGGGTCGCCAGCGCATAGCCGTCGATAGCGTTAGCGCGCAACGGGTCGCCGGCTACACCGCCGTTACCGTAGTTGTTTTGCTGAAAATTGCCCGCCTGCTCGTCAAACCCAAGGCGGTAGGAGATGTCGTGCATCATATTGTTCATGTAGAACAGGTTGGTGATGGCGGCATCCAGGTTGTCCAGGGGTTCGTTGTTGATGTCGTAGGGATAGTTGAAGTTGAGCGAGGCGCCTGCGTTGGGAAAAGGTATCGTCGGCGGCAGGTCGTCGTCGTTGCGGTCGTCGAAAGCGTACACATTATTGCCGCGCGTGTAAGTGTACTCCGGTCCTGTTGAGCCATTGGTGTCGTGCCAGCCGAATGGTGAGGCCAGCGGGTCGGCGGGATTGACCACGATCTGGCGGGGGCCGTGGATCGGGCTTTCGACGGGCAATGCAAACACGTTGTAGGTCTCGTCGGCCAGCGTGTTTGTTATTTGAGGCATGGCGTCTGAAGTTTGGACAGTAGATTGATTTACCGCTTCACAACCGTCTTCGGCGCCTGCCGGATCACCCGTGCTACAGTGCAGGGTCTGGTTGATTTTGTCGAGGATCAGGCCGTTCTGTGCATCCACGCGCATATTCCATACGTCAGACGCATCGGCCTGAGCGATAACCATCGTCCAGGCCAGTCGCACAGAGCCGTCATTTTGAACCGAATAACATATCGAGACCGGGATATCCGTTTTGGAAACCGCTCCGCCTTCAAATATCCAGTTGCGTTCGTTCACCTTTTGGCGGACGGACGGAACGGGAAAGCCCGAAAAGCCGAGGTTGGCCATCGCCATTTCCAGGGCTTTGGAGGCGCTGAGCGAAGGAAGGGTCGTATTTGCCCTCGTGGAAATATCCGGCACGAAACGATGCGCCAGGTGCACCACTTTACCGTCGGGCTTGACGTGCAATCCGAACAATCCGTTAAATACCGGAATACCGGCATATTGCTGCTGCACCCATACATGGGTAATGCCGTTGTGTTTGGTGAGATATTCGTCGGTCACACGGGTGTCGGACACGTCGGCAGCAGACAGGCCGAATGCCGCAGGGTTTTCCTGTAAAAACCGAAGCGCGGTCTGACGGGGCGTCTGAACAGATTGTGCAGCGACTGCATAAGCCATGAACAATAGAGCACAGGCCGGAAGCCAAAGGCGCGGAGAAGAAAGCAGATTCATATCCGGGAAGTTGGATTTGATAAAAAACGGTGAAATAATCGCTTTGAAATTTTCAATTGGGAGGAAGGCAAAAATACTATTTATCCCGTAGCGGTTATTTTACCGAATACAAAATATGCGGCTTTGCCAACAGCAGCGGTTTAAAGTGAAGCGCAGCGGGGAGCGCGCGAGTTGCCCAAGCGGGTATGGAAACCCCAAAACCCCGTTGTATCTTTGTCCGAAGTGGAACAACCATTGTTTTCAAACCCGTTTGCTCACCAACCAGCACCCGACTCCGGCTCCGTTATGCCCGAAGTAAAACTTTTTTCCTGCACTGCCTCACACGAATTAGCCAAAGAAATCGCCTTTCATTTCGATGCTCCCCTGGGCGACAAGTCGCTGGACCGCTTCAGCGACGGCGAAATGCAGCCCATCATCAATGAAAGTATCCGCGGCGCATTCACCTTCTTTATCCAGAGTACCTGCCAGCCCCACGACAACCTTGTGGAACTGCTGCTCTGGATTGATACCGCGAAAAGAGCATCGGCAGGTTACATTACCGCCGTGATCCCGTATTTCGGTTATGCGCGCCAGGACCGCAAAGACAAACCGCGTGTGCCCATAAGCGCCAAACTCATCGCCAACATGCTAACGGCAGCAGGCGCCGACAGGATCATGACCATGGACCTGCATGCCGACCAGGTGCAGGGCTTTTTCGATATTCCGGTGGATCACCTGAGGTCGGAAGCCATTTATATGCCTTACCTGGAGTCGCAGGACCTGTCCAATACCATTTTCGCCAGCCCGGATGTAGGCGGGGTAAAACGCGCCCGGGTTTATGCCAAACAACTGGGTTGCGAACTGGTCATTTGTGACAAGTACCGCACAAAAGCCAATGAAGTGGCCTCCATGACAGTTATCGGCGACGTCAGCGGCGCCGATGTGGTGCTGGTCGACGACCTGGTAGACACTGCGGGCACCCTGTGCAAGGCCGCCGATGCCCTGATTGAAAAAGGGGCCAAATCGGTACGCGCCATTTGTACGCACCCTGTATTGTCCGGTAAAGCATACGAGAATATCGAGAAATCGATGTTATCCGAACTGATTGTGTGCGACACCATCCCCTTGCACCAGAAATCCAAAAAGATCAAGGTACTTTCCACGGCCAAATTATTCTCCAGGGCCATAAGGAATACCGTCGAACACAAGTCGATTGCCGCCCTGTTCGTCGGGCAGTAAAAACTAGTAATCAGTTTGTTAGATAAGGACAATTGAATATCTGTCCGCCGTTCCCTGTTATTTACCGCCGTTCCGTAAAAAGTTGTTGAGTCTGCGGGCGGCGTGCGTTTATCTTGCACGCAGTTTTCTCATAGTATGTTTTGATTTTCCTACTGCTTCCCTTCTGGCAGTAGGATTTTTTTTAAACGAGGGCTCCCGCATATAATCTTCGGTTTGGCACTTGGCGCGGCGTACGGATCGCCGCGCCGGGTGCGGAATACCAGCCCAACCTTTTCCAACTTCATTTTTTTTGTAACGATTTCTTCGGAACGACGTTCTTAAGGTGTACCTTTTGCGTGCAGCACAACGACGCGATGTGCTCCTGCGCACTTTTCGCCGGACTTGCCGTGTCACAGAAGTAAAAATACCAATCGCCATGTCGTTCAACAGCGTAAAACTTCTCTCCCTTATCGGGTTGTTTTTTTCTGCACAGGCCTGCCTGGGCCAGGTAAAAAGCGGCACGTACCGCGCCATGCTGAAAACACTGCTCCGCCACAGCGTACCGGAAATCCAGGTGCAGGAGGCCGCACGGGATTCGGCGGGCATTTTTTTCCTGGATGCCCGTGAACCCAAAGAATACGCCGTTAGCCACATTGACGGGGCTGTGGAGGTCGGTTACGACAACTTCGACGTGACCAAACTCCCATCCGACCTGGCTAAAGACAGCCGTATCGTGGTTTATTGCTCGGTGGGGTATCGCAGCGAAAAGGTTGCGGAAAAACTACTCGCCGCCGGCTATAAAAATGTTTCCAACCTGTACGGCGGCATCTTTGAATGGGTCAACCAGGAAAATCCTGTGTACGACGACAAGGGGGCGACGGAAAAAGTGCACGCCTACAGTAGAACCTGGGGTGTCTGGCTTAAAAAGGGGAAGAAAGTTTATTGGTAAGTGGTAAGTGGTAAGTGGTAAGTGGTAAGTGATAAGTGGTAAGTGGTAAGTGGTAAGTGGTAAGTGGTAAGTGGTAAGTGATAAGTGGTAAGTGGTAAGTGGTAAGTGGTGAGTGGTAAGTGGTAAGTGGGAAGTGGGGTGGTTGGGGACTGGAGGTCGGCACACCAGAATCTTATTTATTTATTGCCTGTCGTTTGGTACTGTTGGTTGTAATACTGCTGGTAAGCCCCGGAAACGACGTGTTGCAGCCATGCGTCATTGTCCAGGTACCATTGGGCGGTTTCGCGGAAACCCGCTTCCGCTTTGATGGATGGCTCCCAGCCGAGTTCCGTTTTCAATTTTGATGCGTCGATGGCATACCGGCGATCGTGTCCGGGACGGTCCTTTACAAAAGTGATCAGCCTGCGGGAGGCGCCGGCAGGTTTGCCGAGCAGTTCATCCATGATGTCGCACAGTTTTTCCACCAGGTCAATATTCTTCCACTCGTTGTTGCCGCCGATATTGTACGTCTCGCCGGTACGGCCCTTATGAAATATGGTATCGATCGCAGAAGCGTGGTCCTTTACCCAAAGCCAGTCGCGGGTGTATTTGCCGTCGCCGTAAACGGGCAAAGGCTTGTCTTGCTTTATATTATTGATTATCAGCGGGATGAGTTTTTCGGGAAAATGGTTGGGACCGTAATTGTTGCTGCAATTGGACAGCACCACCGGCAAGTCGTAGGTATGAAAATATGCCCGGACAAAATGATCGCTGGCCGCTTTGGAAGCAGAGTAAGGCGACCGGGGATCGTAGCGGGTCTCTTCCGTAAAAAGCCCCTCCTCGCCCAGGGAGCCATACACTTCATCGGTAGACACGTGATAAAACCGCTTGCCGCCGGCGTCATCTTTCCAGATGTTGCGGGCGGCATTGAGCAGGTTGACCGTACCCATAACATTGGTTTCGACAAACGCCAGGGGGTTCGCTATGGAACGATCCACATGGCTTTCGGCAGCCAGGTGAATGACCCCGTCGGGGCGATATTTCTCAAAAAGCGCCTTTATTTCGTCGGGGCTGGTGATGTCTGCACGCTCGAAAACATAGTTCGGTGCGTGCTCCACATCCCGCAGGTTTTCCAAATTACCGGCATACGTGAGCGCATCGAGGTTGACGATCCTGTAATCGGGATATTTATATACCAAAAGCCGCACGACATGCGAGCCGATAAAGCCCGCGCCGCCGGTGATAAGGAGGGTTTGTTTTGTCATTGCGTCGTTGGTGTCGTTATTCGTCATTGATCGTCATTCGTCATTTTCGTCATTCGTCATTTTCGTCATTCGTCATTGATCGTCATTCGTCATTTTGTGAAAACATGCGATAATGACTCAATACTTATCACTCATCACTTATCACTCATCACTTATCACTCATCACTTATCACTCACCACTTATCACTTATCACTCACCACTTATCACTCATCACTTATCACTTATCACTCATCACTCATCACTTATCACTCATCACTTATCACTCACAACTTATCACTTATCACTCAACACTAAATCATCCACTTTAACGGCCTTCTTGAAGTACTCATACGTCAGTTTGAGCCCTGTGGCGCGGTCAAACTTCGGTTCCCATCCGAGGATAGTCTGCGCTTTGGTGATATCGGGGCGGCGCTGTTTCGGATCGTCGACGGGCAATTCGCGGTAATCGATATATGCTTTTGGGTTTTGCACGAGGTCGAGTATTTCGTGGGCGAACTGCATTACCGTGATTTCGGACGGGTTGCCGATATTGACAGGCAGGTGGTAGTCGCTCAGCAGCAGGCGGTACATGCCTTCGACGAGGTCGTCGACGTAGCAAAAAGAACGCGTTTGGGAGCCGTCTCCAAAAACGGTCAGGCCTTCACCGCGGATGGCCTGCGAGAAAAATGCGGGCAGCACGCGGCCGTCGTTGACGCGCATACGCGGGCCATACGTGTTGAAAATCCGCACGATACGCGTTTCTACGCCATGATAATTGTGGTAAGCCATGGTGATGGCTTCGAGGAAACGTTTGGCTTCGTCGTACACGCCGCGGGGGCCAACAGGGTTCACATTACCCCAATACTCTTCCGTCTGGGGATGTACGAGCGGGTCGCCGTACACCTCGGAAGTAGAAGCCACGAGAATACGCGCGCCCTTTTCCTTGGCCAGGCCAAGCAGGTTGTGTGTACCCAGGGCGCCCACTTTCAGGGTCTGGATCGGCATCTGCAAGTAGTCGATGGGACTGGCCGGCGAGGCAAAGTTCATGATATAGTCCAGTTTGCCCGGCACATGAACAAACTTGGTGACATCGTGGTGGTAGTATTCAAAGTCCTTTTCCCGGAACAGGTGTTCGATATTGGCCAGGTCGCCGGTCAGCAGGTTGTCCATTGCGATCACAGAATAACCTTCGGCGAGAAAGCGGTCGCACAAATGAGAGCCGATAAAGCCGGCTGCGCCGGCGATGAGTATGCGTTTTTTAGTCATGGATGATGATTCGTCAATTAGGAATGCAAAGGTAAGGTTTTAAGGGGATAGCAAATTGTGTACCGTTGCTGCTCATATCGGGAAGGCTTTCAAAATCTCCTGTATTTCCTCTTTTTTGCTGGAAAAATTTTGCCGTTTGAATCCGAACGAATATATTCGCACCACTTATGTTATCCCCCTTGTACTACTGAGCCAAATTTGAATCTTCACGTTTAAGTGTTTACCTGAACGTCACTCCGAACCAGAAATTTCAGAACCCTCCCACGCACTAGTAAAACCAATGATCCCGCGCAAACGCGTTGCGCCGATACCATCTGCAGGGTCACTCTGACCCAATTCGAGTTTACATTTCGTTACAAGATTGCATGCCAGTGATGGCGTATGCTTTTTCTACCTGAAAACAGTTGTGCAGCATCTCGCAAGCACGCATTCTGTTTTGCAAGACAATGCACGGCTTAGATCGGCATTGACAGCCATATTTCAGGAGAGAACAAGGCTGATTTCCAATAGATAATGGTCACAACCGGATAGCACCCGCTATCCCGGACTGGTTTTTATTGTCCAAAAACAAATGATAGACACCGCATTAATACTGTTACGGGACGAATTGTCTGCATATATTAACTCATCAGTGGCGCCGGGTACGACGGTCCTGCTGGAAAATATAGCACTTTTTGAAAGCAACCAGGATGCCGATCTGGAAGGTATAATCATTACGCTGGTCAATATCGAAGAAGAAAGTACCCTGAAGAATGTGAAAGCCGTCCGTCCCAATGCCCTTGGCGGAGTCGATTATATCAACCCTCCCGTTTATTTGAATTTATATGTGCTGTTCTGCACCAATTTTCCAGGCAACTATGCAGATGCCCTGCACCGCCTCAGCGGAATCATCCGCTTTTTCCAGATTCAGAACACATTTTCCACCGGTACGGCAGCCAATCTGACGGCGCCTATTACCGGCAATGAGCCGGAAGACCTCTCTCAACTGAAACTTACCCTCGAATTATACACGCTTACGTTTGAACAGATCAACCACCTGTGGGGTGCGCTGGGCGGACGCCAGTTGCCCTTTGCAATGTACAAAGTACGGCTTGTCAGTCTCTACGACCGCCGTACGGGTACAGAAGGGCCTCCGATTGAGACGATTGAAGCCTCTGTTAACCACCTTGACGACAACTGCTGAGCATTATGGCAACCATCACAACATATCGCCGATTGTTTGAAGTGCGCCTGCTGCACGAGTACTACCTGCTCAGCAAGTCAAACCTGTCTTTCTTTGACCTGAATGATCCGGGCCGCCTGGCGGTACTTCAGGAGCGGTTGCTGCTGAACCAGTATTTGTTGCGCAAGGACCTGAGGATTGAGCCGACGGAGTCAACCAAGACAACGCTCGCCGGATTGAGGTGGCATTTTGTGCCTACGGCTACCGGATTCACCGTAGCGGCCTCAACAAAAGACGTTCCGGTTGGCAACAATCTGGTAACCAAGCCCGCTATCGAACCTTTGCCCCTAACCAGCCTCTATTTTATCGTTCGACGCAACAACCCGCTTTTCCTGAACTATACCGCCCTGCCGCTCCTTAAGCCCGATCTGCCGGCCACCTATTATTTTTCGAACCGTCCGGAAGCAGTACATGACACGGGTTTCCGCTCCATGTCGGTACCGGTACCGCCGTTTGACCCCGGAAAGGCATACGAGATGGGAGAATTGGCGAATCATGGCCCGGATATTAAGGAATATACTGCCCACACCGATCCTGCAAAACAATGGAGAACCGTCGGCGCCGGATTGGATTTGGGTTATGTACATGCCGGCGACCGGATAGCGCTCCCCAAAAGATTTGTTTATCCGCTGAGCAAGTCGCAGAACATCCTCCAAGCCGATTTTACCTTGAAAAACAGCAGCGGAGATATTTTAAAAACCATCAGTGTACAATCGGCAAAACCCATTGAGCGGGTCGTGCTGGATTTTTCCGCCATTCCCAACCCCAATGACCCGGCCAAAACCCTGGCGCCTTTGGATGGGGTTTACCAATTGGACGTCAATGCCGGCCCAGTACAGGAAACCAGACAACTATTTCTGACGGATGCATATGTCGGAAGCGCATTTGCAGTTATCCAAATCAATTTCGGCGAAACAGATGCAGACTACCGGATACTGGGTCCGGGCAATGAACTACGCACCATCCCCGACCCGAACGGGAATCCAATACCTCCCTTGTTTGAAATCCGGTTGCGGAGCCGAATTACCTATTGGCGGTATGTGCCGATCTTCCGCGGCGAGCAATTCGAGCCCGGCAGCCCATACCTGGATTATGTACAACAGGAGGGAAACAGCGTAACAACATTGTTGCCGCAACCCATGTCGTACCTGCCTATTGGTGTCAGGCCGGAAAACAGTGCCAATCCAGTCGAACCAAAATTCCCCCAACCCATGCCGACACCGATAAAGCCAAAGCCGCCCGATCAACTGTACTCCGAATACTCTACCCTACACATTACCGGGGTTATTGACCTGGTTTAACCATATTTCTTCCACACCATTAAAAATCAGCGCATATGATTTACAAAACCCCTGGAGTTTACATCGAGGAGATTCCTAAGTTTCCTCCCTCCATCGCCCAGGTCCAGACAGCGATACCCGTTTTTATTGGATATACGCAAATTGCCCTGGACGCCCGGGGCAATTCATTGCTCAATGAGCCCAAGCGCATTTCTTCGCTGCTGGAATACGAACGGTTTTACGGACTTCCACAGCCGGAAACACAAATTTCAGTAACCATTACCCAGGCCTCGGGGCGGCCTGCCGATGTGCAGTCGTCCATCGGTGTGCGCTCGGTTTACCTGATGCATTACGCCCTGCAAATGTTTTTTGCCAACGGTGGCGGCTCCTGCTGGATTATCTCGGTGGGCGACTATACTACAGGTACCGTAGGATTTGCGGAACTCGTGGCGGGCCTTGAACTGACCCGTAAGGTGGACGAAATTACCCTTATCGTATTTCCTGATGCCCAAAGCCTTACCAGTGTGGACGACTATTACACCCTGTATGGTGAAGCCATGGACCTGTGCCTGGACATGAAGGACCGGTTTACTGTAATGGATGTATGGCTTGATCCGCAGGAACCCGATCTCATGGCCAACATTGCTACTTTAAGGGATAAAACGCCGAATGAAACGGACACCCTGAAGTACGGCTGCTCGTATTTCCCCAACGTAGAAACTATTCTCGACTATTACTACGGCGGAGAAGGTGCGGGCGACGGCAATGTAACGATCGTGCATCAGGGCGGCGACGGATCGCTCAACGGAACGCTTGCAGAATTAAAAGGCAAAAACAATGCGCTCTATTTCCAGGCGCGGGCTGCTATCCGCAATATGCCGCTGGTGATGCCCCCTCGCCGGCAATGGTGGGTATCTATGCCGATGTTGACGCCTCCCGGGGCGTTTGGAAAGCACCTGCCAATGTCAACATGGATTACGTTATCCGGCCCATGCTGAAGATTACCGACAAAGAGCAGGAAACCCTTAACGTCGATGACAATGCAGGAAAATCCGTAAACGTCATCCGTTCGTTTACCGGACGCGGCCCGGCCATTGTCTGGGGTGCGCGCACACTTGCCGGCAACGACAATGAATGGCGCTACATACCCGTACGCCGTTTTTTCAACATGGTTGAAGAATCGGTCGGAAAGGCTACCCTTCAATTCGTTTTCGAGCCCAACGACCGCAACACCTGGACACGGGTAAAATCCATGATAGACAACTTTTTGGTGCTGCAATGGCGGGCAGGGGCGCTCATGGGCACTACCCCGGAGGAGGCATTCTATGTAAAAGTCGGCCTCAACGAAACCATGTCGGAACTCGACATCTGGGAAGGCCGGATGATCGTGGAAATCGGTATGGCAGTTGTTCGACCCGCCGAATTCATTATCCTCCGTTTCAGCCATAAAATGCTGTCTGAATCCTGAACCCCGATAACTTAACAATCAAAAACTCTTTAACATGGCAAATGTAAATTCAAACGGCAATGCCGGCGGGCTGCCGGGGCCCGAAGATGTGCTTTGTGAATGCATCCAAACCATCAGGGATGAACGGAACGCCGCCACCGGAAGAAAAAACGGGAGCAAAACCCGTTGGGATTCCAAAATCGATTCCCGGCGGTACAAGATATGCTGCCTCGACAAGGCGCAAAAAATACACACCCTGTACCTTGACCTGGATAACTGTATCGCCCTTGAAACCGCCAAGGGCTCCGAAATTATTCAGAAAAACATCGATGCCTATATCAAGAAAGACGCCGATCTGGGTAAAATGATCAAGGAGACCTCCAAGATCATCGGCGATCTGAAGAAAAAACTGGAGGAGGCCCACAAAGCGGCCTGCGCCATGAAGATATGTATCAACAACCGGATTGATCTCGTCAATAATACCCCGACCACCGAGACGACCACGATCAAACAGCAGGCCGATACCATTGAAGCCCTGGCTTCAGAACTCGATACTGCCGGACAAACCGCCTTCGATGATATCGTTACCATATCGGGCATACAGACCTTTCTCAATCTCGCCGGGCTAAAACCCTTCGGCCAAAGCCTGGTAGATACCAGCAAAGCATTCAAGGCACAGGTCGACGCCAATATCAAGAGCACGGCCGATGATGTAAAGAATACACAGGCCGAATTGACAAAGGTGCTGGAAGAACTCACTCAGACACGTTTTGCTTATTACTCGGAAAAAGTCGCTGAAACAGGACTTGAAACCACCAGAAAGGACATTTGTGAGAGCGGTTGTGACAGTACCGTTTCCGTTGAAACGTATTGTCTGAAAATCAGCAGGGGCCCCGGCGCCCGGCCTACAGCCCTAAAGTCGTCCAAATCAAGCCGCGACCGCAACTAAATTCCTAAACCTGAATGAATTCTATCCATCATGATCAAATTACTCAGAAATAATGCTTGCTGTACCGATCCTGCCAGCGGAGGTACACAGGGATCTGATTGTGTTGACTCCTGGAAAAACGAACTGAAAACAGTCGCCAACGAGTACAACAACGTTTCGGCAGAAGCCGACAGATCCGAGGATAATTACAAAAATGCGTTTGCCTGGAAGGAAAAACTCAAGGCCTGGATGGCCAACCTGGACAAGGCGAATCAATCGGCACTTGATATTTCCACCGAGGTGACCATTTTTATCGAACAGGTGAACAACACCTGTTTCAACACCGAATGTACCGCTAAAGCCGTGTACGCCTTGCTTTGTGAGATAAAATCAATCTTTGACAGCTTCTATACCTACAGCAACCAAACGGGACTCAAAGACCAGGTTGCGGAGCTGCGGAAGAACGTCGATTGCCTGAAGGACCTCGACCCGGCTATCAAAACGGAAATTCTCGCGTGTATCGACGATTACGATGCGAAAAACAAGGCCGTTTGTGCATTGCAGAATGATCTGCTCAAAAAACTGGTCGACATGTACAAATGCATCAACCTGTTGTATGCTTCCGTATGTGAAGAGGATGGGCTGAGCAGCAACCTTAATTCCCTGAAAGGTGAATTCCCCACTGAATTGGTTCAACAGGACCCGAACCAGCCACCTGTACGCACAGGTACCGGACTCGATATTTTCCCTTGCGACATTGGCGCCACCAAGCCCAAGCCGCAAATGCCGATCGGGCAAAGCGATTTCTACAAACAGGTATCGGCAGATTTCGACAGTGCAGTAATGATTTCAGACCAACTCAAGGTTGCCTGGGATGCCAAACGTATCGAACGCGATAAATTGCTTGCACGTAAAAACAGCCTGATGGATGCCATCAAAGCTGCTGAAGCCGCTGAAACAGGCAAATAGGCAGTAATACCTCGAAAAAACCCGATTTCATTTCATAATTCCATTCATAAAATCAACGCATTATGCCAGCAAAAGGAGATTATCCACTGCCTAAGTTTCACTTTCAGGTCGAATGGGGACAGGATTTCCGCATAGGTTTCACAGAAGTAAGCGGTCTCGATTTTGAAACCGAAGTGATCGAATACCGGGCGGGCGACAGCAAAAAATATAATAAGACAAAACAGCCCGGTTTGACCAAATTCAGCAATATCACGCTGAAACGCGGCACATTTGAAGGCGACTTTGACTTTTTCAAGGAGTGGCAGAAAACCTACTATTTCCAGGAAGGCAACAAAACGGGCAGCAAGTACCGCCGCGACGTTACCATCAAACTGCTCAACGAGTCGCACGAACCCATCATCACCTGGAAACTGGAAAACGCATGGCCGAGAAAGGTTCAATCCACCGACCTGAAGGCCGATGGAAATGAGGTGGCCATCGAGACCATGGAACTGGTGCATGAAGGCCTTACCATTCTGGAAGCCTAAATAGTAAGCCACATGGAACTTAAGGATCCGACCAGGGAATATGCCTACCAGATGGTTGGCTTTCTTTTTCAGGTTAATTTTCTCCAGATGCCCGGAGGCGAGGATATCGACGTCAGTTTTCAATCGGTATCCGGCCTGGATGTCGATGTCGAGACTGAACCGCTCAAGGAAGGCGGTGAAAATCGATTTGAACATGCGCTGCCGGGCAGGCGGAAATTCGGAACCCTTCAGCTCAAACGCGGCATCCTTACACCAAAACAGTCGCCGCTGACCAACTGGTGTCTCGAAGCCTTTCAAAACCTGAAAATCACGCCGCTGCCTACAGTAACCGTCATGCTGCTTGATGAGGAACACCATCCGCTGTTGAAATGGACGCTTTCACACGTCTGGCCCAAAAGCTGGAAAATCGCCGAATTCAACGCAGAAAGGAGCGAAGTACTGATCGAAACGTTTGACCTCAGTTACAACTATTTCAAGTTTGAAAAACCGTAAACCGTTCTATTATGCCATTGGAAATCAGAGAGTTAGTCATTAAAACCACGGTATCCGGTGAAGGCTCAACCAACACCCAACAGCCCGGCCAGTCCGACAACTCCGGCGCAAATCAGGAACAGGAAATCGCCATGATCGTGGAGAAAGTCCTCCAAATCCTAAAAGAAAAAACCGAACGCTAATGACAACCGAAGGAAAGCTGGAGAAAGTAATGATCCGGGTATTTAAGGACCAAAACTTTTCGGAAAAAGAGAGCAGTATCAGTCCGAACCCTTTTCCGCTGCCTGTCAACCCGGAGTCCTACTCCAGGTCGCTGCGGATCACCAACAACATGGATCAGGGCATCGGCAATGAAGGTACAAATCCCAATTTCGTAGCCGCAAGGCCTGAAGAACTGCGCCTTGAATTTATTTTCGACGGTACGGATACGATCCAGGGATACTCCTACCTAAAGCAGCCGGTAAAACAGCAACTGAAGCATTTTATCGATGCCGTGTATAATATGAACGGCACCATACACCGGCCTAACTTTCTCCAAATCCAGTGGGGGCAGTTTGTGTTTTCGGGGACATTGTCTAACCTGGACCTGAATTATACCCTGTTTGAGGCGAACGGCGACCCGCTGCGTGTAAAAGTGAACGCCACGTTTATTTCCTATGTCGCGCCGAAAGAACGGACAGCCAAAGAGGGTAAAACCTCTCCCGACCTTACCCACGTTCGGCAAACGAAAGCAGGCGACCGGCTTGATCTGATGACCTATAACATTTACAAGGACTCGAAATTTTTCCTGCAGGTCGGGAAAGCCAACAACCTGACCAGTATTCGGAAACTCGCTACCGGAAAAGAGATCGTTTTCCCGCCAATCGACAAAACCCAGGAGGCATGAAAGAAAGAACGCTGCCGATAGATTCAACTTTTAACGTGGTAACTTTCGATTTGCTTATCGAAGGCAAGGCCATGGATTCTGCGTATCAGGTGCTGTCCATTGCTATTGTGAAGGAAGTGAACCGGGTGCCCTGGGCTAAGATCGTGTTGCGCGATGGGGACCCGGCTGCCGAAACATTTGCCATCAGTGAAAAAGAAAACTATACCCCCGGAAAAAAAATCGTGGTGAAAGTGGGACGCGATCGCAAAAACACCATGCTGTTTCGGGGAATTATCACCAAACATGCCATCAGACTCCGCGAAAACGGCACAAGTGAACTGTCGCTCGAATGCCGCGACGAATGTACCCGAATGACGATTGGTCGCCATAACGGGTACTTCGAAGAGCGCAAGGACAGCGAGGTTATGGAAGAATTGATAGGCAAATATCCCGGGCTTTCTGCCGACGTGGAATCTACCAGTCTGAAACACAAAGAGTTGGTACAGTTCCATTGCACCGACTGGGATTTTATGCTCTCCCGCGCCGACATCAATGGGAAACTGGTCATTGCCGACGACGGCAAGATACAGATCAAGGCGCCTGACACCGGTTCATCTCCCTCCGTAACCCTGCTGCACGGCTCTACCATGCTCGAATTTGAGGCAGAAATGGATGCCAGGACACAACTGAAATCGGTGGAAGCCAAATCATGGGATTATGGCGGCCAGCAACTCTTTCAACACCAATCTGACTCTGCGCCCATTGCAGAGCCCGGCAATCTTAAAGGCGCGACACTGGCCGATTCGGTCAATATTTCCAGCTTCGAGCTACGACACAGCGGCCAGGTGCTGGAAGCCGAACTCCAGGAGTGGACCAAATCGGTTATGCTTCGAAGCCGGTTGGCAAAGATTCGGGGAAGCGCGCGGTTTGTCGGGCTGCCGGATATCAAACCCGGCCAGATGGTAGAGCTGCAGGGTGTCGGCGATCGTTTCAACGGCAAAGCATTTATCAGTGCGGTCCGGCACGATATATTCCAGGGTTCGTGGCATACCTCCGTCCAGTTTGGCCTGAGTCCCGACTGCTTTCACCAGACTACGGAAAACATCCTCGATTCGAGCGCCGCCGGCCTGCTGCCGGGTGTGCACGGCCTGCAGATCGGGAAAGTCGTGCAACTGCAAAACGACCCCGACGGCGAACACAGGATACTTGTTCGCCTTCCGATGGTCGACAATGCAGCCCAGGGAACCTGGGCCCGCATGGCCAGCCTGGATGCCGGCAAAGACCGTGGTGCATTTTTTCGCCCGGAAATTGACGATGAGGTTATTGTGGGCTTTATCAATGGCGATCCCCGCGATGCCGTAGTGTTGGGCATGCTGAACAGCAGCGCCAAACCCGCTCCGATCACCGTCAAGGATACGAACCACGAAAAAGGATTCTTTACCCGAAGCAAGATGCGCGTCCATTTCCACGATGAGACTAAAACGATCACCATCGATACACCGGCAGGAAACAGCATCGAACTGGATGAAAAAGGATCGTCGATCACTATAAAGGACCAGAACGGTAACTCAACCATAATGAAACCCGCCGGCATCGAGATGAAAAGCAAGGGCAATATCAGCATCGAAGCCACCGGCAAGATTGACATCAAGGCAGGGGCCGCGCTCACCATAAGTGCGGCTCAAATGACCTTGTCCGCCCAGGGGCCCATGGAAGTGAAAGGTGCGACGGCCAAATTGTCGTCGCCCGGCATCACGGAGATTTCGGGGTCGCTGGTTAAAATAAACTAACACAGTAGATTGAAAAACAATTGACATATGCCTCCAGCAGCAAGAATAACCGATTTCCATACCTGCCCGGTACCCGGAACGCCTCCGCATGTCGGCGGCCCGGTGATCGGCCCCGGTGTACCCACTGTATTGATCGGGGGGCAGCCGGCAGCAGTGGTGGGCGACCTGTGTGTATGCGCGGGCCCGCCTGATGTCATCGTAAAGGGCTCTTCGACAGTCCTTATTGGCGGCAAACCGGCGGCGCGCATGAGCGACCTGACCGCGCATGGCGGCGTAGTGGTACAAGGATTTCCAACAGTGATGATTGGAGGCTAAAATTATACGATCATGGAAAATTCATTTTTAGGCACCGGCTGGTCCTTTCCCCCAAAATTCGACAAAACGGGGGGAACCGTCGAACTGGTGAAAGCAGAACAAGACATCAATCAAAGCCTGCACATCCTGCTGTCGACCAGCCTCGGCGAGCGGGTAATGCAGCCGGAATACGGGTGCAACCTGAGCGACTATCAGTTTGAGGCCGCCAATAACTCCCTGATCGGATACCTCAAGGAACTCGTGGAGCGTGCAATCCTGTACTTCGAACCCCGGATCAAGGTGGAACTGATCGACATAACGGAACCCCAGTCTTTTGAGTTGCTGGAAGGGGTGCTGCATATCTCGGTCGACTATACCATCATTGGTACCAACTCCAGGTTCAATTACGTGTACGATTTTTACCTGCGTGAATCAGACCGGGAAATTTAACCTGAAAAACGCCAACCAGAGTCAATAACAGGCTGATTATCAACATCCCAGATTACTTACTCTACTCAAATTCCGGGGGATTCCGGTAAAAAACCAATACAACAAATGCCCAATCCGGCCAAAACAGCACATCCGCTTCGCGCGCGCACTGGCTCAAGCCAGGGCAACCGGGTCATGGAGGCCTTGCAGCCCGGAGCTGCTCCCATCGACGGGCGCTCCCTGGCCGATATCTTGTATTTCATCAGCCAATACGCCGGTCAGGTCAATTTCCATGACTACAAGAAGGACGACATCGCCGGCGAGTACGTGGAACTTGGCGATTGGCGTTCCTTTTTCCGGAACAGCACCCCATTCCTGCTGGCGCGGGTAAGCAAAACCGATCTGGAACGTATCGAAACGACATTCCTTGAACTCAGTTCCGCTGTCGACGACCAGCCCATTGCAGAAAACCTCGACCTGTTGCTGTCATTCGTATTCCGTGAGTTAATTGAGTCTGTTTCCGAACTATTCAGAACGGTCGACGAGGCCGGTATCAGTTTTGACACAGGCCTGTCGCTCATCATCAAATCTTCACTGCAGGAGCCGCTGATACAGTATATTGCCCTGTTCAATGCCTCGGCCCGGTACCTCTGCACCCGTAAGCAAAGTTTCAGCGCTTATACAGCATACCCCTGGCAGTTGTCTGTGCAGGACACCTTCGGCATAAACGCATGCATCAAAAAGCAAAATACAAGCAAGCAGGGTGCTATAGCAGAAGTGAACAGGTTGCTCAAACCCGTTTTTTACCAGATGTTCAGCGGCCTGAAACAAATTGCGGCCGCAGCACCCGGTTATATACAGGAAAGCCTGCTCCCGCAGGATACCACATTGCAGAAACTCCACCAGCCGCACCTGGGTTTGCTGTTTGCCTTCCTGGAACTTTTCAAGCATTTTCAGGGCGACCTGAACCAATTGGGCCAAAAACACCTGGATTTCTTCTTTAGCAAGGTATTGAATATCAAGGCTAAAGAAGCCATTCCTGACAAAGCGCACATCGTTTTTGAATTGGCCAATCACCTCGAACAATATGCCCTGAACGGAGGCATACAACTGAAAGACGGCAAAGACGCCAACAACCAGGACATTCTTTTTGCACTCGACGACGAGATCGTACTCGACAAGGCAACAGTGGCCGACGTCCGTACCCTGTACCTGAATTCGGAAAAAATTACGGTAGATGCGGTTGAGCAGTCGTTTGTCGAAGGCCTTTACATCGCCCCGGTCGCCAATTCAGCCGATGGCAAAGGCAAGGCCTTTAAGGAAAAAGACTCCAAAAACTGGCCTACGCTGGGGGGCAAATACAGCAAATGCATACTCCCCGGACAGGACGACCCGGAAGAACACCCCAAAGCGCGCATCGGATTTGTCATGGCCTCGCCGGCCTTGTTGCTGCAAGAAGGCACGCGGGAGGTTATTTTTACGATTGAGTGCAATCCGCCGATCGATAAAGCCGGAGTGGATTGTCTGAAGAAACTCGCCGACCCGCTTTCCGCGGGTTTCCTGTGGGGGAAATACTACTGGCTGACGGAGAATGTCGTCGAAGGCCTGAAACGCAATCCAACGGTCTCACAGGAAACCATCGACGCGTTGAACCGGCTTTTGGCCCGGCAAAATCCTTATCCGGTCGGGTTTCAGCAGTCGCAACTGCACGAACTGCTGTATGATGAAGACTGTAATAGCGATACCAAACAACAGGCCATTGAGATAGATGCCATGTATCCGCTGTTGGAAGAAGCGGCGGAAGCCGTGCACAAATGTTTCCTGCAAAAAGGGCCTCGCCGTGCTGCGCTTATCGGTACCGCCGTGACCTCGGATCTCTATCCCGTGCTCGAGAAATTGAGCCTGTTGTTCCACAACGACGATACGCCGAATGACGCCCTCGATCAGGACACGGCGATCCGGTACGTCGATGTCAAAGCGCTGTTGCTTACACCGGAGTTGGAGGCGGAAGTGGCCAAAATACTGAAGGGCGGCTCGCTGTTCAAAGTATCGTTCAGCGGGGAAGACAAATGGATTGAGCCGGAATGCGTCATGACGACGTTCATCTGTACCGACGATAAAATGATATTGCAGATTTTGACAGGCCTACCACCTGAAATACCTGCCGTAACGTTCTACAACAAAGAAGCCCTTCAGGAAGACCTTCACCTGGAGCACCCGTTTCCTGCTGTTAAAATCGAATTGCGTGATGATATTAATATTCCATTATCGATTTTTAATTACGCAAACCAAGGTGATATAGATCCCTGTCACATCTATTTAGAAGATATTAGGTCCAAATGCTGTCTCGAACAAGAGGAAGTTAGAAGTAAGATTACCTATTCTATTTATGATATCTTCAGAGAATCAAAAATTACATCTGCCAAGATTGACGTTCGCGTTTGCGGCGTTCGCAACCTGGTGGTGCAGAATGATGAGAATTTGCAGGATGTAAACAGCCCGATTTTACCTTTTGGGACAAGGCCACATGTTGGTAATCTCACTCAATTAAAAACTCCAGCCACCGCCGGGCTTGATCCGACAGTACCATTGGGATCTAATTTTTATATCGGAAGCAAAGAGGTGTTCTGCAAGAACTGGCAATCGTACTGGATTAATATCAATTGGAAAGGCAAACCAGGAGACTTGAAGGATCATTACAAATTTTATGATTTTGCTACATATGAAGACAAATCAGGTGTCATTGAGAACAATAGCTTTAGATTCCTTACAAGCATGCTTTATGAAGGAACCTGGATATCAGATAAAGATCATGTCCGCACCATAGATGTGAATGCAAATATTAATACAAATGATTTATTTGAACTTTTTCCCGAAAACCCTCCGAATGGAACCTGCAATAACTTTTGTTTAAATAAGAAAGAAGGTGCATCAACTTATTGTCATGAAATTAAGCGTGACTACTTTCTAGATAGTTTATCCTACATTCCCAAAACCCTTCCATTAGATGGCTGACTTCATATAATATTAATTCCCGTAAAGGCTTTGCAAGATTAACCTTGGCCGGAGTTAGCTGAGCATGATAGATATACTTATGTTCTGACACGTCATATGGTAGCATTATCTAAAGCCATTGATACAGTTTCATTTGGCTCTGCACTGGGAAAGCTAAGTGAAGTAATTGCAGTAAAGGACCAACTCATTCAACTTAAAGCCGATATTATTGCCAAGTGCAATGATATTGAAGACCTTTGAATGATTTTGTCCTTCCGGAATTTGATGACATCCGTGAATCAGTGAATGAATTAAAAACAATTTAGATTATATTGCAGATAATTTTATTGATGGCGATCTCATCGATACTGCATTAGCCATAATTGTTGCTATTCAGCCCACAGCAAATGCATTAGTAGCCAACCTGGGTAAGTGGCCTAAAGTAGCTTTCCCTAATAATGATGGTCCATACTCCGTCCACATTTTAACGCTAAATGAATGGCTGGGCGATTTAAAAACCATGGTGACAGGTCCAAGTGGATTAGAAGTCTTATTGATTGATCTGGAAACAAAAATTCTAGGAATAGAATCTTCCTTGACAGCCAATGCAGATTTACAATCAGGTCTTCCTAAAGAACCCTACACCCCCACCATCAAAGAACTCTCCATCGACTATACTGCCATAGCCGAAATGGAAGACATCGATTTCGTCCACCTCTACCCCTACGAAAACACCAACAAGGTCGAAGACATCACAAAGACCCCTTGCCTGCTGCCCACCTTCCGCGACGAAGGCACCCTCTACATCGGCCTGAACAAACTCCAGCCGGGCGGCAGCCTCAACTTGCTCTTCCAACTCGCCGAAGCCACCGCCGATACGGAACAGGACCGCGCCGACGTCCGGTGGTACTACCTCACCGGCAACCATTGGCTCCCGCTGCGCAAAGGCTTCGAGGTCATCGCCGACAACACCGACGGATTGACCGTCTCGAGTATCGTTCAGATACTGGTACCCGACGATATTTCAGACCGGCACAACACCATATTACCGGAAGGCTTATTCTGGATCAGGGTATCCGCTGCAGAAAATGTGCGGGCCGTTTCCGAAACCATCGGTATCCATACGCAGGCAGCACGCGCTACGGCCCTTTTGCCCCAAACAGCCGACAAAAAACGACTTGCGCTGGCCCTGCCTGCCGGCAGTATCGCCAAACTGGAAGCGGCGGATTTCAGCATAAAAAAGGTGGAACAACCCTATGCCTCTTTCGGCGGCAAAACCCCTGAAGCGGACGGCCACCTTTATACACGGGTCAGCGAACACCTGCGCCACAAAGGCCGCGGACAGATGTTGTTCGACTACGAATACCTGGTCATGGAAGCATTTCCACAGGTATACAAAGTCAAGTGCATCAGCCATACGATGGGCCTTTCAGCACACACGTATGTGCGCGACCTGGAAATCGCCCCCGGTTTTGTCGTCATCGCCGTAATCCCCGACCTGACCAAACTGATCCCAGGGAATATGATGGAACCCCGCGCACCGGTAAGCCTGCTCGAACAAATTGCCGATTACCTGCGCCAACGGATTTCGCCCTTCGCCCGGCTCAAGGTGCTGAACCCGCGTTTTGAAAAGGTCGACGTCAATATTTCCGTGCGGCTGCGCCGGGGAAAACCAAAGGACTACTACGCCAAACAACTGAAAACCGACCTGCTCCAGTTCCTGGCGCCCTGGTACCTGGGCGACTCCGAAAAGATCGCCTTTGGCCAGAACCTTCTGTTTTCAGACGTCGTCAAGTTTACGGAAAGTCTTGATTACGTGGATTTTATTGCTGAACTGGAATTGATCGGACCGTGCAACCAGACCGGGTCCATCATCCGGCCGCTGACGGCGCGCTCCATCCTCACCGGGGGAACAGTATGCGTAAAGATCGACGATGAGGATTGTCTGACGATAACGAACAAGGCAAAGCCGGAGGACAGCGCCAATCCCCGCGCCCTTGCAAGCAGGTCCGACTGGGAATGCGACACAACCGATACCTTTTTCTCCAAACCCCGGATTGCCGACACTGACGATTGTATGACGCCATGACAGACCAACTCGACAATACAACCTACAACGTCATTCCACAGAATGACCCGACGCTACCGCCGCACCTCGATTTTCAGGTGTTGCGCCGGGAAGGGTTGTTGCATATCGGCAACCTGTCGGGCAAAATATGGACGGACCACAACGTACACGACCCGGGTATCACGATCCTCGAAGCCGTCTGCTACGCCCTGCTTGATCTCGGGTACCGCGTTCAATTGCCATTCCGCGACCTGATCGCGCGCAAGAATCCGGAGACAGAAGAAGACGACAATTTCCTGACCCCGCTGCAGGCGCTTACCGTCAACCCCGTCACCATCACCGATTACCGGAAACTGCTGCTCGAAATCGCCTGTGTACGCAATGCCTGGCTGGAACCCGCCGGGCAACAGGAGGTTAAGTTGTGGGTAGACATGGAATCTGAAGAACTAAGCCTTGCCGAACCACGGGTAGATAAAGGCGGCAGCACTGCCTGCAAGGATGATCTGATCATCAAGGAAACAGATCCAAAGAGTGATATAACCTCGACCAAACCCGGCCCTCACCTTCAGATCAACCTCAATGGCCTCTACCACGTCCTGATCGAAAAAGAGGCCTGGGCTTCCGACGACCACGTCAGGGATGCCGTCCGTATCCTGCTCTCCGCACACCGCAACCTGTGCGAGGATTTCATGGATATTACCATTCTGTGTCCGGCCCCGATAGGCATTTGCGCCGAAATCGACCTGCACTCAGAAGCGCAGCCAGAAAAGGTATATGCCGCCCTGCTGGAAAAACTCAGCGGTTTTATCCAGCCTGTACCCCAAATGTACTCGCTTGAAGCGCTGCTGGACAAAGGCAAAGCCATAGAGGACGTATTCGCCGGTCGGCCGCGCCTCGACAGCAGTTTCGGCTTTATCGATACCGAGGAGATGGAAAATCTGCCGCGCCGGAAAGAGATCCATTTATCCGACCTTTATAACCTGATCCTTGCGACAGATGGCGTAAACACCGTCCGCCGGTTGAAAATCGACGGTGGCCTGCCCCTTCAGGCTGCCGGCAGCAGCTGGCAGGAGGGCGTGCGGATTCCCGACAAGTTCGTCCCGGTGTTCAGCCTGGACAGCACTTGCATCGACTTTCGCAAAAACGCCGGAATCATCAATTTTGACAAGGATAAAGTACACAAAACACTGGGTGTCAAGAAGAAAGCCCGCCTGTCGGATGACTTGTTAGACTGGAGCCTTCTGGAAGGACAGTTTCGCCCTGACCTGGCCGATTATTTTTCCATTCAACACGATTTCCCGAACGTATACGGCATTGGAGAAGACGGGCTGCCCGACAGCGCATCGCTCGAACGCAAGACCCAGGCCCTGCAATTGAAAGGTTACCTGCTCTTTTACGACCAACTACTTGCCGATTATCTCGCGCAGTTATCCAATATCCGGCCCCTGTTTTCCATGAAACGGGAAACGGAACGCACACCCAGGGAAAAAAGAACCTATTTCTCGCAGGTACCCGATTCGGTACCAGGGCTGGATCGCCTGATCCGTTTTTACGATCGGCTGGCCGGTGGCGCTGCCTCCGTTGTGGCGCAAGCCGTGTTCAACAACGCCGACCTGGAAAAGGCACTGAAACTACTGTCCACAAACGCCAGAACGGAGTTGACGATCAGAAATGACGTATGCGGCGAGCCCAAAGGGCTGGTAGAGCACTACATCCACAACTCGGCGGTATTGCGTTCGGCGTATATCCGTCAATTGTCGGAAACGTTCGCTACCGGCCGCTATACTATCGAGATTCTTCAGGATAAATACGGCTGCTTTTACATCCTCAGGCCAGAAACCCAGACAGACCTTGTATTTATCGGCAGCCAGCGGTTTACCTCAGCCATCGAGGCCCGGGAAGCGGCCGAGCAGGCCGCCTTCCTGGCGGCATTGGCCGATAATTTTATCCTGACCACCCGGGAAGGCGCCGGTCCGGCGGCCAGGACGCCCACTTGTTCGACCTCTCCTACAGCCCTGTCGCCTATTTGCGTTTTTTACAGGAAATGGTAGAGGACGAAACGCTGTATACCCAACGGCGCAAGGCATTTCTGGATCACCTCCTGGGACGTTTTGCAGAGCAATTCAACGATTATGCCTTGTTCCGGTACCAGACAAAAGGATCCGAACAGGAGAACAGAAGGAAGATCGTTGAAAAAGAGTCGCTCTTCCTCAGCGAATACGAAGATGTGGGGCGCAACAGGGGGAAGGCATTTAACTATTTTGCGCCATCCTGGAATACGGAAAATATATCCGGATTTGAAAAACGGGTGTCCCTGCTTGCCGGAATCCAGCAATGGCGCCGCCGAAACCTGTGCAACTTCGAGGTCAGCGAATGCCTGCAATTTAAACTGAAAGATCACCAGGGGCAGTTGCTGTTTAAAGGCAAATCCGATGACCTGACGCGCCTGGAACTGGAGGTGAGGGCCGGGGATATCCTGCATGAAATTCAAAATCCTGCGTCCTATCCTGCCCTGGAAAAGGAACTGGATGGTTTTCAGACGCAATCCGTACGTCGGCTTTTTTCCCATTCGGCAGCCGAAGAAAACCTGGTCGTTTCCAAATACAACTACCGGCTGGAGTTGACTGACGCCCGGAGTCAGACTGTGCGCGTCAGCACGGATACCAAAATCCCGGATCAGTCCAAAGCAATTGCCCTTGTTCCGCAATTTGTAAAAACGATCAACAAACAAACCATTCCGAAGGGGCAATCGGGAAACAACAAACTTCAACTTTTGCGCCTGGATGAGGCTGCGAAAGAATACCTCGATATAGCGGCACTTCCGCTGCATATCAAGCCCGTCATTACCTGGAAATGGCACATCGTTTCAAAGGGCAGGCAGGATCAAAGCAGCGAAAAAATCTTCCATGATTCGGCTGAGGCATGGTCGGAACTGTCAGAAACCACGACAGCAAAACGCTACATCGCCCCGGTTGAAACCGCCTGGCGGTGGAAATTGTCGGCACACGACCTTGGCATACACTGGAAAAGCGCCCAGTGGTTTCCGGAAAATACCCGCGCCCTTATCGCCTTCCGGACGGCAAAAGCGGCAGGTCTGAACAAATCGAATTATGTGATCCGCCAGGCAAAGGACGGAACCGCCTTTTGGCTCGAATTGCACGACGAGAAAAACACGCTTATCGCCTCAACAGACCCGATCCCCAAAACGGAAAGCACGCAATTCGAGGTATTCCTCGACGTCAGCAGCAAACTATTTCAGAACAAAAACGCCAAACCAGATTTCGAACAATCGGACCGCTTTTACCATTTCGTCATCCCGGATGACAAAGGAACGGTCATGCTGAAAAGCTACCAGGCATATGAAAGTCCAGCGGCAGCAGCCATTCAGTTGGGGGAGGTATTCAAAACGGGTGCGAAGAAAGAACGTTATTTTTTGTCGGGCGACGAGGCTAACCCGGATTACAATTTCCTGATAAAAAACGCAGACGGTTTGTTTATCGCCAGTCCGGAAGGTTCATTCGAAACCCTGCCGGAACGCAACGCGGCCATGGCGCAGGTCATGAAGCAATTGTCTGCCGCATCTGCCCCATTGCAGGTACTGGAAGAGCCCCGGCGTTATACCTGGTCGCTTGAAATGGAGAACGCCCCGGTTTTATCCGCTTCAACCGAATTCAATTCAGATAAGGCGGCACGAACGGATTTCGAGAAAACAATCGTAAAAGAAGCGGGAAATGAGGGTGGCGCCGTTTTCGCTCCCTACAAATATCTTGTTCACGTGCTGTCGGCCCCGTCCAGGTACCGGCACATTTACCTGGTCACAGGTGTCGATTCCCAGCCTTTGCCCTTGTTCCAGAGCTACGAGGAATACCCTACACCAAACACAGCATCCGAGGCATATAGCGGGTTCATGCAGGCGCTTCCGGGATTGAACCTGGTGCCAAATCCGGAACTGGAAGACCCGAAATATGAATTTGCCCTGTTCACCGGCAGCAGTCGGCCACGCCCCGTGGCGGTTCAATATATTGACGAAGCAGGCCAGGGTGCCGGCTTCGCAGCCGCGCAGACGCTGGTGTATTACATTCAGTCCATCTACACACCTCAAAATGTCATACAGGACGAGTTTGTCCAGGAAAACATGTTCAATGCGGAAGGCCAGTTGTATCAGTGGCGTTTCCTGAAGAAAAACGAACCCGTTGCGGTCAGTCCACGTACCTGTCCTGGCCAAAGCGATGCGCAGGACTTGTTAAAAGCAATTTGCGGTTTGCCGCCTTCGGTCGGACCGGAGGATTGTCCAAAACTGCCGCATATCATTTGTCCGGTCAAGGACCCGCTTCATTATCACTATGTGGTGCAGTTCAGGACTGTCGATGGCAAGTTGTTCCAGTTGTACAGTTATGCCGGTTATGAAACAGCGGCAGAAGCAGAACAGGCATACCGCGACAACTGGTTCAGAGTCATTCAACTGGCTGAAAACCCGAATCAGTACGGCAAATCGATCGGGCTGACCGAAGGATATGCAAGTTCCAAATCCGAATGCGAGGGCAGCAGTTTTCTTGCGGTTATACCCGAATACCTGAAATCGAAGTTGAACTTTTCCAACGACAAGGATTTGATCGAATATTTTGCAGGACTGGCATCCCTGTTTCCGGTATTCGAGGTGGAGGCCTACACAGGCGACCCGTCAGACGATTGTTTCAGGTTCAGAATGGTTTCTGAAACGCCGTTACCTTCCGGCACGTGCTCCGTGCCAACTGAAAAAGACAGGTACATCTGGGAAAGCACCAATTGTTTTGAGACGCCGGAAGCTGCTCTTGAAGCCTATTACACTTTCCTGCCCATTTCCCAAAACCCGAAAAGTTGCCGCGTATTCTGCCGGCAAGGTATTTTTTATGTCGGTTTGGTAGAAATACTTGCGGAAAGCAACTGCTCATATGAATCGCCGGAAGCCGCGTGGGACGAGATAGACCCGCATCCGGTCGACCCATGCGGCGCCTGTTCTTTTGGCGGGGTCAGGGCTTTCACCGAAGCCGCCGAAGACGAGGCCAACATCATACCCTACAAGGAGAATGGATTTTGGCGTTTCAAGGTCGTTGCGCCCTCGTATTTTGTTGTGAAACACCGCTGTACCTACGATTCCAAGGCGCTGAGAGACAAAGCCTATGCAGAATGGCTTAACCGGCTGAAGGATGTGAACTGGGCAGATTATTTCCCCGATATCAAGGAGGTCAAGGCAGACGGGGCTGCAAGTTTTTACCTTGAACTTGAATTGGGCATTGATGCCCGCATACGCAGTACAACTGCCTTCACCCGTACGCGGGCCGGACGAAAAGACCGGTCGCAGGAATGGTTATGCGCCCTGATGGACCAGGTGCGTGTATTTCAAAACCAATGCGATCCGGTTATCATGACGATCGATTGGCCATCGAAATTTAATCAACTCAATGCCGCACTCAAAGGCATTGGCCAGATGGAAGTTAAGGGCGACGAAAAATCAGTTATTGCCGCATTTGCCCGGCTCAACAGAATAGCCGCCTATTACCCTGTATTCCAGACAGAAGCGGGATTTTGTTTCCGTTTTTACTGGGAACAAACCAATGTCGAGCCCCTTGGCGACGGCCCCTGCGGCTGCGACCCTGTCGATACCCCGTCCGATTCAGGTATCGTCGACGCCTGTCCGAATCCATTTCCGTTTGAAAGTGCCCGCTGCTTTGCCTGTTGTGAAGGTGCGGAGGCGGCGTTTATTGAGTTCTGCGAATATGTTCGCAAAGGGATGATCGGATTCTGGCCTACCGCCGATACGGAATCAGGCCCGTACTCCTTTACCCTGACCGACGAGGAAAAAGTACTGGCTACCCACCCGCAGCGATATGCGACCCGGACCGAATTGCAAACGGCGGTCGAGCATACCAAAATCTGCCTGGATAACGAAGGCCTGCATCTGCTGGAACATATTTTATTGCGGCCGAGAACCGCCCAGGACGGCGCTTATGTGGAAGTAATCGACGACAAGGACGTAGTCCATAACTGCCTGTTGCCCATTTGCGCCGATTACTGCTGTGATATTGACTGGAAACCCGATTTCGATCCGGACGACCCATGTGCGGTGAGCGATCCGCCGGTAATTCATTACTTACCCGGCGCCGATCCTTATTCTTTCTGGGCAACCGTGGTTATGCCGGGTTGGACCAAACGGTTCCGGCAGAGCATCAACCGCCGTTTTTTCGAAGATATGCTGTACCGGGAAGCGCCAGCGCTGGTCGGACTGAACATACTTTGGCTGAGCCCCCGCGACATGTGCAAGTTTGAGGACAACTACCGGCTTTGGCTGGAATGGCTCGAATGCCCGGTTCCACAAGGTACTCCAGGCTGTTTCCCCAATAATCAGCCGGCCCAATGCGGCCTCGTCGAATGTATTAAAAACCTGGAAAACGACGCTCCCTGCGACCCGCCGGAAGACGCCGCGCAATCCTGCGCCTGTAACAAAGTCGCAGAACCGGTAAATTCTAACGCGTGCTGCCCGCTGAACGACGTGCCGGCAGGCTCCATCTTTTGGGCGGACTGCGCCAAAGAATTGGCGGGTAAACATTCGTCCAGTACGGTCTCGGCAACGATAACAACGGCGCCCGCGCCCGCACAAGTTCAGGTTCAGGTTCAGGTACCGCCGGCTTCAGCCGGCGCCCGCAAACCAGCCCCCGCGAACGTGAAAAACAGAAACCGAAGCGCTCTGAAAAAGCGGCAGTCTTAACTCCACGACTCCGCCTCAAACCGGCGCCTCCAATCTGCAGGGTCGAAAAGAAAAATACTTCGCGGAGGTCATGAACACAAAATCAAAGGCGATAAAACAGTCGCCCGCATATTCCCTGATCGCCGGTTTTCTGGGGAACCCTGCAGGCTGCTCCTTCACCGGTTTCATGCAACTTTCAAAAACGATCCTTGATAATTACCTGAATGACAGTGTAAAAACCAACAAAGCCTGGCAGAAGCCCATAGAGAACGTGCTGTGTTGCCTTTTCGACCGAATAGCGCTCGACATGGAGCGCATGTCGAAAAAGGATTGGGAGCGCCTCGACAGCCGTTTGGCTAATTTTGATGAAAAAGGTATCCATCGGTCGGCAGTCGCCCAAACATGGAAACCCGGAGAACTCGAACCCCAACCCGACGGGGAACTGGTCAATCAGATTTTAAACATCCTGAATAAAACATAACCCATGTCCGTTCGCCACATCATAGGCCGTCAAACGATCCGGTTGCAGACCGATCGCTACCAGGGCGCGCACCAGGTGCAGCAAGCCGTGAGCAAGGCATATTGGCAGCATGTGGTGCCGGTACTCGAACGGGTCTTTGATCGCCATGCGGGGCCGGGAGTATGGATACGACTCGATTCACTTGAGATCGATCTTGGGTCCATCGACCTTACACTTTTGGAAAAGGCCGAATTCGAAAGCCTGGTCGCGGAAAAAGTGGAAAATGCCTTGCTGGAAGCAATCCGCCGTTTGCCGCCCCAGCAGGCTGAAGGACGGCCTACGGCCTTACATCAATTCGATCTGTGGCTGTGGTGGCTGCAGCACGGCAGCCTGCCGTGGTATTCATCAGCCCCCGAAGCGACCTGGTTCGAACATGTGCTGGAAACACTCGGACTGGAACAAAAGTCGGTCGACAAACTTGGACAGCTCGCCCGGCAGCACCCGGAAGTGATTCGCAGGATTGTATTACAGCACAACCAACCCTTCTTAAAAGCGATGCTCGAATTGCATACCGGTCAATCGCAGGCTGCTTTTTTACGCGGAATACAGGAACTGACATCTGCCCTGACAACATCTGATCCCGGCATTAGCGGCAATGATATCCGCGCCCTGGAGATCCATTTTTGGGAAACCGCCCTGCGCGAAACCATCCAGTTTCAAAGAAAGTGGGATCGGGCATCCTTTATCCGGTTGCTTCGCGACGATAGCATGCTGATGCCGGCGATACCGGCCCTGAAAAATTGTTCCGCAAAAAACCGGCGGTTTCAAAGAAATAATAGGGTTGCTTGAACAGGCCGGCATTATCGAAAAATCAGGTTTACCGGTAAAAAAGACCACCCAACCTGACCCGCGTGGGTTAACGGCTGCTGATGCTTCAGCACCGGAAGCGCTTCAGACTCCGGTTCGGAAAAACGATCAGGCTGCGGCGCCCGGGCAAACAAGTCCGATCCCGCTGCCAGACACCTTTGGCCGTGATCTGGAGAAGCAGTCCACGCACAGCGATGATCCTCAAATGGCCGGACAGAAACCTGCGGCGCCGGATCACCGTATTGGCCTTGATACCCGCGACGCCGACGAACCCGATCAGTATTTTATTCAAAATGCAGGAGTTGTGTTGTTGCATACCTTTCTGCCACATTTTTTTTCAAAACTGGGACTAGTCGAACCGCAGGCGTTCAAAGACGAAGCCTCGCGGCACCGGGCCGTCGTGCTGCTGCATTTTCTTGCAACAGGTGCATTGCACACCCCCGATTACAACCTGGTTCTGCCCAAATTCCTGTGTGCCATGCCTGCCAACATGCCACTCGACCATACCATTGCGACAACGACGGATGAGCAGGAGGAGGCGATGCAACTGTTGCAGGCAGCCATCGGGCATTGGGACGCCCTGGGCGCCACTTCGCCGGATGGATTACGGGAAGGGTTTCTGCAGCGACCCGGAAAACTGTCGCACAGCGATACCGGCTGGCGATTGCAGGTAGAGCAAAACACCATCGATATTTTGTTGGACCGGCTGCCCTGAACCTCAGCATAGTCAAATTGCCCTGGATGCCGGAACTGCTCCGGGTAGAATGGCGATAACCCCGGAAACACCCCGAAAACAGATACCATAAAATAATAACATTTAAACCGAGCCACCAATGTCCACACCGACCGCATACACACCCACCGCTGCACAGTGCTGGAATCGCCTCGCCTGCGACGCCCTGTATTTTAGCAAGACCCCGCCCACCATTGCGGCGCGTGCGCTCGCCATCGTGCATACGGCCATGTACGATGCCTGGACCAATTATAACGACGGCGGGTGTGAAGTGAGCACTACGACCGGCGCCCGCCTCAAACGCCCGGACATCGAGTGTACACCCGAGAACAGGGTCAAGACCTACAGTTACGCTGCCTACAGCGCGCTAAAGGAGTTGTTCTGCCAAGTCTGCCTCCGGAACGCAAAGGCATGTTCCGCGATTTTATGTGCGAACTGGGTTACAACCCCGACGACCGCTCTCTCGAACTCAATACCCCGCAGGGCATTGGCAACTTATCTGCCAAACTGGTGATCGAACAACACCTGGGTGATGCCGCCAACCAGCGCGGTACCCTGCATGCCGGCAACTATTCGGATTTCACCGGGTACCATCCTGTCAATCCGCCGCCACCCCAGCCCCTGCGCGACCGGGAGCGCTGGCAGCCGCAACTCATGGCCGACGGTCAGCCGCAGGTATTCCTGACGGCGCATTGGGGCGTTGTAAAACCCTTTGCGCTAACCTGGGGAGGGCAATTCAGACCTCCACGGCCTGCCGGACAGCGCGACACGGCATTTCAGGAACAGGCCTGCGACCTCATCCAGATCAGCGAATGCCTGACCGACGAGCAAAAACTTATTGCCGAATACTGGGCCGGCATGCATGAAGACAAACACACCGACGCCACAGCAACACCCCTCATTCCGGGTTACTGGTGCGTGCCGCCGTCACAGTTGTCGCGGATCGGGCGCTATGTGTCGCAAAAGAACAAATTCAAAAATGCCAACGATATCAAGATGTTCTTTTTGTTGTCCAATGCCCTGCTCGATGCCTCTATCGCTGCGTGGGACAGCAAAACGCACTACGACTACATCCGTCCGGTATCGTTGATCCGGGCCTTGTTCAACGAGCAGGAAATAGAGGCATGGGGCGGTCCGTGCGAGGGCACAAAAACCATTAACGGCGACAGTTGGACGCCCTATATGATCGGTTCGCCGCCGTTTGCGGAATACGTTTCGGGGCACAGTACCTTCAGCCGGGCAGTTGCGGAGGTTTTAACCAATTTCTGCGGCAACAGCACCTACGGCGAGTCGGTTGTTTTTCCACCCAAAAGTTCAAAAATCGAGGGTCGCTGCACCCCTCAAATGGAAGTTACGCTTACCTGGCGCACTTTCCACGAAGCGGCAGACCAGGCCGGCATGTCGCGGCGTTACGGCGGCATACACTTTGAAATGGGCGACATGGAAGGCCGCGAACTGGGCAAAAAGGTAGGTCTTGCCGTGTGGAACAAGGCCTGCCAGTATTTTAACGGTGAACTGGGATAAACGATATGCACATCATCTCCATAGCGATCCAGAAGGGCGGGTCGGGCAAAACGACCACCGCCATCAACCTTGCCGCCGCCCTGCGCGACCGGGACAAGGAAGTCCTGCTGATCGACATGGACCCGCAGGCCAACCTGACCCAATCGCTCGGCATGCCCGACGAGCCCGAAGAGAACATCTACCAGGTGCTGCGCGACGAAGCCTTCGGCGAAACACCCGATCTCGCTTCGATCATAGTGCCCGTACACGGCATGGACCTGGCGCCCGCCGCGCTCGAACTGGCCGGCGCTGAAATGGAACTGGTGGGCATCTACGGCCGGGAGCACATCCTGTCCCAACTGCTCGGGAGACTGGAAAAAAAATACGATTTCATCCTCATCGACTGCCCGCCATCATTCGGCATGCTCACGGTGAACGCGCTGGTGGCCAGCGACTGGTACCTGATGCCCCGCGTCAATTTCTGCCCGCCGCGGCGTGACAAGTTTTATGAACCACGTGGCCCTGCTCAACAAGATCAACAAAAACTGGACCTGCTTGGCTTCCGTCATGACCCGATTCGATCCGCGAAAAACCATGAACCGGCAGGTTATGGAAGAACGATCGAAAAATACGGCGCGGACAAGATGTTCCGCATGCCCATCCGACCAACATCGCCCTCGCCACCGCGCAGGAGAAAGGCATGGACATCTTCACTTTCGACAAAAACGCCAACGGC
>JADJRC010000011.1 GCA_016712415.1 Lewinellaceae bacterium | reverse complement strand
AAGATTGGCTACAAGGGCATTGGTTTCAAGTCCGTATTTAATTTAGCCAAACGTGTTTGGATTTGGTCGCAAGACTACCGGTTTCGCTTCGACCAAGAACACTGGCAAGACCGGTTACCTTGGCAGTTTATGCCTGTATGGTCAGAAACAGAGGATTTTCCGACCGAGATTTCAACCATGTTGGAGGATGGCTGGGTAACCTTTGTTTTGGAACTTACTGATCCAACATTGCGGCGGCAATACCGTGACCAGTTCCGTAAAGCTGTTTGCGGATGAACAAATCATCCTCTTTTTACGGAATTTGCAAACCGTCAATTTTTTTGTGCAAAACCTTCAAACTGGCGAGGTAGAGCATGATCGCAGTATTCATCGCACCGACAAGGACAATCTAATTGGCTTACAACTCGCTCAAAAAGGAGAAATAAAAAAGCAGACCCAATGGTTGGTACGACATTTCCAGGTTGAGATACCGGAAGATGTTCGCCAATCGATCCAGGAGGAGGATAAGCGCATTTGTCCCGATAAACTTAAGCAGGCAACATTCATTGAAATTGGTCTTGCCGCAAAAGTTAAGCTAGATAAAGGCGTTTTGATTCCATTGAAGTACCGTGTCCCTATTTACAACTATTTGCCAACCGAGCATAATCATGACAAATTCAGCTATCTGGTAAACAGTAATTTTTTAATAGACCCAGCTCGGAAAGACTTATTGCAAAAACGCTGGAACTATTTCCTGTTTGAACAGATAGGGTACTTACAGTTTGAGTGGTTTCGGGAAATGCATACTGACGAACGCTTCCGGTTTGATTTTACCGATTTGATCGTACGTTATGCAAGCAATACAAATGATCCTTTCAACGCAAGTATAAATCGTGGCGTAGATAAGGCCATTCAGGAAGTTGCATTTGTGCCGGTTTTACCGAATGAAGAGAAAAGCCAGTCTGACGATGCCTGGCTTAGGCGAACTACCGAAACCATTGTCGATAAAACCCATCTAAGTGATTACGAAGAGGAACGCCAAACGGTCCGAATGGCATTTGAAAAACCATTCGAAATTGCCGACCCGGCTATTAAGAATATTGGCCGGCTTATTTCATTCGGAGCCAACGCTTTCGACCATCATAAACTGGCGAATGTGATCCGAACGACCGGCCATTTTCGTCAGCCTGAGACAAACGCCCGGTTAGTCAATTTTCTACATGACCGAATTGCTGCTTTGGCAGATCACGATTGCGCTGAATGGAATAACGAATTGTTACATACCCCTTTCCTGTTAACAATGGATACTTCCATGCTCGAACCTCGTGAAGTATACCTGGAAGGGTTAACGGAACAATTGCCGTTTACTGCTGATCTACCCATACTACATCCGGAGGTAAATCGGCTGACTGTAAAAGAACGCAAGGAGGTAGAAAATTGGCTTATTAAACTAAAGGCCGCCTATCCAAAACCATTGGATATTATTCGAAAAACAGTCTTCGGATTCGTTCAAAAAGACGAGATTACAATCGAGAATACTATTCCGGTATTGCGGTATGTTTTCTCACAGCGGGCTCTTCTAGATGAATCTGACTATAAAGTATTCGCTGGCCTAAAAATCCGTACACAAAAAAACAGTCTTTTGCTTCCCCGGCATTGTCATTTGGCTGATTATTACGAACCAGGCCTGCCTTTAGAGCAAGTACTGGAAGAAGACATCTTTGTTCACGAACACTATCCGGAAGATGAAAATACCGTGCCAGATTGGAACAGGTTTTTTGTGCACCTTGGCGTAAAGCAAGAGATGGAAATCCTTGAATATGAAGGATATCATAAGGCTGGAGATCTTCGTAAAAAAGGATTTGGTGATTACATCGACTATCTGCTGGATGAAGAACTACCTCCGATTAACCGAAATGCCAACCATGGTATTCATCATTTTGTTTCGGTAGATTTTTACAAGTACTTGACCAACCCAACATTTGCACGATCATTTTGGCAAATTCTGTTGGAGCAGAAATGGCAGAATTTCCGCACAGCAGCCAGAAAGTGCCAATTTTACCATTCGGCAGGGAAAGTGCCGGCACCTACATATTTTCAGTATTTTGTTTCACGACACCCGAGTTTTCCTGCAACCGACGGGCTTTGTTATCCGACCGAAGAAATCTATTCCAAATCACTTGAGCCAATCATTAAAAATCTGCTACCGGTCAGTTATTTCGAAATGACTTTGGATCAGGAAGAAATTTTTGGGTTACGTTCGGATCTGGCAGCCGAAGATTGCCTTGAGTTGTTGGAGAAGCTTACTGCCGAGGATTCAGGGTCGATTGATATCACCCATTTCGAATCAATATATAAGTACATAGCATCCTTAAGATTCAGTGAAACAGAACAACTAATGTTTCGGAAATGGGCAGAAACCCACACCCTTCCTTCGACCGATGGAGGTCTTCGCCCGATACCTCAATTATATTACCTGGACATACCACAACATGCCCGAAAGTCTAATACAGCATACACGATATGGCTTCCGAGCGATGCTACTGTAGCCTTGGAGGTGGCTGGGGTGTTTGGGATATCCGTGATAATAGAAACCGACCTTGTTCTGGAAGAAGGCCATTGCTCTCCTGACTGCGCATTGCGTGAATTTATAACCAGTAAACTTTCCTGGCTTGCCATCATAAAGGCCTTTCGTGCCCAAAGAGCGTGGCAAGAAGTACGTCAGGAAATGCAAGAGCAAATTGACTCGATCAAAATGTTAAAATCCAATGAACTAAAACTCGTTTACTGGTCTGGCGATGAGTTGGTGTACGAAAAAAAGGTTTGGAGTTGGACAATAGATGAAACACTGTATTATGTTGAACCCCACGAGGATAACCTTACTCGTGTTGCCTTGATCGAATCTCTTGCCCGAATATTGTCTATGGAGGATAGCCTCAAGGAAATCAACATTATGTTCAGCCTCGATAATGATCAACTCCAAATTTGGGCAGAAAATGAAGGATTTGAGGTACCAAAAGTGAAAAAGAGGAGTGCCTCGATTTTAAGGAGCCCACCTCAAGGACAGTTTCTGAAGGAAGCTCAAAATATCAGAACAACGTATATACTAACGATACAACACTCGGTCGGCAAGGGGAAGAATACATATTTCAATATTTAAAATCCGAATTTCCAGATGATGAAGTGGTATGGCACAATGAAGTGAAAGAGTCGTCTCTACCTTATGATTTCTCGATTCGGAATGGCAATGAAGATCGATATTTTATCGAAGTAAAAACCACCGGTCGTGATGATAAAAACGAATCCTACTTTCGGTATCGGAATTTCGTTTTTTACTCAAAACGCGGAGAAATACTTGTTATACCGGGTATCTTGCAATGGCCCGATTTGTACGTTGGCTAAGATACTGCGATGGGAAGATGGTTTCCGATGGGGCGAGTACGAAATTGAAATCAAACCAAATTAATTATATACTTGATTTACAGTTAAAATAATTTTAAAAAGCATCCATGTCTGAACTTGCACTAAAATTGATCCGCGAAGCAAAAGAAAAGCGGTTGCCCTACCTGGACTTGGCGTTCTGTGGACTTACAGAACTTCCTGATGAGTTGTTTGAATTGGAATGGTTGGAGCAATTGAATTTGGCGGGGCAGTATATTAACAATAATTCAAACGAAGGTATTAGATGGAAAGAGAGCCTAAATAAAGGGCCAAGTAATAATATTGTAAATCTAATATCAATCAAAAGGCTGAAATCACTGAAAAACTTATCGATTGGCGGCTCTTTTTATAACAATAGTGATCTGTGGGATATTTCTTCTTTAGAAGATATAACAACTCTTCATATTTTATGTATTAGTTTTTGCAAAGTTAAAAATTTATACCCATTAAGTAATTTAGTGGAATTAGAGATATTAACCTTATCAAGTAATGAAATAGATAATATCAAGCCACTTGAAAATCTGCACAACCTTTTAATACTTTATTTAAATAATAATAAACACTTATACGATATCAATGCAATTCGGAATATGAAAGAATTGTGGCTTTTGAATCTATCTTATACTTCTATAGGTGATATTTCCCCCTTGCAAGCATGTAACCAATTAACATATCTGGATATCAGTTCGACCAAAGTCACAGATGTTTCACCGCTCGCTAATCTATTACAGCTTAAGGAATTAAACATTTCAAATTCAAAAGCAAATAACTTGAATTCCATTTCTGAGCAAGTTAGGTTAGAAAGATTGAAAGGGAGCATTATTACATCAGAAAATTTAGACTTTCTTAAAAACCAAAGACAATTAAAGGAATTACATATAAAGAACGAGCAATCGCTTGATTTTGTTAAGCGCCTTCCAGTATTGGAGGAATTGAATATTACTCGTTCATTCAACCTCATATCACTTATCCCTTTAGAAGGTTGTCCATCAATAGTGTCATTAATTATTACTTGGAGCCACCTCAATGACTTAAGCCCACTTACAAAATTAAGTAATTTGAGTCGGTTAATTTTAATGCTAAATACTGGCACTGTAGATTTTAACGAAATAGGCAAATTTAAAAACCTAAAAACCTTACAGGTGGAAGAAATGGGTGTCGATGACCTTAGTTTTATTTCAGAATTAAGATTGCTCGAGTCACTTGCGATTTCTCATGCCAACGCAACAGATATATCAGCAATAATTTATTGTAAAAACCTTAGATGGCTTGATATTTCAGGAACGAATATATCCAGCATTGAATCTCTGAGCAGGTTAGATCATTTAGAGCAAATTGTATTAGACGGCACCTCCATTATTAGTATTGCGCCCCTTATAAAATTTATTAAAAATGGTTTACCGGTTTATGCAGATGGCTATCATCCTGAATTTTCAGCAGATGGGATTTATGTAAAGATTGCCCATTGGAAGTACCACCCTATGAGATCGTTCAAAATGGCAACGACCCAATTATTCGCTATTTTGAAGAAATAAGGGTTAAGGGTGGCATCGAAAACAATGAAATAAAATTAATTCTCGTAGGGAACAGCACTGCCGGGAAAACATCCTTGGTCAACTTCCTTATAAAGCGGCAATATAAAAAAGGTGAAATTACTACTCATGGTATCACGCGCACATACTGGCAACCGGAAGGAAAGAACATGCTGGTAAGCATTTGGGACTTTGGCGGACAGGAGTACTATCATGCCATCCATAAATTATTCCTCAGTTGCAATGCCGTTTACATCCTCGTCTGTGATGCTGAAAACAATCAGCACGGTGAAATGGAATTGCCGGTTTATTATCAAGCAGGCGTTGAGGCCAGGAAACACTGGAGATGTTTCCGTATGAATATTGGCTTGACTCTATCCGACACTCAGCCCGAAAAGCCCCATCATTCTTATTCAGAATAAGGTGGAAAAGATGCCCCAAATTCATCTTGAAGAAAACCAGCGGATCGAATATAACCTAAATCCTGATGCGGCCTTTTTGCCCATAAGTATTGAAAGGGCATATGAAACAATCAACAATCCCGGCGCCTCACGTAAGTGGATTCGGCGTTTTGAAGAATTTGAAGAATGCCTGTTTGAAGAATTACACCGTACAACGATTGGTTTTCAAATAATCAGTTATTACCCACAAGTTCGAGACAGGCTACGGCAAGAGGCTGAAAAGCGTGAAAAACTGACTTGGCAAGAATATAGTGCTATATGTCGAGAATATGATCCTGAAGTTGACCTTGACCTGCTCACTATCTATCTCCATGATATTACCGGGACCATTCTTCACTTTCCTAACATCGCCAGTTTGAAAGATACAGTTTTTATTGATATAAACAATGCAGTCCATGAGCGAATATATAAGGTTTTAAACTATGACGTAAAAAACAATAATGGGGTGTTCAATTTAGACCATGTTTGTAAAACACTTAAATGCGCCTTAGATGAAGCGGAAGAGTTTATCAAGTTGTTAGGACGGCTCAGGTTAGTGTTTCATGATGAATTCAAATGTTTATATCGCCCCTCAATATCTGCCCAAACAATATTCAAATCCGACAGAACTGGAGCGAATTTTGCGCCTTTCAGGTTTAGAAACAGCCATCCATTTGCGATTCCCGCATTTCATGCCTCCTTATGTAATATCCAATTTCATTGCAATTCAGGGTCCTTTGGCACTTAATGATATTTATTGGAAAATGGTATTTTATACAGTAATAAACTGACGATTATGGTAGAAGCATTCCCGACTCAATCAACGATTAAGGTCAAGATTCAGAAAACCCAAAATAAAGCATTGAAATTCGATATTATTGGTAAGATAATAAAACAAATTGAGCAGTTAACAGGCCAGGGCGATGACCTGGAAATTTCTCTTGATGACTCCCACTTTATTGCCCTTTCCGAACTTCAGGAACATGAACAACAAGGGCTTGAAAAAATTAAAAGTAAAAAAGGCAAATGGCTTGAAACCAAAGGTTTCCTTGATTTATTGCCCTGGATAAAGCACACGAGAAAGAAAAAAATTTTTATTTCATACGCTCATGAAGATCAACGGCATTTGAATGAATTAGAGAAACATTTGGCATGGGCCGAAGCGCATGCTGCATATTGGTCTGACAGAAAACTTAACCCGGGAGAACGATGGGATGCGAGAATCGAATCAGAACTTCGATCATCGGATGTTATTCTTTTGTTGGTCACACCAAATATAGGTCAGTCAAATTACATCAAAACAAAAGAAATGCATATAGCGATGGAAATGGCGCAAAACAATCAGGCATTATTTATCCCAATTGTATTGGAAGATTGCCCCTGGGAGTTTAGCGAACTAAAGGACATTCAGTTATTGATTCCATCAAAAAATCCGGATCAATCTATTAATTGGGCGGATATAGTTCGAAAGTTGGTTGAAACTGTTGATCAGTTTAAAAAAGATGAAACGCCATTGTTTCATTAAAGACAAAGATATTTGCATAAATGATACTTCAAAAAAACGCCGTCCTCGCCCCCTTTCTCGGTGATCGCCTTTCCTTTATTCGCGGTCTGGACCCGTTGGGTTTGCAGAATACATTGGCGGCGTGAGGTATACAATTATAGGGACAATGGAGCCTGTGAGGTTTTCAAATCTATTTAACAACACCCAATATGATCACCAAAGGTAACAGAAGTGGTGGAACACCCATTATTATCAATGGCGTCAATAAACCGGAGGAACTGATTCGTATCCCGTTTACCAGTCAGAGTTTCCCGGAGGAATGGATGCAAAACCTGCTGTACAATCACCCGACTATTTTGCCGGTACAGGAAATTGAACCGGGTTTTGCTCCGCTGATATCAATCGGCAGGGAGATAAGTACTGCGGTGGGGAATATGGATAATCTTTTCATCTCTCCAGAAGGATACCTGACTATCGTAGAGGCCAAACTTTGGCGAAACCCGGAAGCAAGGCGTGAGGTGGTCGGTCAAATTTTGGATTATGCCAAAGACATGGCCAAATGGAGCTATACCGATCTGGACAATCGGGTAAAGGTTTTTAACCAGTTTTGGAACAACACTTCGGACGGCTTGGTGGAAACCGGCAAAAAACGATTTGATAGGGATGAGGCCGAAGAGGATAACTTCATTGATAAGGGAAGCCGAAACTTAAGGCGCGGCAGGTTTCTGCTTCTGATTGTAGGCGATGGTATCCGCGAAAGCTTGGAAGAAATGGTGGACTACCTCAGTCAGACGCCTCAATTGTATTTCACCCTCGCCTTAATTGAACTACAGGTATTTCAACTGGGAAACGATACCAATACCCGCCTGATTATCCCCCAATTGGTAACCAGAACAAAGGAGATAACCAGAGCGATAATCCGGTTGGAAGGAACGCAGCCCGATGGGATAAATATCAGGATTGAGGCCGATCTTGATTCTGCGGATTCCCGAAGGCTTTCCCTTACCAGCAGGCGGATGACCATAACGGCGGAGGACTTTTTCGAACAACTCCGAAAGAATACGGATCAGGACACCGTTGTATTTGCTCAAAGATTTATAAAGGATTGCGAAGCCTTAGGGCTGGAAACGACCTGGAATTCGAGCAGTTTTGGTATCAAATTGCCCGATCCGCTGGGTAGTGGTTTGCGTATCGGAATTTTTAATGTTGACAGAACCGGGTACATCTATCCGGGGTATTCACAGGGACAATTGGAAAAACTTCAAATCCCGGTCGAGTTAAGTTATGAATTTGCTGCTCAAACAGCCGCATTAATACCAGGCGTGGGACAAAACCCAAAACAGAAAAACACGTGGAACAAATATTTGACGCTGCACGATTTTCAAAAGGGGTATGACCAGATACTGAAAATTGTGGAAGATTATGTAAACCAGATAAAGAAACATAGTCAAAGTAACAGCGAATAGATAGATATGTGGTTTTACCTGTAATAGCCACGATGCCGCCTTTTTTTGTAATAACCACGACTTGCAACTTCCGTGATAAATACCGTATTTTGCACTATGCTTAATTGCATAGGGTCTTCTTTTTTAGTGTGGTTTTTGCGACCACTAAAATGAAGACCTTTTTCTTTTTCCAGACCTGTTTTGCTTCCCGTGACCAACCTCCACCCACTCAACGAACAACAGCGCCAGGCCGTCGTCAGCGAAGAAAAACGGCTGCTGGTCCTGGCCGGGGCGGGCTCCGGCAAGACCAAGACGCTGTTGCAAAAAATCATCTACCTGATCGAGGAGAAAGGCGTGAGCCCGCTGGATATACTGGCCATTACGTTCACCAAAAACGCGGCCAATGAAATGCTCGACCGCTTGATCCTGGTAGCCGACAAGTCAGGCGCATACGAGGCGCTGTTGCACGATAAAAAGAAATCAAATGCGGAAAAAGAAGCGGCCAGGCATACGTTTATTCAGAAGTATAGATGGATTCAGGGGCTGACCGTCCGCACGTTCCACAGTTTCGGATACAATTTAATGCGGACTTATGGCGTCAACGAATTCGATAACAGGTTCAGGATTATCCGCGACGAAAAAAGCAGCGAGACGGAGGAGTTTTCAAAATACATCGCCCCGGAAACGACGTACGATGTTTTTTACAAAATCATCATTCAACGGTGTGAAGACACCCGCTACCTGCTGGCTCTGAAAAGGTATGTGCTGGATTATGTGGTGGATAAAATACACCTGAAGGAAGGTAAAATACAACAATTGCCGCGGGAAGGGAAGTTTTATACCACGCTGGACGGCACGAAGGTGCGCTCAAAATCGGAACAGTTTATCGCGGATTACTTTTTCCGGCACAGCATTCCGTATCAGTACGAGCCGCAGATACAGATCAAGGATTTTCCGTTTCGCCCCGACTTTTACATCCCGGCCGCCAATTTGTTCATCGAGCACGTGAGCAACAAGAGTTATTCGATGCGCGACAAGGAGGAGCAATTCCAGCAAGGCGGGGTGCTGTATGTGAAGACGTACGAGCGTATGGCGGAAAACTCGGCCCTGTTTAATCTTGCCCTGGATAATTTAGTCCGGGGGCGGTTGCCGGCAAATTATAATACATCGAAATCCATCACTTTTCAGGAAGCCTTCCAAGGGCACCTCGACCACGTGAAGGAATTTGTCAAGACGGTCATGCGTATCACCGACCTGATCAAGGTGGAAAGCCTTAACCCGGAACAAGTGCTGTCGAATGCCCGGAATGATCAGCACGAACGCGTCCGGAATTTTTATAAACTGGCCATTCCTGTTGTTTCGGACTACGAAAAATACTGCATCGACAAATCTTACCTGGATTTTAACGACCTCATTTCTACAACGGTATCCCTGCTTAAAAATCAGGAAGACATTGCGCATAAAGTCCGGGCCCGATACCCGTATGTGCTGGTTGATGAATTCCAGGACGTCAACAATCTCCAGGTGGATTTAATAAAATTGCTGCTGACCGACCAGACGCAACTCTTTTGCGTGGGCGATGACTGGCAAAGTATCTACGGGTTCCGGGGCTCTAATGTGGACTACATCATTGAATTCGAAAAGCATTTCCCGCCTTCGACAATTATCAAACTCAACCTGAATTATCGCAGCACCCAAAACATCGTGGGCGCCAGCAACGAAGTGATTAAAAACAACCGGCATAAAATCGAAAAAGACATCCTGGCTTCCAAAAACTCGGAGCACAAGATCGTCGTGTATGCCGGTATCGACGAAGACGAGAATGTGGCGTATTGTATGCAGAAGGTCCGGGAATGTCTCGAGGCGGGCATTCCGGCGGAAGAAATCCTGTTTCTCTACCGGCGTAGCAAGATGTTTCAACCCTTTTTCGAAGGATTAAAAAAAGAGGGATTGAGTATACCGCACAAAACGATCCACTCCGCCAAGGGCCTGGAGGCTAAAATCGTATTTATTGTCGGACTGACAGATGGTTTCGGCGGTTTCCCGGATATCTGGCTGGAAGACCGCATTTTCCAGGTAGTGAAAAAAGCCAATCTTGATCTGTTGCTGGAAGAAGAACGGCGTTTGTTTTACGTCGCCATCACACGGGCCAAAGACAAACTGTTCCTGATCACGGAAAAAGGCCGGGAGTCGAGTTTCCTTAAAGAAATTCCGGATACCTATACGGTTCGTACAGGCGTTCCAATGCCATCGGTTGTGGAAGAGGTGCGGATTTGTCCGTCGTGTTACAGTCAGTTGGAAAATATGTTTTCGTATTGTCCGTATTGCGGCAGTAAACAAGGATAAAGCATCAGACTTAATTGACTAATGCAGCATCCTTCGTGCCTTGCCCGTTTCCAGAATCTGAAAGAGGCCAATCTTCGGGTAAATCAATATAATGCTCTGCATTGGCTTGAAATGGACCGACGTAATCCCTATCTAATATCTTGACTGCAATCAGGCGGTCGAAGTCGCCATCCCAGTATAAGGTAACTTTTCCATCAGAGTCAGTTTGATTATCGCCGGTTTTTGCACCGTTGGGCAAAATACCAAATACTGTAGCCTCATTAATGGGCTCCTGATTTTCCTGGCCCGGAAGGTGAAACCGATGCGTCGCCATTTGTCGAAGGATCCGCTGTAATCATTCTGTTGTTGGCTACGATGTTTGATACGCATATGGCAGTGTTCCAGGTCGCCGACTATCTGCACGGGATGATTCTGTCGTCGTGCATTTTCAGTGTATTGTACGGCAAGATGATCAGCATACCCGCATTGCTCCTTGAATTTGAGGAACTTACGCCTATTTTGATTTCGGCCAATCAGGTTTTGTAACCAACGAATACTATACCAGATGTAATCGCCGGTAAAGAGTTCGCCTATTACAATCGCTATTGGGAGAACCATCATTACAATTGCTAAAACCTTAAAACTACCAACATCACCTCCCAGGTCCTTTAGAACTACATATCGATAATATACGATCAGGCTTACCACGATAAGGAGAACGGCGCCGGACGTAATGGCCAGGAATCTGGCGCGCAGCATTTCTTTTCGCATGTCACCGTTTAATACATTAGGTGGTGCGTTATTCTGCATTTTTATATAGCCGTAATTCCAACGTTCCCAATCCTGTATCTCTTGGGAAAATCCCTTGCCCAGAAAATGGGCCGTTACTGCGGCCCACCCGTTCATCAATAAACACAATAACAGGGTAGCCCACCAGGGCACTTCTTTATTGAGAAACAATCCGCCATTGGCAATGATATGGTTTATCATTTCCCCACTCACGAATATATCCACTACAAAAAGTATGAAGAGTACATTGTGAAGTACGATGGGGCATTTACCATATATTCCTGCCATTTCCGCAGGATGGCCTCTTTAGCGTAATATAGTTCTTTGTGCCGATAGCCGTAATTGGCTAGGGTGCCAGCCCGTTGTGCTTCTTGTTGCGCAGCAAAAGCATAGGGAAAAGATTCATTTGGAAGTTTGAAGTTGGTCATAGCAGGCTGATTTAGTGAAGAGTTATTTTATCTGGGTTTGGATAAACTTGACAAACTGATTTGGGTTCAGGAATCGTCCATCGGCCCCGCAGTCCTCTGTTTCCGTCCAATTACTTACATAAAACCGAGTATTCAAGGGTTTTTGAGAACAGTCCAGCGGCTCATTCTTTTTGGACAAATCGATATCCTGCTTACCATCTGAATTGATGAGCAACCATATTTCATAGCGTGATGCATCGGGTTGCTGGGAGAGTATTTTAGCCTTTCTGAGAAAACCATTAAGGTCAGTTATCTTGTGGTTTTTAACCTTTAATAAATCAGAACATTCCGAAATAAATGTTTTAATAACAAGTTGATTTTCCTGTTTTGTATTGTTGGCGCTTTTTAAAAGGCTACAGTGCCGATTACAGCGTTTTTGGTGCAATTGGTAAGGGTTTAATATCGCAGTTGACGTATCCCTTTGGGTTTTGATCGCCGATTGCGCCAACAACCACCTGACCACCTCGCCCCGACGATGAAATGACATCACAGATTGCCTGAACATCGGCTGTGGTTAAACTTAATTCCTGGGAAAAAGAACCACTCAGGTCTTCGCCGATAATTACCATAACCGGGTTTTGGGGATAATCGCACATTGGTGTGGCAACATTAGGCTGCTCTGCCGGCAATTTGTCGTTGGGGCTTTGAGTATTACAACTTGAAAGGGAAAATTGTACGAGAAAATAAATATACAATAAAATGTAATTTTTTAATGCAAGGATTCGAGACATAGATAAAATAGTTTGTTGATTGATAATACCATACTTGTGGTAAGGCAATCAAATTCTTGCCTTTTTTTGTGTATTTATAAGTTTTTTTAATCAACCTAAGCGGTTAAGGTTTAATTATTTATATACACTAATAGAAATATATTTTTTGAAAAATATGCTTTTGCGCAAAAAACACTGAGTTTTTTTTCGGCCCAGGTTATAACTGACTCAAGTTATGACCAACTCTAAATTCTCAATGATTTGTCATATCGATGTGAAATGAAGATATATACACACCTGGTCTTTCGTATATCCACTACTCTGGCTATTCCGTACAACCCAAGGCCCGCAGCAAGCAAAAGCACCGGGACATCCAGGGCCCGTTTATGATCCTGGAGGCAGGCACCGCACCGCTATACTGCGACATATACGACCGTATGGCCGGGGAGCGTTTTGCAGATGCGGCCGATGCATTGGAAAAGATGAACCGGATCAAAGCAGAATTGGCCCGCCAAAATGCCCGATTTGAAAAACTGCCGCGCGTTGTGCACGCGTTGAAGTCGGGTAAATTTGTGCAGGCTGAACAAAGCGTGCTAAAATAAATTTTGCCTTCGTTCCACAACGCGCTCTATGATGCCTTGCCTTGTTGTAAACACCCGTCCGCTCTACGGGCGCTTTGCTACGTTACGCTCGCAATGGGGCGCGGTCGTGCGTTGCGCGCCTGCGATGCGGACGGGTGTTTACAACATGAACTGTGATAACAAACAAGTTTTTAAGCAAAATTTTGATCAAAAGTTCTTTGATATTTAGCGATGGCAAAAGCCTGTCGTAAAAGTTTATGTGCGACGGCAATGAGTGCTTTCATTTTGGGTTTTCCATTGGCGATAAGGCGTTCGTATAATGCCTGACATGATTTATTGACTTTGATTGCCTTCATGCTGCACAAGTAAAGGAGTTGGCGGATGTGACTCATGCCGAGTTTACAAATTTTGTTTTTGCCTTTAACGGAGGAGCCAGACTGAAAGACACGTGGACAGATTCCAATGAAACAAGCCAGTTGTTTGGCGTTTTGAAAGCGCTCAAAACCATGTGTGATAAGCACAAGCACCATAGCGGTTTTTTTGCCGATGCCGGGGATGGTTTGCAGGGCATCCATTTGTTCTTTGTGATATTGGTCGGCCAGGTTTTTCATTTGCTGCTCTACCTGAGCGATTTCATCGTTGAGCATCTTGTATATTTTTCTGCAGAGGCTTGAAAGGCGGGATTAGGAACACCGCTGGATCGCTGAGCATCTAACTGGTTGTTTAAGGCGGTACGCTGCTTTATATATTGATTTAAAGCGCCTGCAACTGTCCTAACTGGTTGTTTACTGCTCATTGGGTTTGCCATTCCGTGGGCTTTTGATCTTCGCCATACCGAGCCAGGCACTTGGCATCCTGCCGGTCGGTTTTGGCACGCAAAGCAACATCTGGGTGTAACGCTTGACCACCAGGGGTTAACTACACTCACAGCGATCCCTGACTCGAACAGGTGGGTGGCCAACTGCAAGTAATGGGGCCCGGATGCCTCCATCACACATTCTTTGTCCACCGCTCGCTCAACACCGCAACCAATTCGGCAAACCAACTGCATCGTTGTGAACTGATAAGTACGCTGACCCCAGCCATCAGTTATGGCTGCTCGGAATTTTTTGGGATGTCTACCCACATACAAGGTTGGCATACTGTTTGTACTTTTATAGGTTACCAATTCTCCTTAGTCGCTCTTATCTATTCTTCATCCGAGGTCGCCTCTACGCGCCTCAACGAACATCCAGATCTAAGCAGTGAAAGACGAAGGGGAGGGACTGCCATGTTGTACGGCCTTTATGACCACTGACAAGTTTTAGTCTCTCTCCCTTCCGTCTTCTAACCCGCGAACTCATTTGAGGTTGCGAGCATAGAATTTGACAAGGGTTGAGCGGATTAATTTTCCGGCATCGGAGTCGAAAATGGCGTATGGGCTCTTTTTGTTTCTACTAAAAACCAGAACGCGCTGCTTAATTTTGGGGATTGAATGGTAACATGCTCACATTAGACAATTTTGAATCTGCCCTCCCGCCCCGCATCGTAGAGCGCGGACTGATTCCTTCAACGATGCGGCCGTGGAAGAAATAACCAGAAAAAGACCAGGCGTATGGTCGGCCACGGTGGAAGGCGGCGCCTCGTATTCGGTTGATATCAGGCTTGCCGGAAGAGACGTCACCGCCACGACCTGCAACTGTCCGTACGACGGGGCGGTCTGTAAGCATATCGTAGCCGTTTTGTACGCGCTGCGGGAGGAAACGCCGAAGCGCCGGGGCGGGCGGCGAAAGGCCCCAAAACTGCATTTTGAGGATATGCTCCAGAAAGTAAACCTGGAGGAATTGCGCGATTTCGTCCGGCATCAACACGAAACCAACCGCGACTTCGGCGATGTATTTAAAATGTATTTTGCCGACAAAGACAGCGCGATCAATGTGACGGATCAATACCGGACGATCATCCGGAAAATCATCCGCAACCATTCAAACCGGGGCTTTATGGATTACCGCCAATCCTTTGGTTTTTCAAAGGAAATCCAACCCATTATGCAAACGGCCTATGCGGCGGTATCAAGGAAAAACTACCGCGATGCCGCGATTGTCGGACGGGCACTGCTGATAGAAGTGATGCCCATCATAGAGGCTTGTGATGATTCTGCGGGGAATATCGGCGATATTATTGCCCAAGGTATCCAATTGTTACAGGAGGTCGCGGAAGCAGACACCGTGAGCCCTGAACTTCAGTCCCAATTGTTCGATTTTGTAGAATCCAGTCTCTCGGATAAGACCTGGTTTGATTACGGCGATTTTGGCTATGAAATGCTCGCCGTGGCGGAGTGCATCGCCCTGAAACTTGATCAGGAGCGTTACCTGCGGCTGCTGGACAATCTCCTTAAAATACATGTCGGCAAGTATAGCGATTACCTGCAGGAACATCTCAAAAAATTGAAAATCCGGTTTCTTTTTGCCATTGGACGCACTGCAGACGCTGAAAAACTGACGGCAGCAAATATGGACATCGTCGAGGTGCGACGGTCGGCCGTACAACAAGCGATTGATGTCCGGGACTTTTCAAAGGCAAAACAACTTGTCTGGGAGGGAATTCGCATCGCCGAAGGCAAACAGCACCCCGGGACGGTGCAGCAATGGGAAGAAAAACTGTTCGACATTGCCAAATTGCAGGGGGATACCGGAACCGCCCGGCAATTTGCCAAAAAGTTTGCCTTTGACCGGGGACTCAATCCAAAGTACTATCAGGAATGGAAGATGACTTACCCGCCGTCAGAATGGCAAACAGTACTTGAAAGCCATATTCAGTCCGTGGTGGCGGAGGAACAAAAACGGCCCCGCAAGGGCTCCTGGGATCGCGAGGACCATAGTCTGTTCCAACGACTGTCGCCCGTTTTTATCATAGAGGAACAGTGGCAACGGCTACTTGGACTCATCCTCCTGACGCCGGTCTGAACATCCTGCTCAGCATTCATCCGTATTTAGCCAAACGATTCCCCAAAGAGATGCTGGCGCTTTATTGCCGGCCCTTGAACGGGAGGGCGATAATGCAAGCAGCCGCAACCATTACCGCGATCTGGCGATGAAAATGAAAAAGGTCAAACAGGATATCGAAGGCAGCCACCTTGCCGTCGACACCCTTGCCCGGTCGCTGATTCTGAAATATCCGCGTCGCCCGGCGATGGTTGAAGAAATGACGAACGGGGTGTTGGAGGCCCGGTTTTAGGAAAGTTACCCCCGGCAGGTGAAGGCCGGCCACCAGTGTATCCCGTGTATATTTGCCGGCAAACAACCACCCCGCCATGCGCCCGAAAGTTTTTTTTTGTCTGCTCTTTCCCTGTTCCAGCTCCGCAGCATGGCGCAAACGCCGCCGGCGCCGCCCAACACCGCGCCGGTCGAAACCTGTTTTCCGGATACCGGCGGCTATGCGGTGATCACGGTGGGCCCCGTGGGGCGCGATTTCAGCGACCTGCAGTCGGCCATCAATGCCGCCAACCCGGGCAGTGTGCTGGTGCTCGATGCCGGGGCTGTGTTTAAGGGGAGTTTTTCCCTTCCGGATAAACCGGGCGACGGCTGGGTCATCCTTACCTCCTCGCACCTGCACTTGCTGCCCGCACCTGAAATGCGGGTGCAGCCCGACGCCCCGACCGGAAACAGCACTTTCCCGACCCAAAAAGACGCCATGCCGAAGGTGGTTTCGAATAATCCTTCGGGTCTTCCCTGTTTCCGCACGATGCCTTCGGCGCACCATTATCGTTTTGTCGGACTTGAAATAACCGTGGATACGAATGTGCTGAACAGCTACGGCCTGATGTTTTTGGGTGATGCCTCTGCCGCCCAAAATTCCCTGAACAAGGCGCCGCACGATCTGGTGGTGGATCGCTGTTATATCCACGGGCATACCAAAGCCACGATCATGAAGGCCGGGGTGTTGCTCAATTGCGCCAATTCCGCCGTGCTGGGCTCCCACATTTCCGACTTCCACAGCGTGGGCTACGATACCTACGCCATCGGCGGAACAAACGGTCCCGGCCCATTTGTGATCCTGAACAATTACCTCGAAGCCGCCGGGGAAAATATCCTGTTCGGCGGCGCAGCGCCGGCCATTCCCAACCTCGTGCCCAGCGACATCGAAGTGCGGCTCAACCATTTTTTCAAACCGTTTTCGTGGCGCGTCGGCCACCCGGACTATGCAGGCAAACACTGGACGATCAAAAACCTGTTTGAATTGAAAACGGGTGTCCGGGTGCTGCTCGATGGCAATGTTCTGGAAAATGTCTGGGCCGATCTGCCAGTCGGACAAAGCGGGTACGCCATTGTGCTGACCGTCCGGTCTGAAGGCGGGGCAGCGCCCCAGGCGGATGTGAGCGACATCGCCGTCACAAACAACATCATCCGCCACGCCGGCGCAGGCATTTCCCTTTCCGGCCACGACAACCCGGCCGCCAGCCTGCAGTCGCGGAGGATAAAAATTGCCAACAACCTGTTCGACGACATCGACGGCCCGGCGTATGGCGACGGTAATATTTTCGGCCCCAACGACGGCACATTTATCAAAATCGGCGACCCGGACCATGTCATCATCGACCACAACACCGTTTTTCAGAGCGGGCCGGTCACCTGGGCCTACGGTACCACCGAAAACATCGCCTTTACCAATAATATTTTCAACTGTTTTGTCTCCGACGGCGGTTATCAGGGCATTTACGGACCGGGGTTCGCACAAGGCGGCAACGGACCCATGGGCGCTTATTTTCCTGGTATCCGATGCCGGTCAGGTCTGCACAAAAAATGTTGATCGGCGGCAATGCCGCACAGTACAGCAATTACAATACGCTGAGCCAGAACTCTTTTCCGGCAACGGCAACTGCTGTCGGCTTTGTCGATGTTGCAAACGGCGCTGCCGACTATCACCTGTACGCCCTGGCGAACACAAGTGCCTATAACAATGCGGCCACGGATGGCAGCGATATCGGCGTGGATATGGCGCGGCTGGATTCCGCGTTGGTTGCCGGGATGTCGTGCCCCGCCACGGTGGCGATCCAGCCCTTGCCTGGCGTGGGCCATATTCGTATACAACCCAACCCCTTCCGGGGGCATTGCACCCTGGTTAGCAGCGTTGAATTGAACGATGCTGTGCTGACGCTTTGCAATTTGTCCGGACAGGAAGTCCGGCGTATCGCGCATATCAGCGGAAAGGAAACTGTTTTGTCGATGGGTGGTTTGCCCGCAGGGGTTTACTTTTATTTCATCTCAACGGCAGATAAAAATATTGCGGGTGGCGTTTTGATAGCGGAGTAGGGGAGTTCTGCGGCGTGATCGCGCGTTGTGCGCGCGTGACGCGGACAGGTGTTTACAACATGACAAACTCACGTTGCCCTTGCCACAAACCCAAGTTGATCTTAACAAATGCCCCGATGTTCCCTTGTCATGTTGTAAACACCCGTCCGAATCGCGGGCGGGCAACGCTGCAAACTTTCTTCCCGTATAGCGGACAGGTGTTTACAACATGACAAACTCACGTTAACCTTGATGAACACGTTGCTCTTGCGACCCACGTTGCGCCAAAAAACCGCGTTGATCTTGACAAATGCACCGACGTTCCCTTGTCATGTTGTAAACACCCGTCCGAATCGCGGGCGGGCAGCGCGGGCAACGCTGACAAACGGGTTCCATAACCGTATAGCGGACAGGTGTTTACAACATGACAAACGCACGTTGCCCTTGCTATAAACCCGCGTTGACCATGACCAATGCCCCGATGTTCCCTTGTCATGTTGTAAACACCCTGAGGTGGCTCAATTTCGCCGCAGTACTTTCGACGGCTGCGCCTGAAGCAAAACGGTCGCCAGCAGCAAGGCCGGCAGGAGCAGGATTTTTGTTTTCATTGCAACTTTAAATTTTAGATTTAAAAGAAGATTTTAAATTTTTGTTTAAACACGGGGCAAAAAAAAGCGGCTGATTTCCGCTGCCGTTTGCTGCTGTGAACAGGCGCCGGCCCTGAAAATCAACCGCGCTTATTTACCCGGATGCCTGAGATAGGTCAGGATCATTTCCGGTATGGTCTTTTTTCGGTCGTCTACAAAACTGTAAAACTGTTCGGTCGTCATGTTTTTCTTGATTTTCAACATATTCATGCTGATAAAAGGGAAAATGACCATCGACATGAGGCTGACTTCCACCTGGTCAAAATCAATATTCCGGATATTGCCTTTTGCCGCTTCCTCTTCCAGTTGAATTTTGAAACGGTTGGACGACACGTCGTGCAATTCTGCCATGGTTTCGCAGAATTCGGAGTTTTCCCCGCGCATTTCGCTCAGAACAAACATCGGCAGCAGCGGATCGCGCTTGAGTAACTCCGTCATGTGGTCCACAAATTTGTATATTTTGGCTTCCAGCGGCAGGTCGTCGTTCAAAATACGCGCTACCGGTACGAAGGTTTCGACAAAACTCTCCCTGAAAATCTCCTGGAACAAACGCTCCTTGCTTCTGAAGTAGTAATTGACCAAAGCGATATTCGTCTCCGCACTTTCCGCGATATCGCGCGTTGTGGCGGAACCGAATCCTTTCCTCAGAAAGACCCTTTTGGCGGCCTCCCTGATTTTACACTCCGTACTTTGATCTACTTTGGACATCTGACTTAATTTGACGGGACAAAGATAAGGCGCCCCAAATGAATAATGCAAGGGTTTTAAAAAAATATTTTAAATGTTTGTTTAAATTTTTTCAAACCGATAAAACAACACGAGCCATCGCCGGCATTCCGGGATGGCTCGTGCGGTGCAAATGTTGTGCCTGCGTTATTTGAACCAGGTGCCCAAAATGCGAACGGGAACCATGGCAACCAGTATGGCAAAGGTGATAACCGCAGCCGGCACGCTCACGAGCAGCAGCAGTCCGTTGAGCAACAAACCGGAAGAACGGGACTGCTCCTGAAACTGGACAGAGCGGGATGCGAAAACGGGCTCTTGAATTATTTTTTGCATGGAAATTAGTACGTGTTTTGATTACGAAAACGGATTAACAAACCTAATACGACGGAAGGGATGTTTTGTTTCGTAAACTATGGAAAAAAATTAAAAATGTCGCGTTTTTTCAACGGCGCTACCCCAAAAGGTAGACATCCTGCAGTCTAATCGTTCGGGGCGCCTTTATCGATCCATATCTGTATTTTCCGGATGTCGCAATAGGGTAGTTTGGCGCTGCCGGCCGGGTAGGGCATGGGTTTGTAGCCCGCCTTGTGGTTGATGGAGCCGACGAGTGTGCCACTGGTCACCGTCGCTTTCACCTGGCTGTAGTTGGCGAGCGATACACCACCGGAAGGGTTGGTTCCGCTGTGGCAGCCCTGGCACCTCAGGCTGATCAGCGGCATAATCCCTGTGCTGAACGCAACATTGCTGGTATCGCAGCCGGGGTCGCAACTGAGGTTGAGTGCGCCTTGTTGTATCCATTTGAGGATGAGGGCGCGCTGGTCGAGGGGCAATGGCGCCGCCGGTGCAGGCGGCATGCGGTCGTTGGGGTCGGAATCGTTGAGCACCCTGTACATCTTGCTGTTTGCCGGGCTGCTCAGGTTGATCTTGCCGGTGTTCCTGATATTCGTGTAATTGTCCAGAATCACGCCTTCCTTGTGCGATTGCTGGTCGTGACATCCCGGCATGGCGCAGTTGGAGGTCAGGATCGGGAGTATCTGCTGGTTAAAATACACGGAGTCGGGGTTGCAGGGAATGCCGTACCCCGAGGTGTCTTCAGGGGCGGCGCCGGGGCTGCCGATATAAACGGGCTCGCGTTTGCAGGCGGAGGTGCAGACAAGAAGCGCCAGCAAAACAATGGCCGGGCCGGATATTATTGTTGCAGTGTGTTGCATCTGTTCTGGCAGTGAATGGTTCTGTAACGGAATGATAAAAGTGCAGGGTTAAAATACCTGCTGTTTGACGATCTGGAACACCCGCGAGAGGTTGAACCCGAAGCGTACTTCGCCTTTCAGCCAGTTGCTGTTGGCATCGCTGATATAGGCGCGCTCGTTCATGCCGACGGCGTTGGAGAAGTGCAACTGGAACACGTGTCCGCCCGTCTCAATATCAAAACCTACGGATAGCGGGTTGTAATTGATGTTGGGTGGAAAACGGTTGATGACGTAGGTATAATCCCAGACGAATGCTACGCGTTTGGTGAACTTGAACCGGCCGCCGATACCGCAGGCCAGCAACTCGTTGGGTGTGAGTTTGTTGGCCACGATGTTGTTGTGAATCAAGGTGGGCGATACCTGTAGGGTGAACCGGTCGCTGAATTTGCGCCCGATGATAAGCTCGTGGTAATAGCCCAGGCGCCGGGTGAACTTCACCTGTACGCCCTCGATTCCGATCGGGTCTTTTAGTCCGTTAACGGTCATGCCGCTCACCCAGACCACCGAAACGGGGATGTTGCGCCGACCGGTGCTTTGCCACAGGATGCGGTATTTCAGGAAGCCGTCCACTTCTTTTTTCGCCGTGCTGCGGCCTATGCCTGCGGATAAGTTGGACGTTATACCGAAGTCGAGGCCCAGGCGCATGGAGGCCTGATCTAGCCCGAAGAGTTCATAGGCGCCCCTGCTGATGTCGCCAAAACGGTGCAGGATGCGAAAATCCATGGTTCCCGGACTCAGCATCTCCATGCTGTGGGTATTGATGACGCGCGGGCTTTTGAACGCGTTGGTGACGTGGTCAATGCTGTACTGTTCGTCGAGCAGGCTGAGCAGACCGCCTTGTTGCGACCAGGCAGGCGCGGCGAGCAGGAACAGGATACAGCCCGTAAGCAATGACTTTCTCATAGCGGAATTTAGTTGTTTGGCGCGCCGGCATCTATCCAGGCTTGAATGATACTGATTTTGCAAGCCGGGAGTTTGTTGCCGTTTTGCGGCATGGCGATGTATCCGGATGCGTGTTGAATAGAGCCAAGCAGTTTGCCGTTGGTCACAGTGGCCTTTACCCCGCTGTATGTGTTGTAGTTGACGTTGCCCTGCGGACTGCTGCCTGCGTGGCAGCCGTAGCAGTAGGTGGATAAAATGGGCGCAACGCCGCTGCTGTAGGTCACGTTGCTGGTATCGCAGGCGCCACCGTCGTCGCAGACGGTATTTTGCGCGCCTTCTTCAATCCACGTTGCAATGGTAGTGATCTGTTCGTCGGTGAGCCGGGAGTACGGCGACTGGGGCATGGCGGCTCCGAATGGCGCTACAAGCACCTTATAGATTGTACTGCCCTTGAAATCGCCGGGCACGATACCCCTGCTGACGATGGTCTCGTAGGAACTCAGGTCGTAGCCCTCCCTGCGGTCCTGGCTGTTGTGGCAGCCGCTCTGGTTGCAGTTGGATTGAAAAACAGGCAGCACCTCGGTCTCGAAACACACACTCCGGAGGTCTTGCACGTATTCACGGGTACAGGCCAGCGGAAGCAGCAGCAATAACCAAATCAGGTGTTTGATCGTCATATTATTATGTGCAACACGTTAAAAATTATAGAACAGGTGGGTTTTTAGTCCGACCTGCTTGTCGAGAATACGGCGTTCCTCACCGAAAGGCGTCAGCAAATAACCGCCTGCGCCCAACGAAAAATGCGGGCCGAGTTGTCCCTCAATGCCCAGCATAAACAGCATCCCCTGCCAGTGCGTCATGGCTGTGGATTGGCCTGCCAGTGTTATTTCCAGATTGTTTTTCTCGTTTTCGAAGTCGAACTCTATTTCAAAAGGCAAGGTGGTAGCGGCCTGTGCGCCTACGCCGAACCAGGGGCTCCAGGCACTGCGCAGCGGCAGTTGGTACCGCAATTGTATAACGTATGTAAGCGCGGGCAAGCGATAGGTTTCCCAATATTTTAACTTGTAGTCACTGCCGGGGTCCGGAATCTTTATCCCGCGCAGCACATTGTGGTCATCTTCTTCATCGTCTTCTCGTAATTCATCGGCCTTCAGTTTGCCTTGCCAATACTGCGCTTCAAAACCAAGCCGAACATTTCGGACAATCTCTACATCGGCGGCGATACCGGCGCCCAGCAAGGAGCCGGAGCGTTTATGCCGAAGTAACGGAATGCCCCAACCTGCAGACAAACCTATTCGTGGACGCGCCAGATAAAACAGGTTCGACCGGCTTTTTTCGTGATTGGCCGGGTTTGCAGGATTTGTTCAAAGCTGGAGTCTGCCGCAGAAACAGGGGCGATTATCAATGCCTGGGCCTCCGGCGCAGCGCTTTCCGGTACGGGTATTTTGTGGACGATGGTCCGCTGGGATGTTGGTGTATTTTCCGGTATGGGTGGTTGGTTAGCGGTGTTTTGTGATGCTGAGGCCTGCTGGTCAGGCGGGTTCTCCCTGTTTTCAGGACCCTGCAAAGCGGGTGTGGCGGATTGGGGCGTTGCTACCGCTGCAATGCCCTGGCTTGCCTTATTGTTGCCGGAAAATTCAGCAGATGGTATTCCTGCATCCGGAGCGGGTTTTGTCGCGGCCCAATCACCGGCGTATTCGCGCCGTACAAGCGTAATGTGCTGGTAAACGGTATCGTACCGGTACACTACAGTTTTCTGAACAATAGTATCCGTTTGATAAACGGTCGTCGAAAGGCTTGCCGCGTCGTTATCCGAAGCAGCCTGTCTCCACTGGTACCACCAAAACACATTGCCTGCGGTCAGCAGCCCGAACAGTGGCAGCACCAGGGGCAGTACCCATCGCCGGCGGCGGCGCTCGTGTGCATAAAGCCGTTTGGACAGGTCTGACCACCCTTCCTCGCGGTAGGGCTCGCCGGATAGCTGTCCGAACTTGTGTGAAAAAATTTTGTCGAAGTCTTTATTTTCCATAAGCGTCCTCGGTTTGCCTGTTCAGCAGCATTTTTTTTAGTTGAAACCGGGCTTTGGACAAATTGGATTTAACCGAACCTATGGATACGCCGAGTATGTCGGCTATTTCGTGGTACTCGTATCCTTCGATGGCGAATAGATTAAAGGTCGCCTGGTATGCAGGAGGCAACTGCCTGACCAATGCAAGCAGGTAGTCTGCATCCGCATTGATCAGGATTTCGGGTATTATTTTCTCATCGTGGGCCTGGGTGAACTCGACGATTTCCTTGTCTTTCGTCCCGAGTCGATAGCGGTCGATGCAGGTATTGATCATTACTTTCTTGAACCAGGCTTCAAAAGACAAATCGTCCCGGTATCGCTCTATTTTGGTAAAAACCTTGAAGAAACCATCCTGAACGCACTCGCGGGCAATGTCTGTATCTGCAGAATAACGCTGGCATATCACGGAAGCCCAGGCATGAAATGCCCGGTAAAGCCGGTTCTGCGCGTAGCGGTCGCCCGCGCGGCATCCCCGGATAACCTCTTCCAACTCAGCCTTGTTCAGCATGCCTGTAGAAATACACGAATATTTTTTGTATTATGTTGCCTTGCCATTGAAAAAGGCAATGGGGACTTGGGTTGTTTTCCGGAAATTTAAAGGTCTCATCCCGCAATCGACACTCCGATCATCTTGCCGATGCCGAAGGTGACTGCTGCTGCCATAAGGCCGAAGATAACCTGCCGCATACCGGAAAACCAGATGCTTTTTCCGGTAAAAAGGGTGATCGCCGCGCCGATGATAAACAACCCGATGGTACTGAATACCGCGCTGGCCAGGATGGCCATGTAGCCGCCACCCCAGAAAAACGGCGCCAGCGGAATAATGGCGCCTATGGCAAACAGGATAAAGGAAGTGATGGCAGCCTCCCGGGCCGAACTCTTCAGGTCTTCGGGATTGATACCCAGTTCTTCTTTGACTAATACCTCATGCGCGTGATCTTTGTTCCCCATTATTGTTGCCGCCATTTCGGTCGCCTGCGCTTCGGGAATGCCTTTAGCCATGTAGATAAGCGCGATTTCTTTCATTTCCCCTTCGGGATTACTGATGATTTCGTCCATTTCCAGCGACATCTGGCGTTCATACAGTTCCTGCGAACTTTTTACGGATATCCATTCGCCAAGCGCCATCGACAGCGCCCCTGCCAGGAGTCCCGCTGAGCCGGCCAGCAGTATTTCGCTTTGGCCGCTGGTGGCGCCCGCCACACCCATTACAAGGCTGAGGTTGGGTACCAGTCCGTCGTTGGCGCCGAGCACAGCGGCGCGCAGGGCGTTCCCGCCCACTGTTTTGTGTTTGCCTTCGATGCGCGACAACTGCTCTCCGGAGACCTTGTTCCTGTTGCCGAGCAGCGACTCCAGTATTTTGACGTGGTTGCTCTCGTCGCCCCTGACCGGCATTTTGCGATCTGTCTTTTGCCGGACGACGGCCTGGGCAATGCTTTTTTCAGTGTCCATCATCACGCCGATGATGTAATCGTACCCGAATGTTTTTCCGATGCGGTCGAGTACCCGCGCCCGCCAGGACGGTGGCGGCAGTACAGCACTTATACCCTGTTTGGTAAGGCCTTCCAGCATCTTTGCGGCGTGTCCGGTTTCTATTTCGGCAAGATTCCGGAAGACGGCGGCAATGCCGGGGTGTGCTTCGGCGGCGGCTATCTTTTCATACAGAAATGCTGCGTCTACTTCGGTTTGAACATTGGCAAAAAGGGTACTGCCGGGTTGGGTTGTCATGGTATATGTGGTTTAGTCGTCATCATCGGCGTTCTCCCCGCCACCCTGCGGATTCGTTTCACCTCCTTGCGGCTGTTCCGTACCTGTCGCCGTTGCGCCGCTTCTGATCTCTGTGTGCCTGATCTCACCGCCCGAGGCGCCGACCCGCTGGGCAAAAAACATCGTTCCGAGCGCGGCGGCGAACGTCAGGGTATACAGGGTGGAAGCGATCTTTTTCGACTGTTGATCGGCAAAAAACGTTACAAGCGAAAGCAAACCCAATCCGCCAACCACCCACAGAAAAATGTTGGCCATGTCTTCATGTGTCTCCATCAGGTTTTCGCTGACTCCCGGGAGGTTTTCCACGATTTCTTCAGCGCCCTCACCGGTCAGGTAAGCCGGTATGGCGAAGCCGGCCGAAAGTACAAATATTCCAAGTGCCGTTCGCCGAACGGTGTTGCTTTTGAGGATAAAACCACCTGCCAGGATCAGCAGTCCGAAAAGGACGCCCAGAATGGGCAAGTGGTTGAGCAGCAGATGCAAATGTGCCTGGTTCATGATACATAAATTTTAATTCAGGAGAATAAGGATTGGAATGAACAGACGTTCTGGCGGCCATTCCAACTCAATTTTTGTCAGAGGGAATTGACCTTTACAAATCGTTCCCCGCCGGTCATGGAAATGCCGCAGCGTTTCGGGGCGGCGCCGTCGCAGGTGTTACCGCAGGTGGGACATACAAAATACTGCGTCGGCAGCGTATTGACCTGGTTGCCCTGCAAAGCCGCAAGCGCTTTTTCGTATAGCGGCTTGTGCTTTTGCTCCGTTTTGTAGGCGTAGTTCAGGCTGATGAGGGAGAGTTGGCTGCCCGCCTGTCCGGCTACCGACAGAAACTCGGGATACATGGTCGCGATCTCATAGGATTCGCCCGCGATGGCGTCTTCCAGATTCTCTCTGGTCGTCTTGACGGTGAATTTGGGCGACACCTCCGGCGCTTTTTCGCCCAGTTCTTCGAGCACGGACTTGTGGTTGGCAGCGTGTATCTTTTCCGACATTGATGCGGTCTTGAACAGCAACGCAATCTGGGTGAAACCCTCTTCCTGTGCCTTTTTGGCGTAATCCGCGTACTTGGCGCTCGCTGTTGTTTCGCCTGTAAAGGCCGTCGCGAGGTTTTGAATGGTGGCTGCCTTGGCATCGCCGGAGCTGTTTTGGGCAGCCTTGCCTTTATTTTCTGCGGCATCGTCGTCGTCGTTTTCATTGGCGCCGACTCCTGCCGGTATTTCGGCCTGGTTGGTTTCGGGCGCGCGCAACGCAGCGCCGTTTTCGGCATTCGAACCACAGGAAGGCAGCAGCATCCACAGGCCTGTGGCGAGAAGTGCGGGTACTATGATTGATTTTTTCATTGTCTTATCTTTTTTTAAACTTGTTTTTGATAAGACAAAGGTGGCCGCAGACGCCTTAAGTCGGCCTTGGGTATTTCTAAAAATTGGCTTAAGAAATCGATGGAGAAAACACGAGTGTAAAGGCGGCGCCTTCATCTGTACTGCTGCTGACCGTTAACCGAATATGGAGCAGGTCCGCCAGTTTTTTGGCTATGGATAAGCCCAGTCCGGCGCCTTGCACGGTGGTACTGCGCGAGTCGTCGGCTCGATAAAAACGATTGAACACATGGGGCATGTGTTCGGCCGAAATGCCCGGCCCGTTGTCCCGAATAACCAGTGTATTATTCCCTGCCTGCCAGATGCAGTCGATTCTCCCGCCTGCATGTCCGTATTTGATGGCATTGCTCACCAGGTTATCGAGGATGATGTGCAGCAGGGCCGCATCGGTGTGAACGATTGCCTCGGGAGTTACCCGTAGATGCAGCGACGCGTTCTTTTCCCGCAGCCCGTGTTGCCACTTATCGGCGAGTGCGCCAAGTAAGGCGGCGAGCCCTACCGGGGTGCGGTTGACGGGAATAACACCGCTTTCCAGGCGCGCCAATTGCAGCAACTGGTCGAGCATGCCGTTGAGCCGGTCTACTTCGCCGATGACTCGCCCGATTTTTTCTTCGTACTGCGCCGGTTCGCGCTGTTTGCGGAGCAGCACCTCCAGGGTGCCCCGGATGGCCGTCAGCGGGGTGCGTATCTCGTGGGATGCATCGGCGGTGAACTGCTTTTCGCGCAACATGCCGCTTTCTATCCGCTGAAGCAATTCGTTGATGGTGGTCGCCAGCCGGTATATTTCGTCCCTGTTTTCCGGAAGCGGCAGCCGGGTGTTGATGTTGGTTTCGCTAATCTCCGATGCCGCCTGTATCAGACGCCGCACTGGGGCAATGCCCCTGGAAGCGGCGAAGGCGCTGGCTAAAAACAGCGCGAAAAGGAGCAGCGGAAAGGTAATCCAGAGCGTGGTGCCCAGGTTGTGCAGCACGATGGCCGATTCTTCCCGGGATACCCCTACCGTGAGGTGCCCTATGACGGCGCTGCGTTCGTTCAGGATAGGAAACTGCCCCTGCCGGATACGTTGTTCGTCGATGCGGCTGTTGAAAAAGGTATTCCGGCTGATATCCGGGTTGAAAAGCAGGATACCCTGCCGGAGGTTGGATGAACGGAACAGCAGGCGTCCGCGGGCGTCAACCACCTGTAGAAACGTGGGGTTGACCTCGACCTGCCGGTGTTCCTTTTCCTCCCACTCGGGCATCTGCTCGATGATGATGGAATCGCCGGTCCAACGCAGGTTGCTCAGCACCTCCTCCTTTTCCTGGCGGATGTCATCGTCGAGGTGGCTGAAAGCGGTGTAGCGGACTACGGCATACACGACAAGAAAAACCACCCCGATAGTGGCGGCGGCGGCAACGGCAGTAAACAGCGCGATCCGGTTTCTGAAACTCAGTTTCATGCGTCGTCGTTGACGCGGTAACCGACTCCGCGGATGGTTTGTATAAATGATAGTGAACCGGGTGAATCGAGTTTTTTACGCAAAGCATTGATATATACATCGATCACCGAGTTGTCGTGGTCAAAATGAATGTCCCAAACCTTTTCAATGATACGGGTGCGGCGGCAGGCCTTTCCCTTATGGCGCAGCAGCAACTCAAGCAGGGCAAACTCCTTGCGGGTAAGTTCTACGGGAGCTCCGCCCTTTGTCACGCGGTGGGTATCGAGGTTCATTTCGATATCGGCGTACCTGAAGATATGTTGTGCACCGGTGCTGTTGCGCAGGAGCACGCGTATCCGAGCCAGCAATTCTTCAAAGGCAAAAGGCTTGCGCAGGTAGTCGTTTGCGCCGGTTTCGAGACCGAACACTACGTCGTCCACCGTGTCTTTGGCCGTCAGGAAAATCACGGGAACTGTTTGGTTTTCCTTGCGAATGGCCCGGCATATCTCAATTCCGCTCATGCCGGGCAACATCCAGTCCAGCAGGATCAGGTCGTATTCCTCCAGGTTGTCGAGTGCCATGTGAAGCCCTGTCTTGCCGTTGCCGGCCATATCTACCGCAAAGCCTTCTTCTTTCAGGCCTTCGGCTATAAAATTGGCAATAGCGGTTTCATCTTCTATCAATAAGATGCGCATGGCAGGAATTTTTATATGCAATGTTACTCCGCTTCCGTCTTTCCACCGGTATTCAGCGTCGAATCGTTGGAAAAATTGTCCAAACCAAGTTCCACTCCGGCGCCGTGTTGAAATACCAGTTGCCCGCCGAGATAGCCGGTTTGCGCTGTGGCGCCGATACTTGTCGTGTACAACAGGAAGGCGCCGACGTGTGCCCAGGCGTATCGGGTCTTGCTGAACTCCACGGCCAGGCGTGTCGCCGCCGCCAGCAGGGTTGCCCAAATGGCGCGGGTTGCGGCTGCTTCGTGCAGCGCTATGGCGCGACCCAGCGAGCCCTCCTCCATCCCGTCGCCGGCGCATTGTCGCACCGGCAGCCACCTGAAGGAGGCTTAATCCAGTCTTAAGATATGCTTAAATGCATTGGGGCAATGCTCAAAAACGGATTTCCCGCTGAAATGCCTGTCCGCCGGATTGCAGCCTGTACTGGTACACTCCCGAGCCGATAAACCAGTCGGCAGGTTTGAACTCAAATACATAACTGCCCTTGTCCTTGTAGTCGTCGATAAAGGTGCGCAGCACCTGTCCGGCCTTGTCCAGCAACTGGAGCCGCAGCGGGCCGCTTTGCATCATGGCGTATTTGATCTCGATGGTACCCGAACTGCCGGATTTGGGGTTGTGTCCCAACAAGGCGCACTTGTTGTTGTCGCCCAGCGCAGGCGCGATAGCCGGCACGAGTCCGCTGATAACGGGAAACTGTTTTTGCCCCATCACATACTGCACCAGTTCGGGTGTGTTGCCCAGCCAGTCCTGCAATATCGTGGCATATAAGGAGCGGAAATCCACGCTGAAAGGCGGGTCGCCGAAGGGGTCGGGGTTGCTCAGGTCCTGGTACTGGCCGGTGAAACCGTTGCCGATTACGCCGCCGAACAGCAGCGTATGGGTGCCCCACCCGTGGTCGGTGCCCTTCGAGCCGTTTTCGGATATCGAACGGCCGAACTCGGAAAAGGTCATGCTCAGCACCTTGTCTTCGAGTCCGCTGCTGCCGAATGCCAGGTCGTCGTAGAAGGTTTTTACCGCCGCCGACAGTTTTTCGAGCAGTTCAAGGTGCGTATCGTATTGGGTAGCATGGGTATCGAAACCGCCGATTTCGACCATAAAAACGCGGGTGCCCAGGTTGCCTTTGATCAGGCGTGCAACGATGGCGAGTTGCTCGGCCAGGTCATTCCCGCCCGGATAACTCACGTCGTTTTTGCCCTTGCCGTAGGCGTCGTGGATGGTTTCGGAGTACCGGAATGCCGAGTTGGCAGTCTGGCGCACGAAGGCAAGTTCCAGTTCGCGGGGTGTGTTGCCCAGCGATGCGGTGTTGTACAACTGGCCCGACTGGGCGATCTGGTAGAACTCCTGCGGGCTGCTCACTGCCAGCGACATGTTGGCCTGGTCGCCCTTGAATACGAGGTTGGTCTGAATACCGATCTGCAGGGCAGGCGGTATGACGGGCGGCGATTCGAGGAACGCGGCGTATTCGTTGTCGAGAAAGCGGCCGAGCCAGCCCGTATTCACCACCACATCGGAATCGCTGGCCGAGGCCATGATATCGTAGGAGCGGAAGTGGCTGTAATTCGGTTGCGGGTATCCCACGTTGAAGATTACCTTCATCATGCCCTCGTTCCACATGGGTTGCAGGGCGGTGGTGGCCAGCGGCATGCCGTATTCGGTGCTCAGCGGCCACATGTTGTTTTCGTTGATGGCGATGGTGGGGCGTATGTTGTAGTAACTGGAATTGCCGCGTTCCACAACGGTATTGAGTCCGTCGTTGCCGCCATCGAGCCGGATGAGTACCAGGATACGGTCGTTGGGGCCGCCGGTCAGCGCTGCCATCAGCGGTGTGGGCTGGAAGGCGCGCAGGGGCAATCCGCCGAGCAGAAAACTGCCCGCACCCATCAGCCCGGTGGCGGACAGGAAATCGCGGCGCGACCACAGGCGGTGTTCGCGGTTGTGGGCCTCGCCGTGTTTGGGGGAGGCGCCGTGGCGCTGATTAGTGTATTTTTCAGACATGTTCTTTTCGATTGGCTTGGTGATGACGCTACGTCAGTTGATACTCCGGCAGGCGGATCAGGTACAGCAGCAGGTTGACGATCTGGTCGGGCGCTTCATCCCAGTACAGGTTCCAGGAGCCGTCGAGGAAGTAGTTTTCCGGTATGCCGGCCTTGAAATTGAGGGTAGCGGCCGTCAGGTGCACCGGTTCGAGGTCCTGCCGCAGGAAAAACTCTACCAGCGCCTGGGTAATGACTGCCGGATTGTTGCTCTCATTGGTCAGGGTGAGCGCCAGTAGGCGCAGGTTTTCGCGGATCGTGTCGTCCTGGGTCAGCAGGCCGACGGCCTTGGCGCTGTAATTCCATCGGACGGTCAGCGTGCTTTCATTGATCCAGGCGCGGTGTTCTTTCCATCCCGACACGTTGGGCGGGTTGAACAGTTCCTGCCCGAGTATGTAGGCCCAGAAGTTGATCGATTCCAGCGCGTCGGTTGAAACCTGGGCGGGAGCGGTGGCGCCGGCCATTTTCAGCAGCGGCAGGGTCGTCTCAATAGGGTCTTTAATGCGTGCATTGAGCAGTTGCTCATCGAAAAAGTGCTCGCTTTTGAAGAGTTGTTTGAGCACCGGCAGCAGTTCCCAGTTGTTGTTGCGGAAGGTGACGGCCAATTCGTCAATGACCTGTGGGTCGGCATTCTGGTACACGAAGTATTTGTAGATTTTTCCGCAGATGTACTTCGAAACCTGCTCGGGGCGCTCCGCAAAGATCAGGTTGTGGGCGCTGTCGAAATTGTAATTGGCTGTTTTGCCGAAGATGGTTTTGCTCCCGGTATCGTGCAGGTTGGCATTGAACACGGGCGGCAGGCAGTCGTCGTCGTCGGCACGCCAGCCGGTAAGCGCGCGGGCCATTTCGACGATATCAGCCTGGGTATAGCCGTTGCCCTCGCCCATGGTGAACAGTTCCATGAGTTCGCGGGCGTAATTCTCGTTGGGCTCGCCCTTCACATTCAGGCTGCCGTTCAGGTAAACGAGCATGGCGGCGCTGTTGCCGATGGCGAGCGCAAAGTCGCGGAAATTGCCGTAGGCGTGTTCGTGCAGCAGGGAATAGTACGACCACATCCACGAGTTGCAGGTGTAGATCATCAGTTCGGTGACGAAGTGATCGTGCCAGAAAAAGGCCATCTTGGCGCGGATGCTCTCGTTGAGCATATCGGTCATCCAGCGGGTTTTGAGATCCTTGACGTGCTGGAAGATCAGGTTGAAGTCGCCGTTGTAATCGGCAAATTGCCAGGCGCCCCATACCGGCGGCGGCGGCGGACCGAGCGCTGCAGCAGTGTCGAGCAACTGGTCGACCAGGGCTGTCGGCGACATTTGAAGTCCCTGTTGGATAGTATTCAGCGAGGCGCCGTAACCCAGTCGCCGGTACAGATGTGCGATGCGCCGTTCATTCCAGGGTTTGGCTGCAGTGGGCACATAAGGGTCAAGCGGACCGGCGGATAGCGGCCGGTCGTACGGGAATCGGGATTCTGCTACGGTGAGACCGTCGTGAGCAGGCATGATGCGTTATTTTTTCGGTTCGATTGATGGTGACGCTATTTTAATAGCAAGGATAAACAGTTTATTATATCCCGCCATATTAAATAACGTTTGAACGACAATTTTATCCAAAATGCCAAATTTATTTATGTTTAACGTCTTTTGGAGCGTTTTGCTTAGTGTACCTTTCAACCCATATTGTTGAAAAAAATTATCCGGACCAATGTTGACTCGCCTGCGAATAATTTTCTTGCCCATCCTGATTCTTACTCTTTGTGCAACCGGATCGATTGCGCAGGTTGCGCTTTTGTCGGAAGATTTCAACGGCTGCGCCTTGCCGGCCGGCTGGCAGGTGAACATTTCCGGCAACCAGAATCCTGTCTGGTACGTCGGACTTTCCCAAAACAATGATTCGCCCGGACAAAGTATCGACGGCAGTTGCTTTTTGTTGATCGACGACGAAGCGACCGGCAACAACACCCCGGGCTACGTCATCGACTTTGTGTCGCCGGCATTCGACGCCTCCTCCTTTGCTACGGTCCTGCTCACCATGGATGTACACTACCGCGACTGGGAAGACGCCAACGAATTCCTTCAAATACTGGTGAGCGACGGCGCTACACAAATCCCGCTGTCCCGCTTCGACCGGTACCGGAAAAACAGCAGCCAGATCGCCGACCACTTTGCGCTGCGCTACGACCTGGCGCTTGTCACGCAGTCGCCCAACGCCCGCCTGATCATCCGGTACAACGACGCCAACGGCGCCTGGAACTGGTGGGCCGGTGTAGACAACATCAAAATTGTGGGTTCGGATGAAGGTACAAATGTCATAAAAGAAACGTTTAATGCCTGCGCCTTGCCCGCAGGCTGGGAAAGAGAAATCCTGACCGGCCCCGCCAACTGGAGCATCGGTACCATCCAGACCGGCTCCAACGCCCTGCAGGGCGGCAGCTCGATGGACGGTACCTGCTTTGCCTTTTTCGACGACGACGCATTGGGCGATGGAACAGGTTCCAAAATCAGGCTCAGCACACCCTGGTTCGACGGCACACAGTTTGGAAAATACACCCTGAACTACGACGCCATCCTGCGCTACTACAAGGAGTCTTTATCCATTATTGTCAAAAACGGCAACGGTGATGAATTTGTGCTTCAAAAATCACAGGGCAACATCGGCGGTCCCAAGTTCCCGGCTTATGAACATTTCAGCCTGGATATTTCGCCCTACCGCGCCCAGCAGATGCGCGTCATTTTTGAATACGACGACGGCGACGACTGGGGCTGGTGGGTTGGCATAGACAATGTAAAGATCACCGGTCTGGGCCAACCGCTCGATATATGCAGCAACGCCGCTGCGCTCAGCACCGGCGCGCCCTGCCTGCCCGGCGACAACCGCTCGGCCACCTTCGAAGGGCCGGCTGTGACCTGCTCTGGCAGCAGCATGGCGGGCATATGGTACCGCTGGCAGGCCGATTTTACGGGTACGGCCCGGCTGACGACACACGCGGCGTTCAACGACGTGGTGAATGTGTTCACCGGTTCCTGCACGAGCCCGGTACTGGTGGCCTGCGACAACCGCGACGAGCACGGTTTCACCGGTGAAACGGCGTATTTTAACGCGCAGTCCGGCGTCGAGTACCTGTTCCGGATCAGCGGACAGGACGGGCCGTTCGGACTGCCCCGCGGCGACCTTTGTGTCGAGATCGACCCCGCAGTGGTACCGAATGCGCCGGTTAACGACGATTGTGATAATGCCGTCGCACTGACAGCGAACGGCGCCTGCGTGATCGGCTCGAACGTGAACGCATCGATGTCGGCTACCTTGCCCTCGCTCAACCTCCTGGCCCGTTCAGATATCTGGTACAAGTTTACCGCCGGCAGCCTCGCCGCAGGCGAAAAACTCGAGTTTCAGAGCAACGCCTCTTTCTCCGACGTAATTACCCTCTACAGCGGCGGTTGTGCCGCCTTGAACGAAATAGCAGGCGAACACCGCGGCAGCGCACTCGAAATGCCTGTCCTGACCGCCGGCCAGACCTACTGGGTGCAGGTTGCCGGCAATTTTGCCAGTGTGGAGGGCAGCATCTGTCCGCAACTGCTGATCAAACAGGCCGGCGCTCCGGCCAACGACAACTGCGCCGGTGCAACTACGGTCGCCGTCGGCGGAGATTGTGTCGCAGCCAATATCCTGAACGCCACGGCATCAGGGTACAAACCCACCTGCGTGGCATCGGTGGCCCGCGACCTGTGGTTTCGCTTCACGGCGCCGCCTTCCGGTTCCATCCAGTTCAACACAGGCGCTGCATTCGAACACGCCCTGGCGATCTGGGAAGGCGATTGCAGCGCCCTGACCCAGGTATATTGCATCGAAAACCCCAGGCGCTGCGACGGCTTTTTTACGGCGGTCGGGCTCGATCCAGGGCAAACGTACTTTATCCAGATTGCTGCCTGGAATGGTGCTGGAGGCAACGGCAGCGGCGACCTTTGCCTGAAAATACTCGACGGATTGAGTCAGCCTGATTTTCACCCGCTTGTGCTCGAAGCCGAAGCCAACTGCACCGGCGCCGCAATGGCCGAACTCAGCGTTGTTGTGTCCGGCGGTGTTCCGCCCTATACCTTCAGTGGCAATACCAACGGACAAACGCTCGCCGGCGGGACGTTTTACCTGGCCATCGTGACCGATGCGATGGGTTGCGAGCAGATGGCGGAAGACACCGTCGGCGCATGTCTTACGGGCGGATGCCTGCTCACGGCTGCGATATCGGCCACAGCCCCGAAATGTTCGGGCAGTTCAGACGGCGCGCTCAGCGCAAACGTGACGAGCGGTACGGCCCCGTTTGTATACCTGTGGTCGAATGGCGCGGGCACGCCTGTCATTACCGGGCTGCCGGCCGGCATTTATTCCCTTTCCGTTACCGACGTCAACGGATGCACGGCGGTAATCAGTAAAACGCTGACCGGACCAGCACCCCTGCTGGTCACCCATGCGGCCAGTAACCCCAATTGCACGGGCAATGCCGACGGGTCGCTTACTGTAGCGGTAGATGGCGGCACCAGCCCCTATGAATACCTGTGGTCGAACAACGCCATGACATCCGCGATAAACGGTCTGACCGCCGGAGACTATTCGGTCATTGTGACCGATGCGAACGGGTGCAGTATCAGCAAAGACCTGTCGCTGGCAGACCCGGCACTGCTGGTTGTCAACCCCTCGGTCGTGCAGCCTGCCTGTTTCGGGGAAGCGACAGGTTCTGTGAATGCCAATGCAGGAGGTGGAACATCGCCCTATATCTACCAGTGGTCCAACGGCTTCGTCACGCCTTCGATCGAAGACCTGGTCGCGGGCGTTTATTCCCTGACGCTGACCGACGCCAAGGGTTGCAGTACGACTTCGAGCCAGACACTCAGCGATCCGCCCGTACTTGCGGTTACCCCTGGCCTCATAACAGAACCCGGCCAGGGCCAGAGCAACGGCGCCATAAACGTTGACGTCGCAGGAGGAACGCCTCCTTACCAGTACACCTGGTTCAGGAATAACCTGCAAATCATTACGGGTGTCGAAGACCTCGACAATATCCCGTCGGGCAACTACCGCCTGGAAATAGTCGATGCCAACGGCTGCACGACAGTATGGAACTACACCCTCATGGAAACGGTCGGTACCCGCAATCCGGGAGAAGCCTTTTATGCCGCCGTATTCCCCAATCCGGCCGGTGAAAAAGCCGTATTGGCGGTTGTGCTGCCCAGGCCGCAAACCCTTCGACTCAGCCTTACCGATGCGTCGGGCCGAATGTTTAACAGTTGGGAGGTGGAAGCGGGATACGAACAGGACATCCCGCTCGACCTGCGCGATGTTCCGGGCGGAACGTACCGGTTGCGGATCATGGCCGGCGGCGATGTGGTGTCGCGGAATATTGTGGTTGGGAAATGACCTCGCTCAGACGGTATCTGTACAGGCGCTTAAGATACGCCAAAATCTCTGAAGTCAACGCGCTTTTGTCCTGTTGTAAACACCTGTCCGCTCTTCGGCGGGCAAAACGGAGCGTTGCGCGCCCGAGGTTCGGACGATTGATTACATCATGACAAGGGAAAATGGGAGCGTTGCTCACATGCGATCCGGACAGGCACTTTTGACACGACGAAAGCCCCTCAGTTTTGCGCCAGAACTTGTTTCCTGAAACTTGCCATTTGTTCCGGATTGCCCAACACGACGATATGGCTGTCCGGTTGCAGTATCGTTTCCGGCGCCGGGTTGATCTGGTATTGGCCTCCAAAAGGCCGGATGGCGATCACCGGCAATTGGCCTGCCTGTATCAGTCCGCTGTTTTCGATCGTTTTCCCCTGGAAAGCGGGTAATAAGCGACTGACCGGCAGTTCCTCAAATTCGATCTTTCCGGAACCCATGTTGGAAAGCAGGGTAAAAAAGCGCACGAGATCCGGCTTGTCTACCAGTGTTGCCATGTAATAACCGCCGATACGCTCGGGCACTACCGCGTGGTCGGCGCCTGCACGGCGCAGTTTGGGCTCGTCGGCCTCGTTGATGGCGCGGGAAATGATGCGCAGCGTGGGGTTCATCTGACGTGCAGATATCACGATGAACAGGTTGTCTGCGTCGCTGGGCAGGGTGGCGACGAGCGCGGCGGCCCGCTCAATGCCCGCTGCTTCCAGAACGTTATCCTGGGTGGCATCGCCTTCGATAAACAGGTATCCCGTTTCTTCCCTGATTTTTCTGCCTTCCCCAGGTGATTTTCAATGACCACGAAGGGAATTTGATGTTTGGCCAGTTCCTGTGCCACCTCGGTGGCGTGCCTGCCGAAACCGCAGACGATCGTATGGCCGCTCAATTTTTTTATTTGTTGATCCATTTGATAATCGCTCATCAACCGGGCCAGCCCGCCTTCGGTAAAAATACCGATGATCGTGGAAATGGAGTAGGCAAAAAGGCCGACGTTGAATAATATGAGGAAAGAAGTAAACAACCGCCCGGCGTTGCTCAGGGGGTGTATTTCGCCAAAACCCACCGAAGCCAGCGTGATTACCGACATGTACCAGGCGTCGAGCAGCGGGTAGTTTTCTATGAAGACAAAACCCGCAGTGCCGATGCCCAGCGAAAGCACAACCATCAGCAGGGCGAACTGCAGCCGTGCGACGATTTGGCTGATGCGGGCGAATCGAATATCCTTTTTGGCGGACAATCGGCGAATCCGCAAAAACATAAACAGGAAATGTAACAAGTTGGCCGGTTGCATGTGTATTGGCGATACCCAGGCAAAGATTGGTCTTTTTTCGGACTATCCGGCCTGCTTTTCTACGCGGCGCCAGGGTTTGATCACGAGGCGCAGGCTCTGGTCGTACGTGATGTAGTTCCACACCCAGTTGAGGAAAATGAAAAGTTTGTTTTTCAGACCGAGTATGGAGAACAGGTGCACAAACATCCAGACCAGCCATGCGAAAGCGCCCTGAAAGCGCCAGAACGGCAGGTCGACCACCGCGCGGTTGCGGCCGATGGTGGCCATCGAGCCGAGGTCGCGGTAGTGAAAAGGCCGGGGCGCTTTTCCCTGTTTCAGGCGGCGCAGGTTGTCGTATAGCAGATTTCCCTGTTGAATGGCGACTTGCGCGACTTGCGGGTGCCCGTCAGGGTATTGCTCCTCGGTTTGAAACGCCATATCGCCTATGGCAAAAACATTTTCCGTGCCTTCCACCCGGTTGACGGCGTCGACCTTCAGTCGGTTGCCACGGGTCCGGGCGCCTTGCGGCAGTCCCTCCAGCGTATTTCCCGTGATACCGGCCGCCCAGATGACCTTGTTGGTTCGAATGGTGGAGCCGTCGTTTATCGTCACGATATCTCCGTCAAAACCCGTCACCATCCTGTCGAGCCACAGTTGAACACCGAGGTCGCGCAGAAACTGTTCGGCCTTCGCCGACGCCTGTTCCGACATGGTGTTGAGCAGGCGCGCATCGCCGTGGATCAGGTGGATATTGATCTCGTCGCGGTCGAGGTCGTTGTAGTCTTTGGCGATGATGTGCTTTTTCATCTCCGCCAGGGAACCGGCTATTTCCACACCCGTGGGGCCGCCACCGACGATCACAATGTCGAGGTAGCGCTGCCGCTGCTCGTATCCGTCGGCTGTGACGGCCCGTTCGTAATCGTCGAAAGTTGTATTGCGCAGGTAGAGCGCTTCGCTCACCGATTTCATGGGAATGGCATGGGCGCGTATCTGTTCGTTGCCGTACCAGTTGGTGTCGGCCCCGATGGCGAGCACGAGGTAGTCGTAGCGAAGTGTTCCGATCTCCGTCGCGATTTCGTTCCGGGCGGGATCAACAGAAAGCACTGTGGTAACCCTGACAAATACGTTTTTGCTTTTCTGAAAAACCTTGCGGAACGGGAAAACGATGCTGGAAGGCTCCAGGCCTGCCATGGCCACCTGGTAAAAAAGCGGCTGGAACTGGTGGTAATTGTTTTTGTCGATTAGCACCACCTGAAAATCGGTGCCTGCCAGTTTGCGCGCAAGCGTCAGTCCGCCGAAGCCGCCACCGACAATGACGACGCGCTCTTGACCGGTATCTGGAATATTGAATTGCATGACGGAATGTTATTTTATGTCCGGCGTATTATCGCTTGTCCTGTTCCGGCGTAGTGGCTGTCAACTCGAAAAACACAAAGCCGTTTTTCCGGTACAACTCCCGGCAGCCGGGTTTTTGCGGAAGATCACCCAGATCGGGCAGTCTGGCGACAAAATAAGTTTTGGTTGCGCCTTTGGTTTGCACCTTTCCGGTATAAAAAAGGTGTGCGTAAGTGGTAAATCCGACGGGTTTAATGTTGCATGACTCCCCGTACCGCGACTCGTAGAATTCGATGGCCGCGCGCTGTGCATACCCTTCCAGGTTGCAGATGATCGATACGGAGAACAGCGCGGCAAAAACAGCGCCCCCCGCAAAGACTGTTTGCGCAGCCAGCCATGCGCGGTTTTTCAACCAAAAAAACAACCCCGCCAGGCTTGAGGCAACCAGTACCAGGCCCGGCAGGCTTTGCCAGTACTGCCACCGGACGTCGGCTTTCAACGCCGCCAGCGCAAACGGATACTGCTCAAACCAGTTTTCCAGAACTTCTGTGTGCTGCCCGAGCCAGGGCATGGACATGACAAATACGCCGAGCAATATACCGATAGCGGGCAGCAGCCAGGCCACCGCTTTGGGTCGAATATTCCAATGTATGGCCCGCCATATCGTCACCGCGCCCAGGTAGGTCAGTGGAAAATAGGAAAGGGAAGAAAAATGTACGGTGGTGGAAGGTACAAACAGGTATAGCGCGAAGGCAGCCCAGAAAAGCAGCTGCATCCAGGTAACCAGGTCGGATCGCTTGCACGCAGCAAGCGGTTCCGATTCCAGCATCTCGTCTTCCGATTGACGGTCGCCCCACAGGTTGGGCAGGGCAAATGCCGAAACGGGAAAACAGCCGAGCAGCAACACCAGCGCGTGGTAGCCCAAAAAGCCGCCTTTAGTGCTGTCTGATGGGTTGAATATATCCAGTTGGTGCATCAGGAACTGCCGGGCATAATCTGCGCCAAGGCGCCATATATCCAGCAACAGCCACCCGGATACCATTAATACGGCCCCGCCCGACATAATGAGGAGGTGCTTTAAGTACCCTTTGCCATTGAACCGGTACCGCGCCCAGTACAACAGCAGCACCAGTACCACGATCAGAAACGCCATGAGCCCCTTTGTGAGCAGTGCCATACCCAATAGTCCCGTTCCGAATATCAGGTACCGATACCTGGTCCATACCGACGAGGAGCAGCGGTTGGTCAGGAACTGCCACCGGAATTCAATAAAACCGTACAAGGCGCCGAAAATGAGCAGGTTAAACCAGGGGTCGATGATGCCGCTGCGAAAATAAAAGTGCGGCAGGAAACTACCGGCCCACGCCAGCACCCACAGCCAGCCGAATATCCGGTCGTGCAGCCGGTAGCCGATGCGGTAGACCAGCAACAACGTGACCAGCCCGCAGATTGCATTGGGGAAACGCGCCGCAAATTCGTTTACGCCGAATATTTGCATTGAAATGGCCTCTGCCCAGACAAACATGGGCGGATTATCCCAAAATGGCTGAAAATCAATCTGCGGATACATCCATTCCCCCGTCAGCAGCATTTCCCGGGCGGATTCGGCAATGTTGAGTTCTTCCTGGTCGAACAGGTGCATGCCGCCCAGGAACGGGAAGAAAAACAGCAAAGCCAGGATAATGATGAGTAAATAGTCACGCCGCATAAAGGGGAAACATCCTTACAATAATTTGGTTGTACAAGCAGTCAATCCTTCCGCTTGTTGCTGAGCGCTTCTCCGATAGAATTCAGGGCCAGTACCGTTATGCATATCGCAACGCCCGGCGGTATGGTGACCCACCACGCCATCGGATTCGACCGCGCACCGCTGAAAAGGCTGCCCCAGGATTTGCCGCGCAGGTCTTCTCCGCCAAATCCCAGAAAGGACAGGGCCGCTTCCAGCAGGATTGCCTCGCCGACACCGATGGCAAAGATGATCATGGTCGATCGCAGGGCATTGGGGAGCGCGTGCCGCCACAATACGCGCATTTCCGGAAATCCGAGCCCACGGGCCGCCGATATGTAGTCCAGTTCCCGGATACGCAGGAGTTCGGCCCTGACAAATCGAGCCACCGAGGTCCAGCTCATAGCGCCGATCAGGGCAATCATGAGCCATATCGATTGTCCCTTCGGCATCATGGCAGCCACCACGATAATAAAAATGAGCCGCGGGATGGAATTGAACAGTTCCGCCAGCCGCATGATGATCAGGTCGGCTGCAATTTTTACCTCCCGGCCCCAAAAAGGAAACCGCGAAAGCAGCGCGCCAAACAAGTTGAACAGCATGACGATGCCGGCAAACACGGCGAGGCTTTTCAGAAATTCGGCAGGTGTGCCTTCGGTGCTGAGTATATACTGGCGTGCAATAAAGGCGTAATACCAGGCCACGGGCAAGGCCAGCAGGGTCATCCAGAGCCTGCCACGCCTGATCCGGAGCCGCTCGTCGCCCCAAAAACCGGACAGGGCGCCCAGAAAAAGCCCGATGCCCATCGCCATCGCCATCGCTGTCACGCCCGTCAGCACTGCAACGCGTGCGCCCGACACCAGGCCGGCCGCCACGTCGCGCCCCCTGGCGTCGGTGCCCAGCCAGTGCCGGAACCGGTCCGGCAACCCGGGGTGTATGGTCCCTGGATGCACCAGGTCTGCCGCCGGTTTACGGATGATCTCGCCCGGTGAGAAAGCGATCGGCGCAAACACCACCTTGTCGTAGGGAAATGTTTTCCAGAGGTTGTAAACGCGGATGGAGTCAAGCACCGGATGTTCAAAAGGAATATCAGGCGACTGCCACATGCTGCGCAGACCCGGCCAGAATGTTTCGCCGGCAATGCGGCAGTATAACGGCTTGCCGTTGGCGAAGAAATTGCCCGCCAGCGCCAGAAACAGCAGAAAGCCAATGGTGAAATAGGCTGATGTCGGTCGGTTGTGATCTGTTTCAGCCATCGTGCATTCGGGGGTGTTGCATGCTGAAAGGAAAAACAAGCGGGAATCCCGGTATTGCCTGTATGGCAGCGTCCCGGCTCCTGGCAAAACCGAGGATGTAGCCGCCGCCGCCGGCGCCGCAAACCTTAAGCGTCACGTCGCCGCCGGCCAGGCATGCCCTCCAGACCGGTCGGACCGGTGCGGGCACCATCGGTTCAAATTGCTCTAACTGGAAAACGGACACCTGTTTCAGGGCGTCCCAAAAAACGGATGCATCGGCTTCCAGCCAGGCCCGGACCATGACTTCGTGTGCGGGCAAGAGGCTGGTGTTGAGATTTTCAGAAAAACCGGGTAGCAGGCTTTGCTCCATGAACCATTTCACCAGCGGTGCGGTTTGGCGCGGCTGCCGGGAGTCGAGCAGGAAAACAACCGGCGCTTCAGCCCAGGGAACCATCCGGGCAATGCTCACGTCGTTTTTATTCTGGATGACCAGCGGCTGGCCCAGGTAACTTGTCAAAGGATCAATGCCCGAACTGGCGCCGTGGAAGAAGCGTTCCATGCCCGCCAGTTCGGATTTCAGGACAGCCAGATCAGTCGTTTTTTCCCGGCAATACCGATCGTACACTGCAGCGCAGAGGGCGCCCGAGCTGCCCAAGCCATATCCTGTCGGTATGTCCGATCGAAAATACAGTCCGGCAGCCAGGTCCTTTTTAAAGGCTTCGACATCCAGCCCTCCGGCAGCGCGGAGCTCGGCGCTTTCCGCAAACCGCAGGAGTTTGTCGGTAAAAAGTACGGCAGGCGGCGTTTGCGGGGTTTTCCAGGCAGGGGTCAGGCCAAACACCGGCGCCGGTACAGACAGCGCAGTAGCCCCGAGCAGCAGCACGTGCTCGCCGAAAAGGAGAATTTTGGCAGGATAACGGTGCATGGATGTAAAGGTGCAAATATAACCATGTTGAGCAGCTTGAAAACAATCTTTACCTTCGCGGCGTTTTGCAACCTTTCTTATACTTTCTCTTTCACAAAGTCAACCATACACTCATTCAACATGAGTCAATTCCCACATCCGGACAGATTTGTCCGCCGGCATATCGGCCCCGGGGAGGCCGACACCCAGAAGATGCTAAAGGCATTGAATGTCAAGTCGTTAGACGAATTGATCTGGCAGACAGTCCCGGATTCCATACGCCTGCAAAAGGCACTCGACCTGCCCCCCGCACTTTCTGAATTCGAATACCTGCAGGAGTTGAAGCAGATCGCGCTTCAGAACCGCGTGATGCGCAATTTCATCGGCATGGGCTACAACGGCACCATCACGCCGCCGGTTGTGGCGCGCAATGTTTTCCAAAATCCGGGCTGGTACACCCAGTACACGCCGTACCAGGCCGAGATTGCACAGGGACGGCTCGAAAGTCTGCTCAATTTCCAGACGATGGTGTGCGACCTGACCGGACTGCCCATTGCCAATGCCAGCCTGCTCGACGAGGGCACCGCTGCCGCCGAGGCGATGCACATGTTTTACGGGGAGAAAAACAAACGCGCTGTAGAAGGGGAGGAGAGCAACGAATTTTTTGTGTCGCAACACGTTTTGCCGCAAACGCTGGATGTGCTGAAAACCCGTGCCCTGCCGCACAATATCAAGCTGGTTGTGGGCGACTGGAGGACCTATGAATTCAATAAAAATACCTTTGGCGTGCTCCTGCAGTACCCCGATAAAACGGGCCATGTAGAAGACTATCGCGCCTTTGTGGAAAAAGCAAAGGCAAATATCGTATACGTTTGCGTGGCGGCAGATATCCTCAGTCTGGCACTCCTGAAAGCGCCGGGCGAGTGGGGCGCCGACTGTGCCGTGGGCAATACCCAGCGTTTTGGCGTACCGATGGGCTTTGGCGGCCCGCATGCCGCCTATTTCGCCTGTTCGGAGGATTTCAAACGCCAGATACCCGGCCGTATCATCGGCGTATCGGTGGACAAACACGGCAACCGGGCTCTCCGAATGGCGCTTCAGACCCGCGAGCAACATATTCGCCGGGAAAAAGCCACGTCCAATATCTGTACCGCACAGGCTCTGCTGGCCAATATGGCCGCCATGTACGCCGTTTACCACGGCCCCGAAGGCATACGCGCCATCGCGGCACGTACTCACGACATGGCTGCCGCCCTTTCGGCGGCGCTTGAAAAGGGTGGATACAAACAAACCAATCCCCACTTTTTCGATACCCTGCGTATCGAAGTTGCCGAAAACAGGATACAGGATATTCGCTCAAGGGCTGAAGGCGCAGGCATCAACTTTTTCTACGAAAAAAATGCGCTCCAGATCAGTCTCGACGAGACGGCTACCGAAAAGGACCTCCAGGATATCCTGCGGATATTCGACATTAAGGACAGCATACAGCGCAGCGCAGGCAACCGCCTTCCCGCGAGCCTGGTGCGCGAAAGCGAATACCTGACGCACCCTGTTTTCCATGCCTACCACACGGAAAGCGACATGATGCGGTATATCAAACGCCTGGAGAACCGCGACCTTTCGCTTACCCATTCCATGATCTCGCTGGGCTCCTGCACGATGAAACTCAACGCGGCCAGCGAAATGATCCCGGTAAGTTGGGAAAACTGGTCGAACATGCACCCTTTCATGCCGGCAGATCAGGTGAAGGGCTACGCGCAGATTATCAGCGAACTGGAGCAGTACCTCTGCGAGATCACGGGCTTTGACGCCTGCTCGCTCCAGCCGAATTCCGGCGCGCAGGGCGAGTACGCCGGACTCATGGCCATTCGCGCCTTCCACCAGGCGCACGGAAATGCGCACCGCAATGTGGCGCTGATTCCCTCGTCGGCGCATGGCACCAACCCTGCCAGCGCCGTCATGGCCGGTATGGAAGTTATTGTTGTCAATTGCGACGAGCGGGGCAATATCGACCTGCCCGATCTGCGGGAAAAGGCCCAGGCGCATGCAGATAAACTTTCCTGTCTGATGGTGACCTATCCCAGTACGCATGGTGTATTTGAGGTGGCGATCAAGGAGATTTGCGAGATCATACATCAATACGGAGGGAAGGTATACATGGATGGCGCCAATATGAACGCGCAGGTCGGCCTGACCAGTCCGGCCATTATCGGCGCCGACGTATGCCACCTTAACCTGCACAAGACATTTGCCATTCCGCACGGCGGCGGCGGACCGGGCATGGGGCCCATCTGCTGCAACAACAGCCTGGCGCCTTACCTGCCCAAACACGTCTTTGTAGAAACGGGCGGCCAGCAGGGCACAACGGCCATTAGCGCCGCGCCCTGGGGCAGTGCGAGCATCCTGCTCATTTCCTACGCCTACATTCGCATGCTGGGCGCCGAAGGCGTGACGGATGCGACGAAATACGCCATACTGAACGCCAATTACATCAAGGCCCGCCTTGAAGGCCCCTACAAAATCCTGTATTCCGGCGATATGGGCCGCTGCGCACCGTCGACTTGCGACCGTTCAAAAGCATCGTCGGGGCAGAGGACGTGGCCAAGCGGCTCATCGACTACGGTTTCCACGCGCCGACGTTGTCGTTCCCCGTGGCCGGCACCATCATGATCGAGCCTACCGAAAGCGAAAGTCTGGCCGAACTCGACCGTTTTTGCGACGCCCTCCTGGCTATCCGCAAGGAGATTGACGAAATCGCGGCAGGTAACTACGACCTTGAGGACAACGTGCTGCACAATGCGCCGCATACCTGCGACGAGGTGACGGCAGATGCCTGGACACATAAGTATAACCGCCAGAAAGCGGCGTTCCCGCTGCCGTACCTGCGCCAGGGATTCAAGTTCTGGCCCAGCGTGGCTCGGATCGACCAGGCTTTTGGCGACCGGAACCTGATCTGCACCTGCCCGCCGATCGAGGCGTACCAGGACGCGTGATGTTCAAGGATTGACCAGGTGTCCGGCATGTACAAGTTGGACCGGAACGGGATTTTCAGACAGGGTTTACACGATTTACCGGATAAGTAATGCGGCGCTGCCGCCGAAAATTCAGTAAACCTTGTAAACCCTGTTTGAAAAATGGAGAGCCTGTCACCAATCAACCATGACGGATTTACGAGACGTCTTCTGGTTTCCGCTTCCTTTGCAATAATATTTAGAATATTTTCAACTTTGTTGCTTAAGAAAACCACCTCACCGTGTTTGTTTGGGGGTAAAATTGCTTTTGACGGCCAATACTGGCATTTTTAACTGGCAGCATGCGATGTTGCCTGCCGTTTCTATGAAAAGTAAACCGTTAAAACGCACGATATGAAAGCACAATTTGTACTTTTTGCCACCCTGTTTATCCTTCAAAATCTCTCCGGACAAAACATAGCGGGCCTGCGAACCGGCGTGTTGTGGAACACGATTCACGACTGCATGGACGATGCTGATTCAGGACAGGCAGCAGCGCTGGGCGTCTATGGCTTTGTCGGCTGGCAACTTAAGGCCGGGCGGTTGTTTGCTTAATTGGACCTGGGCGTTTCCCAGCGCAACTCCAGGGAAACCTCCAAGGGCACCAGTTTTATCTATTTCAAGAAGTACCGGTTTAAACAAATCGAATGGGCCTTCATCGGCAAATACGATCTGTTGCCCAAAATCAAGCCCAGGATCATGCTGAACTTTGGCATAATGTTCGGATTTGCGTTTGCGGGCCGGGAATATGTTAGGGGCGGTTCGGTGGGCCCCACCTCCGTGAATGAGTACCGAAATATTGGGTTCAGGCAGTTACAGTTAAAGCGGCTTCAGGTCGGGCCAATGCTTGGTTTTGACGTAGCCTGGCCATTGTGGAAAGGAGAAATCATATCTGATATCCGCTATGCGTATTATCGCGAAAACGAGGTGCTTCATTGCGACAAAATGCATGAACGCAGGCTATATCTGTCGCTGGGCTACCGATGGTGACATTGAGAAGTCAGAAAAGGGTAATGATGATGATCTGGATTTATTCGGTCTGGCAACATGCATAATAGGTCGATCCTGCGACATCTGAAGCGCAACTGACGGAACATCCCGGATCAGTAGAAGTGCCTCCTATCGAGCAGCTCGAAGCGCCAATGCCGCCCGAATCACAGTCTGAGTCGTCATTTGGATCATGGTACAAGCGGCACTTGCAGGAGGAGGCCCTTAAATCATCGGTAGAAGACAGTCCCTTGTAATCCAGCGGGCCGTCGGCCCTGTTATTATTAAGTGCCAGGCCATAGCCTTTGCCAGACCAGTAGGGTACAACTTTTTGAATAATCTCATGGCCTTTTCTGGATCCGATAGTAAAGGTATAGATATCACCTTCCGATGTTTCTATCGCGAGAGCCTCCCGGAGATAGGCCACTTTTACCTTGCCCAGCTCTTTTTGCGCTGCAGAACTAAGCTCGGTTCCCTGGCACAGAAATATATCATAGTCGGATTCACCTGCCTTCTTCAGGAAAAAGAGCGCCTCCCTGGAAGGCAAGGTAACAAGGGTCATCTCTCCCTCCAGCAACTAGGATCCTTGTTGCAGGATTGAATGGCAGCTTGAGTGCAAACAATACAAAGACGGTATCTGAGCATTTCATGTAGTTTTTGCGTAAATACCCGACTAACGATTACAAAACAAAAAAAAACGCGCCAAACACCATGCCCCCGTGCCTGGTTAGTGACAACGTTCGTAAAAAAGTGCGGCATGAATGATGGCCAAATCATTCATGCCGCAGTAATTTAAGTAAACTGGTCGAAGTGTTCAGGGTATTGATTTTCAACCAAATAAACCATTTTTAGCCATCTGCTCGCCGCTCAGCGTCGCATCACAAACCGCGCCGCGTGTTTTTCCCCGTCCTGCGTCAGTACCTCAAGGAAGTACAAACCGCCTGCTAGGGTTTCCGGCAGGTTGATCTGCTGGGGTTCGTCCTGCGCCGTCAGGGTGTTTTTGCGGAGCAGTTGCCCCTGGCTGTTGAACACATTTACGCGGATTTCCTGACCCGACCACGCAGACAGATCGGCGAACAGCACCCCGTCGGTCGGGTTGGGGTACACATTCAGGTCGGCCGTTTGCCGTAGTTCCGCCTGGTCGTCGCTGCGCTGCTCTTCTTTCATCGCCGGCAGGAACATAACCGGGCAATTAAAGGTATTCAGGTGCGCTTCGTAGAACAATTGCGGGTTCAGCCTGGCAGTGATGTGGATGTAATCGGGTTTCGTCTGCCCTTTAAGGGTGTAGGGAAAGATATCTGACTGCCCGTTCGCAATGCTGTCTGTTTTCGATTTGAAACGGATGGAGTAGAACGGCGAATAGTTCGGGTTGCGCACGTCGTATTGGCGCCCGCCCGGCGCCGTGTACACGCTGAGGTCGACCGGCGCTACGGCTTTAACCCCGTCGGGCACCTGGATAGCGGTGTAAATCATCTTGTTGGCGCATTTGTTGGTCACCCGGATGCTGTAGGTCAGGTCGGTGCTGCTGGTGGTCCTGGTGATGGACAGCAGTTCGTATTTCATGCAGCCGATCTCCTTTACGTCGCAGGGATCTTCTTCCCGGACGGTGATATCGAAACAGCAGGTGGCCGTATTGCCGCAACTGTCTTTGGCCTGGTAACAAACCGTGGTTGTCGTGACCGGGAACAGGCTGCCCGATGACAATCCCGAGGTCAGTGAAAGCGCAATGCCCGGACACGGACAATCGCTCGAAGCCGTGGGCAGGTCGTAGTGGACGACTATTGGACCTGTACCGGGGTCGGTGCCGATGCTGATGTCCTCCTTGCAGGTGATCGATACCGAAGTGTTCGGGCCGGTAATGTATTGCAGGGTATAGTTGACGATGGTGTCGCAGCCGCTTCCGGATGCAAGTATGGTATCTACGACCATTCCCGGCTGGGTGTAGGCATTGCCGCCGATCAGCACCGTTTCGCCGGCGCAAAATTCGATGGTTTCGGAGCGCTCGGGGTAGGGCAGGAGGCTTAAGGTATAGGTGACGATGGTATCGCAGCCTGCGCCGGAAGCAGGTATGGTATCTGTTACCGTTCCGGACTGCGTATAGGTATTGCCGCCGATGGTGACCGAGCCGCCGGGGCAGAAAGACAGGGATTCTGATGCCTCCGGATATGGCAATAGGGTAAGGGTATAGGTGACAATAGAGTCGCAACCGCCTCCGGTAGCCGGAATGGTGTCTAAAACCGTACCCGTCTGACTATAAACATTGCCGCCAATCGTGACTGAACCGCCGGGGCAGAAAGAAAGGGTCTCTGAACCTTCCGGATAGGGCAACAAGGTAAGGTTGTATGTCGCAAGGGTATCGCAACCGCCTCCGGTAGCCGGGATAATGGCCGTTACGGTGTCGGGCGCCGTGTACGCTTCGCCGCCAATGGTGACGGACGCTCCCGGACAAAGAGACAAGTCGAAGGAGGCGGTTGGCTGTGGCAGCAGTTGCAGGATATACGTCGCTACGGTATCGCAACCGCCGTTAGTGGATGGTATGGTATCCACGATCGTTGCGGATTCGGTGTATACCACGCCGTTGACGGTGACGGACTCGCCGGGGCAGAACTGCATCTGTGTGGTGGTGGTATTGAAGGGAAGCGCAACCAGGTTGTACACAACGATGGTATCGCAGCCGCCCGAATTATTGGGCAAGGTATCTTTTACGATGGCCGGCGCATTGAACTGCTGGCCGTTAACGGTGAAAGACTCGGCAGGACAAAGTGCAACCACTTGTGTATCAATGAGGCCAACCAATGCCGCCCCGGGTGGTGAAACAGTGACCGTAAAGTCGCAAACATCACCCGCATAACTGTCGATCATCAGGTAGTACGGCGTACCGGGCACCAGCGGTACCGTGACTGAAACGGGGGTGAAACCACCGCCTAAGCCACCCATATTGCAACCCAGAGGGGGCGTGTTGCAGGTTTTGTAAACCGCGATCTGCATCCCGTTGCCGATCAGGCAGTTGATAGGCGTAACCGTGACAGTAGCCGTATTGGCGCCTGCGATGAACCCCAGCCATTGTTCGTTCTCAATGGTGCCGCAGAACTGCGGTGCGAACTGCCCGGTATACCCGGCGGTATTGCCGACGTATTCTGAGAGGTTGCAATAAATACAGGCCTGGGAGCATATGTCGGCAGCCGGTGCGTCATTGCTGGAGCAAAAGTTTCCGGTCTGAGCCTGCATAACAGAGCCAGTTAAAAGCATGACCAGAAAGAGTAGGTGTCTTTTTTCCATAAGGTTTGGAAAGTTTAATGTTTAAAGTGATTCTTGAGACAACCGGCGGCAAACATGGGCCGGGCAATGGTTTTATTTTTCGACAAACTTAATTTTTTAACACTTACAGCGACCGGGAAATGCGTGAATCGTCAATATCCTGACATAAATAACCCCGTTTTATCCGGATCAAAGCACATTTACCTGCCCTGTTTTACAAAACGCACCGTTTCCCGAATACCCGCGTCTGCCCTGACCTCCAGAATGTACAGGCCATCGGGCAGGACTTCCGGCAAACGGATGACCTCGAATCGACCTTCAGGAATGGCGACGACCTCCTGCACGAGTTGCCCCTGGCTGCTGAATATCCGGATATGCCGACCTTCCTGCGGCCAGGCAGACAGATCCAGGTACAATAACCCATCCGTAGGGTTGGGAAATACATGCAGGTCATTTGAGGTGTGAATTTCCGTCGCGTCGCGTTCGGCGATACCCTGCTGTTGGGCGGTAGCCTGTACAGGGCAATAGAAAGTATTCAGGTAGGCCTCGTAGAACAACTGCGGATACAGCCGCGAGGTGATTTGTATATACGCCGGCGGCGCCTGGCCCGGTATGGTGTACTCGAATATGTCGGACTGGCCGTTCGAGATACTGTCTGACTGCGACTTGAAACGAACAGAATAAAAAGGCGAATAATTGGGGTTGCGCACATCGTACATCCTGCCGCTTTGTGCGGTGAAGACAGTGTTGTTGCCCGGGGCCGCCGCCACTATACCGTCGGGAATCTGTATCGCCGTGTAGATCAGTTTATTGGCGCATTTGTTCGTCGCGCGAATGCGGTATGTCAGGTCTGACGTGCCGGAATGGGCAATCGACAGCAGTTCATATTTCATACAGGCGGTTTCCTTGATGTCGCAGCCCGATTCTTCACGTACAGTCACTTCAAAACAACAGGACGCCGTATTGTCGCAACTGTCTCTCGCTTCGTAACAGACCATTGTGGTGCCCGGTGGAAACAGGGCGCCGGACGGGAGCCCCTGGGTGAGTGTAAGCCCTATCCCCGGACAATTACAGTCGCTTGTCGCAACCGGCAGGGGGTACTGCACCGCTACCGGGCCTGTTCCGGGGCTTGTCGGCAGGTCGATATCCGTACTGCAGCTGATGGAAAGGGTAGCGTTGGGTGTTTCGATGTATTCCAGGGTATAGGTAATGACCGTGTCGCAACCGGTCATTGCGGCAGCGAAGGCGACAACTATACCCGGCTGGGTGTACACATTGCCGTCGATGATGACGCTGTCGCCCTTGCAGAAAAGAACCGTCTCGGCACGTTCGGGCTGGGGCAAAACAGTGATAGTATAGGTGAGAATACTGTCGCAACCGGCATTGCCGGGCACCGTATCGACAACCGTTCCTTCCTGGAAATACGGAATACCGCCGATGATGATACTCTCTCCCGGGCACAACCCGACGGCGACTTGTTTGTCGACATACACCTTGCATGCCTTGTCGATCCGGAGCTCCGTTGCCTCGGGTTTGGCTGAAACGGAGGAGAAGGACAGGGAAGGCAGCATATCGACCAATGCCACGGCCCAGGTCGACGGGTTGAACACCTCCGAGGCAGTGACCGGGGTATCGGTGATGAAGTCGCAATCGCCCTCGAGTGTGGCGTCGCCGGTGGTTTTGACCAGCAGCATTTTACTCCGGCCGTTTTCGTCCGTTGTGGTTGCAACGAAATACAGGTACCCGTTTTTTTCAATTATTTGGGACTGCCCGGAAATGCGGGCCAGGTTGTCATTGAACCCGAAGTCGACTTTTTTCGACCATAACAGGGTGCCCGATTTATCGGTTTTGATGAGATACAGGTCGCCCGGAGCACCCGACAGGTTGCGGCAATACAGGATATAGCCGTCCGGAACGCTGATGAGTTCCTCGACCGATTCGCCGTTGATGGCTTCGATGTCGAAGCGTTTGGTCCACTTCAGGCTTCCTGTAACCTGGGTACTGTGCAGAAAAATGCGGCTGTTATTCAAATTTTCGCCGTTTTCGTCGCCAAAACTTGTAGAAATGATGTTGGAGTTTTCCAGCAGCAGGTCCATACCGTACAACCGCGCGACGTTGCCGGGCGGCACATGGTTGAGCGTGGTATAGGTGATATCGCCGTTCGACAGGTCGATGCGTGTGAGGGAATGGCGCATGTCGGTGAAGGCATCTCCCATGGTAAAACGCCCGACCCGTAAAAATTGCCGTTGCTGATGAGGGCGCTGTTGAAGTTGTCGGCAGCGCCCAGGTTGAGCCTTTTGCTCAGGAAGGAGGGCAGAAACGAGCCGTCCAGGCGTGAAATCTCGGTGAGCCCGGCATCGTTGACCGGCTGGTGCGGATTGGAGTAAACGAGGTAGTTCCCACCCGGCGCTTTTTCCAGGATACCTGTGACGTAGGGCGACTCTTCGCTGAATGTGCGCACCCACAGCATATTTCCGGAAACGGGATCGTAGCGAAATACAAATCCGGTCAGGTCAGGCTGAAGATCGCCGCTCTGACCGCAGCCCGCGATCATACCTTCCGAGTCCTCGATCACTTCTGCAATATTGTCATTGGCGCCGGGCGTGATGTCGAAAGTCCGGCTCCAGATTACGCCGCCGGAAGGATAGATTTTCATCAGCAGGGCGCTGTCCTGTTTGGTACCGGTGACATACAGATTGCCGTCACCGGCCTCAAAAATGCCATAGCCGCGTACATTCTGACCTTCAAATCCGATGGTTTTGAAAAAGGTTTCCGAACACGAAGGGCAGGCGCCGGCGTCCGGGTCGAACCCGATGTTATAAGTCAGCAGTGTATCGCACCCTCCCGAGCCGGGCAGTATTTTGGTCACAGTCGCCGCTTGCTGGTACACCACGCCGTCGACCGTTACAGATTCACCCGGACAGAATGTAACCTGTTGTGTTACAGGAATGTATGTTTTTTCAAGCAGGTAATAAACATCGATCTTGTCGCAAGCATCCGGAACCGGTGTGATCACGGTGATCGTATCGGGCGCAGCGTAATCGATGCCGTTTATCGCGTAGGTTTCGTTCTTGCAAAGTAGGATTTCGTGTTTGACCGGGTTGCCCGACAATACGGCGCCGGGTGGATCAACGCTGATCTTGAAATTGCAGCCGTCGCCGTCGTACCCGTCCACCATCAGGTAGTACACATTCCCAGGGATAAGGTCTACCGTGATCGACGCGGGAACGCCGGCGCCATTTGGCGCGCCGGGGTTGCAGCCTCCGGGAATTGGCGTTGCGCCACAGGCGGGGTAAAGGGCCACCTGGACGCCATCGCCAAACAGGCATGTGCTCGCAGCGACAGAGATGGTGGCGGTCGTTGCATTGGCAATAAACCCGTACCACTGGTCATTTTCAACGGAATCGCAAAAACCGTTGGCAGACTGCCCCGTAAAACCCTGGGTAGAACCCTCCTGTCCGTCGAGGAAACAAAATACGCAGGCGTCGTTGCACAGGTCGGCGCCGGAAATGTCGAGTGCAGGGCACAGGTCGTAATTTTGGGCGCCGGCAGGCATGCATGCGAGCAGCAGCAGCAACAGGAGTAAAGTGGTTTTCATAAATCGGTGTTTGTTCTATCAGGGACTGGCTGCATCTGCTCTAATCCAAATAGGTTAAGTTATTGTAAATAAACAGGTTATTGCCTGGACAAACTTAACTAGTGGCCCGAATGGCCGGATAGAAAAAATCATTTTAGTCAGATTTCCGACGAAATATCAAAAAGCCGGGGCGGGTTTTTCGGCTCTGTCCATTGAGGGCTTTTGTTTTTTCTTCGATAATTTCCCGGCCTTTCGGCAAATAATTGCCCTCGCTTCCGCCAACTTTGCGGCTTTAATGCAAGCCGCTTATGAAGTGTTACCTCTCCGTCATCGTTTGTGTGTACAACGAGGAAAAGAATATCGCTCCCCTGGTTGACCAGATTGGCAGCGCCCTCGAAAACCTGGACTACGAACTCATCTATGTGGATGACGGCTCGCGCGACGGCACGCTACCCGAACTAAAAAAGATCGCCGACCCCCGGCTGCGTATCGTCGAATTCCGCCGCAACTACGGTCAGAGCGCTGCCCTGGCCGCCGGTATCGAATACGCGCAGGGGGAGTGGATCGTCACCATGGACGGCGATTTGCAGAACGACCCTGCAGATATCCCGCGCATGCTGGAAATGGCCCGGGCGCAACAACTTGACCTGCTTGCCGGCATCCGCCAGAAACGACAGGACGGGATGTTGCTGCGCAAGATCCCGAGCCGGATTGCCAACTGGCTCATCCGGCAGGCGTCTGGCGTACACCTGCACGACTATGGCTGCACCCTCAAGGTTTTTCGCGCCGACCTGGCCAAAAGCCTGGGCATCTACGGCGAGTTGCACCGCTTTATCCCCGTGCTTGCCGATCTCGAAGGCGCACGTATGGATGAAACACCCGTCCGGCACCATTCCCGGCAACACGGCCAGTCGAAATACGGCATCAACCGCACCATACGGGTGTTAAGCGACCTGCTTCTTATTCTCTATCTCAAACGTTTCCGCCACAAACCCATGCACCTGTTCGGCGGCTGGGGGGTGCTGTCGCTGGTGGTCGGTTCGCTGATTCTGTTCTGGCTGCTGCTCGAGAAAATAGCAGGACATGAAATCGGCGGACGCCCCCTGCTTACCCTCGGTTTCATCCTTTTTATGGCCGGCCTGCAGTTGGTGGCACTCGGCATCCTGTCGGAAATGATGGTGCGCACGTATTACGAATCGCAGGACAAAAAACCGTATAAAGTGCGTAAAGTGCACAGCAACAGAACAATAGAAGTGTAGCAATGAGCATTAAAACTGCCGTAAAGGCCGCCCTTTCTGTCGTTATTATCGCGCTTGTGCTGCACAATATCGATGAACGGCTGCTGTTGGCCACCATGGCCAGGGCGAATGCCGGCTGGCTGCTTTGGGCGCTCGGCTGGTTTATTATATCGAAAATTGTCGGCGCCCTGCGCTTTAATATCCTGCTTGCGGCAGAAGGCGTCGAACTCCCTGCCCGGCAAAACCTGCGCCTCTACTGGATCGGTATGTATTACAACCTGTTGCTGCCCGGCGGCATCAGCGGCGACGGTTACAAGATAAAGTTACTGATGGACCATTTTGGCGCAACATTCAAGCGGATGTTTGCCGTTTCGCTGTTCGATCGGGTCAGCGGCGTTGTTGCACTCGGACAACTTTGCCTGGTGCTGGCAATCGGCATCCCGGCACTCCGGCCGTTCTGGTGGGTCGCAATTTTCGGTCTTCTGATCAGTATACCGGTTTCGAAACTGGTCTGCCGCAAGTTCGGCGGCGAACTGGACAAGGTATGGGGTGTTGCCATGCTGCTGTCCCTGGCCGTTCAAATTGCCCAGATTGTCGCAACCCTGGGCATTGTACTGGCCCTGGGAGAGGCCGCCTGTTGGCTGGAGTACTCGCTTTTGTTCCTCGTTTCATCTGTAGTTGCCATGCTGCCCCTGACGATCGGCGGCACGGGCGCGCGGGAACTGACTTTTCTCTGGGGGCGTCGTTTTTATCCGTTGATCCGGAAAATGCCGTTGCCATTGCTTTCCTGTTTTACCTGATCTCTACCTCGGTTGCCTTGCCCGGCATGGCGCTTGATTTTAACCCCCAAACGACCGAAAGCGAGGCCGTATGATGGCCACGCATCGCAAAACCTGCTGATTATGACAATATTAGTGACCGGAGGCGCCGGTTTTATCGGTTCTCATTTGTGCGAATACCTGCTGGCAAACGGTATACAGGTCGTTTGCCTTGACAATTTTGACGATTTTTATGATCCCCGGATAAAGGAGCAGCATGTGCGCCCATTGCTGGAGCACAGGCATTTTAAACTATACCGGGGCGATATTCGCGATGCGGCAATCCTGGAAAAACTTTTTTCAGAAAACCAGGTCGATACTGTGGTGCATCTTGCCGCCAAGGCCGGCGTACGCCCCTCGATCCAGCAGCCCGGCGTGTATATGGATGTAAACATTACGGGTACCGTTCGCCTGCTCGAAGCCATGCGGCATGCCGGGGTCGGGCGCTTTGTTTTCGGCTCCTCTTCATCCATTTACGGCAATCAGGTCAAAATGCCGTTTTCGGAGACAGACGACGTGGGAAGCCCGATATCACCATATGCCGCTTCCAAACGCAGCGGTGAACTGATCGCCTACACCTACCATCACCTTTACGCGATGGAAGTGGCCTGCCTCCGTTTTTTTACGGTGTACGGCCCGCGGCAGCGCCCCGACCTGGCGATACACAAATTTACCCAACTGGCGCTGGCCGGCCAGTCTATCCCGCTTTACGGCGACGGCCTGACCCGGCGCGACTACACTTTTGTGGAAGACATCGTGGCGGGCATCGTACAGGTGATGGACCTGCCCGGCCTGGGTTTTGAGATCATCAACCTCGGCTGTGGGCAACCGGTTACGTTGCTCGATATGGTGCACGCACTGGAGCAAGCGCTGGGAAGACGTCTGGAGATCAATTACCTGGAAAAACAACCCGGAGATGTGGAGCAAACCCATGCCGACATCCGGAAGGCCCGTGATTTGTTCGGGTACCAGCCGGCCCGGAGCCTTGAAGAAGGCGTCGGGCGGTTTGTGGAATGGTACCAGCAGGAACACGGATAGCCGAATGGTTCACTCCCGAACGAACAACCCCAGTGTCGTTGTCTTGTAATCGGTCCGCAGGGTGTCCAGGCATCGCCCCTGAAAATGTGGATATTGCCGGAGGTTCACCAGGTACAGTGCGTTGGGGATGCCGGTGTCGTTGGTGCGTTCGATAATATAACCGAGTCGGGCGGTGGCATAAAACATGGCCGGTTCGCGGGTTTCCGAATCTGCATAGACATACCAGCGGCGATCCCTGTGTTTGACGGCCATGTCAATCGCGTCACGCCGGGCAGTGGAAATATCGTTTTCGTGGTGCCGGATCGGCAATACGATCAAATCAAAACCAATGCGGACCACCAGCAGGGCAGCGACAAACCACCACATAAAACGCTGTTTATCCGTAAAATACAGCACGGCAAATACTCCCAGCACAACAGCCAGACCGATGGAAAGCGGCCGGACCATGGGCCACAGGTGTACGTCGGCCAAAAAAGGCGTCGCCGCGACGGCTACCGGACTGATGGCCAGAATCCCTCCCAGCAGGTAATAAAAACTGCGGAAGCGCCACGACCGTTCCGAAGCCTCCTGTTCCATGAGGTACAGCCCGATCACATTGAACAGCGGGATGAACATCAGCAGGTAGCGCGGTACCACTTGCGAGGAAGTCCAGTAAACCGGCAGGTTGGCGGCCAGGATGATGAAATTGTAATAAACGAACGGGTTGCTCCGAATCCGTTGCCAGAGGTTTTTGTTCAACCAAAAGAGCAACAGCAACGAAAAGGGAAGGAAATGGTATACCGATTCGAAAGGGAAGGTGAACAGGTGGGCGATTGATTCGAGCGGACTGCGCTGGACGGCCGTTCGTTTTACGGATTCGTGCAGCAGGTTGGGGATCAGTTCCTCCAGCGGACGGTATTGCGCGTATGCCGACAGGTACAGCCCAAGCAGGCTCGCCCCGACGCCCATTCCCGCAAGGTGTTTCCAGGAAAACAACAGGCGTAACCGGTTGAAAAAGAACAGGGCCGCTGCAAGTGTCAGTCCGAGAAAAACCATGGCCGGAAATCCTTTCAACAAGAACCCTGCAGCCATGAGCAGGTAACTGCTGATAAACAGTCGCAGCCATTGTTCCTTTCTCCCGAAAAAATAAACGGTCATGAACAAGAGGTACATCACCCAGGAAAAAGTGGTATCGATCAGCCCCAGCATCGAATCGTAGAACAGGATGCGACCGCTAGTCAGGGTAGTGACGGCTGCGAGAAAGGCCAGTTCAGGGGAAAAATGTCGCCGGACGCTCCGAAAGATGGTCCAGCCGAATACCGCCAGGAAAAACACCGTGATCAGCCGCGACGGCATCTCATCGAAACCGCCCCAAAACTTTGTAGCGACCAGAATCAGCCAGTTGAACAAAGGCGGCTTGTTGATATACGGCGCGCCGTGCATGGTGGTGGCAAAATAGTTGCCGGAAATATCCATTTCCAGCGCCACCCAGGCGCGTATGGCTTCGTCGCCGATAAATGCCGCTATTCCCAAATTGACCAGGAAGGCGGGAACACAAAGCAACAGGATGCCGGACATCAGGTACCGGACAGGTAAAGCGCGCAGGCCATTCAGGATAGATTGCATTACAATTCGGGAATGTTCGGCGCAAAAGTAACCAGCAGGGTTGAGACGGCGGAATCGACGTATACAGCCGCAGTTGTTAAACGATTGTCGAACGATTGCAAATAATTTGCAAATTGAAAAAATAATATGTGACTTTCCATCGCCCCGGCGTTTAAACATCATACCTCCCGAACGACACTAATCCAGGACCAAAACCCGACAGTGTTAAAGATATACCACCAGGCTCTGAAGCCATAATCCCGCAAGTCCAATTCCTGGCAACCGATTTTTACCCCCCTCCTCAACAGACTCGAAAGGCCTCGCAACAGCGGGGCTTTTTTCGTTTTACTCCATTCCTTTCGGCGGTCATTTTCTGCTTTCCGGATGTTAAAACCGGCAACCCGGCGATTTAACTGCAACTTTCCTGATTTTTTCCCGTCTTTGGGGCAGTATGTTGTTTCCGATCATTTTTATGCATCCGAAGCACCACAAAACAAGAACATTTAACGATATTTTGATACCAAACCGGAACGTAATTTTAGTCGCATCCCAACTCCATCGCAGCGCTGTTAAATGATTGCCGGCGTATTTGTTCGCGAAATTCATGGAGAAACCAGGAGGGCGTGACTAAACTTCACAGAAAGTTTGATTTGGTTATCGGCCCCGGCAAATGTGCCGGGGCTTTTGTTTTTCATCAACGGCGCCCGGCCGGTTCGGTGTTAATCATTTGCAAACCAATCTTGACGCTTTATGAAAGGCGTAATTTTGCCGGACCAAAAGCGCGATTCTCATTCCAAACTTTCACCACTTTATACTTTGAACAATGGAAAGAAATAAACAGATCCAGATTGGCTTGTTGTCTCTGTTGGCCATCCTGTTGCTGGCTAACCTCTTTGGAGGCGGCTTCAAAAACTGGTTCGGGCAATCTGAAGGCGACAAGATTCGCGAGTCGGCATCAGCCTCCTCCGCATTCTCTTCATCGGCCGGCGCCGGCAATGCCGCCGCTACCGGATCGGCAACCGCCGGCAATATCCCCGGTACCAACCTCAATGCAACGGTCTCCAGTGGTCCGACCACCACGATCCAGTACGATGCCGATAAATACAACTTCGGTGTTGTAGACGAAGGGGAAGTGGTAAAACACGTGTATAAATTCAAAAACACGGGTAAAGAGCCGCTGATCATCAGCAATGCAAAGGGCTCCTGCGGATGCACGGTACCCACCTGGCCCAAAGAACCGGTACCTCCGGGCGGTTCGGGCGAGATCAAGGTTGAGTTCAACTCAAAAGGCAAACCCGGCGCGCAAAGCAAACGCGTGACCGTCACTGCCAATACAAACCCAAGCGAAACCTTCCTCGAAATTTCGGGTGAAGTGCGGGGCAAAGAACAGCCCGCAGCCAAAGGCAGCCACTAAAGCAGCAAAGAGGCCGGCAGAAGATTAAGAGGGGTTTGGAGTATTCAGAGTGTTTCAAGGCATTGGTTTTCAATGTAATGAAACACTCTGAATACTCCAAACCCCTCTTGTTTTCCAAACGCTCCACAATTTTTCCCGTGCGTCAGTGCATCCCGTTCGTCGGAGCCGTATCGGGTATCCAGGATCGATAATAGGATGGGTCCTCGATGCCTGTGGCGTGCTCCGTCATCAGCAGCGGCCGGAAGGTATCTACCATGACCGCCAGCTCGTGTGTTTCTTTGGCGCCGATGCTTTTTTCAACAGTTCCGGGATGCGGACCGTGCGGAATGCCGCCGGGATGCAGGGTGATCATGCCACGTTCGACGTGTTTGCGGCTCATAAAATCGCCGTCGACGTAATAGAGTACTTCATCGGAGTCAATGTTGGAGTGGTTGTAAGGCGCAGGGACAGACAGCGGATGGTAGTCATACATGCGCGGCACAAACGAGCAGATCACAAAATTATGCCCGTCAAAGGTCTGATGAATGGGCGGCGGCATGTGCAGGCGACCGGTAATGGGTTCAAAATTGTGTATGCTGAAGGCAAATGGATAGATAAAGCCATCCCAGCCTACGAGGTCGAACGGGTGGTTGAGGTAGTGATAGGGATAGATATTGTCCTGTTTTTTGATATAGAACAGGAAATCGCCGTGTTCGTCGTGGGTTTCCAGGTCGACGGGCTTCCGGATGTCGCGTTCGCAAAATGGTGCGTGCTCCATCAACTGGCCGTAGTGGTTGCGGTACCGTTTCGGTGTCGTGATCGGGCCATAGCTCTCTACAATCAGCAGGCGGTTTTTTGTCTGGTCAAACTCGAGCTGGTAAGTTGTGCCGCGCGGGATCACCAGGTAGTCGCCGTAATCAAACGGCAACGACCCGTACATGGTGCGCAGGGTACCCGTGCCTTCGTGCACAAAAATCACCTCATCGGCATCGGCATTCTTGTAGTAATAGCCGGTCATACTGTTCCGCGGCGCGGCGAGAATGATCTTGCAGTCGTTGTTCACCAGGACGGCTTTGCGCGATTGCAGGTAATCGTCTTCGGGTTCGACCTGGAATCCTTTCAGGCAGCGGTGTTTCAGTTGTTTGTCGTGTACGACCCTGGGCGCTACGCTGTATGGCTCGCCTACCTGTACGATTTGGGTGGGGGCATTGCAGTGGTATAACAGCGAATAATTGTTGCTGAATCCTTCCGTGCTGAACAACTCTTCGTGGTACAGCGAACCGTCGGGTTTACGGAATTGGGTGTGGCGTTTGGGCGGTACTTTTCCAAGCACATGATAATGCATATACGAACGGTTGAAAATGGTTAGTGTCTGTTTTCCGGGCATCCAAAGGTACCATATTCTCCACATTCCGGAAATATCGTGTCGGCACCGCGCCGCCGGGAAAGGCCTATTTTCTGAGCCCTTCTTCCCACCCCGGCGTTGTTTTGTCGAGGTAAATGAAAGGGGCGCCGTTCTGATCCGTTTCCATTTTCAAAAAATCGGGCAGTGCATACGTGCCGGGCGAAATACGCTTGCCCTCCTGGATGTATTGCCGGAGCAGGGGCGGATTCCTCCTGGAGGTACTCGCTCAGTTTTACTTCAAAAAAATCGAAGTTGGACAGCAGGTCCCGTGTCCGGATAGCGTAATAGTCGAGCAGATCGAGCATGAACTGATGCAGTCCTTGCTCCCCGCCGCTGCTCTGTTTTATGGCGTTGTCGAGGTAAAAGGCAAACACAAATCCGCGCTTGTAAACGATATCCGATTTTTCGCGACTATCGAAAAAGCCGGCCGAGACCAGGCTGTTCGGTTCTTCTCCCAGGGACGACGAGTACAGCCGCTTGAAAAACTCCCGATTCATGGTTTCCACGTATTCATCGGGTGTGATGAAGCCGCCGTTCAGCATATTCTTGTAGGTAAAGTATTCCGTAAACCCTTCGCTGAACCAGCCGAAACGCATGTCGTTGGGCCCGCCGCCGCTGCGTATCCTGTTGCCAATCCAGTTGTGCATCATTTCGTGGTTGAACAGGTGCCGCAGGTTGGTAACATCCAGGTCGGGCGATGGCGTGACGAATGCAGCGAAGGAGTTGCGCAGGCCGGTTCCGAGGTACTCGGTAGACCGGTATTGCGAACCGGCCGACATGACGGGGCGCAAGTCGAGCGGCATCAGCGTGACGGTGAAGTAGGGGATCTCCCAATCCTGCCAGAAGGCGCGCTGGGTTGTAACTGTTTTCTGTAGCATTTCGAGCAACTGGGTATCGGAGAACGGCCAGTCGTCGCCCCGGATAGCAAGGTATACCGGGCTGTTCCGGACCCTGGTCTCCAGCACCCTGAAATGACCGCCCATAAATACCGATTCGATCAGTCGCGACTTTGAAAATTGAAAATGCTGCACGTGTTGTCCCGTTCCGAAACTGTTGTGGATCTGCCAGTCAGGAGGCAGGCCGCGCCAGTCCAGCGTCACCGCACAGCTTCCTTCTCCAAACATCGGCGTCACAAAAAGCGCGCTGCCCAGGATGTAAAAGAAATCGGGTCGGATAAGCGGTCTAAAAGCGGTTTCGGTAGTCAGGGTTTCCCCGGCCACATCCTGGATGACTTCGTACTGTATTTCGACCGCTGCATTCGCCGGATGGTGCACGGCGAACCGGCTCAGTGACTTGTTGACTACCAGGGTACAGGAGGCGGAAGTACAACGCAGGTTGCGGATACACTGGAACAGTTGATCGGCAGGGCCGAAACGGTCAGGTATGGTGAATTCCGTGGCGCCGTCGGTTTCCCCGCTGAGGAACACGCGCACCTGCAGGTACGGCACATCATTTTCGGGAAAAAGCGGGGTGATTTCGTAGCGGATGGCGGAAGAATGCCCTGAAAAGGAAATAAGGCACAGGCCGATGAACAGCAAACAGCGCATGGTAACCGATATTTGGGTGAACAACTGGCAGCAAACTGGCGCTGCCGTGAACATCTGGATTAAATAATGCAGGCGTCTTATGCTGCGAGCGGATTAAAGGAATGAGGCAAATCTATATATTTTCTACCAAAAAACGGGCAATTTTTTCTGCATCGCCCGAATCGAACGCCAGTTTCCGGATATCGGGCGAAAGATTATTGTCGAGACCGAACTGGTAGGTCTTGTCGTAATACCGCAGGGCGATACGCGCCGCTTCGGCAAAATCATCGCGGTCGAGTGCTTCGAGCGCCGCTTTCAGGTGCTGCCCACCGAGTTTTTTCCCGATTTTCAGAAACGCCTTTTCGAGATCGGCCTTGTCGGTCAGGGTATAATCGGCGAGCAGGTTTTCAATACGTGCATTTTCCGGGATTGTGACGTTCCACAGCGGTGCGGTTTTCATACGGCGCCAGAGCCCGTCGGGGATAAAAACCCGGCCGATGCTGTGGCTTTCGTTTTCGATCCACACCCGTCTGCCGGGATCGAGCGCGCGAATCACGTCAAACAGTTCGTTTTCAAATTGTTCCACCTGGGGCTGCGGCGCCTCGCCGATAAACCCGAATGCAGACCCCTTGTGATGGGCCAGCTGCTCCAGGTCGATGACCTGCTCCCCCATATCGCGCAAACAATGCAGGATTTTTGTTTTACCCGTCCCGGTACGCCCGCCGAGTATGACAATTTTCAGCGGCGTCTGTTCAAAAGTTTCGAGTACATACCGGCGGTAGGCCTTGTAGCCGCCTTCAAGCGTTACCACGTCTAATCCCGCCTGCCGGAGCAGCCAGGCCATGCTGCCACTCCGCTGTCCGCCGCGCCAGCAATGAATGGCCAGCCGGCGTTCGGGCGCCAACTGGCGCGCCCGGCGCACAAAATCAGCCATTTTGGGGCCGACGAATTCCAGACCGAGCTCCATTGCGGCTTCGCCGCCTTTTTGCTTGTACAGGGTACCCACGGCAGCGCGTTCTTCATCGCTGAACAGCGGAAATGGCAGTGCGCCGGGGATGTGCCCGTGTTCGTATTCGCCGGGTGAGCGCACGTCGAGCAATACCCTTTCGCGGCACGCGTCAAGAAAATCGGCTATAACAAGGCTGCTTTTCATCGGGAGGCAAATGTAACTGCCCTTGCCGGCTCGCAAAGGCTTTCCTGTGCAAGATCAAAAAAAATGAGGCGCAACCATACGGCTACGCCCCACGAAATTGGACTACAAACGCTTCTTTATGTCTGAAAAGACTAATTGTTGTTGCTGATGTCGCCCGATCCGGATACTGAAGAATGTATGGAACCGCTGACATTGAGTTTTACATCGCCGGAGCCGCTGATGGCCACACTGGCTTCCTTGCCCTTCAGGTCGGATGCATCGATATCGCCGGAGCCGCTAATGGCGATGTCCTGTTGCTCAGCCTTGCCTTCCAGTGTCATGTCACTGCTGCCCGACAGGGCAATTTCCAGTTTTTTTACGTCGAAGGAGCCTTTGAAATCGCCCGATCCCGAGCCGTGAAATGCAAACAGTTCGCCTTTAATCGCGGATTTGACTTCAATATCTGTCGAACCGCTGCTGGAAATTTCTTTGAGACTGCGGAACGTCACCGTGAGGTTTGCCTTGTAATTGTGATAGCGCCCTTTTTTCATCCCGATCTTGAGCGTGTTGCCTTTTACTTCCGTCTCGATCTTGTCTGCATCGATGCCTGTGACCTCCAGCGAGACAGACTCTGTATCGCCCTCTTTAAGAATGAGTTTGTCGAAGCCGCCCGACACGGCAATTTTATCAAAGGAAGAAAGGCTGCGGGTGGTGTTGCCGGTCTGGGCAAATGCGCCGGCGCACAGCAGGAGCAGTGCGGGCAATACCGGGGAGAGCAAGCGGAATTTCATAAAAACAGATGTTTTGAATGCCTGAATTTGAATCTTTTGCCGAAAAGACAGCCTCATACGGACAAGGTTGCAGCAAAAGCAGGCGCCCTGTTCAAAACCCTTTTGCCAGTTTGTCTGCCAGCTCGATGAAATACGCCATGGCTTCCGGGTTGCGCATGGAGTCGCGGTTGTAAGCCTTGTCCAGCGGCTTGCGTTGCAGTATCTTTTTCACCGGGGTTTCCATCTTTTTTCCCGAAATGGTATACGGAATATCGGGTACTTCGAGAATATCGTCGGGCACATGCCTGGGGCTGTAGGCGCTGCGCAGGGCCTTTCCGATGCGGCGTTTCAGGTCGTCGTCGAGCACAGCGCCCGGTGCAAGCAACACAAAAAGCGGCATCCAGTCGGAACCGTCGGCGCGTTCAAGGTTAATGATCAGGCTGTCGCGGATTTCGGGAATTTTATCCACGGCGCGGTAAATTTCCGCCGTGCCGATCCGCACACCCTGCCGGTTGAGCGTGGCGTCGGAACGGCCGAGAATGACCAGGGTGTCGCGCTCCGTGATTTGCAGCCAGTCGCCGTGGCGCCAAACGCCGGGGTAGGTTTCAAAATAACTGCTCCGGTATTTCGAGCCGTCGGGATCATTCCAGAAAAACACGGGCATGGACGGCATGGGTTGGGTGACCACCATTTCACCGACCTCGCCGGGCGGAACGGGGTGGCCCGCCTCGTCCCAACTTTCCATGGCGCAGCCGAGACAGCGGCACTGAATTTCGCCCTGGTACACCGGCAGCAACGGATTTCCGCCTACCCAGGCCGTGCACGACGTCGGTGCCGCCCGCCATACTCGACAGCCATACGTCGGGCTTGACGTTGTCGTACACCCAGCCGAAGGCTTCGGGTGGCAGCGGCGAGCCGGTGGAGCCGATGCTGCGCAGGTGTTGGAGGTCGAACTGCCTGCCCGGCGAGAGTCCCGCCTTCATACATCCCGCCAGGAATGGCGCGCTGGTGCCAAAGTGGTGGATCGGCGCTTTTTCCGCCAGTTCCCACAGGACTTCAAGATTGGGGTAACCCGGACTGCCGTCGTACAACACGATGGTCGCGCCTGCCAGCAGGGCAGCGAGGGTGAAGTTCCACATCATCCAGCCTGTGGTGGAGTACCAGAAAAAACGCTCGCCGGGCCGCACGTCGTTGTGCAGGTGCAGGTATTTGAGGTGTTCAAGCAGGTTGCCGCCGTGCGAATGGGTGATGGCCTTGGGCACCCCTGTCGTGCCGGAGGAATACAGCACCCAAATGGGGTGGGAGAAGGGTAGGGGAGCGAAGGCAGTAGCAGTAGCAGTGGCAGTAGCAGTAGCAGTTGCAGTTGCAGTGGCAGCAGACCAGTCGACGACCTTTTTGTCGACATCTGCTTTGGCGTGCTCATCGAGGTAAGGGATAAATATCAACTGTTCCACGGTAGGCAGCAGGGCGCAGAGTTCGCGGAGGGTATCGCGTTTGTCGAAGGGTTTGCCACCGTAGGTATATCCGTCTACGGCGATCAGCACTTTCGGCTGGATCTGCACGAATCGGTCGGCCACACTTGCCGCGCCGAAATCGGGCGAACAACTCGACCAGATGGCGCCGATGGACATGCATGCCAGTGCAGCCACGATGGCGTGCGGCGAGTTGGGCAGGTAGGCTGCTACGCGATCGCCCTGTTGTACGCCGCAATTCCTGAGATGGGCGGCCAGGGCTGCGGTCTGGCGTTCGAGTTCGGCCCAGCTCATCTCGCCGAGCGGCTGGCGTTCGTTTTGAAAAAGGATGGCCGGATGTGCGGTTGTTTTCCGGCGGAAAACATGCTCGGCGTAGTTGAGCGTTGCGCCGTCGAACCATTTGTGTCCCGGCATCCCGGCGCCCTCCAGTACAGATCGGTAAGGAGAATGGGATTTGATGTCAAAGTATTCCCACTGGCTCTGCCAGAATGCCGGAATGTTTTCTGTCGACCAGGTCCATGCATCCCGGTACCGTTCAAAGTTCAGGCCTTTCTCATGGGCCATCCAGGCCAGGTAGCGGGCCATATTGCTTCCATTTAACAATTCAGGCGATGGCTTCCAGAGCAACTGCGGTGTGGTGGTGTTATTTGAGTCAGGCATAATTTGATGCTTTTTGATCGCTGCCGGCTTTCAAAAGACGGCGGTTTAGGGAGGGGTTGTATATTAGCCGCGAATATTCCGCTAATGTTGCAATACTAAAAGAAATCGGCAATGAAAGCAACCAGGATTCTTTTCCTCCTCCTGATAACAACCCTTTTTTCCTGTGATCCCGGCAAAAAGGCGGCGACAGGCACTTCCGACGACGGGATTATCGAAGTACAGTTCCTCCAGATGAACGATGTGTACGAAATATCGCCATCGCTCTCCGACAACACGGGCGGACTGGCCCGTGTGGCCACCATCAGGAAGCAATTGCTGGCCAAAAACCCCAACACCTTTACCGTACTGGCCGGCGACTTCATCAGTCCTTCGGTGATCGGCACCCTGAAACACGAGGGAAAACGCATCCGGGGCAAACAGATGGTAGATGTATTGAATACCCTTGGTCTCAACTGGGTGGTGTTTGGCAACCATGAGTTTGATTACGACGATCTGGCCGACCTGCAGGCTCGGCTCGATGAGTCGACCTTCACCTGGTTTGCGGCCAATGCGCGGCTGAAGGGCGATACCTGGACGCAGCAGTTTTTTAAAAACAGAAACGGCGGTACGGAAATATGTCCCGATAATGAGGTATTTACCATAAATGATGCCGACGGTACATCGCTGAACATCGGTGTTTTCGGCGTCCTGATCCATAACGGACGCAAACCCTGGGTGGAATATTCGGATTACTTCGATGCGGCGAGAAAGAATTACGCAGACCTGAAATCCAGGGCAGACGTCGTCGGCGCTGACCCACCTCGATGCAGCCGAAGACAAAAAACTTTCAGCCATACTTCCCGGCATCCCGCTCATCATGGGCGGCCACGACCACGACAACCAGATTTACAAGGTGGGACAGGCTACCGTAGCCAAAGCCGATGCCAACGCCAAAACCGTTTATGTACACACCCTGCGGTACAACAAAAACACCAAAACAGCCACGGTGAAGTCAGCGCTGCGGCGTGTAAATGCCGCTGTTCCCGACGATCCGGAAACTGCTGCGGTTGTGGCCAAATGGGAACAAATCAAAAACGAGTCGCTGGCCTCTTCAGGCTTCGACCCGGCAAAAATGGTGACCAAACTGTCCGAACCGCTCGACTGCCGCGAAGCAGTCGTGCGCCACACCCAGTGCAAAGCGGGAGCGTTGATCACTGCCGCCATGACGTCGGTCGCCAGAACCAAACCGGACTGCGCCATCCTCAACAGCGGTTCTATCCGGGTAGACGACATATTGAGCGGTACACTTACCGAACTTGATGTGGTGCGCATGCTTCCCTTCGGCGGCGGCATTACTGAAGTGCAGATGCGCGGCCTGCTGCGCAAGACACTCGACGCCGGGTTGCGCAACAAAACCAACGGCGGATACCTCCAACTGCACAACATCAGTCGCGACGAGGCTGCCGGCAAGTGGATGGTGGCGGGAAAGGCGCTCGACGACGCCAAAAACTACCGTGTTGTACTACCCGATTTCCTGCTCACCGGCAACGAGCAGAATATGGACTTCCTCAAGGCGTCGGCCGACGCCGACGGTAAATCGTCGAACCCGGATATACTGAGCATATCGAAAGCCGACCCGAAGGATAAAAGCGATTTGCGGAACGACGTGCGGCAGGCTTTTATAGCGTATCTGAGGAGAAAGTAACACGCTTATCAGTCAAATATACATAGTTATTACCTTTAACTTTTCCGTAGCCTCAAGTTGGTACATATTTGAAGTGCGCTGCATGTCTTGTACTGCAGCGCACTTCCTGTGTCTATGCCGGGGCCGCATTTTTCGGAAAAACCTGAAAAACTGTGGAAGGCGGCGTGCGCTCCAATATTGCTTCTTGCAGTGAAAATTTCAGAGACCCTCTACAAGTAGATAACTTTTAATCCCTTCATACATACACATAAAAACTGATTGTCATGTATCAAAACACAAAAAAAACACCGGCTCCCGACCTTGTCAGGCCCTACGCAGTCAACAAAAAACAAATGGCCGACATTATGGGCGTCAGTCTGAGCACCCTCAAGCGCCAGATCAAAGGCGCGCAACTGGAAGTTGGACGGGGCTTGATCAGTCCCTCCAAACAGCGATTGGTGTATGAGGCTTTGGGGTGGCTGGAAAAGAGCTGATACCCGGGTAGCCATACGTTACCTGCTCCAATCCGCCGTCCAGAACATAACCTGGACGGCGGATTTTTGTTGATGAAAGGGATATTATGCATCCGCCTTGTGGAAAATCCAGGAAAAGTGTAGTTGAATGGCCTGTAATCATGAGTCAACTTTGTCAAAGCATTTTACAATTAATCGAAACACAAAACTACCTTCAGCATGACAAAGTCACTTACACACACGGCCTCCAATCCTGAAACCAGAGCGCGATACAAAAAGAAATTGCCGATGCCATGGGCTTCAGCCTGCGTACTTTTCAACGCCGACTCAAGGATGCCCGGATTGAGATACCGAGGGGGCTGATCGGGCCGGAGCAGCAGGTGGAGATATACAAGAGTTTGGGTTGGGCCGAGATGGGCTGAACTGCGATGTATATGTGTTCACCGTTTCCGTGATTTCAGGCGATAAACACCTCACCCAAAGGATTTTTGTGGGGAAATAACCGTTCGCTGAACAATTTTTCCCCACAGGCCTTCACAAAATCAAACTTTGCGTACTTTTGCCCGCCTTTTTGAAAAGGAAAGTCTAAACTTGTTAATTTTTGAACTGAACAATGGCAAAACGTAAAGTCTCTCAGGCGGAAGAAACGACAGTACAGGAAATAAGCGCGGCTCCCGCACGCCCGTTTTGGGAACAGAATCCGAACCTGATACTTTATGCCGTAGGCGCGATCGTGCTCGCACTCGGCGGATGGTGGCTCTATAACAACATGATCATAGCGCCCAAGCAGAAAGAAGCGGTGGCGTCCATGTGGCATGCACAGCAACAATTTGAGCGCGATTCTTTCCGGCTCGCCCTCGATAACCCCGGCGGCGGCTTCGACGGCTTCGTGGCCCTGGCGGATAAATACAGCGGTACCCCCGCAGGCAATTCAGCCAACTATTACGCCGGTATCTGCAACCTCCGCCTCGGCGAATTTGACAGCGCCATCAAGTACCTGGAAGATTTTGACCCGGAAGGCGATTTGCTGCCCGCCATGAAATACGGCGCCCTCGGCGACTGCTACTCCGAGAAGGAAGATTATGGCAAAGCCCTCGACCTGTACGAAAAAGCAGCCGGCGCAACAAAAAGTGACGTCATCGCGGCATACTACCTGAAAAAACTGGGCATGCTCAACGATTATCAGGGCAATAAAGAAGCGGCCAATAAAGCGTACGAACGCCTGCGCCGTGATTTTCCCAACCAGGCGTCTGCCGAATGGCGCGATATCGAAAAGTATATTTACCGCAACGGCGGTGGAAAGTAAAGGTTGATTGGGAGTTAAAGCATAAATCCAGAGGGGTTTAGAGCGGGTTGTGTGGCATTTTTGGCCGTATTCCCGCCCTAAACCCCTCTCTTTTTTGTTTTCCCCTGAAAATCAATACCAAAAGATATAGCGCCGTATTGTTAAACTCCATACATTTGCAGCGTCCCTCTATCAAAAGATAGTCTCTCCACTATGCCAGGTATGGCAATAAGGATGTTTTTTCATCCGTTTTTGCCAGTAACTTGGGTGTACTGCCATTGCTCCCTCAGCATGAGCAGACACGCGATGTTCATCAAAAACTGTATTTTACTTTTAAAACCATACTGCTATGAACACGACTTCTCGTGCAGGGTGGTTGGCACTGGCGTTTTTATGCGCCGCCAACTGGCTTTCAGCCCAATCTTCCATACAGGAGGACTTACAGCGAGCCGACAAACAATTTGACCTTTATGCGTACAATCTGGCCCTTAAAACCTATACCCAGGTGTTGGATAAAGACGCCAATAACGCCCATGCCCTCGCCAGGGTTGCCGATTGCTACTTCCAGCTGAACAAGCCGGAAGAATCGCTTTCCTGGTATGCGCGCGCCGTACAGCAGCGCCGTCCCGACTCGGATGTGCAGCTGCGTTACGGCAAAGCGCTCATGATGAAAGGGGATTATGTACAGGCCAGGCGACAATTCCTTGAATACGCCGCCATGGATGCCCAAACCCAGGAGATCGGGCGGCATTATGCTGATATGTGCGATTTTGCCATCAGCAATGCCTCGAAAGATCCCCTGTATGTGGCAAAAAATGAACCCTTGAATACGCTGGCTGCCGATTTCGGACCGGCCTTCCTGAACAACCGGCTCGTGTACAGCTCCGCACGCACCGATATTGTGCGGAAAACGCAGTCGCAGTCGGCTACCGACTGGTCCGGCAGCGCCAACAACCAGCTGTTCGTCACCCAGCGCAACCCGGAAAACGGCTACCTCCAGAAACCGGCTTTCCTGCGCGGCGACCTTCAGAACAATTACAACGAAGGCCCGGTCACCTACTCCGCCGACGGTAAACGGGCCGCTTTCTGCCGCAACAATTTTATCAACGGCACCCGCCAGATCGCCGAAAAAGGCGTCAACATGAGCCTGTACACCGCTGATGTGGTCAACGGCGAATGGGCGAACGTGAAGGCATTTCCCTACAACGGATCGGGTTTTGCGACCGGTTTTCCATGCCTTTCTCCCAGCGGTAATACGCTCATATTTGCCTCTAATAACCCCAACAGCACAACCGGTGGCAGCGGCTGGGATATCTATGTATCCAACCTGGTGAACGGCGAATGGAGCACGCCGCGCAACGTCGGAGCGCCGCTTAACACCCCCGGCAATGAAGTGACGCCGTTCTACGATGGTACAGACCTGTACTTCTCTTCCGACTGGCACAGCGGCCTGGGTGGCCTTGATGTGTTCCGCGCCGAACTGGGCAAAGAGACCATCGGCAATATCTTTCATCTTGGCCCCGGGATCAATTCCTCCTACGACGATTACGGCTTTATATTTAATGCACAGCAGAATGTCGGTTACCTGACCAGTACGCGCCCCAGCGGCCGCGGCAATGAGGATATCTGGCAGATCGTGCCGAAAAGCAGCAGCACAACGCTTCTGCCCGTCAATACCGCCCCGCCGCGTGCGCTCGCAACATCCGGCAACAACGCCGGCGATGCACTTGCGCCACAGATATACAGCACAGACGATTACTCCATCAAGAGCTACAGCCTGCTGGTAACGGATACCTGGGGAAAACCTGTGCCCGGTGTTTTGGTAGATATGATGGAATGCAACCGGGTTAAAGGGCAAACCCGACTTCGACGGGAAATATTATTTCTCCTCTTCCGGCCGACCGGTCGACTGCGTCATAGAATTGAACAAAACCGGTTATGAAACGACCCGCATCGATGTCAAGGAATTCGGCATGCACAATATCATCGTGTCGATGGGGCTGGACAGCCGTCAGGAATACTCGGGCAAGGTACTCGACGCCCGCACCAACCAGCCGCTCTACGGCGCTGTCATAGAGTTCAAAGACGGCGGAAAGGTGATCCAGACTTCTACGGATGTACAGGGAAAATACGCGTTGATGCTCACGCCGCTCAACAACTATGACATTGAGTATTCCCACGATGGATACAAGGTGGCCAAACTGACGGCCCGCCCCGGATTGCCGGGCACCGGTAACGAAATGGCGACCGTATTTCTCGAGCCGGCCGGCGCCGGCACGACATCGTCGGTCCAGCGCACCGATCAGCCGGTCGTGTATTCCACCGATCAGCCGGTCGTGTATTCCACCAATCAACCGGTGGTGTATTCCAATACCCAGACCAGCCGGATTTTTGCCAATGAAACGCCCACTCAATACAGTACTGCCACGCAACGGCAAACGACAACCCTCATACCCATCCAGCAACCCGTGCCTGAGCCCGAGTTTAACGGGTACTCCATTCAACTGGCGGCATCGCCCGATAAACTCGACGAAAATAGCGCCCGGCAGTATGAACCCCTCGCCAAACACGGCAACCTCTACGTGAAATCGGAGGATAAACTGAACAAGGTGCGCCTCGGCATTTTCCCGACCAAGGATGAAGCGTCGAAAAAACTGAAAGAGGTCAATAAAACACCGCAGTTTAAAGGCGCCTTTATCGTGGAAGAACGCGGTGCAGATAAAGGCCTGATCATCGGGGGAGCGCCTGTTTCGACCGCCCCAACCCAGTACAGCACCGCATCTGCAGCCAGAGGTGTCACAACCCCTGCCGTAGTCCAGAATTCGGATATTTGCTACGCTGTTCAACTGGGTTCTTTCTCGCCTGACAACCCCATCGCTATCAGCGACTATGCCGCGTTGTCGGATGTGGGCAATGTGTACAGCAAATCGAAAAACGGCTCCTTAAAGATGCGTCTCGGGGTCTGGCCTAAATACAACGACGCCGAAGGCGCCCAGGCGGAAGCCGTGAAACGCGGATTTAAAGACGCCATCATCGTTACCGAAGTAGCGACCGATGAAAGCATTAAAGGTTTTATGGTGGCGCCCAAGGTAGCCCCGGCTGTCGAAAGCAAAGCCGCCCTTGCGCCTACGGTTTACTCAACCACGCAGACCAAAAGCAGCGTCGGAAAATACTCGATTCGCCTCTGCGCCCTTGCCGATCCCAACAGGTTCGATGCCGGCCCGCTGGAAGCAGCAGGCGTGGATGGGATGGTGGAGAAAAGACCGATTGGCAAAACCGGACTCACCGCCATTCTGCTGTCGGGCTACGAAACCCAAACCGCAGCAAACCGCGACAAAGAGAAGGTGCGCGCCAATGGATTCCCGGAGGCTTATCTGGTGGAAAACTAACGCAACCTAAGCGGAACACAAAAGCGCAGCCCCGGGTCGTTCACACGATTCGGGGCTGTCCTGTCAGATATTTGTGCCTCCTGATAATTTTTTTTTCAAACCCCGGCAGCGTTTCTGCCTACTCCTCCGTTTTTTATTCGGTTGTTATCCAAAACACCTCTTCTTCCGCCCGGAAGCAAGTTTCGGGGATGAAGAAAATCATAAGCAGGTTTTTTAGTTGGTTTTGTTTGTTACAATGGGCACGCTCAAGGCGTGCCTTTTGTATTTTTAGCCCAAGAATTTAAACCTGCCTGTTATGAGATACTTCCTGCTGCCTGCGGCCTTGACACTGATTTCCTGCGGATTGTTCGCCCAAAACCAACGGCCTGCCATTTCAAACCTGATCGCCGATGCCTACTGGGTGAATCAAACACTTACCCTCACCTACGATGTCGAAGACGCCGAGAACGATCCGCTTGAAATTTCGCTCGAGCTTTCAAATGATGGCGGCAAAACCTATGCCCTCACCGGGTTGCTCCCGCAGCCGGTCGGCGATATAGGGTTTCCTGTAGCGCCTGGAATCGCCCGCAACATTACGGTTGATATCAGTGCCCTTGCCGCCTTGCAGAACGCCTTTACCGTCCGGCTGGTAGCCGACGACAAGCAGGATGTCGATTTGCAGGAACTGGTCGGACTGGTCGACAGCACCCGTATTCGAGCCGACCTGGAATTTGTGCAGGGTATCCGGCACCGCAACACCGGGCTCGCCCACCTGAATGCCGTGCGCGATTCGCTCCGGAATCATTTTACAAGTCTCGGATTGCCCCTGGAAGAAAAAACGTTCACGTATCTGTCAGCCACCGGACGCAACATTTTCGGTACACAGGCCGGCACCGCCGAAGCCGGCAAGGTGGTTATCGTAGACGCGCACTACGATACCGTCAACAATGCTCCCGGCGCCGACGACAACGGTAGCGGGACGGTCGGGATGATGGAAATTGCACGGTTGCTAAGTCGTTATCCCGCCAAAAAGACACTCCGGTATATTGGTTTCGATATGGAAGAAGACGGCCTGCGTGGCAGTATCAATTATGTTTCTACCGGAATTCCACCCTCCGAACAAATCGAGGGAGTGTTCAATTTCGAAATGATCGGTTATTACTCCGACCAGCCCAACACCCAGGAAGTGCCGCCGGGTTTCGACCTGTTGTTTCCCGACGCTACCAGCCAGATCGTGGCGAACCAGTACCGCGGCGATTTCATTACCAATGTGGCCAATACCGACTCGGCGCCACTGGGACTGCTGTTTACCACCGCAGCCCAGCAGTACGTCCCCGATCTGAAAGTTATTCCGCTAGTGGTATTTGGCAACGGACAGATTGCTCCCGATTTGCTCCGCAGCGACCACGCCCCCTTCTGGCTGTCGTCCAGGCCCGCGCTTATGATTACCGACGGCGCCGATTTTCGCAATCACTGCTACCACACACCGCAGGATACACTCGACGGAAAACTGAATTTCACCTTTATGTCGAACGTGGTTAAGGCAACACTTGCCGCTGCTGCCGAACTTGCCGGGATACAACACGGCGACTGGGCTACGGCAGATTTTCAGAATACCGTGGGCACTAACGCGCCATCGGGTTGCCATTTCGGGTGTTGGTACGATGCCCCTGCCCGGCAGCTGCACTTCACCGCTGCCGATTGCCGGCAGTCCGGAATTGCGGTAGAAATACTGGATGAAAAGGGCGCATTGTGTTTCAGCGGGTCCCTGGACTCGAACTGGAACGGACAAAGCGGCAGCCTCTCCGTTCCTTACCTTCAGGATGGTATATATTTTGTTAAAGCATTGTGGCCGGGTGGTATGAACACGTGCAAAATCGCCGTTTTTAATTGAACCGTTACCCGTCGTTTGTGCAATGCAATTCCAGCACCACCCTTTAAACTTTAATCCTGTATGTTCCCTGTTCCCAAATTCTATCTTTGCGCCCTATGCGGGTATTTAATGATTTGAATGCATTGCCGCCGTTCCGCAACACTGTCGTCACCATAGGATCGTTCGACGGTGTACATACCGGGCACCGGCGGATTTTGGATAAAGTACGGACTCTTGCCCGCGCCTGCGGAGGCGAAAGCGTGGTCATTACATTCGACCCCCACCCGCGGACCGTACTGCAACCGAACGACCAATCTTTCAAACTGCTGAGTTCTACATCTGAAAAAATTACCCTCATCGAATCCTGCGGGATCGATAATATTGTCGTTGTTCCGTTTTCCCTCGAATTTGCCGGACAGGAGGCGCGTCGGTATGTAGAGGATTTCCTGATAGCAAGATTTCACCCCAGGTATATCGTAATTGGGTACGACCATCGCTTTGGCGCGAACCGGGAAGGCAACATCGCATTTTTGAAGCAGTATGAAACGGATGAAGGATTTGAGGTAGTGGAGATTCCGGCTCAGGAAGTGGACGAGATTGCCGTCAGTTCTTCAAAAATCCGCCGGGCGCTCGACGCGTCCGATGTGGCCCTGGCCAACAGGCTGCTGGGATATCCTTTTTTCTTTTCAGGGAAAGTGGTTTCCGGAAAAAAAATTGGCCGGAGCCTCGGCTTTCCTACCGCCAATATCCAGATTGCAGACCCCTACAAACTGGTGCTGCCCAACGGTATATACGCCGCCAGAACATTGATCGGGCAGCAAAATGCCATGTTGTATATCGGCAACCGCCCGACGATAGAAGGAGATACGGCCAGGCAAAGCATAGAGTTGCATATTATCGGTTTTCAGGGCGACCTGTACGACCATGACCTGGCCGTCGAAGTGATTGATTTTATCCGGCCGGATAAAAAACTCGGCGACCTCCAGGCGCTTCAGCAACAAATTGAAGCAGACAAGAAAGAGATTCTTCAACGGTTGACGGGAGACGGTGGACGGGAGACGGGAGACGGGAGACGGGAGCAAGATTTCTCAACAGAACAACCTGAAAAACCCGCAGACGATGCATCCCGTCTCCCGTCCACCGTCTCCCGTCTCCCGTCTACCGTCGCAGTCGTCATCCTGAACTACAATACCCGCCGGCACCTGGAACAATACCTGCCTTCGGTGCTGGCCAACAGTCCCGGCGCGCGGATCGTTGTAGCCGATAATGGCTCTCCCGACGACTCTGTATCGTTTTTACAGCAGCATTACCCGCAGGTGCAAGTGCTTGATCTGCAACAAAACTTCGGGTTTGCGGAGGGTTATAACCAGGCCTTGAAACAGATTCAGGCCGATATTTATGTGATCCTCAACTCAGACGTGGAAGTGACGCCCGGCTGGATTGAGCCCGTGCTGGCCGCCATGCAGGCCGATCCGACAATAGCCATTGCCCAGCCTAAAATTCTGGCCTGGCAGGAAAAAACGCGTTTCGAATATGCCGGTGCTGCCGGCGGGTGGATAGATGCCCTGGGATATCCTTTTTGTCGCGGGCGGATTTTTCACCATCGGGAAGCCGATACCGGGCAATACGATCAGCCGCAGGAATGTTTCTGGGCTGCCGGCGCAGCCTTCTTTATACGCGCCGAACTGTACCATTGCTTTGGCGGCTTCGATGGCGATTATTTTGCACACAATGAAGAGATCGACCTGTGCTGGCGGCTGAAGCGCGCCGGGTATTCGGTTTGGTGTATTCCGCAATCAGTGGTGTATCACCTCGGGGGCGGTACGCTGGAATACGAAAGTCCCCGGAAAGTATTTCTCAATTTCAGGAACAGCCTGTATTCACTGCTGAAAAACAAGCCTTTCCGCAAACTGCTGTGGCTCATACCGGCTCGCTTGTTGCTCGATGGTCTGGCGGGCGCCCGCTTTGCTGCCAAGGGTCAGTTCAGGGCAATCGGCGCAATCATCCTTGCTCATGTCTCTTTCTACCGCAACTTCAGCCTAACGGTACGCAAGCGCAAGGCGAATGCCGAGCTGATCGACCGGTATAAATTCAGACCTTCCCGCCGGCAAGGCATTTATCCGGGAAGTATCATCATTGCGCATTATTTCCGCCGTATAAGGGAGTTTTCAAAACTTCCGTTGAAATAAAACGATGCTCCCTGCAAATGACGAAATGACGAAATGACGAATGACGAATGACGAAATGACAAATGACGAGTGACGAAATGACGAATTAAAGAATGACATAACCATACCATGATTGCACCCGACCTCCTCTACGAAGACGAACACCTGCTCGTCGTGAACAAGCCTGCAGGCCTGCTGACCATTCCTGATCGCTCGGGAAACAAAAACAGCCTTCTTGGACTGCTGGAGCGTCGTTTTGGGAAAGTATTTGTGGTGCATCGCCTCGACCGCGAAACGAGCGGCGTTATTTGTTTTGCGCTGACGGAAGCAGCCCACCGGCACCTGTCGATGCAATTTGAACGGCATACTGCCGATAAATTTTACTTAGCCTTGCTCGATGGGGTATTGCACCACGATGAGGGTGAAATTGACAAACCCATTGGCGAACACCCGGCAATTCCGGGGAAAATGACCATCTCCAACTCCGGCAAACCTTCGCTGACGTTCTATCGCGCAGTGGAACGCTTCAGGCGTTTTACACTCGCTGAAGCGCTGATCAAAACCGGCCGAACCCACCAGATAAGGGTGCACTTCCAAAGCATCGGTTATCCCCTGGCCATCGATAGCCTGTATGGGCGGCGTTCGGCGTTTTATCTTTCGGAAATAAAGGGAAAGTCTTACAAATCAGGCAAATACAGCGAGGAGGAACGCCCGATCATGGAACGCACCAGCCTGCATTCCACGCGCCTTCGCGTAGATCATCCCGTCAGCGGCGAACGACTCGAAGTAAAAGCAGACCTGCCCAAGGATTTTGCCGCGTTGTTGAATCAATTGAGAAAGTGGAATGGATGATGCCGAATCACCTTGCCGGCACAATCCTGTCGAAGGCCAGGCCACTGTGCCCTTCGCCTCTTCCGGTGCGTTTTTTTACCCCCAGCCAGGTAAATACCTTGCCATTGTTCCACCGCGTGCGCTGAAAACTTTGTGACACGTGTATGCCTGCCCTGGTTACCTCTTCTTCATGGATATAGTAGGGCTTCCCCTGGTCCAAGCCCTCGCGGAGGAGTACGGTTCGCGGACGTACGCGTTCGAAGGCGGGCGGGTCTTCGTCTTTTAAAAAGCGGGGCATGGCGGCACGGCGCAACTGGATTTGCCTGTTGCTGCCGGGCACGTGTTCGGGCACAAAAGGAATCCAGTTTTCCGGTACAGTGGTCATGATATCGTACCGGAATGGCGCTTTCCAGGCTGTTTCACCGGCTTTGGGTGGCACAAAGCCCTGCAAAAAAGCAAGGAATTCAGCCGCTGCCACATTGCCGGCGCGGGTACGGCCATGTGCCAGCGGCACCGCGGTTTCGATACCCCATACCATATTCGACATTTCATCCCGGATGAGCGCGATCTCTTCCAGGGGCTGGCCTTCCTGTATTTTCGGCACGGTGGGCAGCACGAGCAGGGTGAGGTCGGCCGCCTCGTTTTGATGGCCTTTGATATTCAGGCTGTACATATTCCAGCGCTGCCACGATTCGTCGGAGCCGCGACCGGCAGCATCGATCCAGTAGCGTTCGCCGAAAGTATTGGTGACAGCCAGTCCTCTGATATTCAGTACCGAGCCGGATGGAACGGTATAGGGCAGGATAAACCAGTCGTTGGCATATACCAGCCCGAACTCGATCAGCAGCAGTTTGGCCAGGTCTGTTGTGCCGGGCTTGATGTCGCCGAAATTTGTTTTTCCGTCTTCAAAAGCCCACCAGCGTGTATCGGGCATGCCGTTGAAACGCACCGGTGTGGGAATGAAGGTCTGGGTCGTGTATTTCTTCTCTACCGGTGATTCAGGGGCCGGCAATGGCGCCTCACCGAGCGTTTGACGACTTTTATCCCAGTCGAAGTTGTACCAGTCGAGGCGCTCGTGGTAGTATTCCTCTGCGGTCAGCACCTTTTCTCCGCCCTTTCCGTCGGGTACTGCACAGGCAAACTGGTATTCCAGGCGTTCCGGCTGCCAGGCGTCGCCCTCTTCGGGTTGGGGCTGGAAATACAACTTTTCAAACCACGCGACGAAAAGCGGACCGGCTGCATCGGCGGCATCTTTTTCGGTCGCTTTAAGGGCCGGTATATTGTCTGAGTCGAGATGAAGGGTGTTTTCTTTCAGATACAAATACAGGGCTGCCCCATCCATGGCTCTGCCTGCAACGGCCTTGAACTGTTGCCAGACTTCTGCATGTGCACAAACGGCCGCCTCTTCTTTCTTCGAAGGGTCCGGCGCAACGATAGGATATTGATCGCGAAAATGCTGGGCTGCCGAGGGCGGAATCATTTTCAGCCATCGCCGGCCCATCTGCAGGCGCAGGTCGAGGGCAATGGGCTGACTCCCGATCAGGAAAGGCACTGGTCGCCGCTCCACCGTCGCTTCCAGCGGCGTGTTCAGGTCGAAGTTCTGAACGGGATCGCCTTCAGGCTGGTACTTGGTGATGCGTTGCCCTTCCACATGAATTTTGGCGTACACGGGTGTGCCGGCGTCGTCGCCCAGAAATTCACCCATTTGCCATTGCTTGCTGAGCATCCAGAGCGCATCGCGTACCTCGGCGCGCAGGGCCCGGGTAAAATTATCGGTGCGCGGGCGACTCTCCAGCCGGTTGTAGCGGGTAATGGCGGGGTGCAGGACTTCTCCCCGGAGCACCTCGGTTATATTGCGAATGACAAGATTTTCGGCCATGTTCACTTTTTTTATGTTTTCCGGATTGCAGGGTTGATTTACTGAACCTGAATTTTGTCGACGTATTTATTTACCAGCGCCAGGTCCGCGGCGATCGTAACGGGTCTCCAGGTTGTCGCCAGAATAGTTGCAGGCAAAAAGACAGACAGGTCGGTCTGATCGAGTTGCCGGGGCTCTACCGCGCGGATACGGGCCATTTCAAGCGTCTCGTGGAGGGTATCCACCAGGTCGTCCCATTTCCAGGCGCCGGTAAACTTTGTCGGTGTGGCGAGCAGGATGGCCTGCGGCGGCTCTGCGTTGGGTTTGTCGAAGTGGAAGGTGATGCCAGTTGTTTCTGTTTCTGCGGGGATTACCTCTGTCCATTCGTCGAGCAGCAGGCCGCATTGCGGTTTGGACTTGTCAAAATCAACCGGGTAGACCGCGCTGTACAGCAGATTTTCGCGGTTGAGGTGCGCTTTTGCTTCGGGTGCGAACTCAAGGGCCAGCCAGGGCGCTGCGACGTCGTAAGGAAACTGAACCGGTCGCAAATCCGGCGCTCCTTTCCCAAAGGCCTCGGTCAGGAAAATCAGGTTTTCAACGTGGTGCATCTTCTCGCGCACCCTGGCGGTACCGTGGAGCCAGTCGTCGACTGCAAATGGATTGCCCAGGGTGTTTTTCTGGTAGTCGAGCAATTGTTCGCGGTTTGAATAGGCGTTCGACCATTCGTCCGCCTGGATGTCCGGCAGGGTAAATTCGGGAACCAGTACAAACTCATCGCCCAGCACCAGCCGCGCCGCGTCGGTGAGCAGTTGTATCCGCTTTTCAGCGCCGGCTTCCGCATCGTGGTCGGCGAGTTTCTGCTCTACGGCTGCGACCCGTTTGTCCAGATCAGCGATGAGTTGCTGCACCCGCACGCGGATATCTTCTGCGAGGGTGACGATTTGTTTTGTTTCGGCTTCGGAATCCAGGGCTTGCAGGTCGAAATCTAAAACGGGCAACAGGGCGTTGAATTCGGTCAGCAGCCCCGAAACGGCAGTTTGAGGTGTTTTTCCGAAATTGTCGAACAAGACCCTGCGCGCCTCGAACGGCGCATCAAATGCGTCGAGTTTTTCCTGCCAGCGCTGTGCTGTATCTGCTGCTTTCTTCAGCAATTTTTTAAAGACGGCGCTTTGGGTTTCGTAAAAGATGCCGAAACCGGTTTGTTGCAAACCGTACCGCGCCAGCGATTTGCACGCAGCGACGATGCTGTTGAGGTAACCGTCAATATTGGCAAGTATGGTGGCGGTATCGGGGCCAGGCTCCGGGAAAACGGCGTCGAGTTGTGCGAGCAGTGGCTGTAGCATTGCTGCCTTTTCACCGTTCAGGGCGGCGACCAGAAAATCTGCACGGCTGCGGCCAAGGGTGGCATTTCCCGCATTTTCGGATTTTGCCTCGGTTGGAAGGGCGGCATCCGTGGCGCGCAGCGAACGGGAACGCAACAACAATGCCCGCAGGCTGCGGATGGCCGGGGTAATCTCGAAAAAGGTGTAGTCGCCGTTCCGGGTATCAGTGTAGGTAATCTTTAAGGGTATATCGGGCCGGGGTCTGGGAGGGGCGTTTTGCAATACAAAATCGACGATCCTGTCTTCCAGTTCCGAGCGCGCCTCGGTATTATCCGGACTGATGATGTACAGCAGGTCGATGGCCTGAAGCCCGAGATCGGCCTGTGTCACAAACATTTCCTGCGGGTCGCCGGTGGCGGCATCGTCGTAATTGACCCGGCAACTGACCTGGTTGGCGGCAGGCAGCAGCCCCGCCAGCCACTGCTGAATTGCCGGCTCCGCTTTGGCACGCGGGTTGTCGCCGGCTGCGGCGGCAACCCCGGGCTCGAGGTGCAGTGCAACGCGGTGGGTAAGCCCGATGCCGCTGCGCGGGGTTTGTACCACATCGGGCACCGGCGGGTAGGTAGCCTGACTATAGGCGTCGAGGGTTGCGGCGGCGCGGTCGTAGTTGCCCGAAACGACCTGGTGTACGCCTTCGGCGACGGCCAGGTCGGCCACCGCATCGTACAGATCGAGCATGCGGTCGACCTCGCTGTTGATGACGGCCTGCTGGGCCGGGGTTCCGGTGGGCAGACTGGTGACTGCAAAACCGAACGGATACTTTTTATTTGCCGGGGCGGCATTTTTGACGTGGCGGATGAAATTCAACCCGTTTACGACATTCCGTGCCTCAAGGGCTTCTATGGAAACACCGTCGGGGAGGTCATCCTGCCGTGTGTAGAGCGGGAAAACGCGGCGCAAGGGGTAAATAAACTGATCGCACTCGGCAAAATTATAGCGGTCGTGCAGTCCGCGTTCGAACTGATAGCCCAGTAAAGCGGCCAGGCTCTGCCCGTTGCGGATGCCTTCGATAATGCCAAGGGCCAGACGGACGCGTTCCGAAGACAGGTTAACTTTCAGTAATTCAGGGTGTTGCGGTGTGGCATTGGCAATATATCCGTTGCGCAGCACGGCAGCCGTCACGGCGTGGTTTACCGATGGCGCATGGATATAGCCCTCGTTTTTGTTGTCGCGTACGAGCGGGATGCGCTGTTTTTCCGGCACCTCCTTGTTGAAAATGGTGTCGAGTTTCTTGTCGTCTGACAATAGTACGGGCTTGAGGTTTTTGTTTTCGGAGCGCACGTTCTCCAGCCAGCCGTATGTGCCGAGGTATATGCCTTTTCGGTAACTGACGCCGTCTTCAACGCCTTCTGCATCGCCCCTGCGCGCATAGCGCATGGAGGATAGTTGGAAGTTGACCAGTCCCGTCATCCAGGCGTCGAGGCGGTAGGTGCAGCAGTCGAGGTGTTCGGCCAGCAGGCGTTCGAGGCGTGCCGTGGGGGTTTGTTTGAGGTGTTCCAGCGCGCGCAGTTGTTCGGCGAGGTAGCGCGTGCCGAATAGTTCGCCGATGTTCAGGGTGATGTGGTCTGCCAGGCTTCGCGTCGGGTGGCCGGTAATCTGGGGGTTTGGGCTGTACAGGAGATCGTATCGGCTTTTTTCCACACTCGGGCTGGCGGTAGCGGCTGTTGCCGTAGCGGCATTTGCGCCTTCGATCTGGAAGAAATGCGGCTCGGCGCGCAGGGCTCTTTTTTGCTGGTTGTTCAGCAGTTGCGCATCGTCGAGGATGCGCATGCCTGCGTCGTGATAGCCCAACTCGAGGGCGTGTTTGAGTAAAATGTAGAGCAGGGTATTGGGCCATTTGTTATCGGTAAACCCGTCCTGAACGCGTATCGTATCGAACGACTGTTTCGCCCATTCATACAGCCATTCCACATAATTGCGGTTATTGGTGGTGACGCTGCGCAGCGCCTCGACTTCGGAAAGCGGTCCATCCTGAATGACAGGACCGTTCAGGCGATTGGCAAAAACTTTCCAGTAAAGTTCGAAGAGTTTGGGCTGCTCATCGCCCGTATAGCCCAGAAACTGTAGTCTGCTGAACGCCTGGTCGTGGAGTTCATTGGCGGGCAGGGTTTTCCAGTTCAGGAAAATCTGCCACATCGTGGCGAAGTTATGTTCCTGCTTCCGCGTATTGGCGTAGCGCTGGTGAAACTCTACCGAGTCGGGATGCAGCCCCAAAATATCCAGCAGGGCCTGGTGCGGGTCGGCATCGGGATTCGGGTCGACTCGCGCCACATCTGTTGCCAGGCTTTTCCAGGTTTTGTACAATTGGTCGAGTACTCCTTTGTATTTCCACAGCCAGTCTTTAAACGCCGTCTGGCGCTTTTTTTCCTGAAAATGGGTGGAATAATCTATGTACGACACCGTTTCATCGCCGAAAACCCAGCTGATCTTGTCAAATGCCGAAGTAGGCAGAATGCCGTAGGGCTGCCGGCCGATACGGATAGCGGGAACCATTCCGCGGCCGCTGACAAACCGGTTAAACATCCATCGGGTATAATAAATATCGTCGTCGTTGAACACCGGCTGTAACAGGGTATCCATAAAGTAACCCAGTGTAGACGGCCATAAGGCGGTGTTCATGGCCCGGGCTTCACACTGGTCGCGGTCGCCCGCGTGCGGCACCTGTTTGAGCCATTCGGTATCCAGGCCAAGGGTTTCGGCAAACAACTGTCCGTCGCTTTTTTCCAGCATATCGTCTGTTTCTGTAAACTGGGCCTGGCCCTTAAAAACAAAATCAAAACTTTCATCGGCGTCTTCTTCGCGTGTGTAGGCCGAATTGACATCTTCGGTATTGTTGGTTGCGGAACCTTGCGGTAAAAACGCAAACCCGGTGCGGCTGAAATAATGGTGCTGAAACAGGTTTTCCAGTTCGGCTTTTCCTTCCGCAGCAGTCGACGACAGCCGTATGCCGAGCACCAGCAGGCGGTCGAAACCGGCAGCCTGTTGTGCCGTGAGGTTGATCCGGAATCCCAGGCCCCGGCCGACTGCTTCGTCGAAGTCAAGCATCCAGCGCAGGTTGTCGCCGATGATGAGGTTGCCGTTTTCATCGAACTCAAACTGTGCTTCCGGGTCGGCAGTGGGATCGGGGCTCACATGAAAAGGCGTTTGTACCGGTGCGCTGAGTTCTTCCAGTACCTTGGCGCCATTCTGATAGCCGAGCAGGACGAAGCGTTCGGGCAGCAGGTCCACCTGCGCGGCTTTCATCCAGGATTTTGTTTTGGTCTCCAGGTCTTCATTTTGCGGCAAAAACAGGAAGAAAATATGCACCGTAGCCGTTTCCCTGGTAAAGGATTCGGGCGCTTGCTCGGTCATGTTGTACGGTTTGAATTGTTCCGTCAATTCCAGGGCTCGTGTTGCGCCGACGGCGGCCTGCAAGGCATTGGCGGCCATTTCGGTGGCACTGTTCAGGCCATCTGCTTTCCATATCGCCGTCCAGTAATCGGCAAGAGGGGTTCTTTCTGTATCAGTTAATTGTGTGTTAGCGGAAACAACTAGTATTACTTCGCCGTCCACCTTGTTCTGGGGTTTCATTTCCAGCGCGGCATCGCCTTCCGGATCGCCGGCGAACAAGGGATTCAAGGGCCGGTAATGTTTGACGATCCAGGTGGCGCGACCGGCGCCATGACTTGCCACCAGACCGCGCCATGCTGCGCGTTCGGATTCTTCCTGTCCGGCGGCATGTATATACTCGCGCCAGAAAATACCGGCGCTCTTCAGTTCCACCTCGGAGAGCGTTTCTTCAAACGTATCGACCAGGCATTCATCGGGAAAAATGCGCACCCAGAGTTGTTGCTGGGTCTGTCCGGCGCGGGTAGAAACCGTTTTGAAACGCGTTTCGAGGCGGAGTGGAAACAACATGACCGGAATATCGTCATTCATCTGCCCGGCGTTTTTGCGCGGGTCGGTCCACTGTTCCCAAAATGCCGGGTACAGGTCGGCCAACTGGCTCTTGAGCCCTCCTACAACGCCCTCCCGTTCTTTCTTCAGTCCTTCCAGTCGGTGCTTCTGGTTTTGGAGCCGGTTGCGCTGTTTCAGGTGTGCGGGATTGTCCGGATTGAACCAGCGATCCATTTCCGCCAGTGCCGTCTCAACCTGCTTGAGTTGCTCGGTTGTGCGAAATAGGTCTCCCTCCGCTGCGCCGTGGGTGCTGCGGGTTTGGGAAAGTTGTTGTTGTATATCTTTAAAGTCTTGCATGGCAGAGCGCTCGTCGGGGTTATGGAGATTATGGGTTGCTGTTTGCCTGTTTCAACATTTCGCCGGCGTGTACGGCTACCATTACCGGCACCTGGTACAAAATATAGGCGAGGTCGGCGGCATCGGCTTCTTTGCGCCAGTGCACATTTTTATCCTCATTGTATTGCAGGAGTTCTTCGTCGTATTCGGCCTGGGTTTTGTCCGTAGGTTCGGTGAGGCCTATTGCCGTAGTGGCGTTGGTGATCTGCAGGAATCCGCCTTCGGCCAGTCCGGGTGCGGCGTCTTCCCACGCCAGGTCGCTCCAGGTGTGTTTCACCGCATTGGGTCCACCGATATCGAGACCGAAACGGGGTTCGCCCGGACGTTCCTTGATGACAAAAAACCAGCCCGGATTATCGATGTCTTCGGGTTTGGTGCCATCGCCGCCTTTGGCTACATCAGAGGTGAGGTCGAAACCGAAGAAATATATATCAGGATCGATTTTGGCGCTGTACAGCGGCGTTTTGACGATGTCGCGTGGCGGTTTGTCCTCCATCCCGTCGGGTATATCCGCCAGGTCGCGTTCTTTGGTGTTGTCGATGTCGCCGTTATCCTTCAATTGCCATTTGGCCTTGTGCGCATAAATGACCGCAGTGGGATATTTTTTCAACAATTCGCCCCGGATGACCAGTACGACTTCCTCTTCTTTGGCGCCACCCACCTCGCGGTTGTCGTGATCGCCGAGTTTGGACGCCGGCAGCCATTTGTGCAATTCAGGGATGTCTTTGAGTTTTTCCTTTAAGGTATCCGGGTCTTCATCTTCCTCCGGGAGGTAGGCGCTCACGTCCCAGAACTGGCGGCAATAACTGCCACGCTGGTCGGTGGGGTATTCGCGCCACAGCAGCTCGCGCGACATCTCGTGGTTGATCCCTACCATGTAGGCTTCAATAAATTTTTGATTGGTCTGGAGCAGCGTGATGCTGTTTTGTTCAATGAGGTTGATGTTGGGAAGGAAATACTCATCGGAGAGTTTGGCCAGCGGATCGTACATCGGAATATCGAATTTAGGATATTCCATAATCTGATCGAAAAACACCGGATTGAAGCGTATCCGGATGCGGTCGGGCAGCAAAATGCGATCCAGTACCAGCCTGGGTACGGTTTTGTCGGGGTGAAGGGCGGTCACAGTACCGGTGGCGATAGCCGGGAGATCAAGTTGTTGTCTGGGCGGCTGGAAGGCGGCTGAGCGCGCGGCGATATCCACGGCAAACATTTCCTTCAGGGCCAGTTTGAATCGCCGGGCTTCTGTGCTGTCGATGCTTCCCAGGCCGGGCCGGAAGGTTTCGTCGGGTTCTGTAATGCGGAAGTCCGGGCTCAAAGGCGCTTTATCCACCTGCTCCGGCGTTTGGGCCTGTTCCGTAAATACTTCAGGTTGAGCGAGTTGTTTCAGTATCTCGTTCATCTTCCGGTACAGATATACCAACCCGGCTGCAACAGCCAGACCCAGCATCAGCCACACAGCCGCCGGCATGAACAGCAGCAGCAGCACCACCAGCATGACAGCCAGGCCGAGGGTAACCAGCGGCAGCCAGGCATACTTTTTTACCAGATTGACCAGCCATTCCGGCTTCGGGTGCGGGGTTGTTTGATCGACCAGTATCTGTTCGGTTTGGATTCCGGCTGGTGTTGTTTTGGGTGGCGCGGGTACGATCTCTCCTGCATTCAGGCGGGATACGAACGCGGCGGGCGCCATGTTTTTAGCGGCAAAAGGAAGTTTTACAACGGCTCTGGATCTGGGTCGCGTCATTTTCCGCATTTGGGCGGATACGGCAACAGGGGGCACCAGGCTCATTTTTACCTGGTGAAAAACCGTCGCGTTTTGCACCAGAATGCGTTTTTGCACCGGAGCGCTGAGCAGCATCAACTTGTCGGGCTGCTGCATCAGCAAGGGCTGAAATTGCTTTACGTGCCATTGGAACAGTGCCTCGTGGCTCAATTGGGCCAGCCGGATAAAATGGTTGGCCTTGACCACATCGCCGACCTGCTCCCAGGCGGCGTTCATATATTCTTCCTGTTTGTCCTGAATGACCTTCGTCCCAAAACCGGCCGGTACGCGAAACCGCGGGTCGAGGTTGAGTTCGTGTATCCAGTTTTTAGGATTGCTGGCGGGTGTTCCATTGGCATTGGTCAGCAGGCGGTTCACCGCTGCGTGCCAGCGCCCGTAAAGCGGCGGGGTGATGAGCGGATCGGGGTCGGGCGGGTTATCGGGGTCGGGAATGGGCTGCGGGTTGGCGCCGGCTTTCTGGTAGTCGTCGGCGAGGTTAAGAAAACGGGCAATATCCTCGTTTACAGGCTGAGGGTAGTCGGTTTTCAGCCAGTCCTCGTATTTGTAAAATTCATCCAGGTCGCTGATCACCTCATCGGGTACCCGCAGCGCTCCGCCCAGTTTGAGTATGCCGCCGAGCGGTCCGTCGGGGTCGAGGCCATCGAGGTTCCAGCCGGGCTTCTGGGTGTCCATGTCGCGCCGGCCAACGCGTTCGTCGGCAGGTTGGGCCTTCAGCAAACGGACGAGGTATTCGAAGTCGCCGACGGTGCCGGTCCGGAAATACCAGCGGTGGTAATACGGGAATTCTCCCTGGTCGGGCTTCTGTCCCCAGGCATATTGCGAAGCAAAGTCGGGGTTGACCTCCAATCCGAGTCCGGCCTGCCTGCCGCTTTCATAGGCGGGAATGAGGAAAGCGTAATAGGCAGCATTGGGTTTCAGTTTGCGCGGACACATGATCCTGGAATATGCCAGATCGGGATTTTCTTTCAGGGCGTCGTCGAGTTTGGGCAGCACTGCGTTCATATCCTCTGAAACGATCTCGCCTTCGTTGGCCGCAAGGTCGCGGTTGACGTGAATGTGCGCCCATGCCCAGAGCTGGTCGGGGGGCTGGAATTTGTTCACTGCTCCATCCACGGTGATGTACGGCAGCGGCTTGTCGATCATATTTTTGCCGTCGGCAAACTCACCCTCTTCCAGCACCACAAGCGCCAGCCAGGGGCGCAACCGGTGCGCCGGTTCGTCGGCTTTGGCCGGCGTGTAGCGCCAGGGGAAATCCTCGTCGTAAAAATCGATATAGGGCAGGTAGTTGGCTTCAAAATTGGTGATCCAGTTCCGCGGCTCATTTTTGATGATCGCACGCGGCTCGATGCCCACTATATCGCCCGGCCCGTAGAGTTCCACGTCTTTCGGGATCGTTTCCACCACCGCAGCACCGCCGCTGACGGCCTTGCCTTCCAGCGACAGCTCGAGGTGAAAGGAGGCGCGCAACTTCACCGGCGCCTGGTTGGCTTGCTGGATCTTGTTGGCCAGTCCTACGCGCAGGTAGGGAAGAAATGAATAGGTGCCGAGTGGTTTATCCATGGTCTTTTTTTGTTAATCTTCATTTGCCTTACACCGCTTCCCACTGCGGGATTACGTGCAGCGCTTCGTGGAGTTCCGGTTGTGCCGCTACCTGTTGCTGTATGAACTGCTGTGCCAGCGTTTCGCTGGCAAAATGCATGGCGCCGCCATTGTAGGCTTTGTTGTTTTCCGTAAATGCCACGGCAAAACCGCCTTCTTTCACCGCCACTTTCGACTCCTTGATAAAAGGATCGAGCTGTGATTTGTAGTGGTGGGAGAGTTCGGATTTTGACACGGCAGCGCCCTTCAGGAAATGACCGAAGAACCGGGAACTGAACCGTTTGAACCTGCGTCGGAAACGTTTGTAGTTGTTGTCGATAATAATCTGTTCGTAGCGCACCCTGCGTTTGGCCATCTTGGACGCTCCCAGCTGTTGTGCGCCGGAGGAAAGCAGCAGACCGCCGTGCAGGGGATCAAAGGCCCTTTGCGACAGTTTTTCCGCATCCTTCAGGTCCAGGTATTGCGCCTTGGCGAACTGCTCGTCGGTATCCGTCACCTTGCTCAGCCCTTGCGTCGGAGTAAGGGTAAAGTCGTTGGCATCGGAGGGCTTCCGGCTGCCGACCTTGTCGATTTTCATGTCGAGCGGCACGGCGCGCTGACTGATGCGGAGTGTTCCGAGCGGGTGCAACACCTGGGCTGTTTCCGCTTCGGATAGTTTGCGCAGCGATACCAGAAGGTTGCTGCCGGCGGGCAGTTCCGCTTTCCAGTTGTCGATTTTTTCCAGTTCGGCCCTGAGGAGCGGCATAACGGCCACGGGTGGTACCGTCGTGTCTTCACTGTCACCCCAGGTGATGTCAAAGTCGGCCGACACGTCGAAAAACAGCAGGCTGAGCGTACCGGTGCCGTGGGCGCGCCAGGGCGTTGGGCCTTCGAGGGCAAATTGCAGCCGGATGCTGAACAGACCGATGCCGAATACCTTGAGCGATATCGACGCGGATATTTCGATGATAAAATAAAATGGGGAGAACTGGAACAATGCGTCGAACGCGATGTGACCGTCGACACGCGCTACGCCCACATCGAACATGAGTTCGGCTTTGGCGCCAAACTGGACGGTATTCGACGTCACGGCAAAATATCCTTCCACCCGGATGCGTGCCACACTGGTATCGAGGATGTTGATCGCCACGCGTTTCGGGCTGGGGAACGGCAGTGGCGGCGGATTGAAACGCGGGTGGAACCCACCTACCGATACGACGAAATTGGCATCGTTGCCCCAGGCCACCAGAAGTCCCATCTCACCCTCTATCGTGAGGAACAGCACCCTTGACTCGAATATGCTGGCAAAGAAGTACAGCCGTTTTTTATCAAACTCGATAGCGCCTGCGAAATTGACTTGTATCAGGATCAGCGCAGCCTCCTCGGCCGGCAGGGCGATCTTGAGTATGCCCAGAATGGCGATATTCCCCGGAATTTCGATGATGACACCCAGTGAGACGCTCACCAGCGTGGGTGTTCCCCAGCCGAGTTTCGCCATGGGGCCGATGAGAAACTTCCCTTCATAGGGCGGGAAGATGGTGCGCAGGTCGCTGATGATACGCGGGGCGTTTTCCACCGGATTTTCCGGAAACATAATGCTGTTGATGGCGCCGGTACGCACGCCTTCCATCAGCGGCGGCAGGTTCATGGTCCGGTTGAGCCCCAACAGGCCGCCCAGGCCCAGCAGGGTAAAGCCGAAACCGAGTTGTATGCCCGTTCCGAACTCAGCGGTGATAATGATGAGCAGCGAGAAGCCCTTGGAGCCGTCGGGCATTTTAGTGGTGATCAGGCCGATAGCCTTGACCGTCACGATGGCGAGGATCGACAATTCCAGCACACCGGCGTATTCCTCCCGGTCGAAATCGAAGTAGAGATAGCCGCCGCCTTTTACCACGCCGACGTCGAGGGAGAGGCCCACGCCGTTGGGTGGTTTGAAACCGAAAGCGAGGTCGACGGCGCCCATATTGCCCTTTCGATCGGCGGGAAGCGACAGGTTGGCAGACACACCCATGTTTTCTACGACGGCTACCAGCGGGCCGAGGTTGGCTTTCAGGTCGGCGCCAATGGTAATGGGGAACTCGGCGCCTTTGATGCCGAAACCGAGCGTCAGGCCTTTTATTTCCGCAATGCCAAGGTTGACGTGCAGCGGTATTTTTATTTCGAGGGTGGCGCTGCCGTAGAAGTGGAAACCTTCCTTGTCGGTGAAGGCAAAACCCAGATCAAAAGAGCTCTCCAGTCCGAAACCGGAGAGTATTTCGCCCAGAAACCCGTCGGCCTGATCGAGGGATATGACCACTTTGCCGCCTTTCACCTCGCCGCCGATGGAGAATTTGCCCGAACCCTGCGAGCCGTTCCAGGCGAATCCCGCACCGGTTCGCGCGATAAGTTGTTTGGCTTCCAGGCGACTGCCGCCGGCCTGCCCAAAGATCAGGTAGGGATCGCCGTTGCTTTTGCCTGCCCTGAATTCGAGGGTACTGTCGCCCTTGAACTCTCCGGAGGGCGGTACGATGGTGAGGTCGCCGTTGGGTTGAACAGTGACCTGCAAACCGGCCTTGAGTTCGCCGTTGAGCATCAACTCCAGCGTCCAGTCGTCCTGACTGATGGAATTGCCTCCGGCAAGATTGATGACGCTGGACAGGTTGATATCCAGTCCTTTCGGGTTAAGGTCGGTGCGGGGTTTTAGTTCGAGGAAAAGAACATCGAGGGTTTTTTCTGCGGGGTCGTAAATAGCCGGAACACCTGATTTGGCGGCAATACTCTGCAAGGTCTGCAACAGTTTTTCGCCGTCGAAGTCGGGTTTGTTCCATTTGTAAATGGTCTCCAGCCGTTCGATCGGCGACTGTAGTATCTTGGTCAGGTTGTCGAAATTGATCTTCCGCTTGACATAAGTAAAGGAACCTGCGCTTACCTGCTTGCGTTCGACAGCTTCAAAGAATTCGAGCGCCTCGACGGCGCCGGGCAGCGATTCAAGGTTGGCGATGACGAGGTAGTCGATGATGCGGGACGGCAATTCCTGAACGAATGTATTCAGGTCGGCAGGCGAGATGCCCGGCAGTCCCGCGCCGTCGTTTTTTACTGCCGTGGCAAAAGCCTCCACGTTGTCGAAAACCGATTTGACCAGCCCGATGACGTCTACCCCTTTCTGCACGATACGGGCCACATCTTCACTTTCGACGGCGTCGATCAGTTCTTCCGTGAGGGTCGGGATCCGCCGCAGGTTGTTGGCAAGGCCGTTGACGGCATTGGTGAAACCCGGTTTGGCGTCGAGTTGCGGTGGAAACAACAAGCCCAGTTCGGCCAGAAATATCCTGGCCTCTCCACCTTCAACGCGTTCGAGCAGCGGTTGGAGCAGTCGTGCGAAGCTGAGTGCGATATTTTCGATTGTCCCCTGGTTTTGCGGCATCGCTATCTGGTTTTAGAATGATCGGGTTTCGTGGAAGTGTTTGTCGGTCAGATACAGGCACGGGATCACGCCGGCGCGGGGTTGCCGTAATAGGCGGCGATCTTGTCGGCCCATTCCCGGAGGTTGCGGCAGTTCAGTAGTTCGAGGAACATCTTTCGGTGTTGAAGCACAAAAGCGCGCAAATCCTTGCTGCCGTGTGTCAGCAGGGCAACCTCCATCGCTTCGAGCAGTTGTTGGAGAGTCGTGCCGTTGATTTCCGAAGGAATCTGATAGTCGGACTTTCGGGCACTGCGCTGCAAAGCGGCGATAAAAGCGGGTCCTTCGTGGCGGTTCCAGGCGATGGTGACGGCCCGGTTGCCGGCAACAAGGTCCAGCGTTTCGCTTCGAAAAAAGAAAATATCGCCGGCGATGCGATCGCGTTCGGGGTGGTTCTGCAGCGCATCGTCAATCTCGGTGATGCCGGTTGAGCGGACCGACAGGCCTCTGCGTGCGGCAACCGGCGCGGAATCGCTGTCGTCGCCCTCGCTCGATTGGAGCACCGTTACATCAAAACCGTTGTCCAGAAAAGTATCGAGTATGTTGCCGATATTGTTGGAAAAACAGGCCCGGTAGGGTAGTGGATTGCCGGCGTTGTCGGTCGTCGTTCCGTAAAAATGGATGCCGACGATGTTGTTCTCGCCGTTCACCACCATAGATCCCGAATCGCCGTGATTGCCGAAGGAGTGTACACCTTCTTCCGTTTCATAGTCATCGTCGGGGTGCGGATTCACCTGAATCTGGTCGGTGTAGGAATTGATGGCCTGGCCCTCCGAGCCTGTCCTGGGAGAAGCCAGCACCGCCACTGCGTGGATATCCTGTACGACGCCACGGGTAAATCCCGAGCGGGCGCCGATCTTCCGCACCGTTTCACCGACCACGGCCGTACCCGTTCCATGTACGGTAATCCGGTCCGCAGCATTGTTGTTCTGCAAAATAAATTCGATATCGATATCGTCGTTGACCCAGGCGATGGCCATATCGACCTTGTCGTCTTTTTTACCCCAGATCAGTTTGCCGACGACGTCGCATTCACAGCAACAGGATTTGCGGTACTTGGGTTGGGCGACCTTGTGGTCTGCCGCTTCATCGTGTCCGAACAAGACGTGGTAATTGGACAGCAGCACATTGCCGCTTTTTTCGGGTGTGTCGTAAAACAAAAACCAGCCAAGCGTACCGTAACTACTGCCTCCTTTTTCCGTGCCCACGGCTATTCCGCCGGTAATAGGCCGGTAATGGTCCAGGTTCCGCCGCTCGGTGATATCGGGTTCCTTGACCCGCATGACCACGATGACATCTGTAAGAAATCCCCGGATTTGTTTGGGGATATGTTGCCCGGGCGGCAATTCGCCAGGCGATTTTTTTTGCTCCACATAAACCCGGAAAGCGATTTGGTCGGTGTTTTTTCCGTCCGTTTCCTTTATGCCCAGACCCACGCCTACTACGCCGGGTATCTTCATCAGTTCTTCCCTGACTTCAGGATAGACGGCTTCCAGCGGTTTTTGCCGGGCAATGAGTGCTTCACGTGTTGTCATAAGGTTGGCTTTTTTATTGAATGGAGGTAATACGCGGGTTTTCTGGAGTGGCACTTAACATCATCACCTTTTTGATATCGGAACCCGACGGTTTGCGTATCGTCAGGGTTATTATTTTGATGGGCGGGTCAGCATCCAGTTCCCCTTTGCTGATAGCGGCGCTTGTAACGCAAGACTGTTGCATCAGCCAGCCGACAACGGCGATGTAGTTATCGTGCCTGATCGCTTCGGGCTCGCCGGTTTCCAGGTAGGCGTTTATACATCGCATTGCCGTCTCCATGTTGCCGTTTTCCAGGGTCGAGCAAAAATCCGCTGCGGTGGAAACGGTGTGCGTTTTTTCCGTCGAACATGCCAGGGGCAGGCAGGGTACGACGCATGCCAGGGCATAAAGTGGAGCGCTCTTCCATGACCGAATACTAAGCATCGTTTTGAATTTCAATCAATTGAAACAAACGGCACAATAGATGCGTATTTCAGACGCACGTGTCGGAATGCGTCTGCGCACAGGAGTCCCTGCCGGGAGGGCGGCAGTCAGCAAGAAAAAATCAGTACAGGGGGAACAGGAGCCGGAAGATCGTTGCGATCAGGGGGGGCATGGGAGGTGCAAATCGGTCGTCGGATTGAATGTTTCATTTAGCGGACGGATTAAGTGTTGAAAACAAAATTGGGAGCAACAAAAGTAAACGGCTACCTGAATAATCCAAACCTGCCGCTAAACTTTAACACTAAACGAAGCAGGACTGATTTTTTGTGCTCACGGGAAACCATAACCCGGATCTGATCGTATGTTGGTCATGAACAAATGCATTTTATTCCGGGCAGGTTTCAAAAACCGGGACAATACGGCAATAATTGACTTAGTTTGTTCAAATTACCGGAAACCGTTTGCGGGCTATTGAAAAACAACCATTTTTGCCCCGCAGATTCTCGTACGAAAGCGTTTGCCTGCAATGTAATCAATGCAAGACCAACTCATTATCCGCTTACAAAAACAAGACCGCGCGGCGATCGGCGAATTGTACGACGCCTACAGTGCGGCCCTGTTTGGTGTTGTGCTGCGTATCGTGCAGTCGCGCGAGTTGGCAGAGCAGGTGCTACAGGATACATTTTTAAAAGCCTGGCGCAACGGCGCCAGCTACGATGCCTCCAAGGGCCGTTTATTTACCTGGTTGCTGAATATTGCCCGCAACACGGCAATCGATGCCACCAGGACTTCTTATTTTCAGCATTACCGGAAAACCGAGTCTGTTGATAATCTTTTTCAGAACCCCGGTGGCGAGAGCATTAACCCCGATCACCTGGGTGTCAAGGAAGTGGTGGGCCGCCTCGATGAAAAATACCGCTCTTTGATTGACATGATGTACTTTAAAGGATATACGCAGGAAGAGATCGCGGAGGAAACCGGAATTCCGCTTGGGACGGTAAAAACCCGGCTTCGGCATGCGATTGGGGAATTGCGAAAACTGTTTGGGGAGAATTTTGCGGTGATCCTGATTCTTTTAACCCTGATAATGGGTTGAGAAGGCCGGCATCAGGAGTTGTGACGACCCAGCGCGATAAAACAAATCAATCCCTTAAAAACCGGTAAACCAAAACATTACAGCATTTATACGCTGTTTGCCATACAATGGATATTCAATCATTCATCCAGTCAGGCCTGCTTGAGACCTATGTGCTCGGACAATGTACCGCCGAAGAGCGTGCGCTGGTCGAGCGTATGGTCGCAGCGCATGCAGCGGTACGAACCGAACTGGCTTCTGTGGAGCAGGCGCTCGAAGGCTATGCCAATGCCAATGCCGTGGCGCCGCCGGAGTGGATGAAGGGTCGTATCCTCGATGCTATTGAAGACCGGGAAAACGACATGCCGGAAACGCCCGATCTGTCGGTCTCCATGCCCAAACCAGGGCTTTTACGGCTATTCCAGGCGGCGGCAATCGCACTCGCCCTGCTCGGCGCCTACCAGTTTTATACTATCAAACAGCAAGGCGCCGAAATCGGCGAATTGAAAACAACTACTTCGGCCCTACAAACACAGGTCGACGATTGCACCCGGCTCGAACAGCGGGCGGAGAAACTTCGGCAGGCTTCCGTCCTGCTCCGCGACCGCGACACGCGTGCCGTCGCGCTCGACAACGGCAAGGCCACAACCTACGCCTATTATAATCCGGTGCGCCGCGAAGTCGCACTCGATTTGTCGGGCTTGCAGGCTCCGGCGCCCGGCAAGTATTTCCAGTTCTGGGCTATTGTCGACGGCAAACCCGTCAATATGGGCATGGTCGACCTGCAGACTTCCGACGGGTGGCAGATGCTGCCCTACCTGGACAATGCCGTTGCCCTGGCGATATCACAGGAAGACAATCCGAAGGGAAGTCCGACACCCACCGTTGTGGTAATGGTTGGCAATATTTAAACCTGCCCTGCTTTGATGCACTGCCTGGCAGGGCGTGACTTCGTCCTTACCCCGGCGTCTTTAGTCGGTAATACCGGGCGCCTTTCCCAAAATTACGGCTCCTTTGTGCCGTCAAACCCAAATCAAGCATGACCGCTGTTTTTACTTCAAGATTAATGACCCTGCTTGCGCTGATTGACCTTTTTAAGCAGGAGAAACAACTTTCCAAAACCATGACACAAGAAGAGAGACAGGCCAAAGCCTCCGAGATCGTCAAAAACCACGTCGGTTTTTCACTCGGCGCCGCACTGATTCCAATGCCCGCAGCCGATCTGATCGCTGTTAGCGCCGTACAATTGAACATGTTGCGCCAACTGGCCAAACTGTACAACGAGGGCTTTATGGATTCCCTCGGTAAAAACATTATCTCTGCGGTGGCAGGCAGCAGTGCCGCGCGCATAAGCGCAAGCCTGGTAAAGGCCATCCCCGGCGTCGGCACGATTGTCGGCGAGTTGAGCATGCCGGTACTGTCGGGTGCATCTACATACGCACTCGGTCGCGTTGTGGCCAATTACCTGCATCAGGGCGGTTCCTTGAACGATCTTGACCTGAAAAGCGCGCGAAAAGGCTATAAGGCCGAAATGGCAACAGGAAAACGTGTAGCGGTCGAAATGACAAAGACGGAGCCCTCCGCAAAACCGGACACCGACGACACCCTGGAAAGATTGCAAAAGATGGCCGGGATGAAAGACGCCGGCATCATTACGGAAGCAGAATTCAAACAATTGAAGGAACGGTTGTTAGCCCAAATTTGATTACAGCATTTCAGACCGATTTGTACTAAAAACCCCATAGGTTTGCGCGACCTATGGGGTTTTTCAATTTATCCGGCCTATCCACCACCCGGGCGTTGCAGTTGTTTCAGGTCATGCGCCTGGGCGCTGTTATTCTGACGAGTATCCTGCTGGCCAAAAGCGGCCTCAGCATCGCCGGAATCGGGAATTATGAAATGCTCCTGTTTATCGGTACAACGCTTACCTTCTTTTGGGTCAACGGACTGTTGCAGGGAATGACGCCCATATATGCAGGCCTGGGTGAAAAGGACCGGAAATCTTTTATTTTTAACAATTTTCTTGTCTTTTGCTTTATCTCGCTGGTACTCTTTGCCCTGATGATCTGGGGCGAGAGATGGGTGACGCCCATGCTTACAGGGCAGGCGCAGATACCGTACTACCGGCTTTTCTGTCTGTACCTGCTGTTGAACCTGCCCACTTTCCCGGTGGAGTATTATTACCTGCTGGACGACAAACCGCGCCATATAGTGGGGTGGGGCGGGGTCAGTTTCGGACTGCATGTGCTGGCATTATACCTGCCGGTAGTCAGCGGCTTTGGGCTGGAGGGCGGCTTTATGGCGCTTATCCTGCTGAGCGGGGCAAAACTGCTCTGGACCGCCGGGTTGGTGCTGCGCTATGGCACAGGCGGGCTGCGTTTTGATCTCATCCGGCAGTACCTCGTATTTTCTGCGCCGCTCACGCTGAATGTAATGATGGGGAATCTCATCCTGCTTTTCGACAACTGGCTTGTCGGCTGGTATTACCGCGACGAAGCCGTTTTTGCCGTTTTTCGTTACGGTTCGCGCGAGTTTCCCCTGGCTACTGCCCTGGCCACGGCGCTGGGTGTGGCCATGATCCCCAGGTTGAGCGCGGATATGCCCGCCGGACTGGCAGAACTCAGGGTCCGAACCGGCCGCCTGATGCACCTGCTGTTCCCGCTTACGATTCTCCTGTTGTTTGTTTCCCGGCCGCTGTTTCCGCTGGTTTTTAACCCCGGTTTTGCGGCAAGCGCACCGTTATTCAACATCTACCTGCTTGTCACCGCCAGCCGGGTGTTGCTGCCCAATGCCATTGTGCTGGCCAAAGGTGTGCCGCAGGTGATTTTTGGCGTGGGCGTCGTCGAGCTGCTGGTCAAGGTTGTATTGGGCGTGTTGTTTATAGGCTGGTGGGGACTGCCGGGGCTGGCCTGGTCCGTCGTACTTTCATTTTGGGTGGAAAAACTCGCGTTGATCGGGTACCTGGAAAGAAAACACGGGCTTTCTACCGGTCAATGGCTCGACCGCAAACTATTTGCCCTGTATACGGCAGCTTTGCTGGGCGCCTACCTGTTGTCGTGCCTGCTGTTTTAAACGGCCGCCATGATTTCCCGGATCAGTTCCGCATCGCTTTCCCAGTACCAGCGTTCCAATCCGGGAATATCGGCTCCGGGCTGCACCACCTTCTTTTTTCCGGTGAAATGAAACTCCTGTGCCGCAGTGACGAGGGCAATATCGCGGATATTGGATTTGTTGATGCCGGCGCCCGGCATGACGGAAATCTGCCCGCCGGCGTGTTCTGCCAATCGTTTCAGCAAAAAACGCCCCTCGAATGCCGTCGGCGCCTGCCCGGAACTCAGTATCCTGTGGTATCCGAGGCCGACCAGTTCGTCGATACTTTGGAAGGGGTCTTCAGTAAAATCGAATGCCCGGTGGCATACGATCTCCATATCGCCGGCGGCGGCTTTCATGGCCTGCATCATGGGCAGATCGAGCCGGTTGCCGGTGGTAAGGGCGCCGACCACAACTCCGTTGGCGCCGGCCTCCAGACAAAACCTGATATCGTCGAGCATGACTTCCAACGCTCCGGGAGCATAACAAAAATCGCCTTCCCGGGGCCGTATAAGCACATTGACCGGTATGTTCAGGTGATTTACGGCGGCGCGGATCAGTCCCGGTGAAGGGGTGAGTCCCCCGACATCAAGAGCAGAACAAAGTTCGATGCGCTGTGCGCCTGCGTGCATGGCGGCTAAAGCGGAGGGCAGGTTGACTGCGCAGATTTCAAATGTCATGGTCAGTAGAGAAAAGACGGTGCAATTTCGATTTTTTCCACATTTTCAACGCTAAAAACAGCGAATTGTAATCTGAACCTATCATCACTGAATGAATTTACAATTTAGGCCTATCTTCGGCCATTCGTCCAAATCAGTTCATATGCGTTTTCCCGTTTTCGCCATATTGGTGCTATTGATTTCGGTGCGTGCCGTTGCGCAGGACCTTCATTATTCCCAATTCTATCACAACCCGACCCATTTCAATCCGGCGCTGACCGGTGTTTTCCGCGGCGACATGAGGGCCTCGGCCCTTTACCGGAGTCAGTGGACCAGTGTGCCGGTGTCGTATCGCACTTTTTCCGGCGCGGCAGACTGGAAGGTAATCAGGCGTGATGCCAACCTGCTTTCTGTCGGGTTCAACCTGCAGCACGACCGGGCTGGTGACGCGGCCCTGACCTGGACTCAGGTGGGCGCTACGGCGGGTGTTGCCCACGCACTGGGCGAAAAGCACGCCCTGTCGGCGGGTGTGGGCCTGGCGCTGGCACAGCGCAGCTTCGACATTTCCAAATTGAAATTCCGCAATCAATGGACGGGCGAGGTGTTTGACCCTTCCTTGCAAACAGGCGAATCGTTCAATAAAAACTCGGGCTTCGTACCGACACTCTCAGCGGGGCTGGACTGGCATTTTGAGCCGGGCGAAACCCGCACCAGGCTTGATGCCGGTATCGGGGCATTTCACCTCAACCGGCCCAAGGTCAACTTCCGGGACGATGCCGATCAAAAGCTGCCAATGCGATTTACACTGATGGTCAATGGCGCCGTGCAGATAGGAGAAATGACCGACCTGGTTGGATTTGGCGTCGCCCAGCGCATGTCGGGCGCCCGGGAAACCATTGCCGGAGCGGGCGTGCGGCGGGTCTTGTCGACAGATAACGATACGGCAGTGCAATTCAGCGTGGCCGGCAGGTTTGGCGATGCCCTGATCCCTGCATTCCAGGTGGAATGGTCCACCTGGACGGTAGGTGTCAGTTACGACTGGAATACGTCCGATTTCGACATTGCCACCGGAGGACGCGGCGGATTTGAGGTAGCCGTAGTGTATCGCGCCACGCCCGTACCGCCGGTGAAAACGTTCAAAGCATGCCCCATTTTCTGATGAATTTAAAAAATATGATTATTTTTTTGCGCAATTGTTTGGCGGATAAACTGAAAATGTCCCTTTTTGCGTTCAGCAATTGCGCCTTCTCGCTACATCCCGATACCGAAAACTGAATCCATATTTTTATGAAGTCAGTCTCAATCCTGCCCACCCTAATCTTTATCCTGCTTACCGCCACACTCTCCGGTCAGTCGCTTCGATCGTACGAACGTGCCGGCGACGATGCTTTCAAGAAAAAAGACTATTCCGCGGCCGTACAGCATTACGCTACCGTACTGAAGCGCGACAACGACAACTTTTCCGTTCTCTGGAAGTACGGCGAATGTGCCCGTATGTTTTTTGCGTACGGCGAGGCGGAAAAGTCCTACCTCAAAATTGCCGCCTCCAAACGACACGCAAAGGATTTCCCGCTGCTCCGCTATCGCATGGGGGAGGTAAAAAAAGGCCTGGGCGACTATGAGGCCGCCGCAGGCCTGTTTGAGCAGTTTATTTCTGAAAACCCGGAAGCGGATGCCGCATACCTTGAAAGGGCACGGACAGAAGTAACGGCTTGCCGCGCTGCCAAGACCATCACCACCGACAGCAAACAGGTGGAGGTAAAAAATCTGGGTAAGGCCATCAACAGCGTGTACAGCGATTTTGCGCCGGTGGTGGTTGGCGATACCCTGTTTTTTTCTTCCTACCGGTTCGACAAAAAGAACGACCGGAAAAAACCGAAGTCAAAACTGACCAAGGTCATGATTTCATCGCGTGGCGGGCGGGCGCGCGAACCCGGACGTGGTTTCCCGACAACCGACACAGCACATATTGCCCATACGGCATTTTCCCCCGACGGCCATTATGTGTTTTTCAGCGTGTGCAAAAATGTAAATGCATACGATATACGCTGCGAGATGTGGCTTACCATCGTAGACCGGCGCAACCGCTGGCTGCCGCCGGTACGCCTGCCGGAGCCTGTCAACATGCCCGGATATACCACAACACAACCTTTCGTGGGCTATGACCCCTATTTTGAGGGGCCGGTGCTGTGGTTTGCCTCCGACCGGCCGGGAGGCAAGGGCAAACTTGACCTATGGTATGTGCCGCTCGACACCGTTTTCTTCTGCCCCTGTGCGCTTCCCCTGCCCGGGAAGAAGATTACCAAAATACCTGGGTTCAAGCAGCCCGTCAATGCTGAATCGCTGAATACATCTGAAAACGAAGGCATGCCCTTTTTCCATCCAACCGCACGCAAACTGTTTTTCAGTTCGGATGGCTGGCCCGGTTTGGGCGGGTATGATATATTTTCCGCCGCAAAAGATGGCCTGACGGCATTCCGTCAACCCGAGAATGAGGGCAAAGGGCTGAACAGCAGTTACAACGACGTCTATTTTTTCCTGAAACCCGACGGTCAGAACGGCTACCTCAGCAGCAACAGGCCGGGTTCTATGTACCTCGACGAAGCGAATAAGGCCTGCTGCAACGACTTGTACGCATTCCAACTGCCGGAGCCGGTGAAGCCTGCCGAGCCGGAAAAAGGGGACACGATACCAGTTATTCAGACAAAAAGTCCGCCACCCGTTCCGCCAACAGAACCAATACTGCCCGTGGCAGAACCGCCCAAATTGCGCGACTTTGTCGGGCTGCCGCTTTATTTTGACAACGACGAGCCGGATAAACGCACCCGCCGAACCGTTACCCGGAAAAGTTACGACGAAACGGTACAGGTCTACCTTGAACGGCAGCGCGAATACCGCGACCAGTTTTCTTTCGGGTTGTCGGGCCAGCCGGCCGACCAGGCGGAAGCCCTGATCGATGATTTTTTTGAAAATGAGGTGCGACGCGGCTACGACCGGCTCGCTCAGCTGTGCGACCTGCTGCTTGGCCGGCTCCAGAATGGCGAAACCATTGAGGTATTGATCAAAGGATTTACCAGTCCGCGTGCCCAGAGCGATTACAACCTCAATTTAGGGAAACGCCGGATCAGCAGCGTCAAAAACCAGTTTGCGGTCTACGCTGACGGAGCGCTTCAGCAATACCTGGCCTCAGGACACCTGAAAATAACCGAAACCAGTTTTGGCGAAACCACGGCCCGCAGTGGAATCAGCGATAATCTTTCCGACGAACGCAACTCCGTTTATCATCCGGATGCAGCGCGCGAACGCCGTGTGGAAATCGTTGAATTCCGGGAGGGAGAACAGAAATAAAGGCATGATATGCGACCCCAACTTTCCAGCATAAAAAGAAGAGGTAAAATTTATTTGCCTTTTCAAAACCCATTCGTTTAAATTTGCCGCAATCGAAAAAGGTGCGTGCTGTGTTACGCTGAATTTTTAAAACCAAATTCCACCAAGGCCTTGACTAAAAAACGCGTTGTCAAAGACTACGAGGCACTCCCGGAAGATATTATCCGCCTTGTAAAAATCAAGTACCCCACCGGGTACGCTGAACATCTTCTTTCGTATACCGATAAGGAAGGGAAAAAAGTATCTGCTTTGCCATTTGAAACAGATGACACTTATTATTTGATCCGAATGACCATGCTCGAGGCAAAACGCATTGTGAAGGAAGATGAGGATTTTGATGATGACGGTGTGCTTCGCGAAGATTTCGCCGATGTGGAAGTGGACGACGAGTTCGACGGAGCAGGGGAGGACGATGATGAAATAGATGACGATATCTCTGAAGAGGACGACCACATCATCGTCACCCGCCGGCGCGAAGAAGAAGAAGAAGATATTCCCGACGATACGGAATACTGAGTATTATCCTCCGTTGCTGCCATTTTTGCGCGGCATGATCGTGAAGAGCCCGAAGCATTTGTACGCTTCGGGCTCTTTTTTTATTGCCGTATGCCGACTGTTCCATTTTTTCACATCTTTGCCTCGGATAATCAGGAATATAATTTTTACATGCAATTAAACTACAGGTAAATCTTCTAAAAAATACACACCATTCGATTATGAGCCAATCTTCGACAGGCGCTTCGCCGGCCCTCTGGGAAAAACCGGCACTTACTTTTGCACAAATCTGGAATATGAGTTTCGGATTTCTCGGTATACAGGTAGGGTGGGGTATGCAAATGGGCAATATGAGCGCTATTTATGAGTACCTGGGCGCCAAACCCGAAGAAATACCCTTGTTATGGCTGGCAGCTCCGCTTACCGGATTTATTATCCAGCCTATTATCGGATACATGAGCGATCGCACCTGGGGAAAATGGGGCAGGCGGAAGCCCTATTTCACCGTGGGGGCTATACTCGCGACGCTGGCGCTTCTGGCCATGCCGCATTCTTCCGAGTTGTGGATGGCGGCGGGGCTGCTGTGGATACTCGATGCCTCGATCAATATCAGCATGGAACCTTTTCGCGCATTCGTCGGCGACCTGTTGCCGGAATCCCAGATCAATAAAGGATATACCATGCAAAGCATGTTTATCGGGATAGGCAACGTCATTGCGGCTGCTTTACCCTGGTTATTGCTCAATGTATTTGGTATGTCGTCGACTGTAGAGCCTGGCCAGCCGGTCCCGACCTTCCTCATTGTGGTGTTTACAACCGGCGCTTTGTGCTATTTCTTTGCGGTGATGTACACCGTTCGTACTACGCGGGAATACCCGCCGACCGACCTTGCTGCCTTTGAGAAGATGAAAACCGATACTTCGGGGTTTCTGCACGGGTTTCAGGAGGTGTTTTCCAATATTTTTAAAATGCCGGCGGTGATGCGGCAGGTAGCGCTGGTCAACTTTTTTACCTGGCCTGGCTTGTTCCTGATGTGGTTTTATTTCACTCCGGCGGTTGCCCGCGACATTCTGGGCGCTCCCGACACCAACTCACCATTGTACGCGGAAGGCGTGAGCTGGGGCAATATTTGCTTTGGGTTTTACTCGCTGGTCTGTTTCGGATTTTCTTTCCTGTTGCCGCAAATTGCCGACCGCTTCGGCCGGAAATATACACATGCCGCTTGTCTGGTCGCCGGCGCACTCGGTTTGCTTTTTGTCGGATTTGCTCCCGACAAGTACTGGTTGCTTCTATCCATGCTGGGTGTCGGGATTGCCTGGGCAAGTATTCTTTCGATGCCCTATGCCATGCTGGCCTCATCGCTGCCGCAGCACAAACTGGGCGTCTTTATGGGTATCTTCAACTTCTTTATCGTATTGCCCGAGATTATCGCGACGCTCGGTTTCGGCTGGATCATGGAACACGTGCTGGATAACAACCGCATTGCAGCGGTAATGACCGGCGGCGGGTTGCTGGTGCTGGCCGCGCTGCTTTGCTTCCGTATCCGGGAAAAACAGGCGTGACAGGGATGCTTGTTAATTCATTCCCGGTACGCGAGTATCGGGCAATCCAAGTGATTGTTTCACCTAAATAATGCTATATGGATTTATCTACCCTCCTCATCATCCTGGCCATTGGGGCCGTGTCCGGCTGGCTTGCCGGTTTTATCCGGCAGGGATATGGATTTGGCCTGCTCGGCAATATCATCATCGGTATCCTGGGCAGTTTTATCGGAAGCTGGGTGTTCGGTGAACTGGGTCTTTCCCTGGGCGCCGGCCTGGTCGGTACTGTTGCCAGATCGGTCATCGGTGCGCTGATCCTGTTGTTCCTGATCGGATTGGTGCGAAAAGCGAAATAGTTACGCTGCTTTTTTTGAACTTTCCGGGCGCGACCATGCCCGGAAAGTTCGTTTTTGTGCGGGAAATGGATTCCTTAATGCCAGGCCAAGTCAGTTATTACTCATGAGACATCCATATCTGCCGCTTTATTTGATTCTGATCGCCGCAACCTGTTTGTCCTGCAAAAATTTTATCGGCAACCCGCACCGGGTCGCGCAGGCCAAAAGGGTATCACCTGCCCAATACGGCGCTTTGCGTGTCGAGCCGGCCAACTGGTGGACCGGAATGAAGCACAATCAGGTGGAAATACTTTTTCATCGGGAAGGGCTTGCTTCCTTCGACGTTCGACTGGGTAAAGCCAAAGGAATAAAACTGCTCAAAACCGAACGGACCGACAGCCCGAATTACCTTTTTGTCACCCTTCAAATTGCATCCAAAGCGCCTGCCCAGCGGGTTCCCCTGCTCTTTTCAAAAGATGGTTTTGTCCTGACCTGCGAATTTCCCGTGCTGAACAGGCGCCGGAGCGCCAAAGCGCAGGGCATCACAAGCCGCGATGCCGTTTACCTTGTTTTTCCCGACCGCTTCGCCAACGGCGACACCACCAACGACCGCATATCCGGCATGTTAGAGGGGGCAGACCGACGGGTGCCGGATGGCCGTCATGGCGGCGATCTGAAAGGCATTGCCGACCACCTGGATTATATCAGCGACCTGGGGTTCTCAGCCATTTGGCTCAACCCCGAACTGGAAAATGACCAGGTCGAGGGCTCCTACCACGGCTACGCCGTTACGGACCACTATCGCGTCGACAGGCGTTTGGGCACGAACGAGGAACTGCGCAGTCTGATCGGTGCATGCCATGAACGGGGGATCAAGGTGATCCGCGACGTGGTGCTCAACCACATCGGCGACAACCACTACTGGATGAAGGACCCGCCCGCCAGGGACTGGTTTAACCAGTGGCCCGAGTTTACGCGAACGACTTACCGGGCGCCTGCGCTGGTCGACCCCTACGCTTCGGCGCATGACCGGAGGCGGTTTCAGGACGGCTGGTTCGACAGGCGTATGCCCGACCTTAACCAACGCAACCCGCATGTCGCCAATTACCTGATCCAGCAGGCCATTTGGTGGGTGGAATACGCCGGCTTCGACGACTTTCGCATCGATACCTATACCTACTCCGATCAGGCGTTCTGCAGCAGGTGGTGCCGGGCCTTGCGCGACGAATACCCCGATCTGGGAATGGTTGGCGAAATTTGGGAAAACGGGGTGGTCATGCAGGGTTTTTTTGCCGACAACCAGCCCATGCAGCGCGCGGGTTTCGATTCCGAATTGCCGGGTGTTGTGGATTTTCAACTGTGTTTTGCGATACGAGAAGCCCTCACACGCGAACAGGGTTGGACAGAAGGCATTTCTAAGGTGTATTATACCCTGGCCAGGGACTTTTTCTATCAAGACCCCTACCGGAACCTGGTGATGCTTGATAACCACGATATGACCCGTTTTTATACGCATATTGAGGAGCACCTGGATAAATACAAAAGCGGCATTGCTTTTCTGCTTACCACACGCGGCATCCCGCAGGTATATTACGCCACCGAAATACTGGCAACCGGTTTTGAACATCCCTCTCACGGCAATATCCGCAAGGATTTCCCGGGTGGTTGGCCCGGCGATACGCTGGATAAGTTCACGGCATCCGGCAGGACGCCAATTGAAAATGAGGCTTTTCAATACCTGCGCACCCTGCTGCATTACCGCAATGCCACACCCGCTCTGCAAACCGGCAAACTCATGCAATTTGTACCGGAAGACGGTCTGTATGTGTACTTTCGCTACGACCAGGCCAAAACGGTCATGATTGCCATCAATACCTCCGGCAACCCGGTGCAAATGGACATGCGTCGTTTTGAAGAAAGGATACAGGGTTTTCACAAGGCCGTGGATGTGACAAGCGGAAAAGAGTGGCCCGACCTCACTGCCGTTTCAATAGAAAAAAATGGAACGCTAGTATTGGAACTGATTCCTTAACTCCTTCACCGTTAATATCCGCACTATCAGAATCACAAATTATGAACAACACTTTTTTCTCTCCGTACCTCCTGGCAATCGGCAGTATACTTTTAACAAACACCTACCTCGCAGGCCAGGTTGGAGTCGGCGCACAGGCGCCCGAAGGAGCGACGCTGTTGTTTGATGGCACCCGCAAGATGCTTGATGAGCAATGGACTTACTGGGACGGGCCGCGGCTTGCCGCTACCTTGCCTGTCAAATGGCAAATTGTTGATGATCCGCTCGACAAGGGTACGGTGGTCAATTGCAACGACCCGTCTTCTGCCGGGGGCAAATACGGCGCAGCGGATATTGTAACCCAAAAAAAATACCGGGATTTCAGGCTCCACGTGGAATTTTTGGTAGCCAACAAAGGCGGCAACAGCGGTGTTTACCTCCAGAACCGCTACGAAATTCAGGTGCTCGACGGCGACTCCACCGTACATGGCATGGCGGCTGTGATCAACGAGGCTGCCGCGCCGTATCACGCCTATCACGGTGTCATGCGATGGAATGCCTACGATATCATGTTCAGGGCGGCGCGTTTTGAGGCGGGTGCGCTTACGGAAAAGGCTATGCTTTCCATGTACTTCAACGGAGAGAAGATATACGTCAATCAATCCATCAACCAGGTTTGGGGCGGACCCAATTCCGGCATCGACGGCGGCAACGACGGTGGAAAAGGTATTACCGATACCCCGGGCGGAATAAAATTGCAGGCCGAAGGCCATGATGTGCTCTACCGGAACATCTGGATACAGGAAATGGACCTCCGGCAACCCGACACGAATTTTTGATCGCCTACGGCCTTCCGCTTTTGTCGATCAGCGTTGAACTCGCCTGCTGGGTGCTGTACATCCAGACGTCCTGTACATTTACATGCGGTGGCCGGGTGGCCATGAAGTAAATCGCTTCTGCCACATCGCGGGACTTGAGGGGCTGGAAATCGCCGTAAATCTTCGCCCGTTCGGCATCGCCGTCGAAGCGGTTCAGGGCAAACTCCGTTTCCTCGGTATGGCCCGGACTGACCTGGCTTACCCGTATGTTGTGTTCGTACAGGTCAAGACGCATGCCGCGGGTGAGCGCATCCACCGCGAATTTGGTGGCGCAGTACACATTGCCTTTTGGATATACTTCCTTTCCTGCGCTGGATCCGACGTTGATGATATGGCCGCTCCGGCGTGCAACCATCCCGGGCGCTACGGCGCGGGTGACGTACAGCATGCCTTTGATATTGGTATCGATCATGGTGTTCCAGTGATCCGGGTTGCCTTCATGGATAGGAGCGAGCCCTTTGGCCAGTCCGGCGTTATTCACCAGGACGTCGATCTGCTGCCAGGGCTCGGGGAGGTTGTCGAGAGCAGCCAGCACAGCCCCGTGGTCTCTTACATCGAAGGGCAGCATCAGCACATCAGATCGATATTCTTCCTCATACTGGGTTTTGAGCAGCACGAGTCGTTCCACGCGACGGCCTGTCAGAATAACCCTGTGGCCGTGGCGGGCAAATATTTCGGCAGTTGCCTGGCCGATACCTGAGGTGGCTCCTGTGATCAGAACCGTCAACACGGCGGGTTTTTCCCCGGCAGGTTGTGGCTCCGATACCTGTTTGGGCGACATCTGTGGTTCGGGTATTCCCGGCTCCGGTGCATATACCGGCTGTTCAACCTGTTGGAATATTTTGTCGTTACCGGCCGTGCGCAAGGCAGGATGGAGCATAACGGCGCGGGAATAGTGGTTTTCGGCCTGCTGCCGGTCGCCATTTTGCAGCAGGGCGTTTGCCAATGCGAGGTGCAATGCCGCATCTTCAGGCTGGTAGGTGAGTGCCTTGTTCAGGTAGTGAACCGCCGTCTCGCGGTAGTCCTGCAGGTGCTCGCTGGTCATCAGGCCGAGTTTTCTGTATATTCCCGGATAGTCGGGGTCGATCTCTGCGGCGCGGTCCCAGCAATACTTGGCGAACAGGTAATCGCCCTTCTCAGCAGCCATATCGCCCATGAGTTCGTAGGATTTTGCCTCGTTTTCTTCAGCGGCTTCGGTCGGTCCCTGCCCGTTAAGCGGCGCGGGAGGTGCGTCGGGTTCTGCAACCGGTGTATTATTGGGGGCATATTTTTCCTGCGCCGAAGCAAACGCGGCCTTAATCCGTTCGTTGTCCGGGTGTTGTTCAAGCGCGAATTGAAACAATTCAAACCCGCGTTCGGTATGGCCCTGTTCCAGCCAGAACCAGGCGTCGTGTATGGCCTGTTCAACCTGTACTTCATCTGTTTCCGATACGGTAGCCTCTTCTTCTGTCTCGGGGAGAGAAATATCTTCGATTTCCATATCCGGAGCAGGCACATGTTCCGGAATTTCGAAGGGCGCATCATCATCCTGATCGGGCAGCGCTTCCATTTCAGCGATTTGTCCGTCAAATCCGGGTGTTTCCACCTCAAATACCTCATCCTCCGAAGGCTCGGGCGCGAGCAATCCGGAAACCACAGGCGGTGCGGCAAGGGGCTCGGCGGGGGCCGAGGGAGGAATGGGGGGTATTACATCCTGATCGGATGCCGAAGCGATCTTTGCATATTGATGGTGCCACTCCTCCAGTCCGAACTGCCGGAAGAAAGCGGCATAATTATCGGCCTCAAACTGCGCCTGCGACATATAGCCGGCCTCACGGAGCGCATTGATGACTTCACCTATTTCATTGGCAATATGGTGCACCTCATTCATTTCCGATTCAAGGGCCACCTTGTCAGTGCCCGAAGCGTGTTGGTGCCTGTTGCTGAGATCCAGCCATGCATTTTGCCAAAAATTCATGTATTGCAGCGCGTGCCCCATGCGGTCGAAATGCGTTTCCACATATTGAAAGGTAGCGCCGCCATCCTGGCTGATTTTTCCATCGGCGACAACCAGCAGGAGCTGGCGGTTGCGCAACAGATTCTGGATTGCTCCCAGCGCGCCGGACATGCAAAAGCGGCTTTTCAGCAGATTTTCAGTGATAAACAGCACCACCGGGTCTTCTGCTTCGGCCAGGCGCCGGCCGAACTCGCCGGGCGCCTCACCCTGCTGATCAGTGAGGTGTTCAAAGGGGATGCCAATTCGGCTGAGGTTTTGCTCCACAACATGTGCCAGTTCGGCATTATCGTGGCAATAAGCGAGGATGATTCGATTCATATACCTGTTTTTGGTTGGGCAACCGGATTAACTACTGCGCTTTCCGCAGTGTTTCGATCAATGTGGAAAATTCTTTTTCAAAATCGGCATATCTGGACGTTGCGGGTCCGTCGAAGCCGGTATGGATACGGCTAACCTTGTTTTGCTTATCGATGATAATCATGGTCGGGAAGGCAATCACCTTGTTCAGGGCTGAAAAAAACCGGGATGCCTCATCCTTGTCTGATCTTCCCGCATAGACAATGTCAAAGGGTATGCCCATTTTTCTTTTGTATTCGAGTAAGTGTGCATTGGCCAGTGCCGGGTCCTTGTGGCGTTCGAATGCGAATGCGACCACCGCGATGTCCTTTGCCGCTTCGGGGTTCTGTTGCAGGTATTTGGTCAGAAACACCTGCTCGTCGCGGCAATTGGGGCACCAGGTACCCATAACCGTAAATATTTTGATCTTTCCGTCGAGGTCTTTGGAAGGAAACGCCAGCGTGCGGCCTTCAGGTGTCTTCAGGTTGAAAGAAATGTCGGTATTTTTTTTCAGTTGGGTAAGTGAGTCGGGATTGCCGAGTTGGAAACCGGGGTCGCGCCAGGCCGTCCAGAGGGTTCGATAGTGCTTGCCCGAGCGGAATTCGCCCTGCAGGCTGTCGCCTTTAATGCTGCCGCTGAACAGAAAGGCATGGGCGCCGTCGAAGCAGGAGAGCCAGAACTTGCGTCCCTGCACCGTGCCTTCCAGAAATCTGTAATCACCGGTTTCCGTTCTAAATGTGCCTTCGAGGTGGTTGCCGTCCTGTTTGAACTCGCCGATAGCCTTTTCCAGGTCGGCTGTCTCCGTACCGAAAAGCGCCGCCCATTGTCCGCTGATATTCGCCTCAGGCAACTCGGTCAGCGGGGTAAAGCGGTAGTCCCGGCCGGCATGGGCATAGAAAGGGATGCGGTAGTTTTCTTTTGACGTGACCACCCATTCGCCCTGCATCACACCGCCGCGTATCTCTGCGTGCAGGTACGACTGGTATTCGGGAAAGTGTATGTTCATCGTATCGCGCGCCCTGGTACGGTCGCGGCCATACTGTATGCTGTCGAGCCGGATGCGCTCCGTGCCATTGAATATCTCGACGTAAAACCGTTCGTTGTCGACATAGGTCACTTCAAAATTGAACGGCAATTCATTTTCCTTGAACTGGTCGGTGATCAGGATAACCGTATCCTTGTCGTTTACCGGTATCCGGAATTTCTCCAGTTCCAGCACCCCCCGCCAGATACCGGGAGCGACACGGGTGAACGAGCTTTCGGCGGTTAGGCATCCGGAGAGATGCGCTGCCAGAAAAGTGAATAACAGGCCGGCTGCAAGGTATTTGTACATAGGTGATGCTTGATATTTTGGCTATGAAAACAGGGCGGCCAAAATTATGTTGCGGCCGACGTAAAAGTAGCGCAGTTTGCCGGAAAGCATAGATTTGGAAACGATTCAGAGGCCTGAAAACACTGCGCCCGGAATATCGGGAGTCGACAGTCCGGGCGGCAGCAGAGATTTTAATGTTCAATGTCGGGAACCCGCATCGCGCTTCGACAGCGCGTTGGAGAACGAAATCAGCCCGCCTCCTACAACGAAGAGACCGAGGGCAATTCCAAGGATTAACATAAATAACTGGAGTTGATGTGGGAAAATGTTGTTGACAAAAAAATGGCAAAACCATTTGTACTACCGGTTTAGCCAAGAATAATGCCAATTTCTGCCAATTATCTGCCGTTATCTGGAATGCCGGACATTTTGCCTTTACGTCGGCATGCGCGGGTCTTAAAAAGTTCTTTATTTTTGTACCGGACTTATAAACTTCAGCGCGGTATGCTTCAACACTGGCTAAAAGATCTGGTCGAACGCCATGCCTTTGGTGTATGCCAATATCTCGGCGATAAAATGCACATCGCACCCGGCGAAGTGCGGAAATATTTCATCTATACCTCATTCATCGGAATGGGCTCGCCGCTGATCGTCTACCTGTTCATTGCATTTTGGGTGAACATCAGACGGTACATCAGGCGTGGAAAAAGCGCCATATGGGGGTAAGCGTTCCGGCTCTGTGTCTTACCACTTGATTTTTTGGAAATTTTTCCGCGCACGCTCGACCCCTTCCATCGGGGTTGTCTTGTAATGCTCCAGCTCAATAATGTAGTACCGAAGCCCGGCTAGTTTGCTTTGTTTGAAAATACCGGCAAAGTCGATAGAGCCGTCGCCGACTTCAATGGTTTCGCGTTTTTCCGTTTTAGCCATGTCCTTGACGTGGCACAGCTCCCAGCGGCCCGGGTAAAGACGGAACCAGTCGAGCGGGTTGTTGCGCACAAAAGACACCCAGTAGATATCCATCTCCATGGCCATGATCTTCGGGTCTATTTCATGGAGCAGCCACTCGATGAGCAATCGATTGTCGGGTCCGCGTTTTTCAAACTCAAAATCGTGGTTGTGGTATCCCAGCCGGATCCCGGCTTTTTGTGCATATTCTCCTGCAGCGCGGAAAACAGGGATCAGTTTGTCGATCTGCGGGCGTTCCGGCTCATCGACCCAGGGATTCACAATATACTTTTGCCCGGCTGCCGCTGCGTCGTCAATAGCCTTTTTTGCTGCATCTGACAGCATCTTTTTCCCTTCATCGTAGTCCTTCAAAGCAAATTTGTAGTGACTGGAAGGCATCGATATGCCGTTCTTTTTCAGCAGGCCGGCAAACTCCATGAATGGCATGCCGAACATCCTGCCATTATCGTAGCCAAAACTTTCCACCTCGCGGTAGCCCATTTTGGCCAGCGCTTCGACGGTGCCTGCCGCATCTTTGTTCAAATCCTCGCGGACGCTCCAGAGTTGAAGGCCCAGGTGCTGGACAGGAGGTTGGGGAGTGAAGGACGGTAATCGGTAGGCTGACCATGCGGCGCCGGCAGTTGCCAGCGCAGATGTTTTCAGAAAACTGCGCCTTGAATAGTAATTTTCCATCTTTATTAAAAATTTTTGGCAAATAAAGCAAAGTTCGGGTAAACATTCTTTGGAATTGCGGCTTTCAAAAATTTTCACCCAATTCTATTTGGAAAGGACAAACCCTTTGTTTGTATTTTACCCGCAATTTGGGGGATGTATGGCAGATAGTGACACCCTCCTCAAATGCCAAACGCTTGTTTTAAACTCCAAATTTAATAGATGATACAGGTTCTACATATATCCGCTGAATGTTATCCGGCTGCAAAAACCGGTGGTCTGGCCGATGTCGTTGGCTCGCTGCCCAAGTACTTCACCGATGCGGGAATGCTCTCCGCCGCAGTAATTCCCAAGTATGCTCTGAAGTGGATACACGGCCGCGAATGGGTCACGGTTTATAGCGGATCGGTATGGGTGAACTGGCGTGAATGGCGGTTCACGGTACAACAGGAGGCAAACAACTCGCTCGGGTTTCCGTTTTTTGTGGTGGATATTCCAGGATTATACGACCGGCCGGGTATTTACAACGACCCTTCCGGAGCGCCTTACGGCGACGAGATTGAGCGCTATATCACTTTCCAGCAGGCTGTACTCGACTGGCTTTTGTCTTTCCCCTGGCAGGACCGCCCCCGGGTTCTGCATTGTCACGATCACCATACGGCACTGGTGCCCTGGATGGTGAAATATTGTCCGGCCTATCAGCAACTGGGCCCCATCCCCACGGTATTTACCATCCACAACGGTCAATACCAGGGCGCTTTTGGCTGGAACAACAGCCATCTGTTGCCACCCTATGAAGCGAGTGCGCGCAGTATCCTTGACTGGAACGGCATCATCAACCCTATGGCAGCGGCTATCAAAACCGCCTGGGCAGTGACGACAGTTTCCGAGACCTATCTGTATGAACTCCATGAAAACAGTCTGGGACTCGAACCCCTGTTCCGTGCGGAGTGGCGCAAGCAGTGGGGGATCATCAACGGGATAGATGCCGATGTCTGGGACCCGGAAGCGGATCCGATGATTCGCCACCGCCTGGCAAATGGCGATATCCGCGCTTTTAAGGCAAAAAACAAACGCGAACTGTGTGAGTGGTTCGGGTTTCCGGAAGATGCGCCGCTGATCAGTTTCATCGGACGTATGGTTGGCGAAAAAGGTGTCGATTTGTTACCCGATACCTATCGGCGTATTATACAAAGCGGCACGAAGGCCTGCTTTCTGGTGTTGGGTACCGGCGAGCCATGGACCCAGAATCAGTTTCGGGCACTGGCGCACCAGTACCCCGGGCGTTTTAATGCCGTCATCGACTACAATGAATCCCTGTCCCATCAGATTTACGCAGGCTCCGATTTTTTGATCATGCCTTCCCGTGTCGAGCCCTGCGGACTGAATCAGATGTACTCCATGCGATACGGCACCATTCCGGTCGTGCGTACCGTTGGAGGGCTGAAAGATACCGTGCCGGATATCGGCGAACCGGGCGGCATCGGACGGGGAATCCGATTTGACCAGTTTAGTGTTGAAGATGCTACCCATGCACTGTACCGCGCCATAAGTATGTGGCACAACCATCCGGACATTATCGATCACCTGCGGCAGCGGGTCATGGCTGTCGATTTTTCCTGGAAAAAAACGATTGAGAAATACCAGGCTGTATACCGGCAGGTAGGGGCTGCGGTGGAGCCCGTTGCCGGGCCCGGCCCGCCCGCCCCCCGCCCCCCTGGGGGGGGGGGGGGAGCCCAGGCCAAAACACAGCATACGTGGGCGAAAACCGGCGCTGGCGCTCAATCGCCGAGCAACCCCTTCCTGAAAAACCTGCACCGGAACCCAAAGCAAAAACACCTGCAGTACGTGGAAGGAAGCCTGCGCAGACAGTCAAGCAGGCAGAACCGGTGGTTTCGGACAAGCCCGATAAAGTGAAAAAAGCGCCCGTGGCAGCAAGGAAAAAGGCGTCGCCAAAAAGCGATGAGAAAAAAAATGGCGGTAAGGGCAGGAAGAAATAAAGAATAATAGTACCCTAATAGAAACGCTTCAAATTATTGATAACCATGGTTGTTCCGCTCAAAAGGCTGCAACAGCAGGCTCAAATTGATCCGGTAAGTTTTTTTATTTGCGACGGTGTAATAGCCAGCGAAGCCGGAGACGATAAGGATTATTTTGGCTATTTTTCGCTGAACAGGGCTGATATTGTAGAAAAATTGCGGGACCGTTTTGCGAGCATCAAACTGCTTGCAAAAGAACTTTAGCGCCACCAGTTGCGTGCAACTCATATATAAATCGATAAACAATGACCAACACTATGATAAAAATGATAAGCCTTATTCTGGGCGGCGGTGCAGGTTCCCGCCTTTTCCCTCTCACGGAACAACGCTCCAAACCGGCTGTTCCGATTGGCGGTAAGTACCGATTGATCGATATCCCCATTTCCAACTGCATCAATTCTGGGGTTAAGCGCATGTTTATACTGACGCAGTACAACTCTGCTTCACTCAATGCCCACATCAAGAATACCTATAATTTTGATATTTTCACAAAGGGCTTTGTCGATATTCTCGCTGCAGAGCAGACGCCCGGCAACAAGGAGTGGTACCAGGGGACGGCCGATGCCGTGCGGCAGAGCCGCCAGCATTACGAACGGCACGACTTTGACTATGTGCTGATTCTGTCGGGCGATCAACTCTACCAGATGGACTTTGAGGCAATGGCCAGGCACCATATTGAAAAGGGTGCAGACATCACCATCGCCTGTCTGCCTGTCGATGCCCGCGACGCTACCGGCTTTGGCATCATGAAAGTCAGTGACAAGGGCTATATCTCCCGCTTTATTGAAAAACCCGCTACAGATGAATTGCAGGGATGGGTAAGCGAAGTTAGCCCGGCGAATAAAAAAGCGCGGCAAGCACTACCTGGCTTCTATGGGCATTTATATTTTTAACCGCAGTGCCATCAAAGATCTGTTCGACGAGTACCCGGATGCTACAGATTTTGGCAAAGAAATCATTCCGGCTGCTATTACGGAGGGCAGGAAAGTGTCGGCCTATCAATACGAAGGCTACTGGACGGATATCGGAACAATCCATTCGTTCTTTGAGGCAAATATCGAACTGACCGATCATATTCCGTCCTTTAACCTGTTCGATACGCGGTCGCAAATTTATACACGCGGCCGTATGCTGCCACCCGCCAAATTTTACGGCGGCACCCAGGTCAACCGCGCATTGGTGGCCGAAGGCTCCATTGTACACGCGCGCCTGATCGAAGGCTCCATTATCGGTATTCGGTCCCGGATCGGCGAAAATACGGTAATCAAGGATGCCATTATGATGGGTAACGACAGTTACCAAACGCTTCAGGAGATCGCGCTGAACTCCGATGAAGTGCCGAAGGGCGTCGGCCATTACTGCCATATCGAACACGCTATCCTGGATAAGGATTGCCGTATCGGGAACAATGTAGTCATCAAGGGCGGCAGTCACCTGCCTGATATTGATGCCGACGGGTATTGCATCCGTGATGGGGTAGTGGTGGTGAAAAAAGGCGCTGTAATAGCGGAAGGAACCCGAATTATGTAAAAAACCGCCCCTTTACGAGGCTCTAATCTTCCTTAAACGGATGCCGGGGATGCCATTCTTCTACCGGTTTAAGGTAGTCGAGCACTGTCTCGGTGAATTTATTGGCCAGTGGGTTCTGGTGTCGCAGGTAACACCAAAGATCGTGTGGAACTGCGCCTACCGAGCTCTTGATTTCCAGGGCGGTGCGGGCAAATACCACACTGTGGCAATTGGAGTCCAGACCGGTTCGCACGATGTCGTACAAAATATTCAGGTACAACTGGCGGTCGTGGTTGTGGTCTTTGTCGTAGCCGAGGAAATGGGCTTCCAGTTCGTCGAAATTTTTGACGGTGGTGTAAAATGCCAGTAGCCGGTCGTTGAGGTAATAGGCGAACATCCGGAAATGTTCGCCAAAATCGTGTTTCAGCGCCAACAGGTAGTTCTCGTTCAGGTCTACCATATTGAATCCTGCGTTGTTGGCTATTTCACGGTACAGGGCATAGATACGCGGGAGTTCCCGTTGTATTTCCACCATGGTCATCTCGCGTTTTTCCACTCCGTCCAGTTTTTTGAAGGCTCTTTTGGCCCTGGTGCGGTATTTGGTCGACATGGCAGACAGGTAGTCGTCAAAACCCGAATACGGCAGGTGCAGTACCATATTGGGCTGAATATCAAACTCTACAAATCCTTTTCGGACAAGCGACATGCCCTGATCCCTGTTCTCCGGCGCCAGATCCTTGACAAGAATGACCGGCATTTTTACTTTCTCCCGGCCCATGATTGCCACAACCTCGGTCAGGGCTTTTTCCAGACTTTCAATGGCTTCCCCTGGGGCGACTTTTTCCGGGTCGAACCAGTAGCCGTGTTCGCCGGTAAGCAACATGTTTCCGCAAATCAGGATGTCGGCAGCGGCCATGCTCGCTACACGGCGTTTGAACCAGTTGGCTACAGCGCCGAAAAAGCAGGGGTCCTTTGTCTGCGTCTCCAGGTCGTTGATGTTATCGTCGCCCTTGAAATATTTGATCTGGCAGAGTGCCACACCTGCGGGTATATTGCCTTTGTAAAAAACAAGATACCCAAACCGCATGCCGTGGGGAGGATGATGTTCGAGGATGGAAAGATACTGACGCTGCAGAAACAGATCGCGGGGTGGTGCGGCAGCATCCCAGTCGCGGCCGGCCGCTTCCACAGAGCGAAAAAAACTGTAACGCAGCGGTTCTGTCGATTTGGCGGAGACTTCCGCAGGAGAGGTAGCAATGTGCATGCCTTAAAACTTTTTGTCTGTCAGACAAAGAAACGCGTTGTCGGCAAAATGGTTGTTTTCATTAGACCAACGTCCATTTTTTAACTTCTTAACGGAAACCTCACAATTCGACGAGTGCCTGCTCCAGGTCTTCCCAGAGCCACTCGGGGTCTTCCAGGCCGATGTAGAAACGAACAAAGGTCCAGGGCAGCGAGGCGTTGGGTTTTCCCGGAATGTTGTAGAACCCGATGGTTGGAATGATCAGCGACTCGTGGCCTCCCCAACTGACAGCCATCAGGAATCGCTCGAGCCGGTGTATAAAGGCCTCCATTTTTTCCATGGAGTCGGTTTTGAACTGTACGGAAAATAGTCCGCCGCAGCCGCGCATCTGTCGCTTGGCAAGTTCCAGTTGCGGAAAATCGCGGTGAAACGGATACCAGATATGTTCCACTTTCGGGTGCCGGTCCAGTTTGTCAATCAGCCAACGCGCGCTGTCGTCGCTCCTTTGCAGGCGCAGCGGCAGGGTGCGCAGGCCTCTGGTAACCAGTGCTGCGTCATGCGGGCTCAAAATGCCGCCCAGGGTCATCAGTTCCGATTCAAATATTTTTCTGACCATCTCGCTGCCGGCGCACAACACGCCCACCACCACATCTGAATGGCCGTTGAGGTACTTGGTGCCGGAGTGCACCACGATATCGATGCCGAATGCCACGGGGTTCTGATAGATGGGCGAACAGTACGAGTTGTCGATAATAGTGACAAGGCTGTGCGTTTTGGCCAGTTCTGCACAGGCTTGCAAGTCCTGGCATTCGAAGGTCATGGTATTCGGGCTCTCCAGGTACAGGATGCGGGTATTGGGCCTGATGGCCGCCTCGATATTCCGGATGTCAGTACCGTCGACAAAGGTGTGTTCAACGCCCAAACGCGGCAAAAACTTGCGCAGCAGCGCTGAAGTCCAGGAGTACGGTGATTTTTGGCAGACGATATGCTCACCTGCCGATATGTTTCCGATGACTGCGGCAGCAACAGCCCCGGCGCCGCTTGAAAACACCAGCGCGTCTTCCATTCCTTCCAGCGCGGCGAGTTTTTTTCGCAGTATCTCTACTGTGGGGTTGTTGCCCCGGGAATAAACGTGGTGCGTCAGTTCGTCGGAAAAAGCCGCTCGGAAAGCCGCCAGGTCGGGGAAGGCAAAATTGCTTGATTGAATAACCGGTGGCGAGATCGCATGAAAATATTGATCCCGCTCTTCACCCAGGTGGGTCAAAATATCACTCAGGGCATGCCTGCGGTCTGTTGTCTCTGGTTTCGGGGTGTCCGTTTGGAGCGAATTGTTTTTGACCTGCACTGTCCTGACGGTTGAAATATGGTGAAAAAATGATATCCCTGCCCCCTGCTCCTGCCAACTGCCTACTTGTCCTTTCCTTTCTTCCGCTTCTTTTTCCCTTTCACGAGTTTCATCTCCCTGGTCAGGTATCCGGCTTCTCCAAATTTGTCCATAATAAAGAGCACATATCGGATATCAACCATGATGTTGCGGCAAATAGCGGGGTCGTAATTCAGGTCACTCATGGTGCCTTCCCATACGCGGTCGAAATTCAGTCCGACGAGGTTGCCGTAAGCATCCAGGGCGGGGCTGCCTGAGTTGCCGCCGGTGGTATGATTGGTGCCGATAAACCCGACCGGCATACGTCCGTTGGCATCGGCATACTGACCGTAGTTCTTCGATTTCCAGAGTTCGATGAGTTTTTTCGGGACGTCGAATTCGTAATCACCGGGGATGTATTTTTCCATAACGCCCTCCAGGTAAGTATGTTCTTCGTATTCGACGGCATCGCGTGGAGAGTAGTCGTCCACTTTGCCATAGGTAAGGCGCAGGGTGCTGTTGGCGTCGGGGAAAAAACGTTTTTCCCTGAACACCTCCATTTGCGCCGCCATATACTGGCGCTGCAGGAGGTTGATTTGCGGTTGAAGTTCCTGGAGTTTGGGCTGAATATGTTCCTGGTAAGCGTCGTTGAGTGTTTTCCAGAAAGTGAAAGCCGGGTCGTTTTGCAGGGTTTTGGCGATCGTTTCGGGTTTTTCTTGCAACAGGGCGTTCATTTTTCCCTTTTCAGCCAGCACGCTGTTTTTGAAAATATGATTGGCCAGGCCGGGGTAGCCGTTGTGTTGTTCCGCCATGGTGCGTACGAAGGCTCCGCCCCATTCTGCGCGCACATTCCGGGCATAGAGTTCCATCAGGCCTGCAAAAACCGCTTCATCCACTTCAGGGTGATACCCCGTGTAAAAATCGTCGAGTTTGGCAGCCATTTCGGGTTTTTTGCCGGCGAAAAAGTCTGCGCCGTTCTTGTCAAACGTTTCAATCCATCCCCGCATCCCCGCAGCAAGTCCGAGTATTTCGCTGTTGCGGATACAGGCCTCGAAATAATAGTCGCGCGTCAGGGCATACGGTTCGATGTCCTGGTACAACTGGCGGAGACGGGGCAACAGGTTGGTGTACTTGTACCTGAAATCTGTATTCAGGGCTACACGACGGGTAAACTCCGTTTCGTAGTCGCGTTTTTTATCGTAGGCCCCGAACTTTTGAAGCCCTTGCATCTCGCCGAGCCATTTTTTCCATCCGTTGGCAATCGTACTGTATTTGGCAATATAATCGATCTTCACAGCCGGGTCCTTGCGCAGAAACCCGTCCATAATCTTCAGCGCCCGGTCGCGAATCGCCACCTTGGCAGGGTCGAGTACCTCGCCGGTCTGCCGGACTGCCGCTTCGGTCAGGTATTCGTCTGTGCGTCCCGGGAAGCCATATACCATCGTGAAGTCTCCTTCCTCCACGCCGTCGAGCGAGATGGCAAGAAATTTTTTGGGTTGAAAAGGCTTGTTATCCTTTGAATACGCAGCAGGGCGGTTGTCTTTATCGGCATACACCCGGAACATGGAGAAGTCGCCGGTATGCCTCGGCCAAACCCAGTTGTCCGTGTCGGCGCCGAACTTGCCGATGCTGCTGGGCGGAGCGCCCACAAAACGCACATCTTTAAACGTTTGGGTGACAAACAGGTAGTACTGGTTGCCGTTATAAAATGGCCGGACCTGGATATCTTCCCATTTTTCTTTTTTGGTATTGGCTTTTATCTGCGCCAGGTTTTTGTCTACCAGCGCCTGTCGGTCGCGCTCTGCCATGCTTTCCGATACGCCTTGCATGGCCAGTGCGGTGACATCTTCCATGCGCGTGATGAACAGGGCCGTAACGCCATCGGCAGGCAGTTCTTCGTTGCGGTTTTTGGCCCAGTACCCGTCTTCAAGGTAATTGTGTTCGAGGGTGCTGAGCTGCTGAATGGCATCAAAACCACAGTGGTGGTTGGTGAGCAGCAGGCCCTCGGGAGAGATCATCTCGCCGGTACAGCCGCCATCAAACTGGCAGATGGCGTCCTTCAGACTCGGCTGGGAAATGGCGTAAATATCATCGGCCTTTATCTTCAGACCGAGCGACTTCATGTCTTTCTCGTTCTGTTTTTCGAGATGGAGGGGTATCCACATACCCCCCTGGGCGTCCAGGAGGAAGGGGATGAAGAGGAGTATCCAGAGTGTTTTTTTCATGCAAGTCATGCTTAAGGCAGGATTTGTTGCAGGTTAGCCGTGACCCAATAGGGGGAGATTTTTGAGGCGCCACCGGCATACATACAGCGGATGGCGCCTCAAAAACAAGCACCGGAAAATACCCGTAATCAGAGCACTTTCAGCAATTCCTCTTCGAGGTTGTCGCGCGGGTTGATGGCAACGATCTTGCCGTCGCGCCCGATGAGGAATGTTTTTGGGATGGACCGCACACCGTACGTCGCTGCAGGTGCACTGTTCCAGTATTGCAGATCACTGACGTGGTTGTCCCAGATAAGGCCGTCTTTTGAAATGGCGTCGACCCAGCGGTCTTTGCCGTCCTGTTTGTCGAGCGAGACACTGAACACATCAAATCCTTTGCCCTTGTATTTGTTGTATACCTCAACCACGTGGGGGTTGGCTCTTCTGCACGGGCCGCACCACGAAGCCCAGAAGTCGAGCAGGACGATTTTGCCCTTGAGCGACGACAGCGAACGCGTTTTTCCATCGGGGCCCGGCAGGCTGATATCCGGCGCGGGCATGCCTACTTTGATGGACTCGCCGGCTTGTTGCTGGGCCTGCTGCTGAGACTGCTGTGCGATCTGGCTTTGAAGCGAAGTGATCATGTTGGCATAATCGGTCGCGTACTTGGAGCCCGGCATATATTCGTTCAGTGCTGCCGAGGCAGACTTGAAGTCGTCGAGATAGGCGCCTGCATTGTTGCCGAGCAGCGAGGAGGTCAGGATGGCCTTCATCAGCGGATTGCAACCCTTGGCGATGGTGGCGCGGGCTTCTTCCGGACTTTTCAACTGGTTTTTCAGGACATTATTGATGATATCGGCGTAACAGGTGAACGTCTCCGAGCCGGTAACCTGGACGTTGAGTTGGTCAATCGTGTTCAGGTCGGCTTTGATGTCGATAGCCTTTTCGGTGCCGTCAAGGATAAAAAACAGGCGTTTGGCGCCGATGGTCATTCGATAAAGCCCTTGTTCGGGCGCCTTTTCCTGTTTGATCTCAAAAGCCCCGTTGGCATCGCAGGTGGCGCGCCCGAGGGCGGTGTTGGTGCGATCGAAATGGGCCTGCTCAAGCAGCACCTGGAGGTTTGCCGCGCCGTTTATGGTGCCCTTAAGGGTGTAGCCGCTTTGTCCGTTACAGGCATAAAAAATTGCCATGACGGGTAGCATGAAAAGCACGAGTGATTTTATTTTTTTCATAAAAAAATTGAATTTGCCTATTGTTGAAAATTGAGTCGACAAGTTGCTGTCAGTTCTGCATCACGTTTTCCAGAACGGTTTCATAGGTGCGTTTCCAGTCCGAAACGTTGCCCCAGTCTTCTCCATCAATGTTCATTTTTCTGCCGGTTACCGTCCCGAGCACCTCGAACGGCGCATTTTCCGCCTCTAAAAAACGTTTGAATGCCTCAAGTTGTTCTGCGCCCACGCTGACAATTATTCTGCTTTGCGCCTCTCCGAACAACCACGCATCCCTGCGGATACCTGTATTGCTGCGCACCTGAAAGCCCAGTTCGCGGGGCATGGCGCTTTCGACAAGCGCTGCAAATATTCCGCCATCCGAAACGTCGTGCGCCGATCGGATCATTTGCTTCCGGATGGCTTTCTGAACAACCTGCTGGATGAAATACTCTTCTTCCAGGTCAAAATAGGGGCAGTTGCTGTGCTCCAGTTGCAGTACTGTGCGGAGGTATTCGCTGCTGCCCAGATCGTCGCGGCTCGTGCCTATGAGGATGATACTGTCGCCTTCGCTTTTGAAGTCGAGCGTCATAATGCGCTCGTAATCATCCAGCAAGCCCAGCATGCCGATGGTAGGGGTGGGGTAGACCGGGACGACCTTGCCCTGGTGGGCGTATTGGTTGTAAAAACTCACGTTGCCACCCGTAACCGGCGTTTCGAATTTCCTGCAGGCTTCGCCCATGCCGCGGATAGCCTGTGCAAACTGGTAATAGACTTCCGGGTTGTAGGGATTGCCGAAATTCAGGCAGTTGGTGATGGCCACCGGCTCTCCGCCTGCACAGACGATGTTCCTTGCTGCTTCTGCTACGGCGATCATGCCGCCTTTGTAGGGATCGGCGTATACGTAGGCTGAATTGCAATCTGTTGTCAGCGCCAGGGCTTTTTTGGTCCCTTTTACATATACGACCGCGGCGTCGCTGGGCCGGTTGGTGGTCACAGTGCCTGTGCGGACCATAGAGTCGTACTGCTGGGTGATCCAGTTTTTGGAGGCGAGGTTTGGCGAGTTCCAGAGTTTTCTGGCTGCCGAAATGTAGTCGGAGGGCAATGCAACCTGCCCGATGTCGAATTTTCGGATTTCCGCCAGGTATTCCGGCTCCTGCTGTTCCCGCACATATACCGGCGCGCCGCCGCCCAGCACGAGCGTTTCTGCGGGCACATCCGCTACCAATTCACCGTGGTAATAGTATTCGAGGCGGCCGCCCTCGGTTGTTTCACCGATGTGTTCGCAGGGGAGGTCCCATTTGTCGAACACAGCCCTGATCTCTGATTCACGGCCGGGTTTGCACACGATCAGCATGCGTTCCTGGCTCTCCGAGAGCAGTATCTCCCAGTCTTTCATATTGGCCTGACGTGTAGGCACCCTGTCGAGGTCGATCCGCATGCCGCAGCCTGCCTTGGCGCTCATTTCGGAGGTGGAGCAGGTGATGCCTGCCGCACCCATATCCTGCATGCCCACGATGGCATCCGTTTGAATGGCTTCGAGCGATGCCTCCAGCAGCAGTTTTTCCTGGAAAGGGTCGCCGACCTGAACGGCAGGCAGGTCTTCGTGTGAGTCCTCGGAAAGATCGGCGCTGGCGAACGTCGCGCCGTGAATACCGTCTTTTCCCGTTGCCGAACCGACAATAAAGACCGGATTGCCGGGGCCGCCGGCCGTCGCGCTCACCGTTTCGCCGGCCTTGACAATACCGGCAGACATGGCGTTGACCAAAATATCATGGTTGTAGCAAGGCATAAAATACACCTCGCCGCCTACCGTAGGTACGCCGAAGCAGTTGCCGTAATCGCCGATGCCCTTGACCACGCCGGCGATGAGCCGTTTCATGTGCGGGGTCTTCGGTTCGCCGAAGCGCAGGCTGTTCAGCGCGGCGATGGGCCGCGCGCCCATAGTGAAAATATCGCGGTGTATACCGCCCACACCAGTTGCCGCGCCCTGATAAGGCTCGATGGCCGAGGGGTGGTTGTGGCTCTCGATCTTGAATGCGCAGCCGAGGCCGTCGCCGATGTCCACCAAACCGGCGTTTTCCTCCCCGGCTTCCACCAACAGGCGTTTGCCGCTGCGGGGCAGCGTTTTGAGTTGAAGGATGGAGTTTTTGTAGGAACAGTGTTCGCTCCACATCACCGAATACACGCTGAGTTCGGTAAAATTGGGCGCTCTGCCTAATATTTCGGTGATCTTTTCAAATTCATCGGCGGTCAGGCCGAGGTTTTTTGCGATTTCGACGGTGGACTCCATATTTGAGCAGCTGAGAGGACGTGATCAGGTAAGCAGGAAAATTGAGGTGCAAAGGTAAAAAGACCCCGGATTGGGAAGTTGTTCTGAATAAAAAAACCTCCGACGATTGCTCGCCGGAGGTTTTTGCATAGTATGAATTCAAAATGTCGGATCGCTTACGCGACTTTGACATCAACTGCGTTCATGCCTTTTTTGCCGCGTTCAGTGGTGTAAGTGACTTTGTCACCTTCGCGAATGTTGTCGATCAGACCACTGACGTGGACGAAAATTTCCTCGTTTGAGGAGTTGTCAACGATGAAGCCAAAACCTTTGGATTCATTGAAGAACTTTACTGTTCCTGTGTACATTGAAAAAAATTGAAATAAGTGATAGTGGCAACGTGCCGCTGCAAAGGTGCGGGTATTTTTTATAAAAAATTGATTTTCAATAAATTTTACTAAAAATTAACTTTTGTGCCGTTCAAAAACTACGATTTTGACGCTTTTTCAAGCAATGCCATGAAAAATCCGTCGAATCCGTCATCCTGGGGCAGTATCCTTTTTTCATCGACAAGGCGAAATGTTTTCCCGGCCTCACTGTTGAGGAATTGCCGGACCTGGGCTTCGTTTTCCGAAGGAAGTATGCTACAGGTGGCGTACACCAGACGTCCGCCTTCCTTAACCATAGGACTGTAGGATTGCAGGATATCCTGCTGTATCGCCTGGAGCTCACGGATTACGCCGGGCTGTAGTTTCCACTTGGAATCAGGGTTGCGGCGCAATACACCGAGGCCGCTGCAGGGCACATCGAGCAGAAGCCTGTCGGCGCTGCCATGCAGGCGCTTGATCACTTTCCGGTTTTCGATTGGCCGTGTTTCGATATTGGTTGCGCCTGCACGGCGCGCACGCTGCCGCAGTTCGTCCAGTTTCCAGCCAAAGGTGTCAAGTGCGATCAGGCTGCCGCGGTTTTGGAGCAACGCTGCCAGGTGCAGGGTTTTGCCGCCGCCGCCGGCACAGGCATCCACTACCCGCATACCGGGTTCGGGCGCCAAAAAGGGCGCAACCAGTTGGCTGCTGAAATCCTGCACCTCAAAGAGTCCTGCCCTGAAAGCCCTGGTTTGGAATATGTTTTGCCGGCGGGTGAGTACCAGCGCGTCGCCCTGACCGACAGATTTTGTGTCCACGCTTTCAGCGCGCAGCGCGTCTTGCAGCGCAGTGCGGTCGGTTTTGAGCCGGTTGGCGCGCAGTACAACCTGCGCGGGGCGGTTGAGCCAGGGAAGGGTTTCGTCCCAGCGCGCACCGAGTTCCAGACTGCCCATGTCGTCGAGCCAGTCGGGAATGCTTTCGCGAAAGGCTCTGCTGTCGCTTAACATCTTTGCCCTGGCCAGGATATCATCAGCATTCAGGTCGCGAAACTCCCTCCATTCAGGTAATGCAGCGCCCGCATTTCCGGACACCAGCAGGTGAATACCGGCGATTTTCCAGAAGTCGTCCTCGTTTTCGGGCGTTTTGCCAAGTAATTCCGCATACAGGCGATAATAGCGCACTGCCTCATAAGTCGTTTCAGCGATGAATGCCCGGTCGCGGCTTCCCGCTTTGGGGCTGCGGCGCAGGGTGTATTCGATCACCTTGTCGGCATGGCGGTTTTCCCGGAAAATAGCGTACAAGGCCTGCGCGACGGCACGGACGAGCAGGGGTTGCAGCTTATGATGGTCTGTTTTGTGCAAAATCAGATGGGTGTTTCCGATCCGTATTCCTGAAAGCGAATACGGGCCGGTACTCAATTCTTGTGTATAATCAGGCCGTTTAGCAGCAATTCAAAATCGGGTTTGAATTCATCGAACAGGCTTTGCGTAGTATAGGTAATGAACTGCCAGCTTCCCGAGAGATTGCTGTAATAATAGCCGAAGTACTTGAATTTCATGCCACTGACGGATCCTTCCATTTCGAGGCAAAGCATTTTGCGGCCGTTTACGGACCGGAGCTCCTGATTGGTCAGCTGGATGTTCGGATCGGCGCTTCTGGCATTAATGAGCGCGGCTTCCCGCAATACATGGAGCGGCAGTTCGACCGGTTCGTAAATAACCATGCCGAAACCGCCCGGCCGCTTCGTCTTAAACGCCATTTTGGCGTCTTCGTTCAGACGGCCTGAAGGGGTACGTTGCCATTTTTTGTCTTCGTACCAGACTTCAAAAGCGCCCGATTCGTCTTTGACCGTCTGCGGAGCGGTGGCCGGCTTGTCAAATTTGCCCGGATTGTACCAGAGTGAATCAATCGGCGGCAATCCCGAAGGATCTTCTTTCGAGTCGCTTTGGTATTCCCAGGTGCCGTCGTCGTATAAAATAACGGTGTCGCCCGCAGCAGTGTATGCCTCGGTTTGGGCATTCAAAGTCCCGAAGGCGCCTGAAAATAACAACAGAGAGAGGGAGAGGGTGGGGAGCGGGGTATTCATGATCTTGGGTTGGTTCAGGTGATCGGTTTTTTTAATCCATGTAGTCTGCAAAGGTAGTGTAAACGGGTCTTTCATGCCATATCCACAAAAAAATCCTGTCAGCCGGCCGCAATAAACTAATATTGCGTCCAGGCTGTCACCTTGAATCAATTCTTTCAGGTCATGCATCTTCGCCAGGCAATCCTGATCACCGACCAGCATACCCATACCCTGCAAGCGGGGAAGTCCAATTCGTTCGACGAAATTTTCGCCGACTTTCAGGTCATGGAGTCTGACGGCGGAACGCGTTATTCCGTATTTCTGCACCCCAAACACGATGTGACGATCCGGCGCCTCGAACTTCAGTTTCACCTTCCGGAGGCGCAGACCGGCTCTTTTTTTGCCAACGGCTTCCAGTCCTGGAGCGAAAGCAGGCTGCTGGGCCCGGATGAATATTATCCGCCCTTGCGCGCCTTTGCCCGCAGGTTTATGGGCAATTATGGCGATGAGCATATCCCGGACATTCCCCACAAAAAAGGCCGGCAACATTCCTGGACATACACCTATGTAACGCGTAGTCTCGTTTCACACCCAGGGGATCAAGACACCGGCGTGCAATTTTTCGCCTCTCTCAACGAGAGCACGGGGTTTACCCTGTTTTTATTCGACCGGGCCAACAGCATCCTCACGGTTCGCAAGGACATGGACGGGTTAAAACTCGCCCATTCATTTCCGGCGCTCGATTGCTGGGCAGGGGACGGGAATTTGCCCGGCGTGTTCGACCAATGGCGCCGGTTGATGGATATTGAACCGCCGGCTGCGGCTCCTGCCGTCGGATGGACGAGTTGGTACCGCCATTTTACCCGTATTTCAGAAGCGGGGCTGCTCCGCGATCTCGACGCGTTTGCATCCTTGTGCGACCCTGGCGACGATGAAAATCAGGTCTCCGAAACCCAAACCTTGCGCCGGGCCAATGAGGCGGTGTACTTTCAGATCGACGACGGGTGGCAGACCAAGGTGGGCGACTGGCTTTCTGTGAAGCCGGAATTTCCCAATGGCATGGGGTTTTTGGCCCGAAAAATCAGGGAAAAGTCAATGTCGCCGGGAATATGGCTCGCGCCGTTTGTAGCGGCCCATGACTCGGCGGTGGTGCGCGCGCACCCGGATTGGCTGTTACGGGATAAAAAGGGCAGGCCGCTGAAGGTTGGCTGGAACCCCATGTGGGGAGGCTGGTACTTTGCCCTCGATTTTTACAACAACGACGTGCGCAACCACCTCGGCGGCGTATTCCATCTGATACTCGAACAGTGGGGATACGACCTGGTTAAGCTCGACTTCCTGTTTGCAGTATGCCTGTCGCCGCCTTCCGGAAAAACGCGCGGACAGGTGATGAGCGAGGCCATGGAGTTTCTTCGGAAACTGACGGGTCGGAAGCAGATACTGGCCTGCGGTGTGCCGCTGGGGGCAGCCATAGGTCAGGCCGATTATTGCCGGATCGGCGGCGATATTCACCTGTCGTGGGAGCACCGGCTGCTGGACTTCCTGCGTATGCGCGAACGGGTAAGCACACTGTCGGCGCTGCGCAGCACCTTGGGGCGCTGGCAACTGAACGGCCGCTTTTTTCAAAACGACCCGGATGTATTTATCCTGCGCGACGAAAACCAGCACCTTACGCTGGCGCAGCAACAAACAGTGCTGACCATCAATGTGTTGCTGGGCAGCCTGCTGTTTACTTCCGACGATGCCGGCCGTTATTCACCGGAACAAAAGGCTGAACTGGAGTCGGCATTCGACTTGCGCGGCAGCACCGTGTCCGTTGTTCAGGAAGTGGAAAAGGACGTTTATCAGATCATGTTTACGAATAGCGGGGAACGCTATGTCGCCTGCTGTAACCTGAACGACCGGCCGGCCGGGGTACAAATACAAAATGGCCGGATGGAACTCCAGCCATTTGAGACGGTTATTTTGAAAGGATGAGCCGCTGCGTTGGTACGGCATTCAGTTCCAGCTGATCATGTCAGGCATGTCGGCGATGACCTCATAGATATCGCCCTTGTTGTACATGATCTGGCTCCAGAGTTTGTTTGGCTTCGTTTTGAACACGTAGTTGGCATCCATCGGTGCGGTCATCCACGAGCCGTATTCCATTTCTTCCCCCAGTTGTCCGCCCGTCCAACCCGAATAGCCGACAAAAAAGCGGATGTTGGACGAATCGATGAGGCCGCTGGTGATCAGGAATTTCAACTTTTCAAAGTCGCCGCCCCACCATACGCCTTCCGAAATTTTTACGCTTTCTTCGAGCAGGTCGCCAATGTTGTGTACATAATGCAGGGTGTCCGTTTGTACCGGTCCCCCGTAAAAAACCTCGGCATCAAACTTGGGGAATTCGCTCATCAGCTCATTCACACCCATGTCGATGCTTTTATTCAGGATAAATCCGATTGTCCCTTCGTCGTGGTGCTCACACAGCAACACAACGGCGCGGCGGAAATACGGGTCCTGCATAAATGGTTCAGCCAGAAGAATCTGACCAGTTCTGATCAATGATTTTGCTGCCATGATTAAAAACGACGATCCTGTTCGTCAGGGACGAAAGTAGGAGGCAATCCAATAAAGCGCAATAGGTAGTGAAATAATTTTGGCACGCCCGTCGATTTTACAGGGCATCGGTAGCGACATCCCCGCTGATTCTTTTGATCAAACCCCTCAATACTGCGCCCGATCCACCCACCTCGATGAATTCGGTGATGCCGTCAGCCAGCATGTTTTCCACGGTTTGGGTCCAGCGTACCGGCGCCGTGAGTTGTGCGACCAGGTTTTTGCGAATATCTTCCGGCTCGGTTACGGCCCTGGCATGTACGTTCTGGTAAACCGGGCAAACAGGTCTGGAGAAGTTGGTGGCGTTGATCGCCTTTTCGAGTTCATCCTGCGCGGGCTGCATGAGTGGAGAGTGAAAAGCGCCGCCTACCGGTAGCACCACCACGCGTTTGGCGCCTGCTTCGGTAAGCCTGGTTACCGCCAGTTCGATGCCTTTTCTGGAACCGGAAATGACCAGTTGACCCGGCGAGTTGTAGTTGGCCGGCACAACTATTTCATACTCAATCGATTTCAATGTCTGCTCAACGGCGGCATCGTCCATGCCCAACACGGCAGCCATGGTGCTTTCCGTCAATTCGCAGGCTTTTTGCATGGCAAAAGCCCGCTGGCTGACCAGTCTGAGGGCGTCTTCAAAGGAAAGAGCGCCCGCGGCGGCGAGGGCGGTAAATTCTCCGAGGGAGTGACCGGCCACTGCATCGGGTGTGAAAGATACGCCTGCAATCTTTGCCCGCACGATGCTTTCCAAAAACACGGCCGGCTGGGTGACCCTGGTTTGGGTCAGGTCTTCTTTTGTGCCGCCGAACATGACATCGGTGATGCGCCATCCGAGTATTTCATTGGCTTGCTCAAAAATCTCTTTGGCCTGTGGGTTGGTTTCGTAGAGTTCCTTTCCCATCCCTTCAAATTGCGATCCCTGTCCGGGAAAAACGTATGCCTTCATACCGAGTGGATTTGTAGTGTGGAAAAACGACCTGGGTGGCCGCATGTATTGCAGGGGCGAAAGTAAGCACTTGTTCTTGTTATAATCCCGGAATCAACGATCCTGACGTGCAGACCGTTCACAAAAACATCTGCTTCAGTGCCTGCCAGAGCTGGCTCTTTTTATTTTTGTCCGGCTCAAGCGTCGACAGGGCATCGGCAAAAAGCCAGTTGACGTTGTAAAACATAAGCGACTGATAGAGCGGCGCTTCGATGGCCAAACCGAGCCTCGACGGGGGCAATCCGAAAACCAAAACGCAGGCAGGCTGTTTGTTTTTTAAGGTATCGACAAAAGAAAACGCTTCCGAGTCCTGAATCTCGGCAAACAACGTATCTTTATCCAGATCAAGTTGAACCGCCGACAATACCTTTGACAGGAATGCGCGATTGCCCGCAGCCTGCGGCTCTTCAAGCGCAAGAATATATACCGAACGGGCAAAGTTTCCCTGTGCAGATTTAGGTTCGGATTGTTCGGGCGCCAGGAAGAGCAAATCGTCTGAAGGGAACATTTTTTAGATTTCGTCTATATTGTGTTCAAGGTATAAAAAACAACCCGGAAAACAGGTGAAAAAATTTTTCATCAAAAATACCCGGCTTGAGCGGATTATAATTCTGTTTTATCCGGGCATGGCTGGACCTTTTGGAATAAAATTTTTATTTTTGCCCTAAAGATAAATATCTTTGCACTATCCAATCAAAAGTTCTTCCACTGTCAACATCCCTTAATTATGGCTGGAAAATATCCGATCAAAGTTACCCCCGTTGCCAAGTCCCGTGTCAACACGGTTGATTTTCAAAACATTCCATTCGGCAAGGTGATATCCGATCATATGTTCATTGCGGACTATGACGGAGAAAAATGGGTCAACCCCCGTATCGTACCTTTTCAGAATCTGGATATTTCTCCTGCCAATCTGGCCCTGCATTACGGACAAAGTATCTTTGAAGGCTTAAAAGCCACCAAGATAAAAGGCGAACCTGTGCTGTTTCGTGCAGATATGCACGCCCGCCGTCTGAATGTTTCTGCCGAACGGATGTGCATGCCGGAATTGCCGGAAGATTTGTTTATGGAGGGACTGAAAATGTTGGTCGACCTCGACAGGAACTGGATTCGGGATGAAGAGGACGACGCATTGTATATCAGGCCGATGATGTTTGCCACGGACGAGTACTTCGGGGTTCATGCATCCGAACAATATCGCTTCCTCATCTTTACCGGTCCGGTTGGACCTTATTACCCGAAACCGGTTAAACTGTGGGTTGAAGAGGTATTCACCCGCGCAGCCCAGGGCGGTGTAGGTGAGGCAAAATGTGCCGGCAACTACGGTTCCTCCCTGTTGCCCGCCGTACGCGCCAAGAAAAACGGCTACGACCAGGTAATGTGGATGGACGCCGTGGAGAAAAAGTATGTACAGGAAGTCGGTACCATGAACCTGTTCTTCGTCATGGACGGCAAGGTGATCACACCCGCCACCACAGGAACCATCCTGCGTGGCGTCACCCGCGACAGTTTTATTACCCTCCTGAAGGAATGGGGCTATACTGTTGAAGATCGGCTCATCAGTATCGCCGAAATCGCCGATGCCTACTGGCGCGGTACCCTGCAGGAATGCTTCGGCGCCGGCACGGCAGCAGTGGTAAGCCATGTCAGCGAGATCACGTGGCGCGACCGCAAACTCGAACTGACACCTGTTGATGAGCAGCACCGCCCGGTCGGTATGCGATTGAAGAAGTATATCAACCGCCTGCGCATGGGACTTGAAAACGACCACCACAACTGGATACAGTTTTGTTCCAACTCCGGGGTGGCTGAACTGATGCCCAAAGTAGCAGAAATGGAAACGGTATAATATTGCCGTTTTATAAATACAGCAGCCCGCCGCGCCTGATGCGCGGCGGGCTGCCTTGTTTTTGTTTAACCGGCTGCTTTCGCATTAAAATGCCGGCGCAGCAGGCTTGTTCCCCAAAATGCCTTCTATCCGTTCATTCACCTCGGCAGTAAGCAGGGGCAGGACATCCAGACTGCCCAGCGTCTCTTGCAGTTGCTCGGGCCTGGAGGCGCCTAAACTGGCGGTACTGACGTTCGGATTCCGGATACACCAGGCAATGGCCAGTTTGGGAAGGGTAGTGCCAATCGCGTGGGCGAGGTCGTTCAGGTGATGCACCTTCTCCATATGCTCTGGTTTGAGGCTGCGCTCCTTCAGCCAGTCGAAGCCTTCCAGGCCCAACCGGGTATCTTTCGGAAACTTGTCCAGGTATTTTTCGGTCAGCACACCTGAGAATAAGGGCGACCAGATGGTGGTGCCGAGCCCCGGGTTTTTGTAAATCTGAGCGTACTCCACCTCTACCTTTTCCCGGTAAAACATGTTGTACTGCGGTTGTTCCATGACGGGGCCGATCAGATGATTCTCCCGTGCGACCATGTGTGCTTCCATGATTTCCTGGGCACTCCATTCCGAAGTGCCCCAGTACAGGATTTTGCCCTGGGCGATCAGGTGGTTCATGGCCCAAACCGTCTCTTCGATCGGTGTGTTTTTGTCGGGCCGGTGGCAGAAGTACAGGTCGATGTAATCCACCTGTAGCCGGCGCAGGCTGGCGTGGCATGCTTCAAAGATATGCTTGCGGCTCAATCCGGTCTGGTTGGGCTTTTTGCCGCCATCGCCAAAAAACACTTTCGACGATACCAGCCATGAACTGCGCTCCCAGTTCATTTTTTTCAGGATATTTCCCATCACGGTCTCGCTCTGACCACGGGCGTATATCTCGGCGTTGTCAAAGAAGTTGACCCCGCCTTCATAGGCCGTGGACATGAGTTTTTCAGCTGTATTGTCCTCAATTTGTTTCCCGAAGGTAATCCAGGAGCCAAATGACAATACACTGACTTGTAAACCGGAATTTCCAAGTCGACGATATTCCATATTTTTAGGTCAAAAAGTAAGTGATACAATGATTGCACAAACACCAGATACTCCGTACTACGCTGTAATTTTCACTTCCGTCAGGGCTGAAACAACAGAAGGCTACGCCGAGATGGCTGAACGAATGGTCGAACTGGCGAGTGGTCAGCCCGGATTTCTTGGCGTAGAATCGGCACGAAATGAAGTGGGCATAACAGTTTCCTACTGGGAAAGTTTGGAATCGATCAAAAACTGGAAGGCGCACGCCGAGCACCGGGTGGCACAACAATACGGTCGCGGGAAATGGTACAGCGCCTACAAAACACGTATTTGCCTCGTCGAGCGCGATTATGGCTTTGGTGAATAGGAATGGATGCCATCATCATTCATCGCTCATCATCATTCATCATTCATCATTCATCATTCATCATTTTTAAAACACCTTGAGTGTATAATGCATGATCCACACGAAGGCGAGCAGTACGGTGGCGATCATTACCCCGCGCATGGACAGGTCCCAGCGCTGCCGGCGAAAAATATTCATCGGGAAGAGGTTGAGCGCTATGGCAATAACGACGCTCGTGCGTTCCCGGAAATTCGGAGTGAAGCCCTCGCCACTTGCCCCGCCAAAATACGCCAGCAGTTTGAAAAGGTTAAAAATCAACACCGCGCCGATAGCGGGCAGGATCAGGCCGAAAAGCAGACCGACCCATATTTTATTTTGTCTGAACATAATGTGTAGGTGCTAAAAATGAATGGCGCAAATCTGCACTTTTTTTCCGCACAGCAGCGGGATTCACTACGGAATTAATACGATTCCAGGTCATTCAGGCTGCTCAGCGCCTTGTAATTCGTCAGGTCGTGCATGGACGGGACAACGGAGATAAAGCCGTTGTGCAAGGCCCAGACATCGGTATCCTCCCCCTTGTCGTGGTTGACAAACTCACCGGTGAGCCAGTAATAGGGTTGTCCGCTCGGATCATGCCCTTCCATGAAGTTTTCCACCCAGCGCGCATCTGCCTGCCGGCAAATCCGGATGCCGCGTAACTTGTCGGCGGCCAGTTTCGGGATGTTCACATTCAGCAGGTTGCCGTGTTCGAACGGGCGCGCCAGCGTGTATTCCATGATTTTTCTGACCCAGGGCTTGCAAGGTTTGAAATCTGCGTCGAAACTAAAATCGTCGAGTGAAAAACCGATGCTCCGGATGTTTTCAACGGAGGCCTCCATCGCAGCCGACAGCGTACCGGAATAAATGATATTGATCGATGCATTGGTGCCGTGGTTGATACCGGATACGCAAAGTGCGATAGGCCGGTCTTTCAGCACGACGTGTTTGGCGAGTTTTACACAGTCGACCGGCGTGCCGGAGCACTCCCATGCTTCGATACCGGGGAAAATATTGGCTTTCTTCAGCCGCAGCGGATCGTGGATCGTGATGGCATGCCCCTGTCCGCTTTGCGGGGAGTCGGGAGCCACCACCACCACCTCGCCCAGCTCTGCTGCGAGTTCGACCAGTACCCGTATGCCGGGTGCGACGATGCCGTCGTCGTTTGTTACCAGAATCAAAGGTTTTGACATGGCGTAAAGGTAGGAGACAAGATTGTTACGATGGGAAGAGTGGTATACTATCTATTAGCATATTAAATTGTGGCTGTGGGAAAGTTTTACAACACAAATTGCGTTAGGAAAAGATGAATAAAATTTTGAAAAAAGGCAGTTCTGCGCGACTTTTTTCGTTTATTTTTAATACGGCCTTGATTTTCAGGTTGTTGTTTCAATATTTTGACCTAATCTTGCAGTAGGTTTAACATATCTCTCGGGAGATCCGGATGCCCACGAACCGTTTTTCCCTCCGAAAACAACGCACGATGAAACAATTTTTTTCCTCCGTCCTTTTTTTATTTTTTCTGGCAAACCTGCCGGCACAAACGCCGCTGTATATTCAGTTTGACCCGTCCTGTATGTACCAACTGGAATACAAATACACCTATTCCGGGCAGGATATGCTGATGTACTCCATCAATAAAGGCGAAAACGAACTTTATTTTTTCAAGATCGGCAGCAACCCGCAGATATCCACACAGGCCATGCCCAAAGGGATGGTTTCCTGCCAGACTGCCGTGTTGAACAGCACGGAGGTCAATTCAATCAATGCCGGAGGGCGGCTCGCGTACATCGTTCATAAGGTGCAGAACGGATACATCTCTATGCCGGTCGATGCGGTCGGACAAATTTTCCGGGTAGGCACATCCTATGTTTTTCGTTCGCCGAGTTACGATTTTCTGCTGGATACCACCAATATCGACTATGCCCGCAACCTCTCCCAGCCTGGCGTGGCCTCCCCGGTTTATCTTACAGGTATGCGCGATTACGATTGCCGGCGTCAGTATGCCTTCCGGCTTGAACCGCTTACATCCGATCTGCCGCGAATGGATGTGGAACTTATTCCCGGTATTGGTCTGGTGAGCAACCGAACCGGCCACAACGGCAGCGAAATGGAGCAAAATGTGTACCGCCTGACGAAAATTAACGGCATTGGCATGGAGGAGTATATTACCGCCCTGTGCCGTAATATCAGCACGCAAACGGGCAATCCGGGCTCCTTTATCACCGGCTGGACCCCCGACCCCGATCCCGCACACAATGAGCCGTATTTGTTTACTGAACCGGACAAAGAAGAATATTATACCCAGCCAACGGCATCCGGCGGCCAGCAGGCCATGGCCAATTGTCCCGAAAAGCCGGGTATCGGCTACCATATCGTTCAACCCGGCGAGTCGCTCAACTCCATAGCCCGCACCTATAAACTCGACACCAAATCGCTGATCGACTGGAACCGGCTCAAAGACCCAAACAAACTCGAGGTTTGCCAGAAAATATGGCTGTCGCCGGGGAAAGGTAACGAATCTGTTAATTATTCCCCAAAAGACAGGTATTACGAAAGATCCGAAAACACCCCCATATCCATGTCGGGCGCTAGCGCGTACTACTCGGAACATATCGTTCAAAAGGGTGAATCTATTACGGCCATTTCCCGGAAATATGGGGCCTCGGAAGCCGAAGTCCGGAGGGCGAACAATATGCCGGCTACCGGTGATATCGTTATTTATCCGGGGCAGCGGGTACTTGTACCCAAGCCCTCTTCCTATGACAATCCGGTAGGGAGTGGCGACGGTCGGTCTAATGTGATGAATTATAACCCTGGATCGGCTTCGTCGGCGTCGCCGGCGTCGTATACCCCAACACCCGGAACGGGGGCTACAGCGCGCGTTCAACATCTGGTAGGGAAAAACGAAACGGTAGCCATGCTGGCCCGCAAATACGGCTACACTACGGAGTATTTCCGGCACATCAACAGGAATGTAAAAACATTGCCCCAGGGCGACGAACAGGTTATCCCTCAAGGACTTTTCCTGTACAGTTCTGACTGTAGCTGCGATCGGCCCGATCTGAAGTCTTTTGGCAACCGGGGCGACGCGCCGGCGCCTGAAATGCGAAGCCAGGGACAGGGCTTTTACTACGACAACAATAACAGGGCTGAGTCCACGCCGTTTGCCGGAGCTGCCACAGTCCAATTCGAATACGTCGGCGAGTACATTGTGAAAACCGGCGATACTATGCAAAGCATTGCCAATACATATAATTTATCCGTGGAGAAACTGGCTGCCGCCAACAAAATGCTGGCTGGCCAGGAGCCTCAACCGCGCGATATCCTGAAAATTCCCAAATAACCGTCTAACCTGCGCAAAGCAGGGAACAACCTTTCAAACTAGTTCAACTAAAACAATACACTCAAAACCAACCACATTGTTAAAAAAACGATCTGCCATGAAAAAGCTCATCCTTGCAATCCTGAGTCTTTTTGCTCTTAATGCCTTCGCCCAATCACCTGTTTATGTGTTGTTCAACGCCAGCTGTATGGATCAGTTGGAGTACCGTTACACCAAATCGGGCAACTCCGTGTTTGCGTATTCCATCCGCCCGAGTGCCGACGAGCAGTACCTTTTTATGTCGGGCGAAAGTGGGATGCCCACCCAAAGCCTGCCCGACGGCACCTACGATTGCCGTAACCTTAAACTGAACGATGAAGCGGTGAAGGCGATCAACCAGAACTCGGCTACACGCCAAATGTACATCATCATACAGCGGCCACAGGACTACCTGATGATGCCGATCTATTCGGCTACCCAGATCAAACGAGTGGGCAGTTACTACCTGCTGGTTTCTCCCAAATATGTTTTTGCCATCGATACCACCAAGCTGAGCTACAAGGATAACCTGCAGGGAGAATCGTCGCAGACAATAATCCGCTTTACCGGCACCAAACTGGCCAAATGCCGGTACCAGTATTCCTTCCATGGCGACCCCGGCAAGAATTACAAGGAAAGTATGGATTTCGATTTCATCTACGGCCTGGGTATCGTGAACAGCCGTTCGGGCACCAATGCCAATGAATTGATTGAAAATGAAATGCAACTGGTCGGCGTAAACGGCAATTTCCTGGAAGAATACCTCACCACCAGCTGCCGAAATGCCAAAGATGCCAAAATGTATGGAAACTCCGCATCCAAGTGGACGGAAACCCCGGAAACCGGGTACATCTCGCAGGATAAAGAAACGGCTTCTGCCAACAATAACTACGTTTGGCGGCCCGATCAGGATAACAACCAGGCGAACAACCAGACCTATAACCCGCAGTTTGCCAATTGTCCGGAAATGCCCGGACCAGGCTATCATATTGTTCAGCGCGGAGAATCGCTCAAAGCCATTTCCCGCACCTATGGTGTTGACCTGAAATCAATTATCCGGTGGAATGACATCAAAAACCCCGACCATATCGAGATTTGCCAAAAGATTTGGCTGCAAAACCCACCTGCCGGCGGGGCTGCCCGTACATCGGTTTCTAAAGGCGCTACCACGACGAACGCCAACAGTCAGACAGGACCAACAGTGGTGAATCAGTCGGCTTACTGGAACCAGGCCAACAACGCTACCGCTCCGGGTCAGTATAACTATACACCCAGCCAATACAGTACCCAGAGCCAGTTTGCAAACCAGGCAGGCTACCACAGTGTCCAGAAAGGCGAGACACTGTTTGGCATATCCAAGCGCTACGGATGTGCGGAAGAGTGCTTCCGCCGCGCCAATAATATGCCGCTCGAAGGGAATGTAACCCTGCAGATCGGCCAGACGCTCGTTATCCCGGAATGTACCTGCCAGGTTACCGGCAGCCAGACGCAGTCCGATTACAACGGAACACGCGGCGTCCCGGCGGTGCCCTCGGTAATATCCGATGCGTTGAATAACCAGACCCAGCAGCAGCAGCCCTATTTGTCGCCAACGGTGTACGACTATCAAAATCAGAACCCCAATATGAACAGGGTTCAGCAAACACCTGTTGCGGGAAATAACCTTCAGCAAGGCAACCAGGGACAGACCGGTACCCAGGACCTGCCCCCAACCCAGGAGTACATCGTACGCCAGGGTGAAACGATGAACTCGATCGCCATCAAGTTCAAAATGAACGTGGCTGAACTCAGCCAGCTCAACAGTATCGGCGTCGATGAGAAACTGGTGCCCGGCAAACGCCTGGTCGTCAGGCGGTACTAAGGTGATGTCCCAACTTGTCGGAGAGCGTTCTATAAGTATAGTTCTGACAAGAACTGAAATTATCAGACAGGATTCACATGATATACAGGGTTTTCAGCAACAGCCTGCCCCTAACAATCCGGTATATCTTGTGAATCCTGTCCAATAAACGAAGAAACCTGTATTAATATGGCGGACTTGCGAAACGCTCTCCGGCAAATTTCTTCCCGATCTTTATCAAAACTTCACCTGTAGTGTAGCCATCCAGTTGCGGCCTGCCTGTGGAAAATAACCGGCGAGGTGATACACGCCGTTGCCCTCCAGGCGGCTGTAAGGGTCGTATTCGCGCGGGTCGTAACCCTCTGATACAAAGCGATAGGCCCACCCGTTGGAGGAATACCGTGTATTGAAGAGGTTGTTAACGGCGAAAATCAAACCCAGATCGCCCCCTGCAATGATGTTTTTAATCTGGTAGTTGAATCGCAAATCGCTGAAGAAATAGGCGGGAAGGGCGGTATGCTCATTCGAGGTGTTGTCAAGATACTGTCTGCCCACCTGTTTGCCGCTCAGGCTTACGGATAAGGCGTGCGGCGATGCATTGCCCTTCAGTACGGTAAACGTCGCTTCCGCTCTGGCTACAATACCAGGGGAAAAGGCCAGGTTTGTGTTTTGATAGGTGATCTGTTCCTGCAACCCTGTATCCCAGTTATCGCGAAATTCGGTGAACGCCCGGATTTTGTTGCGGCTGAGGGCCATGTTTCCGGTCAGCCGCAAGCGCGGGCCGATCTGTTGCAGAACCTCGATTTCCAGTCCGGCGCGGTAGCTGTTCGGCACGTTGGTGCGGATATAGGCGCCGACGTCGTTAATGCTGCCATCGGGTACCAATTGATCGCGGTATTGCATCCAGTACAGGTTGACCGATAGCGCGCTTGTCGGACTGTTGTATTTCAACCCGGTCTCCAGGTCAAGAAGCCGTTCGGACTTCGGGCGGCTTGTGGGAGTGGATTGGGTATAATCGTCCCTGTTCGGCTCGCGGTGCCCGACGCCGCCAAATCCATATACGCTCCAGGCCCTGGAAAAAGCATACGACAACCCTGCCTTTGGATTGAAAAATGTGGCCTTTGCTTCTTGTGATACGTTGTTCAGCATATTGTCAAAACCCAGAAAAGTGTACCGCACCTGGCGGACCTGCACATCGAGTAACGCCGAAAAGCCCCGCGCAAAGCTGATTTCCGTTTTCAAAAAAAGGTTTGCATCCTGCTTGTCGGCATCATTGTCATAATAGCGGAAGTCCTTGGGCGCTCCGCTGAAGTACCCGGTCCAGATAATTTCACCGAAGTGTTTGCCTTCATACCGGCTCCATGCTCCGCCGAATTGCAATACGGGCGTTCCCGACATGCCCGGAAAATTGACGGATGGTTGCCAGCGCAAGGCAAAGGTCCCGCCGTAAAAATGATTGTCCAGCCAGCGCCGTCGAACCAGATCGGTTTCAGAAAGGGTTGTATCGCCAATTGGCCAGGGCGCCAACCCGTAATCGGCGTATTCCTGGTTCGCTTTATATTGTTCATAAAATCCATACCCGCGGGTATAGTGCCCGTTCAACTGCAGGTTTAAGCCGTAAGACAGGACGCGCTTGTAGTGCAGCAAATAGTGGCGTTGTGTGTAATCGTCTACTTCGTCGTCGTAAGGCTTGCCGGGGCGTTCGGCGCCGGCGGTGTTAAAAGTGCGAAGTGCCGCTGTATCGACATATTGTGCAGGCACGCCGTTCCAGGCCTGGTAAGTGATTTCATGCCCGCCAATAAAATGTCCCTGGAGCGATTGTTTTTCGTCGATATAGGTGCCTGAAAGATGGATCGCATTCAGGTCTGCCTTTGCACGGTCGATATAACCGTCTGAATGGATATTGGACAATCGTCCGCTGAATGCCAGTTTCCCGTTTATCAAACCGGTGCCCAGATAAGCGGAGTGTTTTCGTGTGCCAAATGAACCGGCTGTGTTGGTAATGTAGACAAACGGTTCCGGCGCTACGCGGGACAGGTCGAGATTGACTGTAGCGCCGAATGCGCCTGCGCCGTTGGTACTGGTGCCTACGCCGCGTTGCACCTGTATTTCTGCTGCGGATGCCGCCAGATCGGGCAAGTCCACCCAGTAGACGCCCTGGCTCTCGGCGTCGTTCAGGGGTATGCCGTTCAGGGTAACATTGATCCGGGTGGGGTCGCTGCCGCGGATACGCAGGCCAGTGTATCCAACTCCGGAACCGGCATCGGAGGTCTCCACAAGCGACGGCACGCCGGAGAGCAGGAAAGGCACGTCCTGTGCCTGGTAAACGGCTGCAATCTCCTCTGCCGACATATTGGTGTGCGGCACGGGGTTTTTGGCGCCGGCCCGGGTGGTTTGAATGACGACGGTGCGCAGCATGATGGAATCGGGAGGCCGGTTTTGAGCGTACACAAGGCGCGGAGCACACAGAGCAATCACGGTAAACAGCAAGACACAGGATAATCTGCATTCAGAGCCGTGCAATGCCCTGCGCAATAGAAATGGAAGGATAAACATTGAAAATGAAGTAATTGAGTGAAACATCCACCTGTGAAGGGGCTTCGCAGGCGTAGTGATGCCACTACCCGTCTCATTCCCTTCCCGGCATGACCCGGGCAGGTTCGGTGGGTTTGATCTCAGGAACTTTATAGAAAAGTCCCACCCCAATGAGTTGACGGTACAAAGATCAGAATAATTCGGCGATAACGGAAAGCGCCTGCTGCAATCGTGTGCCCGGATCGCCCTGCATGACAGTAAAACGGGCATTATTGTCGCGCAGCAGTTGTTTATACATGCCAAACAGCACATCGCGCTCCTCCGGGTGCTCGCGCAACGGATCGGGTTGCCAGGGAAAGTCGGGAGCGCAGAGCAGGTAGAGGTCTGCCTGCTGCGGTATACCATAACCTTCCTGCCAGAGAAAATCGCTGTCGACGCCAAAACGGTACTGTTCCCAAACCTGCAACACCGTCCAGTCCGTGTCGCATATCAACAGGTTCTGCCGGCCTGCTCCGGGCACCCTTGCAGCATACCACGACTCCCATGCTTTTTGTCCGCGCCCGATCGGCCGGAGGTCGGCGTGTACATAAGGCCGGCCCAGGTGCGCTACGTAATATCGGGCAAATTCCGGGGCGCAAATCGCGTTCAAAGCCGCAGCCAGCGCGCCTGCCAGGAGCGTTTTTCCGGATGACTCGGGACCTGTGACAACGATTTTCAAATGTAGTTGTTCTTCTCCCATTATCAGGATGAATAGGTATTTTTGCGCTGCAAATAACCGGTATATGCACAATATCGAACCGTATTTTCGCTGGCAAGACCTCTATGAGGCTTCTGAAGACGCGCAATCGCCGTTTTTCGGCCGGAAATACAGTGAGTTTCACTACACGCACCGGTTGTACAATTTCTACCTGCATCCGCAGTGGGATGCGTTCGGCTCATCTACCCTGTACGGGAAAATACTGTTTGTCGATTATGACGAGGGTTTTGCGTTGATCGAACTCATCGGTGAATGGAACGATACGCTGCACAACGACATCATGTTCCTGAAGCGAAACGTGGCAGACCCGTTATACCGCCAGGGAATTAACAAGTTTGTGCTGTTCTGTGAAAATGTGCTCAATTTTCATGCTTCCGGCGATGATGATTACTATGCAGAATGGGCTGAAGAGGTGCATGAAGAAGGCGGATGGATTGCACTGCTGAATATCCGCCAGCATATCAACGACGAAATGCACGATGCCCGCCTCTATCAATACCTGCATTTCGGAGAGGAATACAACGACATCAACTGGCAGACCCAAAAACCCCTGGTGGTGTTCCAGATCATTGATGCCATGGTAACCGGGCGTCTGCACCGTCTTACCGGCTAATGCCGCAAACAGATTTACCATGTCATTTAAATCCGGTTTTGTCAATATTATTGGTCGCCCGAATGCGGGAAAATCGACCCTGATGAATACATTGGTGGGAGAGCGGATGAGTATTATCACCCACAAACCGCAAACCACACGCCACCGGATCATCGGTATTCTGAGTGGGGAAGATTTTCAGATCGTGTTTTCGGATACTCCCGGATATGTAAAAAATCCGTCGTATAAAATGCATGAGGCCATGAATCGCTTCATTGAGGGAACCCTCGACGATGCAGACCTTATGTTATTTGTATTCGACCTTACAGAAGAACTGGAAGACGACAATCCGGTGATCGGCATGCTGAACAAATCGGAGGCGCCGGTGCTGCTGGTGCTGAACAAGCGCGACCTGGTTGCGGAACAGCGCGCACAGGATGTAGTGGGCTGGTGGAAAAAGCGGATTCCCATTGCAGATTCAGTTGTAATCTCCGCCCTGAAGCGGGAAGAGACGCAGGGACTGCTTGATAAAATATTGGGCTATCTGCCTGAGGGTCAGGCCTTTTATCCTGTGGATCAGCTGACCGACCGCCCGGAGCGCTTTTTTGTCGGCGAGATCATACGGGAAAAAATACTGCTGCTGTATTCCGACGAAATCCCTTACTCCAGCGAAGTTAGTATTGATGATTTTAAGGAAACCACGACCAAAACCGGGGAACCGATCGCCAGGATTAGTGCGACTGTTTTTGTCATGCGCGAAACACAGAAAGCCATCATTTTGGGAAAAGGCGGCAGCGCGATAAAAAACTGGGCTCCTATGCGCGTGCAGACATAGAGCGGTTTATACAAATGAAAGTGTTCCTGGAAATAACGGTTAAGGTGCGCGATAACTGGAGAGACGACGAACGATCGCTGCAGCGTTTTGGGTATAAATAAAAGACGGCAGGATGTTAACATCCCACCGTCAGAAATATAACCCCAAAAAACCTAATGCAAATCTACGGCGCCTTCTGTCAATTTTCAAAGTGTTTCCCGGAAAATTTTATTTTTTTGCTCAAACAGGCAAAAGTCGTACGTATCAAATTCAAGTATCCAACGCAAGGCAAAAAAATCCCCTCCGTGCTTTCACGGAGAAGGACATCATCAAAACACGCTTCATTTATCTTGATCTTAACACCTCGGAAAAGAGGTAAAGAAGATTCTATACATCATTTTATACCCACAAATATAGGCATGCTTTTGTCTACTTTTCAATATTTTTTGAATAAAAAGTAACGTATATTTTTTATCGCAATTTGAAACGGCCTGGTTTCCACATCCTGATATGCGCGCGTTGATGCTTTGTTAGCCATTTGATGCGCTGTTGCCAGGCCCGAAAAAAGCAGACCGGTTCGTATATTAGCGCCAATCTTGTTATCCATATGACATCAATACTCATCCGAAATGCCCGTGTCGTCAACCGCGGCGCGATAAAAGAAGCCGATATTCTTATAAAAAAGGGGCGGATCGCGAAAATAGCCGGCGCCATTACGGCTGATGCCGACATAGCGATCGATGCAACGGGCCATTATGTTATCCCAGGGATAATAGACGACCAGGTGCATTTTCGGGAGCCCGGACTTACCCATAAAGCGACGATTGCGACAGAAAGCAGGGCGGCGGTTGCCGGTGGCGTAACGTCTTTTATGGAAATGCCGAATGTAAACCCGCCTTCTGTCACCGGGGAATTGCTCGAAGCAAAATACAGTATCGGCGCCCGGGATTCACTGGCCAACTATTCGTTTTACATGGGTACAACCAATGATAATCTTGAGGAAGTACTGCGCATAGATCCGAAGCGTATATGTGGTATCAAGATTTTCATGGGCAGCAGCACCGGGAATATGCTGGTAGACGATGAAAAAACGCTGGAACGCCTGTTTGCAAATGCCGCCACACTTATCGCTACCCATTGTGAAGACGAAATGACTGTACGCCGGAATCTCGAGCGCTACAAGGCAATGTATGGCGAACAACTTACGGCTGCGCACCATCCCCTGATCAGAAATGAAGCTGCATGTTACGTGTCCTCTTCGCTTGCGGTGGCTTTAGCCAAAAAACACGGAACCCGTTTGCATATCCTGCATATCAGCACCCGCGACGAACTGGAATTGTTTGATCCTGTTACACCGCTGTCTGAAAAAAAGATTACCGCCGAGGTTTGTGTACACCATCTGCGGTTTTGCTCCGACGATTATGCCGAATTGGGAAACAAGATCAGTGCAACCCGGCCATCAAGGATGCCCGGCACAGGGACGCGCTTTTGCCGGCCCTGCTTGACGGTCATCTCGACGTAGTGGCGACCGACCATGCGCCGCATACCTGGGTTGAGAAAACGCAGCCATACCTGCAGGCGCCTGCCGGAATCCCGCTGGTGCAACATTCGTTGAACGTGATGCTGGAATTCTACCACGCCGGCAAAATTTCACTGGAACAAATGGTGGAGAAAATGTGCCACGCTCCTGCCATCGCTTTCCGGGTGCAGGATCGCGGCTTTATCGACGAGGGCTGTTGGGCTGATCTCGCTATCGTGGATATAAATCACGACTGGACCGTCAAGCCCGACAATATCCTGTACAAATGCGGGTGGTCGCCCTTTACGGACCAATCATTCAGGGGCAAGGTGCTGAGCACAGTGGTAAGCGGACACCTTGCGTGGCATGAAGGTCGTTTCCGGGAGGACAGGATGGGTGAGCGGTTGTTGTTCGACCGCTAGCATTACTTCCGGTCGACCCACCAGGCCCAAACCACGAAAAGCCATTGCAACTGGCCAGCCCAGGCAATTGCTTCAACACCGGGTGGCGGCGGACCAAATATATTGGTCAGGTAAATGCCGTACAGAAAAACTATCAGCGCCCAAAAACTGTATTTGGCTGCATTGCTGCGCGGTCTTGTTGCTCCCAGATACAGGTATATTCCTCCTGCGAATAACAGGGTTTCCAGCACCAGCGTACCCAATTTGGAATGCCATAACCCCAGGCCCAGCAAAGGAGAGGAGTCGCCCGGATACAGGGGCAGGTCAGGTATATGTACAATCAGGTCGAGTATCCAGTGGCTTAATACGCACAATCCGACGATAATCGCCGCCCGCTGGTCTTTTCGGGCAAGCCAGTACACCAAACCGATTGCGACTCCCCAACCGGCTGCCGCCAGCAGGCTGTGCGATATGGGGTAATGGACAAATCGAAGGGGATGGGAGCAGCAGGGTCTGTCGTTATTTCCACCTGTTCCAAATTCAGGAGGAGCAGGGTGGGCCAAAGCAGGTCCAGAAACTGCACGGCAAAAAACAAGGTACCGAGGGAAACACCTGGCGCGGCCTTTTTAGCGGCAAGTCCGACGGCAAAATGTCCGATGAACATATTCAGAAAGGGTTTAACAGTGCGCGAATGTTTATATCAAAAGATGCGTCGTATGTTATGACAGTACAATGCCTTCCAGGTCGAAATCAATGGAATTTGGACCAAAACTTTCCAGTTCAACCTGTTTCAGCACCATTTTAACCGAGCGGGAATCTTTATAGGGGTCTTTTGCATGCGAAAAGGTCAGTCCTGTGAGTTGCTCAATGAGGTTGATATTGACCTGATAGGTTGCGGCGTCATCGTAATCATCGAACAGCTTTGGTTTGACGACAACCGCTTCCAGTTCTTCTTCTTTCTCGCGGACGATGTTGTTCTTGAACAGCAGTTTTTTTGTCCCATCAGAAAGCCTACCCTGTTGAGGGTCTGGTCGTCGTTTGTAAAATAGACAACTTTCCAAAACAGGGTCGGTATCTGGGACCTGCTCTCCCTTGACCGGGGTTACGAACACCGGATCGTTTTCGGACAGTACCGGGCCGGTGAAAACATTGATTTTGAGTTTGTTTTGGGAAGATTCCTTTTTCAGGATATAATCTTCCAGACTTCGCCACTCCTTCCGGTTCAGGTCGCCCACCTGAGGGGCGCAATTGGAGAAATAGAAGGTGGAGCGGGCCGCTTCTGTAGCCTGATCCAGGTTTTCGCCCCATTGTGGGTCCTCCCGTTTTACCATGTGGCCTTTATCGAATTCGCTGCCGCTTGCCGAATACAGGTCATTGCCCCATTGGTACTCGCCCGCGCGCGGGTCAACCGACCACCTGTCGCTGCCGCCAAACAAGTCTGTTCTGGTTATTTCCTGAAACTTTTTGCCGTCGATATTGACGGCTGCGTAGAGCGGCAGTTTGCGTAACTTGCTCAGGGCAACACTGAAATGCGGATAGGTAAGCAGTGCCTTCTCTTCACCCTTTACCGGAGCGGGCTCGTGGTGTTTTTCAGATCCCAAAACAGGGAGGTCAACCTTAAGGTTCTTTCCTATAAATGTTGGCTGATAGCCGTTTTCAGATGCCATCGTTTTCGGTTTTAAATGCAAACTTAATTATTTACACACAACCGAATCGCTCAATAGTGATATATTTCAAAATGAAAACCGACGTCGGCACTGTTGCCGACGCCGGTGTATGATGAAAAGCAGGTAATCTATTTTGGGTTACGTTTCACGTAGAGTGACCGGATAAATTCCAGTTTGAATGGTACAAAGTTCCGGCCGGTGGCAGAAAAAAATAACTACACTTTTTTGCTGTTTTCCCAGAATCACTTACGGTATCACCACAATTTTTCCTTGCTCCAGCACCTTTTCCTTGCCTTCGCCGACCAGGTACCAGGCATAGATTCCGGCTGAAAAGGATGAAATATCCAGCACCTGCCACTGGGTACTGCCAAGCAGGCTGTGGTTCATTACCTGGCGACCTGACGCATCGTACATCTGTAGTGTAGACTGCTTGGTTATCTTCTTTAACCTTATCGCAATTGCATTTTTGCCGGATTGGGAAAGATGACGGCAACAGCGCTTTCCGGATTTGATTCAAGGATATCCCTGTTATCCGGCTTTCCACCGCCGCCTGTAATTGGGCCAAATGGACTGGTCATTCAGGGTTGAAATTCCGGATATGGCCAGCATCTATGCCATAAAGGTTAGGGCGCATTTCGCGTTTTGAAGCAATGCATTCCTGATTCACGAGAATCGTGTTCAGCAATGGAGTTCCAGTTCTGCAGCGACGGGAGTTATTCCGAGACAATAATTCTGGATCTGGAAAGTTCGCCTTTCGAATCCTGAAGTATAAGCAGGTACATGCCGGCGGCATCCGGCATAACGATATTGGTGAGGGCCGTGGCCGTGGCACTTCCGATCAGTTTTCCGTCAACGGAGAACAGCTGGTAAGCTTCGACGGAAACTTCCGGATTTCCCGTATCCAGCAGCAATATGCCGCCCTTACTGACGGGGTTGGGGAATGCCAGAACGGCTGTTTCAGCCTGCAGGTGATCGGTCTGATGGTCCTCATCCCTCGAGTCAGCAACCTGATGGTCGTCAGTCAGGCACTGGGTGGTCCAGAAACTCTTCGATCCGTATTTGGTCGTTCCCCAGCAATCCGTCGCGGAAACGGAAACCATGTGCCAGGAACTGTTCAGCAGGTTCCCGATATTGACGACGGCGCCGCCACCGGAGTAGGAGTACGTCTCGTTGGCATCGGGCACTACGCTCCAGGAGTAGTTGCTCAAGCCTGATGTTGCCGTAAAATAAGCCCACTGGCCGTTACACGTAGGTGTTGCCCTCGACGACCATCGCAGGGGAATTATTGTAAACATTATAGCAGAATGTACTGATTTCCCTGCCCCGGCAGTCGTACACCTGAAAGCACAGGTTCTTGGTAGAGGAAGAAACCCAATGGATGCACAGGTTGAATATCGTTCCGCTTGGGTAGCCGGGCTGGAAATCGATTGGTAAAAGCCAAAATCGGAGGAAGGATGCGACCCTGAAACGAAGTTATGGGCAACGCCGCAAGTTACCTTTGTGGCTCCTGTGCTGGTCACATCGATAAAACATACGTTTTCACTGGTAACCAGTATCTGATAAGTGTAAATAGCGTTTGGACAAACGGATGTCGGGCCGGAAACCTGAATGCCCGTTCCGTTTTGGGCTTGAAGAAAGAAGGAGCAGGCGCAAAGCAGGATCATTAAACGGAATGTCATGATGCAAGTGTTTATAGATGAAAAATCGGTGATTCCTTGAATACGTTGCCTGCTTTTCAACATTCAGGGAACAGGATTATGGATTAAACGGAGGCGTTTTCTTTTCGAAGCGCCGACCAGGTCCACAAGGCTCCTGCAACATCGACAGCACAGAAAAGCAACAGGGGAGGCGATATATAGCCCAGTAAAACAAAGGCGCCAAAGAACAGGATGACGCTAAATCGGGTGTAAAGCGTCAGCCGGAAAAAACCGGTCAAGCCCATTCTGGCAGCTTGTATATAGTAAAAGCCGATAATCAAAGCCAGTACACCAACTACCCTGATCCAAACTTCCCCGGTTTCCGGCAGGCCGAACAGCCCCAGCAGCACATTCGGTGCAAGGATCAATACAATGCCCGTCAGGCACAGGTAAATGCCGAAAACAAAACGGAAAGTGCGCTTTTACGCATGGGCGAACTGGTTTGAAGCGATTGACAAATGTCGGCAATAGTTATTAATAATAATATGTTTATGTGTTAAATGTTGATTTCCAGAACCCATACCCAACGACATGCCGGGTTTTGCTGCAATGCCTCAGGAATATGGACCATGAAGCCTTTCCCGACTTTTTCCCATGACAGGCTCTGTTTGTGTTCCGGGGACCCGAACATGCGCATTTCCAGGTAACGAAAGCGACGACAACCAAATATGCGAGGGCATTCGGGTTTCGTCGGTCATCGGCGAGGTAAAACAGGTATATCGTTTTACCGTCTTTTTTTTGCGTGAGGCATACTTTGCCTTCCTTATACGGCGCAACCGGCCGTGTACCGTAAATGGCCTCGCCGTTCAGGGCCATCCCGTCGCCAATATCATGTAGTCTCCCATATGCTGCGGTATCCAGTTCTCCATCCGGTCCAGGCCCGACATTGAGCAGAAAATTGCCGCCCTGGCCACCACATCGACCAGGGTACGCACGAGTTGCCCCGACGATTTATAGTTCGGATTGAATGAATACGACCAGCCGCCGGCCATGGTCATGCAGGTTTCCCACGGATAGGGCAGGACACTGCCGGGCACCTGTTGTTCGGGGGTGCGGTAGTTTTCATAAGGGCCATGCACGGACCGGTCAACGATCAGGATACCGGGCTGGTTGCGACGGGCCATGGCAGCATACGGCCCATATCGATATTTTGTCCCCAGGGGGCGGAGCCGATACCCCAGGAGCGCACTTCATCGGTAATCGTACTGTCGGGGCGCACCCATCCGCCGTCGAGCCACAGAATGTCCATTTTTCCATAGCGGCTCATCAACTCCTCGATCTGGTTGTACGTAAAATCCTCACTACCGTTGCCAGCGTTCCGGGTATTGCCGGATGCCGTAGTTGTTGCAGCGGTCGGGAGTGGCCCATTCCGGCGCCCAGTAGTCTTCGTTGTGCCAGTCTGGTTTCGAAAATACGCACCCGTTCGGAAGCCTTTATGGCGGAAGGCGTCGAAGATGTGTTTGCTGACGTCTGCCCTGGGGTTGCTGTGAAACGGGCATGCCTTTCCGGTAATCTTGTAATCGGTGTATTTGCTGTCGAACATGCAAAACCCGTCGTGGTGTTTTGTCGTGAACACGACGTAGCGCATACCCGCCTGCCAGGCAGCATCCGCCCATTTTCCGGATGGAACTTTTCCCGGATTAAAGGTCTGCGGCAGTGCCTCGTAGCGCTTACATAATCGATATAATCGGCGCCGTGGGCAGACACACAGGATGCCGCCGCAAGCAACAGGATAATCAAGAAGGTTTTCATCAATACTCTAACGTTTTACGGTCACATCGCCTTTATACAGGGCTTCTGTACCGTCTATAAATTCCAGTACGGCATACCAGACGAATACGCCGGGGTTGAGTTCCTGTCCCCTGTGTTTGCCGTCCCAGCCGATGGTAGGGCTGTTGGGCTGGAAATTGTAGTGCTCATAGACCATTTCACCCCAACGCGAAAAAAATCTGGAACGACTTGATATTCGTCACGCCCCGCGGGTCGGCATAGATGGTGAACAGGTCGTTGTTGCCATTGTTATCCGGTGAAAAATGTTCGGTACATAAACGTCAATCTGGCGGTCGACCACCAGGAGGAACGGCGCTGTGTCTTCGCATCCGCTGAGGGTCGATACCTTGATCTTGTACTGGTATGAGTTGGGTGGCGTAGCCAGCGGGTTCAGGCACGTGTCGCAGCTCAGCCATGTCGACGGTGTCCATTCGATCGACCCGATCTGGTCCAGAGGCAGGTTTACCTGGGCGTCGATCTGGTAACTGTCGCCCAGTTTGATCACCGCCTGCGGCTCAAGAACGACCTCGATAAAATCTCCTTCTTCTACCTGGGCATCTGCGCTTGTGCTGCAGCCAGGCATCTACAATCAGGATGGTATAGTCGCCCGGAGTCAGTCCGGTAAACAAATTTTGCGCGGTGAACTGCTGCCCGCCATCGATCGAATAACGGATAGGCGGTTTTGCACCCTGAACATCCGTGATGAGGATCGATCCTTTATCGCCATAGCACCGGGGTTGTTTGACCACCACCGTTGAAACCGGCTCGTCGGGCACTATGACCACGTTATCGATATCCGTACAGCCGTTACCGGGGTTGGTAACGAGCAGGGTATAAGTGCCGGGTTCGTTAATGACTGGATTCGGTGTAAAAATGCCGGTGACCAGGCTTCCATCGGTGCTGGACCACAGGAAAGCCAGGCCCGGTGTGCCGGATGACGCGCTGCCGTCAAGCGAGGCCGTTTCGCCGTAGCAGGCGATGCTGAACGGCGCCCCGGCATCTGCCACCGGTGGCGTGATGTCTGCAAGTACGCTGGTGCCCAGAATATTGGAACACTGGTTGGCTGGGTCGATGCCGATGAGATAATAGTTGCCCGGCGCCGAAATACCGGTACTGGCGCCGTTGCCAATAATGGTGGTATCCGTTCCGTTCACGGTTGCCCAGGCAAACTGAATACCCGGCAGTGGCGAACCGCCGCTGAGCGTGACGGAGGTGTTAATACATGTCAGCAGGCCCGGCGGATTGAGGAAAAGCGGCGGATAATCCAGGTCCTCGTCGATCACAATGCCCGCCGTATCAGAACAAAAGGTCAGGGTATCCAGAATCACGAATTCATATACACCCGGCTGGTCGATCGGAAGCACGGTATTGCCCGGATATATGACGCCGTTGCTGATCCAGATCACATTGGCGGCGGTGGTGCCTTCTACCTGACCGGAAAGGATGATCTCGCTGATGGTGCAGTCCAATATATCGTCGGGATTGGCCAGAATGGTCGCCATCGGATTGTTCGTGATATCCGCCACTTGTACGGTCGTGGTATCCGTACAGCCAAATGAATTGACGATCAGGGTATAGGCGCCTGCTTTTCCCGCCGTTACTACGGGCTGGTTGGCGTTTCCGATGATTGTACCGTTGAGGGTGCTCCAGGCAAATGCAGCGCCTGCAACGCTGGAAGTACCCGACAGGCTGACCTGTAGCACGACACAATTGATCGGCTCCGGCTGTGCGGCGGCGGCGACCGGCTTTTCCCGGAAAACAATAGGCGTTCCTGCTGCGACTGCAGTACAAAAATCGCTCAGCAGGACGTTGTTCGTGCCGTCGTTATCTCCGCGACAGCAGAGATATAATACGTCTTGTTATAAACCATTGTCGCCGGATCGAAACAAAAGACAGGCTGGCTGTTGCGCGCGATTTCGTTTACGATCTGGTTGCTGCTGCCTTCATGCAAAACAAACTGGAAGGCGTCGTTGGGATCGAGAAACGCCCTGTGGCGTTATAAATTGCTGTGAGGCATCCGTCGCCGCAGTACGACAGCGCATTGCCCGACATAGTGCCTACCGACGTTTCACAATTGATCAGTGCAATGGCAAAACCGCATAAGGTGACGCATCCGTTGGCATCCGTAACACTCACGGCATAGTTGCCTTCGCTGAGGTTGCTGATGACAAAATCGCCGGGGCCGACATTGGTTTGTGAACTGCCTGGCGACCACACGATGGTGTATGGGCCGACACCGCCGGAAATATTTACCGTGCCTGCGCCGTCCGAAGCGCCGGGAAGGCTCACATTGCTCGATTGTTTGCAGGTAAGTTGAAGGCTGCCTGCCGGTTGGGTGATCGTGAACGAAGCGACACCGGAGCATCCGGCGGCATCCGTGACGGTCACAGCATAGGCGCCCGGCGGCAGGCTTCCTGGACTGGGCGGGTTGCCGGGGATGCCGGGCGCCCAGTTGTACTGATAAGGCTGGACACCGCCGCTTACCGAAAGTGCAATGGCGCCGTCGTTTGCGCCAAAACAAAGGATGTTTGTAGCGGAGCCGCTCACGGCCACCACGTCGCTACCTGCACCGACCGTAAACGAGGCCGTTGCCGTGCAGGCGCCGCCGGCACTAACGGTGACGGTGTAAACACCTGCCGTCAGATTCTGGAGATTCTGGGTGGTTTGGTTGTTGGACCATTTAAAAGTATAGGGCAGTGCCGGGGAAATATCGATCGTAACGGAGCCATCGCTGCCGACACAAAGCGTGTTGGGCAAGGTGCTGCCCGTTATCACAGGGGTCATGGTACTGTCGGGCACATCGTACGAAACCACAGAGGTGCACCCGTTGCCGCTACTCACGGTCACGGTATAATTGCCGGGAGGAACGCCGGTAAGGTCTTCAAACGAAGAATTGTTCGACCAGGCATACGTTATCGGGGGTGTTCCCGAAACAACCGTCTGGTTCACCCCGCCGCTGCTCTGACTACAAAAAGCGCTCAGAATACCGGCAGACATAACGGGCGCCGGCGTATTGTTATCGACGGTAAAACTGGCCACATTGATGCAGTTGCCACCGCCGTTCACGGTTACGGAGTACATGCCTGCCGGAACATTGACGAGGTTTTGCATCGTCTGATTGTTCGACCACAGGAAAGTATAGTTAAGTGCGGGTGTGACGCTTACGTTTATCCCTCCGTTGCTGGATGTGCACGAAGTATTGGCCGTCGGAATGCCGGAAATATTGGGCAAAATCACGTCGTCGGGTACGGTGTATGTCTTGACGAACGTACAACTGTTGGAGCCCGTGACGGTTACCGTGTAGGTGCCGGCAGGAAGCGTATTGATGTCTTCGGTAAGCGCACTGTTCGACCAAATGAAGGTATAGGGCGATTGTCCGCCACTGACGGAAAGGTTGATGTCGCCATTGCTTTGTCCGCAGGATGCCGGTGTGATGTTGTCGGAAACAGACGGGGGCAGGGCCGTGGCGCCTACCACATAGGTTGCTGTGTTGGTGCAGGTGCCGCCTGCGCTGACGGTTACGGTATAGTTGCCGGCCGGCACGCCGTTCAGGTCTTCGTTCGAGGTGCTATTGGACCAGGAGAAGGTATATGAAGCGCCGGGGCCGGGTGTGGATGGTGTTACCGTAACGTCGATGCTGCCATTATTCACTACACAGGAAGTATTGGGAGCAGGTGTGCCCGCAATGGAAAAACTGATCGAGTTTTCCGGGACATTCGCCGTTGTGGTGACCGAGCAGCCGTTTGCGCCCGTAACAGTTACCGTATAGTTGCCCGTGGTAACGCCATTCAGGTCTTCGGTGACGGCGCCGCCTGTCCACATAAATGTATAGGGCGTTGCGCCGCCGCTAACGGTCAGGTCGACGGCTCCATTCGACAATCCGCAGATTTCCGGTGTTACCGATTGGGCGGCGGAGGGGAAGGTGGTGGCATCGTTGACGGTAAACGAGGCGGTCGCCGTGCAGTTGCCGGTTTCCGTTACCGATACGGTATAGGTGCCGGGTGCGAGGTTTGAAATATCCTCTGTCGCAGCGGCGTTCGACCACAGATAGGTATAGGCGCCTGCCGGTGTAACCGTCAGGTTGATGGCGCCATTGTCGCTGATACAACTGGTCAGCGGCGTTGCCGTGCCCGACAGGCTGAAGGTTGAGCTGTTATTCGGTACGTTCAGCGTCGTATCGGCGGTGCAGCCGTTGCCTGCCGTCACAGTAACGGAGTAATTGCCGGAATTCAGGCTGTTGAGGTCTTCCGAAACAGCCATATTCGACCAGGAATAAGAATAGGGTGCCGGTGCGCCGCTCACGGTGAGGTCGATGGCGCCAATAGCCTGCGAGCAGATATCGGCCGTTACAACCGGCGTGATATCCGGGTTGGTCGTATTGTCTGCAACAGTAAACGTTGCCGTGGAGCTGCAATTGGCGCCTGCGGTGACTGTCACGGTATAAGTGCCTGCTGCAATACCCGAGATATTTTGCGTTGCGGCGGCGTTCGACCACAGATAGGTGTATGCGCCCGCCGGTGCAACAGAAATATTCACTGCGCCATTTGCCGCGATACAGGAATTGTTGCCGGTTGGTGTGCCGCTGATATTCAGGGCAATATTGTTGTTGGCAACATTAACAGTAGCCGTTGCAGAGCAGCCGAAAAATCCGCTTACCGTGACGGAATAAGTCCCCGGCGGTATATTGCTCAGGTCTTGTGTCGTGGCGTTGTTCGACCAATGGTAGGTATACGGCGGTGCGCCGCCGCTTACCGTTGCGTCTGCCCCGCCGTTGCTCAGGCCGCATGTAGCGGGTATACCTACCACGGAAAGGTTGGGTGGTACGGTGGCGTCGAGCACGTCGAAACTGGCTACAGCACTACAGTTGACGCCAATACTGACCGTAACGGTATAATTTCCCGGTGTCAGGTTTTCAATGTCCTGCGTTTTTTTGCCGTTCGACCAGTTGTACATGTAGTTGCCCGGCGGCGAAATGTCGATATCGATATAGCCGTTTGGCGTGCCGCAGGAATAGTTGTCGGAAACGACCCCGATGATGTCGATCGTAATGGTTTCGCTGGGTACAGCGGCAAATATCACGGAAGTGCAGCCCACCGCCGAGGTGACGGTTACGGCGTAGTTGCCGGCAGGCAGGTTGGCAATGTCCTGCGACATCTGGTTGTTCGACCATTTATAGGTAAACGGCGGTTGTCCGCTGAACACCTCCAGATCGACGCTGCCGTTGTTAAAACCGCAGGTAGCGGGCGTGATGAATACATCGAGAAACGGTACTTCGGAAGCATCGTCTACCGTAAAACTTGCCGTTTCGGTGCAGGTGCCTCCGGCGCTGACCGTAACGTCGTAGGTGCCGGGCGGAATATTGTTCAGGGAGCTTGAGTTGCTGCCGTTCGACCAGGTGACTGTCAGGTTGTTCGGCGACAGGATCAGTACAATAGAGCCGTTATTGGTCACACAGGAGGTCTGTGGCGTAACATTGCCGTCCAGGCTGATCGGAATGGCATTGTCGGGGACAAAGGCGTTACCCACGGCTACGCAGCCGTTGGCGCCTGTGACGGTGACAGTATAATCGCCGGCCGGAATATTGCTCAGGTCCTGAACCACCTGTCCACTTCCCCATTGATACATATACGGCGCAACACCACCGATTACCGTTAGATTTATGCTGCCGTTATTCAGTCCGCACGATGCTGCTGTGACAGAAAACGACAACTGCGGGGTATTCGGATTGTCGGGTACGGTAAAGGAAGCGACCTGGGTGCATGATCCCCGCCGCTCACAGTTACTGTGTACGTACCCGGCTGGAGACCGGTGATGTTCTGGGTGGTTGCATTGTTCGACCAGGTGAAGGTATAGGCGCCCGGCGGGGCAACGTTTATGGAAATACTGCCTGTGCCATTATTGTTACAGGAAGTGTTGGCAATAGCATTGCCGCTGATATTGATGGGCGGATTGATATTGGGAATGGTGATGTTTGCCGTGCTGGAGCAACCATTGGCGCCGGTGACCGTGAGGCTCACTCCGCCGGCCGGGATGCCCGAAATGCCGGGCGTAACAGCGCCTGTCGACCACAGGTAAGTGAATGGCGCCACACCTCCGGATACCGAGACTGTTACACTGCCGTTGTTCAGATCGCAGGTGGAAGGGATGGGGAATGGGTTGATAACAGGGTTGTTGGGATTGTCCGGCACCGTGATCGATGCCGTCTGGGTGCAGCTGCCTCCGCCGTTCACCGTCACATCGTAGGTTCCGGGAGGCAGGTTTCCAATGTTGGCGGTGGTTTGACCGCCTGCCCAGATAAACGTATAGCTTCCGGGAGGCGTCACGGTCAGGCTGATGCTGCCGTTACCGCCGTTGCAGGTGGTATTGGCAATCACTACCGGGTTGATCGTAATGGGCGGGTTATTGTTGCCAACCGTTATGCTGGCGGTGGTGGAGCATCCGTTGGCGCCGGTCACCGTTAGGTCGTATGTGCCGGCCGGAATATTGCCGAGGTTGGGCGTAGATTGTCCTCCGGCCCACATATAAGTATAAGGCGCCACGCCGCCTGTAACATTCACACTGATGGCGCCGTTGCTGAGGTCGCAGGTAGATGCTGTAGGCGATGGGTTGATATTCGGCGTATTGGGGTTGTTCGGCACGGTGAACGATGCGGTTTGGGTACAACTTCCGCCGCCGCTGACCGTGACATCGTAGGTGCCCGGGGGCAGGTTGGATAAATTTTGTGTGGTTTCGCCCCCCGACCAGGTAATCGTGTACATGCCCGCAGGAGCGATGTTCAGGGTTATGCTGCCGTTGCCGCCGTTGCAGGTAGTGTTGGCAACGATAGTGGAGGTAATATTGATCGGCGGGTTGTTGTTGCCGACGTTGATGCTGGCTGTGCTGGAGCACCCGTTGGCGCCGGTGACCGTCACGGCATAACTGCCGGCCGGTATGTTGGTCAGGCTGGAGGTGGATGCTCCATTGTCCCACATGAAGGTGTAAGGCGCTACGCCGCCCGTTACATTCAGGTTGATGCTGCCATTGCTCAGGTCGCAGGTGCTTTGTACGACCGTCGAGGCAATATTGGGGGTATTGGGGTTGTCCGGTACGTTAAAGGTAGCCGTAGAACTGCAGGTCGGGCCTGCCGTGACCGTGACGGTATAGGCGCCCGGTGGCAGGTTGCTGATATCCTGGGTCATTTCGTTGTTCGACCAGATATAAGTATAGGCGCCTGCCGGGTTGACGCTGATATCTATGCTGCCGTTGCCGCCGTTGCAGGTGGTATTGGCAACCACATTACCGGTGATATTGAGGTTGACTATATTGTCGTTGACGGCCACATCCAGCACTTTGGTGCAGCCGTTGGCATCGGTAACTGTGACGGTGTAGTTGCCCGGCGGGACGCCGGTAAGGTCTTCCGTCATCTGCCCGCCTGACCAGACAAATGTATACGGTGCGGTACCGCCACCTGCCGAGAGGTTGATGGCGCCGTTGCTTTGTCCGCATTGCGCATTGGTGACCTGCGCATTGGCCGTGATCGTGGTTTGGGTGATGACTGCATTTCCGGACACTGTACCGACACAGCCTCCGTTCACCGAAGAAACGCTCTGAATAGCGTAGGTGCCGGGCTGGGTTGCCATCAGGATATACGGATTGTCGCTGGTTTGGATCGCAGGTTGCGGCGCTCCGTTGATGGTATACACAAATTGCCAGGGCGCCTGGCCGGTAAAGTTGACCGTCAGTGGTACCGAACCCATAGCGCCCGCACACAATACACCGCTGCCGGCAATCATGGCCGTCGGCTTGGGGATGATGTCGATGGTGATGCAACTTGGAGTCGGGTTGGGATAACACGCATTGGCTACGTTCAGGCAGAGTGTGGCCGTACCGCTGGCATTGGCATTCCAGTTGACGCCGATATTCGGGCCGCTACCCGTTACCGTACCCATACCGGCAGGCGTAATGCTCCAGGTATAAATGGTGGCGCCCAGTACCGGCGGTATGGTAAAACTGGAAGAACTGCCCTGGCAGGCCATGGCGGGGCCGCTGATGGCGCCCGGTGTCTCCGGTGGTGCGCCGACGGTGGAGCCATCCAGTACTTCGATCGAATAATCACATACATTCCCGGCGCATCCGTCGAGTACAAAATAGTAGATTTGTCCGATGACGAAATTGCTGGCCGATAATATAAAAGGATCTTCCGTGCAGGAACATTGCAGGTCCATAGCCGTCCAGGGTGGTCCGCAGCCTGCGTAAATGCCACCTTGCAAGCCCTGCTGGTTGCCGGGCGAGCAGTTGTTAGGGGTGACCTGGATGGTAATAGATGTGGTGCCAGCATAAAAAGCGAACCATTCATCGTTGTTTAATTGCCAGCCAGGGCAGCCGGGAAAGGTCTGGACGGCATTATTGTTGTTGATAGTCGCGCAATACCCGTCCAGGTTTTCACAAAGTATTGGTGCTGTCGGGCAGTTGTTTCCCGGTTGAGGAAAGCCTGGGGGAGGGCATTGACCCAAAAGCAAGTGACTGTTTATGAGGAAAATAAATGCAAAGAGGAAGTAGAGTCCTTTCATGCTGGGAAACAGTTAGAGTGTCTTAAGTGTTGCTAGGCGGATTAAATCGGGACAAGGTATTGAAAAGGCGCATGATGTTGCAAAATATAATATGGCAAAATATGTCATATTGTAATCTTATTGCTGTTTTGTATACAAATTAATCATAATTGCTGTTGTAACAATTTGTAGTTGAAACAGAATTCCGATGCCGAATTTATACGTTCAACATGATATTGGAACATGCCGCCATTTTGAAAAAAAAGCGAACTTTACGCCCCCAATTTCAATTTTTTCATCCTGCTATTAACAAATATGAAAGAACTTAAATCCTACCTGACGTCGAGCAAGCAGCGGTTTTTGGATGAACTCCTCGAACTGCTGCGGATACCGTCGGTAAGTGCCGATCCAAAATACAAGGGCGACGTACGCCGCATGGCGGAGGCTACCGCCGAACACCTGCGGAAAGCAGGTGTTCCAACCGTCGAAATTCACGAAACAGCCGGGCATCCCATTGTTTTCGGCGAGATAACGGTCAACCCCAAAGCGCCTACCGTCCTGGTGTATGGCCATTACGACGTACAACCACCGGATCCGCTGGATTTATGGGACAGCCCGCCCTTCGAGCCGGTGGTAAAAAAAACAAAAACGCATCCGGACGGAGCCATATTTGCACGGGGCGCCTGTGACGATAAGGGCCAGTTTTTTATGCACGTGAAGGCTTTTGAAATGATGCTGGGAAGCGGGCTTCTGCCATGCAATGTCAAGTTCATGATAGAGGGGGAAGAAGAAGTGGGTTCAAAAAACCTCGAAAAATTCTGCCGGGAAAACAAGAAAAAACTTTCCTGCAATGTGGTGCTTATCAGCGATACCAGCGTGATCGGCAACGATACGCCCAGCCTCACGGTCGGGCTTCGCGGACTGTGTTACATGGAGGTGGAAGTCACCGGCCCCAACCGCGACCTGCATTCCGGCGTATACGGCGGCGCAGTAGCCAATCCGATCAATGTGCTTTGTTCCATGATCGCCTCGCTGCACGATGCCAAACGCCAGGTGGTCGTGAAAGGTTTTTATGATGACGTACAGAAGGTAAGCGCCAAGGAACGCAAACTGATGAACGAAGCGCCTTTCGATGAAAAAGTCTATAAAAAAGACCTTCAGGTTGCCGAACTGATGGGGGAAAAAGGATTTACGACCATCGAACGGACCGGGATACGGCCCACCCTCGATGTCAACGGCATCTGGGGCGGTTATACGGGTGAAGGCGCAAAAACGGTATTGCCCTCCAAGGCTTTCGCCAAAATATCCATGCGACTCGTTCCCGACCAGGACCCGAAAAAGATAGAAAAGCAGTTTCAAAAACACTTTGAAAGTATTGCACCTAAATCTGTAAAGGTTAAAGTCACTGCCCACCACGGCGGGTATCCCGTGGTAGTGCCCACCAACTCGGTAGAATACAAGGCTGCGGAAAAGGCTATGGAGATGGCCTACGGCAAAAAGCCCCTGCCGCAACGCGGCGGCGGCTCCATTCCGATTGTGGCCATGTTCGACCAGGTGCTCGGCGCAAAATCAGTGCTGATGGGCTTTGGGCTCGATTCGGACGATATCCACTCACCCAACGAACACTACGGCCTGTTCAACTACTACAAAGGGATCGAGACCATTCCGTATTTCTACAAGTACTACGCAGAAATGAAGAAAAAATAGCAGGGCGCTGCTTTATCCAACCATATTGCTCCTACACAACAGCACACTGGAAATGAAAAAAATCGTTTTGCTATTCATCCTTGCCGCAACCTCGCTCAGCCTTTCGGCCCAGAAAAACAAACAATCCCGGGTCGTCCTCGAAAACGCCCGGGACAGTGCCAGTTATGCATACGGTATTGTTCTGGGCAACAGTATCAAACGGCAACTGAGCGATGACCTGAACAGCGAAGTCCTTATCGCAGCACTCCGGTCGTCGCTCGGCGGCGATTCGATGCTGTTCACTCCCGAGGCCTCCAATAAAGTGTTCAGCGATTACAACCGCACCGTACAGGCAAAAGCCAGTGAGCGCCTGCGCCTGGAAGGCCAGAAATTCCTGGCGGAAAACAAAAAACGGCCGGGTGTGACGACCACCGGGAGCGGCTTGCAGTACGAGGTGCTGAAGCAGGGCGCCGGTACTGCTGCGCCGAAAGAAACGGATAAAGTGGAAGTGCACTACCACGGCACCCTCATCAACGGCGATGTGTTCGACAGCAGCGTCGACAGGGGGCAGCCTTCCACTTTCAGCCTCAACCAGGTGATCAAAGGCTGGACCGAAGGGCTCCAGTATATGCATGAAGGCGACAAGTTCAGGTTCTTTATCCCGGCAGAACTGGCCTATGGCGACCGCAGTGCCGGACCCAAGATCAAACCGGGCTCAACCCTGATTTTCGAGGTGGAATTGATCAAAATTCTCGGCGACTTAAGCATGGCCCGCATGACGGATAAAATCCACGTTCGACTGCTGGTAATGGTGATGGTCTATTTGCTGCTGCGTTTTTTTGGCGGCTCGTTCGGCAACCTCATTTTGTACCCCGTAACCCTGCTCGTTACCTTTTTGCACGAATTCGGCCACGCACTCGGGGCCCTGCTGACCGGCGGCGCCGTTGAAGGCATGCAAATCAACACCGACGGCAGCGGCTATACGATCACTCGGGGCGGAAGCCACGGCGTGGTGCTGATGGGCGGCTATCTGGGCAGCGCAGTGCTGGGCAATATCATCTTCCGGATCGGCGTCCGGCACCGGCAACTCACACAGGCTACCCTTATCGCACTGGCATGCATCATGGCGCTTGCCGGCATCATCTGGTACCAGTCTCCCGGAAGTACGGGGTTGTTGCTTGGCTTTGCCGCATTGCTGTTTTTCATTGCCCGCAAAACCGATTGGGATCAGGACCTGCTCATGTTTCTCGGCATGGCCGCTGTTTTGTATATCATTCAGGATTTCAATGTCGGACCCAGCAGCGATCTGGCGATGTACGAACAGGTGGTGGGCATTTTCCCTTCGCAAATCTGGATGTATATTTGGCTTGGGCTGGCCGGCGGGTTGTTTTACTGGAACCTGCGGGAGATATTCGACAGGCGATAATTCAAATCAGGGAAATAAATGCCGATCAAGGAAATCCTGGAAAAAATACCGGTGCGCGGCATGTCGCACTTTGTCATTTGCTATATGATCCTGGCATTCGGCTGGTGGAGTTACCATTTGTGGCGCCAGAACGACCTGCTGTTTGCGTCGGAGCAGGCCTTGGTTGAAGCGCATTTTACCCGAAAAAACCAGGGTTACAACCGAACGGAAATGCTCGAAACGGCAGAGTACAAAAAGGTCGTACACAACTGGAAAAAAGGTCGGCGCATGGTCATTGCCGAGGGCCTTTTTTTTACCGCCTGCCTGATTTTTGGGCTTTGGGTTATCAATCGGAGCGCCAACCGGGAGGTCATGCTGGCCCGGCAGCGCCGCAATTTTATGCTGAGCATCACCCACGAACTGAAATCTCCCATCGCATCCCTGAAACTCGTGCTGGAAACCCTCGGCAAACACACCCTCCAACGCGATCAACTGGAAAAACTGTGCAAAGGCGGATTAAAAGACGCCTCCCGCCTGCAAACACTCGTGGAAGACCTGCTGCTTGCCGCCCGGCTGGAAGACAACTGGCGACCGCTGCCCGAACCTGTTGACCTGCCTGCTATTGCCCAAGAAGCAGTCGGCGGGCTTCTGATCCGCTTTCCACAGGCAAAAATTGAAATGCATTTTCCCGACCATTTTCCACCGGTGCAGGCCGACAAGTCCGGTTTAACAGCCGTTGTACAGAACCTGCTCGAAAACGCGGTCAAATATTCGCCCGAAGGCTCAACCGTCGAACTCTCCGCAGAAAAAACAGGCGGTAAACTCGTGCTGCGCGTTGCCGACCATGGGAAAGGCATTCCGGATGCCGAAAAACAAGCCGTTTTTGAAAAATTCTACCGGCTCGGAAACGAAGAAACGCGACAGGCGACCGGTACAGGGCTCGGACTATACATCGTGAGCCAGGTCGTAAGAGCGCACCACGGCTCTATTTCGGTGCTGGACAACAAGCCTTGCGGGACCGTTTTTGTTGTCGAAATCTGACCTTATGAACGCAAATGAAGCCCGGTTGCTGCTGTTGGAAAGCCTGACTCCCCGTTACGGTGCGGGAGAATCGGCTTCCATATCGCGCATCCTGCTGGAAGATGCTTTCGGCATCCAGCCCCATGAGCGCGACATCGTCCTCGCTCCTGAAGATAAGGAAAATCTCGCCGCAATGCTGCAACGTCTGCTGGAAGGCGAACCGGTTCAGTATGTACTCGGCACCGCTGATTTTTTTGGTTTGCGCTTCAAGGTAAGTCCTGCGGTGCTTATCCCAAGGCAGGAAACGGAAGAACTCGTCGCCTGGGCGCTTGAATGGCTGAAAACGCGACAAGTTGAATCTCCCGGGGTGCTCGATATCGGATTGGGCAGCGGTTGTATCGGTATAACCCTGAAAAAGAAAAATCCCGGTATTCGACTAGCCGGTGTTGAAAAAAGCCCGGCAGCGCTGGCGATCGCCCTTGAAAATGCCGATACTATTCTTGGAAAAGGCGCCTGCCATTTTGTGGCGGGCGATATCCTGGACGAATCCAGTTGGGCACAGTTTTCGATGTACGACATGGTCATCAGCAACCCGCCTTATATTCCTTATTCCGAGCAGTCATTGGTACCGGAGCATGTTATCGATTACGAACCGGGGCTTGCGCTTTTTGTAGAAGACCGCGATCCTCTTGTTTTTTACCGCGCCATTGCTGCTTTTTGCCTGAAAAAACTGCATCCCGGCGGGGCTTTGTTTTTCGAGTGTAATGAGTTTTATGCCGGACAAGTAGCCGATATGCTTCGGGAGAAAGGATTTTACGGTATAATCCTGCGCAATGACCTGGCCGGTGCGGCAAGAATGGTTTGCGCGTTTCAGCCCTTTTAAACCATTTCCTCCCGGCAGGGTCAAATGTCTGTATCTTGTTTTAACAACTTAATTTTGCTGTGCACATGTCATTTTTGATTGCACCATTCTCCAAAATCGTTTCCAAAATGGAAGACGATGCAGGACCTGAATCCCCCAAAGAAAGCCGCTTTGGCGCAAAATTCGCGCTGGGCATATTGCTGACGTTCGTGCTGGTCATTTCAATGGGGCTGGGTCTTTTTATCCGGCTCTGGCAACGACTGGAGATATTTTTTGAAGTCGTTCAGTAAACGTTAATCTGCCGGTTACGCTATTTCAGGGTTTAAATGGGCGGGAAGTAATACTTTCGCGCCATGTTTTCCACTTCACAGAAAATTGGCGTACTCGGTGGCGGCCAACTGGGTAAAATGCTGTGCCTGGCCGCCGCAGACTGGGATTTCCAACTCTACATACTCGATAAGTCGCCGGAATATCCCGCCGGCAAGGTTTGCGCCGGCTTTACGAGCGGCGATTTTAAGAACTACGACGACGTGCTGGCCTTTGGCATGGACAAGGATATCCTGACCATCGAGATCGAGCACGTCAATACCGATGCCCTGCGCGAACTCGAAAGGCTCGGCAAGACGGTGCACCCGTCGCCCGCAGCACTCGATATCATCAAGGATAAGGGCGCGCAAAAAGAATTTTACCGGGATCATAACATTCCTGCTACGCGATTTGAATTGTTCAGCAGCGAGCGTGATCTGAAAGAAGCCGTCCGGGCCGGCCGGTGGCGCTTGCCGTTTGTCCAGAAAACGCGCACCGCCGGTTACGACGGCCGGGGCGTGGCTGTCCTCCGCGAACCGGCCGATATGGATTCAAAACTGCTGTCCGGCGCTTGCCTGGCAGAGGAAATGGCGTCAATCCGCACCGAACTGGCCGTCATAGCGGCCCGAAACGCCGCCGGTGAGGTCGCCGTTTTTCCACCTGTTGAAATGGATGTCCACCCCGAAGCGAATCTCGTGGAATTGTTGTTGTGTCCCGCCAGGGTTTCGCCGCTCGTCATGGCCGAGGCGGAAGCGCTGGCCGAACGTGTCATCCGGGCCTTTGATATTTGCGGGTTGCTGGCTGTGGAGATGTTCCTCACCCACGACGGACAACTGCTGGTCAACGAGGTGGCGCCGAGGCCACACAACAGCGGCCATCACACCATCGACAGTGCGCCGACAAGCCAGTTTCAGCAGCACCTCCGGGCCATTTGCAACCTGCCGCTCGGTCCAACCGAACAACTGGCGCCCGCCGCTATGGTCAACCTGCTCGGCGAGCCAGGCCACAACGGCCCCGTATATTATGAAGGTGTGGAAAAATGCCTGGCGATGGAAGGGGTGTATGTTCATCTGTATGGAAAAACAACAACCTCGCCTTTCCGGAAAATGGGGCACGTGACGGTCACCGGTGCGACACCCGAAGCGGTGATCCAAAAAGCCGAAACGGTAAAAAATACCCTCAAAGTCCTATCTTTGGATTCCCGCTAAATATTGCTCACCCTTTTCACTCCACTTACTCCAATGGTTTCCATTATCATGGGCTCCGATTCCGATCTTCCGGTCATGCAAAAAGCGGCAGATATCCTGACCGAGTTGCAGGTGCCGTTTGAAATGACCATCGTATCGGCGCATCGCACGCCGGACCGGTTGTTCGAGTTTGCCAAAGCAGCGCATGGTCGGGGCATAAAGGTCGTCATAGCCGGTGCGGGCGGCGCAGCACACCTGCCGGGCATGGTGGCCGCCATTTCACCGTTGCCCGTCATCGGGGTGCCGGTAAAGTCGTCGAACTCAATCGACGGGTGGGACAGTATCCTGTCCATTCTTCAAATGCCGGAAGGTGTGCCGGTAGCGACTGTGGCGCTTAATGCAGCACGCAATGCGGGCATACTGGCTGCACAGATGATCGCTACTGCCGACGACCAGTTGCTCGGTCGCATCGCCGCGTTCAAGCAGGGGCTGGAAGCCACAGTGCTGGAAAAAGCAAAACGGATGGAAAAGAAGCCCTGAGCCGGCCTTATTTCGGCAGCAGCTTTTTTAACTCCGTTACGATATCCATAAATGCCTCGTCAGGGCTTTTGAACTCCGACACCGCGCGATTCATAGAGGGCAGCGATTTCAGTTTTTCCAGGCCGGTTCCGTCAAAGTCGGCCTTTTCCATACGTATCGGAATGATGCGGCGTCCCTCGCCCATTGCATTGTACATCACTTCAAACCAGTCGGGCGAATTGAACAGGTTGACCGTGATCAGCACCAGCAGGTAATCGGCATCGCTGATTTCCTGAACGGCACGGCTCACGAGGTCTTCGCCAAGGGTATCATTTACATTATACACCCGCAGTTTCTTGGTGAATTTCAACACATTGAGGTGCTTGTTCAGCATCTTGCAGTGAGGCTCGTCTGCCTGGTCGTATATGATAACAAATTTCGGGATGGGCGCCACCGGCGGCTGTGCAGATTGGCCGGCCGTCGCATCGAAATCCCGCTCTTCGAGTTCCTCGATCAGGTCGTACAAGGCGCTGCGCACCTGGTTGTAGGCGATCTGGATGGTCCGGTCGTCGGCAATATCGCGCATACGCTCTTTATCCGTTTGGTTCAGGCGGCCTTCCAGCAGAATGCTTTGGCGCTTTTTTTCCGAACCGTCGGGAAGCAGGTCCTGCAGGCTTTTGATGGTATCGGCGAGGTTGTCGACCAGGATTGCCATCAGGTCCTTTTTGACCTCTGCCAGTGGCTTAGGTAGTGGCATGTTGTGCTGTTTTGAATATATCGGGTGATCAAAGGCAGTCGTACATCAAAGGGGGCAAAGCAAGCGATATTCGTCAGAGTACCGTAGGTTGACCACCGATTAATTTGAAAATTTCGCGGAACAGGATACCCCTGTTTGCGCCTTTGCGGTCGCCCTGGGCATTGATAACCAGTCCGCCCTCGGCATCGGTTTTGCCGGCGTGGTGAATGGCAACTACTTTCCAGTCCTTGTTAAATACCGGGGAGCCGCTGCTGCCGGGTTCTGTATCTGTAGTATAAAACAGGTGCTGGTTCAACTGACCCAGCACTTCGTTGGCATTCAGTGCGATCTGTTTGTCTTCACCTTTGGGGTGTTGAATGATGGTGACCGATTCGCCGACAGTGGGTATGGCCTCGATATCGAATTCCACAAAACCCCATTGGGCGAGCGGCGCGTCGGCGCGATCGACGACCTTTACGCGGGCAAAATCAAACTTGTCGGGAGTGCTGGTTTTGAAATCGGAAGCATCCAGTTCATATGAGGTCCGCGATTTTGTTTTTCCATCGGGGCCCACTTCATAATTGAACTCCAGCCGGGCTGTTTTGGCGATGTCGGCGGAGCTGATCACGTGGTTGTTGGTAAATACATATCCTTCCTTTGTCAGGAAACCCGTACCGAGGTTGCCGTCGGCACACACCACCCGGCAGACGGATTTGGAGGCGGCCAGCGCTTTTTCCAGCCAGTTGATTTTCAGCAGGTTGTTCTGACCGCCGATGATCTTTTCAAGGCGCGCTTCATCGGGCACTTTGAACTGGAAGGTGTTCAGGCTGTGTATTTTGGCGTTCAGTTCAATACGGCGCGGGACGCTCTTCATGAGTTCCAGCAAGCCGTAACGGACGCGACTGCTTTGTTGGGTAAACTGGTTGAAATCGATCAGACCCTGCTGGAACATTTTGGCGGCCTGCCGGTAATTGCCCGATATGAGCAATATATCCTGCCTGATGTCGGCCTGTGTTTGTTGGTCCAGGTCAAGCAGCGCTTCCAAGGCCTTGTCCACTTCATTTTCCTGGAGCAATCCTTCGATGGTCTGGATGTATACGAGTTGGGCGTTTTGCATTGGACAATTTGAGAATTGAATTTGGTCTATAGTAAAAAACTTCCCGAAGGTCTGAAACTTTCGGGAAGTGACAAATATTCAAAAGAAAAGTAGCAGTCAATTTATTGTTTTACCACGCGTACCGGCGCAGAAACAATGCCCTCTGCCGTAATGGTAACGGCATATACCCCTGCAGGCAGACCCACCAGCGACAGTTGGGTACTGTTGCTCCCCTTGCCGGCAGCAATTCGTGTTTCCATCACTGTCCGACCGGTAAAGTCGGTCAGTCGAATGTCAATATCCGCTTCCTGTACCGCATCAAATTGTATGTTTAAGTTGTCCGCTGTTGGCGAAGGATAGATACCGGTGATGCCCAGGCGTCCGCCGGGACGATTCAGTAGAACAGCCTGCGAAACGGATGCTGTGCCGTCGAAGTCGAGCGACCGGAGTCTGTAATAAGCCTTGGCCGGGGGCTGCGGGTCTTCCAGGCTGTAGGTTTTGGGCAAGTCGGAGTTCGCCTGTCCTGCCAGGCGGCCGATCTCGGTCCATACCACGCCGTTTATCGAACGCTCCACGATGTGCCACTCGACGTTTTTTTCCTGCAGGGTTTCCCATTTCAACAAATTGGATTGTTCCTTGACCACCCCGGTAAAGTAGTTTAACTTGAGCGGCAACGGGACGAGGCCGAAGTGCGCTCCGAATTCGCCGAGTAAATTGGTGAAAAATTCGAGATAAAAGGTGCCGGCCATTTGGGTGGCGCTATTGACGCCGAGGATGGTGGATGGACTTTCGTTGTTGATCTGTTCGCAATCCGCGATAGAACCGTTGAAACGGGAAATGACCAGATCGGTAATTCCCTTGTCCGGCTCATTGGCGGCAATTTTAAGTTCTTCCAGGTCCGGGTTGGTGTAAAACAGCCTCAGTTTGATCTCTCCTGCAGGCGCCAGGGAAGAGGTGAAATAGTAGTAGACCGGCAGGTACGGGATGTTGTTGGCCGAAAGGGGAATATCGGCATACGTCTGGATACGGCAGTTGACGGTCCCCAGGTCGTAATCATTGGGGTTGATGGCCGCCACCAGCGGACCGATGTCCAGATCGTCGGGCGTGGCATAGATGCCGAACCAGGAATCGCCGTTCACATCGGTGAGGGTATAGTCGACGTCGCAACTGGCAGACGTTACCGGCTCAATGGTTTCGATCACTGCAATGCAGAAGGCGCCGCTGTTGACGCCCCAGCCGTCCACCTGTATATAATAGGTCTGTCCGGGGCCCAGACCGGTGTAGGAAACGACCGAATTGAAGCCCAGGTATGCCGTTCCGTTGTCCTCATCGCTCACCAGGAGTTCGTAGGTGCCGTAATCAGCCGGATCGCCTACTTTATACAAGGCCACCTGCGTGTCGTCGTTGGGCAGGAAAGCGCTTTGCGGATTGGTAAAAATCGTCACGGTACCTGTTGCCGGGGCAACAAAGGTGAACCATACCGTTTCATCCGCAGCATCCTGCCAGCGGCCAACGAGGCCGTCGGTGTCGTCAACATCGGGGTCCGGCTCGCCGGCATCGATGCCTGAGCCGATATTGGAATACACATTGTCTTCACAGGGCGTGTTGACGGTTATGGCTATGGCGTTCAGCGGGCTATCGTTGGGCGGAGGCCCGCACTCCGATATTTTGAAGGTGTGGTTTACGACACCGGTGGATTGCGGGTCGCATAAAATATAATACAATTGCCCGGCGGTCAGCGTTCCACCCGGTACGGCGGGCAGCGTGGTGGAGCCGGGGTTGTTAAAATCATCGATACAGTGCCAGTCCGCGTCGTTGCAGCCGCTTGAGGCCGCTTTGAAGAAGTAGGATACGTATCCCCCTGCCGCACCAAGTACTTCGAAGTTGTACGACTTGGTGTTCGGCGCCACAAACTGGAAAACGCGTTCCTTGCCGGGGTTTGATACGTTACATTCGTTGATGTCCCAGATGCCTGTTTTTTGTGCGAGAACCAGGTTGGTCATATCGCACTGCACAATTGGTCCGTTACACTTGACCGGTGTGTTGAATAAAATGGTCACCCAGTCGCTCATCTCGTCGTTGATACAGTTGGTACGGATAGAAAAGCGGTAGGCCGTCCCGCTCTGCAGGTTGTTGAAATTGACCAGGGACCCCACATAGGCGGCTTCCTGCTGAACGATGGAGGCAGCGCCGAGGTCGGGCAGTTCCACCAGTTCCCACTGGTAACTGGCCGCGCCAAACATATCGATCCAGGAAATATCTGCCGATTCGGGCGTGACGTTGGCGGTATCCAGTTGGAGCACTTCGTAACACTCATTGGCCGGAAGCGGGGCGCAGGTGAGCAGCGACACCCAGCCCTGTTCTGCAGGAGCGGACACGGTATCGGAGGTGAAATGGATGGTCAGGCAACCAGATGCGGTCGTGGAAGTAAAGGGGCCGGGTGTGGGCTGGGCGGGTGCATTGCCGTAAACGCCGCTGAGTGTGGCCATCAGTGGCGCAGCGGTGTTATCGCCGTTGTAGATTTTAAGGGTGTCTCCCGTTCCGGAAGAAAAAGGATTGGGCAGAAAAAAGCCCATGCTCAGGGCATTGTCCGGCTCGTCGGGACAAAAAACTTTGACATAGTTTTCTCCGGGGCTATAGGGAAAAATAAACCCGCCGGTATCGTTAAACGGGTCTCCACAACTCGGATCGGTCTGAAAGTTCAGCGGCCCGGACCACAGGCTGTAGCCGTCGCCGCAATCGGAACGCACCCAAACGGAATAGATCGTCAGGCCGCTCAGGCCGCTCAGCACGACGCTGGTATCGGTGGTTACGCCCTTCGCAATTTCCACACCTGCCACACCTGGCTGGTAGCCTTCCAGACCGAAACTCCACTGGTATCCGGCCGGCGCGCCGCCGCTGTGGGGCGACCAGCCTACATTTGCCGAAATAGAGGCAATACTGTTGAGTGTCAGTTCGGTAGGTGGGTAGCAGAAACTGAGACTGAGCACCGGTCTGCTTTTGGGTATGCCGTCTTCTTGCATCTCCGCTGTGGTGCAGATCAACTCATCGTTGTTCTCCGCACGCGTGCGCGAGCCGTTAAAGGCCAGATTTTCGGTGAGTTGGACAACCGCATTGGCGCTGGAGGTATTACCGCCGTTAGCGGGTATGGCCGTATGACAAATTTCCACGATCAGGTTGGCAGTGCCGTTCCAGTAGAACGGATCGACGACGATGTGTTCGTTGAGACCGACCGCCGGGGTGTAATCGACGGGGCCGAACACCGTGGTCAGGCCGTCATTTTCCCAGGCGCCGGGTGTCAGGGAGTTGATCGTGGTGAGCGAAAGTTTGATCGTGTAATTCTCATGCACCTCCACATCGGTTACGTCTTCCACAAAAAAGCCCAGGCGGATGATATTCCCCGCAGTTGCGCCTGCGGCAGTCAGTTCGGCAGCACGGTAGAGGAATTGCGACCGGGTGCTTTCATGGCGGTCGCCATAGGAGGTAGGGTAGGAGCTACTGGTGTTCTGGCCGTCGAAAGTTCCAATGGTAAACGATTGGCTAAAGAGGAGCAGGGGATTAAAAAAAGCGGCAATAGCTGTAATCAGTCGTATGGTCTGTGTCATGTCATGGAAAATGATTAGTTGAAAAAGCACTTATATAACCGAAAGCGCGAAGCAGACGCCGCGACTTCGCACTTTAGAAGGCTTTCAATCGGCAAAAAGAGTTGGGATAATATCGGTCTGGTGTCGTTACAGACGGGATAAAAATACTTGAAGCGCAGGAATCACCTTTCTTCCGGGGATAAAATTTCTGTGGTTCTATATGGTTCGGAAACAGATACGGGAAAAACCAATTTATACCAGTCTCTTGTGCCAGCTCTTAGCAAAGGGAACGAGCCATTTTTCCAGCAAGTCTTTTTTTGTTTGCACCAGAGTGTTCAGCATCCCGGTTTCATCATTAATACGTCCGCTGCCCGCAGCGGCCTCCAGACCGTTTCGGTCGGTGAAGCGCACCTGTCCGTCTTCCACCCATGCAAAACGCATGCGGTCGAAAAAATCCACTTGCAGGTCTTTGCCCAGGTTTTCGAGAAAATGGACGGACTTGTCGATGGAACATCCGCTGGCGCCTGCGTTCGTTTCGTCCACCATAAGCAGGAGTATCTGGTTTTGGAACACTTCAGCGCGCGCTTTCAGGGCCTGGTTGTGTGCCGTCCATTGCCGGGTAAAGACATCCAGGGCCTGTTGGGTGTGTTGTGCCTCCGTTTCCGTGAGCGGCCGGTTTGCGGTATAAACCCAAATTCTTGATTCGGGTGAGAAGGCCGGATCGCCGGCAAGGGCGGGCATGTATGCAACTGCGGTATGGGTCATGTGAAGAGATTATGGTGGTGTGTTGGTTTAAAGCCTGGTAAGGATCATCTCTGAAAGGTCGAATACGGGAATTTGTTCATTTTTTTCTTTGGCTTTCAAACCGTCCTGGAGCATGGTCAGGCAGAAAGGACAATTGGCCGCTACCGCCGCCGGGTTGGTTTCGAGTGCTTCTTCAACCCGTTCGATATTGATCCGTTTATCTCCCGGCTCGTCCTCCTTCCACATCTGAGCGCCTCCGGCGCCGCAGCACAGGCCGTTTTTGCGCGAGCGCTTCATTTCCACGAGGTCGACATCGAGGGCTTCGAGCAGCGCTCTGGGGGCTTCATATACATCGTTGGCGCGACCCAGGTAGCAGGAGTCGTGGTAAGTGATGCGTTTCCCCTTGAAATCGCCGCCTTCTTTCAGTTTCAGTTTGCCCGTAGCGATCAGTTCGTTCAGCAATTGGGTATGGTGTACCACCTCGTAATGTCCGCCCAACGCAGGATATTCATTTTTCAGGGTGTTAAAACAATGCGGGCAGGCGGTTACGATCTTTTTGACGCCGTACATGTTCAGCGTTTCGATGTTCATGGCTGCCGTCATCTGGAACAGGAACTCATTGCCGGCGCGGCGCGCAGGGTCGCCGGTGCAGCGTTCTTCGTTGCCCAAAATGGCAAATTCGACACCGGCGTGGTTCAATATTTCACACAGGGCACGGGTTACCTTCTGGGCACGCGCGTCGAAGCTGCCGGCGCAGCCGACCCAGAACAGTATTTCGGGTGTTCGACCTTCAGATTGGTATTCTGCTGTTGTTTTTACCGTCATTGATGGATTGTTATATTGTTACATTGCTTCATTGTTGCATTGCTGGATTGTTGCATTGCTTCATTGTTGCATTGCTTCATTGTTGCATTGCTTCATTGTTACATTGCTTCATTGTTGCATTGCTGGATTGTTGGTTTGAATAGATCAATAATTTAATTTATCGTTGGTAAACCGGATCAGTTGGTGGATTTGTTTGGGGAGATCTTCAGACATTTGGGTTACCATCCTGTTTGCCTGGCCTTCAGAAATCAGCCCGCGGACAAATGCCTTTCGGACCCAGTCTTTTGTCTCTTCCATTGAACCATAGCTATACCGGTAAAAGAGCACTTTATCCTTTTTATGGTATCGGCCAAAACCTTCTGCAATATTTGCAGAAATAGAATCGGCCGCTTCTACCAGTTGCTTTCCCAACGTCCATCTCGCAAAGCTATCCCATTGCATTACGTTCTCCCAAATCTCATTGCTCACATCAAAGGCGAGGCGATAAGCGTCAATCTTGTCAATCGTCAGGTAATTTTTCATAACGGGTTATATTTTATGGTAAAAAAATCAAAACAAGTCCCAACAATCCAACAATGAAACAATCCAACAATGAAACAATCCAACAATGAAACAATCCAACAATGAAACAATCCAACAATGAAACAATCCAACAATCCATCACTGCTTCCACGCATCCCGCTCCTCGCTCATCGCCCACGCAGCGCCGTTGTTCTCGATAGCGTTGAACATGGGCAGCCAGTCGCCCGGCCCGGCAGACAGGGTAAGTATTTCATACCGCCGCATTTTAAGGATGATATCGAGCGGGTTGATGAGCACCGGACAGGCGTCCACGCAGGCGTTACAGGTGGTACAGGCGTGCAGTTCCTCGGGTGTTATCCGGTCGAACAGGCTCTTGCCGTCGTTGTAGTTGCCTGGTTCAGTTTTCTCGGTTTCTATTTTAAGGCCCACTTCATCCGCCCGGTCGCGCACATCCATCATCACCTTGCGGGGCGATAGTTTTTTACCCGTCAAATTGGCCGGACAGGCAGCCGTGCAGCGGCCGCATTCGGTGCAGGAATAAGCCTGGAGGATATTGAGCCGGCTCAGCGAGAACACGTCGTTGGCGCCGAATTCCGGCAATTCGGCAGCCGTGTTTCCGTCGGGCTGGTCAAGGCCCATCATGATGCGCACTTCTTTCTGGATTTCCGGCATGTTCTCCATTTCACCTTTGGGCGTCAGCCGTGCGTACCAGGTGTTGGGGAATGCCAGCAATATGTGCAGGTGTTTGGAGTAGGGGAGGTAGCAGATAAAGCCGAAAACAGTGAGCGCATGCAACCACCAGCCAAAACGCTCCACGGCGACGAGTGCATTGTCGCCCATGTTACCGAACAGGGCCGGGCCCAGCCAGCTGCTCAGGGCAAAGGCGCCGGTGGTGTGGTAATGTTCCAGTCCGCGTGTCTGAAGCACCTTGTCCGCGCCGTTCATGCTGAAAATACCAATGATGAGGATGATCTCGCCGAGCAGGATCAGGTTGGCGTCACGAAACGGCCAGCCCTTCATTTCGGCCTTCCGGAAACGGGGCAGGCGCAGCAGGTTTCTGCGGGACAGAAAAATGATGGTAGCTACAAAAGCAAGCGCCGAGAGTATCTCGATAAAACTGATGACAAAGGTGTAAAAGCCCCCGAGCGCCGGTGCGAAAAAGCGGTGCGACCCGGAAAGGCCATCGATAAATATCTCGATCAGTTCGACCTGGGTCACCACAAAGGCAAGATAAATGAACAGGTGCAGCACAGCCGGTATCCAGTTCCTGAACATTTTTTGCTGGCCCAGCGCTACCAGCAAGACATTGCGCCAGCGTTCCGCACGGTCGCCCGTCACATTCCCGGCCTTGCCGAGTTGAATATTCCGCCATACACGGCCGTAACCTTTCCAGGCATACCATCCCGTAACACCCAGCACAAGGATAAAAAGGAGCGTTTGGATCATTTTTTTTGATTTTCGGGCTAAAAATACGGTGTTGGCGACTGACTTTTGCAATCGAATTTCAACCCGATCATTATGCAGATACTCGACGACCGGCAGATCCGCCAAAAAATCAGGCGAATTGCCATTGAAATACTGGAACGCAACTACGGAGAACCGGAAATCGTGCTCGCCGGACTCAACAACAACGGGATGGGATTCGCACAGTACCTTCTGGATGAACTGCTTCCCATCGCGCCGGCGAACCTGAAAATTACCCTTACCCGTATCCGGCTGAATCCGGCAAATCCCGTTGAGTACGAGCCCGTCGTTGAAATGGAGGCCGAGGCCCTGCGCGGAAAGCCGGTAATCGTTGTGGACGACGTGGCCAATACCGGCCGCACGATTTTTTACGCCGTGCAGCCACTGCTGAAAGCTATCCCCAAAAAGATCGAAGTGGCCGTTCTGGTCGATCGCAAACACAAATCATTTCCGGTCAAAGCCGATTATGTTGGACTTTCACTGGCCACCACCCTGCTCGAAGATATTGATGTACAGATTCGCGATGTGGATAAAATGGCCGTATTTCTGAATTAAAGTCGCGGGGCGTACCCGAAGAGTGCAGGTCGAAGTTTTCGAAATTCTTTTGCGTGAAAGGCTTTGCCATCAAAACAAAATGCCTTTCTTTTGCCCGACAGGAAAAGAATTGTTACACGCTACATGGGCAAACATTTTACTATTCGAAAAGGCTACGATATCAAACTCAGGGGCATTGCCGAAAAGACAATTGCCGACCTTCCCGTTTCAGATGTGGTCGCCGTAAAACCTCCGGACTTTGATACGGTAACACCCAAGATGCTGGTGGAGCCGGGTGATGAGGTTTTGGCAGGCCAGGCTATTTTTTTTGATAAGAACCGTCCTGATCTCAAGTTCACGTCGCCTGTAAGCGGTGAAATCGCCAATATCGTGCGCGGTGAAAAACGGCGCATCATGGAAGTGCGGATATTGCCGGACAAGAAAGGTACCCGCTATGTGGAATTCCCTAAAACGGATTTAGCAGCGCTGTCGCGCGAGGACGCCATCGAACGGCTGCTCGAAAGCGGTTGCTGGGGATATATCCGGCAGCGGCCATATTCGCTTATTGCCGACCCGAAAGACCTGCCAAAGGCCATCTTTGTCTCCTGTTTCGATTCTGCGCCGCTTGCCCCTGATCTGGATTTTATCAAGGACTTTGAGGTCGATAACCTGCACACGGGAATCCGGATTCTTCAAATACTGGCCAACGGCAAGGTGTCTTTCGGGCTCAGCCCCGGACAGTCGGAAGGTGATTTTCCGGGTACTTCGGTGGCCAGCCACCACTTTTTCCATGGCCCGCACCCCGCCGGAAATGTCGGCATACAAATACACCATGTCAGCCCGCTGCAAAAAGGAGAGACCGTTTGGTATGTGCACCTGCAGGACCTGATCATCATCGGCAGGCTCTTCCGGGAAGGCCGGTACCGGGCCGACCGGATCGTGGCGCTGGCGGGAAGTTGCGTCGACAAGCCGCAGTATTACCGGGTAATGACCGGTCAGCACATCGGCGACATTACAGGCGGCAGGCTTCTTTCGAGCACTGCCGCCTGATCCAGGGAAATGTACTTACCGGTAAAACCACTTCGGCGGGCGATTTTCTTTCGTTTTACGAAAACCAGATCACCGTCATCCCTGAAGGCGACCAGCCCGAATTTCTCGGATGGCTGTTGCCGGGACTTCAAAAACTCAGCCTTTCCCGCACCTACTTCTCCTGGTTGTTCCCCAAACGCAGTTACGAACTCGATACGAATATGCATGGAGAAGAACGCGCGTTCGTCATGACAGGACAATACGACAAGGTGCTTCCGATGAATATCTACCCGGTTTTTTTGCTGAAGGCCATTCTGGCAAGGGATATCGAACGCATGGAAGCGCTCGGCATCTATGAAGTGTCGGAAGAAGATTTTGCCTTGTGTGAATTCGTGTGTACCTCGAAGATCGATGTACAGCAGATCATATCGGAGGGCCTGAAATATATAAGGGAAGAAGGGTAACCGGTCTGTCGCCCGTTAAAACCGGTCGCCTGCCGCGCAACGTTTAAACAGTATAATGTCAGAATATCGTGAAACCATTACGACGACTTGTTGATTCAGTAAAGCCGCATTTTGTAAAAGGCGGGAGGTTTGAAAAACTTCACCCGGCTTTCGACGCATTGGAAACCTTCCTGTTCGTGCCTGCCGAAACGACGAAAAACGATGTGCCTGTACGCGACGCCATTGATCTGAACCGCACAATGGTGACCGTCATCATAGCCCTCGTGCCCACTTTGTTGTTCGGCATGTGGAACGTCGGGCACCAGCACTATCGGGCATTCGGCATGGAGGTGTCGATGATGGACAGTTTCATGTTTGGCTTCTGGAAGGTACTGCCGATCATTATCGTGTCCTACGCCGTGGGCCTCGGAGTGGAATTTGTGTTTGCCATTACCAAAGGCCATCCCATCAGTGAAGGATACCTGGTGACCGGGTTGCTTATCCCGCTCACCCTGCCGGTCACCATTCCCTTGTGGATGGTCGGCCTGGCAGCCATTTTTTGCACCCTTTTGGGCAAAGAAATATTCGGAGGTACGGGTATGAACTTCATGAATCCTGCACTGCTGGCGCGGGCATTCCTGTTTTTCGCCTTCCCTGCCTTTATGTCGGGCGATATATGGACTGATCTCACCCCCGAAGCCGGGCATGCCCTCATAGACGGCTATTCCGGCGCTACCAACCTGGTGACATTCGACGCCAACCATACACACCTGCCTTCGGCTGCCAATATGTTCTGGGGGTTTGAGCAGGGCAGTATCGGAGAAACGAGTGTGGCGGCGTGCCTGATCGGCGCGTTTATCCTTATTGCAACAGGTATCGGCAGTTGGCAGATTATCGTTTCCTGCTTTGCAGGCGCCTGGCTGATGGGCGCCTTCCTGAACCTGGTTGCACCGGCAGATGCGCCCACCCATGCCTTGCATACACCGGCCTATTACCACTGGCTGATGGGCGGCTTCGCCTTCGGCGCAGTATATATGGCGACCGATCCGGTGAGCGCCGCGCAGACCGAGACCGGCAAATGGATATACGGATTGCTTATCGGCGCTTTCACCGTTGTACTGCGTGTATTCAATCCCGCTTATCCGGAAGGCGTGATGCTGAGTATACTGCTGATGAACGTATTTGCACCATTGATTGACCATATCGTCGTCGAACGGCACATCAACAGACGGATGAGAGTAAGTGCTAAGGGTTGAGTGTTAAGTGTTAAGTGTTGAGTGTTAAGTGTTAAGTGTTAAGTGTTGGTATCAGGGAGGGTATGGGAGATAGCAGGTAAGGATAGTGCCGGCTGAAATTCATCATTCATCATTCATCATTCATCATTCATCATTAAAGAAGTGCACAGCAATCGATATACCTTTATTTACGCCGCGGTCATTTCTGTCATTACGGCCGTTCTGCTGGCTTTCGCCTCCGAGGGGCTGAGGCCAGCCCAGGAAGCGAACGTCGCACTGGATAAAAAAACCAGCATCCTTCGGTCGGTGCGGATCACTGCGGTTGATCGGAAGACCATAGAGCAGACCTATGCAGAACGTGTAAAGGAACTGGTCGTCAACAGCAAGGGCGAGGAGCTTGCGGACATATCAACAGATGGGGTGAAAGTCAAGGATGAAATCGCAAAGCCGCTTGAGCAGCGCCGCCTGCCGTTGTACGTGTACACGGACGAGCACAACAAAAAAAACTACATTATTCCCATGCAGGGTGTAGGGCTTTGGGGGCCGATATGGGGCTATATCAGCATAGCGGAGGATTTTAATACGGTATATGGCGCTTTTTTCGACCACAAATCCGAAACGCCGGGTCTGGGTGCTGAAATTGCAGAGAAACCCTTCCAGGAGCAATTTCAGGGCAAAAAAATCATGGGCGAAAACAACAACTTCGTCTCTGTGCGCGTCGTAAAAAAGACGACGAAAATAGATGCAGGGCCGGAGCATCGGGTTGATGCCATTTCCGGGGGCACGATCACTTCGACCGGGACGGACAAAATGCTACGGGTATGTATGGAGCCGTATTTGGGGTATTTTGAGAAGGTGAAAGCAGCATCAGGTGTCAATTGATTTGAAAGATAAATAAACGCAACAAATATGAGCGTCGAAACCGCAACCGCCCCAACCAAACCCGAGGTCAAACGCGAACCGCTGTTCTCAAAAAAGAACCGCAAGGTGCTGCGCGACCCGCTTGACGACAACAACCCCATCACCGTTCAGATACTGGGTATTTGCTCGGCGCTGGCCGTGACGGTGCAGGTAAAGCCCGCGCTTATCATGGCCGTCGGGGTGATTTTTGTTACAGCGTTTTCCAACCTTATCATCGCGCTTATCCGGGACAGCATTCCCAGCCGGATACGAATGATTGTACAGCTGGTTGTCGTGGCCCTGTTGGTCACGCTGGTCGACCAGTTGCTGAAAGCCTATATGTACGACATCAGCAAAAAACTGTCGGTGTTCGTCGGTCTTATCATTACCAATTGTATTGTCATGGGACGGCTGGAGGCATTTGCCATGGCCCAGAAGCCCTGGCCCTCATTCCTCGACGGCGTTGGCAACGGACTTGGATACGGCATCATACTCGTGGTGGTATCCATCTTTCGCGAGTTGCTCGGCGCCGGCTCCCTGCTGGGTTATAAAATAGTGCCGCAATGGGCCTACGAGATGGGTTACGTCAACAACGGTCTCATGGTACTGCCCCCTGCCGCCCTGTTTATTATTGGAATATACATCTGGTGGCAGCGTGGCAGGAACCGGAAACTGATCAATGCGTCGTGATAATGACGAAACAAACCTTCAGCAATTATGGAACATCTACTCAACATACTCATCAAATCCATCTTCGTTGAGAACGTGATTTTCGCGTTTTTTCTCGGAATGTGCTCGTTTCTGGCTGTGTCCAAGAAAGTGAAAACGGCTTTCGGTCTCGGCCTGGCAGTCATTTTCGTGATGATTCTCACCACGCCGCTCAACTATCTGATCCTGACCTATATGCTCAAGGAAGGCGCGCTTGCCTGGGTACATCCCTCGCTGGCGACGGTCGACCTGACTTTCCTGGGATTCATCCTGTTTATTTCGACGATTGCCGGCGCCGTACAACTGGTGGAAATGGTGGTGGAAAAGTTTACGCCGACGCTGTACAATGCGCTTGGAATTTTCCTGCCGCTTATTACCGTGAACTGTTCGATTCTGGGCGCCTCCCTGTTCATGCAGGAGCGGGAATATAATTTTGCCGAAACGGCGGTGTTCTCCGTTGGCGCCGGCATCGGATTTTTCCTGGCCATTGTGCTGCTGGCAGCTATTCGCGAGCGATTGCGCTATTCGAGGATACCAGAACCCCTCCAGGGACTGGGTATTGCCATGATCATCACCGGACTGATGGGTATGGCGTTTTTGAGTTTTTCGGGAATACAATTATAACCCACTGCTAACTGCCACTGCTACTGCTAACTGCTACTGCTAACTGCCACTGCCACTGCTACTGCTAACTGCCACTGCTAACTGCTAACTGCCACTGCTAACTGCCACTGCCACTGCTAACTGCCACTGCTTATGCTTCCACTCATCACTTCCGGCACTGTCGTTTTTGTCCTGGTCCTTTTGTTGCTGACCTTTCTGATCCTGACAGCCAAAGACAGGCTGCTACCTCAAAAGGATGTAGCGATCATTATCAATGGTAATGAGGACAAGCCGCTAGTCGTAAAGCCCGGCAGCACCTTGCTCACGACCCTGTCGTCGAACAACCTCTTTCTGGCTTCTGCATGCGGCGGCGGCGGCACTTGTGCGATGTGCAAGTGTCAGGTGTACAGCGGCGGCGGCGATGTATTGCCGACCGAGACCAACCACCTCAACCGCCGGGAGGTGCAGGAAAACCTTCGGCTTGCCTGTCAGGTCAAGGTCAAGGAAGACATGGAAATACGTATACCCGATGAAGTGTTCGGGGTAAAAAAGTGGGAGTGTGAGGTAATCTCCAATGAAAACGTTTCCACCTTTATTAAAGAGTTTGTGGTGTCGCTGCCACCGGGTGAAACGCTGCAGTTCCGCTCCGGCGATTATATCCAGGTCGACGTCCCGGAGACGACCATCAACTTTAAGACCGACTTGTACAGCATTCCTGTAAAGTTCAGGGATGATTACGACAAGTTTAAGATATGGGACCTGAAAACGGTGGTGGAAGAGCCGCTTTTCCGCGCCTACTCCATGGCTAACCATCCGGCAGAAGGCAATAAAATGATGCTGAACATCCGGATTGCCACACCGCCCTGGGACCGCCAGAAAAACGGATGGGCCGATGTGCCGCCGGGTTATTGCTCGTCATACGTCTTCTCGCGCAAGCCGGGCGACAAGGTGGTGATCAGCGGGCCGTACGGCGAATTTCACATCAAGAATACAGACCGGGAAATGGTGTACATTGGCGGTGGAGCGGGCATGGCGCCTTTGCGTTCGCATATTTTTCACTTGTTCCATACGTTGAAAACAGGGCGAAAGGTGTCGTACTGGTACGGTGCGCGCAGCATGCGGGAAATATTTTATGAAGAAGATTTCAGGGCAATTGAGCGCGATTTTCCCAATTTCCGCTTTCAAATAGCCTTGTCCGAGCCCTTGCCGGAAGATAACTGGACCGGCTATACAGGTTTTATTCACAGCGTGGTACTCCAGGAATACCTGAGCAAGCACCCGGAACCGGAAGAGGTGGAGTATTATCTCTGCGGTCCGCCGCTGATGCTTTCTGCGGTGCAGAAAATGCTCGACAACCTCGGCGTGCCCGAAGAAAACGTAGCGTTCGATGATTTCGGGAGCTAACAAAAAAATATGGCTGGGAGTGGCACTTGGGTTACAAGTGTCACTTCTTCTGTTTTGCGGAAGCCCTTCTGCCTACACGCGGCTGGAAGGCAATGCGCAGGGAACCACGTTCAGTATCGTCTACCGCGATTCGCTGAAACGCGACTTTGCACAACAGGTCGACAGCCTGTTTCGGCTGATAGACAAGAGCATGTCGCTGTGGGACGAGAGTTCGATCATCAGCAGATTGAATCGCAACGAGCCCGGCGTCCGCGCCGACGAACACTTTTCAGCCGTATTTACAAAAGCCAGGGAGGTGTCGGCAGTTACCGGCGGCGCATTCGACGTGACGGTAGGGCCGCTGGTAAAGGCCTGGGGGTTCAGTATAAAAAAAGACCTTCCTCCGCCCGATTCGATGCAGGTCGACAGTTTGCTTCAACTGGTAGGTTATCAAAAGGTTATTTTTGAAAATGGCTGGCTGGTAAAACCCGATCCGCGTATGGAAATCGATTTCAACGCAATTGCACAGGGCTACACCGTCGACCTGATCGCTGATTTTCTGACGCGAAACGGCGTCCGGGATTACCTGGTAGAAGTAGGGGGCGAAGTGCGGACCGCAGGTCTGACCGAGCGGAACTCGGTTTGGAATATCGGCATTGACAAGCCGCTGGCCAACGAATCGGAAGGCAGGGTGTTGCAGGCGACGGTTGCCCTCGACAACAAATCGCTGGCTACCTCGGGCAGTTACCGCAAGTTTGTGGTGCGCGACGGCAGACGCTTCAGTCATGCCATTGACCCGGCCACCGGGTTTCCGATTACCCACAACCTGCTCAGCGTATCTGTGCTGGCGGAGGATTGTACTACTGCCGACGCATACGCCACTGCGTTCCTGATCCTCGGTATGGAAAAAGCGCAGGAAATTGCCAGAAATAAAGGTTTGGAATTGTATTGTATCTACGAGGATAACGACGGCCGATTACAGGTTCAATATTCCCCCGGTTTCCCCCTGAGCAAATAGGGACTCAGCCACTGCCTACTGCCACTGCCTACTGCCACATTACCGCGGGGAGGTGTACGGTTTTGTGATCGAAGACCAACTGCCACTGCCACTGCCAACTGCCAACTGCCTACTGCCTACTGCTCTTCTTCCTTCCCGCATTCTTCACCCGGTTTCCTGCCACAAACGCCGCAGGCCGCGCCTTCTTTTTGCAAAAAAGGACTGTTGCCGGCACAGGACCCCCCTGAACGCTCCACCTTTTACAAACAGGAGACGGAGGCTGAACATAAAAAAGGCAATGAGTACCAGAGCGACTGAAAGGACAAGAACAGGAAGCATAATAAAGGATTTGTTCAGGCAAAGTTAACAGCAGATTATTTAACGCTTACGGCCTGGATATATTTCCATCAAAAATTTTGTTTTTTTGGGTGCAAGCCATACCTTAGCCAGCCACATGGCGAATATGGCCGAATGGCCGGTATCCTTTTTTTGTTTCACTAAAATTCCATTATCTTTTATGATTTCCGTAAAAAAACTGCTGGAACGAAAATCACTCAATCAGATATGGAGCCTGACTCCTAACCACATGGTTATCGAGGCACTTGACCTCATGGCCAGTGGGAATATCGGAGCGTTGATGGTTATGGATGGTGAAGAACTGGTCGGTATCTTTTCCGAACGCGATTATGCGAGAAAAGGAATCCGGCAAGGGCGTAAGGCAAAAAGCACCCCGGTATCGGAAGTCATGACGGCCAATGTATTCACGGTTACTTCGGATATGGATATTGAGGACTGCATGGAGTTGTTTTCCGACAAACGTATCCGGCACCTGCCTGTGGTTGACGACGGCCGGGTAAAGGGAATGATCAGTATCGGCGACGTTGTAACAGCAATCATGCGCGAACAAAAGGAGCATATCAACTTCCTGGAACAATACATTAGCGGCACCTGACTCGTCGTTGACTGCCCCGGAAGGCCCTGTATCACCTAATTCTCAACCACCTGCCTTGCGCACAGCCCGACACCTATGGCTCTCCTGCTTGTAACAGTATTTATCTGCGGATACATACTGATCGCACTCGAACACCCCCTGAAAATCGATAAAGCCGCATCTGCCCTTATTACCGGAGCACTTTGCTGGATCGTCCTGACTTTTGGAATGGAAAGTATGCCCGCTTACAGCGAGGTTGTCAGTACACAAACTGATACCCGGACTTACCTCGAACATTCCCTGTTTGAACACCTGGGTAAAATTGCGGAGATATTATTTTTCCTGCTTGGCGCCATGACGATTGTTGAGTTGGTCGACGTACACGACGGTTTTCGCGCCATTACAGACCGTATCACTACTTCCAACCGTGTCAAGTTGTTGTGGATCATCTCCTGGGTTACCTTTTTCCTTTCGGCCGGACTGGATAACATGACCACTTCTATCATCATGTGTGCATTGCTGCGTCGGATTATCAAGAAGCAGGACAACATGTGGCTTTTTGGCGGCTTCGTAATCATTGCCGCCAATTCAGGCGGCGCGTGGTCGCCCATCGGCGACGTGACGACGATTATGCTCTGGATTGGAGGGCAGGTGACTACTCTTAACATTATTAAAGAGACGTTTTTGGCATCGGTTGTCAGCCTTTTGGTGCCCCTCATCGCAGCATCCTATTTTTTAGGGCGCGACAAGGTCGAGTTGGAAAAACTGTCGGAAGGCGATATAAAATCAGAACGTACTACCACACCATTCGAGCAGAACCTGTTGTTTATACTTGGCGGCGCGGCCTTGTTGTCGGTCCCGGTATTCAAAACCGTTACACATATGCCGCCCTATATGGGTGTATTGCTGGCCGTCGGTGTGTTGTGGTATGTTACCGAATTGCTGCACCGGGGCAAAGAACCCGATCTGCGCCGGGAATTTTCCGTGGCGGCTATGCTGCACCGTATCGATACGCCCAGTATTTTGTTTTTCCTGGGTATCCTGCTGGCAGTGGGTTCGCTTGAGTCTTCGGGACACCTGGATCACATGGCCGAGTTGCTCGACCAGTCATTCGGTAATATTTACGCCATCAATGGCATGATTGGCTTGTTGTCTTCTATTGTCGACAACGTTCCGCTCGTGGCAGCCTGCATGGGCATGTATGAGATGACCGACTTCCCTCCGGATCATGAATTCTGGGAGTTGCTGGCCTATTGCGCCGGTACGGGCGGCAGTATTCTCATTATCGGCTCAGCGGCAGGGGTAGCGTCGATGGGCATCCTTAAAATTGATTTTCTGTGGTATATGCGGCGCATTTCGCCCTATGCCCTGATCGGTTATTTTTCGGGTATGGCTATGTACTATATTGAAAATCACTTTTTTATGGCCGGACACTAACAGGTGTTGTCCAATAGAAAGACCGGGATTCACCAGTCATATAATGCTGTTCGAAGCGGAATCAGGAGGATGGCGTACCTGCTGATTCCGTTTTTTTGCGCTCGCGCAGGGCGCGCTTCTGATCTGCGTTGCTTTCGTACAGGCAATATTGGTCGTATTTCACGCGGTCGCGTTCGACCCAGATGTCCTTTCCGATATTGGCCAGCACCACCAATTCCTGGTATAGTTTGTTGCCGGCATCCATGCGGCGTTCCACGCCGATGTCGCGATCGTGCAGTTTGTCCTGCTGGATATTCAAGGCATTTTCAAATGCTGCGCAGGCGTCGAGTACACGCTGAATTTGATTTTCATTGATACCCGTATCGGCCAGGAAGTCGATCTGGTTACGCGCTACGCGGGCCACCCTGCGTCCGCAAAACAAAAGTTGCGGATCGCTCATATCGCCGAGTTTGGCCGTGCCGAATTTGCGGTAGCGTCCCGTGCGGTCGTGGTATTTCATCGCAACCCGCGTCATCAGAGAGCGTATGGCCGTTTTAAGTTTTTCACCGGCCAGGTTCTTTTTCTCCGTACAAATCATCTGGTCGCCGACCAGTTCGTCGTCGCCCGGAATGCTCTGAAACTGGTCGCACATGGCCTTGAAGGCTTTGAGCCGGTCGAGGCCGTAACCGTACTGGATAAAAAAATCCAGGTCGCGGTGGGCTGCTCTGATAGCCTCCGAACAGGTGATATACAGGTCGGCTTCCGAGATGTTGTATTGCCGATGGCCGGGTTGTTTTTTCATGCGGGCAGGGATTGAATAAATGTTTTTGTGTCAAAATAGTTGCGGTTCCGCTCGGGGCGACGGTTGTTTTTCTGCTTAATGTCTGGTATTTAACCACTTGTATATAGTTAAATCGAAATACAAAAATAAATAGTTTTATTTTATAAAAAAATGTTTGACACAAAAAATTAATTAATTATACTCAGTTATAAAAAACTTTCCAGTTTGGTTCTCTCTGATTTCAGTTGATTTTTTAAAATAACGTGATCACAACGGTCGTTCCTTTGCAAAAAAACAACCATGCTGAAAAAGTACCTGCTCCCTGCGTTTATTTGCGTTTTCGGATTTTCCGCCTGCAAAAAAGAAGGACCTGCTGACGCCAGCCTCCAGTTTCAATTCCGGTTTGACCCCAGCCAGGTGCGGCTGAACAACATCGGCCAACCGGCGGCTATCCCTGCCGGCCATGCGGCCCAAACCCCCGTATTTCACGAAATGAGCGTGCATTACATCGAACTGGCTCCCAACGCGCTCACCCTGCTGGGGCAGGGAGCGGTGGTGTACAAAGCCGCCGAGACGACAAAGGGCGGCGACAACGCCGTGGATTTTGACAAGGCGGCGCGGTCGGGCGAGGGCACGGTTTTTCAGACGATCAGCCTGAAAAACGTACCGCCGGGTACTTACGAATGGGTGCGCGCCAGTGTGACTTACCAGAACTATGAAGTAACGTTCAATATCAACCACGTGCCGTTGGCGGGTGATCTGAAAGGTCAAAAGGGCCGCGTGGCTTCATTTGTCGGCTTCAATACGTACCTGAATTCCGTCACCCCCAAATCAAAAACACTGGCTGTTAACGACGATAAAAAACAGGGCTTCTGGGTATTTGAAACCGAACTCTCGGCGCCCTACAGCGCCTACAACAACCTGTATTCCGGCGAAGCCCCCGCAGGCGCCACGACGGTCGTGAACCCGCTGTTTGCCACCAGCCCGATCCCGCAAGGCTCCTGTGTGGTCACCGGAAAGTTTGCACAACCGCTGGTTGTTACCGGCGCGGAAACGCAGGACATCACCGTGACGCTTTCCTTTTCCATCCAGAACAGCCTCGAATGGCAGGACGACAACGCCAACGGACAACTCGATTTTTATGCCGACCAGACGCCGTTTGAAAAGATCGTGGATATGGGGCTGCGGGGATTGATCCCGGAGTGGAAGTAGAGGGGGGATGGCACGCTGATGACACAGATTAAACTGATTTTCGCAGATTATATCAGTGTGAATCAGTTTAATCTGTGTCATCAGCGTGCCATCAAGCGTGCCATCAAGCCGCAAACAGCGCAATTCTCCTTTTCTTTGCGTTTCGCTTTTTTACCTGAAAACAACAGGATGGATACCCGTTTTTGCTCCTTTTTACCCCTTGCCCTGCTATTGTTGCTTGCTCAAAAGGGGTATGCCCAATGTAACCCCTTCTTTAGCCGGCCCCTGAGCCCCCGCCCGGCGAATTATGACATACATGTGACACTCAACGACCGGACCAAAACCATCGAAGCACAACAGGCTATCCGGTTCAGCAACCATTCCCCCGAACCCGTTTCAACGTTGCGCTTCTACCTTTACTTCAATGCCTTTAAAAATACCGAATCCTCCTTTCTGAAAGGCACTACCCAAATTTTCGGCCAGGGTTTCACCAACCGCCAACCCGATGAATGGGGCTGGATTGAAGTCCGGCAACTGACCACTGAGGGCGGGGCGGACCTTACCGCAGGCATGCGTTTTATTCAGCCTGACGATGGCAATACCGCCGACCAGACGGTGCTCGAAGTGCCACTCGATAAACCCGTCCTGCCAGGTGAAACGGCTACTTTCCACCTGAACTGGCACGCCAAAGTGCCCAAAACCATTGCTCGTGCCGGGTATAGTCAGGACTTCTACTTTCTCTGCCACTGGTTTCCCCAACTGGGGGTTTTTGAAAAAAGCGACACAGGTGTTTGGGACTGGAACTGCCACCAGTTTTTCCGGCAAACTGAATTTTATGCCGACTTTGGGGTGTATGATGTGCATATCACAACCGACAACAGGTTTGTATTGGGCGCCTCAGGCTGCCTTGTCGGCGAGAAGAACAACGGAAACGGCACTACTACCCGGCATTTTCACGTAGAAGACGTGATCGATTTTGCCTGGACGGCTTATCCTCGATTCACCGTCCAGGAAGACCGCTGGCGCGATGTGCAGATCCGGTTGCTGATCCCTCCCGAACACGCCCGCCTGGGTCCGCGCTACCTGCACGCCCTGAAATTTGCGCTCGAATACCTTGATAAACACGTCGGCAAGTATCCCTACCCGAGCATCACGGTGGTGGATCCGCCATTTCACGGGCTGCGCTCCGGGCTCATGGAATACCCGACGCTTATCACCGCCGGCACGTTTTACGGTATGCCGGAAAGCCTCCGCAACATGGAGTCGCTCGTAGTACATGAGTTTGTACATCAGTATTTTATGGGCATGGTTGCCTCCAACGAAAAAGAGGAGCCCTGGCTCGATGAAGGCTTTGTCACCTACTTTGAAGACCGGATCATTGACGCGGCATACGGCGACAAACATGCGTTGGTAAATGTGTTCGGCTATCGCTTTGACAACCGAGAACTCACACGCCTGGAATATACCACCATGCGCAACCCGCGTGAGGGTATAGTAGCACGGCCGGGCTGGTTTTTCACAGATTCCAACTACAAGGCTCTTATCTACAGCAAGACCGCCACAACGCTGCGCACGTTGCAGGCGCTGGTCGGGGATGCCAAAATGGACCGGATCATAAAGTCCTATTTCGAGCTCTGGAAATTCAGGCACCCGCGTGGCAGCGATTTTATGGCGGTGTTGAAAGCGGAATTGATGACCGAACCCGACACTGTTTTTGCGCAGCAGGTTTATGATCTGGTTGAAACCGGCATTTACGATGCGGTGGTGTTGGACTATTCGGTCACGAGCATTACCAACGAAATACTGCCGGCCCCGCAGGGTGTCTTTGGTAAAACATCATCCGGTTTTACATACCGCAACGGCAGCGGCCAAGGGGGAGTGCTATCCAAAGTGGAGGTACACCGGAAGGGCGACTGGGTTTTTCCGGTAGAAATCCTGATGACTTTTGAAGATGGCAGCACACAACTGCTGCACTGGCCGGGCGTGGAGGGTATGAAGGTTTTTGAATTTACGGGTCCGTCCAGGGTGGTTTCGGCGCAAATCGACCCGCAACAGAAACTCAGCCTCGACGTCGACCTGAACAACAACAGCCTTAACCTGCAACCCCGGAAGGCGCCGCTGTGGAAGTATGCAGCCAAGGCGATTTTTTGGATACAGAATTTGATGGAAGCCGTGAGCTTTTTGGTTTAGTGATAAGTGGTAAGTGATAAGTGGTAAGTGGTAAGTGATAAGTGATAAGTGGTAAGTAATGATAATGACGAAATGACAAACCTCCCATTTCTCCACGGATTTAAAGTTGCGATGCGGCAGTGGCGCATTGCGGCTATCGTGTACGCTATTCAACTCGGCCTGGCACTTACACTGGGTATGCAGGTATATGAGGTACTGGAGGCTTCGATTGGTCGTTCGCTGGAGATCAACAAACTATTGAGTCATTACGACCATACGGTCCTGACAGATTTTCTGAAGGTTCACGGTGCATCCATCACACCGTTGGTTGGTCAGTTGCGCTGGCTGTTGCTTGTCTGGCTGATTTTTTCGGTATTTATCGATGCCGGTTTGCTGTACTGCGCTGCAAGGCCGGAGCAGGCTTCCGGTCGCTTCTTTTGGCAGGGCGGGGCGGTATATTTTTTCCCTTTCCTGAAAATCGGCCTGTTTTTTCTGGCTTTGGCCCTGGTGTGGACGGCTTTGATCTGGATTCCGACCGCTGTGTTGCTGGAACCTTCCCTGGAGTATTTTTCTACTGAACAATACCCGGTGTGGCTGGTGCTCCTGTTGATGGTTGTCTGGCTGCTGGGTTTGGCGGTGCTGTTCGTTTGGTCGGTCGCCAGCCGGCTACAACACCTGTCAACAGGCATGTCCGTTGCCGGAAGCCTTGCCGACGGCTGGCGGGTATTTCGCAGCCGCAAGGCACATCTACTGGGCCTTCTGACAGGGTTTGTGGCACTGCAAATGCTTCTGGTGGTCCTCTACTTCACCCTTGAGGGGTATTCCGGCATGACGTCGGTGCCGCTGATCCCGGTGTTTTTTGCCGTGCAGCAGGCGTTTGTCTTTTTCAGGATACAGATCAGGCAGATGATGTATGCAGCTATAGCAGAGACAACGAAAGGGCGCCGTCCGCCGCTGCCGGTATAACGGGCGTCATGGTATTTCAGCGCATGAAATCCTCCTTCAACACCTTTTCAAGCATTTCTGCAAAAAAATCGGCATCGCGACGTCCGAACACCATGGGCGGCTTGATTTTCAATACATTGTGGTATGGGCCGTCGGTACTCATCAGCACGCCAAGGTCGCGCATCCGGTTAGCCAGGTATGCTGTTTTGTCGGCGGCGGGTTCCAGCGTTTCGGGATTATTGATTAATTCAAAACCGAGAAATAGCCCCGGACCGCGTACATCGCCGATAACGGGAAACCGATGCGCCATATCTTTCAACAGCCCTTGCAGGTACGCGCCTGTTTCCCGTGCGTTTTGTTGTAGTCCTTCCTCCCGGATCACACGGAGCACCTCCAGGCCGATGGCGCAGGATACGGGGTTGCCACCGAAGGTGTTGAAATATTCCATCCCATTGGCAAAGGCATCGGCAATAGCCCTGGTAGTGACCACGACTCCAAGCGGATGGCCATTTCCGATGGGCTTGCCCACCGTGACGATATCGGGTACAACGCCGTGCTCCTCAAAGGCCCAGAAATATTGGCCGTGGCGCCCGCAGCCGGTTTGTACCTCGTCGGCGATATACAACCCGCCTGCTGCACGCAGAGCCTGTACGGATTCAGTCAAATAACCGGGCGGTAAAGTCACCTGCCCGCCGCAACTGATCACCGACTCGCAAATAAATGCGGCAGGCCTGCGACCTTCCGTTCGTATCTTTTCCACGGCGGCGCTTACTTGTGCGGCATATTGCCGACCTGTTTCGACCGTATTGCCGCGGTATTTCCCCCTGAAAACATCGGGGATCGGCGTAACATGGATATACGGAGGTGCTCCCTTGCCACCCGGCCCGTCAAACTTATACGAACTGATCTCCACACAGCCCTGTGTGTTGCCGTGATACCCCACTTCCACTACGACCATGTCCTTTTGACCGGTATAGTTTTTTGCCAGGCGCATGGCCAGTTCGTTGGCTTCGCTGCCGCTGTTCACTAAAAATGCCACGTCCAGTCCGGGCGGGAAGGTCTGCAGGAGTTCTGCGGTAAAATGGACAATATTATCGTGTAAATAGCGGGTATTGGTGTTTAAAACAGCCATTTGCCGTTGTCCTGCGCGCACTACCCGAGGGTGTTCGTGTCCCACATGGGCGACGTTGTTTACCGTGTCCAGGTATCGCCGTCCCGTGTCGTCCATCAGGTACTGGCGCCAGCCACGCACCATTTTAAGCGGTTTCCGGTACGATACGCTCAGGTTTTTCCCGAGATGCGCATGGCGGTATTTCAGTATTTCCTCCGGAAGAGATTCGCCCGTTTTGGGCGAATTCTCCCCGGTAAGCAATAGCCAGGGATCGGGACAAAGGCTTTTCCAGATGTCGCGTTTTCCCGGAAATGCTACGCCGGGAAAGTCCCCTTCCATGCCTAATGTATCGAGCATAACCTGGAAATGCAGGTGCGGCGACCAGTTGCCGTTTTCAGGCATGGGCCCTATCTGACAAAACACCTGCCCGGCAGTGATCGACTGGCCCACCTTCAGCCCTTCCAGCGACGCTCGTGTAAGGTGGCCATACAAGGTGAAAAAGCGCAACCCATCCGACACCTGGTGTTCCAACAGGATGGTCGGGCCGTAATCGCGGTCGTTGGCGTTGTCCTGAAAACTATGCACCACGGCATCGAAGGGCGCCGAAACCGGTGTGCCGGGCGGCATAAAAATATCGAGACCTATGTGCACCGAACGCCACTCGGGTCCTTCGTTTCCGTGTACTTCATAAGCGTCGGTGGTGTAAAACGAACGCACCTCGTCGTATCTGCCAATCCCCACACGCCCATCCATCATGCCTGTAATGATGCGGTCCAGTTGATTGGCATTTTCAATGCCGGCATAGTTACCCAGGTCGGGGCTTCCTGCGCCGAGATCAAGCCAGACAGCCTTGCTTAGATCGGCTGCCACAACAGGTTTTATTTGCTGAAAGTTGTCTTTTGCCCAGCGTTTAAAATCTTCATTTCTCGGGCAAGGCTCCCAGCCGCAGGCGTGGCGAATAGTGGCCAGTGCGAGTGCGGGAGCAATAGTGCGGAGCTTTTCAAGCAATGCCCAGGCCGGTCGGTCGCTGATCTGCAAATATTCGTTGCCGGGATTTTCAGCCAGGTTGATGGCCGAACAGGTGACGCTGATCAGGAGGCGTGCACTGATTAGTGGAAACAAAACCGCTGCTTCCTGTCCGGTCAGTGGGAAAACCCGGTGAAAGCCCCTGGTCAGGTGAAAAATGGCCGTCAGCGGGTCGGGCTTGTGCATCGCGACATAAGCGGCTGCAATCGCCAGTTCGTTTAAAGTATGGGAAAAGACGGCGTCGCCGAAATCAATAACACCGGGTACGACCGGGTTTTCCAGGTCGTGACTGACGAGTATATTGTAATCGTTGGCATCGTTGTAAATGACACTTTGGCGCAGGTCGTCCTGTTGAGGCAGTACTTCCGTTTCATACAATTGAAAAAAGTATGCCGCCAGCGCCTGTTTGCCGGGGTCGGTAATTTTGGCCAGGTGGTCGCGTATCCAGGTGGTTTGGGCAAGGTCCCATTTGATAAAACGCTGCGCTGCGGGGTGGTCGAAACCGCTCAGTGCCACACAAAGTTTGCCACACATTTCGCCCACCCGCTCCATCAGTTCAGGAGAATGGGGGCATACATCGGCAAAGCAACGTCCTTCGACCCAGGAAAGCAGGCGCATCAGGCGTCGGGCGCCATCGGGCGCGGTGATCGCCGTGATATGCTCGCCGTTGCGGGCCGGTATGACCTGCGGCACTTCCAGGCCGATATCCGTTGCAGCCAGGCGCAGCATCAGCGCATTCTGGAATTCCAGATTTTCCCGGCGTTCTGCCGGATTGGCAATTTTTAGTGTGAATACTTCGCCGGATGGTGTCCGGACATGGAAATTCAGGTCTATTTCGCCGGGCAGCGGGGTTACGGAAACCTCCAGATGGTAATGCTCCAATGCCAGGGCTGCTATTTGTTCGGATGTAAAACTCATGGGCGTCAAGAATAATATGTATTCCAATTGGCGTTTTGAGAGTTCTTTGGGTAAAGAGAGGGGGATTCGCCGGGTAAACCCTGCGGTACCATTGGTAAACCCTGCGGTACCACCCCTACTTCTCCTGCTGCAGCGCCTCGATTGTACTCGAAGGCAACTGCGCGATGTCAAGGATCATTAGTCCGTCGAGGCAATCGGCGAAGTTAGGATCGACATTGAAAGCCACGAACCGCGCGTTTTGGCGCAGGTACTGCCTGAACAGCACGGGTACCTTGAAATGGGCGGGCTCAATGGTTTCCACCAGGCTTTCCAGTGCATCGAATTCGCCGCGCAGTTGTTCCGCCAGCAGTTTGGTATTCACCGACTTGATCCTGGCGCGGAAGGGTTTGCGCGGCGCCACCATTTTTGCCATATCCCGGTCGAAGAAGAAGCGCCGTACAAACTCGACGATGATCGCCTTTGTGGCATCCGAGTAGTCCTTGCTGATGCTTACCGGGCCGCAGAGGTAGCGGTACTGTGGGTTGGCAAGCAGGAAATGCAGGATACCTTTCCAAAGGAGGAACAGCGGGAGCCGGTGTTTCTGATACTCCGGGGTGATGTAGGAGCGACCCAGTTCCACGGCCGATTGCAGAACGGGATAAAACCCGCGTTTCATTTTGAACAGACTGTTGGTGTAAAACCCATTGACGCCGAAGCGCTTGAAAATCAGGTCGCCCTGACCCAGGCGATAACCTCCGACGATCTTGTTTTCTTCCCGATCCCAGATGATCAGTTGCAGGTAATAAAGGTCATATTCATCGAGATCGCGGGGCTTCCCGGTACCCTCGCCGGCGGCGCGGAAGGTCATTTCGCGCAGCCGCGCTATCTCGAACATGGTATTGGGAAGGGCGGAGAAAGGCGCCACGTACACGTCGAACTGCCCGCGCGAAGTGATCTTGTATTCGGGGTTCAGGGTAGCCATTTCAGCAGCAATCATCTCCGGCGCAACCGGCGCAGCGAGCGGCTCGTGGTTTTCCGGCCTTTCTCCGGTAAAATGTTCGGGCCTGATATCGAAAGGCGAACCCAGGGAGAATATTTTGGCCTGCAAAAATTTACCCCACAACCGGTTTTTGGGAAAACGAGCAATATCGTCCGGAGGGATGACGCTGCCGACCCGGACGCTGATGCGCACCGGTCGGCTGCCGAAGGGGTAGGGGAGCCCCGAAAGGGTTTTGCGCAGGAAACTGCCCGTCGGTTGCTCCGCCTGTAAATGGATTGGTACCACCGGTTGACGCGACTTGCGCAGTTGTTTGAGAATTTGCTGGCGCAGCATGTTTTTGCCGAAATTGCCCAGCGGGTTGTCGGAGAAATCGACCGGAAGCGCAATGGCTTCTCCTTTTTTTACCGCCTTTGCTACTTTTTTGAAAAAATTCAGTTGCAAAAAGCGGTCCTTCAATTTGGTACGCATGGGGCGTATGGCCACCGGGCGCAGTGCCTTGGGCGGCGGAGTGGGGTAGGGGTGCAATATCTTTACGGACTCAAAATGTTCGGCGAGCAGGGCTATCAATATCCACTCGTCGATACCCGGCATGAGTTGGTTGCACACAAAAACAGCGCCCTCGCTTTTCGCCAGTATCTTGCGATCATAGGCGTCGAAATCAAGTGTCACACGCGCTTTTGCGAGTTTGGACTGTGCCAGGGCAAAGAGGTCGTTGTTCATGTAATGCTGCTGTCGCTTGAAATAATCGTGGCAGTTGTAAAAATCTTTGTCGATTGTTCCTGTCCAAACCTGAGACCGAATAAATTCCCGAACAATCATTTTTCCGCAACCCGTCAACCCGTCAATCCCTGAACCAAATGCACCAGCCCGTCCACGATAAACTGGACCCCGATGGCGATAACGATAAATCCCATGATACGGGCGATGGCGTTGAGGCCGCCGGCGCCGAACATTTTGAACAGAAAAGGCGCTACGCGCAGGCATATCCATACAAGCACGGCCACTGCCACGATAGCAGCGAGTATCATGGAGCGCTGGCTCCATTCGGGGTGCTGGCTGAACTGGGTAATCAGGTAGGAAATGCTGCCCGGACCGGAAAGCAGGGGCATGGCCAATGGCGAAAAAGCGATATCGGTACGTTCATGCGATTGTTTCTCCGCTTCCTTGTCATAGCCGCGTCGCTTGGTGAAGCGCCCCGACATCAGGCCGAAACCGCTGATGAGCAGCGTCATGCCCCCGGCGATGCGCAGGGAGTGCACCGTGAGGCCGAAAAAACTCAGGATATAAGTGCCGGCGAGAAAAAAACTGACCAGGATAAGCAGGAAATAAAGGCTGGTCATCAGCGCAATTTTGTTGCGTTCGGGCCGCGGCCGGTCGCCGGTCATGGCCACATACACCGGAATGGCGCCAGGCGGGTCGACGATAGAAAACAAAGAGAAGAGGGTGGCGAAGAAGAAGTCCATAGAATCGGAAATGCTTGAGCAACAAATGTAGGAAGCCTTTGGCAAACGGCTGGTTCCCAAAAAAAATCCGTTTATTGTCATCAGGAATACGCTAAACAGATTTTTTGTTTTATTCTGACGGGCAAGGCATATTTTCGCCGGTGTTTTCCGCGTTTTTAACTTGTTAAAGTTTCTAAAAAATAAATTCAGGGCGAACAGACGTCTTGTATAAAGGCGTTCGTTTGTCGGAGTCGAAAAACGAAATCCCGATTTTCAATATTTAAAATTGCTTGACATGAACCTTTGGAAAGGCATCTTACCCTGTTTACTAATCCTCGCTGCCCAGGCATTGCCGGCCCAGCAGACGACCGTTTACACGGAAGCCAACCTCGCGTATCACCGCGGGGTGGATTTTTTCAATCAAAATATTTTCGGGCTGGCGCAAAAGGAATTTCGCGCTGCGATCGATCTGCTGCGCCCCGTCAATGAACCGGAATGGAAGGCCGTAAAAAACGACGCGGAACTCTACTACGCCAAATGTGCCGTCCGGCTCGATCAGCCGGAAGCAGAAAAGATCACCCTCGATTTCCTGCGCGAAAACACCCCGTCTCCCATAGCCAGTCAGGCAGCGCTGGAAATCGGCGACTATTATTTCGACCAGAAGGAGTACGACCGCGCACTGACGTATTACGATATGGCGCCGGCGGGCGCAGGTGCTACGCGCGACGAGATTCAGTTCAAAAAAGGGTACAGTTATTTTGTGACCAAGAATTTCGCCAGGGCCAAAAACGAGTTCAATAACCTCAAGGAAAACACCCGCAGCGAGTGGTATTATCCGGCCAATTACTATTCCGGATGCTGCTCGTTCTTTGAGAAAAAATACGACGAGGCCGCCCGGCTGTTTGTCCGCTGTGAAAAATCGGACAAGTACAAACAAGTGGTGCCCTACTACATCACCCAGATATACGCCAACAAAAAGCAGCACGATCAGGTTATTTCCTACGGAGCGCTCAAGGCTCAGGATTCGGGTATCAAAAACAGGGCGGAAATCAATCAACTCGTCGGTCAGGCGTACTATGAAAAAGGCGATTACGCCAAGGCCATGCCTTATCTCGAGTTCGCCGCCACCAACGGCGCCCAGTTGCGGCCTTCCGATTATTACCAGATCGGTTATACCCAATACCGCAACGGTTTTTACCCCCAGGCCATCAAAAACTTTGAGCAACTGAGCAAGCAGGACAGTCTGCTCGGGCAAAACGGGATGTACCACCTCGGCGACTGCTACCTGCGCACCGGCAATAAATTCAATGCCCGTACGGCATTCGGCAAAGCGGCAACACTCCATTTCGACAAGACAGTGCAGGAAGATGCCCTGATCAATTACGCCAAACTGAGTTACGAACTGAAATACGACCGCGACGCCCTTGATGCGCTGCAAAAAATCCCTTCTACCTCCCGGTATTACGAAGATGCCCAGGCACTGATGAGCGAGGTGTTTCTGAATACGCGCGACTACGACCGCGCCGTGAGTACGCTGGAAGGTATAAAAAACAGGACCCCGAAACTCAATGCAACCTATCAGCAGGTGACCTACAACCGCGGACTTCAACTCTATCAAAACGGTCAGAAGGAAGAAGCGCGCCGGTATTTCAACAAATCGCTCGACGCGCCGGTCGATAAACGCACGGCAGCGCTGAGTTCATTCTGGATGGGCTCTATCGCCAATGAAGCCCAGGAGTGGAACATCAGCAAGCAGCATATGACCACCTTCCTGAGCAATGCCCGCTCCTTCAACAACCTGCCGGAGGAAAGCAGCGTCCTGTTGGGCAATTATGTCCAGGGATACAACTACCTCAAGCTGGAAGACTACAGCTCCGCATTGTCCAGTTTCAAAACAACGGTGGAGGGCATACGCAAGGCGGGCAATACAATACAATCCGACCAGATCAAAAAATCGGTCCTGGGCGATGCCGTGCTGCGCGCCGGCGATTGCCAGTTCAAGACCAAAAGATACGCCGACGCCCTTGCCTATTACAATGAGGCGGTCAACAAGCAATACGACGGATTTGAATATGCCCTGTACCAAAAGGCAATCATCCGCGGTTTGCAGGGCAGTCAACTCGACAAGGCCGTAGCACTGGAGAGCCTCGTCGACCGCTATCCCAACAGCCGCTATGCCGATGAGTCGTTGCTCGAACTGGGCAATACGTATCTGGAAATGGGCAAGCTCAGTGAAGCCACTACTCCCCTGCGTCGTCTGGTATCTGATTACCGCGGCAAATCGCCGCTCATCAACCAGGCCCTGATGCAACTCGGTATCATCTCTTTCCGGCAGGGCAACTACACGGCTGCCGCCAATTATTACAAACAGGTGTTTTCCAACAACCCCGAAGCCGGACAAGCCAAAGACGCCCTATCCCTGTTGCAGGAGACGTATCAGGAAATGGGCAAACCGGAAGAATACCTCGCCTTCCTCGAAACGGTGCCGGGCTACAAGGTCAGCAGCAACTCCCGCGACAGTATCATTTACCAGTCGGCAGAGTACCAGTACCAGAACCGGAAGTTTCCACAGGCGATCGACGGATTCACCAGTTATCTGGCCAAGTACCCGAAAGGACCGAGTTCGCTGGACGCGCTGTACTATCGCGGTGAAAGTTATGCGTCGGATGAGGTGAAAAAATACGACCTCGCTTTGAAAGACTACACGGCGGTGGTCACCCGCGGACCGAGTAAATTCTATCCCAAAGCGGCTGAAAAGGCCGCGTTGCTGTCGCTCAACTATGAAAAAAATGCCGCCCAGGCGCTTGAGTTTGCGCGCAAATGGGAAGAGTCGGCGCCTTCGGATGCCTCGCGCTTCAATGCCCAGCTCATCGCGCTCGAATCGGCGTACAAAAGCGGCAACAACTCCGTGGCCGTAAACGAATACGCCAACAAGGTAAATGCCTCTCCGCTGGCATCAGCCGAGCAATACGCCATTGCGAATTTCTACATCGGCAAGATCGCTTTCGACAAGGGCGATTATGGCCGCGCATACCCTGCCCTGCAATCAGTGGCCGAAAACGCCAACTCGGCAATCATGCCCGAGGCCTATCACCTTATGGCTCAAATCCTGTACCGCCAGAAAAAATACAGCGATGCAGAAGACCTCATCACCAACACCGCCAACAAGGCCAGCGCGGGCTACGACGACTGGATCGCCCGCAACCTTATCCTGCTGTCGGATGTGTTCCTCGACCAAGGCAACCGCAACAGCGCATCAGCGGCACTTGAGGCGGTACTCGAAAACTACAGGGGGAACGACCAGGCAATCATAAACCTGGCCCGCCAGAAATACGAAAAACTCGGCAATACCGCCCCGGCGACCAACAACAATCAAACTACCGAAAAGGGCGGCAATTTGCTGGAACTGGAAGAAGGGGGAAATTAGATTGTTTTATTGCTGGATTGTTTCATTGCTGAAGGGATGGTTGTTCTGTAGCAATAAAACAATGAAACCATGAAACAATCCAACCATGAAACCATGAAACAATGAAAACACAGTTCATTCATCAAACATTCAAAACCAATGGTATTTCATCATAAATCCCTGTTTTTCGTCCTCGCTTTTTTTGCCGTCATGCAAGCGGCGCACGCACAGAACGATAAAGTAACCGGCAGCGTAGATATCTACAAAGATTTCGATGCGCGTCTGCTGGAATCCAACAAGATCAACCTCACGCCGACCCTGCCGCCGATCGATACCACTACCCAAAAGCAGGAGTATATCGTGCCGCCGCGTCCGTTGTCGATGGATTACGAAACGCCCAAACTTCGTCCGCTTGGCATGCGCTCCGGCAAGAAGGAAGAGACCTACAACGGTTTCGCCAAACTGGGTGTCGGTGTGCCCAAGGCATTTTGGGGTGAAGCGGGCTACTATTTCGGTTCCGGAGATAAATTCGACGGCAAGGCTTGGCTCCGGCACAACAGCCTGAACGCCGAAAAATCGGTCGAAAACCAACGTTTTTTCAACACGGACGGTCTGCTGAGCGCCAATGTTTACCTCAGCCAAAACCTGGCAGTAGAAGGCAATGTCGGCTACAGTTTCGACCGTGTACACTTCTACGGCTATAATATTGATACACTGTCCTTCTCCGAAGAACGCACCCGGCAGGATTTTAAAATGATCAATATAGGCGGTCGGCTGTACAACAGCGAGCGCACGGATGCCGACCTGAACTTTACGGTCGCTCCCAGGTTCTACCTGTTCAACGACTTTTTCTCCAACAAGGAAACCGGCTTTGAACTCGACCTCGCCGCTACCAAGTGGTTTGCAGAAAAGCATCCCCTTCGCGTTGGTATTCGCACCGACCTGACCACATTCGACGATACGAGCAAACAGAAACTGAACAATATTTACCTGCAACCTTCCTTCACCTTCCATTCGGATATTTTAAAACTGAAGGTGGGCGGTAATTTTGCAAGCAACCGGGATGAATTTACCATTTTTCCCGATGCCGAACTGACCCTGAGTGTTGTCGGCAATGGCTTCCAGATTTTTGCCGGCGCCAACGGCGACCTTAGGAAAAACACCTACCGCAGTATTTCAGAGTACAACCCCTTTATCAGTATTCGGGGCACGACGCTCCGCAACACTGTTTTCAGAAATTATTTTGCCGGGATCAAAGGCGATTTTGGTTTCCTGGAGTACTCCGGTCAGCTGGGCTATTCCAAGGCGAGCGATTTGGCCCTGTATCAGACGGACTTCCAGTCCTCCGGACTAACCCGCTTCGGGATCGTATACGATACAGCCAAAATCACCAGTATTCAGGCTACTGTGAAGGTGCATCCGTTTGAAGCGCTCATCGTCACAGGCACGCTCAGTCAGTACCTGACCTTTGAAACAAACAACGAAGTGCATCCGTGGGGGCTGCCCAAACTCGAAGGCAACTTTAACGCTGTGATGACTGTGCTCGAAGGCAAGGCCAAACTGCGCGGCGGATTGTACATCGCCGATGGCGTTTGGTTTCGCGATGTGGAAGGTATTTCAAGGCAAAAAAATGCTCTTTTCGACCTGAGTGTAGGCGGCAATTATTATTTTACCGACAACGTAGGGGCCTTTATCGATGTGAACAACATTCTGAATAACAAGCGCGAACGGTGGTTTAATTACCCCATGGTGGGGTTAAACTTCCTGGCCGGTATCACTGCGCGGTTTTGATTGCAGCGGTACAGGCGTTTAGGGGCCTTTGGGGCCATTTTGACATAAAAAACAATTGATTCATGCGCGCAACAAGCATTTCCCAGCACGAGAAGTCATTTCGCGAAAACGGCATTGATTCCTTCGGAAAAAAATTCATCATCACACCGGAAACCGTCAATATTCCGGGTGACGGGAAAAAACTAACCCTGCTTGACCTTCGAAGGGATGTTCCCGACGACTCGTTCTACTATAAAGAAGAAGTGCCGAAGAAGCGCATCGTCCTGCACTTCACAGCGGGTTACCTGAAAGGCGACATCGCCACGCTCACAACGCCATATTACCACGTATCTGTGCCCTTTATCATTGCCCGTTCGGGTGATATCTACAATCCATGGGCATCCAAATACTGGTCGTACCACCTTGGCGCCGACGCTATCGGCGGCAATACCGAGATGAGCAGCAGCAGTATCGCCATCGAAATATCGAACATCGGGTTTCTCGTCAAGGACGGCACCAATTTTCACACGATCTACAGCAAAGACGACGTCTATTGCACCCAGGACGAGCGGGGTTATTACACCGAATTGCTTACGCCATACCGCGGGCAACGGTACTATGCCGCCTTTACCAATGCGCAGTATAATTCGCTCATTTCGCTGTTGCGCTACCTGACTGCCCGGTACAATATTCCGCGTAAATTTCTCGCCGGCGATGACTTGTTCAATACCTTTTCTTCGGCACAGGAAGCGGCCGGTTTCGAGGGTATTTGCACGCATGTCAATTTCCGAACGACAGGGAAATGGGACATCGGACCCGCTTTTAACTGGAAAAAAGTGATTTTTGGGGTTTGGAAAAAGTGAGGTAGCGCCGGGTAAATCCGGCGGTACCAGAACCCGGCGGTACCAGAACCCGGCGGTACCCCAATTACTCGACCTTGACCCGTACCCCTTTCGAATGGCTCGTGAATTCCGGCGCATACATGCATTGCATGGTCGTAATGCCGTTGCTCATTTCCCCTTTATGCGATACTACCAACGGGTATTCGAAGACGAAAGTGCCGCGCGGCAGGTAGTCGATAAAGAAATGGGTGGCCAGGTCTTTCGTGCTTTCGTAGTATCCCAGCCCATCTTTCCAGCGGTAGCCACTGAGTACATTGACCGGCTCAAAGCCTGCTGCACGCATGTCTTTGAGATGAACAAACTCCATGGCCCGGTCTGCGCGAATTTCGATGCGCACCTTGATTTTATCGCCGCGTTTTAGTGCCTGTCCATCAGCGACGGGCTTCAGCACAGGTCCGGTGGGCGAATTTTCCTCGGTGAACAACTGCTTCACGATGGTCAGGGGCGTTTTTTGAAAATCAGTGATTTTGTCCAGGTCTTCGAAGTACTGCCAGTACGCTGCACCCCAAACGATATTGGTGTTGGGGTTTTCGATTTTGATCGTGCTGAACGAGGGCTTTACCGCACTATCGTTCCAGGTCTGCTTGAAATAGCCCGTTCCCGGCTCATATTCTTCGGGTTTTAGCGATTTTCCGCCAAGCGCTACCTGCACAGGCCGGGTGTTCTGTAGCCAGTTGTCGCCGAAAAGCAGGAGAGCGTACACGGCCTCTGATGTTGCCTTGGTGCTTTCCCAGCGGTTGGTCTGTTTGTTCTTCAGCAGCCAGATGCGCAGTTCTTCCACCGCTTTGGGGTCGTTGCCTGCTTCACCGAACACTTCCACCATAAGCGCCTGGGTTTCCACCGGCAACTGGTACCAGTAAAAACCCCAGTCAACAGGCCAGTACATGCCGAGTTCTTCCTTCACCAGCGCGCGTTCGCGGAGACTGGCGACGATGCGTCCGGAAGCATCGGTACGGCCGTTGCGGTGGAGGGCCAGGGCCAGCATGCCTTCCTGGTACAGGCCCTTTCCGAGCCAGAATTTTTCTGCCTGGTCGAGGTAGTACGACATTTCCCGTCCGGGTTTATCCAGTTGTTGCGGGAAGAACGAACGGGCATAGAGGTATTGAATCGCCATGCCGTCGAGGTGGTCGTCGTCCCATTTGGCTTTGCCCTGCTGTACACGGAGTTCGAGTTCGCGGTACTGACTGGCCAGTTTGGCGTCGCAATAACCGACAGCGCGGTCGAGCATCTGCGCGGCCTGAGGGTCTTGCTCACCGTCGAAGGCGCCCAGTTGCTTCAGGTGCCCAAAGCCGCTTACAATGTGTTGGGTAATATACCAGCTGTCCTGTCCGCCGGGGAACCAGGCCCAGCCGCCGTTGTCCATCTGACGTTCCGAGAGGATGCGCAGGGCGCGTTCCCGCTCGTCGGACATACGGTTGAGATCGAACAGCAGGGCAATATTTTGCTTCTGCTGTTCTTCGCTTTGCGCGTCAAGCACCCAGGGTGTTTCTTCAAGCAGGGCGTATTTGAGTTCCTGGTTTTTCGACAGGTTCGACTTCATGGCGTCCTTGCCTTTCCAGCGATCGTATACCCTCCGGATGTTTGGCAATTTTTCCGTTACACTGGCGGCCAGCGTATTGGCATAGAAGCGGCTGAATACCTGTTCGCTGCAATCATACGGGAATTCCATCAGGTAGGGTAGCGACTGCACGGCGTACCAAACCGGGTTGCTGGTGAACTCAAGGGTATAACTGCGCGTCTTCAGTGAGGTGCTTTTCCCGGCGTTCTTCAGGTTTTCGAAGACAAATTCTTTTGTCTGTCCGCCGCGCACAGAAATGGGCAGTGTTTCGGTTACCAGCATGCGGTTGCTGACGACAGGGATGGTGCTTTCTTCGCCGTCGCGGAATTTTTTGCCGTCGGCAATCACCTGCCAGGTGACGGCGCCGCTGAAATCATCGGGCACCCGTATCTTCCACGAAAGCGGCATGGAGCGCCCGGACAGGACGGTGAAGTTGTACGTGGTCGTCACCGCTGCGGTAAGGCCGAATGCCCGGTCGACAGGCTGCATAGTGCCGGCGTCGAACAGGTGGAGCGTGGCCGAACCGCTCACCGTTTCCTGGGAGAGGTTGCTCACCTTGGCGGAAAACTCCATCTCATCGCCTGCGCGCAGAAAACGCGGTGCGTTGGCCTGCACCATCAGTTCCTTCTGTGTGACGACTTCTTTTGTAGAAATGGCCTGCTTCAGGTCCCTGGTATGGGCGTAGGTCAGCAGTTTCCAACGGGTGAGGGCTTCGTTCATCCTGAACTTCAGTACCACGTTGCCCTCCTTGTCGGTATGCGGCTCCGGGAAAGAAAAATACCGTTTCGTTGAGGTTGCTCCGAATCTGAACGGGCGGCGCGGGTTTCGGTTTTTCGACCGGTGCACCGGCTTCCATATTGCCCTGGAATAAATTGCCCCGGTATGGATTAAGGTCATTGGTGCTAACCTCTTCCCGGGCATCGGAGGCAAGATCCTTACGTTTTGTACTCAGCTCGCCGCCTCCCGGGCCGGGAGCTGCGGCCACCTCATACGCGATGTTCATGTCGTTGTCATAGGCATTCCGTGACCTGTACAGTCGGCCGCCCCAAAGCGGGAAGTCGAACCAGTTGAGTTCAGGGTATGTCCGTACGGGCATCTCCGGGTTGTTCTGCGGGTCGTACCGGACTTCCCCGCCACGCGAGCCCAGGGTGCTGCGCTGTTCAAAACTTACCCGCGGATAGTTGGCGGGATATGGTATTGCAGACCAGTCGTGGGGCAGAAACTGGTCGAGCGAAGCGTCGTAGAGGGTAGCGACCATTTCTGCGGCAACTTTTTCCTTGCCCGGACCGCTGATACGCAGGCGCCATTCCTCCTGCTGGCCCGGCGCCAGTTTGTCGCGGAAGGTTTCGTATTGAATATTGAGCAGTTTATTGCTCCACGGAACATTGAGCGAGAGCGGCCGGCCACCATAGAAGCGGTTGTTCTTCACCGTGAACCAATATGCGATGATGCCGCCCCGGTCGTTTTCCACAACAGGTATTTCGACGCTTGTGGCGCCGTCGACGTTCAGCCAGCGGGGTGCGGTCAAGGTGTCATGCTGCTGCCGGGCATAGAAGATGTTCAGTCCTGCCGGTTTGCCGCCAAGCCAGATACGGGCCGTTTCGCCCGGTTCGAGTGTGCTTTTTTCGACGGCTGCCGAAGGCGTTTCAAACTGCGTAGCCCGGTTCTTTTTGTCCCATACGCGCACGATTTTTTCGATCTCGACTTTTTCCCCGTAGGCGTCGGCCGTGGTGAGCCGGGCAAGGTAGTACCCGGCCTGTGCATTACCGCCATTCAGGTCGACGGTTTTATCCCGGCCCGTATTGAATGAAAACGGGAGGATAAAATCCGCTCTGGGCCACTTTTCCGGATTGGCTTCATCCTGCCAGGCATAGTCGGGCAGCAGGTTTTTCCAGGTTTCTTTCGACATGGCAGGCACATCGGGGACTTCCCAATAACGTTCGACGAAGAACGGTTTGGGCGCCACCAGGGGTTGAAGGGTGATACGACCCTCGGTCGCCTGGGGCTGGTTGGCCAGGTTGTAGGTGTTCAGGGAAACATGCCGGAGCGAATCGAGGTCGATCTCGCTGCCAAGCCCCCAGTCGACCTTGAGCGCAACATACCCTGCTGAAACGAATTGCTGGGTGCTGCGGGTCTCGCCGCTGATGTCGGTCACGTCGGCAAATACCGTATAATCGAATTGCGGGTTCTCTTTGCGCGGAATGGCGGGATCGGGAATGGCGGTGAACCCGACCGCGAATTTTCCGTCGGCATCGGTAGTTGTCACGCCGCTGGTGATCTCCATCTGGTCCGTCTGCCAGGGGATATACTTACGCCTGGTTCCCCATCCCCAATTCCAGAACGGGAAGCGCGCCTGCCGGACCACGCGGTAGCGCACCTGCGCGCCGTCGATGTTACTGCCGGCATAGGCTTTTGCTTCACCGTGTAGCGTCACTTTTTCTCCGAGCCGGAAGGCGTCTTTCACCGGCGCGAAGGCTACCTCGAATTTCGGTCGTTTGTATTCTTCCACATTAAAGGTGGCGCCGCCGAGGGCATGATCGACACGGATCGACATTTGTCCGGTCAGACCATTGGCCGGCGCAGTGAAGACGCCGTTAAAGGTGCCGTAGTCGTTCGAGCGCAGTTGCAGGGTTCCTTTGGCCTGACCGTTGACGTCGTACAAGGTAACTGCTACACTTTTATTGGTTACGATTTGCGGTTTTCGGGCATCATCATAGCGGAACAGCACGCCCTTGAAATACACCGTCTGGCCGGGCCGGTACAGCGCACGGTCGGTGAAAAAGTACACCTGCATGGGCAAGTCGTCGTCGGACCGGTAGCGGTAATGGTAAAAATTGCCCAGCCACAGCGAGTCGCCGTTCAGCGTCGCCCTGACTTCGCCTCCGGAATGATCTTCCCAGTCGGCGCGCACCAGGCCGTTGCGGTCTGTAATCATCGTCTGGAGCGGGTTATTGTTGTCTTTGCGCTGGTATTTCGGCCCAAAAGCCTCCAGTTTGACGCCGGCCAGAGGGGCGCCGGTGTTCCGGTGTACCAAAGCAAAAGCGAGTGTGCCATGGTTGCGCATGGGCACGGCGGCCAGTTCCGTAACGGAAAAAGGCGCAAAGGCGACCGGACCCTTCTTCTCATCAAAATCTTCGTTTTCGCAGACCAGCACCCAATAGGAGCCCAGTGGAAGCGCGTCCAGGGCTATTTCTGTTCGGTGATGCTGGTAATCGCCCGGCACTTTCAGGTCCCAGACCCGCTGTTGTATCTGGGGTAGCGATCTGACGAAGTCGAGGCGTTTTTCCCAGTTGATGTCCTGCAAAAAATCGGGGCTGAAATTGCCTTGGACAACCCTGACGTGAAAGCGTTGGATGTTTCGGAATTGAAGCAGCACGGGGGCGCTTTTTCCCGGCAGAATAGCGTTTTCCACTTCGTTATTGAGGTTCTTGCCGCGGATTTCGTTCAGCAGCAACAGGCACTGGTGGGCGCCGTATGTATCGGGGTTTTGCAGGATGATGTCTTCGCACATCAGCGCTGCTTTTTGCGCATTTTGGCCCTTGTCGCCTTTATCCCGGTAGTACAGAAACGAGGCCATAGCGTATACGATCTCTGCATCGATGGTGTGGTCGTTAGCGGATTGGCGGTGCAGGTTTTCCAGCGCCTGCAAATAGAGGCTGTCTTTGTCTTCCCGAACGGAGTTGTTCCACGCAAATTCAAGGCGAAGCAGGTCGTTGGCCACGAGTGCTGGATGATTCCGGGTCACTTCAGCCGGCTTTCCGGGTGTAATGTTCACCAGTGCCGGCTGGCTGAGCAGACGCTGGAATGTCTTGATAGCCAGCCACTTGTTGGAAGCGGAGTCCCTGGTGGTAAAATCGGTTTTCAAAAACACCTGTAGCGGCGCAAATGCCTGCGGCTGGTCGAGTTTGAACGCATAGGCAGGTTCTGTGAGCCAGCTGCGTTCGTTGGCGAAATGTTCGAGTGCCCGGTGGGCCAGCAGGTCGTACAGCATCGGGCGCAGGGCTTTACCGTCGATGGTGTCGTTTTGCCCTGGTGTGACTACACTTCTGAACGTCTCAACAGGGGTTTCGAGCAGGATGGGCCGCCGCTCCACAGAAGCAAAATACAGGTCGAGGGCGTGTTGTTCAATCTGCGCTGCCGACCAGGTGAGGATGTCGCCTCCCTCGCCGTCAGGAATCGGGGTGCGTTCGCTCAATTGCCAGCCTTTGTTGCTCAGGTAGGTGGAATAGAGTTGTCCGAGGATACTCTGCAAGAGTGCCCTTGTGGGAATATTGGCGTTTTTTTCCTCTGCTTCAAACACCTTTATCGCTTCCACGAAACCGTCCTCTTCGAGCGTCGTGGTATATTTCCCCCGAAAGATGAGGGCTTTCAGCACCTGCGGACTGTTTTTGTCGTTTTGGGCTTTCACCTGAATGGCTTCCACGCGTTCGAGGGCACTTTTGAACAGTCCCTGCTTGTCAAGGCTGTCTACAATTTTCCAGTCGTCGGCATAATCGCCCGGCGCCGGAGGCAAGGGAGGTACAGGCATTTCCGTAACGGGTTTGTCTTTGGATGGATTGGCGGGCTGGTCCTTATTTACGGCGAATTTGCAGGCAGCGATGCCGGACAACAGTGTAAAGGAGATCAACACGATATTGAAAATCGGGCGATAGGGCATGGTATGTGAATTTGGTGATGTGCCTGGATGGTTGCATTGCTACATTGCTGCATTGCTTGATTGCTGCATTGTTAGGTGTTGATAGGGCTGTATCGTCCAGCCTTAGAAACCGTCTCACGGGGTTTCAGACGATTTCTTAAGTCTAGGATGCAACAGACGGTCAAATTACATGATCGGGCCGACAATTTTTTAAATAATACTGAGCTATCCCGAATTTGTTTCCCGCAAATTGCCGCAGAAAAAACCCGCAGATTGCCGCAGATTTGGTAAAGTTCTGCACATTTCTGCGGGCTTTTCTGCGATAATCTGCGGGAACCTCACTACCCTCTAAAAATTCGAGATGACGCTTCACGCATAAGCAGGATATCTAAACCGATGCATCTGACTCGACAGCACAGGATATAAGTTGCAACACGCCGGCAATTTAACAATGCAGCAATCCAACTCCCCTACCCAAACATGGCCTTCTCATACCGCATGGCGGCCTCTTTCCAGTTCACAACGTTGTAGAATGCGGTAATGTAGTCCGGGCGTTTGTTCTGATACTTCAGGTAATAGGCATGTTCCCAAACGTCGATGCCGATAATAGGCGTGCCATTTTGTTTGACGACACTGAGCATCAGCGGGTTGTCCTGGTTGGGTGTGGTGGTGATAAACAGACCTTTGTCCTTGCCTACGCACAGCCATGCCCAGCCGGAGCCAAAAACACTTTTTGCTGCGGTGCTGAATTGCTCCTTGAATTTATCATAGGAGCCGAATTGTGCATCAATGGCACTCGCCAGTTGGCCCGAGGGCGCGCCACCGCCGCCAGGCGAGAGCGTTTCCCAGAAAAAAGTATGGTTCCAGTGCCCGCCGGCGTTGTTCCGGATTTTTTTATCCGCATCGCCGGTACCGATACGGGAAATAATATCGTACAGTTCATAATCGGCATAAACGGTGTTTTTCACCGCGTCGTTCAGGTTGTTCACATAGCCCTGGTGGTGCCGGTCGTGGTGGATTTCCATGGTCATTTTATCGATATGGGGCTCCAGCGCGCTGGTTTCGTAGGCCAGTTTCGGCAGTTCGAAGGGCGTGGTGCGGCGCAGTTTGGGCGGCGGAATAACGGGTGCGGCTGCGTCGGACGCACCGCCGGTTGCGGTGCTTTTGCAGGCATCGAGAAAAGAGGTGGTGGCTGCGGCTATGCCGAGAAAAAAGCCGGTTTTGAGAAATGTTCGTTTTTCCATAACAGTCAGGAGCGGGAATGATTGAGTTAATGTTGAACTAATGATAGGCCAAACCTACATGAAAACACTTGCTTGAGGACAATTGTTAACGAATAATTGACGCCTTGAATACCGGATTTGTGAAGCCTTTTTTATTGAAAACTTCAAAATGGGCAAGTACCCGGCGGAAAGCCCTACTTTTGCCGGACGATTGACACCCAATCAAACGCAGCGGAATGAGCCAGAAGCACCAGAACTCGAATGATTTGCCGGAAAAAGATTTGCCGGAACCCGTCCCCCCCGATCTGTCGGGCCAGGATGAGGGCGATGACAACCAGTCAACAGACGATTATTTTGAACGCCACGAAATCGTCGCAGACCCCAAACAGGGCTATATCCGGCTCGACAAGTTTCTGATCGACCGGCTGGCCAACCGCTCGCGCAACAAGGTCCAAAATGCCATCCGGGCAGGTTCCGTTAAGGTCGACGACCGCGAAGTGAAGCCCAATTACAAGGTAAAGCCGGGCAATGTCATCACGATTGTACTGCCCAAGTCGCTCGAAGAGGTTTACGATATTGCTCCCCAGAACATCCCGCTCGACATCGTGCATGAAGACGCAGATGTTATGGTGATCAATAAACCCTACAACCTGGCGGTGCATCCCGGCGCGGGTATCCCCAACGGGACGCTGGTCAACGCAGTCGCCTGGCATCTCAAAGAACAGATTGACAAATTACCCGTCAAGGAAGGCAACGAACCCAACCGGGCAGGCATTGTCCACCGCATTGATAAAGATACAACAGGCCTCATGGTCATCGCCAAAAACGACTTTGCCATGACACACCTGGCCCGGCAGTTTTACGAGCACACCATCGAACGGCGTTACTGGGCGCTGGTATGGGGCGATGTGGACCGCGACAAAGGCACCATACGCGGCAATATCGGCCGAAATCCCAACGACCGCCGACTGTTTATGGTTTTTCCCGATGACGAGGATGGCAAATGGGCCGTCACCCACTGGCGGGTGCTGGAGCGGTTTTACTATTGCACCCTGATTGAATGCCAGTTGGAAACGGGCCGCACCCACCAGATCAGGGTGCATCTGAAATCTATCGGTCATACCCTTTTCGGCGATCCCCGCTACGGCGGCAACCAGATACTTAAAGGCACGTTGTACTCCAAATACAAGCAATTTGTGGAAGGCTGCCTGGCCCTGCTGCCCAGACAGGCCCTGCATGCCAAGGTGCTGGGGTTCAAACACCCGGGTACCGGCGAACATGTCCGCTTCGAATCCGACCTGCCGGCAGATATGCAGGCCGTAATCGAACGTTGGCGGGATTATGTACAATCGAGAAAAGGTCAGTCGGCATAAATACGGGTAACACACCATGCGCGAATCTCATCCCTACACAAAAGACGGTCTGTTGACCGAGTTGATGCGCCCCAGGCGCATTCAGTTTATCGTCAACCCCAAGGCGGGCACGAACCTGCAAAAGCACATCCGTACCAGCGTCGAGAAGCACCTCAACCACCGTAAATTCGAATACGGCTTCAGTTTTACCGAACGTGCGGAACACGCGCGCGAACTGGCGGAGCAGGCCGTGGCCGACGGGTGCGAGATCATTGTGGCGGTCGGTGGCGACGGCTCCATCAATGAAGTCGCTTCCGCCCTCCTGGGCAGCAACGCCACCCTGGGTATCGTACCCGCAGGCTCCGGCAACGGACTGGCAATGCACCTCGGCTATGGCCGCGACATCGACGAAGCCGTAAAAAAGATCAATACCGCCCGGGTGAGCGCCATCGATTGTGGCTTTATGAACGGGCGGCCATTTTTTAACCTCGCGGGTATCGGCTTCGACGGACTGGTATCGAACCTGATGAAGGGCAGCAACTGGCGCGGGTTCATTCCCTACTTCCTGAAATCGGTAAAAGCAGGCCTTCAATATACCCCCCGCGAATGCCGCCTGGAGATCGACGGCAAGGTGATCACAGAAAAGTGCTTCATCATTTCCATCGCCAACGGGCCGATGTGGGGCTATAATTTTCAGATTGCTCCCGATGCCCGCCTCGACGACGGTTTTTTTGAAGTGGTGTTGTTGAAGGATGCACCGAAATGGCACTATTTCGCAGCAGTACCCGCCACGCTGAACGGCAAAATATACGATGCAGCATTTGTGGAGCATTTCACGGCGCGCAAGGTGAAAATATTCGCAGAAGGACGGAATTTCGTGCACCTCGACGGGGAGGGCCTGACGCTGGAAGGCGAACTGGAATTCGAGATCAGACCCAAAGCCCTGAATATCCTGATCCCCGACAATCCGGATAACCAATAAGTTAAACAACGATGAGCAAGAAAAAATCTTCGGGAGGTTTCGTTTTCTCTACGGATCCCGACTTCAGGCCGGAAGAACAGGAGCAGCAGATCAGCGCAGTGACCCCTGAGCGGCAGGTGCTGCGCATCTGGCTCGAACGGGTGAGAGGCGGCAAGGAGGCGACAGTGGTAAAGGGCTTCGCGGGGCCTCAGGAACGGCTGGAAGAACTGGGCAAGCTGCTGAAAAGCAAATGCGCCGCCGGCGGAAACGCCAAGGACGGCGTTATTATCGTGCAGGGCGACCACAGAGACAAGGTGCTGAAACTCCTGCTCGATCTCGGGTATAAAAACGTGAAGAAGGCCGGTGGGTAATGCTGTGGCATGTGCCGCACCTCCCGACGGTTGAAAACAAGTTGGAAATACAACAAAATGACTTTCCGTATTTTGAATAAAAAACAGCCGGCAGTATCCTGCATTTAAGTGCCTATTTATTTATTGTCGCGCTGTTGCTGAGCGCCTGTACCGCCCCTAGGCGCGCATCTTCCACTCCCGCCCGCCGCACGGGTCAGCCTGTGCGGCCCGTTCCGGTGAATCCCGGCAAATCGGCGCCGATGGATACCATCCGCTGGTCGAAACCGGCAAATCCGAGGCCACCCATAGGCAACCAGCCCAATCCGGCCGGTACCGTTCCCGGCATTCCGGGCGATACTTACCGGTTGGCATTTCTGATGCCTTTTCTGACCAACCAGGTGCAGGGCAATACCGTTCCCGAACGCAGCGGGCTTGCACTTCAGTTCTACGCCGGGGCCAAAATCGCGCTGGAAGAACTGTCGCAGACAGAAGGTATCAACCTGGTCGTAAATGTGTACGATACCCAGATCAACGACGCCGATTTCCTTCAACTGCTGTCCAACCCCCGCCTGGCGCAATCCGATGTTTTTATCGGTCCGGTTCGGAACAGTCATATAACTTCCATGGCCGACTGGGCCAGACAGAACCGAAAAATACTGGTCTCGCCGGAATCGCCCGGTTCGGAACTCACATCCCGGAACCCTGATTTCATCCAGACCAACCCTTCGCTGCGCGCACACTGCGACGCCATTACCCGCTATATCCGGAATACCCACCGCCCGGATGCAGTTACGCTGGTGTGCAAGGAAAAAGAGGCGGACCGGCTGCCCTATTTTCAGGAATCAAATGCTGCAATGGGCGGAGCGCGGTTTGCCGAACTGATCGTACCCGACGCCACGCTGAATTTTGATAAAACAGACCTGACGCGTTATCTGAAAGCAGGCCGCACTGCGGTATTTGTTTTGCCCACCTGGGCCAGTCAGGATTTCGTGATGGCCTTTTTGCGCAGGCTAAAAGCGGTGAAAGGCAACAACCGGGTAGAGGTGTACGGCATGCCGCAGTGGGAGGATTATGAAGGCATCGACCCCGAGTACCTGCTTGCGCTTAATGTCCACATCAGTTCGGCTGCCTATATCGATTACCATTCGGAGGCGGTGAAGGCTTTTGAGCAGAAGTTTTATGAAGCGACGGGTACCATTCCCACCGAGGACGGATTCAACGGCTACGACGTCACCCTGTTTACGGGTAAAATGCTGCGCCGCTACGGACTCTCTTTTCCCGAACGCCTTTCGTCGGAGTCGTTTGAGGGGCTGCACAACGGGTTCCGTTTCAGCAAGATATTCCTCAACGGCGCCGTCGACGACGGGTTCAGCAGGCCCGATTATTTGGAAAACACCTCCGTGCATATATTGAAATTCGACACCTACGGGTTTGTCCCGGCTGGAAACTGAAATATTCGGCAGTATGCCAATATAACTGAATCATGAACCCTTCCCGCGAACAAAAAATACGCTCCGTCATCCGCCAGTCGCAACCCGACCTGACCGTGGTGCTGGAGAATATTTTTGACCCGCTGAATATCAGCGCGGTGTTGCGCTCCTGCGATGCTGTGGGTATTCGCGAGGTGTTTGTGGTGTATACCAGGCAATACCTCGACAAGCGGGGCCTCGTGTTGGGTAAACGCACCTCCGGGGGCACATTCAAGTGGATTGACGTGTACGCTTTCGAGGACCTGGAAGAATGCTTCCGCCGCGTAAAGCAGCGATACGGTCGTATATTGGCGACTTTACCGCCGGGACCGGATGCCGGGTCGTTATATACCCACGACCTGACGCAGCCCTCGGCACTGTTGTTCGGCAATGAAGACGAAGGGGTGAGTCCGGAAGCGCTGGCATTGTCCGACGGCAGTTTTACCATTCCTCAATCGGGCTTTGCTGAAAGCCTGAATATTTCCGTGGCCTGCGCCATATCCCTGTTTGAGGCAAAACGCCAGCGCACGACACTGGGGTATTATGGCGATAACCCGCGACTTAACCCGGAGCAGCAGGAGCAGTTGTTCGAACGCTGGAGCGCCATGCTGAAAAGCAAAAAGAACCACCAGAAGCCGATTCCGGTCGATAAGGACTCCAATCCCTTGCTTCCGGTGTATATAAAACGCAAAGACGAAACGCCGCGATCGGAGATCAGGGTGCAGCCGTTGACGAAGTTTGATTTATAGATTTATATGGACCTAAGTGTCGTTATACCACTCAAAAACGAGGCGGAAAGCCTGCCCGAACTCGCCACCTGGATACAGCGTGTATGCGAAACCAACCGGCTAACCTATGAAATCGTCATGGTAGACGACGGCAGTACCGACGACTCCTGGAAAGTGATTGAAGGGCTGAAAAACGCCAATCCCGCCGTGCGCGGGATCAGGTTCAGGCGCAATTACGGCAAATCGGCTGCCCTGCACACCGGGTTTCAGGCGACGGAAGGGGAGGTGGTGATCACCATGGACGCCGACCTGCAGGACAGTCCCGACGAGATACCCGAACTGGTGCGCATGATTCGCGAAGAGCGGTACGACCTCGTTTCGGGGTGGAAGAAAAAGCGCCACGATCCGTTGAGCAAAACGATTCCGACCAAGTTATTCAACGCTGTCACGCGCTGGATGAGCGGCATCCGGCTGCACGATTTCAACTGCGGTCTCAAGGCTTATCGCGGCGACGTCGTGAAGGCCATCGAAGTGTATGGCGAAATGCACCGCTACATTCCGGTCATCGCAAAGTGGGCCGGATTCTCCCGTATCGGCGAAAAGGTGGTGGAACACCGCGCCCGCAAATACGGCTACACCAAGTTCGGAGGGCTGGAGCGCTTCATCAATGGCCCGCTCGACCTGATGAGCATTTCCTTTGTCGGCAGGTTCGGCAAACGCCCCATGCATTTTTTCGGCACCCTGGGCGTGCTGTCCTTCCTCATCGGCTTCGTTATCCTGGTCTACCTGAGCATTGCCAAAACGGTATACAAGGAGTACGGCATCGCCGACCGGCCGCTGTTCTATTTCGGGATACTGGCACTTATCGTCGGCACACAGTTGTTCCTGACCGGTTTTATTGCCGAAATGATCAACCGCAACTCGGCAACCAGGAATACCTACCTGATCGAAAAAGAGATTTGACATTGCTTGCAGATACTGAGTTGTCGTGGCCGGGTAAAGAAGCGGCCATACCTCAAAGTGTCGGGCATTTGCCAAGGTTCATTCTGTGCAGGAATGCAACAATTGTTTCGCGCTATCTTTCCACCCGCTTTTTCCTGTTGACAATCTAATTTACCCGCAATGAATTTTTTACGCCTGTTCTGCCTGACCTTTTGCTCGCTTGCCGCCCTCAAAGCTTCTGCCCAGTTAAAGTTTACCAACAAAGCCGACCTGCTCACCCCCGCCAAACATTACAGCGGTGTCGCCATTGCCGTGCTTGATATGAATGGCGACGGACTCGATGATATTGCCAGGATGGATGCCGGGCACATCCTTTCCATAGCATATCAGACCGCTCCGGGACAGCCTTTTGCGAACAATCCGGTTGGCAACATGTCGACGGAAAGCCAGTGGGGCATGTGCGCAGCCGATATTGATAACAATGGTTTCCCGGATGTGTTATCGGGAGGCGCATACGATGAAATCAAAGTGGCCAGGGCTAATGCCGACGGTTCCTTCCTCCAGATCAATACCCTCACCGGGCCGGGCACTTTTGTCCAGGGTGTCAATTTTGCCGATATCAACAACGACGGCTGGCTCGATGCATTTGTGTGCCACGACGACGGCGCTTCGCGGATTTTCGGGAACGACGGAACCGGAAATCTGGTGTACCAACCCTTATGGATCGATCTTGCCACGGTGCCCTCGTCGGACAATTCGGGCAACTACGGCTCGGTATGGAGCGACGTGAACAACGACGGTTTGACCGATCTCTATATCGCGCATTGCCGGCAGGGTGTAAGCAGCCCTACCGACCCGCGCCGCATCAACCAGCTCTTCCTGAACAATGGCGACGGTACCTACACCCAGGATATTGACAATACTTCCGGGCTGCGCATCGGCGCGCAGAGCTGGACCGCCGATTTTGGCGATATCGACAACGACGGCGACTTCGACTGTTTTATTACAAACCACGACGTGTCGAGCCAGTTGCTGGAAAATGACGGCGCCGGCCATTTTACCGACATCACGGTAGCTGCCGGCATAAAAGATTCCATTACCGGAACGCCTATTCAGGGTGTTTTCCGCGACTTTGACAACGACGGATACATGGATATTCTCGTTGCGGGCAGTCAGCAACATTTGTTGCACAACAACGGCGACAAGACCTTTACACGAGTACCCGGATTGTTCGACAACAACAATATGGAATCCTTTGCCATCGGCGACCTGAACCACGACGGATTTCAGGATATATACGGCGGGTATGCCAATATCTACACAGACCCGAGCAGCACACCGGATGCCCTTTGGATAAACGAGGGCAACGACAACGACTTTTTCGGACTTAACCTGCGCGGCGTGCTGAGCAACCGCAACGGGGTGGGAGCCAAGGCACTGCTGTACAGCGCTCTGGGTGTCCAGGTGCGCGAGGTGCGTTCGGGCGAAAGCTACGGCATCATGAACTCGATGCAGGTGCATTTTGGCCTGGGCCAGGCGACGGCGATCGATTCAGTTGTCGTCCGCTGGCCTTCCGGAACGGTGGATGTGCTTCAACAGCCGCTGGGTCTGAACCAGTATATTACTGTCCAGGAGGGTGGCTGCGTAGTGCCACAGGTGCAGATCATGACCGATGGCTCGACTGTTTTTTGCTCCGGCGACAGTGTAGTGATCGCCACGATCGATGCTTTCCCTGCCTACCAGTGGAGCAACGGCGATACCACCGGTTTTATCTATGCATACGAGGCGGGCACTTACTCCGTCACGGTAACGACTGCTGACGGCTGCACGGGTGTGTCCAATTTTGTGAAAATTACCGTCGATCCGGTGGAAATACCCGGCATAACGGCGCTGGGCGACACGGTCCTTTGCTCGGGTGATGCGGTCGCGCTAACGACCGCTCCTGCTGCCGCCTACCTGTGGAGCACCGGCGATACGACCCAGACAATTGTCGTGGAGCAGCCCGGCCTTTATACCGTGACGACACCGGGGTTGTGTGCTGACTTTACCTCACCCAACCAATCTGTTGAGGTGCTGGATGCCCCGCCCCCTGTAGTGGCCAACGACACCGTTCTGCTGAATACTCCGGCAACGCTGATCGCTTCGGGAAGCCAGCCGGCCTGGTACGACGCGCCTGCCGGTGGTAACCTGCTGTTTGAAGGGGATACTTTCGTCACGGCGCCACTCGCCGCAACGACGACCTTTTGGGTCTCCAACAGCACTACATACGATGCGCCCAATGCATTTGTGGGCATGATCAACCACCAGGGTACGAGTTTCGGCGATGTCCAGTTTCCCGGCGCCATCATTTTCGACTGCCAGACACCATTTGTTCTGGCCAGGGTAAAAGTGATTGCCGACCTGGCAACGGAGCGCAAGATTGATTTGCGCGACGATCAGGGCAATGTCATACAAAGCAAAACCGTGTTCATTCAATCCGGCACCTCCATTATAAACCTGGACTTTGACGTGCCCGCCGGTACCGACCTGGTACTGACTACCGACGAGGATGTCAACCTCGCCAATCTGGGCTCTTTGGGGCCGCAACTGCGGCGCAGCAGCCAGGGGGTTACGTATCCCTATGAAATTGCCAACGTTGTAAGCCTCAAAAATTCCAACTTCGGTTTGAACCGATACTACTATTTCTACAACTGGGAAATCGACTTTAAGGGTCATGTATGCACCAGCGAACGCGTGCCGGTTGTGGCGCAGGTGGATTCATCCAGTCATACCTACACGCCGGACTGGGCGTCGGGGCTTCGGGTTTTTCCCAATCCCGCTGCGGGTTCGGTATCGATCGGGTTCGAGGGTTTTGAAGGCGGCGGCCTTGCAATTTCCCTGATCAGCAGCCAGGGCATGCGCGTGTCGACCATCCGGCGGGATTACCCTTCCGGAAGCGTGCGTTTCCATGCGGATTATTCCGGCCTGCCCAAAGGGATTTACTGGCTGGAAATCGCTGCCGGACAGGGTGTGGTTAAGCGAAAACTGGTGCTGGATTGAGTACCTAACGCGTCAGAATATTTGACAACCAGGCTTTTTCAGCAAGTACCGTATGTCTGACCTTTTCACGCAGGGCGGGTACCGCATCCGGCGTGCTGCGCAGGATCTGACGCAGTAATGCGGTAAAGTGAAGGTATGGCTTCCGAAGATCGTCGGAGATTACCCTGTTGCGGTGCAGGTATGTCCTGAAGGCATGCAGGAGGCTGTCCAGTGCATCTGTTTCGTCGGTTTCATAGTATATTTTTGCCAGAATGACCTTTGCACCAAGGTTGTAATGGACGTCGGTAAATTCCACCTTGTTCAGCTGCACCAACGCCTCGTCGTAGCGTCCGGTGTAATAATACAACTCGGCCAGGTTGTAGTAGACCGCGTCTTCGCGAAATTCCGGTTCCAGCAGCCTGTTGTGGTCCAGGATAAACTGCTCCGTCCACGCGTACCTTTTCAGCCGTAACCCCAGTTTAATGATATTCTTGAAATGCCAGGGCGACAGGTTACCGTTTTCCAGCAAAATGCCGGATTGAATACCAGTCTGGTACAGATCAAGCGCTTCTGCGACATAGGGCTCGCGGTTTTTCATGATCTGGAGGTTGCAGTAGTTGATGGCATACTGGTAGAGTTCCGCAAGCACTTGACGGTCAAACATTTGTTCTTGTTCGGCAAGTAGACGACGCAGCGCGTCAAAATGATCGGTTGCAATGTCCTCGCTGAGTAGTTTATAAATCCGGTAGTATGCCTGAACAACCGGCGCAGCATCGGTGATGCCTGCTACAAACCGGCTGACCTCCTCCACCAGTTGAAAATTGTAGGGCGTTGCCAGTACTACCTGGCTGGTGAGCATGAAACAGGTGTAGCGCAGTTTTTCCGCCAGGTAAAACTGGTCCAGATTATCCGTCGATATCTGCGCGCTTTCATTAAAGCGGCGTATTGCCGAGCGCGACAACAGGTTCGCTTCATAATTCTCCAGTTGATAGCGCTGAAGGAAATATGCCGCATCCTGATACGGCGCCACCGCCTGTTTCTTCCGCGTCTGGTCAAAGATGTACCGGTAATGTTTTTCCAGACCGCGTTCGGCCAGGGCCTGCAGGATAAAAAAACGCGGCGCAAAGGATTCTTTCACGTATTGCTCCAGACCGAGAAACTGTTCGGCAAGTTTCAGCAGGAACGACATCAGGTGGTTCCACCGTGCGTCGTCAAAAGGCTGGTCTGGAAAAAGGGCATGGAAGCCCGATTCGCGGTGTACCTCCCCTCCGGACCCGCATTGGTCGGCCAGCCACCGGCATAACGCAGCGACATCCGGATTGCGGTTGAAATAGGGAGAATCCACGAAAGCCTTAAATGATTTCCATTCATGTCCGGAAAAAGTACGCAGGACCTCAAGCAGTTTGCTGTTTTGCATATGGGCGTCGTTTCAATTGCCAACTGGCGACAAATTTAAGGGCGCCAAGCCTGTAATAAACGGGTGTAGAAAAAATATTTAATGATTTTTTTAAAATTTAACATTTTCTAAAATGTTTATAATCATATATTTAATTAAAATATTAATATTGATTGATAAAATTATTCATTGATAAATACGAAAAAATGTATTTGCCGAACGCCAAACCCCGGCCCACTTTTGTATCGTCAAAGCAGTAGACATACACTTATGCAACCAAAAAGATTTTACAGCATCGGGACTTTCATTGCGCTCGTATTAACCCTGCAAATTCAGGGTTACAGTCAGCCGTTGTCGGTATACCCGGGCGACATAACAGACAATGGCATCGTCAACAACGTTGACTTCCTGTATATGGGGCTGGCCTACAATTACTTTGGTCCGCCGCGCGATTCGGTAGTTGGCAATGGCCTGGGGTTTGTACCCCAGCCGGCAAGTCCATGGCTAAACCAGTTTGCCAACGGTACCAATTTCGCTTTTGCCGATTGTAATGGCGACGGGGTGGTCAATTATTACTACGATGCTTTCCCGGTATACGTGAATTATGGTTCAGAGCGGGATACAGGGGTTAGCCCCGATATTTTTTATTCAGGCATTGCGGGCATTGACCCCGTGTTGAGGCTCGACGAATCGGCAGTCCCCGCGGAAGTGCATCCCGGCGAAACCCTTACAATTCCCATTCTCCTGGGAGATGCACAGGCGCCTGTGGAGGACCTCTATGGGGTTGCCTTTTCCCTTTATGTGGATCCCGGTTTTATCGATGCCAATGAGGTGTCTTTCAATTTTACCCAGCAGTCGTGGGCGAACCCCGATGGCGACCGGGTGTATATGTACAAACGGGTATCCGACGAACGGGTGGACGTCAGTTGGGTCCGAACGGACCACAATTCCGTGGATGGTTTTGGAGGAATCGGGTCGGTCGGACTGATTATCATTATCGATGTGATCGGATTCGAGCAGGATTTCCCGATCCGTATCGATTCCATCAAAATGCTCGACCATTTCGGCAACGAAACAGCCGTGGCCGGCGACACCATCATGGTACACGTCACCGAGAATAATAACCAGCAAACGGGCACCGATGCACCGGCCGGTTTGCAGCCGGAAATCTGGCCTAACCCGGCGCATGATATCCTGTATATCCGGGCAGATTTTGCCGTGGAACAAATCACGCTCATCAATGCACTTGGCCAGCCTGTGCGGCAGTTCAGCGACCCTTCCCGGGTGAGCGAGGTTGCCCTTTCAGGTGTGCCGCCGGGTATATACATGCTTGAAATACAAGGCAATGCAGGAATATATACCCGAATCATACAAATTCAGTAACAGACCGGTACTTGTTATATTTTTCAATTTCAAACATTTCCAAACGCACAAAACATGAAACGCTTATTTTTAAATATCATCTGCCTGATGATGGTATACTGCCTTCAGGGACAGACACCATTTCAGATCAACGGGACTGTAACGCGATCAAGCGACGGCTCTGCCGTGGCAGACTGGTTCGTCTTTGTTTATGCCGCAAATCCCTCCGATTCCAGCCTTTTGCTATTCGAGTCGGCCATTACAGACGCCTCGGGCGCATACCAGATTACGGCCAACATTATGCCCGGAATAGACGAACTGAATGTCGGTACGTTTGACGGGTGCCTGAATGCGCCCGGAGAAGTATTGCAACAGATCGTATTGACGCCCTCGGGGCAGGCAACCGTCAACTTTGAAATATGCGGTGATCAGCCGGTGCAGGCCGATTGTGAGGCATATTTCTGGTCTACGCCTGCCAGTGGCCTGACCCTCGACTTCATGTCCGACTTTTATGCCATCGACGATGCTCCCGCAGCCACGTATAGTTGGGACTTTGGCGACGGCTCTACCAGCACCGAAGCCGCACCATCGCATACCTACGCTGCTGCCGGTGAGTACCTCGTTACGCTGACGATCACCAGCGAAACAGGTTGTACGGCTACCGCTGCGTTCCCGGTGTTTGTATTCAATCAGCCCCCTCCCTTCTCCGACTGCTGGGTCTGGGTCGATATAATGCCCTCGGCAAGCGGCCTGACATTCGGCTTCTCGTCGCAGTATTTCGGCCTTGACAGCACCGATATGGCGGTCAGTTGGCTCTGGGATTTCGGCGACGGCACGACGAGCACGGAAGAAAACCCCACCCATACCTATTCTGCAAACGGCTTCTATTTTGTCTATCTCACCGTCACCGGCTCAAACGGTTGTGTGGCCACGGCTTATTTACCCTTTTCAACGGATTTCCCGCCTTTCCCCGGCTGCCTGACCTATATTACCTATGACCAGACGAGCACTACTTCTTTTGATTTTTCCGCCCTTGTATATACGGCAAACGGCGACTCGGCCAATGTGGTCAGTTATGCCTGGGATTTCGGAGATGGCGATACGAGTAACGAGGTAAATCCCTCCCATACGTATTCGGATGAAGGTATTTACAATGTGCAATTGACCGTTCAAACCGATAACGGCTGCGAAGCATATGCCTGTGAAGTTGTATTTGCATACGACTGCCAGGTGGATACTTTCTGGTACGGTTGCCAGGCGATGTTTGCTATCGGATACGGCGGACCCAATCTGCCGCCAGGCGCCGGTTCACTGACCGTTGATTTCTACGATGTATCGCTCGGCGCAGCGCAGACCTGGGCATGGGATTTCGGCGACGGCGCCACGAGCACGGAGCAGAACCCTGTGCATACCTATGCGGAAGAAGGCGAGTATATCGTTTCGCTGGCGATCACAACGCTGGATGGCTGCGAAAGCGAAATTGAGTTCGCCATATATGTAGGAGATGATTTCCCGTGGATACCTGAGCCGGATTGTCAGGCACTGTTTATCCCTATGCCGGATTTCAATAGCGGCAACGGCATACAGTTCATCGATGTGTCGTTTTCCCCAAATCCGATCCAGTCCTGGGCATGGGACTTTGGCGATGGAAATACCAGTACTGACCAGAATCCTTACCATGTTTACGCACAGCCAGGAGTTTATACGGTGACGCTGGAAATAGCCGCCGACTCCTGCAGCAGTGTGATCTCCTTCGATATCGATACGCAGGATCCCTGGAACTTCAGCAACCAACCGGCCCGACTGGCGGTAGCTGCCGGCACTACAAGCACGCGTGACAATACGACTTTTGAGGGTCTGCAGGTTTATCCCAACCCGGCCATTACGGATTTGAATATGGCATTTTCCGCCCGTACTGCAGGGGGATACGAAATACGGGTCAGCGACCTGACGGGCAAAACCATACTCCGCAAACAGCAACAGGCTGAGACGGGCGTCAACGCAGCCCGCCTGGATGTGGGCCAACTCCTTCCCGGGTTATATTTGATCGAATTGCGTACGCCGGGCAGCGTTGTTACCCGCAAATTCATCAAAGGGTAAACAGTGCTGCCGGACTCGAAAAGGTCTCGGGGCCGGCAGGAACAATTCAAATATCAGTTAACATCCTTCCCAGGTTAATCGACACAAAAACTAATAACAGGGCTGCCCGAAAGAGGGTTGGCCCTGTTTTGATTTGTGGAATGGGAGAAGTCTGAATCCATCTGAGATCAAACGCTTCCAACCCTGGGAGGCCATAGATGTGTCAATTGATTGGCATTGCCACGACAGGCGGGCTGTTCGCCGAAAATTGATAAAATCTTTACAGACACACCAAATCCTTTATTTTTCCTTTACAAATGTCGCCCCACCTTTGTGCTGTCAATAGCACAATACATGAGCAAGGAAAATCAAAATCGACAGATACCATTCGCAATTGTAGTGGTTGTGGTTGTGGCAGCGCTTTGTTACCCTTTTTCCGGTATTATCGGATACCGGTCTGTAGCGTTGATCCTGTTGCTCGTCATGTCCATCCTTGCCATGCGGATGAGCCTGCGCGCCGTGCTTGTTGCGGCTATCGTCAGTGCCTTGGTGTGGGATTATTTTTTTATTCCACCACATTTCACCTTTACTATCGGCAACGGCGAGGATTTGCTGCTCATCATCATGTATTTTATCGTGGCCCTGCTAAACGGTACCATCAACTACCGCGTGCGACAACTGGAGCAGGTAAAAAACCAGAAAGAGGAACGGGAGAAGGCGCTACAGTTGTACAACACCCTGTTCAACGCACTCTCCCACGAACTGCGTACACCCATTGCTACTATACTGGGCGCCGCAGATGCGTTACAGGAAAATGAGGCAAGTCTCTCCGAAAGCCATAAAAAAGAACTTCTCGGTGAAATCGCCGTCGGTGCGCTCCGGCTCTCGGGACAAGTGGAAAATCTGCTCAACATGTCGCGTCTTGAAGCAGGGGCCATACAGGCCAGGAAAGAATGGTGCGATGTGGCTGACCTGATCTATGGAACCCTCGAAAAATTGAACCGGGAAGGTCAGCACCACAAAGTCGACACCTCCATACCCGAAGATTTGCCGCTGGTGCAACTCGACTTCGGTCTGACGGAGCAAACCTTGCTGAATCTATTGACCAATGCGTTTCGGCATACCCCTGCAGGTACCCGGATCATCATTTCGGCAAATATATTCAGCGACCTTTCGGGGCATTTTGAAGATATGCCGGCCTCTTCCGGAGGAGCAAAGCCCGTCCGGGACGACCGGATGTACCGGCTGGTTATTGATGTTTTGGACAATGGTCCCGGCTTCCCGGAGGCAGAGATCAGCCGGGCATTCGATAAGTTTTATCGCTACGAAAATACTCAGGCGGATGGTACAGGACTCGGCTTGTTTATCGTCAGGGGATTTACCGAAGCGCAAGGCGGAGAGGTCTCCCTTTCGAACCTTATGGACGGCGGCGCAAAATTTACGCTTGAATTTCCAACCATTATACTAAATCAGGCGACACACCATGGATAACCAGGCCCGAATTCTGATCATAGAAGACGAGGCAGCCATCAGGAAGTTGCTGGAAATCGTCCTTCAATCCAGCCAGTTTGAAACACTGGTGGCCTCGACAGCACAGGAAGGCCGGATCATGGCCGCTTCCCACCAGCCCGATCTTGTGCTCCTCGATCTGGGTCTTCCCGACGACGACGGACAGCACCTGCTTGCAAGTCTGCGGGAATGGTACAGGCAGCCTGTCATTATCCTTTCCGCGCGCAGTGCGGAATCAGAGGTTGTGCAGGCACTCGACAATGGAGCAAACGACTATCTCACAAAACCATTCCGTACCGGAGAACTGCTGGCCCGCATCCGGTCCGCATTGCGTCTTGCAAACCCCGATGTGGTAAATGAACCGGTAAAAAACTACGGCCACCTGAGCATTGATTTTTCCGCCCGTGTGGTAAAAAGGAATGGTGCGGTTATCAAGTTAACCTCTACGGAATATGCCTTGCTGGCATTGTTTGCAAGAAATGAAGGGAAAGTACTCACCCACCACTTCATTTTACGGGAAGTATGGGGCCCCGGATACGTGGAACGCACAGAATATCCCCGCGTATTCGTGGGCCAGTTGCGAAAAAAAATTGAAGAAAACCCCAATCGTCCGGCGCTGATAGTGACCGAATCCGGAATCGGATACCGCTTTGCCGGATAGTTTTTACGTTAAAACGCTCATACATCATGCATAAAACTGCAAACGGCACCCCTGCGCCGCGGGTGACGACAGCCACCCTTTTGGTCGCACTGGGCATCATTTACGGCGATATCGGCACTTCTCCGCTCTATGTGCTGAAGGCCATCGTAGGCGAGCGGGAGATCAGCGAGTTATTGGTTTACGGCGGTGTTTCCTGCGTATTCTGGACGCTTGTTTTCCAAACCACCTTCAAATATATCATCCTGACACTGATGGCAGACAACCACGGTGAGGGAGGGATTTTTTCATTGTACGCGCTGGTGCGGCGTTTTGGCAACGGTCGACTGGTCATCCCGACTATTCTGGGCGCTACGACCTTGCTGGCCGACGGTATCATTACCCCGCCCATTTCCGTTACCTCGGCAGTGGAAGGTCTGGAGATCATCATTCCCGGTATACCTACCGTTCCCATTGTAATCGTTATTTTATCGCTGCTGTTTTTCTTTCAGCGGTTCGGTACACAAAAGGTAGGCGGCATATTTGGTCCGGCTATGGTAGTCTGGTTCAGTATGTTGTTTATACTGGGCGCCTTCCAACTTTTACACGCGCCGGGCATCCTGAAAGCCTTGAGCCCTCATTATGCCATCGAATTGCTGACCAGATATCCGCACGGGTTCTGGCTGTTGGGCGCTGTTTTTCTGGCCACTACAGGCGCAGAGGCACTGTATTCCGACCTGGGGCATTGCGGGCGGCAGAACATCCGAATTACCTGGGTTTTTGTTAAAACCTGCCTGCTGGTCAATTACATGGGGCAGGCCGCATGGATACTGCGGCATGGTGGGACGCATTTGGGGGGAAGCAACCCGTTTTATGAAATCATGCCGTCCTGGTTTCTGCTGCCCGGGATTTTTATCGCCACGTCGGCCACTATTATTGCCTCGCAGGCGCTCATCAGCGGCTCCTATACACTCATCAACGAGGCTATGTCGCTCCACTTCTGGCCGCGTGTAGAGGTACGCCAGCCGACCGAACTGAAAGGCCAGATATACATCCCTTCCGTCAATACTATTTTGTGGCTGGGGTGCATTATGATGGTCCTGTATTTTCAGAATTCCAGCCATATGGAAGCAGCCTACGGTTTTTCCATAACGATCGCGATGATGATGACGACCTATTTGCTGGGCTATTTCCTGCGGTATGTCAAAAAGTGGAAAATCGGCTGGGTAATACCGCTAATCCTGTTGTTTGCCGTTGCTGAAATGTCGTTTTTTATCGCCAATGTGGCCAAAATACGGGAACGCTGGATGTTTCTGTTTTTTGAATTGTTTATTTTCCTCTCGATGTACATCTGGTATTTCGCGCGCAAGATCAATAACCGCTTTGTGGGCTTTGTGGAGTTGAAAAAATACACCACACTGCTCCAGAACCTGAGCGACGACGTCGATATTCAGAAATTTTCTACCCACCTGATATACCTGACCAAGGCCAACAATCCCGGGCATATTGAAGAAAAAATAATCAAATCCATTTTTTCCAAGCAGCCGAAACGCGCCGATGTGTATTGGTTTTTACACCTCAACATCACCGATGAGCCCTATACCCTGGAATACGAAGTGAACGAATTGCTGGATGACAAGGTCATTCGTGTGGATATCAACCTCGGGTTTCGCATTCAGCCGCGTTCGGAACTGTATTTTAAAAAAATCGTGCAGGATCTTGTGGCTCAATGTGAACTCAACCTGCACATTCGCCCCGATGGCTCTACACGCTACAACCCGGAACCGGATTTCAAGTTTGTCGTGCTGGAAAAATTCCTTTCCGTTGAAAATGAGTTTTCGCTGCGGGAGGGACTTTTGCTAAACGGTTATTTCCTTTTGAAAAGACTGGGTACTTCCGATGAAAGAGCATTCGGCCTGGACAAAAGCGATGTAGTAGTGGAAGACGTGCCGCTGGTATACCAACCTGTGGGGAATATTTCACTGGTTCGAAAGTAAGTACAGGCAGATTTTTCCAAAACACACTACCGCTTATGTATCATCCCGGAGCTTTTCCCAGCAAATACGCATCCAGCGGCTTCCCGTTCTTGATGTACATGTTCCGGGCAAAGCCTTCCTGCCGGAACCCGACCTTTTCCAGTACCCGGATTGACGCCCGGTTGTGCTCGAACACCCATGCTTCGATCCGGATCAGCGGAGGCCTGCTGGCAAAAAGGTGTTCTGTGTACCGCTCCAGCACACGGGTCATGATGCCCTTGCCCCGAAACGGGGCCGCCATCCAGTAGCCGATCTCGTCGCTGTGCCCTGCGATGCCGTTTTTCATAAATGCGCCGATGCCGCCAATCACGCCGGCCTCCCTGTGCCGAACGGCCCAGTTGATCACGGCGCCGTAATCCGACCGGTTCTTTTCCACGAGGGCCATCCAGTCGTCCGCATCCTTTTGGGTGTAGGGGAACGGCACACGCAGGGTGTTCCGGTTCATTTCCGAATCGTTGAGGTAAAGGATCAGGTTTGCTTTATCCCCGGTTTGAAATTCACTCAGTTCGACTGTTTCGTCGATGGCGATGTGCTGTTCCATATCCAAATGAATTATAGGTTCGCATATGTACCCCGGACCTCCAGGTCCGGGGTACATATGCGAACCTGTTATTTATGGTTTATCCCAACCCGCTCCCCGGACATTTAGTTTCATCATTGCCTACTGCAACTGCCCACTGCAACTGCCCACTGCAACTGCCCACTGCAACTGCCCACTGCAACTGCCCACTGCAACTGCCCACTGCAACTGCCCACTGCAACTGCCCACTGCAACTGCCCACTGCAACTGCCCACTGCAACTGCCCACTGCAACTGCCCACTGCAACTGCCCACTGCCTACTGTTCCTTGTATATCATCACCTTTCTTTCTCCCGGCCTGGCGTAACCCCTGTACATGCCTTCCGAGTTGAAGGTCAGCGAAATATTGCCGTCTTTATCTACGGCGATAAGGCCACCCTCGCCGCCTTTTTCCACCAGTTTTTTGTTCACCACCAGTTCGCAGGCATCGTTCAGGGAAAGTCCTTTGTAGACCATGAGCGCCCACACGTCGTGCGCGACGGCGTATCGGATAAAGTATTCGCCGTGGCCGGTGCAGGATACCGCGCAGGCGTCGTTGGAGGCATAGGTGCCCGCACCGATCACCGGGGAATCGCCCAGGCGGTTCCAGCGCTTGTCGGTCATGCCGCCCGTACTGGTGCCCGCTGCCAGGTTGCCCTTATTGTCCAGCGCAGCGCAACCTACGGTGCCGAACTTGCTGTCGGTACGGCGATCCAGGCTGCCCGACTTTTTGGCGTCTTCCGCCTGGATTTTCTGCAGCGCGTCCCAGCGCTCCTGTGTGAAGAACCATTTGGGGTCGGTAAGTGTAATGCCGTTTTCGGCGGCAAACTGCTCGGCGCCGCGGCCGGTCAGGAATACATGCGGTGATTTTTCCATAACTGCCCGGGCCAGCGTGATCGGATTTTTTACGGTCATCACACTGCCAACCGCGCCGGCTTTTTGCGTAGCACCGTCCATGATGCTGGCATCCAGCTCGTTTTTGCCTTCATGGGTAAATACTGCGCCGCGACCGGCGTTGAACAACGGGCAGTTTTCCAGCCAGGTAATGGTCTGCTCGACGGCATCCAGCGATGTGCCGCCGTTCTTCAGGATCGTTTCGCCGATGGTGAGCGCGGAGTCGAGGGCAGCCTGGTAGGATTGTTCTTTTTCGGGCGACATATCTTCCCGGCGTATCGTGCCGGCGCCGCCGTGGATGGCAATGGCATAGGCCGGCCGCGCAACAGGTGCAGGAACAGGCATTGGTGCAGGATTTTGCTGGTTACAGGAAAAGAACAGCATTAAAAAGGCTGCTCCGGGCAGGACGATTTTTTTCATAACACAGAAAGGCTGATTTTTGCCCAAAGTTGAAAAAGATTCGCACACCTTCACCCCTTTACTCCACATACTTTCAGAAACATGAAAATTCTTATCCTTGGCGGCGGCAATATGGGACTGACCTACGCCCAGAGTTTTTTGCGCAGCCGCATCGTGACGGCCGATAACATGATGATCCTTTGCCGCGATTACGAAAAGGCCAACCAACTCAGCCAGACGCATGAGGGGCGTTTTTTCAGCGACCCGCGGCTATGCGTGCAGGAAGCCGATCTGCATATCCTGGCCGTAAAGCCGCAGGATTCGCCAAAACTGTTTGAAGAAATTCGCGACCTGGTACAGCCCGGGCAGGTGTTTCTGAGCATCATGGCCGGCGTCAGGCTGGCGACGATCACGAAATCCCTCGGCGCGGAGAAGGTCATACGGGCTATGCCCAACCTGCCGGCACAAATCGGAGCGGGAGTTACCGCCTTTACTTCGACAGATGCCGTGACCCGAATCGAACTGGTCATGGTGCAAAACCTGCTGAGCACTACCGGCAAAACCATCTACGTGGAAAAAGAAGACCTCATCGACGCTTCCACCGCTATTTCGGGTTCCGGACCCGCATATGTGTATTATTTCATGGAGGCCATGATGGAAGCGGCCCAGCGTATGGGATTTTCACCTTCAGAGGCAGAATTGCTTGTCAGTCAAACATTTACAGGCGCGGTTGACCTCTATAACAGGACAGACCTGACTTGCGGGGACTGGATTGCCAAGGTCTCGTCAAAAGGGGGCACGACCGAGGCTGCGTTGCGCATATTCAGGGAAACAACCCTGCACGACGACATCATTGCGGGCGCCAATGCGGCCTTTGAACGCGCCCGGGAATTGGGCAAATGACCGGCTGCGGTGCGACGTTGGGGCAAGGTCTCCTGTTAAAATGCAATATCGTGTTGCTCCGGACCCGCTGCACCCAATATTGTTAATTTTCAATAAGCCAATAATTTTCATTTGGTAAACGCCGAACAGTAGCTTACTTTCGGGTCATAGATAACTACCGTTTCACAGAACAAACATTCTCTTCAGCCTATGATGAACGAACTTGTACACACGCATATGACGAAAAACGTCATAACTCTTAACCCTGATAATACGCTTGCTGAAGCCAGAGACATCATGCTGAACAAACGAATCCACCACCTTCCCATCGTGGAAGGTAAAAAACTCGTGGGCATGGTGACTTCCTGGGATTTTTTCAAACTGGGTAAATCCGTGGATGAGTACCCGGCCATCAAGGTGAGCGACGTCATGACTACCCGTATCGCTACGCTGGATCCCGACCAGCATCTCGGCGCAGTGGCGGAAGTATTGATGGAACATTTGTTTCACGCAGTACCCATCGTCAACGACAAACACGAGTTGCTGGGCATTGTCACCAGTACCGACATTATCCGTTACGAGCATCGCAAGGAGTATCCTGCGAATCTGGACAAATTTGTGCCGGAAAATATGGTATAGTACCAGACCGGGCGCCTGTTCAGGGATCGTTCAAAAGGCATCGTGCCTTTGGGCGATCCCTTTTTTTTGCCTACTACTGCTCTTTCAAACTAAATGCATGTTAGCCTGTTGTTTCGGCACAAACCAATCAACATACTATGGCAGTCTACACCTTGCGGCGCACACAGCGCCTGCCCATTACCCCGGAACAAGCCTGGGCGTTTTTTTCCTCGCCCGTGAACCTGAAAGAAATTACCCCGCCTTACATGGGCTTTCACGTCACCTCCGATCCCGCTTTTCTGTCCAAAATGTATCCCGGACAGGTCATTACCTATACGGTGACGCCCCTGCTGGGTATCCCGCTGTTCTGGATGACCGAAATTACCCATGTTGAGGAAGGCCGGTACTTTGTCGACGAACAACGCGTGGGGCCATACTCGATATGGCACCATCAGCATCATTTTACCGCGATTCCCGGCGGCGTGGAAATGACCGATCTGGTGCATTACAAAATACCGCTGGGGCTGCTCGGCAACCTGGCCAACAGCCTGTTCGTGCGCCGGCAACTGGAGGCGATCTTTTCTTTCCGCTGGAAAAAACTGGAGGAAATGTTTGGTACAATGCCGTGAAGCAGAGGGGATTTCCCGCAGATTTGCGCAGAACAGGTTCGCAGATGGCCGCAGAAGAGATTTTCCCAAGGTTTGTGCAAGTTAACTGGTTTGAAATTAGTCAAATTTGCGCGAATCTGCGAACCTGTTCTGCGCAAATCTGGGGAACCCTCTTGCACTAACCCGCGGGAACCCACTTGCACTAACCCGCAGGATCTCCCCACAAAGTGCACTGTCCGCCTAAAAATCAACCAGATCAATCTCGAAGATCAGCACGGTGTTCGGCGGGATCGATCCTGACCCTGCAGGCCCGTAACCCAGGGCCGACGGCAGGAAGAAAGTACCCTTGCCCCCGCGTTTCAGGAGCGGGATGCCTTCCTGCCAGCCCGGGATAAGGTTGGAAAGGAGAAAGGTGACGGTTTGGGTGCCGGAAGTCTGGTCGAATACAGAACCGTTGAGCAGGTATCCTTTGTACCGCACGGTTACGTTGGATTGCAGCGACGGATGCCCGCCCGACCCCTCTTTCGTGATAATGTACCGCATACCCGACGCCGTGGAATCGGCCGTCAGGTTGTTGGCTTCCAGGTAGTCCTTAATAGCGGCAATATCCGCCTGTAGTTGTTCTTCCGGTGTAAGGCTGTCGTCTTTACAGGAGACGAATAAGAGACCGCAAACGGCCAGTAGTAGTGTAAAATAACGCATGTGTGTTTAAGAATTTTGCGCGAAGGTAAGTTTGAAAACCGATTTGCGGCCCCGAAAATCACCCGTGCGTGGTCGTCGTCTGTACCGGTATGGTTTTGCCGTCGGCAGCATGCATGACCTCCTGCTGGTGCGCGATGCTTTCCTGGTGTACCGCCGACAAGAACTTTTCAATAAACGTCTCGTTCAGGCCGCGCTCGCGCCCCTGAGCGAAGCCTTTCTCCAGTATTTCGTTCCAGCGTGTCGTCTGCAGGATGGAAATATTGTTGCGCAGTTTATAACGACCGATGTCTTCCGCTACGCGCATCCGCCGGGCGAGCAGGTTGAGCAGGTCCAGGTCGATCTCGTCGATTTTGTGGCGGAGGTTTTCGATGTTTTCCAAAAACTCGATGTTATCCGTAGTCTCCCTGCGTACAACCAGCCGGCTCGCCAATTCGGCATATACGGACGGGGTGATCTGCTGTTTGGCATCGCTCCATGCTTCGTCGGGCGTGGGATGCACCTCCGTCATCAGACCGTCGTAGTTCAGGTCGAGTGCCTGCTGGGCCACTTCCAGCAGGTCCTCCCGGTTGCCGCAGATATGCGAGTTGTCGCAGATGAGCGGCAGTCCGGGCATGCGGCGGCGCAATTCGATGGGTATTTCCCAGTAAGGAGCATTGCGGAATTTTGATTTGGCGTATGCCGAAAAGCCGCGGTGTATGGCGCCTACCTGGGTCACCCCGGCATTTTGTACGCGTTCTATGGCGCCGATCCAGAGGTCCAGGTCGGGATTGACGGGGTTTTTGACCAACACCGGCACATCCACGCCGCGCAGGGCGTCGGCGATTTCCTGTACGGAAAATGGGTTTACAGTCGAGCGGGCACCGATCCACAACACATCCACGCCGTGCTTCAGCGCCTCGTACACCTGATTGCCGTTGGCTACTTCAATGGTAGTGCGCAGTCCTGTTTCCTGCTTTACCCGGCGCAGCCAGGGCAGCGCAATGGCGCCGTTGCCTTCAAATGCCCCCGGGCGGGTACGGGGTTTCCATACCCCGGCGCGGAACAGGTCAATGCCCATTCCGGCAAGGTCGCGGGCTGTTTCCAGTACCTGTTCTTCTGTTTCTGCCGAGCATGGGCCGGCGATCAGAAATGGTCGGTTGTCTTTTTTAGCGAATAGCATAAGGCAGGGTGGTTTAATGATGAATGATGAATGATGAATGAGGAATGAGGAATGAGGAATGAGGAATGATGAATGAGGATGAATTTAAAGCGGTTGTCCGGGTTCGATGATCCGTCGGATATCATTGGCGTGCCGGATGAGTGTTTCAAAGGTTCCAAAGTCTTTTTTGATGAGCAGCGTACGAAAACGACTGACGGTGTTGATGAATTCATCGAGCACGTCGAGCACGTTGTCGCGGTTCTGTCGGAAGATGGGTATCCACGTTTCCGGGCTGCTCTTGGCGAGGCGTACGGTACTGCTGAAGCCTCCGCTCGCCAATTCGAAGATGCGCTGCTCTTCCCGTTCTTTTTCCAGCACCGTGAGCGCGAGCGCAAAGGAGGCAATGTGTGAAATATGGCTCACATAGGCCACATGAAGGTCGTGCGCGGGCCCGTTCAGGTAACTCAGCCGCATGCCGAGCGATGAGTATAATTGCCGGCATACGCCGACGGCATCGGGATCACTTTTTTCAATATCCGAAAATACGCAGCACTTGCCGGAAAAAAGTCCCGACACCGCCGCTTCGGGTCCGGAATATTCGGTGCCTGCCATCGGGTGGGTGGCGACAAACCTGCCACGCGCGGGATGCTGCTCCACAGCCTGCAGCACCGGCATTTTGGTGGAACCGACATCCAGCACCACCGTATCACCGCTTGCCATATCCAGCACCCTGGGCAGCAGGGTTGTCAGACTGTCGACCGGGGTGGAAACAATCACCACCTTGCTTTCCCGTACGGCATCTTCCAGCGTCATAGCAGTATCGATGATACCCAATGCAAGGGCTTTTTCCAGGTGGCCGGGGTTGCTGTCGACGCCGATCAGTCGTGTGGCAAAGCCGCTTTGCCGCAGCCCCAGTGCCATGGAGCCGCCAATAAGTCCGGGTCCGATGATAGTAGTTGTCATATATTGAGAAGCGGGTTAAAGAGTAGTGAACCGAAAGTTGTTAAGTTGCAATACCTTGCATTTATATTATTGATAATCAATCATTTGAATCCATCATTCCCCATTCATCATCCATCATTCCCCATTCATCATTCCCCATTCATCATCCATCATTCCCCATTCATCATTCATCATTCCTCATTCTCTTCCCTGCTTCTTCCAGCACCGCTACCGGGCTGCAAAGGGATATCCGGATGAATTTTTTGCCGTTGGAGCCAAAAATGCCGCCGGGGGTTAGAAAAACGTTTTTCTGATACAGCAATGCGTCGCTCATCTCGAATGCATCTTTGTAGTGTGCCGGCGCCGCCGCCCAGACAAACATGCCTTGCTGGGCCTTGTCGAATCGACAGTCCAGGCTTTCCAACAAGGCAAAAGCCGCTTTTTGCCGGCTCGCGTAGGTGGCGTTCAGACCGGCGTACCAGTCGGCAGGCAACCCTAGGGCCTGTGTGGCGGCGAGTTGTACCGGCAGAAACTGCCCGCTGTCCATATTGCTCTTGAAGCGCAGCACGGCCTTCAGATGGTCAGGGTGGCCGGCCACCATGCCGACCCGCCAGCCGGCCATGTTGTGCGATTTGGACAGCGAGTTCAGTTCGAGCGCTGTTTCCATCGCGCCATTGGCCGCCAAAATGCTGCGCGGGTGTTCGTTCAGGATAAAACTGTAAGGATTATCATTGATAATCAGTATGTTATGTTGATTTCCAAAATCAACCAGGCGCTGAAAAACGGAGGTGCTGCCGGGTGCTCCTGTGGGCATATGCGGGTAATTGACCCACATGATTTTTACGCGGCTCAGGTCGCTTTGCCCCAATTCGTCAAGATCGGGCAGCCAGTCTGAATCAACGGTCAGGTCGTAGTGCCTGACTTCCGCCCCGGCGAGCAGGGTAGCAGCCTGATAGGTCGGGTATCCGGGGTTGGGCACCAGCGCCACGTCGCCGGGTTCCAGGAATGCCATAGCGATATGCAGGATTCCTTCCTTGGAGCCGATCAGCGGCAGGATTTCGTTGTCGGGATTGAGCGCGACGCCGTAGTGCCGCTCGTACCATCCCGCCCAGGCTACGCGCAGGGCAGGGATACCCGTGTACGATTGATAGCCGTGCGCGCCGGGGTTTGCGGCCCCGGTCTGCAAGGCTTCCGTCACGACAGGGTGGGGGGGCAGGTCGGGCGAGCCGATGCCGAGGTTGAGCACAGGGCGTCCTTCGCGCTGCATTTGTGCAATTTCGCGCAGTTTGCCGGCGAAGTAGTATTCCGAAACCGATTCGAGGCGTTTGGCCGCTTGTATCATAACCTGGGTTTTTGTTGATTCGTTATTTCCCAGTCGCCTTCGCGGTATACGCCCAGTATCCGAAGATCGATGGTTTTGGGTTTTAGTTTATCCAGTATGGCGTCGATGCGGGCGATAGCCGTGAAATCGGCAAAAAAGCGGTATTCCCAGGGGCGACCCGGAAGGGGTACCGATTGTATTTTGGTCAGGTTGGCGCCTTCTGCGGCGAGCAGGTTGAGGATGCGGGCGAGACTGCCGGGTTCGTGCGGGGTGGTGAAACAGACGGAGGCTTTGTTTGGAGGGGCATGCGGGGTGTTTAGGCGGTTGTTTGAGGGGTTTCGGCGGCTGAAGCCGCCGGTACCGGTACCGGTACCAGTACCGGCCTGCCGGGACAAAACGAGAAACCGGGTATAATTCTCCGGCAGCGTTTCGATACCGGCTGCCAGGATGTGCAGTCCGTAGCGCTCTGCTGCGGGCGTTCCGGCGATGGCGCCAATGTGCTTCGTCCGGTTACGCGACACCTGCGCTGCACTTTCTGCCGTATCTACGGATTCCATCAGCCGGATATGCGGCAGGTTTTTGAAAAAAGCGGCGCATTGTGCCAGCGCGATGGGATGGGAATGTACCTCGCTCAGGTCGGCAAGCGTGGCGCCGGGCAGTACCAGCAGGTTCTGCCGGATATGCAGGTACACTTCGCCGGTGACGGTCAGGTTGCTGTCGGTCAGCAGGTTATAGTTGCCCAGGATGCTGCCTGCAATGCTGTTTTCAATGGCTACGACCGCTGCGTCGGTGGCTTCCGGGTCGGCTGCCGCCTCAAACAACGCTGAGAACGACAACGCCGGTACAATCCCGATGTCTTGCCCGAAAAACTGTCGCGCTGCTATTTCGTGAAAAGCGCCTGCTACGCCCTGTATACCTACCCGTATGGGGCGGGGCGTTATTTCGGGAGCCTGCCATAGATCAGCAATGCCGTCCGGTGCCGTTATTTCCGATTGATGCGCCATTTTATCATGTACTGTTTTAGCCCAAACAAAAAAGGAGTTCCTGATGTCAGGAACTCCTTTTTGCTGTTGATTGTCAACTGTTTATATTCTAATAAACGCGCATCGGGTGTTCCTTTTTTTGTCTCCAAAAAAGAAATAATAAAAGGAATAACCGAAATAGTACGCGCTGTTTAACATGTGTATTATCGTACTGGTGCGGCACAAACGTAGTCGCTTCCGGCGAACAATGCAAGACCGGCTTGAAAAATATTGCTTAAAAAACAATAAACATTACTGTTTGACCACCTTTTCCGCACGGGTTCCCGATGCTGTTTGTACCCGGACCAGGTATACCCCCTGCGGCAATCCGCCGAGGTCAAGCGTTTGGGTAAAGGCGCCCGCAACGCCCCTTGTCAGGACGGGCAGCGCCTGAACGCTGCGCCCCGCCAGGTCAAAAATTTCGATACCAGCCGCCTGTTCCGAAGGCAACTCAACGCTCAGCAGGGCAATTCCGGTCGTGGGGTTGGGCGATATGGCGATTCGGAAAGCCGTTGCGTCCGGTGTTCCCGTGCCGACAACGATCTCGTGCGGCGGCAGCGATATCTCGTCGACCCAGGCACGGTCCTGACCGGTGGTGCCGACCCCGTCTTTTTCATAACTCCAGGTAAACTTGTGGAAGCCCGCCGTTACAGGGTAACTTACTTCTTCCCAAGTCTGGATGCCGCTCCAGCGTTCGACCTCCTCGTCGTCGATGGAAAAGCGCAGGAAGTCGAATTCGACCTCGCAACTCACTTTGCGGGCAAAAGAGATCAGGCCGTCGGTGGAGACGTTCACCGTCAGCTCCATCACCGATTTCTGGTTCTGGCCGATGTTGCCCGAGCGGGAGCAGTATGCGCCGGAATAAGGCGCGGCAGAGGTGATCTGCCAGGGTTTGTTGCCGGCCATCACCCAGGGGAACGAACCAAAATTTTGCGTTTCAAAGGTTTCCAGTATCTGATTGATGATAAAGGGGCCGTAATCTTTTTCCTGGCCGTAGTTGCCGGCAGCGAGTTGGTAGTGGAAATTGGCGGGCACTACCTTGGGCGCATCGTCGGCGACCTTCACCGAGAACACGGCATTGACGGAGCCGTTGACGGCAATATTCCCCAATACCATCGTACTGCTGACGGTCAGCCAAGGCGAATCGCTGCTGAGTATACCCGCCGCATTGGGGCTGGGGCTGTGGCCGCTGTTCAGGTTGGTGATGGTGACAATAGCCGTTTCGCCGCTTTCGAGGCGACCGTTGCCGTTGCCGCTCACGTCGTCGATGATGAATTGGGTGACCGACAACTTCGGCGCCTGTAGCGTAACGGGGATGAGGGCGTCGAAACTTTCCGTGCCGTTGAATGCTATGTGCAGTTTGAAATTCACTTTCTGGCCATCTGCGACATCGTCGTTTACGGTAAAAGCAAAGGCGGCGACCTTCTCGAGGGCCGCGCTTGGGTCGAGGTCGCCGAAAAGTTCGGTATTATCGGTGATGATAACCCCGTCGTCGTTCGTGCTGAGTGTGGCCGAAGTGGCATTGGCGGTCAATACGCCTACATTGGCCAGGGTGACGTTCAGTTTTACGTTTTCACCAAAGTCTGCTTTCTGGTTGTTGTTGCCGGCAACGTCGTCGAGCACAACCCCCTGACTGACCACAAAGGCCGTTCCGGATGCCGTTACGCCGATGGCGCCCTGATAGGGAATATAGTTGAACTGCGAAACGGTCACCACGATATCGCCTACATTGTCGAGGGCAGCAAAACTCAGGTTGGCCACGCCGCCTTCAACAGTTGCGACGGCCAGCGTTTGTCCCTGCCAGTACAGGCTCACCAGCGCTCCTTCCACATCGGAATACACCGTCAGGCTGCTTGTGCCGATGAACGTAGCGGCCTGGTGTGTCGCGAGCAGTGGCTGCGGCAGTTTGGTGCGTGGCATGGTGGTCGGCTCTGCAAAGGGATTCCAGAAGTCGGCCATGACCTCGCCGCCCTGGTCGTAGGCGGCGATCATGAGTGCATTTCCGAAGGCGAGCATGCCGCCGATCGTCGGGCGCAGGGTAATCCCGTCGGCATCGACGAGGTATTGGTTCATGCCGTCCTGGCCTTCCATGGGTGGGGCCCAGCTCTGGAAGTCGCTGGAGAAAAAGCCGGCGATGCCGCCCCACGCTTCCCCGGTAGCGGGGTCGCCCGCGCGTTGCCAGGCTTCGCCGAGGCATTCGCCGTTGGTGAAGTTGCCGGCGCAACAGGCAACAGAGATCAGGATAGGGTAGCGGTGTGTGTTGCGCAGCGTCGCTACGGCGTCTACATTAAAATTGCCGCTCGACAATCCCTGTTCCCAGCCGTGGCCGGTGTAGTTGTAAATGCTGACACCCCTGCCGTTCATCAGGCTGACTAATTGTGTATTGACAGGGTCGCCGGCCTTGTCGGCCGTTTCGTCGCCGGGGGTTGGGGATATGTCGGCATGTGAACCGTCGTAGAATTCCCAGTATTTCTCGTATCCGTCATCCAGGTGTTTGGATTTCCATTCGTTGCCCTGCTCGAAGTCGGCCTGGCCGTCGTCGCCAATGCCTGCACCCTGATCCGAGGTGGAAGCCATGCCGGTAGCGCACCAGTTTTCTGCGGCATCTACCAGCGGTGTTTTTTCATAGTCGAGGTTACGGTTCACCATTATCCGCAGTTGCTCCGGGTTGCTGGCGTGCAGGCGACCGACGAAGACTTCGACAAAGTGGTCGTCGCCTTCCATATAGCCGAAACAATTGTCGCAGGTGTATGGAGTACCGCCGCTCAGGCGCATTTCGGACTGGATCGCATTCTCATCGCCCACCAGCAGGAGGTAGGTGTTGCCGTTGTTCTGATAATAGTCTTTTGCGTAGTTATAAATGGCAGACGATTCGGAAGAGCCGATCTCTTCTACCGTAACTACTTCGGTTTGAATACCCATCTGGCGTTTCCAGGTCACCAGCGGCTCGAGTTCGGTGAGCAGGGCTTCCGAGGTGATCACCAGCATTTTTTCGGGATCAGCGCCGCTGCGCGCCTTGTCGATGACCTGCGCGTTCAGAAATGTGTTTTGATACAGTTGCTCAAAACCAAGGCTGCGCGCCCGGGCGGTGGCGCCGGACAGTTCGTTGACCCCCTGCCCGCCCGTGTGGTGTACCCGAACGGTGATACCGGTGTACACGCGCATGGTTTTCGAGACGGGATTATACTGCACCGGGTAAATCCACAGGGCCTGGCCACGCACGTCGCGCATCACAAAAGGTTGTTTCAGTTCGGCCAGTTTGCCTGGAAAAAACGCGTCGTGCTCATAGGTGGTCCCAAAGGTGTACGGCACGGTAGCCGGGTCGATGTTGCGCTTCAGGTTGCCCTTCGACGGCGCTACCGACACGTCGGAAAAGTCCTGGAACTCTGAAGACAGTATTTCTACCTCCATGTTGCCGGTCGCCGGTATTGCGAGCGCTGTGGCGAACTTGGGTACATCCGGGTTGCCTTCCTGCAGGAGGGGTGTGCCCTCCGGTATACTGATCACTAATGCCTCGCCCTGTGGCGTGACGACTGCCTGCCTGTCAGCCCCTGTGAGCGACAGGTGAAGCACGGTTTCCGTCGCAGAAGCAGAAACCAGCGCAACGCGCGTTTCGTTGATGGCCTGGCCGATCAGTGCCGTCAGCGAGAGGCAGGACAGCAGGAAGGTGATGATGTTTTTCATGTTGTAAATGTTTGTAGCGCCAAAGGGGAAAGAGAGACTATCGTTGGATGAGTATTTTTTGCGTTTGGTGGCTTCCCGCTGTTCTCAAAAAGTACCAGCCTTCCGAAAACGCCGAAACTTCGATGGTTGCCTGCCCGCCGGCGCTGATCGATTGTCCCCAAACCGTACGGCCGGCCGCATCCAGCAGCCGTGCCCACTGCGGGCGGTCGTTCTTGTTCTCCAGGAACAGCAGATCGCTGGCGGGATTGGGATATACTTCAAATGTCGGCGCGTCGGGCTCTGTACTTCCCGTTGTGCCGGGCGTGAACAGGCTGAAAAAGACGTCCACATAGTTGTCCTCGTTGTCTTTTTCAAACACGCGAAACCATATCCAGCCCGAGCCGGGACTTGTTCCGGGTTGCACGATGAGTTTCAGGTAAGGCTGAATGGTGTCGTAAACAGGGTTCATGCTGCCATTTGCAGGAATGCCTGCATAGCAAAGGCCGTAATCGCAGAGGTCCATGACCCAGTCTGCGGGCGCATTTACCGACAGGCTGCGCCAGCGCAATTGCAACGTATCGCCAGAGAAATTATCGAAAAAAATATAGCACTCGTTGGCCATCTCGAAAGCGACCTCCTGTTCAAGTACGGGACTGTGGACAGGCATAAACGTCTGTGCGTGGCCGGTAAACGCCACAAGCAGCAGCAAAAAAATGCAGGCGGAGATTTTCATCATTACAGGTTTCCGCTACAAAGTAAGAACTCCCTGATATGCGGTGTTGTAAATAATCCGGCTTTTGGACAAACCAAGACATAAATGGAGTGGTAAGTGATAAGTGTTAAGTGTTAAGTAGCGGCATCACTTAACACTTAACACTTATCACTTAACACTTATCACTTAACACTTATCACTTAACACTTATCACTTATCACTTAACACTTATCACTTTACCCACTGTTCCATATCTTCCATTACCCACGCATCATCCACCGAATACCCGCCTGTGCCGGTGCGGCGGAGCTTGCTGAGGTAGGCGCCGCTGCCGACGGCCTGCCCGAGGTCGTGTGCCAGCGAACGGATGTAGGTGCCTTTGCTGCAAACGACCTCGAAATCGACCTGCAGCCCTTCGGGATAGTCGGGATGCAGCATAATTGGCGCGCCTTTTTTACTGATCACCATCGGCGGTACGGGTTCCGGCGATTGCTGCACGGGTCGCAGGTATCGCAATTCGAAGCGTTCGATATGGACGCTGCGCTCCGGCAGTTCCACTTCTTCACCCGTTCGCGCGTTTTTGTAGAGACGCCGGCCGTCGACTTTCACCGCAGAAAAAACCGGCGGGATCTGGAGGATTTCCCCGGTAAATTGCCTGCCGGCGGCGAGGAGCATCTCCAGGTTCAGGTGTGCTGTCGGAAAAGTGGCGTCCACGGCTTTTTCGAGATCGAAGGAAGGTGTAGTAGCGCCGAAGGTGAAGGTTCCGGCATATGTTTTGGGCAATACCTGCAAGGATTCTATTTTTTTGGTATAGTCGCCGACACACAGGATAAGCAGGCCGGTAGCGAGCGGGTCGAGGGTGCCGGCATGACCGATCTTGAGTTTTTTCACGCCGAGGCGTTTGCGCAGCAGGTGGCGCACCTTGTTTACCACGTCGAACGAGGTCCAGGCCAGGGGCTTGTCGACCAGCAGGAGTGCGCCTTTGGGAAACGGATCGGGGAAAGGATCACCCTTCTTCAATATTTCAAGCATGGGGCAAAGGTAGGCGGATGAGGCGTTATTTTCCCGCAGAAGGGGTTTCCCGCTGATTTACGCATAAGAGGTGGTTTTCCGCTGATTTGCGCAGAAAAGGGATTCCCGCAGATTTGCACAGAAAAGGGGTTTCCCGCAGATTTACGCAGAAAAACCCCGCAGAAAAGCGCAGATGTACATAATCCTGTGCCACCTCTGCCTTCTATTCCCTGTCAATCTGCGGCCCCTCCCCCTCAGGGCAAACGCATCAAAATCCGGAATGACCTCAGAGAGGTCTAATGTTTGTAGAATCACCGGTTTCCCCCGGTTACACGACCTCGGAGAGGTCGAACATGGGGATGAATGATACAAACGTTAGACCTCTCCGAGGTCGTGAAATCTCGTAACCCTGGTTGTTTCTACAAACGTTAGACCTCTCCGAGGTCACACAAGATTTTGATGCGTTTGCCCTGCCCCTCACCCTTTTCTGCGTAAATCAGCGAGATTTTTCTGCGTCAATCAGCGGGAAACCCTTTTTCTGCGCAATCAGCGAGATTTTTCTGCGCAATCAGCGGGAAACCCTTTTTCTGCGTAAATCAGCGAGATTTTTCTGCGTCAATCAGCGGGAAACCCTTTTTCTGCGTAAATCAGCGAGATTTTTCTGCGCCAATCAGCGGGAAACCCTTTTCTGCGTCAATCAGCGGGAACCCCTTCTCTGCGTAAATCAGCGGGAAACCACCTCTTATGCGCCAATCAGCGGGAACCCCCTACTGTTTCACCAGTTTACACCTGTACCTGTCTGCCACATCCACCACATATATGCCTGCGGGCAACCGATGAAGCCCGTTCAATACCGTACGCGGGCCGTTCAAATGCGTTTCCAAAACCGTTTTTCCCGAAAAATCGAGCAGGCGGAGGGTCGACTTCTGTAAAACACCCGCACTGCCGGCAGGTATTTCCACCGTCAGTTGATCGTCGAAAAGGGTGGGGTAGACCGTTATGCCGAAGCTCGGGTCCGGTTGCCCGGTGGCGACAACTTCAGGAACCAGGGCTATATCAAGCGCCGTCACTACACCGCTTTCCAGGGCGACATTGGAAATGGTTTTGCTGTGGTATCCGCTGCGCAGCACCTCCAGGGTGTAACTTCCAGGCATGGCCGCACCGGTTTTGTACAGTCCATTGGTTTTCGTGGTGTCAGCATTGGGCGTATTGAGCACAAAAACCCTGGCGTTGCCCAGCGGCTGCCCGGTCAGCGAGTCGGTCACCGTGCCTTCGAGCCAGGCGGCGTGCTGGTAGGTCGGTTGATAAATAAACAAACCGGCGTTGCGGGCCGTCGAGAACACAATACCGGAGGGAAGGTACGGCCAGGCATCCCAGATCAGCGCATTGCCCTGCGTCACCCAGGCCGTTTCGATCAGGTTATCGGGCCGGCTGGCATCAACGATAGTCAATTGGCCGCCGTAGGAGGGATTGACCAGGAAATCGCCGAACACCCGGACGTTGTGCACCATTCCCTGGGGCACCTGACTTGGAAAATATTTGTCGAGCAGGGTGATATTGTCCAGGTCCGATACATCAAAAGCGGCCAGCGGTGCGCCGGATTTTTCGTCGGTGGTGAACAGTATTTTGCTGTCGCCGGAGAGTTCGGTATTGTGGTTAAAATTGCCGGGCGTGGGATGCGTAAGGATCAGTTGCGGGTCTGTGACGTCCGATATATCGACGACGGCGAATTGTCCTTCAAATATTTCACTGGTCCACAGGGTGTCGCCGCGTATATACCCGTCATGCACATTGTTCAGCGTATATTTTCCCACAATATGCGGGTTCCAGGGGTCGCTCAGATCGGCGATAGTCGCTCCATTGGTCACGTTGCCACCGCCAAAGATATAGAGTCTGCCTTCATAGGTTTGTAAGGTGTGGTTGTGTTGCACGAGGCTGTCGTAGGCGCCGTCGCCGAACCAGGTTTTCCAGGTCACGGTATCGGGCAGGCTGCGCAGGTCGACGATCGTGATGCCGCTGCCCTGGGCTTCCGAACCCACATAGGCGAAACCCTGCCAGAGCGCCATTTCCCGCCAGCCGTTCTGGAGCCCCGGCACGGCGAACCGTTCGACCGGCTGCGTTGGATTTTCCAGGTCGACAAGGCTCAAACCGATACTGGTCCCTACAAGCGCCCATTCGCGGCCTGTGCTGTCTACAAAACCCTTGCAACCCGCCAATGCGATGGAAGGGTAGGGCAGGTGCCCGATTTGTTCGAAGTTGAGTTGAGCGTGCAGGGTGGGGTTAAAAAAAGGCAGGAAGAGCAGCGTCAATACGATTTTAGGCATAAGCACGGAGTATTTGTCCA
>JADJRC010000010.1 GCA_016712415.1 Lewinellaceae bacterium | reverse complement strand
TTCGACGCGACCGTTTTTTAGCAGGCGATACCCTTCGGGTGGAATACGGCGGCGTGGTCGATTCCGGCGGCATGCTGGTTGAGTTCGGGCGTTCCATCTGGCACGAGGTCGTCGGAAGCGACATGGGCGGGCCACAGAACAACGACTTTTTCCTCACGCAATCGGCAGAAACAACATTTTCCAGTTCCAGCCAGTTTAAATTCCTGCAAGACAGCCTGCATATCCGGTATGCCGACGGCACGGAATACGGCTGTTTGCTGGACGACCTCGCCTACAAAGACGACAAAAACTTTTTCTCCATCAACCAGGTCAACACCTGGCCGCCACAAAAAATCGATGACCTGTCGAGCCAGAAGTTCCGGTTCTACTTTTCGCTGAAAAATCTGTTCCAGGCGGGATGCCTGCCGAAAGGGACCCTTGATTTTGGCGATTCGCTGGTGGTGTATACCGATTTCAAGATTGACCTGAATTTCAGACCGAGTTCGGGCAACAGCCCCGACCCGCCGCTCGTCGGCTTCCGCACAGCGTTAAGTGAAGGCGGAAAACTGTACGCTTACCAGGAACAACCCCACCGGAAACTGCAATATTCAGGCTTTCGCACCTCGCGTTCGGCCAACACGTTCAGCATCAGGGTCTGCGAAAATTCCCTTGAGCCCAAAAAATTCCATTACGCCCTCCGGATCGCCCGGGAAAACATGTTCCCCTACGAAGTACGCCCGCTCGCCCGCCTGTCGGATTACCGGCAAACCGTTCCGGGTGGATTACAGGCGGCCTCTGCCAAACTGGAATACCTCGTTTTGCAGGACAGCCTGCCCTGGATGAGCAATCTTGATCTGCCGTTCAGCCAGTCGCCCGATTATTTGCATATCGATTTCCAGCCTGCATTCGCAATGCCCGTAGACGAAGGCTTCATGCTTCGGAGTAACATCGCTTTTTTGCCCGACTGCCATTTTGCGCTTCCGGACAGTTCCGTTCAATATTTTACCACCCAATTTTACGGATGCCTCAACGGCTCCAGTCATACCAAAAAAGACTCGGTCGTCAACCAGATCGGCTTTTTCTCCAACGTGCCGGGGCTGGAATTTAATACGACCGATAGTGTGGTGATTATGACAACCAGCGATTTTGACCTTGAATTCAGCCTGAATAACACCACCGTCCCACAGGCAATAAACACATGGGTCACCCTGGTTTCGCCCGGCGGACAGTCCAGCGATTTCACCCTGTCCCTTTTGCCTCAAAACCAAAACATCACGGCGCAAAACGGTGTGTACAGCACCGGTACCATCGGGTCATTTTCCCAGAAAAAGTTCAGGCTGGCGGGAAAAAACACTTCGTGCGAGTCCGATACCCTGTTAATTGTATTCGGCTGGAACTGCACGCTGCTGTCGGCCCCCGAGGAAGTGTCCTGTGGTCGCGATACCTACCCGGTTATCCTGCGTCTGCAAAAACCGGAACTGGAACTGGAAGTACTCCAGGAGCCTGCTGCAATCGCCATTTGCGACACTTCAGGATATTTCGAATTTGAAATTTTCAATGCCAAGACCGGCTTTGCCTATGAGCCGTTTGCCACGGTGAAACTACCTCCGGGGCTTTCCATAGTCGAAGGCTCCTGTGAAATCGCCTATCCGGTTGGCAGCGCATTTATACCGCTCGACGACCCTGAAAATCTGGCCGGCAACCTGTATCAATGGCATATTGCCGGTATCCTGCCGGATATTGCGGCGAATGGATTGCCAGGGGTAGATCAGGCCCCCTTGCACGCGTTCAGGATACGTTTCCGAACAACAGCCGGCTGTGGTTTTGTCGCCAACACACAACTCATCTATGGCACGCGGGGCGCCGAACCCTGCGGTCGACCCACCAATGTGTTAAACAAGCCGGGCAATCCGTTGGCCATCGACGGACTCAATCCGGCGTACGGCGTGGTTTCCACGTTGAATCCGCTGAGCCCGCTCCCCGCTTATTGTGGCGGCGCCCAGGTGCTGGTTGCCGGCGTTACCCTGCTGGGGTCACCATCCGCCGGCGACAGTATCTACCTCTTGCTGCCGGCAGGCGTTGCGTATGTTCAGGGCTCCTACCTGCCCGTGCAAAACGGGCCCGCAGGTCCGCCGATCCAGGAAGGGAATACCTTGCGCCTGGCTTTGCCTGCGGGCGCTGCGCCGGGCACTGCGATCGAATTTCAATTTACGGTTGCCTTCGACAACGAGGCGGGATGTATCGACTTGTCCCTGTTGATGCAAACCAGGGTGCGGACGGAAGCGTTCTGCCAGACGACCGGCATGCCTTGCGCCGTCTATGCGGCTACCGGCGAGGCAATATTGATCCTTAAGCCGTTGCATCCGGAACTTGCACTTGGTGAAACGGATATTGTGGTGACCGGCGACCAGGCTGCGGTGACTGTTTTTGTAAACAATACGGGAAGTGTTCCCGCAAACGGAGTAACCGTTCAAATTTGGCAGGATACCAACAACGACGGAGTCGTCGACCCTGCCGACATCCTGCTCCAAACCCTGACCGGCACAACAATACTTGCCCCCGGCGACAGTATCGGACTTGTTGTCGGTCAGATTATAGATGCAGGCGTTTTGTGCGATCTGTTGATTGTATTGCCCGCTGCCGACAACTGCACCTGCACCGATGTATTGTTGGCGCCAGACCAATTCTCCGTTATGAATGATGCGCAGGAATATTGCGAACTGCAAACCGTACCGGTGGGAACAATGGCCATGCCCGGTTTTACCTATCAATGGCTTGCGGCAAATGGAATCGAATGCACCGACTGCGCATCGACGACTTACACCCCGCCATCCGGCACCCAACCCGGACAAAGCATCTCGCTGATCCTCGAAGAATCATCGCCGGGTTGTACCGTCCGGCACCGGTTCGAACTGCTGTTCGGCACACCTCCTGTCGCCATCAATCCGGAGCAAAATACGATCTGCAAAGGCGAAGAAATCGTGCTCCTTGCCGCGCCTGCCGGACAGACCTACCATTGGAGTGGGCCAGGGGTCGTCATGCCGGACCTGGCACAGCAGATACTGACGCCCGCCTCGAGCACGGCTTACGACCTGACAGTTACTTTTGCAAACGGATGTACCGGAACGGCTGCGACTTTCGTCACGGTGAACCTCCCCGACACGGTTCAGTTGCCTGCGCTGACCACTTGCCAGGGCGAAAAAATCGATGTCTTGGGGACTGCGACAGATTTACCCGGTATTTACTCCATTACCCTTAAAAACAGCGCCGGTTGCGACAGTCTCATATTTCAGGCACTCCAGGTGCTCCCAAGTCCCGGCACAAACGAAAGCCGCAGTTTTTGCACGGGCGACACCCTTGCCGTTTACGACACCCTCCTCACGCAAGGCGGCCAGATATGCAGGACGTTTACGGCTGAAAACGGCTGTGACAGCGTACATTGCATTACGGCGATCGCCCTGCCCCTGCCCCAGGTATCGGATGGTGATACGATATTCAGCGCTCCCGGCCAGTCTGTTGCATTAGACGGTCCGGCCGGCTTTGAAAATTATGTATGGTTTCCTGCCGATTCCAGTTGCCTGAATTGCCCCGGCATTGTCGTTTCCCCCGATACCGGCTATACGGAATACCAGCTCACCGTAACCGACGACAATGGCTGTGACGCACTGATTACCTACAGGATAATTGTTTTGCCCCCCTGCGACCCCTTCCGGCTCAACATTCCCAATGCCTTTACGCCAAACGGCGACGGGGTTAACGATGTATTTCGCGTGGTGCCGTTCGAGGGCGCCGAAGCCATCGGAGGATTGGCGATTTACGACCGCTGGGGGGAAAAGGTATATGAAGGATTCGGCGATGTTTTCTGGGATGGGCAGATAAAAGGCAAGCCCGGCCCATCCGACGTTTATGTCTTCAGGATTGACGTGCTGTGCGATGGCAAACCACAATCGATTTGGGGCGATGTAGCCCTGCTTCGTTAATGAAAGTTGGGTAATGCAGCGAACAAAGCCCACGCTGACTTGTTAACCAGCCTCGAAATCAAGATCAAATGCATAAAACCCTCCTGCCTTTTGACAAAGTACCCCAGTTGGCCAAAACAGACGTTGCTTATGCTTGTGGAGACGCGCAACTGGCCCCTTTTTACCAATATGCGCCGCGCATGGAGTCCTTCGCTGAAGTCATCCAGACCAAAGCAAAGACAATATTTCCACGAGCCGACCTGGTGAGCGTTTTAAAGGATCAATATGCCGGTTTACCGGAGCACAAGAACGTCCGGGATAATATTGAAGCGCTTCGCGAGGACAATACCTTTACCATAACCACCGCACACCAACCCAGCCTCTTCCTTGGTCCTTTGTATTTTCTGTACAAAGCCCTCACTGCGATCAACCTCGCCGGGGCGGTGCAGGACAGCGCCCAGGGCCGGCGTATTGTTCCGGTATTTGTGCTGGGCAGCGAAGACCACGATCTGGAAGAACTGAACAGCATCCATTTGTTCAACAAAAAACTGGTCTGGCAATCGGACGAAACCGGCGCCGTAGGCAGCATGTCCACGGCTGGACTCACATCCGTCCTTTCCGAACTAAAAGGTATCCTGGGAGAAAGCGATGGCGCAAAGGCCTTGTTCGAAAGGGTGAACGCAGCCTATACGCAGCAAAAAACCATAGGCGCAGCCACCCAGGCCATGCTGCACGATTTGTTTGGCGCCTACGGTCTTGTGGTGTTGAACATGAACGATCCGAGACTGAAAAGGCACTTTATACCCGTGCTGAAGGAAGAACTGCTGGAACAGCCGTCTTTCCGGATTGTGAACAATACCACCGCCCGGTTGAATGAACTGGGTTTCAAAACCCAGGCAACGCCGAGAGAAATCAACCTGTTCTATTTGCTGCCGGGCATGCGCGAGCGGATTGTCGCAGAAGATGGCGTATATAAAGTGCTGAATACCGATCCTCGTATTCAACAAAACGGAGATACTTGCCGAGGTCGAAACATACCCGGAACGATTCAGTCCGAATGTCGTGTTGCGCCCCTTGTACCAGGAGATGATCCTGCCCAACCTCGCTTATGTGGGCGGCGGCGGCGAACTTGCCTACTGGCTGGAGCGCATGCCGCTTTTTGAACATTTCGGAGTGGCGTTTCCCATGCTGGTGCGCCGCCATTCCGTGATGTGGCTCGATCGGGATGCCGTCAAAAAACTCGGAAAATTCGGCTTCAGTGCAGAACAGATATTCAGTGACACAGACACACTCATCCGGACTTACGTAGAAGCACAGGCTGCCGTGGAGGTGAGCCTCGAACAGGAGACGTCAGCCTTGCGCCGGATATACGACAGTCTTGTAGAAAAAGCATCGGCCATTGATCCTACCCTCGAAAAAGCCGTTCGGGCCGAGGAGGTCAAGGCGGTGTCGGGGCTGGAACATTGGCAAAACAGACTCATCCGGGCCGAAAAGCAAAAACACGAGGTTACCATCAACCAGATACAGTCGCTGAAAGAAAAACTTTTCCCGGGCAACGGCCTGCAGGAGCGTTTTGATAATTTCATGCCTTATATCCTGAAATACGGCGACCGGTTTATTGCAGAAATAAAAGACAAGATCAAACCCTTCGACCCTGGTTTTGTCGTACTGGAAGAAACGGAGTAGAGCTACTATTCCGGCCAGGAAAAATTAATCTGCCCGCGCAACTCCAGTAAGCGATCGCGTTCTGTACAGCGCTGTGCCCGGCGTGCAGCTGTCCATCTTATCCATGCTTCCCGGTACATTTCCGCAAACCAGCCCAGCGCCGGCAGCGACAATCCCAAAGCAATCCATTGCGGGCGAAGGGTCATGCAGCAGACCAGGAGCAAAATAAAGTAATACAACGCGCCTATCAGGAATCCTGCCCCCATCCGCACACTGGAATAGAATTCCCGTTTTGTCACTTTTTTATCCGCCAGCCATTTGGCCAGCCGGACAAATGGCCAGCTGCCCGCGTAACCGGCCAAAAATGGAAGCAAGCCTGCCGCAAAGAACAACAGCCATACCGGGTTGGCCCGGCCGGGATTCATCAGCGCTTCATCCTCAAGCCCATGCTGTTTCAGGCGACCGAAATAGCGGTCCGTTTGTTCCTGAATCTGCATTTTTATATCATCGGACATCACATTCAAGCGGTCCAGCACTGCCTTTTCGCGAAAAAAACGTCGATTGTGGTGCGTGACAATGGGCAGGGCCGGCTGAGGAGAATTGCTTCGGTGCAACTCCAGCAACTGTTCGGCAAGGGCGTCGTCTTTCGGGTTTTCTACATGAAAACACACGGTTTTTAAAGCCTGTTCGATGTCGTTGCAAAGCCTTTGTATAGCCGTACCCGGTTCCCGCTGATATTCTTCCCAATAATCCCGCACCAGGATCGGATCTCCGATGGTCACCATCGCTTCATCGCGAGGCCTGTCGCCATACACATAACTACAGCCTGCCGGGATGACCAGCAGGTCCTCCAGGTTGTGCTGTTCAAAGGCGGCAAATGCAATCCGAGCGATGCCTTTATGCGCCGGGCGCACCCGTTTTTCCAGATGGTGTTCCCCTTCTACATAAATGGTCACCACACGCTGCTGGTGCAGTTTGTCGACGCAAAAATCAAAAACCTCATCGTTGCGGTCGCGGCCGGAATATCCGTCGCGAACACGATAGACCGGGAACATATTGATTCCCTCCATCAGTTTACGGAAAAACGGCTTTCTGAAAATATCCCCCCTGGTCATGTTGTATATGGGCGGATGAAGATAGGAGCACAACAGGCAGGGGTCGACAAATGCCGTCGGGTGGTTCGCCGCCAACAACACAGGCTTATCCGTGGGAACACCGGAAATATGATGCAAATGCACCTTTCGGAAAAAGCCCCAGTACATCGTGTGGCTCAGTATCTCGATATATGGATACAGTTTTCCCGTACTTTGGCGCCGGAGACTGAATTTCATGGCGCAAATAAAAACATTGTTTTCTTTATGAAATACCTCCTTGTTATAGGCGGCGCTACGGCAACGGGCAAAACGGCACTCGCGATCCGGTTGGCCAGGCAATACGGCACGGAAATCCTGTCGGCCGACAGCAGGCAATTTTACAGGGAAATGAGCATAGGAACCGCCAAACCCGGCGCCGCCGAACTAAGCGAAGTCCGCCACCATTTTATCGACTCGCTCCATGTTACGGACGATTTCAGCGTGGGCGACTTTGAACGGGAAGCCCTCGGCGTGCTCGATACTATTTTTGAAAAAAAGGATATTGCCGTGCTCGCCGGAGGCTCCGGACTCTATATCAGGGCGGTCTGCGAAGGGCTGGATGTTTTTCCTGAAGTATCGGATGAAACGAAGGCTTTGGTGGCCGAAGGCGAACGCCAGGGCGGGAAAGCATGGCTACAGCAGCAACTCGCTTCGCGCGATCCGCTTTATTTCAATACCGTGGACCGGCAAAACCCCGCCCGGCTCAGGCGCGCGCTGGAAGTATGCGTCGAAACGGGTCGGCCTTATTCGGATTTTCTGAATAAAAACAAAAAGACAAGAGCCTTTACGCCCGTTTTTATCCTGCTCGATATGCCCCGCCCTGAATTGTATGCCCGGATTGAGCAAAGGGTCGACGCCATGATCGCCGCCGGACTTGAATCGGAGGCGCTGCGTTTGCTGCCCTATCGCGACCGGCCGGCACTGTGCACTGTGGGTTATGAGGAATGGTTTGATTTTTTTGACGGAAAGATCAGCCGGACAGAAGTCCTGGAAAAGATAAAGCAACACACACGCAACTATGCCAAACGGCAGGCCACCTGGTTCAGGAAACACGGCGACTGGAAAGTATTTCACCCGGACGACTGGCAGGGCATTTCCGGGTTTGTGCAGGAAAATCTGGTCTGAGCCGGTGGAAAAACTCAGGCAACACGATCGTTGCGCGGGAGCAACCCAGAGTCAAGCAGGGGCCATCGCCGAAACAAGTCTGTGCTATCGAGCCGCCACACCAGTCCGCTGACCACCAGGCCAAGCAAGGCGCCTGCCAGAATATCTGACAAAAAATGCTGCACCAGAAATATTCTGGAAACCGCCACCAGGATAGCCGTCAACGCAAAAAGCAAACCGAGCCGTCGACGTCTTTTACCGGCGATAAGCGTGAGCATACTGTACAGGCCAAATGCAGCCATGGAATGGCCGGAAGGAAAACTCGTTTGACCGGTATTGAGTACAACACCAGGTACCGTCACGACATCCTGGCGCATATCCCGGTTGGTAAAATAGGTTATCGGCCGGTCGGTGCCGAAACTGTCCTTGATAATAAAAGAGGTGGGAAGGGTAATAAGCCCGGTCAGGGCAATGAGCAGGGCATAACGCCAGCGCCAGAACATGGCCGCCACGCCAAAGAGGAAAAAAGCATAGGCTTCACCCAGATACGTGATCAGCCGGAAAACAGTATTGAACGGCTCCTCACGCAGGTCGTTGAAATACAGAATCTCATCGCCGTAGGAAACATAATACAGCACCAGCAGTCCGCCGTTAAAAAACAACAGAGCCGGAATCATGAACCACGAGTTGCCCCATATATTTTTCATGACGCAGCGGCAGGGTTTTGTTTTTGGAAACGGACCCGCAAATACCGGATCAGGCGGTCAAGGCGATCCGTGCTGAACAACTGCGAATCGTTCATGGCCTTACGGGTGAGGAAAACGCCGATAGGCACCAATATCAGGCAAGGTACCATGGCTGCCCAAAACGGAGTCATAAGGTACGTCTCCGCCAGTTTTTTACAGAGAATGGCGAGCATAATAAAGGTCACAAAAAAGATAATGGACACCAGTATCGGATACCCGAAACCGCCCTTTCGGATGATAGCCCCCATCGGCGCGCCGATAAACAGGAAAATAAAGCATACCAGGGCGTAACTGTATTTGATATACAATTCGTAGCCTGTTTTGACGTACTCGGTACGCCGTCCGTTGATCTGGGACTGGCGGGTTTCCACCGCAGAAGTGCCGCTGCGGGACCGCGTAAAGGCCTCCTTCAACAACGCCTCCCTGTCCTCGATCCGGAAAGTCTCGTCAAAAGAGGTGTATTGATCGAGCGGCTTTTTTATCTCCTGGGTGGGCAGTTTGGGCTTTCTGGGCGCCGATTCTTCTATTTTACCGGCCTGGAATTGTTTGGCTACGGCTTTGCTGATCTTGTTGATCTTTATGTTGGATGCAACCCTTGTTGAATCCTTTCGAACAGGTTGGGGTTTTAAAGGTTGTCGCTTGAGGGGTTGTAACAGATCGTCGACAATAGCCTGTTTCCCGCTTTCCATGATCGTGGCGAGCGAATCGATATTGGCCCGCAGTTGGTTCATACTCAGAAATGCCCTGTTGTTGGCAAAATTGTCTTTATCGCTGCTCACGAGTTCAAACTCCTTCATATCCCACACTTTTGTCCACGATTTGAAATTTGTTCGGATAAAGGGATGCGCGCCTTTTTGCTTCTCCCCCTGCACACCCGGTTCCTGGTATTGCGTTCCGTTAAAAAGGTTCATCACAAAATACCGCCTGTCGTCGGTAGTGTACATCTGGCCGCTGTCGGCCAGAATTTTATTGAATTTTAGTTTGCCCGTATTTGTTTGATTTTCAATCATCACGTCGCTGATCGTCTCGCCGTCGGGTTCCTTGTCGCCAATACGGATCACAAACTGCCGGAAATCTTCGTTGAAAATGCCTTTTTCCAGCGCCAGTGCCGGTTTCTGCCTCCGGATATCGGTGAGCCGCGACTTGAATTCAAGTGTAGCCAGTGGGATGATAAAATCGGAGCAGAGGTAAGAAAACAAACTCGTGGCCATCGCCCAGACGATCAGTCCGCGCATAATGCGGATGAGCGGCACGCCTGCCGATTTCATGCTCGACAATTCATAACGCTCGGCCAGATTGCCCATGACCATCACCGAAGCAATCAGAACGGCGATGGGTAGTGCCAGCGGAAACATCGATACGGACATATAACCGATCAACTCGATCATGATAAAAATGCTGACCCCCTTTCCTGCAATTTCGTCGATATAGAGCCATAAAATCTGCATGACCAGCACAAACAGGGCGATGCCGAACGAGACGACGAACGGCCCCAAAAGGCTGGACACCACGAGTTTGTCTATTTTCTTCATGCTTTAAAAGTCAAACACCGGTTGAAACGCTTTTAAGGCCCGAATCGTTGCGGGCGGGTCGCCGGCGCCAAAGACGCTGCTGCCGGCTACCAGCACATCTGCGCCCGCCTGCAGGAGCGATTCTGCATTCTGCATGCCTACCCCGCCGTCAATTTCGATCAGCGCCCTGGAATTGGCCGCGTCGATCATCTCCCGCAACTTGCGCGTTTTGGGCAGGCTGTTGTAAATGAACTTTTGTCCGCCAAAGCCCGGATTCACCGACATCAGGCAGACCAGATCAATATCTTCGATTATATTTTCCAGCACCTGAACCGGTGTATGGGGATTGAGTGCAACACCTGCCATGGCGCCGGTTTCCCGAATCTTGTGAACGGTGCGGTGCAGGTGCGGACAGGCCTCAGCGTGGACAGTGATGACGTGCGCGCCGGCTTTTCGGAATGCTTCAATATATTTTTCCGGCTCCACGATCATTAAATGCACGTCGAGGGGCTTTCGGGCCATTTTACCGATGGCTTCGACGATGAACATGCCGAATGTGATGTTCGGGACGAAACGGCCATCCATTACGTCGAGATGGAACCAGTCCGCCTCGCTGTTGTTGACCATTTCAATTTCTTCGGCAAGCCGCGTAAAATCGGCGGCCAGCACGGATGGAGCAACGATATGTTTTCTCATGTGTAATAACGTGGTATGTTTTTGCAACAGACTGGGTTTGGCTCACCTGACTATAACGATTTGTTCGCTGTTGAGTACAGGCATGCGCCGCATTTTAAGATATAGTTGTACGGTTGCCAGGACATCTTTTTCACAATACGCAGCAATACGGTCGAGATCGCGCTCTTCCCAGTAGACCCCGGCCACCTCACTTCCGTCCATATCGTCTTTCGGGGAAGGGAAGCCGAATATGGCGGCCAGCAAACGCAAGGAAGTGTAATTTTTGATGTCGCCGAACTTCCAGAGTTCCATCGTATCCAGCAAGTGTTTGGTTTCCCAGGGCTTTTTACCCGCAATATCGAGCATGCGCGGGAAAGGCAACTGATTGACCATCATACGGCGGCAGATATACGGAATGTCAAACTCCTTGATGTTGTGGCCGCAGATGGCAAACTTGTCGGGATTGTTGAAATGTTTGTTCAATACCTCGCTGAAATCGTCGAGCAGGCCGGCTTCCATGTGGTTGGTGAATGACTTTAGCCGCAGCAGCGGTTCATTGCTGTCGGGCTGCCGGGTGAGGAACCCGACAGAAATGCACACGATTTTTCCAAATTCGGCATAAATGCCCGCCCGGGTGTTGTAGGCATCCGCAATTTCATCGTATTCCAGTTCATCCTGCGTCTTGCGCAAGATAGAGCGACTCTTGATGCCCCACAATTCCTGCAGTTCTTCGTTCAGTTCTTCAAAGTCGCGGGTTCCCGGCACCGTTTCGATGTCGAGAAACAGAATATTGTACAGGTCGAAAGTTTCAAAAAGCGACATAAACGTATGGGTTCATAAGGTGGGCAGCGCCCAAAAATGAGTGACGCACAAAGGTAAGGCTTCCCGGGAGATGGATGAAGACCTTACCGGAAAGCAAAAAAATTTCCGTTGGCCCTGTATTTTTATTTTACTGACAATCAACAGAATAGAGTGGTTTGCAAAAAAAAATTGGAATAAATCATACGATCAAAATGCAATAAAGAACGACCAAACGCGGTTTATGCCGTGACTTTTCAAAACACAACCGTTTAAATTTCTGCTATCACAACCTTGCTTTATGCCGGTCGCGCCTATGATGAAAATTTTGACATCAAATTCTAACGTTAAACCTTTCATCACACTTTTTATCTGATATGAGCACACCCACCAATTTCAATCAGCCCACTACTCCGAATTACGGCAACAACGAAGACAACAATCAGAAGCGTCTCACGACCATTATGGGCGTTGCCATCGCTGCACTACTCGGCCTGTGCGTGTTTTTATTGGTTAGTAAATACAACACCAGCAAGCAGCTGGATACTACTACCATGGAACTGACGCAGCAGAAGGAGGCAATGAATGAACTGGAAACAAAGTACAACGATGCCGTCACGCAGCCGAGCAGCAAAAAGGCATCAATGCTGAACTTGATGCCAAGATCAACGAACAATTGCAGCAACTGGAAACCAGCAAAAACGAAATCGCCGGCCTGATCCAGAAAAACAAGGAGTACCGCGGCGCAATGTCCAGCTTCGAACGTCAGAAAAACCAGTACCTGACTGAAATCGACAACCTGAAAAAGCAGGTAGGCGAACTGACAGAGAGCAACACTCAACTCTCTTCTCAAAATCAGGAACTGAGCACGTCACTTAATCAAACACAAACGCAACTCCAGGAGGAAAGTACGGCAAAGGCTGCGCTGATCTCGGAAAAAACGCAACTGGAAACCGAGCGCGCACAACTCAGCAAGAAAGTTGACATCGCTTCCGCTATCCGCGTGAAAAACGTAACGGTCAAGGCTGTAGACGTACGCAGCAGCGGCAAAGAGAAGACCAAGTCGCGCGCCAGCAAAGTGGACAAACTGAACATCTGCTTTACGACCGAACCCAACGAAGTGGTTCCTTCCGGCGAAGAGACGTTCTACATCCGCGTAGTTGACCCGACCGGTGCTCCGCTCGCAATCGAAAGCCTCGGTTCGGGTGTTGCCCAGGACAAGCGCAACGAGATCGAGTACCGCTACACCACGGTTGCTACCTGCAACTACGACAACGGCGAGACCAATGTCTGCGGTGCATGGCAGCCTGGCCAGAACTTTGTAAAAGGCAAGTACACGGTTGAAATTTACAACAAAGGTTACCTCGTTGGTAACGGCGCTTTCAACCTGAAGTAAAATACATTGCAAACGCAAAAACTTCCAGAGGCCGTCTCTTCACAGAGGCGGCCTCTTTTGTTGTTTATTTCAGGGTTATGTCGCGCCGGCCTGTCCAAATCCCGTCGGCGCCACGCTTCAGGTCGATAGTTCCGCTGCCGCCGGGGCCTCGTTCATTTTTCCGATATCGCTCGGTTACATGCACGTCGTCTTCAAAAACCGTTTCGTTGATATAGTACGGCTCATCTTTCCCCGGTTCCCACACCACTTCATGGATATGTGCCGGCCCATCGCTTCGCGGATACGGGGCCGGCCGTATGCTTTGGATGGAATAACGACCTTCAGCATCCGTTCTGCACCAGCCGTGCAGGCGCCCATGCCATTTCCGGATACCGGTTTCCGTTCCGTTTTTGGAATAAATCCCGTGCATATCGGTATGGTAGGCGTAGATCAATACCCCCGGATAGGGCGTTTTCCCGTCACGCCGAAAAACCTGTCCTTTTATGACCAGGCGCTCCCCCGGCTCGTTCGCTCCGGCAATTACCATGGCCGACGTAAGGCTGTCGGGCATTCCGGCAAAACAGCAACGTATGTTTTCATTATCGCCGTCACAGGAGTCCGGAGCTGCGTTAATGGGTTGTTTCACCAGTTTTGACATGGTCTCGGGATGCAGCAACCAGCCCATCAACATATCCTTCTGCCGCCGGTCGAGCTTCGCTTCCGGGTGCATGCGCACATAACTGTTGAGCGGCATCATACCCTTTTCGATCACCCTGGCGCAATGCTCCAGCAGGTCGCGTCGCTCTGCTTCATTCCATTTCCCGATTTCGGAAAAATTCAGTTCCGACCTGCCGTGTTCAATATGATCCTGTATCCACCACCCCAGGGGTTGAATATTGGCATACCAGGGATACCGCGTGTTGTTGGAGTGGCAGTCGTAACAGGCATGCTTCAGCAGCGAAAAAACCGCATCCGGAGGATGTTGCACTGCTTGCAACTCCTGTTCCGGACTGGAATGCGGAAGTGTTTTGTCGATGGGAAAAAACTGCAGCAGGGCCGCAATACCGGCCAATCCGAGAAAAATGATTTTTGTCTTCATGTACTTCTTGTTTTACAGTGTTAACAATCACCACGGCCGCCCGGCCGATCCCCAAATGTTCGGATTGCAGCCCTGCGCAGAGGCTTATTTTGACATATGGGTGAAAACAGATGGCAGAGAACGGTAAAACCGGGCGATACGCCACCGGTCGACAAAAGTGCCCCTTACGGCAGACAGAACGGGTCGCAGGGCGATAAGGGGGCAGTTCACGGCGCCGTGCCGTACATTTGTAAGCGTCATGAAACGTGTATTGCAGCACCTGTTGCTATGGACGGCATACGTTGCCGTTGAGTTTATCGCCAACCTCCCGCATTATAAAGACGGGGCGGAATTGTTACGGCAGACCTTGTTCTTCCTGCCGGTCATCGCCCTGCCCTTTTACTTTACAGCGTATTACCTGGTGCCACGTTTCCTGTGGCAGGGCAGGAAATGGCTGTTCTGGCTGTCCTGCACTGCCGTGCTCCTAACCGTAATGGCGATACGGTTAAAATGGGAGAACTGGTATTGGCTGCTCCAAACCGGGCGCGACTTTAATTTGCCGCTTTCCAAAATCTCGAAGAATTTGTTTCGCGATTACGCCGTCATTGCGCTGGGCGTGGCCCTGAAGATCATCCGCGACTGGGATACCAGAGACAGGCTGGCACAACAACTGCAACAGGAGAAACGCGATGCGGAACTGCAGTTTCTCCGGGCGCAAATACACCCGCATTTCCTGTTCAATACCCTGAACAACCTTTACGGACTGGCACTGAAAGGCTCGCCACACACAGCGGAGAGTATTCTGAAACTCAGCGGCCTGCTGGACTATATCCTGTATGAATGCAACGCCCCCTTTATTCCGGTCAGCAAGGAACTGACCCTGATCAAGCAGTATACAGATATGGAGCAACTGCGCTTTGGCGACCGCCTGAACGTCACATTCACCGGCGGGCCGATTCCTGATGGTGCGTTGGTGGCGCCGTTGTTTATGCTTCCTTTTGTGGAGAATGCCTTCAAACACGGCGCCATAGACCCTGCAACCGATAAGGTGCAGGTTAAAATCGACCTGTATATAGAAAAAGGGGTGCTGCATTTCCAGGTTGAAAACAGCACCCCTTCGGGACAGAAAAAACAGGCAAAGGAAAAAACAAGGGGCCTTGGCCTGCGGAACGTGGAAAAACGGCTCGAATTGCTTTATCCGGGTCGCTATACGCTTCGCGTACTGGAAAGCAACGGCGTATACCTCATCGTTTTATCGTTGCAGGTCACGCCCGAGCAATAAACCGCAAGGCCATCCAACCCATTATTTCAATTTAACTGCAGTCGCAATAGTTACTTTTTTTTGCTGCTGCTCCTCATCAAAAGGCTTAAGGGTAATGGTCATTGAGTGCTTGTCGGTGCTCACTTCGGCCAGTTCATTGCTGTTCTTTTTGATCTCGCGATCGGGGAAATGATAAACTTGCTTGTAGCTCATATCGGCAAACATCATTTTCATCATATCCATGGCTTCTTCGCCGCCTTCTTCTTCATCGCCGCTGCCTTCAGCAAGTGCTTTTTTTATTTCAGCGCCCATGTCGCCGGCGCCCAGGCGTTCGAAGTTTTTGCCTGTAAATTTAAACACCTCCTCCACATCGCTGTCGTATTTGTCCTTGTTGACTACTTTCAGTGCACGGTTGAGGGCTGCGACATCTTCGAAATCGAATGAGTAACCAAACCTGAACGAACTGGTATCGTTTATTTCAACGACGTTCATAATGCCTTTCAGGTTGCGGAGCGTGGAGGCCACACCGCTGAGTTCCTTGCCCATTTGCGCCATGGAGTTATCCTGTTCACCCTGGCTGGGTATTTCGGTTCCGCCGGTGCTGTCGGGCGACATATTTTTCAGCATATCCATCATTCCTTTCATTTCACTCATATCGAGCGTCATGGTGTAGTTCCCCTTTCCACTGTCGCGAAAAGTAACTTCTTCAATAATATGCAAACAGCCGGTAAACGCCAGACTGGCAACCGCAAGCCCTGCCAAAAACAGGTTCTTAAAATTCTTCATTTGAAAATGTGTTAGAAATTGAGTTGATTAACGGTTTAAACGGTAAAAAAGCCATTGCGTCACCGCAGCAGCTCAATCGATCACAAACTCACGGTCAGACGATATACCGTCCTTTTCAACCGTAAAAGTATAAACACCTTTGCGGAGGTAATACTTACCCGTGTCGGCTTTTTCAATTTGAACCGGTTTTTTAGCAGATTTCTGCATCGCCTGTAACGACTCTTTATATCTTTTTGTTTGCGATTCCTGAAAATCAAGACCATAATTGAACCTGTTCAATCCTTTGACACAGGCTGTTTTTCCGCTATTCAAAACCAGTCCGCCGTCTTTCATTTTTACGGTCCAGTTGATTTCTCCCTTACCGCCCGTGTAGAACCACACTGTAAGTTCGGGGTCTTTGGCTTCTTTATAGGGCTGTTTTTTGCCCCAGTTCGGGCTGTATTTTTTCTTCGGCAATTCGAAAAGCGTCAAAGATGAGGCCAATACCTCTGCCGTGAGCGCCTGCACCTGCGATATTCCAACCTTGTAGATCGAACGGCCATGCGTACCGATTACCAGATCACCCGCTTTTGCCTGAATAGCCAGGTCGTGTACCGGCACGTCCGGAAATTCGCCGCTCAGGCATTGAAAACTCGCGCCCCTGTCCAGGGAGACGTACACGTTGTGGTCCGTTCCGACATACAGAACATCGGGGTTAACGGGGTCCTCCCGGACGACATTGACCGGTTCTACAGGCAGGGATGTGCCGATGCGCGTCCAGGTTGCACCGTAATCTTCGGAAACATACAAGTAGGCATTAAAGTCGTCCCAGCGATAACCGTTCAAGGCCACGTAAACACGGCCACGCGCATGCGCAGAAGCCTGGACGCGGGAAACCCAGCACTTTGCGGGCAACTGGTCCGATATTCTGACCCAGGTCTCTCCGCCGTCGCGTGTGACGTGGAGCAAACCGTCGTCGGATCCCGCATAAAGCAGACCAAATTTCAGGGGCCTTTCATCAATGGTCGATAAAGTACCATACGGCACATTGCCCTTCCTGCCGCCTCCGGTGAGGTCGCCGGAAATAGCCTCCCAGTCGTTCCCCTGGTTAAAGGAGCGGTACAGTTTGTTTGCACCGAAATACAAGACATCCTGCTGATGCCGGCTCAGCAGAAGCGGGGTTTGCCAGTTAAAACGCAGGGGGCGTTCGCCGAGATCATGTTTGGGTGTAATGCGTTTCCGCCTGCCGGTTTGTTTATCGACCCGGAAATAAAACCCGAATTGAAAGCCCGTGTAAACGGTATTGTTGTCGCGTGTATCGACCTGCACCTGCATACCGTCGCCGCCGAGCAGTTCTTTATACGGATATTGTCCGCCCTGTACCCAGCCCGATGAGGCTTTGTAGTTCGACGGCCCAACCCAGACGCCGTTATCCTGCGCGCCGCCATACACATTGTAAGGCTCGTCGTTGTCGGTGGCAATGGCGTAGAATTGCCCAACCGGAGGGTTGTTGCACTTCATCCAGGATGCCCCGTTGTCCCAACTGATGTTTACCCCGCCGTCGTTGCCGTTGACCAGGTGCCCGGGATGTGCCGGGTTGAGCCAGAGGGCATGGTGGTCGACGTGCACATTGTCGCCGTTGATATTTTTCCACGATTTTCCGCCGTCCTCGCTCCTGATGATCAGGAATCCGATGAGATATACCTGGTCAGGGTCGTCGGGCATACACCTGATATTGCTGAAATAATAGCCATAGGTGAAATGCATTTGTTCCAGGGGTGTATCGTGCGTACGGCGCCAGGTTTGGCCGCCGTCTTCGCTGCGCCAGACCTCGGCGCCTGTAAAATCCGTTTCGAACAGGTCATTGTTGGCATCTTCCAGGTATTCCACGAGGGCTACAGGCTTGAGTTTATCCGTTTCGACCATCTGCCTGACGGATTTTGCCGTGTATTTTTCCGGGAAATCGTTTTGTTTCAGGAAATCATTGACTTTATCCTCCGGTAAATTCAGATACTCGGCCTTGCTCATGGCGCGCAACTGGTCTTTGGTCAGCACATCATCTTTGGTTGCCTCCTTCGGGGGTTTGGGGTTCTGGTTGTCGAGACTGGCATAGAAGACTGTTTTGCCATTTTTGCGACCGGCAGCAAGTCCAATCCGGCCGATTTTGTTTCCGCCCGGAAACCCGGACGATGCGGCGTCCAGTTTTTTCCAGGTATCGCCGCCATCCGTACTTTTCCAGATACCGGACCCTGCGCCCGCGCCGGTGAAATTCCAGGCTTTACGGTCGCGTTCCCAGGTTGCGGCAAACAGGGTATTCGGGTCGCCGGGGTCTATGATAATATCGACAGCCCCGACGGTGTCTCCTGCGAAAAGGGTTCGTCGCCAGTTCAGGCCGCCGTCTGTCGTTTTATATACGCCCCGCGCTTCATTGGGCGAGTACAAGTGCCCAAGCACGGCGACCCATAACGTATTGGGATCGGTTGGATGCAGCACGATACGTCCGATATGCTGGCTTTCGGGCAAACCGCGCCAGTCCCATGTTTTGCCGTTATCGGCGCTGCGGTAAATGCCGGTGCCTGCATAGGAAGAGCGACTGCTGTTTACCTCACCGGTGCCCACCCAGATCACATTGCCGGCCCAGTCTACTGCGATATCGCCGATCGTCATGGAAGCCTCGTGGTCAAACAATGGCCTGAAACTTGTGCCGTTGCTTTCCGTATACCACAGGCCGCCGGATGCATACGCCACAAAAAAACGGGTTGGGTCCGCCGGATTAACGTCTACATCGGTTACCCGGCAGGAAAATACCGACGGGCCGATACTTTCGGGAGTAAGGGCAGACAGCATCGACCCGGCTTTCATTGCTTTCCTTTGTTCATAGCCCTGAAGGCGGGTTTCAAAGGAGGTAGGCGCCGGCTGGGAATAAAGCGCCCCGGAAAAAATCAGACCGAATACGACGGTCAGATTGAAATGTTTTTGCATATTGAACGCGATTTGAATCAACCTTTCGTGTTTACCTGAGGGGCTAAGGTCAAGATAAAGAATAAGATTTCCAGCAGCGGGTTTCTTTGGATTGCCGCGATTAACCGCATTTTTTTTTATTTTTTTTGCAAAATCCTGAAAATCAATGCCGATAATTGCCCTTTAATCCGGCTGACGCCCCCCAATCACGTACAAATTCAGAAAATATACCCGCGTCTGTTGCGTTAGAAAATCGGATCTCCGCCAAACAACGTACAACCAAAAACATTATGAATTCTAAACTACTTGTCCTCATCCTTTTCGCCGTCTGGAGCGGCATTAGTTGGCGCTGGTATGTGTGTACGATCAAAGAGGCCTGCGCGGGCAACAATGAATCTGTGGGTACCGGCATCGTTGAGGCGCCGCCGACACAATCAGATACCATGATCGTATCAGACGCTATTCAGCCGGGGGTATCTACGCCTTCCTCAACGGCCGAATCCACTTCCTCGATCAATGAAGTGCAAATGGAAGAACTGGAAGACCGCATGGTGATCCATTTTCCCTACAGTTCGACCAGGAAAGAGGATAATGATGCCATCGATGCCTACCTGACCCGCCTGGCCCGGCACCTGGTTGCCACGGGTGGCAGTGTAAGCATCAGCGGGCATACCGATTTTGTGAGCGACTCCAAAACAAACTATCAGTACGGTCTGCGCCGTGCCTACGGCATCCGCGATATCCTGATAAAGAAAGGAGTAAACAAGTCGCAGGTTAAATGCCGGTCGTATGGTGAAGGCAAACCCGTGGCAACAAATGATACGGCGTTGGGACGTTATAAAAACCGGCGCGTTGAAATCCGCATATCCAAATGAACACCAGGTTCATCGACAGATACAAACAGCAAAACTAACAAACCAAAGACGCAAGCATATGTTCGAACAAAACGTTACACTCGGCCCGGGCACAGGCACTTTCACCAGCCATACCCTGGAAATAATAACCATGCTGCTCGTTGCCGGCCTGTTGGGTCTCTGGCTGGGGTGGATACTCTGGAATCGCTATAAGCAAACGGCCGACAAACTTCGACTTGATCTGGAAAGTCAGATTGCAACGCTGAACGCCATTACGTCGGAACTGAACAGTACAAAAAACAAACTTGCCATTTCAGAGTCGGACAATGCCAGCCTGCGTTCCCAACTAAGCAAGTTGACAGAGGAAAACAGTGTCTTTCGCGACCAACTCACCGAAACCGGAGAGGATTTGTCGGAAATTCAGGAACGCAACCGGCAACTGGAGACGGAACTGGGGCTTTCGTTTGATGCCGAACCGCCCGCCGCAGAGACGATTCCTCTGGAAATTGAGACAACCGTTGACCAAGGCGACAAACAACAGGAAGACGCCGGTGCGGAAACGCCGGCAACGACAGCAGATACCGATACGCCCGAGCCGCAGAGCGGCGGCGCCACCCATGACGAGCACCTGCCTGACACCTGGAATTCGGACAATATGCCTTTAGAGGAAGTGCCGGTTGTCGTAATCAGCGAACCGGTTGTGGTAACGCAACAGCCGGAAACACCTCCTGAAACACCTGCCGAAGTACCTGTAGTTGTAGCCCGCGACAAAGACGATCTGACCGTTGTGGAAGGAATCGGACCCAAAATCCAGGAGTTGCTGTACCAATACGGCATCACCACCTACCGCCAACTGGCCGAAACGGATGTCGCCAAAATCAAGGAAATCCTGGCCGCCGCAGGTCCGCAACTCGCCATGCATGACCCCGGCACCTGGCCTTCACAGGCCAACCTTGCCGCCAATGAAGAATGGGAAAACCTGAAATCGATCCAGGGATTCCTGAAGGGCGGGAAGAAGCCGGATTGACGGTGGACGGTGGACGGATCCAAATATATTGCATTGCCAAAATATATCTCTACTGGAGAAGCTGGAGAACATTCCCCAAAAAAAACAGCCAACCGGATATTATTCTGATTGGCTGTTTGCAACCGTCCACCGTCTTCCGTCCCTTTCAGTCCCCGTCAAGTACACGCCCTAGTCCGCCGAGGATACTTCCCTCTTCTTTCCCTTTGGCCGTGCCGTATTGCAGGATACGGGATGCGAGGCGGCTGACCGGAAGAGACTGAAGCCAGACCTTGCCGGGTCCGCGCAGTACGGCAAAAAACAGCCCTTCGCAGCCGACAACCATATTGTTGATGCCTTTGATAAACTGGATGTCGTAATCAATCCGGTGGGTAAAGGCAACGATACATCCGGTATCGACGCGCAGGGTTTCCCCTACCTGAAGTTCGCGTTCCAGGATATATCCGCCGGCATGCACGAATGCCAGGCCGTCGCCTTCGAGTTTTTGCATGATAAAACCTTCGCCGCCAAACAGGCCGGTGCCCAGTTTGCGCTGAAATTCAATGCCGATCTGCACGCCTTTGGCTGCGCACAGAAATGCGTCTTTCTGGCAGATCACCTTGCCGTTGAGTTGATGCAGGTCGAGCGCGATGATTTTGCCCGCGTAGGGCGCAGCAAAGGTGGCACGCTGCTTCTGGGCAGGAGTAATATTGGTGAACGTCGTGATAAAGAGACTTTCACCCGTCAGCAGGCGTTTGCCCGCATCCATGATCTTGCCAAAAAAACCCTCGGCACGCCCACTGCCATCTCCAAAAACCGTGGCCATTTCGATCCCTTCGTCCATGAACATAAAACTGCCCGATTCTGCAATGACCGTTTCCTGGGGATCAAGTTCGATTTCGACGCACTGCATTTCCTCGCCGTAAATCTTGTAATCAATCTCGTGGTTGTTTTTCATTGGATAAACTGTTTAGTTTTTGGTCAATTAATTCGGTTCCGGTACTTAAATCAATCCCATTTAAAGTAGGTTCCGATGCTAAATCCGGGTTTTTTGGGTACCCACTGGCCATCCGAGGCGCCGGCAGCAGAGGCCAGCACGCCCCAGAAACGGTTGAATTCCAGGATACCTTTTACGCCTATGGAGAGCCAGCCCTGGTCGTTGATATACAGGGCCGTTCGTCTGTTACGGAGCGGCTGGTTGACGTTGCCGTTTTCCAGACCGACCATCCATTCGGAAAATCCGATGAGCCACATTTTTTTTATGCGGAAACCGCCTTCGATACCGAGATTGACAAACTGGCTAAAATTGTCGCTCCGGAAACCATACCCCCCATAAACGAACCCATACCCGCGGCCGAATCCCATGCCGGCACTCAGCATAGGGAGAGCCGTCCACGCCTTGTAACCCGTGCTCAAACCGGTGGCGTCGTCATAGTTGTCCACCGGCAAATCAACACGCAGGGAAGCGGAAATCTGCACATTGCCCTTCAGGATTGACTGGCGAATACCCAGGGATACATTTCCCATCCCGAAAAGGGAACCGCTTTCAGTCTCCGGAGTAGCGAAGTTTTCAAGAAAATCGCCGGCCGTGACAAGTCGCAACGGCAGGGAAGCCGTGAGGGTGGTTGCACGGCTAACGCCGTACTCTCCGTATAACTGGAAGGTATTTTCTGACAGCCTTCTGTCCAGCGGGGAATAGCCCGGTGACCGTGGAAAAATCTCTTCGTAAGCCGGGATAAAATGCCACGCAGCCTGGGCATAAAAACCGGCCTTGCTGCGGGGCCATGGGCTTTGCGCAACGAGTGCAGCGGACAGGAGCGAGATAAAAGCAAACGACAGCAGGCACTTTTGCAACATAGGCATGCAACTTAAGGCTTGTACTCTCCGGTGATCGATTGTTTCACCACACGCATAAACGTTTTCTCGTCAACCATCAGGCGGACGATATTCCCGTTGATTTTGGTTATACGACCGATGATGCCCGAATTGGTCACTACCTCCATACCCTCTTTCAGGCTTTCCACAAATTTCTGCTGGTCTTTTTGACGCTTTATTTGCGGACGAATCAGAAAGAAGTAAAAAACAATAAGGATCAGGAAAGGAAACAACATAGTGAGCATGCCACTACCACCACCGGGGGCCGGAGTTGTTGTTTGCAGAAAAATAAATTGCAACATGGTTATCTGTTAATGATGAATAAAGTGCGAGAAGGGGTTTAGAGAGGCAAAATCCATTTTGTAGCGCGCCTTTGATTTTGAAAAAGCGCGCCAAACCTCTCTAAACCCTCTAAATTTTTCCTCCTCGCAAAAATAGTAATTGTCAGTCGGAACAGCGACCGGTATTACTGTTTGAATACACTGTCATCAATCCCTGCGTTTACCTTCAATTCTGTCACGACAGCTTTTACCGGCACCGGGAAGATACCCGACAGGGTGACCGTGTTGGGAAAGAGCACCCCTCCCGTTTCTTTGTAGTCCGAAAAGTCGTTTGACATGGTTGCCGGCCCGTCCGGGCCTTCAACTGTGCTGACCTCGCGAACCTTAAGACTGCTTTTCACATCGTAATACTCGGTCGTCTTCTTGCCGTCGGGCCGCTCGGCCTCGATGATATAGGCAGGATTGCCGCCGATATCTTCCAGTCCTTTGAGCGTCAGTTTGTAGCCGCCGGAAATATAATTGGCCTCCTTGCAAAAGGCTGCCTGTTCTTTCAGGTCGTTCAGTTCCTCTCCTTCCAGGTCGCGGGCGCCATTCATGCCTGCGCCGGTGCCTTTTGTGCCGTCATAGGTACGGCTGTCGACCACCTGCCCGTTCATGCTTACCTTGGTGGATATTTTTCCGTCTTTTTGGGCACTGCTTACCAGCAGGCTCATCCCGCCCATATTCATCGTGCTGTTGATCTGAAGGTCTTTTATCGCGGCAAGTTTCGCCTGGCCGCCTATGGCATTGATATAATCTTCAATGACTTTCTCCGCCGTCATGCCGGGAGGAACGGTCATTTTGCTGTCCTGTACCGGATTGCCGTACACATCGTAAAAATTGACCCTGGCCGTCATGGAGAACGGCTTCAGCGATTCGGCAACCTCTTCTTTGTTGCCAACCACCAGGATATGGGCATTATCGGGCGTAATATACTTTTTGGCCGCAACCATCACGTCGTCGGGGGTAACGCTTTGCAGCACCTCGAGGTATTTCTCGTAGTAATCGGCCGGGAAGCCGTAACGGGCGGTGGAAAGGGCAAAACTGGCCACTGTGCCCGGTTGTTCGAGGCTCTGGGAAAACTGTCCCGTCAGTACATTTTTAACGACTTGCAGTTCCGATTCAGGCACTTTTTCGCTGCGCATCCGCACCATCTCCTTAAAGAATTCGATGATGGAACTATCGGTTACTGCATTGCGCACGCTTGCCGTTGCATTAAACGAACCCACGAGTTTGTCGGGGTTGAGCGAACTGCGGGCGCCATAGGTCCAGCCGTGTCCTTCCCGAAGGTTGGCATTGATCCGGCTGTTGAAATAGCCGCCAAAAACGGCGTTGGTCAACCTTCCCTGAATGGCATCGACCGTGCCCGGCAGCAGTTCGACCGGATACGTGATGTTGATAACCGACTGTACGGCGCCGGGCTTATGGACAAAATCGACCTGCGTTTTGGCCGGAGGCTGGGGTACGGCATACTTGTGTTTGGGGACGTCGGCCCGCTGCCATTTGCCGAAATACTGCTTTGCATACTGCTCCGCCTTGGCTTTCGTGATGTCGCCTACAACCACAAAATAGGAAATATTGGGTCTGAAATACGTGTTGTAGTGTTGCTGAATCTGCTCGAGATTGATCTTGGCAAGTGTCTCTTCCGTCATAATTTCTCCGTACGGATGGTCTTTCCCGTAGCGCAAAATGGAACCGACATTCGAGGCAATCGAGTTGGCGTCGTCTTTTGCCTGGGCGAGGTTGCTTTCCTGTCTGCGCTTGGCCTTGTCGAGTTCTTCAGCCGGAAAAGTGGGATTCAGGAGCACATCGGACATGATACCCAGCAATTTATCCGAGTGTTTGGACAGGCAGGAGCCGGACACACCGTTCATACTGGTGGACAGGGAAGCGCCGATAAAGTCGATCTGTTCGTCAATTTGCGCTTTGGAAAGGATTTTGGTGCCTTTGTTGAGCAGTTCACCCATCATGGAGACATAACCGATGGCTTCATTTTCCATGACCGGGTCGCTGTCCACAAAAATCTGGAACGACACGGTGGGCAATTTGTGGTTTTCCACCACGATGACCGTCAGGCCGTTGTCGAGTTTGAACGTTACGGCCTTTCCGATCTGGATTTTGGGCGGTGTGCCGGGTGCAGGCGCGGCACTGCGCACGTCGCCCGAAGGCACTGGTATGGCCGGCGCCCCGCTTGGCAGTTGTGCCTGGAGGGTTGGAGCAATAGTCGCCGACAGCAGCAATACCAGCGCGGCGCTCAATTTTATAAAATGCTTCATTGTATGCAATTCAATTTTGAAAATGATTAAGGGTTCGATTACGGCTGTTTGTTTTTGGGCAACCAATACAGCACGACGCGCCTGTTCTTGTTGTAATATTCGTTGGCCACCCGTTTGATGTCTTCACGTGTTACCTGGCGATACCTTTCGAGTTCTGTGTTGATCAGGTTGGCGTCGCCAAAGTACATTTCGTAGTTTGCAAGGCTTTCTGCAATGCCGACGACCCTGTTATTGGCCGTCACAAAGTCATTTTCCACCTGGTTTTGCAGTTTCTGAAATTCCTGTTCCGTGATCAGTTCGGTTTGCACCCCTGCGATAACCGCATCCATTGATTTTTCCAGTTCGGAGGGATCGACGCCCATGTTGGCGACTGCAAAGCAGATATTGGCGCCGGGATCTTCGAGGTTGAACGGAAATGATCCTGCAAAAACAGCCTTTTGTTGCTCGTCGACGATGGTCTTTTGCATCCGGCTGCTTTCGCCCTGGCTCAGCAGCATACCCAGCATCTCCAGCGCATAGGAGTCTTTTGATCCCTGGGCGGGAATATGATAGCTGTAAATGACGGCGGGCAGTTGAACGTTGTCGTACACCGTGTCGCGCACTTCCTTGGCCAGCGGCGGCTCCTGGGGAAACTTCCGGACAATAGGGCTGGTGCCCTTTGGAATGTTTTTAAAATAAACGTCGATCAGTTTTTTCGTCTGGGCAATGTCGATATCGCCGGCGATAGACAGGATGGCATTGTCGGGCCGGTAGAAATCTTTATAAAACTGTTTGTAATCCTGCTCCTGAGCCGCGTCGAGGTGTTCCATCGAGCCGATTGTGGAGTGCGCATATGGGTGCACCTTAAAGGTGCGGGCCATCGTTTCCTCCAGTACCCGGCCGTAGGGCTGGTTGTCGACGCGTTGGCGGCGTTCTTCTTTGACTACCTGGCGCTGCGTTTCGATACCGGCATCTTCCACACGGGCGTGCAGCATGCGTTCGCTTTCGAGCCAGAGGCCGAGGCCGAGCTGGTTGCTCGGCAGCACTTCGTAGTAGAAGGTGCGGTCGTACGTCGTGTTGGCGTTGTTTGTGCCGCCGGCGTTGTTGATGTAGTCGTCAAACTCGCCGCGTTTGATATTGTCCGATCCTTCAAACAGCAGGTGTTCGAAGAAGTGGGCAAATCCCGTCCGGTCGGGCTTTTCGTTCTTGGAGCCGACGTGATACATCACCGAAACGGCTACAATGGGTGTGCTGTGGTCTTCGTGCAGAAGAACTTTTAAACCGTTGGGCAAATCGTATTCCTCGAACTTGATGTTCTGGGCAGATGCCGTTGCGGTCAGTAAAATGCATAGTGGGAAGAATGAGAGGAGTCTCTTCATAGCCAGAAATTGTGTTTGAAATGAAAATCGCCGCGAAGTTGCCAGAAGTCTCTGTGATTTTCATGTGTTTTCGATAAGGATTTGTCTCCGTTCGTCAAATACCACAGATGCCCGGCTGAATCAGCCGGGCATCCACGCAAATTGGAAGGTATTTGTTCGGTAAAAGTGCGTTGTCCCCGGTCAGATCACCTTGTCCGCACAAGAGGACGAGGCGAAGGCGTCCGGTTTGGCTTTGAAGACAAAACCCATGCTGAGGATATATCCCATAGCCTCTTTAAGTGCTGTGTTGCTCTCAAATGCCGGATCGGTATTGATATCTGCGTGGACTTCAAGTGCGACATCGTACAGGTCAAGCAGGGTGCAAAGCGCGTAAGCAACTTCGACAGACCTGCCGACTTCGAGGATCATGCGTTCGCGCAGCGTCATTTTGCGCGCACTTTTTTCGTTGGAAATAAACATAAAGCCTCCCCGCTTTTCGCGCAGAAAGACAATAACCGTGGCAAAGTGCACCTCGTCGCCAATCACCTGTGAGTCCGTTCCAATACAGACCTTGAGTTTGAACCCGGCGTCTGTCTCCCGGATGATCGTTTCTTCCACCGCGTCTAAAAGCGGTTGTTCTATACGCTGACCGTTGAGTCTTCTCCAATTCATGGTGTATAACTTGTTTGGTTAACTTATATGAAAGAGCGTAATCATTACAATGTTCGCCGAGGGGCGCCGGATCGGAATAAAGACTCAAATTTGTAACTTTTTTTGGAAAATTGTTTTCCCAAACCATAAAAGTAACGATTTGTTAAACAATACTTTTGCCGGCAGGGTTCCAACCTGCCCGTCGATATCATGACAAAGTCTACATTCCTGAATTGGGTAAACACCTCCTGGCGCATGCGTTTTTTCCTGTTCTGGAAACTGCCCGCTGCGTGGTTCATGGGCATAAATGTCCGTTTTTGCGACGGCAGCAAGGCCGATGTAGCCTTGCCCTATGGCTGGCGCAGCCAAAACCCGTTCCGGTCGACGTACTTCGCAGCGCAGTGTGCAGCAGCCGAACTTTCGACCGGACTTCTGGCGCTTGCTGCCTTACAGGAAAGGCCTCCTGTTTCGATGTTGGTTATCCGTATGGAGGCTGTATTTCTAAAAAAGGCCTCCGACACCCTGGTTTTTACCTGTACAGACGGCAAATCCCTGGAAGAAACCATTCAGCGCGCACTGGATACCGGAACGGGACAGGAATTTCGCGCCGCTTCGGTCGGCAGGTTGCCCGACGGGACAGAAGCGGCGCAGGTATGGGTGACGTGGTCGTTCAGGGCGAAGTCTGCGAACAGGAAGGGCATAAAACAGAAGGCGTCTCGCAAGTCCGCCAAGGCAGCAAACTTTCGAGACACCTTCATTGACAGGTCCGTGCCTGCCGGTGGAAAATCCACGGATTTTATCGAATAATCAATTCATAGGGCAACCGCGCCTGTATTCCTTCGGAACGGCGTATGTCGCGCATGGTTTTGTACATGGGATATAGGTCGCCGAGCTCCGAGCGGATCAGCCAGGACTTGATATTATCGTCCTTGTCTTTGTTGCGGGTGATCTGATCGATCAACTGTTCGATGCCTGTTTTGGTGCGTGGAAACTCGGTGGTGCGGTATTTTTCCACACCGGCAAGTTTGGCCGCAGCGGAAATGGCACGGTCGAGTCCACCGATATCGTCGACCAGACCGATCTCTTTGGCTTTCAGGCCCGGCCATACACGCCCCTGGGCGATTTCATGCACCTGATCGCGCGTCTTGTGTCGTCCGGCTGCTACCTTGTTCAGGAAATCCTCATAGATCGCCTCCACCCTGGTTTGTATGATGGCGCTTTCTTCGGGGGAGAAGTCGTAGAATGGCGTGCCAAATGCCGAATATTTGCCGGTACGCACCGTATCGTAGGTGATACCCAGGTTGTCCTTCATGGTTTTCTGCAAAATGGGAACCATACCGAACACCCCGATTGAACCGGTGATGGTGCCGGGTTCGGCAAAGATACTGTCGGCCGTACAGGCGATATAGTAGCCTCCGGATGCTGCGAGGTCGCCCATACTGACCACCACAGGTTTGCCGGCTTGTTTGCACAGCTGGATTTCACGCAGGATGTTTTCACTAGCGAGCACGCTGCCTCCGGGGGAGTTGATGCGCAACACCACCGCCTTTACACCGTCGTCCAGGCGAATTTTGCGAAGCATTTTCACATACTGGACATCGTAGATGTTTCCCACTTCTCCCTTTTCACCGTCGAGGATCGTGCCTTCTGCGTAGAGGACGGCGATTTTGTCTTTTGTGGTAAAATCGAGTTTCCTGGCCCTGGATTCAAAATAGTCTTCGATGTGTATCCTGTTGAGTTTTTCCTTTTCTCCAAGACCGATCTTGTTTTTGATCAGTTGAAAAGCTTCATCCTCGTAGGCAATACGGTCGACCAGGTGCGCTTTGAGGGCCGATTCCGCACTGCGCCCGTCGAACCGGTCGGCAATCTGCCGAAGTTCTGCTTCCGGAATATTGCGGCCTTTCGACACGTCGCTGATAAAGATGTCGTATAGCGCAGCGATATACTCCCGGATCTGCAGCCGGTTCTCGTCGCTCATTTTGTCGAGCCGGTACGGCTCTGTGGCGCTTTTGAATTTTCCTGCGTAGAATATCTTCATTTGGACATCCAGTTTATCCAGCATACCCTTGAAAAATGCGATCATGCTGGAATAGCCGCGAAAATCCACGGCGCCTACCGGATTGAGCAGGATGCTGTCCGACACCGAGGCCATGTAATAGGCGCCCTGGGTGTAGTAGTTGGCATACGACACAATGAACTTGCCCGATGACCTGAAATCTGCCAACGCATCACGCAGTACGGACGCGGTGGCTTTCCCGGCCATGACGTAGGTAGCATTGATATAGATGCCTTTGATGTCGGGGTCTTCCTTCGCCTTGCGGATGGCCGCTACCAGGTCGGTAAGGCCGAGCACGTTTTTCTGGTTAAAGTCAAAGGGGTCGAGGGGTACATTATTGGTCTTCTCCGGGATCAGGTATTTGAAATCCAGTTCAAGGACAGAATTGGACTTTACCACAACCTTCTCTCCTTCCGTAGCTTTGCCGGCCATGCCGGCCAGCATACTGAATCCGATAAAAACAAGCAGGGCAAGCGCAAGAGCGGTGCCGAGACAGGAGGCGAACAGGAATTTTACAAACTGGCTCATATTGCAAATGTGTCAAACTTAATGGCTTTCTGTTTTTTTGAATATTCAGGGAATTGACGTTGCAAATGAAGCAAGGTAAACCGGCAGATTGTCGAAAATTAGATAAATAGCGCTTTTGCAGGGATGTAGCACTTTTAATTGGGGGCGGGCAAAAGAATCATTTTTTGCCTAAAGCTGACATACGAGGCATCGTTGGGTGAAGAAGCGGGCTCTTAAATGGAATTTTGCTTCACAGGAATCGTGTCTTTTTTTTTATAATTCCTACTTTTAAGCTGACATTCGCGTCTATCAATTTGTAATCCCGCATCCGCATTCCATTCCCAGACAATAACTCTCCTGGACAAGTGAACAGGACAATTCACAATCTACACACGGATGAATCGCACAACAGGCCCAATCCTTAAACTACTTTTCACAGCCTCCCTATTTTTTCAATTTCAAATACAGGTACAGGCGCAACTATTACAGGTCACCGGCAGCAACACGCCCCCGCTGACGCCTCAAAACCTTATCTCCAACATTTTTCTGGGAGACGGGGTCGAGGTCACCAGTATAACCTTTAACGGCGAACCCAATGCCGTGGGCTATTTCACCGGCGGCACTCCTGCCGTCGGTATCGACCGCGGCATTGTGATGACCTCGGGCGCCGTTGAGAGTAGCGGCCTTTTTACCATCGGGTGCAACGAGAACGGCATCGATTTCGCCTCTACCGACAATTTTTTATTCCAGAACGATCCGGATCTTGCATTGCTGACCACTTCAGGCCTGCGCGACCTGGCCGTGTACGTTATTAAATTCATTCCTACTTCCGACACCCTTCGGTTCCGTTATTGTTTCGGGTCCGAGGAGTATCCCGAATACGGATGCAGCCCGTTTAATGATGTGTTTGGTTTTTTCATCCAGGGTCCCGGATACCCGGTACCGACCAATATTGCGATTATTCCGGGCACCAACCTGCCCGTAACCATCAATAACCTGCACCCCGCCAATCCGGTGAATCCGGCCTGTACGCCCCTCAACGCGCAGTATTACAACAACAACAATATGTCGAACGTCCAGCCCTCGTACGACGGCTTCACCGATGTATTCACCGCCGAAGCCGTTGTAGTCCCCTGTCAGGAATACACGATCAAACTGGCCATTGCGGATGTCAGCGACGGCGTATTCGATTCGGGCGTATTTCTGGAAGCCAAGAGTTTTGGTACAGGTGCATTGCGGGTTGAAGTGGCCACGATCAGCCTCGACGGTGCGGTGGTGGAAGGGTGTGCCCAGGGTACGCTTTCCTTCTCGCTGCCTAATACCCTGCAACAGGATTTCCCCATTGATTACAACGTATGGGGTACCGCTACCAATGGCATTGATTATCAATCCATTCCGAATACGTTAAGCATACCTGCCGGCCAATCGACCATTTCAATTCCGATAGTAGGCATCGAAGACAATCTTGTCGAAACGCCGGAATACATTGCCATAGATGTACAGCGTGATCCCTGCAACCGCGACACTTTTTACCTTTATATCAAGGACAATGCCCTCGTAAAGCCCACCCTGCGCCCCGATACCACGTTATGCCTGGGCTCCCAACCCTTGGAACTGGACGGCACGCTTGCGATACCCCTGCCACCGGCGCCGACCTTTACGAACCAACAGGATTTCTCGATTGCGCCGACCAATGCACCTGTCATTTCTTCCATTGCCGTCGCAGGTGTCCAGCCGGTTAACCTCGGCCCGGGCGTCATCCGGTCGGTTTGCATGAATATCAGCCACACCTGGGACGATGACCTGGATATCTTCCTGATCTCTCCCGGCGGGCAGTTTCTGGAGTTGTCTTCAGACAACGGCGCCAATGGCGACAACTATACCAATACCTGTTTTACGCCGACGGCGGCAGTCCCGATTGTGCCACCCGGATTACCGTTTGCTCCAGCCAGTTCTGCACCATTTACCGGCGACTTCCTGCCGGAAGGGCCCTGGAGCGACCTGTGGGATGGCGCCTACCCCACCAACGGCACGTGGAAGTTGCAACTCAGGGACGATGCCAACGGGTTTGTCGGGACACTCAGGGACTGGACCATAATATTCGAGCCCTCGTACAAAGTCAATTATGACTGGTCGCCCAACACCGGCCTCAGTTGCCCGGTTTGCCCGGTCACCGATGCTGACCCTGCACAGACTACAACTTACACCCTTGTCGCTACGGACTCATACGGATGCAGTGTAAGCGACACCATAACCGTAGAGGTGAAAAATGCGCTCCCTGCGCCGGTTGTCAATTGTATTAACAGCAACAGCAACAGTATCGATTTCGGCTGGACGGACGTCGCCGGATCGACAGGCTACCAGATCAACGTGGACGGCCAGGGATGGGTACCCTTAGGCATGTCGACAACCTATTTGGTCGACAGCCTGCAACCCAGTTCGTCCGTTACAATAGAAGTGCAGGCCATCGGTTCACTTGCCGACTGCGACGGCCTGATCGGCACGGTCACCTGTGCCAACTGTGCAGCGCCGGCAGCCACCACAACCGTCACCAATGCCACCTGTTTTGGCCAATCCAATGGAAAACTACAGGTAAATCCGGACAATATCAATCCACCCTATACCTACACACTGGGCAACCAGACCAACAGTACAGGCGAATTTCTAAACCTGGCTGCGGGAAACTATTCGGTCACCATCTTTGACAATTCTGGATGCTCCAGTACCATTAGTGCAAGCGTAGGGGCTGCAGCACAGCTGATCCTGGATGCTACGATCGTGCAGAATGTGTCCTGTTCAGGAGGCAACGACGGGTCAGTAACTGTGGCTGTTTCAGGCGGTACAGCACCCTATATTTATAAATGGAGCGATCCGCTCGGACAAACCACTGCGACGGCGGTCAACCTCGGAGCAGGTACGTATTTCGTCACGGTCACCGACGCCAGCGGCTGCGGCGGGACAGACACCATTACCCTCACTGCGCCCCCTCCGTTTGTGATCATGACGTCACAAACTTCTGTCAGTTGCCACGGGGGCTCCGACGGTACGGCAACAATCGTCGTGACCGGCGCTACCCCACCCTATACCTATGCCTGGGCCAGTGGCGCAACCACCCCGACCGCAACCGGGCTGAATGCCAACTTTCACTTTGTATCCGTAACGGATTCAAAGGGATGCGGCGCAACAACATTTGTCCAGGTGCTTGAGCCGCCGCTGTTGACCGCGAGCACTTCCGGAATTACCAATGTATCCTGCTTCGGCGGCAGCGACGGCGCTGTCACCGCGGCCGCGCAAGGCGGCGTAGGCCCATATTCTTTCTTGTGGAGCGATACTCAAATGACGCCTCAGGCACAAAATCTTATAGCCGGTGTCTACACGGTAACCGTGACCGATTCAAAAGGCTGTACGACAACCACCCAGGCGACGATCACCGAAGCGCCGCAGCTCAGCGCCACAACTACGACAGTGCAGACCAAATGCTTTGGCGCCGCCGACGGTACGGCGACTGTGACGCCCAATGGCGGTACCGGTCCCTATACCTTTAAATGGAGCGACCCGCTCCAGCAGGCCACCGCAACCGCAACCGGCCTGAGCGCCCAGTCTTATACCGTCACGGTCACCGATACAAAGGGCTGCTCCATTACAGCGACAGCCCAGGTTTCCTCACCGCCCCAACTGATGGCAACTTTATCCGCCACCAATGCACTCTGCAGCGGGGGATCGGACGGTTCGGCCACCGTTGTTGCCAGCAACGGCACAGCGCCGTACACGTTTAAATGGAGCGATCCGCTTGGGCAAAGCACGGCGACGGCTTCAAACCTTCAGGCAGGCAGTTATACGGTAACCGTAACCGATCTGCAAGGTTGCAGCACTACCGGTACGATAGTCGTAAATCAGCCCGAGGCGATAAACCTATCAGCGACCGTTATTCATGTGAGCTGCTTTGGCGGCGCTAACGGCCAGGTCAACACCACAACAGCAGGCGGTACCGGCCCCTTCACCTATATCTGGAGTTCATCAGAAACCACACCCAATATTTCAGGAAAAAGCGCAGGCACTTATACCGTGACCGTGACCGATGTCAATGGATGTACCTTCGCGCTCCAAAATATCATTACTGCGCCAACAGAGATACTTTTGAACGGAAGCATGCAGCCCGTAAAGTGTTTTGGCGGAAGCGAAGGAACAATCGACCTCACAGTGCAGGGCGGAACGCCGGCCTATATCTATAACTGGAGCGGCCCGGGAGGGTTTACCAGCACGCAAGGCAATCTGCAAAACCTTCAGGCAGGTGCATATATTGCAACAGTAACGGATGCAGCCGGTTGTACCCAGACTTTCAGCACATCCGTCGACCAGCCCGCTTCTGCATTGACGCTCAGCCTGCCCCAGTTTGCAGATACGGTTTGCTTCCAGGGAACAAACGGGACAGCGACCGTCGTAGCCACGGGAGGGACAGCGCCCTATGCCTATCTCTGGGACCCGAACAGTTTTACCACCGCAACCATTACCGGGCTTTCCGCCTCGGCATATAGCGTTGTTGTGACCGACCTGAATGGCTGCACCCAGGTAGCCTCTACGTTTATCCTGCAAAAGGATGAACTTTTTGCGTACGCGGAAGCCGCAGCGCCCGCCTGCAGCGGCACCACAAACGGCTCGGCAAGCGTCATTTCGGTCTTCTATGGCGCAACACAGGCAAACCTGGCCAATTTCACTTACCTGTGGAGTACGACGCCCCCTCAAACGACTTCAAATGCAACCGGCCTGACGGCCTCCCAAAGCTATTCGGTAACGGTCACCGACGCGCAGGGCTGTTCCAATGTACAAACCGTGACTGTTGCCAACCAACCCCAGATCAATGCCCTGATCAGTCTTTCTGAAAACGTCAAATGCTTCGGCGACGCGACAGGTTTCGCCATTGCAGGCGGACTTGGAGGAGCACCGCCGTACTCCTATTTCTGGAGCGGCGGCACGCAGACCGATTCACTGACTCAAAATTTGAAGGCAGGTACTTATGTTGTCACCGTGACCGATTCAAACGGATGCCCGGCTACCACCACAGTCACCATCACCCAACCGCCGGCACTAGACATAAACCTTGTCGCCACCGATGTGAAGTGTTTTGGCGAAAGCAACGGCTCTGCCAAAGCAATCCCCTCCGGCGGTACGCCGCCATACCAGTACGTCTGGTGGAACGGCGCCCTTACCCAGGAGGTCCAAAACCTGCCGGCGGGCCTTATCGGCCTTACCCTTACCGATTTCAACGGGTGTCAAACGCCTGATTCGATAACAATTCAACAGTCGGACACGCCGATAGGCGCCACCGCCGTGAAGAGTGATGCCAAATGTTTCGGCTCCCACAACGGTGATATTACGATAACGGCGAGCGGCGGTACGCCGCCGTACAAATATGCCCTGGATGACAAGCCCTTCAATGGGTCGCCCAAACAGATCGGACTGTCCGCCGGAACCTACGTACCCAAAGTGATGGATAAAAACGGCTGTATCTTCATACTTCCGCCCGTGGAGGTCGAACAACGCGCTCCGGTGGTCGTAGATCTCGGGCCCGACATCACCATCACACTGGGCGAAAACACCCAGTTGTTTGCAGGCGTGGACAACGCTGCCGGACAGGTAACCTACTCCTGGACACCTGCAGACAGCGTATGGCTCAGTTGCCTCGACTGTCCCGATCCGTTTGTGGATTCCCTCTATTACCAGAACTATTTTGAGGTGCTCGTTTTGGATTCGCTGGGCTGCCGCGGTACCGACCAGATACTGGTGGTCGTGGAAAAACCGAGAAGAATATTTGTACCTACTGCGTTTTCTCCCAATGGCGACCTGAGCAACGATTTTCTGCTTGTACATGGCCAGGAAAGCGCGCAGATACTCGATTTCCGCGTCTACGACCGTTGGGGTGAACTGGTTTTTGAAAACGGGGACTTTACACCCAATGACACCAGCGCAGGCTGGGACGGAAACTTCAGGAGCAAGCCGATGGACCCGGGCGTGTATGTCTGGGTGCTTGAAGTGCAGTACATGGACGGGGCCAAGGAAGTACTAAAAGGAAATACGACGCTGATTCGGTAGTCCGCAGAGGCCTTATTTTCCCCGGCCCTGCAGCAATACCAGAACGGTATAGAACAATATCTTGAAATCCAGCGCCAGCGACATATTTTCGATATACAACAGATCGAAACGCAGGCGCTGGAGCATTTGAGCGACGTTGGAGGCATATCCATATTTCACCTGTCCCCAGGAGGTAATCCCCGGGCGCACTTTCAACAGGTGTTTGTAATGCGGATTCTGCTCCAGGATCAGGTCGATAAAGTGTTGCCGTTCCGGGCGGGGGCCGACGAGCGACATATCGCCGCGCAGCACATTCCAGAAATTCGGGATCTCATCGAGCCGCCATTTTCTCATGACTGCTCCCCAGGGTGTGCATCGCGGATCACTTTCGTGCGACAGCTGGGGGCCGTGGCGTTCGGCATCGGTGTACATCGACCGGAATTTGATAATCGTAAATGGTTTACCACCTTGCCCCAGTCGCTCCTGGGCAAAAAATATTGGCCCGGAAGAAGAGAGCCGCACCCGTATGGCAATGTACAGGATAAGCGGCGACAGGATTAGGAGCACGATCACACTGACCGTTACGTCGAGAAACCTTTTGATCACACGCTGCCACTTGGGCATGAGTTCCTGGCGTATTTCAATTACTACGGCGCCGTAGACGTGGTTCATTTTACTGTGCCGAGCAGGATATCGTACATATCCGGAATAATTTTGACCAGCACCTGTTCGCCGAAATCGAACAATACGTTCAGGATATCACGCAGCCGGTTGTGTTCCGAGGTTTCGATGGCAATGATCACTTCTTCGATATCGTGCTCGCGAATCATGGCGGCGAGATTATTGATCTTGCCCAGACAAGGCAGGTATTCGCCCAATGCCTGACCGTTGGCGCCATTGGTGTCGATATAGCCGATAAATTTATTGCCCAGCCCCTTCTTCCTTCCCTTGATATCCATGTACAATTCCAGCGCATTCTGATCGCCGCCCACGAGCAGGGTGTTAAAGGTGACCAGTCCTGCTTTGAGCCTTCGGCTGGCCCGCGTCAGGATAATCATCCGCATGGTTGCCGTCAGGAAGAAGTGCAGCCCGAAAAGCGCCAGAAAAGAGCGGTAATAGGTTTGGTAGTCGCGGACAACGTCGTCGAGAATGAGGGTAAAAAACAGGAAAACGACGCCAAAAAAAGCCAGGAAGAAAGTTCGGGTAAGCGTTGTTAGTCGCGACAACCGGTAGATATCCACATAATGATCGAAAATGCTGTACAGCAGCACCCAGCCGGTCGGGATAATGAGGATACCGAGAAAAAAATTGGAGTCGCGCAATATTTCAGCAGAGAACGGAGCGCCTTCAAGCGTCTTTCTGTAGATAAAAAACAATGCCCAGGCCAGCATCGCCATAAAGAAATCGGCGACGCCATAGAGAAATGTATCGCGTTGGCGTTGGTGACGGAGCAAGGACTTTGTTGTTTGGTTAATTGATTACCTGAATACAGGGATTAAAAATGGACCAGCCGGATATTATCGAGCATTACGTTCCCGGTAATTTGGGAGAACTTGTTGGAATTGTCGCGCGGAAGGCTGGCGCGAAAGAAAAGACGGTAGTTCTCCTGCAGCGATGCCGATACGAACTCCGTCAGGTTGATATACGTTTTATTCCAGCCCTCGGTTGTATTGAACTGAAATACGGGCTGGGCTATCTCGCTGGAGTTTCCGATCGACCCCAGGAGGTAAAGCGTAAACGGCATATCGCTGTTATAATGCAGCTCCAGCCACACCTGACGCTCACTGGCCAGGGGCAATTCGTCGACCTTCTCGGAAGCAATTTCCATCAGCCAATGGGCAGTATCGACAGCCATGAGCAGCGATTTGCCCGCAAAAGCGCCGTTTTCGGTGAGTACATAACCCGTATCATCATCGCCGTCCCGGTCTTCAAATTGAACAGCGGTACTGCCGTCAAAGTCGCTACGGCCTTCCCACGGGAACATGGCGTCGTCGTCGTAGGATGTGGACGGGTTAACGGCCGTGTTTTCGGCAGGTGAGAGGGTAACTGTTGTTTCATAGCGCTTCATAAAGGGATAAATATTTGGCGTGGCCAGAATACCGTTCTCTTTTACCCCGGGAAACAAAATAATCTCGCTCTCTCCCTCCGCCAAAACCGGCACCGTGGCCGGCAGGGTGTAGGCTCCTAAAAACTCCCCATTCACATACAGCCACCCATCAGTTATTTTATGCCAGGCGGCGCCTCCGGGTTCGTCCACCACAAAGGGTTTGAGGTCAAGGTATGCAGGGATCTGTTCTGCCTTGTCAGTACAGCCACCCAACAACAAAACGGTGGCGGTGCAGAGGATGAAAAGTTGTTTGTTCATGTGTGTATTTGTCTGAAATCGGTGACTATGCTATTTGGACCGCATAAAAACCTCCATCGGTACGCCCTTGAAATTAAAGTTTTTGCGCAACTGGTTTTCCAGATACTGTTTATAGGAATCCCGCACATAGTTCGGGTTATTTACAAAGAACGCAAAAGAGGGGAAAGCTGTGGGCAACTGCGTCACATATTTAAATTTGGGATACCTGCTGTGTACGGAAGGCGGAGGCGTTGCCTCGATCGCAGCCATCATTACTTCGTTCAATTCCGAAGTCTTTATCCGGCGGGTGCGATTTTCATAAACCTCCAGCGCCGCTTCAACCGCCTGAAAAATCCGTTGTTTATCCAGTGCTGAAATAAACAGGATGGGCACATCGTCGAAAGGCGCCAGTTTGTTTTTGATGGCCGATTCGTAGTCGCGGGCTGTGTTGGTGGTCTTGTTTTCCATCAGGTCCCACTTGTTCACCAGAATAACAACACCTTTATGCCGCTTTTGCGCCAGGCGCAGAATATTGATATCCTGCGATTCAAGCCCTTGTGTGGCGTCCAGCACCAGCAGGCACACGTCGGCCTCCTCAACGGCCCTGATGGCCCGCATGACAGAATAGAATTCGAGGTCTTCATCCACCTTGGTCTTCTTGCGGATACCGGCGGTATCGATCAGCATAAAGGCCTTTCCGAATTTGTTGTATACGGCGTGAATCGGGTCGCGAGTGGTGCCGGCAACAGGCGTTACGATATTGCGTTCCTCACCCAGCAAAGCGTTGGTCAGCGACGATTTTCCGACGTTGGGACGACCGACGATCGCAAATTTCGGCAACTCGGTATCCACCGGGGTTTCGGCTTCAATAAACTCCACAACGGCATCAAGCAAATCGCCCGTGCCGCTTCCACTGATCGACGCAATAAAAAAGGTGTTGTCAAAACCAAGTCCCCAGAACTCATTGGCTTCCATCAGGTTTTTATGGTTATCCACCTTGTTGACGACAAGAAAAACCGGCCTGTCGCCCCGGCGCAAGATTCTGGCAATATCTTCATCGAGATCGGTAATGCCGGTTTGCGCATCTACCATAAAAATCAGGGCGGCAGACTCCTCAATAGCGATTTTGACCTGATTGCGGATCGCTGCTTCAAAAACATCATCCGAACTCTGGACAAAACCACCGGTATCCACCACGGTGAAACGCTTGCCGTTCCACTCGCAAAATCCATACTTCCGGTCGCGGGTAACCCCGGAAAAATCGTCAGTAATAGCATCACGCATCCCTACAAGTCGATTGTAAAGCGTAGATTTACCGACATTCGGTCGTCCGACAATAGCAACAATATTTCCCATACTGTAATGTGCAGATTTTTAGCAACGGGATCAGGGTTTGTGTATTTTTGCCCGTAGCGAAAGCCCGGCAAAAGTAGGCAATTTGCGGACAACCCGGGTTAACGCACCATTATTCCAACTCAACCCAAAACAAAACCTGCTATGAATAAGATCATTTATCGTGACCCCAGTATCACAATTTTCCAAAGCGCCCTATTTCAGACCAATTCGACAGTGGTGGTAACGGACGATACGGTGCTGGTTGTTGACCCGGCATGGCTTCCCGATGAGGTCTATTCCATCAGACAGTATGTCGACAGCGTCCGGGGCAACCGCTCGCTTTGCCTGATTTTTACCCACTCGGATTACGACCACATTATCGGGTACAAGGCATTTGCAGCCGACAAGGTTTTTATGTCGAAAGCCATGGCCGACAATCCGCGCAAGGACAAGATACTGGAAGAAGCCCTGGCATTCGACGAACAATACTATATCGAAAGGCCGTATCCAATAGAATATCCCGTCGGCGATTTTCAGGTGTACCGCGACGGCGTGCAATACCGGCAGGGGCAAACAAAAATGACCTTTTACCTGACACCGGGACACACGGAGGACAGCATGATGGTGATCATCTGGCAACTGGGGCTTTGTATCGCCGGCGATTACTTGTGCAACGTGGAATTCCCGTTCATTTACCACAGTAGCGTGGATTACCTCAACACCCTGGAAAAACTGCCGCATATCCACGACCGCAACTGGTTCACCCGGCTGGTGCCGGGGCATGGCGACCCGGCCCTGACCATCAACGACTGGCTACATCGCCGCACGGAAAGCCTGGCTTACATCTATGCGCTTCGGGAAAGCATTGCTTCGGGTATTCCGTTCGACGAAAGTTCGCTGTGGACGCGTTACCGGTATCCAAGGCTTCAGAGCAAGTTTCACGCCGACAACCTGGACCTGATGAAACGGGAGTACGAAGCGGGACTTTGGGTTTGGGACCCTGAAATCCTGAAAGATGTATTTGCCGCAACGGCAGTAGAAACCACCTCGGGAAGCAGCGAAGAATCGGAAGATGAATCCTGAAAGGAAAGGGCGTTATTCCGACATGTCCATCGTGTGAAACACGTTGAGCACATCTTCATCCTCTTCCAGGCGATCAATGAGTTTGATAACCTGTTCGACTTCGGTATCGCCTAGTTTTTTCGTGGAGGTCGGAATATATTCGAGCGCCGCACTCGACACTTCGATATTGCGGTCTTCAAGCGCCTTTTGCATCGAACCGAAGTCGGTGAAGGTGGAATACAACACAATTTCGTCTTCTTCGCGTTTCAACTCTTCCAGACCGGCGTCGATCAGTTCGAGTTCCAGTTCATCCCAGTCGTGCCCTTCCGCCTTTAGTTTGAACACCCCTTTTCGGTCGAACAAAAAACCTACGCTTCCGGAGGTGCCCAATGCGCCGCCACAGCGGTCGAAATGCATCCGGACATTGGCGACAGTACGGGTAGGGTTATCCGTGGCGGTCTCCACAAGAATGGCGATGCCATGTGGCCCTTTGCCTTCATACAATACTTCCTGAAAGTTTTCCGCTTCTTTACCCGATGCCTTTTTGATGGCATTCTCCACATTCGTCTTGGGCATATTAGCGGCCTTGGCGTTCTGGATGGCCATGCGGAGCCGGGAGTTGTATTCAGGGTTGGCTCCACCAGCTTTTACCGCAATCGCAATCTCGCGCCCGATACGAGTGAACGTCTTGGCCATGCCGGCCCAACGCTTAAATTTTCTCTCTTTGCGGAATTCAAACGCGCGTCCCATATGTGTCTGATATATTCGTTGTTATAAAATATGAAAGTGTCCGGAATTGTTAGGCGGCGCAAAAGTAGACAATTTGGCAACAAGAAAAAAAGTTGGAAGAGATTTGAAATCCGGGAATTATTACGCTGAAATGCCCAACTTTGCACTGTTTTTTAACCTGATAATACTGTTTTTCCATGAAAAATGTCTTCTTCCGGGTAATTATCCTGATTTCACTTCCCCTTTCCGGTGCTTTTTGCCAAAACACTACAACAGATACTGTACCGGATATCGAAATCTTCGACCACGTGTTAAAAACGGCCGATTGGGCCAAATTCAAGTATAAAGATGTGCTGGAACGGGCCAAGGGCGGCGATTACATGGCCATCAGGGACTTTCTGAATTTCCATGCAACCGTCGACGGGGTGGATGGCCTCAACCATGCGGTTACATGCCTGGAATTGATCCCGGTGGCCGGCGATGAAAAATTTGCGGCCGGTGTGGCATTTTGCAGCGAAAATCTCCGCAAAGTGCTGATTGACAGATTTATACTCGCACAAGGACGCACCAAAAAAACGGCATTGCGGCAAAGTATGACGGATTGGGCGCCCAATACCTGGGAGTACCTGAATGGCCGGACAACCGCAACCCACATGTCGGAAGAAAAAAAGCCGGGTACGGAAAGCAGTTCATCCGCTTCCGGGATGTCGCCGGATGCCGCAGGTGCAGTGGGCAGCGATAGTAGTAGTGGCAGTGACAGTAGCAATAGCAACAATAGCAACACCGGCAATGACGGCAAGCCTGCTCCGACAGCACCCGATGCAGCTACCCCAAAATCTGCCTCGCCGAAAAAGCACCAGTGAGTTGACAGATGGCATTTCGAATTTATACCAAAACAGGTGACAAGGGTCAGACGGCGCTTTTCGGTGGACGACGGGTACTGAAGAGCCACCTTCGTGTGGATGCTTATGGCACCATCGACGAACTGAATTCATTTATCGGCTGGTTGCGCGACTCCACTACCGACCAGCATGTAAGGGAGACATTGGCGCACATACAACACCGGCTGTTTACCGTCGGCGCGCATGTCGCGTCCGACCCGGAAAAGCACCCGCCCACCCCGGATTTGATACCGTCAGACACTGTTTTACTTGAAAACGAGATAGATGCCATGGAGGCCCTGTTGCCGCCGCTCAAGAATTTTATCCTGCCGGGCGGCCATCCAGCCGTTTCTGTGTGCCACGTATGCCGAACGGTGTGCCGACGCGCCGAACGCCTGGTTGTTGCACTCCACGACACCGACCCGGTCGATCCGCAGGTGCTGTCTTATCTCAACCGGCTATCCGACTATTTTTTTGTGCTGGCGCGGAAACTCGCGCATGATCTCGGTGCAGCAGAAATCATTTGGAGGGGGAGAGAAACTTGAGAAGGGTGTATCACAAGCGATGAACCGGGTTTAGCCGGGAGCAAAACAGATATAGAAATCATGTGCGATGGATGGCACGCTGATGACACAGATTATGCAGACTAACGCAGATTAAATATGTTGAGTCGATGGCACGCTGATGACACAGATTATGCAGACTAACGCAGATTAAATATGTTGAGTCGATGGCACGCTGATGACACAGATTATGCAGACTAACGCAGATTAAATATGTTGAGTCGATGGCACGCTGATGACACAGATTATGCAGACTGAGAATTTTCACTGATAAAAAAGTGATAAAAAGCATTAAAATCTGTGTCAATCCATTCAATCTGCGTCATCTGCGTGCCATGTGCCATCAACTCACCGAACATATGACGCACCCTCTTTTCTATTAATTGTAATTTGGATTCTGCGGCATTCCCGTCAAATCAACCTCCGTTTGAGGCAAGGGCAGGATCTCATGTTTGCCTGCCACAAAGTTTTTACCAACAGCTTGCATCACCGATGCGGCGCGGCCCCAGCGAAGCAGATCAAACCACCGGTGCTGTTCCATGGCGAGTTCTACACGACGTTCCCTGTAAATTCTATCCCGCAACTGGCTTTGATCGGTGACCGTTACATCGGGAAGGATGATCTGGTTGGTGCCGCGGGCGCGTTTGCGCACCTGGTTGAGATATTGAAGCGCTTCGCCGGATTTTCCGTTCTCGTTGAGCGCTTCGGCGGCCAGCAGCAGAATATCGGCATAGCGAATGATTCGGATATTTCCGGGACCGTTGTCCTGCAGCCCCGGGTGTGCCGGCACCCAGGCCTTCTGGTTAAAGCGTTCATTGAGGATTTCGGGGTTGTCTTTTACTTCCGTGACGCCGTCGGGCAATACCTCCCCCACATAAATGACCGTGGCTTCGCGGCGCGGATCGCCGTTCTCATAGGCCGTCACGAGGTTGTCGGAAGGGCGGTTGAAGCCCCAGCCAAGGTTGGGGTTGCCGCGCACGCCCTGTATCATATTGTAAGGAGAGGCGCCTGGGCCGGCAGCCTGTTGTGTGGGCAAAGCGGCGGCCTGGATTTCAAAAACAGACTCCGCGCCATTTTCACCCACCTGCTTGAAATTGTCTGCGTATTTGGGCAGCAGGCTGTATTTATCGGAGTTAATAACCTCCATGCAGTACTGCTCCGCCTTTTCGTAATCTTTCTTCAACATGTACAATTTTGCCAGCAGACCCCGCGCGGCGCCTTTGGTGACGCGTCCGAGGTCTTCAGCGGGATATGCATCCTTTTCCGGCAAAACGGCCAATGCCGCCAGCAGATCGCTCTCGATCTGGTTGTACACCTCGGCCACCGGTTGCCGGGTCTGGGCGTAGTAATCATCGGCTCCAAGCGTGCGGGTAATGATCGGAAGATCGCCGAACCACTGTACCAGCAGAAAATAACTGTAGGCCCGCAAAAACCTGCATTCGCCCACCAGGCGGTCGCGCAAGGCGGCATCCATGTCTATTTGCGGAATATTTTCGATCGCGATATTAGCCCGTGCAATAGCGCGGTAGTAGCCTCTGTACACTGCGGAAAAGTAGGTATTGGAGGGGTCAAGGGTAAAATTATCGATATCGGTCAGCGGGGGCTGGTCGTTCGGTGTGGAACCCTTGTCCGAGTCATCGCTGATGATATCGGTACAGCCAAGATAGCCCAGGCCGACACAATCGAAGGAGCGGAACTGGTTGTACACCGCATTCGTGGCCTGTTCGGCGTGTTCCGGGGTTTGGAAAAACTTGTCGAAGGTAAGCTCCCCCGGCTGCTGGCGATCCAGAAAGTCTTTCTGGCAGGAAGTGACCGCCAAAAAGAGCAAAAGCGTCGGAAACAAGATTTTATAGATCATGACAAATCAGTTTTATATGCATGGTTTACAAGCAAAATTTCAAAATGTTGCGTTCAATCCGAACAAAATGGTCTTGCTCATTGGGTAATACAGCCGGTCGAGACCCACTGCGTAGGGGTTGTTGCTTGGAAACTCTGGAGAGAACCCCGAATAGTCCTGCTTCGTCCACAGGTTGGTACCACTGGCATAAAAACGCAGCCGGGACATTCCAATACCCGATAGCAAATGCCGGGGAAGTGAATATCCTATCACGACGCTGCGCAGGCGCAGGAATGATCCGTCTTCGATAAAGAAATCGGACATACGGGTATTGTGCTGCAGGCCCTCTTCCGATGCGCGCGGTACGCTGTTGCTCGTTCCCTCGCCCGTCCACCGGCCGTCGAAGAACAGTCTTTCCCAGTTATAAACGGCAAAACGAGTGGATGCTGCCTTGGCGTTCATCACTTTGTTCCCGCTGAGGCCGAAAACGTCGGCGCCCAGGTCGAAACCAAACACCTCAATGCCTGCATTGAATCCATACATGGTTGTGGGGATAGGGCTGCCGAGAAATCCGCGGTCAAGATCGCTCAGTATGCCGTCGCCATTAAGGTCCTTATAGCGGAAGTCGCCCGGTTTCTCGTTGCCGAATTTGGGATACTGGCTCAACTCTTCGGTATTCTGAAAAATGCCATCCACCTGGTAACCGTAAAACGAACCGATCGGCTGCCCCGGCACGGTTCGGGTTACAAATCCCTGTCCCAGATTTTCCGACAATATCTCGCTTTTTGCCTGATTGAGTTTTACCACCTCGTTATCCACGAGGGACAGTATTCCGCCGAAATTGTAGGTGACCTTGCCGCGTGTTTCGCGCCAGTTAAGGGTAAAATCCCAACCGGTATTGCGCACCTGGGCGGAATTCACCACCGGGGTGGCCTGCGAGCCGACATAATCCGGAATCGGCAGGTCTGCCAGGATATTGGAAGTGAAGCGCCGGTACCAGTCTACCTCGGCGCTCAGGCGGCCGTTAAACATCGCAAATTCTAGTCCGATATCGGTTTGGTGCGCGCTTTCCCATACGACATCGGGGTTGGCATAATTGATCAGAGTGGCGCCGGAGTCAAGCGTTTCGTTGGGTCCGAAAACAGCGTACAGTTCGTCGGTAATGATACCCTGCGAGGGGTATTCCTGGGTCTTGTCATTACCAACAATACCCCAGGAGGCCCGAAGTTTAAGCCGGTCGAACACCTTTTGGCCGCGCATAAACGGCTCCTGTGCGATGTTCCAGCCAACTGCCACAGAAGGGAAATAGCCCCACCGGTTGCCTTTCGCAAAACGGGAAGAACCGTCGGCCCGCAGCGATACCGTCAGCAAATACCGATCGAAAAAAGTAGCGTTGGTGCGGAAAATAAAACTGAACATCGCCCATTCCCTGATTTCTTGGCCATTGGGTTGCAGCGTATCGTTGATTGTCCTGCGTAGCTCATTGCGGTATTCCTGAGCCGACTGGCCGCCCAACACGTTGAGCGTCATGTTTTCAAATTCCTTATTCCAGGTAAGTGTGTTTTCCCAAAGCCAACTGCGCACATTGGTGGTGTCGCGCGATGTGCGCGGATAGGGATTGCGTTGTGAGTTGGACACCTCGAATGCCGGCTCGAAATAGCGCAGGCGCACCCCCCATTTGTCAAGCCCCAAATTGGTTCGGAAGGTGAAATCCTTAAACAGGGTAATATCTGTATAAAAGGTACCGACCAGCCGGTTGACACGATTGCGCCAGTCGCTTTTATAAAACAGGTCGGCAGCCGGATTGGCCAATGCCTGACCAAAGAAGGTCGGATCGGTAAAATCGCCGGTGCTGTCCCTTTCTGCAAATACCGGCGACATGCGGTATGCCGAGCCGATAATACCGCCGTTTACGCTTTTAAGCAGCGCACTGGAGTATGCGACGCTTGTCCCGACTTTGAGGAATTTGGCCACCGGATATTCCGCGTTGATTCGTCCTGTTTTCCGGTCAAAAGCCGTTTTCTCCAGGATACCTGACTGGTTGAAATAGTTGCCGGAAAGATTGTACTGGAGTTTTTTCCACACGCCGTTTACGCCGAGTTGCACATTGGCGATGGGTGCGTCGCGAAATATGACGTCCTGCCAATCGGTTCCCGTGCCGAGTGCGGCCGGATCCGTGTAGAAATTGGTACCCTTGTACTCATTGTACATCTGGGCGAACTCCGAAGCATTCAGCAGGGAGAGTTTTTTTGCAATCTGTTGGTTGCCGTAATACGTGCTCAGGCTGACAATGGCCGAACGACCGCTTGTGCCGCGCTTGGTGGTGATGATGATGACCCCGTTGGCGCCCCGGTTGCCGTAAATGGCTGTGGCCGAGGCATCCTTCAGCACCTCAACGGATTCTACATCCTGCGGGTTGACAAAGGAAATGTCGTCGAGCAGCATGCCGTCTACCACAAAAAGCGGGTTGGAGTTGTTGAGCGTACCCGTACCGCGGATGCGGATAAACGCGCTTGCGCCGGGTTCGCCACTCGCCGGGGTGACATACACGCCCGCGATCTTGCCTTGCAATGCCTGATCGACCGAGGCAGACGGTATGCGTTCAATGTCCCTGGCCTTCACTGTTCCGACGGCGCCGGTAAGGTCGCTTTTCTTTTGTGTGCCATATCCGACCACCACGATCTCATTGAGCAGCCCGGCATCCTCGTCTATGGTCACAGCAATTCGTGTCTGTCCGTTCAGGGCAACCTCTTTTTGGGTAAAGCCGGTGTAGTTGAACACCAGGGTCGCATTGGCATCGCTTACCTCGATAGTAAAGTTGCCGTCAATATCTGTTATCGCTCCATTGCTGGCGCCCTTTTCCTTGACTGTGGCGCCAATAACAGTGGAGCCGTCTGCTCCGCTGAGCACTTGCCCGCTGATACGCACCTGTGCGATCGCAATCTGGGCAAAAAAAAGGCAAAGCAAGAGAGGAATGCTGCTCCGCCAACGTTTGGAAATTGTACCTATTTGCTTCATATGAGTACGGTTTTGTAATGTAGAGCGGTTGAAAGGGGTTGAAAGAATTATTCTGTCATGGTCACCCGGACGCGTTTCAGGTCACTGGAGTTTCCGCCGACCATGATTTCGAACTCGCCCGGCTCCACGCCGAAGGTCATATCGTGGCGGTAAAAACTCATATCCTGTTCTGTCAGGGTAAATACAACCTCTTTGGAGGCTCCGGCCTCCAGCATGATTTTTTGGAAGCCTTTCAGTTCTTTCACAGGCCGGGTTACGGAGCCCACCATATCCCGGAGGTAGAGTTGCGCGACTTCCTCGCCGGCGCGCTTGCCCGTATTGGTCACGGTGACGGCAACCCGGAGGCGCTCACCTTTTTTGTAGGTCGTTTTGTCCGGTTTGGGCTCGCTGTACTGAAAAGTGGTATAACTCAGACCAAACCCAAAAGGCCACTGCGGACTGTTCGACATATCGATGTATTTACTCGTCCACTTGGAGTTTGGGTCGTACGGCCTGCCCGTACTTTTTTCGTTGTAGAACACCGGTACCTGTCCAACAGATCGCGGAAACGACATGGGCAGTTTAGCCGACGGGTTGTAATCGCCAAAAAGTACATCGGCAATCGCATTGCCCGCTTCCGTACCGAGCCACCAGGTTTCAAGTATGGCGCCTGCATTGTCTGCAATTTCAGGTATGGCAAGCGGGCGGCCGTTCATCAGCACCACGACGACCGGTTTACCCGTTTTTACCAGTTCCAGAACGAGGGCCGACTGCGCACCGGGAAGCCCGATTTCGGCTCGTGACGCCGCTTCGCCGCTCATCATGGCTTTTTCTCCCACCGCGACGACGACGACGTCGGCTCCGGCAGCCAGTGCAACGGCCGCGGCAAGGTCGTCTTTTGACATCCCGCCTTCAACCTCGCAACCGCGTGCAAAGGTCGCGCTTGCGCCTGCGTTGCGCAGTCCTTCAAGCAGGCTCACACAATCGTCAGCATTGCCGGCGCCATTCCAGTTGCCAATGAGTTCGCTTTTGTTGTCGCCAAGCGGCCCGATCAGTGCAATTTTTGCCGATTTTTTGAGGGGGAGCACATCCTGATTATTTTTGAGCAAAACAATACTTTTTCTGGCAACATCCCGGGCTGCGGCACGATGTTCAGCACTCAGCAGTTGGGCATTCTGCCTGTTTTCATCGCAAAACTTATAGGGATCTTCAAACAGCCCGAGTTCGAATTTAAGCCGCAGGACACGACGAACTGCCTCGTCGATCTGAAGCATCGACACTTTTTTGTCTTTGACGGATTGTGCAAGGAAACGCTGGTAAACGGCGCCCTGCATATCCATGTCTACTCCGGCATTGATGGCGAGTTCGCCTGCACCCTTTTCATCGGCAGCAACACCGTGGTTGACCATTTCATTGATCGAAGTATAATCCGTCACTACAAAGCCACGAAACCCCCATTCTTTCCGAAGGATATCGGTGAGCAGGAATTTGTTGCCGGTAGCAGGTATGCCGTCGTAATCGTTGAACGATGTCATCACCGTAGCAGCGCCTGCTCTGACGGCTGCCTCGTAGGGTGGCAGGAAGTAATTGCGGAAATAGCGTTCGCTCATATCCACAGTGTTGTAATCCCGGCCTCCGAAGGACGCGCCGTACCCGGCAAAATGCTTGACACAGGCGAGCATGGCATCCGGGTCGCCGAGTTTTTTACCCTGAAATCCCCGAACGCGGGCTTCCGCAATACGGCTGCCGAGGTATGTATCTTCGCCGGCGCCCTCCATCACCCGGCCCCAGCGGGGGTCGCGGCTGATATCTACCATTGGCGCATAGGTCCAGTTCAGACCGGCAGCAGTAGCCTCGATGGCTGCCACCCGGGCCGCGCGTTCGACGACCTCCATGTCCCAACTGGCGGCCTCGCCAAGCGGGATGGGAAAGATGGTCTTGTAGCCGTGTATCACGTCGAAGCCGAACAGAAGTGGAATTTTGAGGCGGGTTTCCTCCACAGCAACCCGCTGCAGTTCACGGACAAAACCGACGGTATGGCTGTTGAACAGGTTGCCGCATGCGCCGGACCGGATGTCGTTTTTGTATCCCTCGCGGATCGTGGGGCCGGTACTGCCCCAATCAGTGGTGTAAAGCGTCAACTGCCCGATTTTTTCTTCGAGCGTCATTTTATCAAGCAGTTTGATTACCCGTTCTTCCACAGCGGCAGAAGGGCGGTAAATCTGTGCATTTAAACTACTGATAATGAGCAGGCTACATGTTATTGTTGACAAAAAAAGGGAATATTGCTTTCTCATAGTTCAATATACTGGTGATCGGAATTTCTTTATTTTCTTTGTTCAAACAGCCAGTCCAATACGGCCGGATTGTAGTAGGTGATATCCCAAATATTGTGACCCATGGTGGAGTATTCGGTATATTTTACGTTACCGTCAATCTTTCCAAGGGCTTCAACAATGCGCCGGGAAAGCCGTGGATAAACAGATTCATCCAGTTCGCCGTGAAACACCCACAAGGGTATATTCTTGATTCGATCGGCGTATTTGGGTTCTCCGCCGCCACAAAGCGGCATACCGGCGGCAAAAAGTTCGGGGCGGCGCATCAGCAGATCAAATGTGCCGAATCCACCCATGCTTAATCCGGTGATGTACACCCGGCTGCGATCGATATCCGGATATGCTGCCAGCGTCCTTTCGATCAGCTCCAGCGCCATGCGGCCCGGAACACTTGGTTCGTCCTTAAACATGGTTTGCCAGTCCCGGCTGCTGCCACCCCAGCGCTCGTCTGCCGGGCATTGCGGCACGAGCAGGTAGCAGGGGTGATTTTCCAGGGTCTTTTTTTCGCAAAAGGCATGCACGCCGTTTTTCATCTGGGAATTGTTGTCCGAACCGCGTTCGCCGGAACCGTGCAGGAAAATGACCAGCGGATATTTTTCACCGGGCCGGGCCTGCCAGGGCGTCATGAGTTGGTAGGGCAATTTATTTCCTGCGCTGTCTACATAGATTTCCCTTTTGAAAAACCCGTTTCGGTCCAGCGGAACATCGGGATTCGGCCGGACCTTTTCGCCATCTGCCCAGGAAATGCCGCTTGTAAGTTTTAGATAATCCACTTTATCCAGCCATCCTTCCGAAAAACCCGCGCGCTTTAAGCCCCTTACAATATAGGGATTTTTCTTCATCAGGTTCCACAGGAATCCGCTGCGATAATTTTCAATCATCAGCACGATCGGGCCCTGGTCTATGCCGAGGTAATCCCGGTCGACCCAGAAAGACTGGCCCGGCAGGGCGCTCGGCGACGTTTCCGGCCAGGTAAAACTCTCGTTGTAGCCGTCGTAAAAACCATAGGGCCCCACCGGCCAACGATCCCACATAGCCTTGGCCGCCGGCAAACAGACCTCCGGAGCAAAAGGCATTGATGCCACTGCGGCAGTGGGCGCGATAGTGCCGTCGTCCTGATTGTAGTCGGCCGCAGCACCGCGGGCATTATAGCCGTCAAACACCTGTTTGCGACCATTGTACATCATTTCAGCGTATCCGGGACCGTCGCCGGCGGTCAATCCCCAGATATTTTCGCCGTAACCTTTGAAATTGTTCGGATTAGACAGGCAGTATTGTCTGTTGGCCAGTGTTGCCCGTCGGCTATTTTCAAAATAATCAAAACCGGCCTCTTTTGTGTAAGCGTCCCGGATTCCCTTGAAGTCAATCCAGCAATGGCTGTACTGGTGACCGAACAGGGGACCAAAGTTGATCATATCCTGCCCCTGGTATCCGGCCTGGTAATAGGGATTGCACCACGACTCCCACATGGAAGCCGGTACGGGGTGGGTTGGGGAGCCCAATGCCATGATGACCAGGATCATGGCTTCGTTGTAGCCGCGCCAATCGGCTGAAAGGAAACCACGATCGGGAAACCAGCCCATACTGAGCCGGTTTTGAGCGTTCAGAAACCAGTCGAATTCTACGCGGCGGAATAAAAAATCGGCAATATCACGGATGGCCTTTTCCTCTGGGTTGTTTTGGTCAAAATAGGTCATACACGACAACACTCCGGCCATCAGCAGACCGGTATCGATACTGGACAGTTCGACGTTTTTATATCGGAGCGCATCCTGTGTATTTAAAAAATGGTAATACCAGCCTTTATAACCGGCCACGCCCGACATGGCATCGCCTTGTGGCAGGCTCTTGAGCAGTTCCAGGGTTTTTAATACCCTTTCGGCGGCCTGTTTTCTTGTAATCCAGCCGCGCTCGACACCGACCAGGTAGGCCGAAAGGCCGAAGCCTGTGGCTGCGATACTCGAAAAATTGTCGGTGGGATAGCGATCGGGCACCTGAAAGTTGCCCGGGTGCGCCAGTTCCCAAAAATACTTGAAATGCCTGTGTTGTACCTCGTCGAGCGAAAAGGGCGGTTTTTCCGCAGCGACCGAAACGGTGGTTTTTTGTGAAAATGTACTAAAAAAAGTACAAAACAGGAAGAATGACAGTAGAACGCGTAGGAGCATGGAGGGTGACGGTAGACGGTGGAAGGTAAACAGCAGACGAAAGGAGAGGCTGTCTGATGATCCAGACAGCCTCCTTTCATCCATTACATTACTGCTTTACAAATTTGGCGTTGCCAACAAGCACACCTTGTTCGTTAAATCCGGTAAGGGTATAAATGCCTGCCGACAAACCGCTTACCTCAATATTGGCCTGAGTGCCCGAGACATTGATGGAAGTCAGGCGTTGACCAAATACATTGTACACATCCATGCGGACCACTCCGTCGGGAATTTCCACCCGCAAACGGTCAGATACCGGGTTAGGCGCAATACGCATTGCTTCTATGGTACGGGGCGTGAACGTGCCGATAATGCCGCAAGCGCCTTCGCCGATCACGATGTCGTCAAAATAGGTAACCACATCGGTGCCGGTGCCAATTCCGCCTTTATCCACCAGCACTGTCAGGCGCGGGTATTTGGCGTCGTCGGTGACAGCGGAGAAGTCGAACGTCAGTTCCTCCCACTCATTCACCTTGGTATTGGGCTGGTCGATCTCCACTGCCGGAAACTGGTTGCCAAATACCTCAACCTTCATGGTAAACAGTCCCAGGTGGTCCATCCAGACTTTCGCCTTGATTTGCTTGGTACCCTTGAAGTCAATATTTGCATCCAGTTGGGCATAGGCGCCCGAGAAAATCGGGGCCGAGGCCGACTGAATATAACGGATGACCTTGGTGCTCGTGTTAATACCTCCGGGGGCCGGGTTGTCCACTATAGCAGCCGTCTGGCCGTCGTATGGGTTATTGTTGAAGTAGGTAAAATTACCCAGCGTAGTATTGGCGGCTTCCTGATCGCCTACGCAACCGTTGTAACCGGCCCGACGCCAGCGAATATTGTCGATAAAGTAGGTGCCGCCGCCTGTAGGACTCAATACATTCGGGAAGATTACCAGTTGGGTATTCGTGGTATTGACAGCACTGCTGAAATCGATGCTGAAGGTGTACCACTTGTTCTTTTCCGGCAACGTATCAAAAATCTCGACTTGTGCTCCACCGGTTTGCAGTTTGAACAGGAAGGGAACGTTGTCGAAGGGCGCATATACCTGTACTTCCAGTTGGTTGGCGAGGCTGAGGTCGGGCGGCGCCGGAAGTTGGAAGCCAATGCCGGCAAACTCGGTGCCTGCACCTGCCGGGTCCGTGTATTCTCCTACCTTGAGCGATGCGTTATCTGTCGTCTGGTGCGGGTTGTTGACCACCTTGAGGTCGCTGGCCCCGTAGAAAATATTGTCGTAATTGCGCTGACACTCGAAGTCGTCAACAATCTGCAGATCAGGCACTGTACCCAGGCACGGATCGACAGTAGTCAGGCTTTGCGTCAGGTTATCAATACACCATGATGCGCCGGATGCGGCAGTGCCCGGGTCAAAGATCAGGCGTACCTCACTAAAATCAGTAATGGCCGAAAACGCGGAGAAGTCAAACCCGAGCGTTTCCCAGGCGCCAGGCGTCGAAATCGTAGCCTCGGCTTCCTTGTTGCCCTGCGTCGGCGAACTCAATTGCATACGGACGACGGTTCCTACTGCCGCAGCGGCAGGACTGAGCACATCGATGTTAAATTGAGAGTATGTCGACAAATCAAAATCCGTCAGGGAGAAGGCTTGCAGGGTTGAGAGCGGCGAGACGCCCTTGGCGTAACAACCGACCTGCGTTGAGTTGTTGACGCTGTTCGGACTCGGATTGGCGGTAGGTGCGGTAAATACGCCGTGCAGCACATCGTCCTGGTTGAGCGGTTGCCAGCCCAGAACAGTTTGCGTACCCTGGAAATCTTCCACATTAACACCCTTCTGAGAGGCCAGTTTGATGTCGTCGATATAGTAAATATCGCCGTCTTCGCCGTTCACACCGGCGTTGAAGAACATGACAAGTCGTTTGTGGCCTTTACCAACCTGATCACTGAAATCCACACTGTACTCCACCCATTTATTGATCTCGGTTACCTGAACCGGGACTTCCTTGGGTCCGTTATTGGCGCTACCCTCAATTTTCAGGAGCAGCGTGCCCGTTTTCGGCGCCCAAAGTTTTAGGCCGAACTGGTTATTCGTGATCAGGTCTATCGGGTTTTCATAGTCGATGACCAGCGGGTAGTATTCCGTACCCATCCCGGCGCGGTCGCGAACGCGGCCTACTTTCGGGGAGTTGTTGTCGACACCCGGAGCCGGATTTTTCACTACATCAAGACTGTCCCAACCAAGGCCATAGGTAGCCTTGCGGATACAATCGAAGTTGTCCAGAATCTCCGGATCAGGGGTAAATCCTTCGCAGGGGCCCTGCGGATAAGCCTTGATATCATCGATATAAAAGGTGTCCATACTTCCCGATACGCCGGGAGAAAAGACAACGAGTATTTTGTTGATGGTTGTGAAATCCTTCGCCGACGAGAAATCAAAGGTATATTCCTGCCATGCATTGGTTACGGCGACGTTTTTTACTTCTTCTTTCGCTTCACCGGCGCCTTCGATCTTGAACAGTATCTGTGTGGCCTTGGGCGCACGCATTTTGATCTTGAACTGGTTGTACGTCGTCAGGTCGAGTGGTGCGGAAAGGGTGCCGAAAGCGAAACTGTAGTCCGAACCGGGGTCGTTGGTAAAAGAGCCGACCGTGGTCGATCCGTTATACTGATCGACCGAGGGGTTGGTGACAGCGCCATTAAATACGCCGTTAATGTCTGTCCATGTGATACCCGACGGCGTTTCAAAATCCTCAATAATGTTTTCGTTCTTTTCTGCTACGAGGTCGTCGAAGTAGTAGGTATTCGAGCTGGGATCGTTACCCGGGTCAAAAAAGATGATAATTTTAGTCAGGCCGGTGTAGTTTTCGGCCTTGCTCATGTCGAAAGTCAGTTCGACCCATTCACCGGCAGCCGGCATTACGGCTGTTTTCTCGATCGCAGGACCGGTGCCTTCAAACTTGAGCAGTACGGGTGTTGCGGCAGAGCACCATACTTTCAGTTTCAGGCGGTTGAAGCCCGACAGGTCGAGCGGCTGCGCGAGACTGGGCACCCAAAAAAGACTGTAGCCGAAACCGGCAGCCTTGGTATAAGACCCGACAAAGCCGCTGCCGTTGACAGCATCCGGGGCCGGATTGGCAATGACGCCGTTATAGGTGCCGTCGGCGGCAGCCCAGGCAAGGTCGGAGGTGCCGCCTTCAAAATCTTCATAAACGATCTGGGCATTTACGCCGAGACAAGTCATGAAAGCCAGTATTGTCGCTAGAATCAATTTTTTCATAAGCGCTTCTTTTAGAATGGTTAAGTGTGTGAAAGTTAGTTTGTTGTATCTTTAAAACAGCGAGGCGCCGCTTCAGAGCAGGATCAGTTTCCTGACAACCGCATCGCCCCTGTTGTTTCGTATTTTCAAAAAATACAGTCCGGCTCCGGCATTTCCCGTATCAAGGGATTCCGTATGTATCCCTGCCTGCATTGTTTTATGCTCCAGTAAAATCCGCACGGTCCTGCTTTGCGGGTCGACCAGTTCGGCCGTCAATGTTTCGCGTTTCAGCAATGATATCTCCAGATTCAGCAGATCGCCGGAAGCGACGGGATTGGGGAAAACATGTGCGTCAAATCCGAATTGTTCAAGATTGTTTTCCGCTGCACCGCTGGCATCGGGTTGAAAACCGATGGCATCCAGTGCCGGCTGTATCTCGGGGTTTTGCATAAAAAGGTTCCAGAGCAGTCCGGTGCGGTAGTTTTCGATCATGGCCACAATAGGCCCCTGGTCGATAGCCAGATAAGAAGAGGCGTACCAGTTCTGGTCCAGGTTGAAGGCGTCGTAGAAGCCGTATTTTCCCCACAGGTTTTCGCCCTGTACGCGATAGAAATACTTCAGCGCATCAAGGCCGGCCTCCGGCGTGTAGGGCATGGATGCCAGTGCCGCAGTAGGCGTGATGGTGCCGTTGTCGTTGGGCGGGTAGGGATCGTGCGCCGAATATCCGAACGGGTCGTCGCTGGCCGTCAATCCCCAGCAGTCGGCGCCATAGCCTTCGTGGTTTTCAGGATTGAGGGTGCAGTAGGCGCGGTGAATCAGGGCGTGGTTCCGGTTGCGCACAAAATAATTACAAAACTGGTCTTTTATGTTGCGCGGATCGAAACCCAGGTAGGAATAATGCGCAAAAAACAGTGGTCCGCCAGCATACGGCCCTGCATAGATCGGATAACCGTAATAACTGTTCAGGTTTTTGTAATTGCCTGCCGACCAGCCGGAGGTATACAAACTTGCCGGCACACCGTGCGTGGGTGAAGCAATAGCCAGCAGGTAAATAATATGCGCCTCATTGAATCCCCGAATCTGGAAGTTCATCTGCCACTGATAGTTCGGCGACCAGTGCCAGTACAGCACGGGGCTGTTGTTTTTCCGGTACCAATCCCATTCCACGTCTTCCCACAGACCGGTGATCGCGTTGCGCAAGGCCGTCTCAATCGGTGTATTTTGATCAAAATACTGCCTTGCCGCCAGCAGGCCTTCCATCAGAAAGGCCGTTTCCACCAGGTCGCCGCCGTTGTCGAACTGGCTGAAGGGAAAAACATTGCCGGTATTGCCGTCCATCCAGTGCGGGAACACGCCGTGAAAACGGTCGGCCAACTGGAGGAAAGAAACAATCTGGATCATGCGGGTAACGGCCTCGTCGCGGGTCACCCACCCGCGTTCCGCACCGACGATGATCGACAGCACCCCGAATCCGGAGCCGCCTATGGTGACCACCTGAGGGTTGCCGTTGTTGCGCTCCCGCGCCAGACCGCTCGCCGGGTGGGCATAATCCCAAAAATACCGGAAGGTGTACCGCTGTACCATGTCGAGCAGTTCCTCGTCGCTCATCACCTTTGTTTCTGCGGTAACCGGGGCTGTAAATGCGCTGAGCGCGTTGCCGGGGGCCGTTGTCCTGACCTGATATATGCGGGTCAGGTCCTGTCCTTCATCGCCCGTCCAGTCAAGCAGGGTGGTTTCGGAGGGGGCGACATTTTTGAGCAGGTCGAAACCCATACCGCCATCGGTGGAGCGGTATACCTGGTAGCCGGTGATATTGGAAGAGGTGCTTGCTTTCCACGACAACTCGATATGGCTGTCGTATCCGGTGGCGACCAGATCAGTTGGTGGAGCCGGCATTTGCGCCGACAGGCAACTGGTGGTGAAAAGCAATATGGAGTGTAAGTATCGGATTATCATCATATGATGGGCGGTTCGAGAGGTGGTGAGTATGGATTGATTATTTGGGAAATAATTCGGCACTTGCTTTTTTTAGCAGCATGAAATTCCGACTATTAGACGTAATATAAGCAAAAATCACCTCACCACTACTACGCCATGTAAAAAACGGGCAAAAACTCCTTGACCCGATTGCGTAAGTCGTTCACACATGCAGCGGTAGCATCCACGTACCCGCAGTTTTTTTTCAACAGGATTTGTGTAATTGTTTTTTCGCCCTGCATCCTGCCCCTAAAATCTTCCTAGTTATGCTACACCCAATCACACTCTGGCTACTGGCTTACCTCACAACAAGCCTCTCCCCCCAACTCCAAACACCAAATCATTACCTTCAAACGGCAACCTTTAAGCGACAAGCCTCGCCTCCCGGCGACAGCACCGTATTCCGGGAATTACAGGAACAACTCAACCGCCGTCAGAATGAAACCGCCCCCGAAAAACTCTACCTCCACCTCGACCGCTCCCTGTATCAACCCGGAGAAACCGCCTGGTTCAATGCTTACATCCGAAATGCCGGCGATTTGCAGCCCGCGCTGATGAGCCAGATCCTGTATGTCGAACTGTTCGACCCAAAGGGTTCAATGGTGGCGCAAAAAACCTGCCTCGCCCTCGATGGCACCGCTGCCGGGCAGTTCGATTTCCCGGCCGATATGCCGGGCGGTATGTACAGGGTCAAAGCGTACACCCGCTGGATGGAAAATACCGGCGAATTGTTTGAGCGTACGATCACGCTCCAGAAAGTGGTGCTGCCCAACCTCAACCTGAAACTCGAATTCGAACGCAAGGCATTCGGCCCCGGCGATGTAGCCATTGCCCGCTTCGATGCCTTTAGTCTCGACAACAAGGCACTGTCCGGCAGAAAAGTCGGGTTTACCGCCGCCGTCGGTGGCAAGCAAATCGCCGGCGGGACGGCTGAAACAGATATAAACGGCCGGGCATGGGTACGCTTCCAGTTGCCTGAAAATCTCGAAACAGCCGACGGCCTCCTGAATATCACCATCGAACACGAAGGCCGGACGGAGGCTATCTCAAGGGCTATCCCGATCGTGCTGGACAAAATAGACCTCGCTTTTTTCCCGGAAGGCGGCGACGTCGTGGCCGGCATACCCTGCCGTATGGCCTTCAAGGCGCTGAATGAATTTGGAAAACCGGCCGATGTGGAAGGCGTAGTGCTGGATGAACACGGGGCAACGGTCACGGTCTTTGCCAGTTACCACGACGGCATGGGCGCCTTTGACTATTTGCCTGTCTCCGGAAAGCAATACCGCGTTCGGCTGACAAAACCCGTGGCCTCTGATAAATTATTCGACCTCCCCGAGGCGCAAAAGGATGGAATGACCCTGCGTCTGCAGCAGCGCGACGAACAAACCCTGACGTTTGAGGTGTCGGCAACACAGGCGAAAAAGGTATACCTGATCGGTTGCAACCGAGACAAACCGTTCTTTTACAAGGAGATTGTATTCGGCGCCAGGAAACAGCCGGCAAATACATCCGGGACTTCCATGCAAAAGGTGAACGTCCCGGTAAAAGACCTGCCTGCCGGTATCGCACGGTTCACCCTTTTTGACGAAAACAAAAATGAACGCGCCGAACGTCTCGCATTTGTACACCGCGACAAGGGCCTGAACATCTCGATCACACCCGACAAGGCCAATTACCTGCCGCGGGAAAAAGTCAACCTGCATATCAAGATAAACGACGACGCCGGGCGACCCGTACAGGGACATTTTTCACTGGCGGTTGCCGATGAAAAGCAACTCACCTTCGCCGACGACAAGCAGGGGCACCTGCTGGCCAGTCTGCTGCTGGAGCAGGATGTCAAGGGCAGGATTGAAGAACCCAATTTCTATTTTGACAACAACGAACCCAAATCCGCACAGGCGCTCGACTACCTGCTGATGACCCAGGGTTGGCATCGTTTTGTCTGGAAAGAAGTGCTGGAGGCCAATCCGGTCGCATATATAAACCCTGGCGAACAGGCAACCATTGCCGGTACGGTACACCGTAAAAACGGCAAACCCCTGCAGTGGGCAACGGTTTCCCTCTTCCCCAACGGACCCAGTGTCGAAACGGATAAAAACGGTCGTTTTTCCTTCAAAAACGTAGACATCGAAAAATATACACACCTGCATTACTGGCGTGATGAATACTTCATGGTCAACTGGTACGATAGCAATATTGCCTTGGGTACGGGCAGTGTCCAGTCAACGCTCAGCTACCAGCCCGCATCGGCCGGAGCGACACATCTGCGGGGAAAGGTATTGGCCGATGACGGAGAACTATTGATTGGCGCTTCGGTCATTGTTGTCGGTACAAACCGGGGCGCCGTTACTGATGTTGAGGGCAACTACATCCTCTCCAATATCCCTCCGGGAACCTATGATATTGAATTCCATTACACCGGTTATAGTCCCCACCGGACCACCGGAGTGCGCCTGATCAATAACCAGATCGCCAATTTGAATACGGCACTCGAGTCAGGTACGGTGCTCCAGGAAGTTTCCGTCACTGCATACAAAGTGCCGCTTATCGAGCAGGATAAAACGATGAGCGGCCAGGCCTTGACTGCCGAACAGATCCGCAACCTGCCTACCCGGAATTTAAACGCGATAGTCGCCACGACAGCCGGAACAACTGCGGTCGATGACGAAACAGCCCGTATTCGGGGTTCACGCAGCAATGAAACCAATTACTATATCGACGGTATACGGGTTTCGGGAACCCTTCCTCCCGTACAGGATATTGAATCCCTCGAAGTGGTTACCGGCGGGCTCGGCGCCGAATTCGGCGAATTTGAAGCGGATGCCTTCCCAAGAAACAGGGAGGAAATATCTGCTGTCGAAATATCCGCGTTCAAGGTGCCTATGGTCGAGCAGGACAAAACTTCCGGCGGACAGACGCTGAGCAGCAATCAACTTGTACCGCGCTCCAAGGCATCCAAATCGGTTTGGAAAAAGGATGAAGAGAAGAAAAGGATAAGGTCGGCAAAGCCCGCCAGACCCAGGGCATTCGACCGCGCCCGTGAATTCTACACGCCGCAGTACCATACGGAACAGGGCCCGGCAAAACGCAGTGATTTCCGCTCCACCATTTACTGGAACCCTGACGTACAAACCAACCGGCAGGGCGAAGCCACGGTGGCCTTTTATGCTTCCGACGCGATCACCAACTTCCGCGCAACCCTGGAGGGCATCGGCAACAACGGTCTGCCGGGACATGCCGAACAAAAATTCTTTGTACAAAAACCGCTTGGCCTTGCGGTCAAAGTGCCCGCTTCGGTTATTTCAGGCGACGAGATCGACCTGCAGATCGCCGTTTCGAATAAAACCGGTTACCCGTCCGGCGGTCACCTGGACATTGAGGTTCCGGGACATTTTACGGCTATTGGCCAATACACTGCCGATATCCAACTGGCCGCAGGCGAAACCAGGTTATTTCCGCCAGGTACGGCGTCGGAATGCCCCAATCGGAAACAGGCTCGATCAGCATCCGTTTTTCGGCAGATGAAAACGTGCTGGATGCATTTGAATCAAGTATTCGTACACTCGACCGCGGCTATCCCGTTCGGCAGGTGGCAGCAGGCAGTGCCGCCCAGAATCTGTTCAACATACACCTGCACGCCCCCGTGCAAGGCACCCTGAGCGCCACCCTTACAGCATATCCCAACGCACTTGAAGATGTATTGAAAAATATGGAGCGTATGTTGCGGCAACCTTCGGGATGCTTCGAACAGGTGAGCAGCAGCAATTACCCTAACCTGTTGGTGCTTGATCTGCTGCGTCAGACGGGTACCGCCCGGCCGGAAGTGGAAAGCAAGGCGCGCAAAATGCTGGAAGACGGCTACAAACAACTGACCGCCTACGAATGCAAATCCGGCGGCTTCGACTGGTGGGGGCGCGACCCCGCACACGAAGGCCTGACGGCATACGGCATCCTGGAATTTACAGATATGGCCAAAGTATTCGCCGTGGATAAAGAACTGATTAACAGAACCGTACAATGGCTCGATAAACGCCGCGACGGCAAGGGCGGCTGGACGCTGAACCCCAGCAGTTCGCACGGGTGGGACAACGACCCTGTATTGAACTGTTACATCGTATGGGCGCTCGCCGAGGCCGGATACGGACGTCAGTTTTCCGCAGAAATGGAGCGTTGGTGGCTGAAAGCGCTGCAAAGCAACGACCCGTACCAGGAAGCCTTGATGGCCAATGCCCTGCTGGCCGCAAAAGATGTGCGCGGCCTCGACCTCGTCAAGCGGCTGCTGGAGCAGCAGGATGACAACGGCTCCTGGAAAGGTTCAACGCACTCGGTTTTACACGCCACCGGCACCTGCTTCCAGATTGAAACAACCGCTTTGGTCGCGTTGGCGCTGTTAAAATCAGAAGAAAAAACGGGGGCCCTCTCCAAAGCGATTGACTTCCTGATCCAGTCCAAAACGGAATACGGGTACGGCAGTACACAAAGTACCGTAATGGCTCTGAAGGCCCTGGTGGAATACGCCAAAACAGGAAATCAATCGGCAGCCGACGGTATGCTCGTGGTTCAGGTAGATGGCCGCAGGGTCGTGGAGCAGCCTTTTTCCACCAAAAACCCCCAAAGGCTGGAGATCAAAAACCTGGAGCAGTTTTTCACAAACGACAACCCTCAGGTGGATGTATTTTTTGAGAATCCCAGGGTGGTGATCCCGTTTGATATTGAGGTAAAATACGCCTCCCGAATGCCGCGCAACAAAGCAGATTGCCCGCTGTCGCTGCGCACATCGCTTGGTCAGGCAGAGGTAAAAACGGGAGAAACCGTGCGCCTCAGTACCGTACTGGAGAATACCGGCACGCAGGCGCAGGCATCACCTATGGTTGTGCTGGGCATTCCGGCCGGCCTGAGCCTCCAGCCCTGGCAGTTGAAAAAACTCGTCGAAGAGAAAAAATGCGATTATTATGAATTGTGGGACGGGTTCGCCGTATTCCACTTCGAACAAATCGGGGCCGGCGAAAGCAGGGAACTCAACCTTGATCTGCGCGCCGATATAGCCGGCGCCTTCGAAGCCCCCGCAAGCCAGGCCTTTTTGTATTACTCCAACGATCAGCGGGTGTGGAGTAAGCCGGAGCGAATAGTGATAAGTGGTGAGTGATAAGTGGTGAGTGGTGATGGGCGGCAATAGGTCATTTTATTCCCTTATTTTCTTTACGACTTATTGTCGCTTATCACATTTCAAAAATTCATGATGAATTCTGTCAGGTTTGCCTCTTCCGGGAGCCCCAGTTTTTTGCGCAGGCGATACCGTTTGTTTTCCACACCGCGCACGGAAATATTGAGCAGCGGCGCGATTTCCTTGGAAGCGAGGTTCATTTTCAGGTAGGCTGCCAACCGGAGGTCGCCCGGCGTGAGGTCGGGAAAATCGTGCATGAGTCGCTTAAAGAAGTCGTCGTGCACGCGGTTGAACGATTCCTCGAATATTTCCCAGTCGTGGTCGCCTTCCAGGTGTTCGTTGATCAGCCGAACGATTTTCTGAAGGGCGCGTGGTTCGTTATTGGCATCTACCAGTTCATCCTTGAGCCGCTGCAGTACTTCATTTTTGCGGATGAGGTTGAGCGCGGCATTGGAAAGTTCGCGGTTTTTGTTTTCAACTTCCAGCAATAATTTCTCCCTTTCCGCCTCATCACGCTGGCGGGCAAGATCGCGCTGTTTTTCCTCCATCAGGCGCCTGCGTTGTTTTTCCAATCTGTAGCGGTTGAAATGTTCAATGCCCAAAAACAGCGCCAGGGCTATACATGCATATAGTCCGACGGCCCATCTGGAGAGGTACCACGGTGGTGCTATTCGAAAAACAACCCGGGCCTCGGGCCCGCCGAGGTCGGTCCGTACGCGGAATGTGTATTTACCCGGAGGCAGGTTTGTAAATTCCTTTTCAGGGTTCGTCTGCCAGGACGACCACTGCGAAAGGAAGCCCTCCAATTGCCAGGAAAACTTGGGTGAACGCTCATAGAAGGCAGAAGCAAAGCGGAACACCAGGCTGTTTTGCCGCCAGGAAAACGCCAGCTGCCCTGCAGGCAGAAACGATTCGCCCGAAGCGGTAGCAACGACGCGTATGCTTGCCCCCGGAGGGCCGGCCCGCTTGTTTAAGGTCATTTGGCGACGGTCGAGCATGGCAAATCCGTTTTCCAGACAAAACAGGTACTTGTCGTCGGACAAGGCGACAATGTTCTCAAAAGACGGCACCAGGGAAAGGGGCAGGGCATAAGATTCTTCTCCGGCGATCAACCGTATCCCCGTGCTGTCGATGGCAAAAAAATCGGAGTTGCGGCCCGGCAATAACTTGCTGCGGCCAAAAGACGGCGTAAATGGCCGGAAACGGGGAGTTGCCTGCCCCAGGTCGATTTCAAACGGGCCCTGCGCCGTATTGACCACCAGTCGTCCGGCCGGCTGTGCCAGGTCAAGCCTGAAATCAGTAGGCAACCCGTCTGTTCGATCGAATGCCTGCACTTTCTCCACTATTGTAAGGTCGTCGCTCAGAGACAGTCGAAAAAGCCCCTTATTCGGATGCACGCCCCAGACATAGCCCTGGGGATCAAAAATGATCTTCTTCAACGGCTCGGCAAAACTGTCGACCCGAAAGGCGAATGCCCAGTTATGGCCGGCATCTTTCGGAAGACCAGCAATCCGGTGTATGTGCTTTGCAGCAGCACGCCTGGCCTCCCCGGCACCGGCGCCGTACACCAGCCCCCGGTCACTTCCGATATCCTGCTTGCCTGCCCGTTGGTAATGACGAATGTCCCTCCGTTATGCCCGCAAATCAGGTTTCGGTCAAAATTCTGGAGCTGCCAGACCTGCCCTGGGTGCCCTCGACAAGCGCAAACTCGTTGCGGCCTGCGGAGCCGGACAAATACGCCCTGGTTGGTTCCGATATACAACGCACCGTCGGCAGCAGCGGCCGTATAGGTAGTGCCGATACTACCCGTTTGATCGGCAAATATGGTCAGCGGAGAACGCAGGGTTACAAAGTCAACCCCTCTGTCGAGCCCCCCAGCCACAGGTTGCCGTCGCGGTCTTCCAGCATGGCAAGTACGGTGTTGTTCTGCAGACCGTTTTCGCGATACGGGCAGAGGCGAAGTCCCCCTGCTTTGTCCAGAACGTATGCCCCGTTGAGGATAGTCCCGATCACCCAGCCGCCATCCCTGAGGCGCAGGGCTTTATTGAGCTGGTATTTCCGGAATGCATCGTTCAGGGGATTGGACCAGGGCAGGCAACGCCCGTTTTTTATTTCAAAAATGCCGTGGTTTGTCGTGCCTGCCCAGATGCCGCCCTGTCCGTCAGAGACAAGGAACTGGACAATTTTGTCGCTGAGCACCTCTGTATTTTCAATAAACCGGAACGAATCGTCGGGCAGGAGTTCGTACAGCCCTCGCCCTATGACAGGAAGCAACACCTTGCCGTTCACCTCCCGGGCGAACATGATGGAATTGGGCGGCCTGATTACCGTAACCTTGTGGTAATCGTACTTGTAAATGGCTGAAAACGATTGAAACAGCACATAGGATGGCGCAACCAGAATATGCCAGATTTCTTCTTTTCCCAGCAGCCCGGCCTGCATCTGACCGCTGAGCGAATGGTATTCCATTAATCCGAACACGTTTGGTTTCCAATACCCGAACTCGGCAAATCCACCGCAAAAGATCGCACCGTCCGGACCGGCCATAACCGTCCGCACTGTTTGCTTTTCCGGGAGCAGGAACTGTTGCCACCTGGCGCCGTCAAATTCGAGCAGACAACCGTTATTGGCCACGTAAATCCAGCCTTCCGGCGATTGCGCCAGTCCCCAGTTCTGGTTTTGGGCGCCATAATGGAAAGGTGTAAAATTGCGGATACCGGGCGCATCCTGTGCAAACGCAGAATGTGCAAACACGCAAAGGCAAGCAATCAATATGAATCCTGGACGCAGCACAAGGCAAAACTATTGCGGAAGGCCGATATATTTCTTAAAACCGGGTAGTCAGGGCTTTTCCTGCGGTTCTTTTTTTCCGAATTTTTCAATGGCATGGGGATCATACTTAACGTTGATATTGATCCACATCAAGCGCGAAATCCGGAAGATATAGATAAAGTTTATGGCCAGAAACGCGATGAGCAACCCGAATGCAGCGGTCTGGCTCCAGCCCAGTATCCAGTGAAAAAACAGGACGAACATCAGGCAAAACCAGCCGGTCCATACATAAGAAATAAACATGGCGCCGTAGTAATAGCCGGGTTCGGGAAAATAGTTCAGGTCGCATTTCGGGCAACGCTGCAACATATCGATTGGCCGAACAAATGACCAACTGCCGGTATCGAATGTTTCGCCTTCATGACAACGCGGGCATTTCAGGTAGAATATGCTGTATGCTTTTGAGGTTTTATTGAAAACAGGCATATAGACGGGCTGTGATTTGGTGTGGAATGTAGCCAATGCGGCGGCTCAAAAGTAGAGTGCCGGCGGTGGAAATTCGCCTGCTCCCGATTATTTTCTTGGAAATCGCCATGAACTGCCTTTGCCTGACCAATATCAGGGGCGCCTCTGACCGGGGTCATTTGGCATGGAACAATAACCCCGGAAATTTGTGCTGTAAACGTTTGATTTTCAAAACAAATCACATACGCCATGAAAATTCAGGTTTCGCCAGACAAGACTATAGCCCAAATACAGGAAGAGTTTTCCAGCTTATTTCCATTTCTTAAAATCGTTTTTTTCTCCAAATCGCACAAAGCGTATAGAGGCAGCCATGCCAAATTTTTGATTTCAGATACCGAACGAACGCTCGGGAGCATGGAAAAAACGCCGCATGACGGGGTGTTGTACATTGAAGAGGATATGCCGACTTGGCAATTGGAACGCCTGTTTGAAGAGGAATTTGGCCTCCACGTTCAACTTTTTCGCAAATCAGGGAACACCTGGCTGATTACGAGTGTCACCGACGACCTGACGCTGGACGAGCAAAATGTCAAGGGCAAAGCCAGCGAACGCCATAACTTTGAGTTTGTGGACCCCATGGATTATCGGGAGCAAGACTGAGCAGTTTAACCAGCACATAAATTTTCAGGCACATGAAGACCATTTTGGTTCCGACCGACTTTTCCAAATCCGCTTCCAATGCGTTCAGGTATGCGCTTGAAATGGCCCGCCGAACGCAAGCAGAGATATTGGTATTACACGTGATCTTTCCAAATGAAGGGGTAGACAACAACGTTTACAATGCCTTTTGGATCGATGAATACTATAAACAGCGTGAAAAAGATCTGGAGGACTGGGTCAATCGCCACAAACGCAAAGAAGATTTCAGGAAGGTCTCCTGCCGTGTACAGTGTACCATTGGCTTTCCGGTACAGGCCGTGCACGCCGTGGCAGAAAAAGAGGGCGCCGACATAGTCGTGATGGGCACAACCGGCGCCACCGGTCTGCGAAAGGTATTGTTGGGAAGTGTTGCCGCGGGCGTCATTGCCAAAACAACAAAGCCGGTGATCATTGTACCCCAAAAAGGAAAATTTAAAGAAAAGGCAGACGCCGTATTTGCAACAGATTTCAGGTTGCGGGCTGATCGGCATGCCCTTGATACCCTGCGTGAATTGCCGCAGGTAAAAGGGGGCAAACTGCATGTGGTGCATATCGTGGACAAGCCGGGTACGCCCGACAAGGCCCTGGAAAAGGAATTCAGCGCAAAAATCGAGGGACTGAAACACGACTTTCACTACCTGCACGATCTGGAAACCGTTCAGGCTGTCTCGAATTTCCTGGAATCGACCGATGCCGATATGCTGGTCGCCGTAGCCCACGAACACAGCCTTTTTCACCGGTTGTTTTTTGACAGCACCACCCGCAAACTTGCCCAGCGCATTGATGTGCCGATGCTGGTTTTACATGATGCCGTTTAAATACCGGGATTTCGTCAACGGATGTTGACCGTACCCAGCTGGAAATTGGCGTGGTGCTCCATAGGGAACAGTCTGCGCAGCAGGGTAATGGGCAAAAAATCGTTGAACGACGACAGAATTTCCACAAAAACAAGTTTCATGTGACGCCTGGTACTGGAGACTGCTATGACCAGGGTCTTGCCTTGCTCCTGTAGCACCCGCTGAACAGAGTCCAAGCGCCAGTCGTCTGACTGAAGCGGCTCATCCGGGAAGGCTGCAATTTGTTCGTCGGCAAGGCGGTAGCCCTTTGATGCGAGTGTTTGAAGAATTTCCGAAAGCGAAGTACGATACTCCATAATTTGAAACGCGGTTAAGATTATAAGGTACAAACGTAGTGTTGTTTCAAAACGCGGTCTGCCGCAGGAAAATTATTATCGACAAAAAAATAACCCCGGCTCGTTAGCCGGGGTGGGACGGAATTGCCTCTTTCAGGTCTCCGTGTTTTAAACAAAACCTCATGCTTTCTAAAAAAGTACCGGTTTTACTGGAAAAACCAAAACCATAATGTATGATAGCCTTACTATTGCGCAAATAAACAACACCTCCCTTTTTAAAGTTTAACTTCGCTCCATATTTTTTCGCTAATTTTGGCCAAAAAATACCGGGGCATGCAATTTCAAATCAGGATACAACCGAACGATAACCTTGCCTTGCGCGATCCGGAAGACACGCCGCTGGGAAGAAATATCGTCCGCACTGGCCTCGTGTTGATGCACAGGCTTGGCTATGAACACTTTACATTCAAAAAACTCGCGGAAGAGATCAATACCACCGAGGCAAGTGTCTACCGCTATTTCGTCAACAAACACCGGTTTCTGTTGTATATCCTGAACTGGTACTGGAATTTCCTTGAATATCTCGTCGTGTTTTCCATCCAGAACCTCGACGACCCGGAACAAAAGATCCGGAAAGTGATCGAACTGCTCGTCCGGCCGCTACCTGAAGACATGGACAATTCGGGTCTGGACAAAAAAGCCCTGTACGAAATCGTGGCTGCGGAAAGCAGCAAGGCATACCTCACCAGGGAGGTGGAAAAGATCAACGAAGGCCAGTTATTCAAGCCATATAAAGACCTCTGCGCCCGTATTGCGCAGATGTTCCGGGAGTATTCCCCTTCGTATGAATATCCGCGTTCTCTGGCCAGTACCGTTTTGGAAATGGCTCATTTTCAGTACTTTTTTATGCTGCACCTGCCCCGGCTTACTGATTTTGCAGAGGACAAGAACGTCGACCAGGTCGTACACTTTTTGGAAAACCTTGTTTTTTCCGCAATCCGCAACCCGCAGGCGACTCGTATAGACTACAAATAGTAAGTTATGCGACTTTCCATAATCATCCCGGTGCTGAACGAGGCAGACCGAATTGAATCTTTGGTGCACTACCTGATCAAACACGGCGGTTCTGCGCTGGAAGAAGTATTGGTGGTGGACTCGGGCAGCAAGGATGATACGGCGCGACTGGCAGGGCTGGCAGGCGCAAGCGTGCTTCAATGCCCCGTACGCAGTCGCGCGGCCCAGATGAATACGGGCGCCAAAGCCGCCCGGGGCGATGTGCTCTATTTTGTACACGCAGATACCATCCCGCCGCCTTCTTTTCCCGATGATATCCATTCCGGACTGCAAGCGGGGTTCAGGATGGGCTGTTACCGGTACCGTTTCGACAATCCGGGTATGTTATTAAAAATAAACGCCTTTTTCAACCGGTTCCCGTGGTTGTGGTGTCAGGGCGGCGACAAAACGTTCTATATCACCGGGGAAATGTTCTTTCGATTCGGTGGGTACAACGAATATTACGTTGTAATGGAGGAATACGACTTCCTGCGGCGGGTCATGCGCCACTATCCGCTCCAGATCATACCCAAATATGCGGTGGTTTCGGCGAGAAAATATGTACAGAATGGATGGCTGCGGGTGCAACTGGCCAATGCAGTGGTATTCAACCTGTTCCGGCTCGGCATGGCCCCCGGCCGCCTGAAAAAAATATACAAAAGCATGCTGCGCTAAGCCGCGCATTGTAACCAGGTACTCATTTCAAATTCCGATGAAAAAGACACTATTGCTTTCCTTTACGCTTATGCTGTGCCTGACGGTCTGGTTCACCTGCTCCTATTGCCGGGCCATCCAGCGCGATACCGACTCCAAACCCGTCACACACGAACTATGGGATGCCCTGCTAAAAAAGCACGTTCGTGCCGATGGCTTTGTCGACTACAAGGGTTTCATTGGCGACAGTATCGCCCTCAACCGGTATTTAGCATTGCTGGAATCGGCGCATCCCAACGACAAACACTGGACGCGCCATGAACAAATGGCATACTGGATCAATGCCTATAATGCCTACACAATCCGGCTTGTCATCCGGAATTACCCCGTGGCCGGCATTAAGGATATCAAAAAAGGGGTGGCGTTTATCAATTCGGTCTGGGACATCAAGTTTATCAAAATACAGGGGTTCACCTACGACCTGAACAATATCGAACACAACATCTTGCGCGCTGTTTTTAAGGATGCCCGCATCCATGCCGCGATCAACTGCGCCTCCTGGTCGTGCCCCAGGCTGCTGACCGAGGCTTTTACTGCCACGCAACTCGACAGCCAGCTCGACGGCGCCATGCAGGGCTTTGTCAACGACCCCGCGCGCAACCGCATTACCGCCGAAAAAGCGGAGATTTCCGAAATATTCAAGTGGTTTAAGGGCGATTTCGAGCGCGACGCCGGCTCGCTGCGCAATTTTCTGAATCGCTACTCGAACGAGAAGATTACCGACAAAACAGATATCAGCCATATTGACTACGACTGGCGACTCAACGAAGCAAACTGATTTTGATCTATGTCAGACGATCTGCCTGTGCGGCGCATTGCGCTGGTTGGCCCCGAAAGTTGCGGTAAAAGTTACCTTGCTGCATACCTCGCCACACATTTCAACACCGTTTTTGTGGAGGAATACGGCCGTACCTATTGTGAAAAGTTCGGCATGGACCTGACGGAGCTCGACTTCGCGCATATCGCAGGCGGGCAACTGTACCGCGAAGATGAAATGGCGAAGCAGGCACGGGATGTATTGTTCTGCGATACGGAACTGATCGTCACGCAAATATGGAGCGAGATCTATTTCAACGGCGCCTGCCAGCCCTGGATCGTTTGGGCAAGCCGTCAACGGCGCTACGACCTGTATTTGCTGCTCGAACCCGATATTCCGTGGAAAAACGACGGACTTCGCCGGTATGCGGACCAGCGACAGTGGATGTTCAGCCGGCTGAAGGAAGAACTGGAAAGCCGCAACCTGGCCTTTGAAACCATCAGCGGCGGTTTTGCGCAGCGCAATGCAAATGCTGTTCGGATAGTGGAGCAATTGATGGCATGAACGCCTTATTTCCCCAACAGGCTTCCTGCCTCAAACACCTTGTTTTCGCCGCGTTGGTATAAGGCATAATTAAACCCCTGGTGTATCCCGAATGCGCCGTGCCTGCCTTTTTTATCCAGCGCGATAAAACCGACCTGGTTCTCTTTTGACTGTTCCGGGTATTTCCGGGCGATCCGTTTCACGGCAGTTTCAACCGCTTTCTGCGGGTGCGCGCCGCGCCGCATTTCCTCCACCACCAGAAAACTGCCGAGGGTACGCAGCACCATTTCACCCAGCCCAGTCGCAGCAGCGCCGCCCACCTCATTGTCGACAAACATACCCGCGCCTAAAATGGGGCTGTCCCCTACCCTTCCCCGCATCTTGAAGGCCATGCCGCTGGTGGTACAGGCGCCTGCGATACGGTGTTTCATATCGATAGCCACCATGCCTATGGTGTCGTGCCGCTCCACGTTGATTTTGGGCTTGTATTCAGCCTTCATTTTCCATTCTTCCCAGGCCGCCCTGGCAGTATCTGTGAGCAGGTTTTCCTGCTTAAAACCCCGTTCCAGTGCAAATTGAAGCGCCCCTTCACCCGAAAGCATCACGTGCGGCGTTTTTTCCATAACCAGCCGGGCGACGCTAATGGGATGCATAATGTGCTCCAGAAAGGATACAGAACCTGCATTGCCGAATTCGTCCATGATGCAGGCATCAAGCGTTACATGACCGTCGCGGTCGGGAAAGCCGCCATAACCGACGCTGGTGTCCTCAGGATCGGCCTCCGGCACCCGGGTACCCGCTTCGACGGCATCAAGCGCGCGCCCTCCGGCCGCTAAAACCTCCCAGGCCGCAGCAGTGGCTTTTACATTCGGCCCCCAGGTCGCTATCGCCACCGGTAACGCATCCTTGTCCGGTTTGCTCAAATAAGGTGCGTTTTTCAACCAGAAATCGGCGTTCCCTGCCAAAATGCCTCCAATAAGCGAATCCCGGAAGAATTTTCTGCGTGTATACATGGCTAGTGTTTGTAAGTGAAGCGTTTCCTTAATTTTGGCCGCAAAATATCCTTATATGACTGAATCCACCCGTATTGCAGGCTTTTTTATGTTGTTGCTTTTGGCATTTGCCTGCAGCAGACAAACCAGGGTGGAAGATACTGACGTCTGGAAGAAAGTTTTTATCGACTTTTCACGGCTGGATGAAAATGGTCTGGCAGGTCCGCCGAGCGGAAAAGTCGCGCTGAATTACGAATTTTGCATCCCGGCTGAGGAACAGAAATGGCGGGCCGTGCAAAAGATCGACCCGGGGGCACAAGTACAAAAAGGCAGTCGCGGGCGTTCGGGTTGTGAAAAGGCAAGTTGGCTGGTGATCGGTTCCACGCACCAGAAAAACTACAAACGGGTGATATACGAACTGGCATCGCTGCCCTATGTAGCACGCATACAGGAAACTTTTTTCGAATAATGGACATCATTGCCGCTTCCACATCTGCCGACTTTGACAACGGCAAACGCCTGTTCCTGGAGTACGCGGAAACACTGGGATTCAGTATCTGTTTTCAAAATTTCGAGCAGGAACTGGCCGACATCCAGGTTCAATACGGCGCACCGAACGGCTGCCTGCTCCTGGTTTCCGACGGTGAAAACACCGTGGGCTGCGCAGGCGTACGCCGGTGGCAGGGCGATATTGCCGAGTTAAAACGCATGTACCTTCGGTCAGATGTTCGTGGAACGGGCGCCGGGCGCCGTTTGCTCGATGCCGCGCTTGACCGGGCGCGAGGGCTTGGATACCGGGCTATCCGGCTCGACACCCTGCCCACGATGCATGCCGCTATCGCCCTGTACCGGAAATACGGGTTTCAGGACATACCGCCCTACCGGGAAAATCCGTTTGAAGGCACGCTGTACCTGGAAAAAAAACTGATCTGACCCCGCTCAAACATTTCGCCGTTTTACCATGTCCACACCCGTCACCGTAAGAGTCCAACAGTGGGTCGTCCTCACCTCAGTGGTATTGTTTGCCCTTAAAGTACTGGCCTATTTTCTGACCAACTCCGTCGCTGTGCTCACCGACGCACTGGAAAGCACTGTGAACGTGGTAACCGGATTCACGGGCCTGTACAGCCTGCGGCTGGCTGCAAAACCCCGCGACCGCGAGCACCCCTACGGGCACGGGAAAGCGGAACTCATTTCCGCCTCTTTTGAAGGCATCCTGATCCTTGTCGCCGGACTCGTCATCATCTATGAATCCATTATTAACCTGGTACATGCGCACCCTGTCAAGCAACTAGATACCGGCATCCTCATCATCAGCGCTACTGCCGCGATCAACTGGTTTGTCGGGGCATGGTGCATCCGCACCAGCCGGGCGCATCACTCCGTTGCCCTGGAAGCCAGCGGCCGGCACCTCCAATCCGATACCTGGACAACAGTCGGCATTGTCGGCGGACTAGTCCTGTTGCGTTTTACCGGTATTGCCTGGATCGACAGCGGGGTGGCGATCATATTTGCCATCCTGATCATGGTGGAGGGCTACAGGATCATCCGTCAGACGGTGGCGGGCATCATGGATGAGGCCGACGAGGAACTGCTAAAAAAACTCATTGCCCTGCTCAACCAGCACAAACGCCCTGCCTGGATCGACCTGCACAACCTGCGCACCATCAAATATGGTTCAATCCTCCACCTCGACTGCCACCTCACTGTACCGTGGTACTACAACGTCAATGAGGCCCACCTAGAAATAGACGCCCTGCATGCGCTCATCGGCGAGCAGTTCCACCAGTCGCTGGAAATGTTTGTCCACACCGACGGCTGCGTGCCGCCCGCCTCCTGCCGCGTGTGCCCGCTGACGGAATGCCGCGTCCGCAAATCGCCCTTCGAGGGGCGGCTGGAATGGACGCTGGAGAATATTACGTCGAATGTGAAGCATGGGGTGTGATATTACGACAGTATTACATTGCTGCTGGCCAATGCATTGGGTTGATATAACTAAATGACTAGTAGGATGTGCTAAACGTAATCCAAGATGTACCCCTTTGTAATTTGACTTAGAATTTTGAGTGTAAAATCCAGGCCAGGTAATGCAATCCACTTCCCCTTGAAATCTTCATATTATTCGTACCATCATTGCACCATTCTTGTACATTTCCACATATCATATACGCCCAGTAAATTAGGTTTAAAACTACCAACAGGAGAAGTGTTTGCAAATCCATCTCTATACCCTTCCAAAACACCGAATCTATTGATCTCTTTAGCAGTCATGCCAGCAATATTTCCAGTCCATACTTTTTGTCACCTCCTTTATTTGCGTATAATCCCATTCCAATTTTGGTAGCAAACGGTACTTTTTCCGGTTTTTTTGTTTAACTGATTAATATATTGTTCTGCATCAAGATAACATGAGATTGTTTCAACGGGGCATTTGGCGCATGTTGCGTAGCGACTTGGATTACTACCCATAACTGCACGCCATTGCTCCTGTGTTATTTCAAATTTGCTTATATAAAAATTGGATACAGTTGATTCTTTATTTGAGTCAATCCCCAACTCTTCCCCTCCACAAAAACCATTTCCGGTTCAAAATCGAACTTTCGCACGAACGCATTCGCCTCTTGCTTTGAACCGCTGTCCGGGCCGGCGCCTCCTGCCGAAAGCCCGGTCACCTTGAACTGCGCCATCACGGCGAGTTTAAACGACCCGTCCTCCAGCGGAATCGGGTAAGCCCAAAGCCGGCTGGGACTGCGGTACACCGTGAGTGTGCGGTTTGCCTCATAGCGGGTTACCTCCAGATTCTCGACTTCGGTAATCTGCAATACGCGATCTACCTTGCCGTATCCCTGTTCGAGTTGCTTGCAGGAGTTGAGCGCTTCCACTGCCAGCGAACGGGCGGGCACGCCTTCAATGAAGGTGCGGGTTTCCTTGACGATGATCTCGCGTTCCTTGACCTGGCTCCACTGTGCGGTCAGGTCCTGAATTTGCCTGCGCAGGTTTTGCAGGGCCGTGGAAACGGAGGTGTCGATATTTTTAGCGTCGTAGGCTACGCCAAGCTCCCGGCAGATCGAGGCAATCTTGGAGGAGCGGGTTGACAGCCTTTGGCGGGCATCTTCCAGTTCACGTTCGAGGCGACGGATTTCCTCGGTGCCGCGCAACAGGATGTCGTCCTGACGGCTGTCGGCCGCGCTGTTGTCGCGCTGCACGTCGGCTAAGTAAGGCAGCACATCGCGTTCGATTCGGGTGATATTCTCCTCGCTCACACCTTTGCTGCGCAGTCTGCTGCGAAAGTCGGAATCACGGGCAAGGTTGAGTACCAGGATATTATCCGTTGCAGCGGCGCCGGCGGGTTTCTGCCTGAGTGGCGTGGCGCCCACCTTTACGACATATAAAAAATAATTCTTTTGGAAATTGGACTGGTTGAAATACTCCTTTTCCGCTTTTGCTTCGCCTCCGACGAACGATTGTACCACATCGCGCACCGGCGCATAGTCCTGCACCTGGCTGGCCCGGTTGATGTATGCCCCAACCAGGTCTTCCGCCGCCACCGGCGAAATGGCGGCATTGGCTTTTCCTATCAACGCGCTTTTGTTTTCGTAGGGATCTATGCCTTCCAGCAACACGGCGAAAATACCCGTATGCTTGACATAGCCGAGGTTTTGCTCCAGTTCCACCCGCGATTTCTTGCGGCTTTCTTCCAGATCCCGAATCTGCTTTTCCAGTCCGCCGACATCCTTGTAGGCCAGCACCTGCTGGTATTTGAGCGACAGGTTCGACATCTGAGAGACCAGCCCGTCGAGTTCGCGGTCGGTGGCGGCATTGCACTGTTCGATCTGTCTGCGAATGACATTGTACTCGGGTTCCGAGAATTTCGGCTTGTGGCGCTCGAAAAGGCCTTGCAGGGTAGTTTCCGTTGCCGGGTAATCTGCTGTCACGGGGCTGGCAGGCAGACAGCCCTGCGCGCTCAACCGAAAGGCAAAAAGCAGGGCCGATAAAAAGACGGGATACGTTTTCATAGCCGTAAAAATAGGCATGTTAAATTTTTACGGCGTTGCTTTTTTGGCCTGTTGTAAACATCCGCCCCTTCTTCAAGGACAGTCGGAACGTTACCCGCCGCGATGCGGACGGGTGTTTACAACAAGACAAGGGGAATCGGGGCATTTGGCAACGTCAACGTGGGTTTGGCAGAAAGGCAGCGGGTTTTCACCAACGTCAACGTGAGTTTGTCGTGTTTGTAAACAACCGTCCGCTCTTCGGGGGTAGTTTGCCACGTTGCACGCCCGCGATCGCACGGGTGTTTACAACAGGACAAGGGCGGAAAAATGGGGCAGCAGAACTTTCGCTCCTCAAATCCATGATGACTACTAATACTACCGCCCCGGAGGCAATGAGGCCCCTTTTTGTCCCGGATCATCAATCCGGGAGCAGGACAATCACCTGTTCAGTGGATGCCATCCGGCTCTCCTGTGAGCTGCAAGGAAACGGAGACGAGGCGAAAGCCGAGATTGGCATTGCGGTTCGCAGGCTCGTTGTTGTTGCGGTAGGCGGCACGGCAGTTCGTAGCATTGTTGCCCCAGCTGCCGCCGCGGTTCACGCGGTTCCGGACCTTATGGCGATTAACCTTGATAGCCCAAAGGTCGTCAGTAGGTCGACCTTTCCAAAAAATTTTTCGGCTTCGCCGAAAAATGACCCTCGCAGGTTACGCAGGTATTGCTACGCCACGTCGCCGGCAGTCGTCCCTCCTGCCTGCTCCATGCCGCTGCAATACCTGCGTTTTTTTTGCTCACAGGAGAGGCAGGATGGGCAAACCACCTCCTGCAAGGAAACGGAGACGAGGCGAAAGCCGAGATAGGGAGCGGTCGCAGGCCCGTTAGGCTGCGGTAGGCGGCACGGCAGCGCGTAGCAATGAAGCCCCAGCCGCCGCCGCGGTACACGCGGAACGATCCGCTATTTGGGCCCTGTGGATTGGTTTGCGGCGCTGTACTGTAGTCGGCATACCAGTCGCTGCACCACTCCCACACATTACCGCTCATGTCGAACAAGCCCAGTTCATTCGCTTTTTTTTGTCCGACCGGGTGTGTAGTGGAACCAGCGTTATTGTAGTACCACGCTACTTCGTCAAGGTTGTTGCTGCCGGCATATTTGGTCATCCCGGAGGGCGTTTGGGTGCCTTTTTGCCCGCCCCGTGCGGCGTATTCCCATTCCGCTTCGGTAGGCAGGCGGTATTTACGGCCGGTTTTGGCGTTCAGCCACTTGATGTATTCCTGTGCAGCCAGCCACGAGACATTGGTCACCGGGTGTTTTTCAAAACCCGGAACAACCGAAAACGTGCCGCCGGCCCAGGCTGCATTGGAATACTTCAGCCTGCCGGACAAAAGAATAATCGAAACGCCATTGTACGAAATTTCCTCGCCCTTTTCATCCAGTGTAATTTTATTGCTGATATCATTCAGGAAGGGCACGAACTGCTCGTTGGTGACCTCGTATTTACCCATGGAAAAGGCGTCGAGTTGTACCCAGTGTACCTTTTTTTCGTTGTCAGAACAATCACTTCCCTGCTCGCCGGTGCAGCCCATCTGAAACCTGCCACCTTCTACCTGGACCATTTCCGGTTCAAAAGTCAGCCGGCCTCCCCCACCCGGCCCCGGTCCCGCAGATACTTCTGTTACTTTGAACTGGGCAAAGGTGACCACGCCATAAGCGCCGTCGTCGCGTGGCATGGCGTACACCCACACCTTTTTCGGGGCTCGGTACACTGTAACGGTGCGGTTGTTCTCAAATCGCGACACATCGAGGTTTTCCACCTCCGTCACTTGCAGGATGCGGTCGAGTTGGCCGTAGCCTTTTTCGAGTTGACCGCATAGCTTCAGGGCTTCCGCTGCCAGCGACTGGCTGAGCGAGCCTTCCACAAACGTGCGGGTTTCCTTGTAGATGACCTCGCGCTCGGCAGTCTGGTTCCACTGAGCGGTAAGGTCCCGGAGTTGTTCCCGTATTTTTTGAAGGGCAGCGTTGACAGACTGATCGAAACCGGTTCCGTTAAAGGGCACACCGAGTTCTTTGCAAATCTCGGCAATCTTGGCAGTACGGGTGGCGAGGCGCTGGCGCGCGTCTTCAATATCGCGGTCGAGGCCGCGCACCTTCTCCGTACCGTTCTGCAGGATATAGTCCTGCCGGCTGTCGGCCGTTTTGTTATCGCGCTGTACATTGGGCAAAAAGGGCATCACCTCCTGTTCGATGCGCTTGATGTCGGCCTCGTTTACGCCGCGCTCAAGCAGGCGCCGGCGCATATCGCCGTCGATTGACAGGTTCAGGACCAGTGCGTTGGTTGTAGGGGCAGCCGTTCCGGAGGCTTTTGCCGGGAGGGTGTGGCGCCGATTCGCGCTACGAACAAAAAATGTTTTTGACGTGGTTGCTTTGGTTAAAATACTCGCGTTCCATGCGCACTTCGCCGTTTTGATTTCCTGCACCACGTCGCGCACGGGTGCGAAATCGCGCACCTCGCTCGCGCGGCGGATGTTGACCCCCACGAGATCTTCCACTGCCCGGCCGGTTATGGTTTGTCCAGCCTGCGCGATCAGGTCTTTTTTCTCGATTTTGTAAAAATCCACGTTCTCAAGCAGCACCACGAAAATCCCCGAATGCTTGATGTAGCCGAGATTCTGTTCCAGTTCGGCAAGGGAATTTTTTCGGCTTTCTTCCAGGTCGCGGAGTTGTTTTTCAATACCCGCCACATCTTTATAACCGAGAATTTGCTGGTACTTTAGCGATAGTTCCGACATCTGTGAAATAATACCACTGAGGGCAATTTCCATTTCATTGTTACATCGATTGACCTGGGTTTTAAGGTCTTCGTATGCGGAAGGAGATAAAAAGACGGGATACGTTTTCATAGCCGTAAAAATAGGCATGTTAAATTTTTACGGCGTTCCTTTTGCCTGAGCCTGGAGTAAGTCAGGCTTTGGATTCTACTTTGCACATGCCTGCAAGCCGCATACGCGGGCCCGACCTTGGGAAACAGCCGCCAAACCTACTTGGGACGCCCCACACCGAGCACCCGCAAGCAACAGCACTTCACGGCATGACCAGCCTGATGGGTGGCGCAGCCTGTCCCGATTCCCGCATAGTTAGCCATCTGCGAAAATCGTCGATTGTAGTGGAAGGCAGCACCCAGCGCCCCTGTGCGTCTTCCGTGATATCGATGGCGCGGACATCGGGTGGCAGGGAATTGGAGTGCGCGTAGCGGACGAGCGGCTCGCCGGTTGCGGCGCCGAAAGCGACGCCGTCGAGCAAAAGGGCGCCGCTTGCATCTGCAAAAGAAGGAAAAACGGCTGGCTGCCGGGCGCCGGGTGGGAGCCGGAACACCAATTCCGCGTCAAGCGTATCCATGTTATCCGCTAGGGGGACTTCCGGAAGAGTCCGTTGGCGGCAATGCGGCGGCAATCACCCCGTTGTTTCCAAAAACGGGCATGCGCAGGGTGACCGTTACCATGCCATTGGCCACTACGGGTTGCCCGACCGGGCGGGTTCCTTTCACCAGCCCCTCCACACGGGTCGTAATGAGATCGCTCTCAGCCATCATGTCTTTTACGGTAGTATGGCGTTCAAGGCGCACCCCTTGCACCATTTCGAGCAGGTTGGCCTTGGCTACCACTTCGGCGCCGCGGGTTGCCATGGCAATTGCCTGTGCTTCGTTGGACCATTTTTTCAGGTCAACCGCCGCCTGGCCACTGGCTTCAACAAAGGCTTCAGTCCAGTTAACACTGCCGGCAGAGCTGGCCTCCGTCACCGGTTTTTGGACGGTTGTCTCGAATCGACGGATCGCCTCATCGGCCCTGCGTGCATAATAGCCGTCGGGATACCGGATGAGATAATCACCGTAGGCATCTCGGGTATCTGTGTTCCGCGCGCGATTCCAGGCGTTGCGTTCTGCAAGGCCGCTTTGGGAACGGCTGATCCAACTATCCAGATCATTTACAGCAGGCAGATCCGGACATCCTCTTGCTGCCCTGAGCTTTTGCAGGGCGGTATTGAACTGCCTGTCGAGGCAGGCTGACTTGCCCTTCAGGTACAGCACTTCGTAGCACACCACCTTTTGCTGGGCAAAAAGACAGCTACTCCCCAGGAGCAGCAGGTAAATGGTTAAACGGGATGTACACATCATTGGCGAATCCTTTTTATTTTTTCTTGTAACGCATGCAGTTTCGGATCATCGGGATTAATCCGGAAGGCCTTGTCGTATGCATCGGTGGCAGCTTTCCACTCATCACCCTCAATCAACTGAAAGGCGCTTGCCACATTGAAATCCAGCTCCTTTTGGAGGTTTTGTATGGCATTACCGGCATCGCCGGCCTTAATACCATCGGGGTACTGCCGGAGAAACGCCCGCATTGCCGGGATAGTACCGGCAGAAAGAGCCTTCTCAAAATCGGAATGCTCTCCGTTTCCGAATTCCAAAATGGTGGTTGGGTTCACCGGAGTACCGTCCTGAATAAAGTACCTTCCGGCAAGCCCGGCAAGCACGACGAGCAGAATGACGGAGACCAGGAGTGCCAGGCGATGCTTTTTCCGCCAGGGCAAGGGCCCGGAGCCTGTTGAAGGAATATCGGTATAAAGCCCTGGCTGGTGGTCGGGCCTAACCAAAAGTGTAATACCGGAGACTATGCTCTGCAGCGCTTCATCCCGGTTGGGCCAGCTGCCAATGGCCGTCCCGCCAGGCGGGAGTGCCTGCAATTTGGCCAGCCGAATATCAGACTCCCATGCACAGGCGCGGGCAATGACCGGAACAATCCTGCACTTTCCGGCGTTAAAGCGCTCGAAAGCACGCGCGATCTCTATTTGCTGAATATACTCCGAAGAAAAATAATCATTGCTAATGATGGGCAAGACGATGTCTGCGGTTTCCAGGTTGTGGCGAATCTTTTGGTCCCAGAGTTCACCCGGTTTGATGTGGCCGTCGTGCCACGACTGTACCCAGTTTTGCAATTGAAGCGGGCTGAGCGCCTTAACAAGTTCGTCGCGGGTAGCGGCGTCTTCCCGGGCGTAAATGATAAAAATGCTGACAGGTCTGGACATGCATACAAAAGTATTGAAGAGTTTTATCATTGTTGGCATTGTTGGGATTGATAGATGGTTTATGATTGCCCTGCCTCAAGGGTGCATTCCAAGTTGCCAAATGTATTGCGGAATGGTATTCCGCACCCCAAGGAATGCCATTTCACACCCGGAATACCATTTCACACCCGGAATGCCATTTCACACCCGGAATACCATTTCACACCCGGAATACCATTTCACACCCGGAATACCATTTCACACCCGGAATACCATTTCACACCCGGAATACCATTCCGGGGTACAGGGGGGGGGCCTCATTTTAATTCTTCATGCTTCATTTAACAATCCGGCAATCCCAACCATATCAGCAATGACGATCAAACAGAACACTTTACCTTTGCACCATGCCTAAAAAGAAAAAAACCGACGATGCTTTCGTCAACCCGATTGACAAAGACAAGGTTGCCGAGACGCCGGGGCTGCTGCCCTACGCACACCATGCCGGCAGCGCGATGATCAAGCCCGAAGACAAGGGCCGCATCCGGGGAAATGCCATGACGGCCATGTACGACCAGACGGACCGCCAAATGGAGCAACTGCGCAAACAAATGGAAACGCTGGTCGGTCAGGCCAAGTCGCTGAGCAGCAGAATGCAGGTGTCCGAAATGATCTATCAGGCTGAAATTCCCTTCCAACCTGTTATTCACCACCTATATCATTTATATCGCCGCAAAACAGACGGCTCGAGCGTTCTGTCCATGATCGCTCCGTATGAATGGGGCCGAAAAGCACCGTATGAACACCTCGCCACCGTTCGCCTGCTCGGCGACCATACCTGGGAAGTTCTGGAAGGCGACATCTGACCGATGCGCCGGAACATGCAACTTTCACCCGCTGAATGGCGCCTTTCATCCAATTTTTTAGCAGAACCTGTTGAAACGGACCAACTTCAAGCGTTTTTTTTGTCCATTTTCAACCCACTGTAAGATAATGAGGAATGAGGAATGAGGAATGATAACAATGACGAATTTCAATTTTCTAACCAATACAACAAGACGCATGAAACGACTTCTTTTGTTTACCCTCCTTTTAATGCCGTTGTCGCTGCTGGTTGCACAGACGGACTATCCCGTCTACAACCCCGACGATATCGATATTGCCTACAAAAAATTCACCCTGCCCAACGGCCTTCAGTTGATTGTACATGAAGACCACAAAGCGCCCATCGTGGCAGTCAACGTATGGTACCATGTCGGTTCCAAAAATGAGAAGCCCGGCAAAAGCGGTTTTGCCCACTTGTTCGAACACCTGATGTTCAACGGTTCCGAGAATTTCAATACCGATTACTTCCAGGCATTGGAAGCCATCGGCGGCACCGATTTGAATGGCACCACCAATGAAGACCGCACCAACTACTTCCAGAATATCCCGGTAGGCGCTGTCGACCAGGTGCTCTGGCTCGAAAGCGACCGCATGGGGCACCTGCTTGGCGCCATTGATCAGGCCAAACTCGACGAACAACGCGGCGTGGTGCAAAATGAAAAACGCCAGGGTGAAAACCAGCCCTACTCCAAAGGCTGGGATATCATGCAAAAAGAAATGTACCCGCCGTACCATCCCTACGGCCACACCGTGATCGGCGAAATGGAAGACCTGAACGCGGCAAGCCTCGATGATGTACACGAATGGTTTAAATCATACTATGGCGCCGCCAATGCCGTATTGGTCGTGGCAGGCGATATTACTGCCGATGTTGCGTATGAAAAAGTGCTCAAGTATTTCGGCAATATCCCCGCCGGACCAACCATTTCACGCCCGGGTGTGAATATTCCCCTGCGCACCAGCGATACCCGCGCCAACTACCAGGATCGTGTACCCGAAGAACGCATCAATATGGTCTGGCACATGCCGCAATGGGGCACCCAGGAGCAGGTGTGGCTCGATCTGGCATCCGACGTACTCGCATCGGGCAAAAACAGCCGCCTCTATAAAAAACTGGTGTACGAAAAGCAAATTTGCTCCTCGGCATTTGCCTTTATCAATGCGTCCGAAATTTCCGGTGAGTTCATCATACAGGCCAACGTCAAAAAAGGTAAAACACTCGAAGAAGTGGAAGCCGGCATCAACGAAGTGCTGAATGATTTCTTGACAAACGGCCCGACCGATGAAGAGGTAAAACGCGTCAAGGCCGCCTATTTTGCCAATTTCATCAAAGGCCTCGAACGTATCGGCGGCTTCGGTGGAAAAAGCGATATCCTGGCGCAAAATACCGTGTACGGCAACAGCCCCGACTACTACAAAAAAGTGCTGCGCTGGTACAACGAAACCACAGCAAAAAACATCCACGAAGCGAGCAAAAAATGGCTCACCCGCGGCCGCTTTACCCTGACCTGTGCCCCGTTCCCGGAATACAACGTGACGGGTACGGAAGCAGACCGCAGCAAGGCCCCCGACGTAAACACGGCAGTAAATGCCCAGTTCCCTGATGTGCAACATGCCACACTGGCCAACGGTATGAAAGTGGTGCTCACCCGCCGCACGGAAAGCCCGACCATGGTCATGAGCATGATGTTCGACGCAGGTTACTGCACGGATAAAATGGGCGGCAAACCCGGCCTGGCCAACCTCTCCATGAACATGCTCGACGAAGGCACCAAGACACTCAACAGCCTGCAAATCAACGAGAAACTGCAACTGCTCGGCGCCTCGCTCAATACGTTCAGCGACCTGGATTATTCCTACGTCTCCCTGAATGCGCTCAAACAGTCGATTGACCCGGGGCTCGACCTGATGGCCGATGTGGTGCTGAACCCGGCTTTCCCGGCTACCGATTTTGATCGCCTGAAAAACCAGCAGATCAGCGGCATCCAGAATGAAAAGAAAAGCCCGCAGGGTATGATCATGCGCGTGATGCCCGAACTGCTCTACGGCAAAGACCACCCCTACGGCATGCCGATGAGCGGTACCGGCGAAGAAGACGCGGTCAGCAACATGACGCTCGACGACGTGCGTGGCTTCTACCAGCGCTGGCTGCGACCCAACAACGCCACGATCGTAGTAACCGGCGATATCACCATGCCCGAACTGGTGGAAAAACTGGAAAAACGCTTTGCCAAATGGAATAAAGGCGACGTTCCGAAGAAAGTGATCCCCGAAGTAAAATCCTCCAACAACGGCAAAATATTCCTGGTCGACCGCCCGGAAAGCCAGCAAACGTTCATCGTTTCCGGCTACCTCACCAAGCCATACGGCCAACTCGACGAAACGGCCATCGAACAAATGAACAATGTGCTCGGCGGCGATTTCACCAGCCGGATCAACATGAACATACGGGAAGACAAACACTGGGCCTATGGCGCCGGTTCTTTTATCTCCAACACGGCCGGACAACGGCCTTACCTGGTTTTTGCGCCGGTTCAGACCGACAAAACCAAGGAAAGTGTGCAGGAGATCATCAAAGAGGTCAACCAGTTTGTCGGCGATAAACCCATGACACAGGCAGAATTCGACAAAACCAAACAGAACACGGTCATGGGCATGTCGGGCATGTGGGAAACCAACAATGCCGTCAACGCCAGCGCCCGCAACCTGGTGAAATATGGCTTGAAAGACGACTACTGGAAAACGTATAGCCAGCGGGTTCAAAACCTCAACCTGAAAGATGTGCAAAACGTAGCCAAAACCATCGTCCAGCCCAACAACATGGGCTGGTTCATGGCCGGCGATGCCGAAAAAGTACTGCCCGGACTGAAAGAACTCGGTATGGAGGTCATCCAGATCGATGCCGACGGCAAGGTGGTAGGCAAAAAGGCCAAGCCATAATATTCCAAAACAGCAACTATTCCGGGCCGCCCCTGCACGTCAGGGACGGCCTTTTTTCTTTCCATGACAGTATTTCAAGTCCTTAAATGCCGGGTAAACGGTATACTATGAGCGCCCTTTCCCCGTTTTATCGGACGCAAATACCACATCACTGCCAACCCTTTGCACCATGCCATTTTATACCGGAATTCTCCGAATTAAAGCATTTACAGAATTCCAGCGCATTGAAAATCAACGTGTTGTTGAGGCTTATTTTCGTAAACCAATTTACTTTGTGTATACATGTTCCGTTACAGGCTAAATGCGTTGATTACGCTTCTTTTGTTATTTGTATTGCTCCAGACAACTTCAGGACAGGCGCCGAACCCAGACGCCGGGCAAGTCGACTCCTCGCGCCATATCCTGCTTGTCTTTTCGGGCTCCGACTGGTGCCTGCCCTGTATCAAACTGGAAAAGCAGATCCTGTCAGACAGCAGTTTCCTGGGCTTTGCCGCAACACATTTGCAGGTGATAAAGGTCGATTTTCCCCAACGCAAAAAACTCTCCGGGGAACAAATGAAGGAAAACGAAACCTGGGCCGGGCATTACAACCCGGAAGGCGCTTTCCCCAAACTGCTGCTGCTGAACCCCGATCGTTCGGTCCGCGCCATACTGTCGTGGGCAACCGAAAACACGACATCCTTTATCGGACAAATTGAACAACTGCTAAACACCAATTAATGGTTCGGGAATACCGCAGGACAGCCCGGCACATGGGCTCCGTTTTTGAATTTGCCGTCGTCTGCGCCGGCGGACCGGCCGAAGGAGAAAGCCTGCTCGATCTTTGTACGGCAGAGGTCCGGCGGATTGAAGCACTGCTCACCGAATTTGAACCGCATTCGGACACTTATCGCATCAACCAATACGCCGGAAAAGAACCGGTCCGTGTTTCGGAAGAAACGTTTTCCCTGCTTCAGCGCTGTCTCGATATCTCCCGGCTGACCGGCGGGACATTCGACATCAGCGCAGGCGCCTTGAAGAAACTTTATCGTTTTGACAATACCCCGGCAGCCTTTCCGCCACCAAAAGAGATTGATGCCGCATTGAAACACTGCGGTTATGACAAAATCCGGTTGCTACCCAATCATGAGGTGCTGCTGCACGATCCGGAGATGCGGATTAACTTTGCAGCCATCGGGAAAGGTTACGCGGCAGACCGGGTTCGAACCCTGTTGAAAGCCGTTAATGTCGCAGGCGCTGCCGTCAATGCCAGCGGCGACCTGAGCGTGTGGGGCGCCCGGGCAGACGGGACGCCCTGGAAAATCGGGGTGGCGCATCCGGATCAACCCAACCGGATCATGATGTGGTTGCCTGCTGAGAAAGGGTTATGCCTCGCGACCTCCGGCAATTACGAACAGTATTTTGAACACCTGGGCGTCCGTTATGGCCACACCATCGACCCCCGCAGCGGCAGGCCGGTGACCGGTATAAAAAGCGTCACGGTGATCAGCCCCCGTGCGGAACTTTCCGACGCACTGGCCACTGCGGTTACCGTCATGGGTACAGAAAAAGGACTCGAATTCATTGGCCGGCTTCCGGAAACCCATTGTATTATTGTGGACGAAAAGAACCGGATACATACGTCCCCGAATCTCGAGTATCATGGCAAATAAAACACTCTATTGCTGTATGCTGGCATGGTTGACAATGCTCGCCTGCGCCGGCTGCCAACAGGTAAAGCCCTACCAGCGTGTATACCTGAACGACCAGGCCATGCAGCCCGGACACCGGCCCGGCTGCAAATTTGAACAAAATGTGCAAACCTACCGCGAAGGAGCAACGGGGGGAGGCAGTGGAAAATCCGGCGGCGGATGCGGATGTAACTGAGCGGAAATGAAACTCAAACTACATTTTTTGCTGGGCCTGCTGATGTCGTGGCTGTCGTCATTCGGACAGCGACAGGATAGCATTGGCCATAAACGCCGGTTGAATCAAACCGATATCTCTATCGTTTATGCGCATTACCTGCAGGACGGCGACCATTCAGCCGTGACAGGCGGCATCGGCACCGAAAAATTGCAGGTGTACGCACCCGAAATCTCCGTGACGCACCGGCGCGATTCGATCCAGACCCTGTCGCTGCACGCAGGTGTCGATATGATCACTTCCGCCTCGACCGACAAAATCAATTTTGTCACCTCATCGGCCTCGTATCGCGATATTCGGGGGCACGCGGTGGCAGGATATGAACGCCATGTACCACACAGCGGCTGGTCGGCCGGCATAACGGGCGCTTTTTCAGTAGAATCCGATTACCTGTCTTTCGGTGGCGGACTCCAGGCCCGGCACAGCAACGCTGCCCGCAACCGGGACATCGTGCTGCGACTCGAAGCCTACTTCGATGATATGCGCTGGGCACTTTTTCGATCCGATAAAAAGGCGACACTGATTTATCCCGTCGAACTGCGCGGCACCAAATGGTTCGATGTTTACAAACGCAATTCCTTCAACCTGGACCTTGGCCTGTACCAGGCGCTCAACCGGCGTATGACGCTGGCGCTTTTTCCCGGAATCAGTTACCAGAAGGGCCTGCTATCAACACCCTTTCACAGGGTATATTTTACCGACGGCAGCAAACGGGTCGAGAACCTGCCCATGGAGCGGCTGCGCATTCCGCTCGGCATACAACTGAACACCTTTTTGTTCGACCGCTACATCATACGCAGCTACTACCGCTTTTACTGGGACGATTTTGGCATAACAGCGCACACCATCGATCTGGAGACGCCGGTAAAGTTCGGCCCGATGTGGACAGTGTCTCCCTTTTTCCGTTTTTATACACAGACACAGGCGCGCGATTTCGGGCCCTATGCCGGCCACGACCCAAAGCAGGCTTTTTATACCTCGGACTATGACCTGTCTGCATTTCAAAGTTACAAAACAGGGCTCGGGTTGCGGTTTGCTCCGTTCCGGCATCTATATAAAAACTGGAATTTCAATGCCGCTGAATTGCGCTATGCGTGGTACCGGCGCAGCGACGGACTCTCCGCCAACATCATTTCGCTGCTGCTGGATATCAACAAGTCATAACAGTCGGAAAAGGTTCAGAAAAAAACGGGCGCATTGCCCAGCAGCTCCTGCCAGATCAGGGCAACCGTTGCCAGTACCGGGTAAAAGACCTTTCGGACGTAAAATTTCAGGCGTTTCCGGTTTGGGCGAATGCCCAGTTTTTCCAAAAGGTAGGAATAAAACGTAGCATCCTGGTCTTCCGTCATATCGTGTTTTTCATTCATGAGGCATTTGCCGAAAAAAGCAAATTGAAGCATGACGGCAGCATAAACCGGGATCGACCATTTCCAACTGACCAGAAAAGGCGCGACCCACGCCAACAGGGTGACGAAAAGATGGAACCAGAAGGCCAGGGAAGACAGGAGTGATTGTTTGGTCATCATAAAATTGTGGCCCGGATAAATGGATATGTCGTGGCAAGGTGCAGTTGATGAATTATGCCACCCGTTTTTTCATCAACCAATCTGGCTGCGGATCGTCGCCGACCCAGAAGGTTTCGACGCCAAAAATAGAAAATCCGTTCTTTTCATAGAAGGATATTGTGCGCGGCGATTTTTGCCATACGCTCAGCCATACCCATTCCGCCCCGGTCTCCCGTGCGCGATTTTCGGTAAAACCCAGCAATTCAGCCCCCAGGCCTTTGCTTTGTACCCCTTTCAAGACATAAATACGTTCGAGTTGCAGGGCCGGCGAGCCATCCCAGTCATGCAGGGGCCGGCAATTGATATTCAGTTTCAGGTAAGCCACCACCTGGCTTTCCATGTCAAACAGGTAAAATTCGGAACCGGGTTGCTCCAGTTCCGTCGCCAGGTAATCTGCTGCAAAATGCTTCCGGCAATACGCCTCGAAATCATCCGGATCGTTGTCGTCCTGCCAGGCTTCACGGAACGTGCGTTCGGCAAACGCGCGCAAAACCTCCAGGCGCTCTAAATCGACCCGCATGAAAGACAGGTTATTCATCAATCATCATTTATCATTCACCATTCCATCATTCATCATTCAAACTTGAATTACACCCGGATTAAACTTTTCCACCGGCGCGTTATTGGCCGCTTCGATGCCCATGCTGATCCACTGACGGGTATCGCGCGGGTCGATAATAGCATCCACCCAAAGCCGCGCAGCGGCATAGTACGGCGTGGTTTGGGCATCGTAACGGGCCTTGATTTTTTCAAACAATTCGCGTTCTGCATCCGGGTCGGGGGCTTCGCTTTTTCGTTTCAGCGATTCCACCTGTATCTGTGTCAACACTTTAGCAGCTTGTTCGCCGCCCATCACGGCAATTTTGGCAGTCGGCCATGCGGCAATAAGCCGGGGGTCGTAAGCCTTGCCGCACATAGCGTAGTTGCCTGCCCCGTAGGAATTGCCGATGACAATGGTGAACTTGGGCACCGTGGAATTCGCCACGGCATTCACCATTTTGGCGCCGTCTTTAATGATACCCCCGTGCTCGGAACGGGTGCCGACCATAAAACCCGTCACATCATGTAAAAAGACGAGCGGGATCTTTTTCTGGTTGCAGTTCAGGATAAAACGCGTGGCTTTATCTGCGGAATCGGAATATATCACCCCGCCGAACTGAATTTCACCTTTGGCATTTTTCACTACCTGGCGGTTGTTTACCACAATGCCGACGGCCCAGCCGTCGATTCGTGCGTATGCGCAGATGATCGTCTTGCCGTAGTGTTCCTTGTACTGGGTAAGTTTGCCTTCATCCACCAGCCGGCTCAGAATTTCGAGCGTATCGTAGGGTTTGGTGGCGTGTTCGGGGAAAATATCGAAAATATCCAGCGGTTTTCCGGCGGCAGGCTTTGCTTCGACCCGGTCGAAACCGGCGGTGTCGAAGCGCCCGAACTTATCGACCAGGTCCTTAATTGTGTCGAGACAGGTTTTGTCGTCGGGCATTTTATAATCGGTAATCCCTGAAATCTCGGAATGGGTCGCAGCGCCGCCGAGGGTTTCCTGGTCCACTTCCTCGCCAATGGCGGCTTTTACCAGGTACGGACCTGCCAGAAACACGGAACCCGTTTTTTCCACGATCAGCGCTTCGTCGGACATGATGGGCAGGTAGGCGCCGCCGGCCACGCAGCTGCCCATGATGGCGGCAATTTGTGGAATACCTGCCGACGACAGCCGGGCATTGTTCCGGAAAATCCGCCCGAAGTGCTCCTTGTCGGGGAATATCTCGTCCTGCATAGGCAGGTACACCCCCGCCGAATCCACCAGGTAAATAATCGGCAGGCGGTTTTCCATGGCAATCTCCTGCGCGCGCAGGTTCTTTTTTCCGGTAACGGGAAACCATGCACCCGCTTTCACCGTCGCATCATTGGCGACCACGATCACCTGCCGCCCGCGTACATAACCGATCACTACTACCACGCCGCCTGCCGGACAGCCGCCGTGTTCGGCGTACATTTCATAACCTGCAAAAGCGCCGATCTCGATCTGTGGTTTACCTTCGTCGAGCAAATAGCCGATGCGTTCCCGGGCGGTCATTTTGCCTTCCCGGTGCAGTTTTTCCATACGTTTGGCGCCGCCGCCCTCATATATTTTTTCAAGCCTGCGATTCATGTTGGAAATAGCCAGTTTCATCGCATCCGCGTTTTTCTCGGTTTCAAGATTGATCTTTGTGTCAGGCATTTTATCGTGGTGAGTGGTGAGTTGGTAAGTAGTGAGTGGCGCCGGCTTGCCGCTGCAAAAATAGAAATGTACCCCGAAAGTTATCCATCCGGTAGAACCGGCCGCCGGATCTATTGTTCATCCCGGTCCGAATACCTGTTGTCCTGCCCGTTTTTACACGGCGTTTGACGCCGTCTATTGTCAAAAAATGAAAAAACAAACCCTGCGTTTTATTTCCCGGCCGACGCCGTTCCTTCAGGAGAAAGAACGGCTGTACCTGGAAGTACGCCGCCGGGAGGGACGGCTGCTTTCCGACAAGGACCTGCAACAACTCCCGGATGTAGACGCTTCAAACCCCAACAACAGGGAATGGCGGTGGCGCAGGCGGTCTTTCGGGCGTTTTTTAGCCTGTTGCCGCCGGTTATCGGCAGGACGTGAACAATTCCGCCTGCTCGACCTGGGCTGCGGCAACGGCTGGATGGCCAACCGCCTGGCCGAAAACCCTGCCTGGGAAGTCTGGGCAACCGATCTGAATGTGCCGGAACTCGAACAGGGCGCCCGGCTTTTTGAGCGGCCGAACCTGCATTTCGTATATGCCGACGTCATGCAGGGCGATATGCCGGGGCAATACTTCGACGTCATCGTGTTGGCCGCATCAGTGCAATACTTTTCCGACTTCGCCGCCTTGATCGAAACACTCCTGAAACTGCTCAAAACAGGCGGAGAAATACATATCCTCGATTCGCCTTTTTACAAAAACGAGGTGGAACGGGACGCCGCACGGCAGCGTACGGCGGCCTATTACAGCCGGGTCGGTGTGCCGGAAATGGCAGATTATTACCACCATCATATCCATCAGGATGCTAAAACAGCCGGAGCGGTCGACCTGAACGGGCATTGGGGGGCTGTTGTTTTGCAAAAAACAAAATGGCTGCCGCCATTCCCCTGGTACCGGATCAGGGGCGCCTAATCCAGGTACCGCTTATCCAGGTCACGATAAAAATCAATCCGGCGGTCGCGGAAAAAAGGCCATATCCGGCGAACGTCTTCCGTGCGCTGTTTGTCGATGTCGACCACGATATTCTCCTCTTTATCCGGGCTGGAGCAGTGCAATACCTCGCCCTGCGGACCAGCCACGAAACTCTGCCCCCAGAACTGTATCCCCCCGGTCACACCCGTCCAGTCCGGCTCGTATCCAACCCTGTTCACAGCGATGACCGGCAATCCGTTGGCAACGGCATGGCCACGCTGGATCGTAAACCAGGCGCCGTGCTGACGCTCCTTTTCAGCCTGCGTATCGCTGCTTTCCCAGCCGATGGCCGTTGGGTAGATCAACATCTCCGCGCCGGCCAGGGCCATCAGTCTGGCCGCTTCGGGATACCATTGGTCCCAGCACACCAGCACACCCAGTTTGCCAACGGAAGTAGGGATCGGGTTGAACCCCAGATCGCCGGGCGTAAAATAGAACTTCTCATAATAGGCCGGATCATCGGGGATGTGCATTTTCCGGTACATACCTGCGACGGAGCCGTCTTTCTCGAATACTACGGCAGTATTGTGGTACAAACCCGGTGCGCGCTTTTCGAACAGCGAGGTAACCAGCACGACCCCGTGTTGTTTTGCGGCAGCGGCAAACACTGCCGTATCCGGGCCCGGAACAGGAGAAGCCAGGTCGAACATGCGGGTGTCTTCGGCCTGGCAGAAGTAGATACCGCAGTGCAGCTCCTGCAAGATGACGAGTTGAGCGCCTTTGGCGGCACAATCTGCGATTCCTGCCAGCGATTTTTCGATATTGTGCTGCTTGTCGTCGGTGCAGCTTTGTTGAACGAAACCTGTTTTTAACACGAGTAATTTACTTTGTACGACGAGCCCCGGTTTCGTCAAATGGTGACTGTTTCTTTGCAAATCCGGGGATTTGCAGTCATTTGCCGGCATAACTGTTATTCCAGCGACCGGGTGGTGGCCAGTTCGACCAGCCTGGCCTTCAGCATCAATTTTTCCCCGGAATAGCCGGGAGCCTTATATTCCCCGGATTCGATCAATCCAAGCAGTTTTTCTGCCGCAAGTTTGCCTACTTCAAAACCGTCGTGGAGCAAAAAGGTTACCTGTGGCTGCAGACAATAGGGTAAAAATCCGTCGCTGATACATATCACCGCGCAGTCGCCGGGAATATTCCCAACCAGGCTTGCTATTGCAGGCAATGCGCCAATGAGCACCTCGTCTGTCATGGCAAAAACACCGTCGGGAGGCGCCGGTTCCGACAATAACTTCCGGGCACATATTTCCGCCTGCCGGGCATCATCGGCAAAACATTCAAATTCGGTCGGACAGCGAAGGCCATGATCGAAGAGCGCTTTGCGATAACCCTTCAGGCGAAGTTGGGTGATACTCATGGCCGGGTTGCCAAAAATGCCCGCAATATTGCGACAGCCCGTTTTTACCAGGTGGCTGACTGCGGAATATGCCGAATCGAAGTCCTCAAGCAGCACGGCATCGAAGGGCAGCCCTGCCAGTGTTTTATCAAGCTGGACGACCGGTGCAGGCATATCGGACAGCAGGCTGAACTGATCCGGCACCCGGGAGTCGCGAGATACAGAGAGCAGTATCCCGGCAACGCCGTTTTCGGCGCAGATGCGGATATTTTCAATCTCCCGTTCCGGCGATTCGTTCGACGGCAGCATCATCAGGTTGTATCCCCGTTCATGCAATACATGCTGAATGCCCTTGATCACGGAGGGATAAAAAAACATGGTCACTTCGGGGGTGATCAGGCCGATCAGCCTGCTGCTGCGCTGCCGCAGATGAACGGCCATCTGGTTCGGCCGGTAGTGGAGTCTGTCGGCCAGTTGTTTTATCTCTGTCCGCAGCGCCAGTCCGATATCCGGGTTGTCGTTCAACGCACGGGAGACCGTAGACGGATTGACGCCCAATTGTCGCGCGATATCCTTGATGGTTACTCGCTTCATGCGGTGGTGGTTTGACGGTGGACGGGTTATGTGTTCCGGACCACGGCATCCGGGTATTGCATGGTAATGCAGTGCAGTGAGCCGTGCTGCAATATAAGGGGTCTGCAGTCGACAGGAATTATTTTTCGCCCTGGGATAAGCAGGCGCATGGTACCGACCGCTTCATCATCCTGTTCAACCCCGTACACCGGCATCAACACGGCGCCGTTGATAATCAGAAAATTGGCGTAGGTGGCAGGCAGGCGTTCGCCTTGCTCATCGTAGCAGGCATCCGGCCAGGGCAAGGCAACCAGGCGATACGGCGTGCCGTCTTTTTTTCGAAAGGCCTTCAATTCCGACTCCATTTGCTGCAAAGCGCCAAAATGTTCGTCGGCAGGGTCGGTGCACCGGACGTATGCAATGGTATCCGGATCACAAAAGCGTGCCAGGGTATCGATATGGGAATCCGTGTCGTCGCCCGCCAGGTAGCCGTGGTGGAGCCACAAAACACGGTCGAGTCCGAATGATTTTTTCAGGTGGTTTTCGATCTGCGCCTGGTCCAGGTGCGGGTTTCTGTTTGGCGATAGCAGACATGCCGAAGTGGTCAGGAGGGTACCTTGTCCGTCGCTTTCGATTGCTCCGCCTTCCAGCACGATGCCGCCGTGCCCGAAATCTGCTGAAAACACACCTTTATTATACAGACAACCGGTAATGAGGTTATCCTTATCTGCCGGAAATTTGAGTCCCCATCCATTGAACACGAAGTCCAGTATCACCGGCGCCCCTTCTTCCAGCACCGTAATGCCACCGTGGTCGCGCGCCCAGGTATCATTGGAATCGCATTCGACAAAAATCAGATGCTCCTGTACCGCATTTTTGAGCAACTTTCCGGCCTGTGCCGTATCCCGGCATACGATCAGCACCTTCTGAAAACGGCTGATCGACTCGGCAATTTGCACGAAGCACGGCAACACAATATCAAGCGAATCGGCCCAATCGGTCTCTTTGTGCGGCAGGGTAAGTTGAACGGCACTTTGCGGTTCCCATTCTGCGGGCAGGCGGCGGGTTTGAATGGTGTTGTTCATCGGCGTAAAAATAGTGGAAATGCGAAAGAAAACATTATTTTGAACAGGCCGAACGAACTTAATTCTTCAGCCGGTGGGATACAGATAGAGAATTCATAATAAAATTTCGATTCATACAAAATGTAAAAAATATGAAAAAAGTCTTTGTGGGTATTTCCGATGAATCACTACCTTAGCCCCGCTTTAGTGTACACCACACACTTAAATCCTCCCACTACAAGCCTTTGTCCTACCAAATAAAATCCTGTTTTTGTGCACCTTGATTACGCGCTTCCAGGTTAATCCCGTTTGATTTTATGCCCAAAATCCAGGAACGGCTTTCACTTTTGTGTGGAATATATTCATTCACTAAAACTAAACTCATTTTCGTATGAAGTTTTTGCACACCTTTACCAAAGGCGGAATGCTGGCAGTTTTTCTATTGCTGCTCGGCAATTTTGCATTGGCCCAACGCACAGTTACCGGAAAGGTCACCGACGCAGAGAACGGTGAAGCCCTGATCGGCGCTACTGTCAGTGTGGTAGGCACGACGCGCGGCGCCGTGACGGACATTGACGGCAACTACTCTGTAGAAGTTCCCGAAGGTAGCACGCAGTTGCGCTTTGCGTACACCGGCTATGCCGAAGAAGTTGTTCCGCTGGGAGCATCCAATTCGGTTGATATTGCCATGAAACCGGGTTCTGTACTCGACGAAGTCGTGGTAGTAGGTTATGGAACCGTAAAGTCTAAAGAGGTAACGAGCGCCGTAGCGTCGCTCAAGCCCAAGGACTTTAACAAAGGTAACATCTCCGATCCGGCACAATTGCTCCAAGGCAAGATCGCCGGCGTAACCATCTCCCGCCCGGGTTCCGACCCGAACGGTGAATTCACCATCCGTCTCCGCGGTCTGTCCTCCCTTTCTTCCGGCGTTTCGCCGCTGATCGTGGTAGACGGTATCCCTGGTGTAAACCTCAACCTGATCGACCCGAACGACATCGAGTCGATCGACGTATTGAAGGACGGATCTGCTGCGGCCATTTACGGCACGCGCGCATCGGCAGGTGTGGTGCTGATCACCACGAAAAAAGGCTCTGCTGGCCGCACCACTGCGACCTACAACGGCTTTGTGGCTTTCGACCAGGTATCGCGCCGCTACAAAACGCTGGATGCCTCGACATTTGTGGCGCTTGGCGGAAACGACCTGTCTCCCGAAGACGGCCCCGGCGACACCAACACAGACTGGTTCGACGAAGTAACCACGACGGGCAAATCCAACGTACACAACCTGAGCCTCGCGGGCGGTATCGCCAACGGTTCCTACCGTGTATCGTTCAACTACCGCAACGTAGAAGGTATCCTTCGCGAAAGCGGATTCAAACAGTACAACTCAAGCCTCAGCTTTACCCAAAAGGTACTCAACAACCGCCTCACCATCGACGGTGGCCTGTTGATCACCTCCCGCAACCAGACTTTCGGTTTCCTTGATGCCTTCCGCTACGCTATCGTAGCCAACCCGACGGCAAAAATCACCGATCCGGGCAATTCGGAGTACACACGCTACGGCGGTTATGTGGAAAAAGACCTGTTCGACTATTTCAACCCGGTTGCCATCATCGAGCAGAACCAGCAGAATGCCAAAGGCAACCGCCTGATGGGCAATGCACGGGCCACCTACCAGGTGATTCCGAACCTGACGGCTACCCTTTCACTTGCACAGGAGCGTTTCAACTACGACTACGGCGAGTTTTACAGCAAGCAGAGCAAATGGCGCGGTATCGGTCGCAATGGCCTGGGTATCCAGGGCACCAACTTCTATGTGAGCAACCTGTTGGAAGCTACGAGCGAATACACCGTGAAATTCCAGGAAACCAGCAACCTGAAAATCCTGGGCGGCTACTCCTGGCAGCAGTTTGACTACAATGGTTTGCAGGCAACTGCCGGCAATATCATTTCGAATGAGTTTGCCAACAACAACCTCGGCGCATTCCTCGATTTCGGTCGCGGTCTGGGCACCGTTTCCAGCTACAAAGGCCGCAACCGCCTGATCGCTTTCTTCGGTCGCGCAAGCCTGAACATCAACGACACCTACTTCGGTTCTTTGGGTGTACGCCGCGAGGGTTCTTCCCGCTTCGGTCCCGACAACCGCTGGGGTGTGTTCCCCTTCGTAAGCGGTGGTGTTAACCTGGAGAAACTGCTCAGCCTGAACAATGTCGAGCAACTCAAACTCCGCGCCGGTTACGGTGTAACGGGTAACCAGCCCAACCAGAACTCGCTCTACCGCGAGGTGTACTCGCAGGGTCCGCTGTTCTACTACAACGGCAACTACGTACCCAGCTTCGGTCCGACGCAAAACGCAAACCCCGGCCTGAAATGGGAAGAAAAAGGCGAATTCAACGTTGGTCTTGACTTCGCATTCTTCAACTACAAACTGACCGGCTCGCTGGACTACTACAACCGTCTGACGAAAGACCTTATCATCGCACTGGCAGTTCCGGTACCGCCGAACTTCGCTCCGACGACGTTCGACAACGTAGCATCCATCCGCAACAAAGGTTTTGAAGCATTGCTCAACTACGCCAACCTGGTTGAGACGGAAAACTTTACCTGGTCGCCCGGTATCGTATTCTCGAAATACTCCATTACGCTTGAAGACTTCGGTCGTGCCGATACACTTGCCATCGCCGAAGTTGGCGCTCCCGGCCAAAACGGGGTATACTATACCATCGCCTACAACAATGCGCCGCTTGGTCAATTGTGGGGCCCGGTTCGCACCGGTGTGAACGATGACGGTTCCATCGCTTACGAGGATATCAACGGCGACGGCAATCTTGATATCGACGCTTTCAACCTGGACCAGCAGAAAATCGGTAACGGTGTTCCCTCATTTGAGCTTGGTTTTAACAACACTGTCACTTTGGGCAACTTCGAGTTGAACTTCTTCCTGCGCGGTGTGTTCGGTCATGACCTGGCTAACGAATACCGTGTATTCTATGAAAATCTCGATCCGACTGCCGCCACCTGGAACAAGGTTGACACGAAGTATTTCGACGAAAGCGCAACGGGTAAAAACCGTTTCAACAGCACGCACATTGAAAAGGCAACATTCCTGCGTCTGGACAATGCTTCGCTGGGTTACAACTTCAAACTCCCGACGGACAGCTGGTTCACCAATGCCCGCGTATATCTCAGCGGTCAGAACCTGTTCACGATCACCGGTTACACAGGCGTTGATCCGGAGCCGCGTCTTGGCGACACCGGCGCTTCCGACAACGGTGGCCGTTTCAGCACAGCCCTCAACCCATTGGCGCCCGGTATCGACCGTCGTAGCACGTACTTCCTGGCCCGTACCTACTCCTTTGGCGTAAACTTTGGCTTCTAAGTAGCAACTCAAACAATTCAAAAGTTTTTACTCTTATGAAAAAATTTCCCATACTTGGAAAACTGCTGCTACCGGCGCTTTTCCTGTTAACGTTCAACAACTCCTGCACCAATCTGGATGAGGCGTTGTTTGACACCGTCACTTCCGACAACTTCCTGCGTACGGAAGAAGAATTTATCGCTGCGCTCGGCGCTGCGTACACCGGCCTTTATGCCCTGGGCAACCACGGCGCCTACTTCTCCGTCCAGGAATGTTCTTCCGACGAAACCATGATCCCCACACGTGGCGGTGACTGGGGCGACGGCGGCCAGTGGATCAATGCACACTCCCACCAGTTGAAGCCGACTGATCCAAACGTCAACGGCGCATGGAACTTCCTCTACGGTGGCGTGAATACCTGCAACCGTCTTATTGCGCAGTTCACAACGCTGAAAGAATCCGGCAGTGTGGATGGAGCGCTTGCCGACAAGTTTATTGCCGAACTGCGCGTACTGCGTGCCATGTACTATTTCTGGATCATGGATACATTCGGCAATGCCCCGCTGGTTACACGTTTCGACGTACCGGAAGGCTTCCTGCCCAACAACTCCCCGTGCCGATATCTTCAAATTCGTTACGGATGAATTGACCGATGCTGTGCCGCTCCTCGATAAAAAGAACGACGGCACAACGTATGCGCGTATGAACTACTACGCCGGCAAAGCGCTTGAGGCAAAAGTTTACCTGAATGCAGGCGTGTACATCGGCACTCCCAAGTGGGATGAGTGCATTGCAGCATGCAATGAAGTCATCAACTCTACCCTGTTCGCACTGGAATCCACCTACCGCAACAACTTCATCACCAACAACGCTTCCAGCAAAGAATTCATCTTTGCCGTACCGTTCGACGAAGTATTTGCCCAAGGATTTAACCTGCACCAAATGACGCTGCACTACGGCTCACAGGCTACTTACAACCTGAAAGAGCAGCCGTGGAACGGCTGGTGCTCGCTGCAGGATTTCTATGAAATGCACGACGACGCAGATGCCCGTAAAAACAACTTCATCCGTGGACCACAGTTTGCATCCGACGGCGTAACGCCGATCATCGATGCCGGCGCCGAGCCCTCTGACCCGGATGGCCCGCAGTTGAACTTCACACCGGAAATCAACGAAGCACTTCCCGGGCGCACTGCGTCAGGCCGGTGTACGTATCGGCAAATATGAGTTCAAATCCGGCGCAACCGCTAACCTGAGCAACGACATGCCGATCTTCCGTTATGCCGACGTGCTGCTGATGAAAGCTGAAGCACTCTACCGTAAGGATGCGACGAGCACAGAAGCACTCAATTTGGTCAACTCGGTGCGCAACCGCTCGTATGAGCCCGACCAGCCGCTGGGAGCGCTGACCGATGCAGACCTGCTCGCAGAGCGTGGCCGCGAAATGTTCTACGAAGGCGTTCGCCGTCAGGACCAAATTCGTTTTGGCGTGTACGGCAACCCGACGGAATTCATGCCGGGTTCGGCAGCTTGCAAAGAACTGTGGCCTATTCCGCTGCCGCAGCTCAACGTAAACCCGAACTTGCAGCAGAACCCCTGCTATTAATTCTTTTTTGGGGTAAATATCAAGGAGCAAGTGGCGCTGTGCGCCATTTGCTCTTTTTCTTTGTATAACCGTTTTGAGGTTGTAATAGCAAACAGATTGATTATTAATACTTTACAAGCGACGCAAACCGGATTATTTCATGGGGAAAAAACATTCTTTGTTGCTGCCGATTGCCGCTGTGCTCCTTCTGGCAGCGGTATCCTGCAAAAGTGACTACGAGAAAATGGTAGACCGTGAACTCGGCAGCGGCATCCGCCAGGACAGTATTTTCTTCGGATTATACCTCGGCATGCCCGTACCCGACTTCTACAGGCATTGTTTCGAACTGAACAGACAGGGCCTGGTAACCAACGGCCCGGAAAACAATACGGTACTGTATTCTTTCAACAATTACCAGTACCCGCTCGACATGAATTTCTATCCCGCCTTCGAAAATGACCGGATATGGAAAATGGGCATTGTTTTCAACTATCAGGGCTGGGCGCCCTGGAATAAAATCCTGTATTCGGACAAACTGGTCGTTGATGTACTCGACATTCTCGAAAAATGGTACGGAAGCGGTTTTCTTCACCTGAAAGCCCCCAACGGCAAACCCGTTTGGGTCAGGGTGACGGGCAACCGGCAAATACTTGTAACCCTCCAGAATGAACGCAATGTACGTGTTGAAATCACCGACCTGACCGTAAAGCCACCCCAAAAGCCCCAACAGGCTCAAGAGGATAATCGCCCGATCTGGGAAAAATACGCCCGGTAATGCTGAAAACAATGAAATTGTTTAACCTGCCCTTATTGGCGTTGCTGCTCGTTTTTATGTTTGCCTGCAACCGAAGTAACCCGGACGCAGCACCGGCAAAACGGTTCACCCTGCTGGATACAGCACAAACCGGCATCGGTTTTAGCAACGATATTCCTTACAACGATTCGGTCAACTGTTACCTGTTCCGCAATTTTTATAACGGCGGCGGGGTTGCCATCGGCGACATCAACAACGACGGCTTGCCCGACATTTTTTTCTGCGGCAACATGCAATCGAACCGGCTGTACCTCAACAGGGGCGATTTCAGGTTTGAAGACATCACCGAAAAGGCCGGACTTGCCACAGACCATGTCTGGACCGCCGGGGTTGCCCTGGCCGATGTCAACGGCGACGGCTGGCTGGATATCTATACCTGCAAATCCGGACCGCCCGGCGGCGCCAGGCGACACAACGAACTGTTCATCAATCAGGGCGCTGCCGCAGGAAATGACTGGTCAGGCACCTTTACCGAACAATCAGGCGCATGGGGCCTTGATTTTACCGGCCTCAGCACGCACGCGGCATTTTTCGACTACGACCGCGACGGCGACCTCGACTGTTACCTGCTCAATAACTCGATAAGAAGCGTCGGCGGATACGATTACCGCCCCGGTCAACGCGACATACCCGACCCCAACGGCGGCAACAAACTCTTGAAAAACAACAGCATTAACCCCGGCGGCCAGGCAGAAAACCGCTTCAGCGATGTCACCCTGACATCAGGTATTTATGCTTCTGCCATCGGATTCGGCCTGGGCGTGACCGTCGGCGATTACGACCGGGACGGCTGGCAGGACCTGTTTATTTCCAACGACTTCTTCGAGCGCGACTACCTGTACCACAACAAGGGCGACGGCACATTCGAAGAGGTGCTGGTGAAAACAATACCCGAGATCAGCAAGGGCTCCATGGGCGCCGACATGGCCGACCTGAACAACGACGGCTTCCCGGAGATTTTCGTGACAGAAATGGTTCCTCCCGACGATGCCCGATACAAAACCAAAGCAGCCTTCGATTCCTGGGAAACCTACCAACTGGGCCTGCATTCGGGCTATCACAGGCAGTTCGGACGCAATGTGTTGCAACTCAACAACGGCGACGGAACGTTTTCCGAGGTTGGAAGACAGGCGGGGGTTTGGGCTACAGACTGGAGCTGGGGCGCCCTGCTCGCCGATTTCGACAACGACGGTTATAAAGACATTTTCGTGGCAAACGGCATCGGCAAGGACCTGCTCGACCAGGATTACCTGAACTTTTATTCCGATCCGGCAGCCATTTCAAAAGTGCTCAAGGCAAATCCCGGCCAGGGAATCAAAATGCTCATCGACGCCATGCCTTCCCAGGCGCTACCCAATTATCTGTTCCAAAACAAGGCAGATTCAACAGGGCTGGTTTTCCAGAACGTCGCAGAAGACTGGGGGCTCGCACAACCGTCGTTTTCCAACGGTTCCGCCTATGGCGACCTCGACAACGACGGCGACCTCGACCTGGTGGTCAATAACGTGAACATGCCATGTTTTGTGTACCGGAATGAAACCGTCAGTGGCTTTGCAAAACCCGGCGCCAACTGGCTGAAAGTCCGCTTTTCGGGTGAAGGCGGGCTCAATACGCGTTGTTTGGGCGCACAGGTTACCCTGAAAGCCGGAAATAAAACGTTTTACCAGGAATTGTCGCCCATGCGCGGCTTTGAATCAGGGGTCGACTACCGCCTGCACTTTGGATTGGGCGACGTAACCACCATCGACACCTTCCGGGTACAGTTTCCGTCCGGAAGGGTTTGGACCAGCGCAGGATTGACCGTAAATGAAGAAATAGATATTCAGGAAGGCGACACCCCTGAACCGGCCGCCGTCGCACTGTCCAAACCCGTTCCGGGAAAAACACTGTTCGGGCTTTCCGCACAGCAGCCGGTTTTCGCCCACCGCGAATCGGATTATTCCGACTTTAATCGGGAGGCGTTGCTGTTTCGCATGTATTCTGCTGAAGGGCCGACCCTGGCAACCGGAGATGTAAACGGGGACGGGCTGGACGACTTTTTTGCCGGCGGAGCAGCCGGGCAGCCGGGAGCCGTTTTTATTCAAAACACAACGGGCGCTTTCCAGCGCACCCAACAACCGGATATTGAGCGGGATCTGGCAGGTGAAGATGTGACTGCGGTGTTCTTCGATGCAGACGGCGACAGGGATCTGGATTTATATGTAGGCAGCGGCAGCAATGAGTTCGAGCCCGGCGAGCCGGCGTTGCAGGACCGCCTCTATCTCAACGACGGGCGTGGTCATTTCAAACGGAAAGCAGACGCCCTTCCTGCTTCCAAACCGTTCAGCACCGGATGCGTTCGCCCGGCAGATATCGACAATGACGGCGACACCGACCTTTTTGTCGGCATGCGCCTCATACCCGGCCGTTACGGTCAGTCGCCGGCGTCTTTCCTGATGTTCAACGACGGCTCCGGGCGCTTCACTCCAATGCCGTTGAAAGACGACCAAGGCCACGACCTGGGCATGATCACAGACGCCGTCTGGTCGGATATCGACGGAGACAAAGACCCCGACCTGATTACCGTCGGCGAGTGGGAGCCCGTCAGAATATTCCGGAACGACGACGGTAAATTACAGATGCTGACAGGTGTGCTGAACCGTTCAGCCGGCTGGTGGAATTGCATCAGGGCTGCCGACCTTGACGGCGACGGCAACGAAGACTTTGTTCTGGGCAACTGGGGCCTGAATACCCGGTTCAAGGCATCTTCGGAAAAGCCGCTTTCGGTGTATGTTGCCGACTTTGACGCCAATGGCCGCGAAGAATCCATTTTGTGTCAGTACAACGGCGACCGGTCGTACCCGCTTGTTCAGCGTAACGACCTGGTCAGGCAGTTGCCCATGTTGAAAAAGCGATTCCTGAAATTCGACGACTATAAAAACCGGACAATAGAAGACATGTTTACGCCGGAGCAAATGGCGGGTGCGATTCAAAAAGAGGCCTTTGAATTACGGTCCTGTATCTTGTGGAACCGGGGCGGCGGGAAATTCGGGCTGGAACCCCTACCCTTGCCCGCCCAGCAAACACCCGTGTTTGCCCTTGTATTACAGGACATTACCGGTGACGGGAAAACGGATATACTACTCGCCGGGAACCACGAACGCTGCAAGCCCGAAACAGGGCAGTACTTCGGGTCGTACGGTTGTGTGCTGGCAAATGACGGAAATGGCTCTTTCCGGCAGATACCCCGGCGTAAAAGCGGACTGCTCCTGGAAGGTTCTACACGGGGACTGGCCGTGATTAACAGCCCAAACCGAAGCAGGTTACTGGTTGCCCGAAACAACGCCCCGATGCTTTTGTACGACATGCCGCCGGGCAAGAGGCCCGTACAATAAAGCCATGCCGCGCCAAACCGGCTTTGCAATACGTTGAAAACAAGTCGTTTATCAATCCCGAAGAAACTCCAGTTCCTGATGCCGGTCCAGTCGGGCTATGGACGAGGGTTCGTGCGGGGTCTTGTCGTCTTGCCGGTATTTCACCACGTAATCGACCCCGCCCAGTATCTCACTGCTGATGGCGCCATAGGAAACCGGGAAAGGTTCATTGCTTTTATTGGCAGAAGTGCTGACCAGCGGCCTGTCCAGCGTCCTGATCAGTTCCTGGCAAAACTCATCCTGTGCCACACGGATGGCTACCGAACCGTTCGGCGCTTTCACTATATCGGGAAGGCCGGTATTTTTTTCGTAGATCACCGTCAAAGGGCGCTGATGGAAGGCGAGAAGCGTTTCAAGCCGGGGATGTATCTTGGGAACGTATCGTTTCAGCATATCTATGTCAGACACCAGCAGGATGTAGCCCTTATCAGGAGCCCTGCCTTTAAGCGCCGAAACACGGGCTACAGCCGCTTCGTTGGTTGCGTCGCAACCGATTCCCCACACGGTATCCGTGGGATAACAAATAAGGCCTCCGTTTTGAACGAGGCGAACAATCTCTGAAATGTCGTCGCGTAGCAGGAACATACCCAACATTTAGTGGTTAAAAATCGTTTACGGATGTACTTTTGGGAACGCAAAAGTCTGATTTTTGTGCAACAATCCCCATATACTTATAAACACCTTGCATACTATGGTCAAGAGAGGGACAATAACGCTCATTGCAATACTTTCATTGGTTTGTTTGCCTGCCATTTTACCGGCAATGCACATAATTGGTGGCGAAATCACTTACGAGTGCCTTGGCGACGCTCCAAATAATCAGCGGCAGTACCGGTTTACGATGAAAATCTATCGGGACTGCCAGGGGAACGGCGCTGCGTTCGATAATCCTGCGGAAATGGCTATCTACCAGGGTTCTCTCTCCAATAACAACCTGTTTATCACTTTCACTGTCAACACCATGGGTATCAAGCCGCTGGAGGCCGATACGCCTGCCTGTGTGGATAAATTCCCATCGAATGTTTGTGTAGAGCAAGCAACCTATGTATTTACCCGCACCTTGCCCATCTTGCAAACGGGTAGTTATTTCATTGTTTACCAGCGTTGTTGCCGCAATACTTCCATCACGAATATCCTCACTCCCGGAGACGTCGGCGCTACATACATGGTGGAACTGACAGCGGCTGCACAACAACAGTGCAACAACAGCCCCGTTTTCAACAATTTTCCGCCTATCGTGATCTGTAAGGATTTCAATATCGATTTCGACCATTCTGCGACGGACCTGGAAGGCGACCAGTTGGTGTACAGTTTTTGTGCGCCTTTTACCGGAGGCGGTCCTTTGCTGAACAACCCCGCGCTGTCGTCCTGCGAAGGCGCAAAACCATCACCGCCCTGTGCGCCGCCTTTTGACAATGTGACATTTATCCCCCCCCTTACGCCCGGCAACCCCATGGGAGGGGCGCCTCAAATCACCATTAACTCAACTACAGGACTCATCACCGGGAAGCCCAATATGCTCGGTCAGTTTGTGGTAGGGGTCTGCGTCCAGGAGTTCCGGAACGGGGTGCTGCTGTCTACCGTAAAACGAGATTTTCAGTTCAATGTCGCCGATTGCGAGCCGACAGTGCTGGCCAGCATTACAACCGATTCTTCCAAAATTGTCGGCCCCAACCAGTACGTCATAAAATCGTGCGGCAGGAACACCATATTTTTTAACAATGAAAGCGTCGACCAGGCCAAAATAGATTCCTTTGAGTGGCGGTTTGTTTTCTCGCCGGATTCCACTTTCAGCGATAAAAATAACTGGGATGCGAACGTCACTTTCCCTGGTGTCGGGAGTTATACCGGCTTGCTGATGTTGAACCCCAAATCGGAATGTGGCGATACGGCTTACATCAATATTGAGATTTACCCCGAGGTTACTGCCGATTTCGCTTACGACTACGATACCTGCGTAGCCGGGCCTGTGGTCTTTACCGACCAATCCTATGGCGATGGCGTGGTCAATTACTGGGACTGGCATTTCGGTCCGCCCGGAGCAAGGTCCAACGATCAAAACCCTGTATATCAGTACGCCGACCCTGGCAATCAACCCGTCAGGTTGCGGGTAGTCGATCAGAATCTCTGCTCAGATGATACCACCCAGTTCATCAATTGGTTCCCTGTTCCACCGCTTATTATTATCCAGCCCAGCAGTTACCTGGGTTGTTCTCCGGCAGATATATTTTTCAACAACCTCTCGACACCGATCGACGAGACCTATCATATTGTATGGGATTTCGGCGATGGCAAAACGATTGAAGACATCATCAGCCCGACACATACCTATACAGAACCGGGCATTTATAATGTGAGCGTGTCTATCACCTCGCCCATCGGCTGCTTTACCTCCGATGACTTTCCCAACCTGATCAAAATTGAGCCTTCTCCGATCGCCAACTTTGAATGCGACCCCGACACCGACCTGTCCAACTTTAACAACACGGTACAGTTTACCGACCTGTCTACCGGCGCAGTGCACTGGAACTGGCAACTGGGCAACTATAAAACGACCATAGAACAAAACCCGGTTTACGCCTTCCCCGATACCGGCCTGGTAAAGGTGCGCCTCATCGTCACGCATCCCGCCGGTTGCAAGGATTCCATGATCAAGTACCTGGATATCCGTCCCATCGTTTTGTGGAATATGCCCAACGCCTTTACACCCAACGGCGACGGCCTCAACGACGGTTTCCTCGGAAAAGGCTACCTGGAGGGCGCTACCAACTTCCGCATGACCATCTGGAACCGCTGGGGTGAGTTGGTGTATGAGACGTCGAACCCCAACGACGAGTGGAACGGCAGGGCGCAAAACACCGGCGGCATGTCGCCGGCAGGTGTTTATGTTTACCTGGTTTCGTTTACCGGACCACGCGGCGAGCCGTTTGAGTTTAAGGGATTCGCCACTTTGTTGCGATGATATGGTTACCATAGAACCGATATACGGATGGCCCGGCCCGGAAAGGTCGGATACAATTTTCGCCATTTGCAACGCCGTTTTCGGTCAAATGGACCACTCGAAGTTTTACAGCCGGATGCGTGAAAAGCATGCACTTTTCACGCTTTTAGCCGTAGAAAACGGAGAAGTAGTCGGGTTTAAAACGGGTTACGATCTGGGCGACGGCGTCTTTTACAGCTGGATAGGCGGGGTTTTGGAGGCATACAGGCGTCAGGGCATCGCCCGCATGCTGATGCTGGAGCAGCATGCCTGGTGCCGGGAAAACGGGTACCGGCTGATCCGTACCAAAACCTACAACCAATGGAAAGGCATGCTGATCCTCAACCTGCAATGCGGCTTCGACATTACCGGTACTGCCCAAAAAGACAGCGGCAGGCTCCAGATATTACTCGAAAAGCAACTGGTCTGATGAGGGCTACCGCAACAGCGTGACATTGCCCTTCTCCTCGTATTCCGTTCCGCCCACACAGCGCGCTTTCAGGTAGTATCCATAGGTCTCTGCAGGCTGCGGGTCGCCGCGGAAGGTCCCGTCCCACGCATCGTCCAGCGCATTGGCTTCAAACACCTTTTCCCCCCAGCGGTTGTAGACCACCCAGTACACCTCCGTGACAATGGCGCTTTCCAGTTTTAACTGGTCATTTTGATTATCGCCGTTGGGTGAAAACGCCGTTGGAAAAAAGACATATATGTCGTCGCAGTTGACCGACCGGACCTCCACGATTACGGTATCGCGAAGCACGCAACTGCCGGCAACCGGAACGGTGACGAAGTAAGTGGTGGTCACAAGCGGCGACGCGACCGGATTCCAGATATTGGCATCGGAAAGGGTTGATGCCGGTTCCCAAATAAATACACTTCCGGAGGTCGACATGGCCTCCAGTTGCGAGGTACTGCCGGGCAAAATGGACGCCGGGGTGGCGGTGGCAGAAATAGTCCCCGGGTCCGCAATCGCTACCGTCAGGGTGTCCTGTTCGATGCACTCGTCGTAACTTACAGTGAGTATGTACGAGGTCGTTACCGACGGGAAAGCAACGGGATTTGCGATCGATGTGGACGACAGGGCAGTCGATGGCGACCATTGATACTGGTACATCGGATTGCCGCCGTCGGAGGTGAGCGCTATCGAATCGCCGGCACAAATCGTCAGGTCATTGAGGGGCGAATCGAGCAACTGCCCCTGGACGGAAATGGGAAACTGCCTTGTTTTGGTGCAGCCGTTGCCCGATGTTACCGTCAGGGACAACACATAATCGCCGGCTGCCGACAACTGGAACACCGGGTCAACCTCGTCGGAAAGGTACACTGTGTTGTCGGGCGCGGTGAGTTCCCACAGGCGGCTCGCAATGCCGGTCGCCGGATCTTCGCTTTTGTCAGTTGCCGAAATAATAAAGTCCCCGTTGGAGCACAGCGGGAAATCGACATCCGCATCGGCCACCAGTTCCGTACTGACCACATGTATCGTTTGAAATGAGGTGTCGCGGCAGGGATCATCCGGTTCGGCAATAAGGGCGATGGTATAAAAACCCGTATCCGGGTAGGTAAAGGTGGGTGAATAGGCCGTAGAAACGCTTGAATCATCGCCCCCCCAGTCGAAATACCACTTGTAATCGTAATTATTTTGCCCCTGGTTGAGGAAATTGACTGCCAGGGTATCGCAGATCAGTTCAGGCACAAAAAAAGCGGAGACCGGCTTTCCGCACTGGGAAACGTTGTACTGAAAATCGCGCCGTGTCGTCGAAATAAGACTGTCGTCGCGGTACTCGTCCACACACACGCCTACCACAAAGTTGCCGATGGTGGCGGGTATCCCGGTTATGAAGCCGGTCAGCGGATCGATGCTCAGCGGGTCGCCGCTCAGCACATTGCTGAGGTTGTAGGGCGGGTCTTTCCAGACGACCTCTTCGTATGGTCCGGGATTGGGCGGCTGCGGGAGCGGCATCAGCGAATCGGCCCCTTGCAGGGGCGTACAAAGGTAATACACCAGCGAATCGCCGTCCGGATCGGTAGCCGAGTGGTCAAAGTCGATGGGCTCATGTATACATATCGCCACGGGTGGCCATTGGTTGAACACAATGCTGTTGTTGCACTGCAACAAGGCTTTTTCCGAAATAGTGGAAATGATGGTAATACCGGTAGCCAGTGGACTTACAATATTGCGGATCAACTGGTTGCGACAACATCGCTGGTACACGACGTTGTAACCGCCGGGCTGAAAAGGCAGGTTTACCACGGCAACATAGCGCGTGCCGTGGGCGCATACGTCCGGGGGCACGGTCAGGCAGGGGTTCGACAGTACAATGGGGAGCGTGTCGTTGGATGAGGGATCCCATACCAGCGTCAGCACCTGGAGCAGATTGTAACTGGAATCAAAAATGCCCACGGCCGCAGGGTTGTCGAACCACGGCACACCGGTGTAGCAATCGCGATAGACGGTCAGGGTAATTTCATACAGGTCGTTGCCCAGACATTTGTAGGTGAGTTCTCCACCGACAATGTGGGTAGCCGATAACCTGGATAAGGGCGCCAGGAAAAGGAACAGGCAAAAGGCGAGACGATTCATAATACCGGCTAATGTATGAAGTTTTTGTTGAGTAAAAAGGCAAGACCTTCCGGTTCTGCCTGTCGCTGCCTTTAGTAAAGGAATATGTAAAAATAAATGGTTTAACCGGCCCCGTATGCCTACTTTTGCGCCCCGTTTCAGCCCGACCGCCCAAATTTGGCGATCGTATGTATTTACAACCACATCTTCCGATGTCCGAATTCCTAAACGAACTGCACCGCCGCCGCACCTTTGCCATCGTAGCCCACCCCGATGCCGGCAAAACCACCCTCACGGAAAAACTGCTGCTTTTCGGCGGCGCGATTCAGACCGCCGGTGCTGTTAAAAGCAACAAGATCAAAAAAAGTACGGTGTCCGATTTTATGGAAATAGAGCGCCAGCGCGGTATTTCTGTCAGTACATCGGTCATGGGTTTTGAATACAGAAACCTGCAAATCAATATATTGGACACGCCGGGTCACGAAGATTTTGCGGAAGACACCTACCGGACGCTCACGGCCGTCGACTCCGCCATCGTGGTGATCGACGTGGCCAACGGCGTGGAAAAACAAACCGAAAAACTGACCAAGGTCTGCCGGATGCGCGATACGCCGCTCATCTTTTTCATCAACAAACTCGACCGGGAAGGCAAAGACGCCTTCGACCTGCTCGACGAGATCGAACAGAAACTGGATGTCAAGGTGCGCCCGCTTTCCTGGCCCATCGGCATGGGGCAGCGGTTCAAGGGTGTGTACAATTTGTACGAGAAAAAACTGGTGCTGTTCAACCCGCACGGCAAACAGGATGAAGAAGAGATCATCATTTTTGAAGACCTCGGCAATCCCGATCTTGAAAAACACATCGGCGAAAGCGCCGCGCGCGAACTGCGCGAAGAGGTGGAAGTCGTCGAAACCGTTTACCACGACTTTAAAAAGGAAGACTACCTCTCCGGCAAAATATGCCCGGTATTCTTTGGTTCGGCGGTCAACAATTTCGGCGTAAAGGAACTGCTCGACTGTTTCGTAGAGATCGCCCCTACCCCACTCCCCCGTTTCACAGAGGAACGCCTGGTCAAGCCCGAGGAGGACAAGTTCAGCGGATTCGTGTTCAAGATATTTGCCAACATGGACCCCCGCCACCGCGACCGCATCGCGTTCCTGCGCATCTGTTCCGGCAGGTTCGAGCGCAACAAGAACTACAAACATATCCGCTTGGGGCGCGACATGAAGTTTCCCAACCCCACCATGTTCATGGCCTCCAAAAAAACGCTGCTGGAGGAAGCCTATCCGGGCGACGTCGTGGGCTTGTACGACTCCGGCAACTTCAAAATCGGCGACACCCTGACAGAAGGAGAAATGCTGCATTTCAAAGGCATTCCGGCCTTCTCGCCCGAACAGTTTAGGTATGTGGAAAACGCCGACCCGATGAAACAAAAACAGTTTGCCAAAGGCCTGGACCAACTGATGGATGAGGGCGTGGCGCAGATGTTTACGCGCAAAAGCGACGGGCGTCGCATCATCGGCACGGTAGGGCAACTCCAGTTTGAGGTCATCCAGCACCGCCTGGAAAGCGAATACGGCGCCAAATGCCGCTACGAGCCGGTCAACCTGCACAAGGCCTGCTGGGTCACTGCAGACGACCCGAAAGCCATGCAGGAATTCCTCGACCGCCGCAAACGCGATATTGCGGTGGACAGCGAAGGCAACACCGTTTTTCTGGCCGAAACGGCGTGGATTTTACAGACCGCGCAGGAGAATTTCCCGAAAATACAGTTCCATTTCACCTCAGAAGTGTGATCCTGAAAACACTTTTGCGCCGGACTTGTTAAAGTGCGAAAGCTCCTCTATGCGCAAAAGGTTCGTCATTTCCATTGGTTTGTTGTTCGCCGCCGGACTGACAGTATTCACGCTTTTTTCCATCCGTACCAATCAAATACTTGCCCGTCCCATGCACACGCCGGTTACCGACTCCACTGCCACCTCGTTTTTCAGTTTTACGGTCAACTCCCTCGACGGCAAGCCCGTTTCGTTCGAGCAGTACCGCGGCAAAAAGATCATTGTGCTCAACACCGCTTCGGAATGCGGCTATACCCCGCAGTACGCCGACTGGCAAAAGTTTTACGAAGCCAACAAGGAGTTTGTGGTTGTTCTGGGGTTTCCCTGCAACGATTTTGGCGGACAGGAACCCGGGTCTGCCACCGAAATACAGGGCTTCTGCCAGAAAAACTACGGCGTGACCTTCCCACTGTTCGAAAAAGTGTCCGTCAAGGGTGAAGGCAAATCGCCTGTGTATCAATGGCTTACCGATCCCGCCCAGAACGGCTGGAACGACCAGGAGCCCACCTGGAATTTCTGCAAGTACGTGCTTGATGAAAACGGCAAACTCACCAACTATTTCGCGTCGAAGGTGAAGCCCGACAGCGATGAATTCCTCAAAGCGATGGGGTTGTAGGAGTACCTTCCTCGTATTGAGAGTCTCACTGCGAGTGAGACTCTCAATACGAGGAGCAAGTTTGGTACTTAGACTTATAAGGTCTGGTTTACGATCAGGCGATCTTCAAACCTCGGCCCTGCGCAACTGCGCATACGTGCGGTACCCCGGCTGTGCCGGCGAGGCGATAATGAATACTTTTGCGCCGTCTTCCGACTGCATTTCAATATTGGTCTGCTCGTTAAGCAGTGCAAAATCATACTGCTTTGCCGAATCTCCATTAAATGCAACCGTCCCTTCCAGCACATAAGCCGAGTAGGTTTTGGAAGTATCGGCAGGCATAGAGAATTGTTCATTCCCGAGTTCAAGGAGCATGACTTCTACGTCCGGCGTATCCATTTTAAACGGGCTCCCTTCACCCGCCAGGGTTTTGACGAGCGTACCGTTTACCCTTTTTTCCGGAAAATCGGCCGCGCGGTAGTCGTCGTAACTCGCCGGTTGTTCCAGCGTTTTGGCCAGGTTCGGATCGAACCATATCTGGAACATTTCTGCGTCTTTACCCATCCATTCGGAATGGCTGATGCCGTTTCCGGCCCTGATAATTTGCACAGCGCCGGCGCGCAGCGACCGCCATTCGCGCAGTTTGGTGTCGTAATGGCGTATTTCGCCGTTCAGCACGAAAGAGCAGATTTCGAAACCCTGGTGCGGGTGAAGCCCGATGGTGCTGTCGGTCACGGCGCGGGCATGGGCCCAGTAAAACAGGCTGGAATAGGGCCGGATGCTGGAGTGGTCCTGCGGAAATCCGATCGGTTTGTTCTCCACAATTTCGCCGCCGTTGAAGGCGCCCGAGCCTTGTTGTTCCTTTGGAATAATGCGTATAGACATAAACGATAAGGTTGAGTGAATTGCCAAAATGAAACAAACTACCTTTCCTGTAGTTGCGAATTTTTCAAAGTTCATCCCGGCTTGTTACCTTGCCTGCCTAAAACAACTTGTCCATGAAAAAATTAATACCCGCTATTGTTACCCTCGTTTTGGCTGTTTCCGGCCTTATATGGATTCAAAATGATAAAAAACCCATTGCAATTCCGGGTGGCGCCCAGGAGGAGAACCGCGAGATCAGGGAGGAATGGGAGCGCATGCGCCTCGCCGATCCGGCAACCGGTGAAATCCCCAAAGGCATTGCTTTCATGGAACAGCGGTTTGCCGCCGGTATCCCGATGGCGGCGGCTGACCGCTCCGGGCCAGACTGGATGACACGGGGTCCCTGGAACGTAGGCGGCCGCACCCGCGCGCTGGCATTCGACGTCACCGATGAAAACCGCATTTTTGCAGGCGGCGTCTCCGGCGGCCTGTGGCTGAGCGAAGACGGCGGCCAATCCTGGGCGCGCAAAACCCCGCTCAATGCACACCCCGGCTGCGTCAGCATTGCGCAGGATACCCGAGCGGGCCATACCGATACCTGGTACTATATTTCCGGAGAACTGTGGGGCACCTCGTCAAGCGGCGGCGGCGCATTTTACCTCGGCGACGGCATGTTCAAAAGTACCGACGGCGGCGATACCTGGGCAGCCCTGGGCAATACCGACAACGGCAACCAGAACAGTTTTACCGACATCTGGCAGGGCGGCTACCGCGTGGTCACCGATCCGACCAACGACGCCCAGGATGAAGTGTACGCCGCTACTTACGGCGCTATCTGGCGCAGCCTCAACGGCGGAACCACCTGGTCGGTGGTGCGGGGCAACGCCAACTCGGGTCCCTTCTCCTACGCCACCGATATTGCGATCACTTCGACAGGCGTCTTGTATGCCACCCTGAGCAGCGAAGGCAGCCAAAAAGGCATCTGGCGCAGCACCGACGGCGCAGGATGGGTAAATATCACCCCGGCCAATTTCCCCGCGGCATACGACCGGCTGGTGATCGGCATCAACCCCAACGATGAAAACGAAGTCTACTTCCTGGGCGCTACGCCCGGCTTCGGACACTTCAACCACTATATCAGCAGCGACGACTGGACGAGCCTCTGGAAATACACCTACACCGGCGGCGACGGTTCCGGCGGAACCTGGGAAGACCGATCCCTGAACCTGCCTGCCATGGGCACCGAGTTCGACAAGTTTGCAGCACAGGGCGGTTATGATCTCGTGGTGCGCGTTCAGCCCGGCACCAACAATGTCTTTGTCGGCGGCACCAATATTTACCGCTCTACGGACGGTTTTGCCTCGCCCGACAGTACCACGCACATCGGCGGCTACAAACCCGGCACGTACCTGCCCTACTTTGAACTGTATCCCAACCACCACCCCGACCAGCACGATATGCTGTTTCTGCCGTCCGACCCGAACGTCCTGGTCACCGCCAGCGACGGCGGCCTGCACCGCACGGAAGACTGCAACGCCGCCAACGTCGTCTGGACGGCCCTGAACCGGGGCTACCATACCTCGCAGTTCTACACGGCGATCATTGATAAAAACGAGGCAGGCGACAATACCATCATCGGAGGGCTCCAGGACAACGGCAACTTCTTCGTGAACAGCGACGACCCGACGGCCGTCTGGAAACAAACCGTAAATGGCGACGGCTGCTTCGGCGGCATTGCACCAAACAAGGCGTTTTATGTGCTGTCGATCAACGGCGGCCGCGTGGTAAAATGCAACATCGACGCACAGGGAAATGTACTGGCATATCAGCGCTTCGACCCGATCGGCAGGGAGCAGGCAGATTACCTGTTCATCAACCCGCTGGTGCTCGATCCGAACGACGCCAATATCCTGTACCTGCCTGCCGGCGACCGGCTGTACCGACAGGATCAGCTCGGCGCCATACCGCTGAACAACGAATGGGACAGTATTTCCACCGGCTGGACCTTTTTCCCGGATACGCTTACCCAGTTTAACGACAACAATGCCCGGCATGTGTTTTCGGCCATTGCCGTGTCGCAGGCCAACCCTGCCAACCGGGTGTATCTCGGCACCAACCGGAATAAGATATACCGCATCGACGACGCCAATACCGGATCGCCGTCTATGGTCGAACTGCCGTCGCCTCAAGGCTCTACCACGGCATACGTCAATTGCCTGGCGATTGATCCCGACAATGCCGACCGGGTGATGCTGGTGTATTCCAATTATGGGTTATACAGCGTTTTCCTCAGCGAAAACGCCGGGCAAAACTGGATGAAGGTGGGTGGCAACCTCGAAGCGACTGTCAACGGCGCCGGCAACGCGCCTTCTGTACGCTGGGTGAGCATCCTGCCCTTCCCCAATGGCACGCGGAAGTATTTCTGCGGCACCAGCACGGGCCTGTACAGCGCCGATACGCTGCTCCTGCACGCGACAGGGCAACCCGGCACGCAATGGGTGCTTGAAGCGCCGGGCCTGATCGGCAACAGCGTAATCAACCAGGTGGAAACGCGCGCTTCCGACGGACTTGTAGTGGCCGCCACGCACGGTATCGGTCTGTTCAGCGCCAATTTTCAACCCGTCAGCGGCAGCCATGAACCGGCCAAAGCGCCTGCCGTACGCGTATTTCCCAATCCGGTAAAAAACACCGTGGAATTCGGCATTGCGGGTCAATTTACCGGAAATATCGGTGTCCGCATCTTCGATCTAAAGGGCCGCCTGGTCAGAACAGCCACTATAACCGCAGGCGACACCCAGGTGGAGATGAGCGGTTTACCGGCAGGGGTGTACCTGTACGACCTGCGCGGGAAGGACTGGCAAAGCAGCGGTAAAGTGGTGAAGGAGTAGTTCGGGCGATGAAAGGCCCGCTTGAATATTTGGATATTTGAAGGGCCGACAATACATTTGGGGGCATCATCAAGCCAAATGCCTGTTGCATGGTCAACCACGTTCCATCCATTGCCGGCCACCGGGCCGTACCTGATTGCGTAAAACCTGCCGGAGGTGGGGTTTTGCGGCCGAGGGGGGGGCGCAATTGCGCTGGAATTGTTTTTTGAAGAGGCGGTTGTGCTGTCAAATGAGCGAAATCCAGCCAAATTGGTGATTGCCGCAACCGGAAGAGAGACAAAGCGAGATTTTGAACGCAAATTAAAAGCGCCTATGGGGGGGATTGACGAACAAGCATTATAAGCACTAACTAAAATAAAAACTTAAAATGAACGACATCTCAGTCAACCCAAAGCCCGACAGTAAATGCAAAAAAGATATTTGATAATACAATGGCCATTGGATTTCTAATTTTATTTCCATCATTAATAAGAGATGGTAACATTATGCAAATGGAAAGTTTTCAGAAACACCATTTTCTTTAATAATCTGGATTTTGGAATGCTTGTACGTCACTTGATGGGCCTGATGCCCATTTGCCCACCCGAGCAAGGTCAATGATTTGGACATTGTCTACAATCAAGAGCCTAGTTAGTTTCTTAACAGGTTATTTAACAAGTAAAGTTTTTGAACCAATTCTATCTAATTTAGTAAATAATCCTGATTTTACTAATTCCATTGAATTGGTAAGACTAATAATTTTCCCAATTGGAGCTCTTTTCGGTTTAATTAGCGTTTACATTTACAGGAGATATTATCTGCAAAAGAAAGACATAGAGCATACTGATGAGAATAAAAAGACCGTGACCAACAATCTCCCTTTATAGACCACCTAGCGCGCTACATCGCCCGGAATCGCCCGCACGTTCGGCAGACAGAAAAAATGAACTCAAACTTAATTGACAAACTTAAATCCTGGGACGGTGTTCATATCGAATACTTGAAAAAACTGTATAATTCAGACAATACAAATGCTGATTTCTATGAAAATTTAGTATCGATTTGTACAACAGAAAAAGATTTGCAAAAAGTTTCGACTTGGCTCATTAAGCATCATTACGACAACGGGCATACCTTATCTAACTCTGAAACAGAAAGGCTTTTAACCTCTTGCAACACTGCAGAAAATTGGGAAGCAAAACTTCATCTTTTACAACTTCTTCCACATTTTGAACTGACAGAAAAATCAATAATTATAGCAGACGATTTTGTGAGAAATTGCTTGACTGACAGCAATAAATTTGTAAGGGCTTGGGCATACAACGGACTTTATGAATTGACAAAATACATTCCAGAACTAAGAACTGAGTTAGAATTTATTTGTCAGAGAGCAATGGAAATTGAAAGTGCCGCAATTAAATCTAAAGTAAAGAAAATCCTTTCGGCATTAAGCAAAAAAAAGAACGAATGAATTTAGAAACAAGAAAATTGGATACAGAAAATTTGCCAGCCGCTAAAAATGCATCTACTTTCATCCCTCCTAAACGTCGGAACGTCGTAGATGCTCACGTCTCAACGCTTAGAAAGGATTTGAAGAATGATTAAAACCTTAGTTGAAGCATTTCAAAAACATCAATGGCTTCTGCCCACGCTGGCAATGCTTATTGGCTTGACTTATGCCTTATTTAAATTATGGAAAGAGCATAGGCTAGCCCAAAAATTGCAAAAAGAGCATAAGGAAAAATTCCCGGATAGTCTTTACGAAGGCTCATTTGGGTACTTCACGTTTGGAAAATCCCAAAAGAGGGTTTTTGACACAACTCTTGACAATCCATTATCATTTGGCAATAAGTGTATTTGGATTGCAGTACTGGGGACGAATATTGATGAAATAAAAAGCGTTTTGAAAGAATATTACAACTCAAAAATAAGTTTTGTTCAGGCAAATTTCAAAACAGGGTACGCCGTAGTAGAAAACGAGCATTATGGTTATATACTTCCAAATCTAGAGAATTGGATAATAATTTGGGATAATAACTTACAAGATATTTCTAATTCCAAAACTCAACATTTACTCTCGGAATTATCCGGCATTTCTGAGTGTGCCCAATTTTATGGAAATCACAGTGGCGTAGGATATGGAGCATTTGGTTTTTTTAAAAATAAAGAATGTACCCGTGCATTTAGTATAGCAGACGGCACAGTAAGCATAGATATAGGCAAAAAAACTCAAAATGAGATAAAGATTATCAATGATAATTATTATAAAATAAAAGATGATATAGAATCAATAGAATACTACAAGAGTCTCAATGACATCCCAATATTTGGGCATGGCGAAAGCATATTGAATTTAGCCGAAGAATTTAGTCTAAACCCCATGAAATTGAATCAATTGCAGACCAATACAGTTGGATTTGCTTATGAAGTCAAAAATTAAGAACAGCGGCTTTACGAAAATACCGCCCAAATGCCAGTTGCTCAAAAACCAACGCAGGGCGGCACAGCATCCGCAAGCATTGATTATACTGTTATTGCAATCACAAGAATCCGGCTTTTGCAGCCTTACTTCAAAAATCTCCAGTAATTTGTGTTTATCCACACAACCCAACAATATTTAGCAAACAGATGAATGCAGACATTCAGGTATACAACGATAGCCAAACCAGGGCTGACAAAGAAATTTGCGATCTTCTTGCATCGACCATTGAGCGCGCGCTGGCTGAATCGGAAAGTAAAATCTGGCACGGCCACCCTGTTTGGTTTTTGGACGGCAATCCGATTGTCGGCTACAGCAAACAGAAAGCAGGCTTGCGTTTGATGTTTTGGAGCGGCGCAAGTTTTGACGATGAAAAATTAAATGTGACAGGAAAAAAATTTAAAGATGCTTCTGTTTTCTACACGGCAGTTGAACAAATCAACACAAAAGATCTGACACATTGGCTGAATAAATCAAAAGAAATTCAGTGGGACTATAAAAACATAGTGAAAAGAAAAGGCAAACTGGAAAGGTTGAAGTAATTTTTATGGTTAATGCTAAAATGCAAGGTATGAACACTGCGAATAAACACGATGAACGTATTGCTAATATAACGTTCGCTTCGGTATATCCACATTACCTCACAAAAGTCGGGAAGAAAGGCAGAACAGGAGAAGAGTTACATCAGGTAATCGAGTGGTTAACCGGTTATAGTGAAAAAACATTACAAAAACTCATTGAAGAAAAAGTAACTTTTGAACTATTCTTTCAGAATGCAGCATTAAATCCCAATGCGCACCTCATTACCGGTTCAATCTGTGGCTATCGGGTCGAAGCAATCGAAAATCCGTTAACTCAACAGATAAGGTATTTAGACAAGCTGGTGGATGAACTGGCGAAAGGTCGTAAGATGGAGAAGATATTACGGGTCGCATAGGTCCAACCCCATTAAGTTAAGCCCCCCTACTCCAAAAAATCATACAAAATAAAACCAGACCAATTACGCTATCCACGTCATGCTTCGAAACAGGCCAAAAATAGGGAAACAGACAGACAGCACACCGGGCGGCAGGAATACCCTGTCGTCGGAAAAAGCCCTTGTTTTTTCCTGGCCGGACGGGCTCCATCGTTTGCAGTATTTGGCTTTGAAATATCGATGAAACAACGAAACCCCGAGCATAAAAAAATCCCTGGAAAATCGAGGCAGCAGTTTTGACGCGCTTGCCGCAGGGCGCCAAGATATGCACGAAGGGAGGTATTCATGATTATCGGAAATTTTCACAAATTTCCTCCCTTTCGTGCTTTTTTAATGCGGAGCAGGGCTTAACTTAATGGGAATGAACCATAGTTGTATGAAATATATGATAGAACAAATAATAAACAGGTACATCGAAGATTTGCGACGACTCCGTGAAAACGAAGGGGAATTAGAGCGGTATGAATTTAAATTATCTCTTGATGGCACTAAAGATGAAAACCAACTTAATCGTCAAAGGATTGGAGTAGGCTTGTTGAATGACTTGAAAATTCCAGATGATTACGATATTGTCAAAAGATTAATAAAAGAAGAAACAAGACACAGATTATCAAGTACTGAAAATTATGAGCACGAAGTGATTTATCTATATTACTACTTGTTGTCTCAGTTTGGAGTTATTGAAGATATTTGGGATTTTGCCAAGTTGAAATTTGACGGCACAATGGATGCAGATTCTGGCTTTGAAACAGGCTTTTTTTTGACTTATGGAAAGGAGCGCCTCAAAAAAATTTTACAAGATTCGCCAAATAAATTAAGCAATAAAATTTACAAAAATATTTTTGTTGAAGAAACGGCATTTAGTGATGATGATGGCCAGGGATACAAAGAACAGCAGAAATCTTATTTCGGACTTGTTTTACCATTGAAAGACGCCCCCAGCAATTATTTATGGATTCGAGAAAAAGAAGGCTTTAAAGAATCTTTTAGAAAGTGGAAAGAGAGTACTGATTTATCTAATGAGTGGAACGCCTATGAGTATATTCGATTCTCGGAATACCTTGGTGATGAAATCGAAATAGAAAAAGCGATGGTGAATCTTGTCAATGTCAGCCCTAAAAGTTGGTCGGCAGAAAAATACAGAACACAGTTAAGCCGAAAACGAATTAGGCTAGCAATTCAAAAAATACGGAATTTGTTTAAAATTGGGTGAAAATCCATACAATAGAGTTGTTGTGGCATGATAATCAATTGGTTACCCCAAGTTGCAATCTACGGGTTCTTTTATCGGAACCGCCCCGATTTGAGTTGATCATTCATCTGATGACTGCAGTCATCAGATGAATAAGCGAGCGGCTTGATGGATTTATTAACAAACACGCTCTAAATTAGTTATAGCGTAACAACTCTAATAAAGGCTGCTGTTCATGCCGCCGAACAGCCCGCAAACCCAACGTACGGCGCCAAGGCAGCAAGAACCGTTGTGCCTCATTGGAAGGAAAAAATACGTCAAAAATGATTTACAAAATAGTAATAATAGGATACGTAATTTTATACACAGGAGTTGCCATAGCGATTAGGTCATTCATCCTCTATAAAAATACAGGTATAAACCCATTTGAAAAAATGGGTAAAACTGGAATTAAGGGATTTAACGAAAAATACTAATGTTAGGGGCAACATTAGTTCCTATAATTGCCATGATTTATTTGATAGGAGGAAATGTTTATGAATATTTAGTCCCAATTAAATATCTTGAAATTGAGAGAATAAAACAAATTGGAATAGTAGTAATGTTAATAGGATGCTCAATTGGGATTATTGCACAGTTTCAAATGGGGAATTCATGGAGAATTGGAATTGATGAAGAAGAAAAAACAGAACTAATAACAAATAATCTTTTTCAGTATTCACGAAATCCAATCTATTTGGGATTATTGATTTCATTTTTGGGTTTCTTTTTGATTGCTCCAAATGCTCTAAGTTTATGCTGTCTGGTATTAAGCTACCCATCAGTAGAAATAAAAATAAGATTAGAGGAGGAGTATTTAATGAACAAACATGGAAATCTTTTCCGTGAATACATGGAAAAAGTAAATAGATGGATATAATAAAAAAAACGAGGTCCACACAAAGGCTCGCTGCCCATGCCTCCAAACAGCCTCCCCGCAAACCCAACGCACGGCGGCACAGCAGCAAGCAACTATTCTATGCCACCAATAAACAAATTGCAAAATATATTGATATGAATAAAAGATTGAATTGCTTATTCGTATTATTCTTAATGTCAGGTAATATTTTTGGGCAGTATGATTCAAATATGAATATCTGGATAGATGATTTGGAAATAGCCTTGAGCGAACCTGAAAGAGTTTTTAATTTGGACTTATCGAATAGTGGACTAGAATCGATTCCAGAATATCTAAATAGATTTCCTAATTTACAGTCATTGAAACTGTCAGATAATAACATTGATTCTTTGAATGAAAATATATCAGGATTAAGAAAATTAGAATACCTGGACCTTTGTGGTAATAAAATTAGAAAAATTAATTTTCAATATTTATCGGGATTGAATTATTCACTAAAAGAATTGTGGTTGAGAGATAATGATTTGAAATATATAAATTCTGAGATAAACGTTTTGGAGTCTCTAGAGGTGTTAAATTTGGGAAGTAACAATATTCGGGATATAGATTCAGGGGTTAGTTTGGCAAGGCTTAGGGAATTAGTACTGGATGGCAATGAATTGCGAAGAGTGCCGGAACTAATAAATGCATCGTCAAGGCTTATTAAGTTAAATTTAAATAATAATCAGATTGAATCTTTTAAATTAACCAGGTATAATAGAAATTTGATCGAGCTTAATATAGGCGATAATCCATTGATTGATTTTGAATTAGAACCAATAAAATATAAACTTGAAATATTGATATTTGATTGGGTAAGGCTGGAAGATAATTGGCTGGAACAGTTTCCTTCTACCTTAAGAGTACTGTCAATAGAACATTGCGACTTGAAGAGCATTCAAAAATTATCTCACTTAAATAGTTTGCGAGAACTCTCAATAATATCCAATGAAATAGTAACCATAATAGACATGGCTGGCAAATTGAAGAAATTAAATAAAATATGGATTGGAAATAATGAAATACCTTTAGACGAGATAGTAGAACTAGAGAAAAGATATAACGTTATATATTAGTGTTGTTGTGGCATGATAATCAATTGGTTAGCCCAGATTGCAATCTGCGTTTTTTTTATCTGCACTGCCACCGGTTTGAGTTGATCATTCATCAGATGACTGCAGCTATCAGATGAATAAGCGAGTGGCTTGATGGATTTATTAACAGACACTGATTTTCAATTAATTATATCACATGTATCTATTCTTTGACACGGAAACAACAGGATTGCCATTGAGTTGGAATGCCCCCGCTTCAAACACAAGCAACTGGCCAAGAATGGTACAGTTGGCTTGTTTGCTAACAGACCCTGACGGGATAATTATCGAGCAGCGAAACTTCATAATCAAACCAGAAGGATATACCATTCCAAGCGAGGCTTCCAACATTCACGGAATAACGACTGAAAGAGCCAACCGAGAAGGATTGGATTTGAACGCGTCGCTGTCTGATTTTAGTTCACTTTTAGTACGGGCGACTCATTTGGTTGCTCACAACATGGAATTCGACGAAAAAATAGTTGGAGCGGAGTTTCACAGAAAGTTTGGCGCAGACCCGTTGCCTTCAAAGGCAAAATTTTGCACGATGAAAAATCCACAAGTAATTGAACATTGCTCAATACCTCCTTTTAGATATGGAAGTTACAAGTGGCCAAAACTATCGGAACTTCACAAAAAGTTGTTCGGTGTTGATTTCGATGAAGCCCACGATGCCAGCGTTGATATTAAGGCGACGGCAAAGTGTTTTTTCGAGTTGAGGAGAATTAGGATAATCTGATATAAAATAGCGTACAAATGAAAAAAATACCAAACATCAAGATTTTACTTTTAATATCAGCATTATCGGTTTATAATTTTATATGGGCACAACAGCAATTGCCGGCTGACCGGGACACTATTCCTTTTACCTTAAGTGCATTCAACAATATTATTGTAAAAACAGTTGTCAACGGTATCGATACGTTGGATTTAAAATTCGATTCCGGCACAACTGGATTGCTGCTCACCAACAATGCCATTGATAATAAATTACATTGGACAAGAAACTCAAACCACGACAACAGACTTAAAATAGGAGATATGGAATGGGATAGTTTGCGCATTTATCCCGTAGAGTTATCTGGACAAGGAACGGACGGCCGCTTTGGATGGGACTTGTTTGCTGGGAAAGTGGTGGAAACAGACTTTGAGAAAAGTCTTTTCATTGTTCATTCCAGTCCACCTGAAATAGACGGGAATTACGCAAGATTTGATATGGAATACACCCATACCTTATTTTGCATACAGGCCGAATTGGAGGTAAATGGGAAAAAATACGAAAATCGCTTTTTGTTTGATAACGGCTATCAGCGAACCATCATGCTGGATACTGTCCTTATGGCGGAGCAAAATTTCCCAAATGATCTGGAGGTAATCAAAAAGGTAATTATGCGGAATGGCCAGGGAAAAGAAATACCCGTCATCACCGTAAATTTGGAAAAACTCAATTTGGGTAACCACAGTTTGTCTGATATACCCGTACAGTTGCTTACAACAGGTAATCCCGCAAGGTTTAAAACGCATATTTTAGGAAATGAAGTTTTAAAACGATTTAATACGTTTCTTGATTTTCAGAACAACTATGTTTATCTAAAACCAAACAGTTTAATTCATCAAGCCTATAGTGATGAAAAATAAATTACACCTGGATTCTCCGAATTTAAGCATTTTCAGAACGCCGGTGCATTGAAAATAAATGTGCTGTTGGAGTTTGTTTTCGCAAACCAATGTCCTCCTTGCGTTTTGTTTTTTTTGCGCTATAATGGGCCTTAACTTAATGGAAACAATCACCGCACCACCGTCACATCGCCCTCCAGGAACACCTCCACGGCCCTGCCGCAGAAGACAACGCTGGCTTTCACGTACCAGACCATTACGCCCGGATCCATCTGTTCCTCCCGGAAAACACCGTTCCAGCCCACTGCCGGGTTGGGGGTCATGAACAGGAGGTCTCCCCAGCGGTCGAAAACCCACAACTCAAACTTCAGCACCTCCGCCCCTTCCGCCGGGTACACCCGAAACTCGTCGTTTATGCCGTCACCATTCGGCGAAAAGACGTTCGGCGCATAGAATAACTCGGCGGTGACATTGTCGTCGTCCCAGGTCACCTGGATGTTTCGCTCCTCCGTGGCGCAGTCATCGGAAATCCGGACGGTGAATACCCCGGCTTTCCCGGCCTGGAACCAGGGTTTATTCCAGCCGCCCGGCCATTCCCAGATAACAGGTCCGGTATGGGATATCACCGCAGGTTGTAGCGTCACATAAGGTTCGGCGCAGGGCAACACGTAATCTTCCGTAGTAACCACCAGCGGCGGAAATGCCGGAATATCAATGCTTTGCGAAGCAATACAGCCGTGTGCGTCCTGTACCTGCACGGTATACGCCCCGGCGAACAGGTTTTCGTAAACGCCGGCGCCGGAAAAGGCTCCGCCGTCCAGCGAAGCAGTCAATGGTTGGTCACCCGCTGTAATGTCCAGTTTGATAATACCTTCGGCAATGCCGGGACAAATCGTTTCGGACGACAGATCGAAAGCGATGGCCGGGTACGCCATGACCGAAATGTGGACGATCGAATCGCAGCCGGCGCCATTCTGGTAAGTAAAAGTGGCCGTGTCGCCGGGCAGGAGGGTCTGGCCACCAAAGGTGACCGGTTCGCCGGGGCAGACACTGAATTCAATTTCCTGATAATCAACAGGTAATGCCTCCACCGAGACGGTCACAACGGAATCGCAGCCGACATAATTCTGAAAAATGAAATCCTGCGTCTGTCCGATGGCCAACGATTGCGAACCATACTGCACCGCGCTGCCGGGGCAGGCAAACAGGGCAAGGTTGCTCGTCGAAGTAGGCAATGCTTCCACGGTGACGGTCACAACGGAATCGCAGCCGACATAATTCTGAAAAATGAAATCCTGTGTCTGCCCGATGGCCAGCGATTGCGAGCCATACTGCACCGCGCTGCCGGGACAGGCAAACAAGGCAAGGTTGCTTGCCGAGGTCGGTAAGGCTTCCACCGAGACGGTCACAACGGAATCACAGCCGACATAATTCTGAAAAATGAAATCCTGCGTCTGTCCGGCTGTCATCGATTGCGAACCATACTGCACCGCGCTGCCGGGACAGGCAAACAAGGCAAGGTTGCTTGCCGAGGTCGGTAAGGCTTCCACCGTGACGGTCACAACGGAGTCACAGCCGACATAATTCTGAAATATAAAATCCTGCGTCTGACCGACTGTCAGCGATTGCGAGCCATACTGCACCGCGCTGCCGGGGCAGGCAAACAGGGCAAGGTTGCTCGCCGAGGTCGGTAAGGCTTCCACGGTGACGGTCACAACGGAGTCACAGCCGACATAATTCTGAAATATAAAATCCTGCGTCTGACCGACTGTCAGCGATTGCGAGCCATACTGCACCGCGCTGCCGGGGCAGCCATAAAGCGTCACGCTGCTCGCCGAGACGGGCAGCGCTTCTACTGTCACATGCGCGACGGAGTCACAGCCGTTCTGGGCTAAGAGCGTTTGCTGGTATGTCCCTGCTGCGGTCACGGGCATTCCGAACAGGAGTACCGTGTCGCCTGCGCAGAGCGTTACTTCAGCGAACGATGCGCTGGTTTCGGCAAGGATGATCCGGACTGCCGCCACACCGACGCAGCCGTCGGCAGTAGTGGCTACGAGGGTATAGGCTACGTCGGTTAAAGGGGTAACGGTGGGGTTGGGACAATCCGCACAACTGAGAAAGTCGGGCGGCGACCACTGGTACGTGGCGTAACCGGGTACGTTCAATTCGGCGCTGCTGCCTTCGCAAACGGTGATGTCGGGGCCGAGGTCGAGCACAGCGGTGCTGTCCACCGTCACCTGCACCTGGTCTGTCTGTTCGCCGCCACAGGCATCGGTGGCAGTGACGCTGTAGATACCGGGACCAAAAGCCGTCAGGGTTTGTTCGGTGCTGCCATCCTGCCAGCGATAGCCGGCAAAGTCGGGACCGGCGTCGAGCACGGTCACGCCGTTTTGACAAAGGAATACGTCGGGGCCGAGTTCAAGCACGGGCGGCACGAAGGGGTGTATAAAGTTGCCGATATTGTTTGTATAGTCGCACTCGCCGGTTTCGGCATCGAAATCGGTGAGGGAAAACGGAAGCGGCGTGGCGCCGTCGTCGTTAAGCATGACAAAGATCAGGGCGTTGGGCGGCGCTGCGATGATGAAAGAAAACGTGTCGCAACTATCCTGCTCCAAGGTATCCGGCAATTGCAAAGTGGCGAGGAGAACGGCGGTGTTCGTGCTCGTGGGGTCGCCGAGGTAAAAGCTGACGGGCGTATGAACCGGCAGGTCAAAGATGCCCAGGTTGCAAGCCGTGAGGTTTACCTCCAGGCTGTCGCCGCGGCAGACGGCATCGGCTGCGACAAACTGCGCATTGGGCATCACGGCGCAAGAATCGATGCAGGGCTGGAGGCAAATGGTGGTGGACTGGATAACCGTCGTGCCCACTTGCTTGTCCGTCAGGAATTGTCCCCAGGTTTGATTCAGCAGGGTGAGGTTGTGCTGGCCGCTGTAAGGGTTGTCGATGGCCAGGGCAGTCATCTTCAGGTCGGTGAACAGGTTGCAACTGTCGAAGACAGACAGGGCGCCGTCTTCGGCAATGTTTGCAAAGTAAAGATCGAACGTAGCGCCCGGCGTCGGCGCTTTCGTCTTGCCGGTAAAGTAAACCTGACCGTTGGCATTCACGAGGTCAAAGGCATCCTCGGTAGACGTGTTGCCATAGGATTTCGACCAAACGAGCTGGCCCTGTTTGTCCGTTTTGAAGATAAACACGTCCTGGCTTCCGGCCGTGTAGTAACCGAGGCAGACGTAGCCGTCGGGTACGACGACAAGTTGCGTGCTTAACTCCGACGTGGCGCCGGGGATGTCGTAGTTCATCGCCCAGAGCAGGTTGCCGTTGTCGTCGGTCTTGAACAGGAAGAGGGAGACATCGGTGGTGCTGGTGCCGCCGAGGTCGCCGTGGCCAAGCACCACCAGACCATTGTCTGCCACCATATCGGAGGAAGAGAGGCGGGCTGCTGTGGTGTTTGTGACGGGGCGGAGGTAGAGTTTTGACCACTGCTGCACGCCGTTCAGGTCGAACCTGGTGATGCCGGGTCGCCATCGGGCGGTGCCTGTGGGGTCGAAATTGTAGCGGCCTGTTGTATAGATGGTCCCGTTGTGGAGCAGCGCCTTCTGGAACGATTCGGCGTTGCCGAGGGTGAAGCTGCGTTGCCAGACGTTTGCACCGGTGTTGCGGTTCACCTCCAGCAGGAAGCCGTTGCTGTTGGAGGCGGCTAAACCAGGGTCCTGGTCAATGTCGCCCGCCACGATGTAGTTGCCGCCGGGCGATTTTTCGAAAATGGTGCGGTAAATTTCCGCAGCAGGATCAATGATATCCAGTTCGTTTACCCAAAGGATGTTGTTGGTCGGGATATTGTATTTGAAAACGAAGCACTCGACGTTGCCATCCGGTTCGTCGCGGGTTTGTCCCGAGCCGATGACGTTGCCGTCGCTGTCAAAATTGAGCGCCCAGATGAAGTCGGCAGCAAAAGGCGTGGGGTCGAACGCCCGTGTCCAGACGATGTTGGCGTCGGGGTCGAGGCGGGTGATCATGGCGCTGTCGCCCTTGCCGCCGCCGATGAGAAAGCCGCCGCCGAGGCTTTGGGGAATCTCCACAAGGGCATTGCCCCGCTCGTCGTCGAACGGGGAGCCGTAGGTTTTGAGGTAGGACGTATCGCAGCCACCCGTTCCCGACACGTACATCACAAACAGGTTCCGGCAACTTGTCGCTTCGCAAATACCGTTGGAGGCCGTCAGGCAAACGGTCTGAAGACCCGAACTGGGGAACGTGTCCGTGAGGTCGGTGGTGCTGCTAATGGTCGAGCCGTTCAGCAGCCAGGTGTAGGTCGAGGCATTGGAACTGGTGTTTGTGAAAATAACGGATTGGCCAGGCAGCAGCAAGTCGGCGCTCATCGTGAAACCCGGCATCACGGGGCACACCACCTCGATGGTGACGCATTGACGGCTGTAGCAGTTCGGATCGGCATTGCCCGCCTCCAGGCACACCTCGAAGCTGCCTTCCGTATTGAAGGTATAGCCGGGATTGGCTAGCGTCGAAAAGGGCGCGCCGTCCAGCGTCCAGATAAAACTGGTCGCGTTGGTGGAGGCATTGACGAAACTGACGGTCGTGCCGGCGTCCACGGCTGTAGCACTCGCTGAAAATGAGGCGGTTAAAGGCGAAGTACAGGGATCGAGGCATGCTTTCGATTCAAGCAGGCTGTACCGTACATGCTCGATGTGCCAGTGCATCCGATCGGTTTGCCCCTGCGTGAACACCGACCAGCAGCCGAAGTCGCCGTAGTCCATATAATCCTCGATGAGGTCGTTTTGGTCCGTCGCAAAACCGCTGTCCGTATCGGTGGAGCAGGAATTAACCGACGTACCGCAAGGCGCCGCGGCCGTGCTCTGGTCGGGCGGCGTATCGCAGACCCGGTCGCCGTCGGCGAGGCAATCGTTGTTGGTGCAGCCGCCCTGGAAGGTGTGGTAAAGGCCAAGATAGTGGCCCATTTCATGAATCTGCACGCCGCTGGCGCCCTGCGAACTGCCGAAGAAATTAGCCTCCATCATGATGCCGTCCTCCGGATTGCCGTGTGAAGCGGGGAAATAGGCATATCCCGCCACGCCGCAACCGCCGCCGCTTTGACAGATTTCCCGCACCAGCCAGATGTTGATGTATTGGGTCGGGTCCCAGCGGTTGAGGTTCTTCACCGTGATGTCGTCCACGTCCATCAGCATGTCGGTCAGCGGCGACTGGTTGCGGGTGATGCCCGTGGTAAGGTTGCCGAGCGTGTCGCGCCGGGCGAGGCAGAACTGTATCCTGGTATCCACGCCCGTAGCGGGGTCGTAGTAACCGACATTGGCAAAGGCATCATTCAAATCCTGGATACCCTGTATCACCACGGCATCCGAAATATTCTCGGGGCCGTTGTCGTGGATGATATGGACGACCACGGGCAACACATATACCGGCGGCGGTGTTTTTGCCGATTGTTGTTGTTTTTTCAGGTATCCGTACAGCGCTTGTTCCACCTTGTCCTGTTGCGCGCGCAAGGATGGGTTTTGTTGAAGGGCAGCCTCCCACATGACTTCCTGGGCGCAGAAATCACGCCTGTCCAGCTCCTGCTGCTGCGAAAAGAGCGGTGAAATCATTGCGATGAAGCAGGCAAAGAAGGCAAGGCGGAGTAGTGGACGTTTCATGGATATGGGTGTATCTGAACCTGTATCAGGACAGAGGCAAATTTAATGTAAAATGAGCCTTCGCGAATCGGCCCACTAACAATATGCGCTCATACCAACGATGATCCTTTATTCCGCAGGATTGCTGCTTGGCGGGCCGACCAGGTTACGCCTGAGTGGTTCCGGGTTGAAAACATCGAACCTTCGTACGGCTGTTTGCGCGAGGTTGTGCCTCAATAGATAAAATATCCTATTTTTGCTGCCGGGCTTTACGCCTGACTTCCGACTACCGGCAGCCCGTTTTCAGGCCCGGGGGCTGGCAAAAATTGCGCTATTCATACGGCGTTATTCCGGGTCGGCATGAATCAAACCATTTAAACAAAAAGCATAGATTATCCAATTTCGGTGAACCATGGAAAACAAAAGGCAAAACCTGGATTTTAAAGATCTGAAAAAATTGATATCAGAGGGACATTTGGGGAAAGTGCTTATAGACCTGGTGGATTTTATTGAAGGCGTCGACACGAAAATGACAACTGAAATTTACCTGACTTCGGCCAGGTTTCGCAAACTGGAATTAGAAAAGATCAGGGGGCAGGTAACCGTGCGCGATTATCAGACGGAGTTCAACTCTATTACCTTTTCGCTTCTGGAGATCATCGAAACATTAAGCAATCTGGACCTGTCGTTTTCCGGAGGTGTGCCCTCCAGAGATGATGTTAAGAAGGAAATTGAGCACTTGTCCTGGGAGTTTGAGAAAACCAATGAAATGAAAAGCGTGCTTTCGGAATTGCGGATGAAAATCCACATTGCCCGAAAAATAGCGGAGAAACTGGTGCTGTGGCCGGATATGATCCAGGATTACAGGGGCACCTCCGACCCTGCGCTGATATGCGCCATCGGTCGAAAAGTAAAAATCATACCGGATGTTGAAGACCTGGACATTTTGGTCTCCCTGATCCCGCACGCCAAATCAAATATCACCAAGGGTTTTATAACGAATGCCATCGCAGAACTCATCTATTCCGGTCAGTTGAGACTTGGCGACGATATTACCATCCGGGAAATGCTTGAAGAACTGGAAAAAGACGGTGATGCCGTTCTCATTGAGAATATCGAACGGGTTGAAGCCCTGCTGGATTTCCTGTCTGGCAAGGTCAAATAAGGGAAGTTGGAAATATCCGGGACAATCCCGTCCCAAACCCGTACCTTTGCGCCCGTTTTCAAAACCACATATCCACTTCGATGCTATCAGTGAACAATTTGGCCGTGCAGTTCGGCAAGCGTGTACTATTTGATGAGGTCAACCTTAAATTTGTAAAGGGCAATTGTTACGGTGTCATCGGCGCCAACGGCGCCGGCAAATCGACTTTCCTGAAAATCCTGTCCGGCGAAATCGACAGCACCCAGGGCTCGATCGAGATAACACCCGGCGAGCGGATGGCGGTGCTCAGCCAGAACCACTTTGCTTTCGACGACTATCCGGTGATGGATACCGTAATCATGGGCCACCGGCGGCTCTATGATATCATGCAGGAGAAAAACGCCATCTACGACAACCCCGACGCGACCGAAGCGGAATCCATGCGTGCTGCCGAACTGGAAAGCGAATTCGGTGAAATGAACGGCTGGATGGCAGAAACCGACGCGTCCGAACTGCTCAGCAACCTGGGCGTCCGCGAATCCCTGCACTACAAACTCGTAAAAGAACTCGACGGCTCCGACCGCGTGAAAGTACTGCTCGCCCAGGCGCTGTTCGGCGCGCCAGATATCCTGCTCATGGACGAACCGACCAACGACCTCGATGCGGAAACGGCGGACTGGCTTTGCAATTTTTTGGCGGATTATCAGAACATCGTCATCGTGGTCTCCCACGACCGGCATTTCCTGGATATGGTTTGCACCCATGTGGTCGATGTGGATTTCGGCAAAATCCGGATGTTTACCGGCAACTATACCTTCTGGTACGAATCCAGCCAACTCCTGGCCCGTCAGATGGCCGATAAAAACAAAAAGGTGGAGCAAAAGCGGCAGGAAATGATGGACTTCATCGCCCGCTTCTCCGCCAACGCCTCCAAATCAAAACAGGCTACCAGCCGAAAAAAGGCACTGGAAAAATTAAACCTGGAAGAACTGCGGGTCTCCAACCGGCGCTATCCCTACATCGTGTTCAAGCCCGAGCGCGAACCGGGAGATGTTATCCTTGACATAGAAAACCTGTCGAAAAGAGCCGAAAGCGGCGAGTACCTGTTCAAAAAACTATACCTGCGGTTCAATAAGGGTGAAAAAATCGCCGTGCTCAGCCGCAATGCGCTTGCCGTTACCGCCCTGTTGAACATCCTTTCCGGAGAAGACACCGATTTTGAAGGCTCGTTCCAGTACGGCCAGACCATATCGACACAATACCTGCCGAACGACAACAGCGCCTATTTCTCGGGCGATCAGGACATGAGCCTGATGGACTGGTTGCGGCAGTATTCAAAGGAAAAAGACGAAGGCTTTATCCGCGGGTTCCTCGGCCGGATGTTGTTCGCCGGCGAAGAGGTGTTCAAGCGCTCGGGGGTGCTGTCCGGCGGCGAAAAAGTGCGCTGCATGATGTCCAAGATCATGCTCGCCAACCCGAATTTTCTGATCCTTGACGAACCGACCAACCACCTCGACCTGGAATCCATCACCGCCCTGAACAACGGTATGCGGGATTTCACCGGCAATATCATTTTCACCTCTCACGACTATCAGATACTCGACTCCGTGGCCAACCGCATCATCGAAATCACGCCAAACGGCCTGATCGACCAGCATATGACGTACGGCGAGTACCTGCACAGCGACAAGGTGCACCAGATGCGGGATCAACTGTATGGCGAGGCGGTTATGGTGTGAACAACAGATCGTCCGGGCCGGCAGTAGTTTCCCCGTTGCGACCCCTTTGTGTATACAGATCAGGACATTTTTCAAAAAACATCCCGACTTTTGCCCCGCACCAAACCGGGTAAAACGATGTTCCTGACCAAACAAGAGAAATCCGAACTCCGCTCCACCATATTCCGCCACCTCGACGGCATCGCCACGGCGCCCACAGCCTATGCCCTGCTCGAAAAGGGCGTGCTGGATGCGCTGCTGAAACAGGGCGAGGTCGATATTTCGGCACTTGCCGCAGAATTCCACGCCAATGAGGGCTACCTGAATGTCGCCCTGCGTATCCTGAGTTCGCAAGGCTGGCTGGACGCCGCCGTGGACAACCACAAAAACGAAGTACGCTACCGGACAAATGCCAACAGCGCCACGGCATTTGAACTCTGCACACTGTACAAAGATGTTGTGGAACTCCTGCGCTTTTCCGGCCGATTCCACAAGCGGAAGTTCGAACGCGCGCCCTTTACCGTGCTGGAAAAAATATTCCGCAAATACCGGGAAAACTACGGCATCGAATTTTCGGGCGATACCAATACCCGCCGCATCCAGGAACAGGTGCTCAAACACATCGAAGGCATCGTGATCGGCCCGACGATCGTGTCGCTGGGCATGGGCGGCATGTTCCACAAATACTTCATGGAAGCATCCTTCAAGCCCGAGGAGTTCCACGAAGACGCCGACAGTTTTGAAAAAATACTGGACTTTTTTGCGTTTCTGGGCTGGTTTGAAAAGAAAAACCAGACCTATCGATTTACCGACAAGGGGCTGTTTTTTGCCCGCCGCGCCAGCGCCTACGGCGTTACCGTGTCGTATATACCCACCTTCCGCAACCTGGATGAACTGATCTTCGGCAACCCGGAAGTCTTGTGGGACGTACCGGCAGGTACACCCGAGCAGCATGTCGACCGCGAAATGAACGTCTGGGGCAGCGGCGGCGCCCACGCCACCTATTTCAAAAAGATCGACGAGGTTATCATCGACCTGTTCAACAAGCCGCTGGAGGAGCAGCCCAAGGGCATTGTCGATATGGGTTGCGGCAACGGCGCATTTCTCCAGCATATTTTCGAGGTGATCGACCAGCGCACGCTGCGCGGCGAAATGCTCGACGAGCACCCGCTTTTCCTGGTCGGCGCCGACTTCAACGAGACGGCCCTGCGCGTCACCAGGGCCAACCTGACCAAGGCCGACATCTGGGCCAAGGTGATCTGGGGCGATATCGGTCGGCCCGACCTACTGGCCAAAGATCTCCGCGACGACTACGGCATTGAACTCAACGACCTGCTGAACGTGCGTACATTCCTCGACCACAACCGCATGTGGGAAGCCCCCGACGCGCAGGTCGAGCACCCGGTGAGCACTTCGAGCGGCGCCTATGCCTACCGCGGCAAACGCCTTTCCAATACCGACGTGGAGGCCAGTCTGCGCATGCACCTGGAGCGCTGGGCGCCATACGTGCGCAGGTTCGGCCTGCTTGTCATCGAACTGCATACCGTACCCCCGGCACTTACCGCCGCCAACCTGGGCCGCACCGCCGCCACGGCCTACGACGCCACCCACGGATTCTCGGATCAATACATTTTTGAAGTGGATATTTTCAACCGGATTGCCGGGGAGGCCGGCCTGTATCCCGATGCGCAGCATTTTCACAGATTTCCGGATTCAGCGCTGGCGACCGTGAGTATTAATCTGTTGAAAGAGCGGTAACAGGCAGGATTACTCCCTTTTGTACACTTTCAATTCCTTGTACGTCGTCGCCGGGTCAGTTTCCCTTTTAAAACTCAGTGTCTCGGCCTCTCCGATGACGATCTCTGCCGTCGTATAGATCAGGCTGCCCTCAAGCAGGTGCCCGCCAATGGTGGTCCCGATACTGTCGGACAAGGCGATGTGCAGGTGCGCGCCATCGGGCGACAACGTACCGGTGAGCGAGACAATCTCGAATTTTTCCACACGGGTAAGCGCGTTGGGCTGGTTGGCGAGGCGCAAAACGGCCTGCTGCAAGCTGCCCACACAGGTGATGATAAATGCAGCGTGCAGGTTCTTTTCCCGGACAAATGCGGTCAGTTCCTTTTTAATATCCTGGCCGGGGCTGAGACGAATAGCATAAACTGTCATTTCTGAAACGGGTTTGGGGGATGTACAGGCCGCCAATTGAATCAAGGCAGTGAAAAGCAGTAAGAATCGGGTCATGCGGAAAGCCCTTTGCCTGGCGCAAAAAATGGGAAAAGGTGTGGGACGAAGTGCGGTATTGCAGCGAGCGGTGCCGCAACAACAAAAACAATTCGCCCAAATTTCAGTATCTTTGTAAATCTCCGTTAAATTGGAGGTTTGGGCGGATATTTTGACACATGCGCCGGGAACCTGATTCGGAACGGGGGATTTTTTTAACTAAAATTGACAAATGGCCAGATCGCAAGATTCGTTTAACAAAAAAGAAAAAGAAAAACTACGCAGAAAGAAAAAGCAGGAAAAAGTGGAACGCCGGGAGCAGCGCAAAGTCGAAAAAGCCGAAGGCGGCGTCAAGACTTTTGAAGAGATGCTCTCTTATGTAGATGAGAACGGCCACCTCACGTCTACACCGCCGGATCCTGCCAAAAAGAAAAAGTTCAAGGCCGAAGATATCATTCTTGGCGTATCGCCAAGGGATGCTTCGCCCGAAGAGACCATACGCCAGGGCCAGGTCAAGTTTTTCAACGATGAAAAAGGCTACGGCTTTATCATCGATGCGGAAACAAAAGACAGCGTCTTTGTGCACATCAACAATCTCACCGACCCGCTCCGGGAAAATGACCGCGTGACTTTTGAAGTGGAAATGGGCCCTAAAGGCGCAAACGCGGTGAACGTTAAACTGGTGAAGTAGCGATTGGGGCTCCATGCCCCACTTCAACACAGCATATTCACTATGCCTTCTTTGGGCGGCTCATACCCATAGCCGGGATGTTTGGGGTACCGGGAGGTATGAGCAAATAACTACCCCGGTGCAATGATCCGCCCGTCTTCCATCTCGATAACCCGGTCGGTATTGCCGGCAAAACCCTGGTCGTGTGTCACAATAAGCAGCGTCTGCCGGAATTCAATGGAAAGCCGCCGGAATATATCGAACACGATATCGCTGTTTTTTTTGTCCAGATTACCCGTCGGCTCGTCGCCCATGATAATCAGCGGGTCGTTGATCAGCGCTCTGGCAATTGCCACCCGCTGTTTTTCGCCGCCGGACAACTGGTTGGCTTTTTTCAGGGCCAGTCCGTCGATGTCAAGTGCGCGCAAACGCTCCATGGCGCGGTGCTCTACTTCGTCCTCCGGGTATTTCCGGAGTTTCAGTCCGGGCAGCATGACGTTTTTCAATACGGTAAACTCATTCAGCAGGTAGTGAAACTGAAATACAAAACCGATCTTTTCATTCCGGATTCGCGCCAGTTGCGCTTCACTTTTTCCCCGCATGCTTTCGTTGTCGATATGCAGATCGCCTTCATAATCGGTATCCATCGTGGAGAGGATATACAGCAGGGTGGATTTTCCGCAACCGGATTTTCCGGTAACCGATACGAACTCGCCCCTGTCGATCGAAAAACTGAGGTCTTTGAGTACCTGTACCCTGACCGGGTCACTGAAATACTTGCTGACGTGGATGGACTGAAGTACGGTCTGTGCCATGGCTATTTTCCCCGTATGATAATGACCGGATCTATTTTGCTCGCTTTTCTTGCCGGGAAATAGCCTGCCAGGTAAGTGGTAAGGAGCGCAAAAACGATCCCGATGACGTAAAAATACGGGTTGTAGTTTACCGGATAGGTTTTCACCGTGGGCAATGCCGCCGTATTAAATGGAATCTGGTCGATCAGCAAGGAAAGTGAAAACCCCAGCACCAGTCCCAGCAGGCCGCCCAGCAGGCCGATGCTCAGGGCAATGCCGAGAAATATCTTCCGGACATCGCCGCCCGAAAAACCGGTGGCTTTCAAGATGGCGATCGTGTCCATTTTTTCATAGATCATCATGTTGAGGATGTTGTATATGCCGAATCCGGCCACGATCAACAGGGTTATCCCTACGACGTAGGAAATCAGGGTGCGGACGAAACTGCCCGTTTCAAACTGTGAATTGGCGGTCTGGATATCCTCCGCATCGGCGCCAAAACGTTGCGCATACTCCCGGGCAACGGCAGGCGCCATTTGAAGGTCGGTCAGTTTGACCTGGATATCGGTTATGTAATTGTTCGGTTTTCCGAGCAATTTCTGGGCGGTTGAAATGGAGGCATAACTCTGCACCTTGTCCAACTCCTGGATGCCGGACTGGAAAAAACCCACAACCTTAAGGGGCAGGCGACCGCCTTTTGAGGTCGTCACCTGCACGACATCTCCGATTTCCGCCAGGAGTTTGTCTGCCACACCTTTGCCCAGCACGATGCTGTTGCCGACATTTTTCAGGTCGAGCGGCTCTCCCGCCGTGACGTAATCTTTGAAAAAAAACAGGTCGCTTTCTGCCACCACATCAATACCGCTGACCGTGCCTGTGATATCAATTGTCCCGGCATTGTACAAAACCGGGGACGTGATCTTGGGGGCGAAACCGCGTACCCGGGGGTCTGCGCTGATCGCTTGCATGATTGCGGCGCTGTTGTATATCTCGGGCCGGCTGCCGCTCGATTTTACGGAGCGGATAAAATTATAACCACCTTTGAACTCGTCCGAAAGATTGACAGGCTGCTCAAGGCTGGGCTTGATTTCGTTGAAAAGCCGGACATGCGGCGTCCGGTTCAGGATCAGGCCGTCCAGCAAATCGTTCAGGCCGTTCATAAAACCCAGCAGGGCGATAAACATGGTGATGCTGAACGTGACGCCGATTGCCGCCACGAGCGACTGTCGCCAACGCGCGAGCAAGAGTGATTTTGCGATATCCGCGATGAGCAGGTAGTTCATTGGTTGGGTTGAAGTATAGTCTCGTCTTTATTCAGGCCCTCCGTTATTTCTACTTTCAGGTAATCTTTCAATCCGGTAACGACCTTCCTTGGCTCCTTGTTTTCCATGATGACCAGGGAGTCGCCGACCAGATACGAGCGGGGGATGGTCATGGCATTTTCCTTGACTCTGATAAGGATATTGGCTTCTGTGGTCAGGTTCGGGTAAAGCACCGGCGGCCTGTCGGTGAATTCGGCCTCGATGCTAAAAGTGCGGGAAACCTCATTCATGATCGGGTCGATCCGCGACACCACAGCCTCGAACACCTGGCCTTTGTAACTGTCCAAGGTAAGTAAAACGCGCTGACCTTTTTGAATACGCACAATGTCGTTTTCGTCGACCTGAAGTTCGGCCACAAAATCCGCCGCATCGCCGACCACCGCCAGCGGGCTCTGGGTACCTACAATTTCTCCCGTTTCCTGGCAATACTGTACACGCGCCCGTCCGTTTGGCTGCGTATGACATAGTCCTGTGCAATATTCCGGCTGATGGAGAGCAGTTTTTTGCTTTGCGCGGCTGCGAACTCAAGTTGCTGCTCCAGGTCCCGGTACCTGAAAACGGCAGCCTCGTAGTTGTTTACAGAAGCGGTATAGGCCAGTTCGCGTTGCTCCAGTTCAACCTTTGAGCCGATCTGCTGCGCCCAAAGCCCGCGCTGTCTGACGAGCAGTATGGAGTCGTTGAGCATCCTGCTTTCCGCCGTCTGGATCGCCCCTTGCAATTCCCGCAGCCGGTCGCCGGTAGTATTCCGGTCGGCAAAATCAGCAGCCAGTTTGGCGTTCTCCACATTCAACTGTGATGTCTCGTTCCCGATCACAAACAAGGGATCGCCTTTTTTGACCACATCGCCTTCGTTGACAAGTATTTTCCGGACCAGGCCTCCCGCTGCAGCATAAACCTGGTACTGGTTTTTGCTTTTAATCCTGCCCGAGGCATATACCGACTCGGATATGTTTTCTATGACGGGCCGGGTGTCGGAAGTCGCTCTGCGGCACGCAAATATGGAGATTGCGGCAAATAGAAAAACGGTCAAATATCTCAACATAGGGGAGTTTTATTCAGGTTAATTCCGGTTTACGCACCCTCAATGGATTACGAGGCATATCATTGCGGATTTCAATCTGCCAAATAACCCAGTAAATGTTACAAAACAAAATAAATTTTGATTCCGGCTTTGTTTAAACAATATGCAGATTGACACGTTCCCTGCACACTCCCGGGCGCTTGTTTTGATTTTGGCAGTACAGCAGCCTGGATTTCCTGTTTTTAGTTTGTGCACAGCCCTTTTGGTCGAAAAAATATGACCTGCGGACAGCGTCCGCCTACTTTTCGGTCTTTGAAATAATGCACCATTCCATACCATCCAACATGCGAGCAGCCCTCACCCTTCCACTACTCCTGGCGTTTTTCACTGCCCAGTCCCAGACGGCTGTTATACACGGACGCCTGCAAGGCCCCGAAGGGGAATCAATCGCCTTTGCCAACGTAGCGTTGTTCAACCCGGCAGACAGCAGCCTGTACAAGGCCGGCAACAGCGATGAACAGGGCGCCTTTACCCTGACCGGACTTGGTGCGGGAAATTATTACCTCAAAGCGCTTTATCTCGGACTGAACGATCTGCAGCAGGCCGACATCCGGCTGACTGACGATCAGCAACTGGACTTGGGTGTGCTCACCTTTTCGGCCCGGTCCATCAACCTGGAGGAGGCTACCGTAACCGCTGCACGGGTCATGGTGGAGATCAAACCCGACCGCACCATTTTCAACGTCGACGGCACTATCAACAGCGCAGGCTCGGATGCGATTGCGCTGCTGCGCAAGGCGCCCAACGTAACGGTCGACAACAACGACAACATCAATGTGCTGGGCCGCTCCGGCGTGTTGCTGTATGTGGACGGCAAACGACTGCCGCTCACCGGCCAGGACCTCACCAGCTACCTGCAAAACCTGCCTGCCGAACAGATCGACCGCATCGAGATCATCACCAATCCGGGTGCGCGGTACGAGGCGGAGGGCAACGCGGGTATCATCGATATCAGGCTGAAAAGGACAAAAACCTGGGCGCCAACGGCTCGTTGAACACCACCGTGAGCCAGGGCCGCTACCACCGCGCCAACCTGTCCGGCAGCGGCAATTACCGCAACAAACGGTTCAACACGTTCGGAACACTCGGACTGGTAGATGGCGCCGGTTTCAATGAAATGAATTTCCTGAGCTACCTGAATAATATGGTGCAGGAGGAAATAAACAACCACCAGAACAACTGGCGCAGCTACAACTACCGCGTCGGGGCAGACTTTTTCCTGTCAAAAAAACACACCGTGGGCTTTCTGGCAGGCGGCAACGTCAACAATGCCGGCAACAATTCCTTCAACCGCATCACCCTCGCCCAGGACGATACCCCCGACCTGATCGACAGCATACTGGTAGCCCGGAACACCGCCGACAACGACCGGCGCCAGCAAACATACAACCTCAATTACCGCTTCGACAACGGTAAAGACCGCAGCCTTAACCTGGATGTCGACTACGGCAATTACCGGAACGGCAGCAAGCGATACCAACCCAACCGATACTACGACGCCGCCGAACAGGTGCTGCTTACCGAGGTCATCAACCGCTTCGACACACCGACCGATATCGATATTTATTCTGTACAGGCAGATTTCGAAGACAAACTGTGGGACGGTACGGTTGGATTTGGCGCAAAACTGAGCAAGGTGGTTTCCAACAATACTTTTCTCTTTTATGTGGAAGAAAACGGCATCCCGGTGCAGAACGACCGCAAGTCCAACAAGTTCCGGTACGATGAAAAAGTGTACGCCGGGTACTTCAGTTACGCCCGCTCGCTCGGAGAAAAATGGAAGTTCTACGCCGGACTCCGGGCTGAACAGACCGACGCCACCGGTGACCTCCAGACATTTCTGCCCGAACTGCAACAGGATCCGGTAGAACTGAATTACCTGAGCTGGTTTCCCAATGCTGGACTCACCTGGCAGATAGCGCCCAAACACGCGCTTGCACTCAACGGCGGTCGGCGCATCAACCGCCCGGATTACAACGTACTCAACCCCTTTAACAACCAGATCAGCGAACTTTCCTATGAAAAAGGCAACCCCAAACTGCGCCCGGAAATCGTGAACAACCTGGAACTGGGCTACACCCTGGCCTACCGCTACAACTTCAAACTCGCCTACAGCCGCACTACCGACCAGATCACCCGCCTGATCGCACCCGACGACAATGACCCGCGGGCAGGGTTCATTACCTGGGCCAACCTGGCAGATCAGACGATCGTCAGTCTGAACGTCAGCGCTCCCGTTCAGGTTACCAAAATCTGGAACGCCTACTTCAACGCCGGCGCTTCACACCTCGACAACCAGGCCGACTACGGCGATGGCGGTATCGTGGATGTGCAGGCATTTACCTACAGCATATACCAGCAACATACTTTCGACCTTCCCTTCGGATTTAAAGGCGAGGTTTCGGGCTATTACTCAGGCCCCGGGGTGTGGGGCGGGGTGTTTCTGTATGAGTCCAGCTGGAGCCTCGACCTCGGGTTGCAGCGCAAATTCATGCAGAACAGGCTCAATGTCAGGCTCAACGTAAACGACGTTTTTTACGAAACAGGCTGGGACGGCTATTCCGACTTCAACGGACTGCTGGCATACGGCAGCGGGCGCTGGGACAGCCGGCGCGTCAGCCTGAGCGTCGGTTATCTGTTCGGAAACGAAAACGTCAAATCGCGCAAACGCCAGACCGGTATTGAAGCCGAAGCAGGCAGAGTAGGCGAGTAAAAACAACGTTCTGCAGAAAATAAATACGCTCCCTTACCCAACCTGACCGGAAAAGGATTCGTGTTCTTTCAAAAATCATTCTTTATGAAGAACCGAAACACAATCTTTTTCCTGCTCATCCTCGTCATGACCGGCGTCCGGCTGGATGCCCAACAGTTCTTTTTCTCACCCGTAAGACCCGGCACGTGCAATGCCGCCGACGGCATACTCACGATCGTACCGACAAGGGGCGTCCCTCCTTTCACCTATCAGTGGAGTACCGGCGCTACCGGACTCAGCCTCAAGAACATACCCAAAGGCGCCTATACCGCAACGCTTACCGATGCGACCGGTGCAACGGTGGAGCACACGCATATCCTGAACAGCGAGGCATTCGACCTTTACCTCTCCGATTCGAGACCCAGCAGTTTTTGTAACGCCAATTCCGGATCGCTGACCGTCGATCCGCTTGGCGGCGTTGCGCCGTTCACTTACACCTGGAGTACCGGGCAAACAGGCTCGACGGTACAAGGCCTGGTAGCGGGCGATTACTCCGTCACCGTGCTGGACGCGACCGGCTGCTCGGCCGAGGGTATTTTTACGGTTGAAACCACTCCATTTACCTATTATCCCCAGGCCCGGGTTCAGTTTCTGGATGAGCCGGATTGCCAGAATCCTTCCAACGGCGTACTGGAAGCCACTATGATAAACAGTAACTACCCTCCTTTCACCTATGTCTGGAGTACCGGCGCGACAACGCAAACCATCGGCAGCCTTCCGGAGGGCAACTACAGTGTCACGATCACGGATGCGCTCGGCTGCTCCAATGCCGCCACCACTACCTTGAAAAAGAAACTGACTGTGACGGGAAGTGTGGTTTGTTCGGGCAGCAATACCGGAACGGCCGGCGCCCTGCTTGCAGGCGCCACGGCGCCGGTGAGTTACGTCTGGAGCAACGGCCAGACAGGGCCGGGGCTGAGTAACCTGTCAAGCGGCAACTATGGCGTAACGGCCACCGATGCCAACGGCTGTAACTCGTCCGGACAGACGATGGTCTCCATTCCCGTCCTGGGGCTGTCCGATTATTCCCCCAAGTGCTATGCCGGAAACAATGGTGTCGGCTCCTGTTGGGTGCAGTATGATCAGGGCACCAGTTATCTTTGGGACAATGGCAGTACAGACGCCTGGAACAATACCCTGAGCCAGGGACAGCATACCATTACCGTGACCACGGCACTTGGTTGCACCCTCACCGGCAGCCTGAACATTGCCGCGCCGATAGCCCCCCCTGTTACCATTCCTATAATGTAAATCCGGCCGATTGCACAAACGGAACAGGCGGCGCCTTGAATGTTTCCATCACAGGTGGTATACCGCCATATAACTTTTATGCCTACGGACCCGACAATTTTATTTCGTCCGATATTTCAAGTCTGCAAAACATCAAAGGCGGAACGTACAACCTGTATGCCTATACCGCGGCGCCCAACTATTGTTATGGCTATACCGCCGCAAACGTTCCAGACGTCGCAGGGTTTGAACCCGAATTGGTTGTGCAGGACATTGACTGCACCACCGGATACGGATCGGCTGCGGTCATCAATGTAACGACACCCGGCGCCCAGTATGAATGGAATATGGGCGCAACAGGCCCCGCCTTGTTTAACCTGACCCAGGGGTGTTATTCCGTTACGGTAACGGCCGGAGGCGCTTGTGTGACGTATTTTGACAACATCTGCCTGCAGAGCAGCGACACCATACAATTCAATTCGCTTTGCGCAGGGATTGCCACAGGTGCGCTGATCAACGACCTGGGTATTGTGGGCTGTACCGGATCGACGGGCATTCCATTCCAGTTGATCCGCACCATGCCTTCGGGCGCCCTGCATTTTACCGACCAGAATGGCGTTTACACGGCACAGCTGCCCAACGGCGCCTTCGACATCGAGGCGTTGAACTATGATCCTTCCGACATCGCCTGCCCGCCCGGCGGTTTTCATACGGTCAACTCCGTGATCAATACGACCACCTCCGGCCTGGATTTCCATTTTTACAACACCAATGCCACCGACCACCGCGTCCGGCAAAAAGCGCTGCGCACCGCACAGCCCGGCTACCCCTACTCCCTGCGGTATGAGGTGTGCAACGACGGCGCCACCGCCAACGCAGGCGTCATGGACCTGGCATTCGGCAACTTTTTCGGCAGCCTTGCAACGGCCGCATTTCCCAGGCATCCGGGCGCTTTTACGCTGAACAGTGAAACGGCCGGCATACCGGACAATACCGCGAATTTCGGATTCCCCGCGATCACACCCGGAGGATGCGAAATGCTGCAAGTGGATTTTTTAACGCCAACGAGCACACCTGTCGGCACGGAATTCATCACCCGCGCTACCGTTTCGCCGTCCAGCGGCGATCCGACACCCGACAACAATATTGCCACCCTGTTCAATACTGTAACGGGCTCATTCGACCCGAACAGCGTACTGGCTTTTCCGGCGCGCAACGGCAATCCGCGCGACGGCGGCAGTATATGGTGGAATATCGACCATACGATCACCTACCAGATATTTTTCCAGAATACCGGCAATGCGCCGGCAGATTTTGTCATGGTGCGGGATACGCTCGATGTTGCGCTGAACGTGTCGACCATCCGGAACATGAGCGCTTCGCATGATGTCGATATTTCCCTGGAAAACGACAACAAGGTGCTGGTATTCAAATTCCCGAATATCGGCCTGCCCGACTCGACCAGCGATTTTGCCGGCAGTATCGGTTCTGTACAATTCGACATTGACCTCCATCCCGGATTGCCGCCAGGAACGGAAATCAGCAAGCAGGCTGCTATCTATTTCGATTTTAACAGCCCGGTGATCACCAACAACAACCTGCTGAAAATCGTGTCGAATACCGGCACGAATGCCGCGACAAAGAATGCCCTGATCCTTTTCCCCAATCCTGCGGTGCAGTACTTTGGATTCTTTACGGATACAGCCGCCGGGATGCGTATGTTCAACGCCATGGGCGAATTGGTAAGCGTGCAACAGCTGGCGCCCGGAATACAACAGATATCAACCGAAGCACTACCCAGCGGCGTTTATTTTGTCCATGTGGAAGCAGACGGGAAAGTGCAAAGCGGAAAAGTTGTGGTAAGCCATTGACGGGAGGGTTCCCCTGCGGGAAATAAATTCGGGATGTTCGGTGTTTTTAATCGGTACTTTTGTCACAAACGGTTTGTCTGTCGCTTATACGGGGACAAGCATAAGACATCTACAAAAGTTCACCTTAACTTCCCAATCTGACAACATGAACCGAATCAAAACTACAGCAGTTGCGCTCCTGTTCCTTGGCTGCAACTGTCCCGTTATTCTTGCCCAGTGGTTGCCCCTGAATTCCGGCTCCTCGGCCCGGTACGAATCCTTCTACTTTTTTGACGCCAATACGGGTCTGGCCTCTTCCACTGCCAATGTGATCAGGACCTCCAATGGCGGAAGCACCTGGACCACCGTTAATGTGACCGGAGTCAGGGATATCGATTTTATCGACGCCAACAATGGTTTTGCAGCAGGATACTCTTCCCAGGCCTTGAAAAAAACCACCAATGGCGGCGCCTCCTGGTCGCCCCTCACACCGGTCAATTCCAATTCGTTGTGGGGCATTTCGGTCGTCAGCACCAGCACGGTTTATGCCAGCGGGACCGGCGGCGTGGTCTGGAGAAGCACCAACGGAGGCCTCAGTTTCACACCGGTCAACCTGCCGACCGTTTCCGACCTGGCCGTCGACCTCCAGTTTCTGAATGCCACGACGGGTTGTGTGCTGGGGCAGCCCGGCGATATCTGGCGGACCACGAACAGCGGCGCCTCCTGGACGAAGACGCATTCAACCCCCGCAGTTTCGTCGACCTCCATCTATTTTGTCAACGCCACAACGGGATTTGCCGTAGGCTCCGGCGGATGGATCATCAAGACTACCGACGGCGGCATCACCTGGGCGACCCTGAACTCTGGCTCCACGGCCTACCTGCAATACGTACATTTTTACGACGTCAACAACGGCATAACGGTGGGTATTGGCGGCGTTATCCTGCGCACCACAGATGGCGGAACCACCTGGCAGCAGGAAATTTCCGGCACCACGGAAGATCTGTATAGTTGCATCCTCCTGTCGCCCACGGTGGCCATAGTAGGCGGCAACAGCGGGACCTTGCTCAAAAACGCCAACCTGCAAACCGTGGATACAAAAGAACCTGAACTGAACTGGGCGCTCAGCGCGGCGCCCAATCCTTGCAGCGGCGCTGTTACGATCGACTTGGGCGCATCCCGAGAGCAGGTCACCGCAGTTGTAAGCGATATATCGGGCAGCGTTGTCCGTAATGAAACTTTCCACCAGACTTCATCCCTGATTCTGGACCTGGAAGGCCCGTCAGGCATCTATTTTATCAGCCTGATTTCGGACGACCGGCGGGCCATGATCAAAGTGGTAAAGGAGTAATACTTTAAACACTCTTCGTATTTATTTTTTCATCCGGCGTGAATTTGGCTGTCTCGGCGGCCTCAAACAGTTTCTGGAACACTATCGGTCTTCTTTTTTAGTGTGGTTTTGCGACCACTAAAATGAAGACCTTTTTTCTTTTTCAGACACACTTTTTGGAACACTCTCCTTGGAAAAGACACCTGTAATCATAATATTGCTTTTCAGCATTGGAATGACTTTCCCGTCATGTACCGGACAGGGTTATACCGATACTGCCCAAACACAGATCAACCAAAAGCCAACAGGCAAAATTGTTGCGGAACTCGACCCGAAAGCAACTTTAATTTTTCAGGACAAGAGGAATAACTACTGGTTTGGCAGTAAGGAAAATGGCGTGTATAAATATGATGGTAAAAGCCTTGTCCTTTACTCATCAAAAGACGGGCTTTGCGGCTATTCTGTTTTAGACGCCCAGGAAGATAAATCGGGAAATATTTATTTCGACACGCCGCAGGGAGTATGCAAATTTGATGGCCGGCAGTTCACAACATTAAAGGTAACAGAAGGCAATACTGTAAAGAACGAATGGAAATCGGAGCCTGATGATTTATGGTTCAGAATGGGTTGGGACAGTAACGGGCCGTATCGGTTTGACGGAAAAAACCTGTACCATTTGGAATTCCCTAAAAACAAAATGGAAGACGAATTCCGTGCAAAATACCCGAATATAGGGTATAATCCTTACGGCATTTACTATATTTACAAAGACCGTAGTGGAAACTTATGGTTTGGCACTTCCAGTTTGGGTATTTACCGCTTCGATGGCAAAAAAGTAAGCTGGATGTATGAACAACATTTGACAGATACGCCCGAAGGAGGCTCTTTTGGTATTCGTTCGATAACAGAGGATAAAGACGGCTATATTTGGATTTGTAATTCAAACTTCAAGTTCAAAATTCTCCCCGATAGTGTAGAAGGGATAAATCCTGTTCCATTAAACTATACAAAAGAAAATGGCCTTGAAGATTTCAACAACAAGGTCCAATATTTCATGTCAATGATAACCGATAAAAACGGAGATTTATGGATGGCAAACGAAAAAGGAGCCTGGCGATATACCGGAAAAGAACTATACCATTATCCTGTCAGGGACGGAGACAGCAATGTTTTTCTTTTCAAAATATATGAAGACAACCAGGGCGTTCTGTGGGCCGGAACATTCGACAATGGCATATACAGGTTCAATGGGAAGGTTTTTGAGAAGTTCAGAATTGATTAAACAGGTTTGACGCCATTATTTCTATATTTGCTGATCATTGATGAATTAACAATAAATCATACGCATGAAAAACATCCGGAATACGCTACTGGCACTTCTTTTTATCTTTATTGCTTTTCCCTACTCAGGTTCTTCACAAGGTAATTTAACTACTGAACCCGGATACGAGGTGAACAGGATATATCCCTATATTTCAATTGCAAAAGAAAAACTAGGCGAAGCCCGTACCTTAACTGATCTTGATCCGAAGTATAATTCATCATGGATACGGGAATACATTTCAGTTGAGGTTGTTACAATTTATAAAGGTAAAACAAGAAGTGCTGTCAGCAAAAGTGACGTTCTCAGTCGGGAACAAAAAGATATTATGAACATGGCTGATGCAGGCACGGATATTTCGGTTAATATTCAATACATTCCCGAAAACACCTTAACACATAATGACATAAAGGAGATCAATTTTACTTTTTCAATCGATCCTGAAAGCGAAGCCCAATATATCGGCGGGCAGCAGGAATTAAATAAATACCTGAAAACGAATGCCATTGACAAAATACCGGAGGGTAGTTTCAGGGGCTATGATTTAGCCGCCGTAAAATTCACCGTCAGCGAGGAAGGAGAGATAACAGATGCGCACATATTCGAGCGTTCTAAAGACAAAAATATAGATGAATTATTGTTGAAGACAATTCACAATATGCCCAATTGGAAGCCTGCAGAGTATGCTAACGGAGTTAAAACAAAACAGGTATTTGTGTTAACCGTTGGAAACATGGAAAACTGCATGGTAAACCTTTTAAATATCCGTCGGGATTGATTCTACCTCACGCCGCCATTCATTTTGAACTATCTTTGTTTGGCAAAGCCGGTATGCCCGTTTGGGGCGTCCATGGCGGCAGGATTGCTTGAGCCAATGAACTTTTTTTACCAAATCGCAGCCACCATCCTCATCCTGTTCTTCCTGGATGCAGGCTGGCTGAATTTCCTGATCGCGGAGTTGGTCGACTGGCCGGCAGTGTACCGGTTTGGAAATCAACCCAACTGGCCTTTTGCAGAGTTTTATTACGGTCTGATGGGCACCTGGCTGTCGTTCAGATATGCTTACCCGGCCATTCTGGAGCGCGATACCACGCCTGCAATCGTGGGCGGCGCCGGACTGGGACTTGCCGTTTCATCCGTTTATGCGGCCATCCACCAGTTGGTCTTTATCCCCTGGTCGATTGATCTGATTATACTGGATATTGCCTGGAACACCGCCATATTTTCGCTGAGCGCACTGCTCAGCAGCCACATCGGGTATTGGCTTGAGACCCATTACCCTGAGAACACAAACATCCAGCGAACATGAATATAAAACGTTATACCCTGAAATCCGGCAGCCTCAAAAACCTGCGTATCCGGGAGGAGATACTTGGGCCACCCGGGCCCGGCGAGGTACAGGTGGCCGTGAAAGCCATCGGCCTCAACTTCGCCGATGTATTTGCGATCTGGGGCTTGTACAAAGCCGCTCCGAAAGATGAATATACACCCGGCCTTGAATATTCCGGCGTGGTGCAGGCAACGGGAGCCGGCGTCACCAACTTTCATCCCGGCGACAAGGTTATGGGTGTTACGCGATTCGGGGGCTACACCACCGGTCTGAATATCGACGCGCGGTACGTCATTCCGTTACCCGCCGGCTGGGATTTTCCGACCGGCGCTTCCTACCTGGTACAGACCCTGACGGCTTATTACGGCATGAAAAACCTGGGCGAGATTCAGCGCGAGCAAACCGTACTGATCCACAGCATTGCCGGAGGAGTGGGCTTGCAGGCACTGAAAATTGCCAAGGCGCTGGACTGTTTCGTCGTCGGCACGGTAGGCAACCCCTCCAAAGTGGAACTGGCCCGGACAAACGGGTGCGACCGGGTGCTGGTCCGCGGGCCGCAGTTCAGGCAGGAACTCCAGGCAGCACTGGAAGGGCGTCCGCTGCACCTGGTGATCGACACCGTCGGAGGAAAATATTTCAGCATTCCGTTCGATATGCTGGCGCCGATGGGCCGCATGATCGTTGTGGGGTCGTCGCGTTATGCCAGTGTCGGCAACCGGCCCAATATTTTCAACCTGCTGCGCCATTTTCTTACCCGGCCCAAAATCGACCCGCAGATATTGCCGGAACAAAACAAAGGTCTTTTCGGATTTAACCTGATTTACCTGTATGAACGCGCTGACCTGATGCACCAGTTGTTGACCGAACTCGACGGCCTGAACCTCCCCGCACCACATGTGGGGCATATTTTTCCATTCGAAAAACTCCATGAGGCCATACTCCTGTTCCAAAGCGGAAAAACTGTAGGGAAAGTCGTGGTGGAAGTAAACGCTTAATCATTATGAACGCATCAATACGGAATATTGTCGCGGTATTAGCCGGTGTAACTATCGGTGTAATACTTATGAACTCGATCGAATCATTTTCACCCTACCAGCCGCCTCCCGGCATTACCTACACCAGCGGAGAACCGCCCTACCTGCAATGGGTGCGCGACCTTCCGACCAATGCATGGGTAATCATTTTGGGTTCCATGCTGGCGGCCTCGCTGGTCGGCGGGTTGGTGACCAATATCGTTACCCCGAGGGCCGTCTATCCGCCACTGGTCACAGGATTTGTCATCCTGTTTTTTGCCATCGTAAAATACATGGCCTTTGCCAGTCCGGCATGGGTCACTTACGTATCCTGCATAGGTTGTATCCTGTTTGGCTGGATCGGCGGCCGGCTTTCCCGTTTTTTTGAAAAAAAGCAGCCGGCATAAGTAGATTGTTGACGCAACAATACTTTAACACCCGCCATTACTTGTGTTTTGAAGCGCCGGAACCTATCTTGTGTTCTCCTAAATATTGATTTAAACCATATTGCGTATGACATCCCTATCTGCAATTGCCGGACTGTCCCCAGCCAACCTTTGGCAACGATTCTACGAGATCAGCCAGATCCCGCGCCCCTCCAAAAAGGAAGAGCGCATTACAGCCCATTTCGAGCAACTGTTTACATCGCTGGGCATACCCTTCTCCAAAGACACCGTCGGCAATCTGGTAGCCAGGGTACCCGCCTCCAAAGGATATGAAAACGCACCCATCGTGGTATTGCAGGGACACAGCGACATGGTCTGCGAAAAAAACCGCGGGACGGAACACGATTTTGACCATGACCCCATCTACCTGGTGCGCGAGGGCGAGTGGATCGGCGCAAAAGGCACCACACTTGGCGCCGACAACGGCATCGGCGTGGCGTCTGCACTGGCCCTGCTCAACGACCCCTCTGCCGTGCATGGTCCCCTGGAAATCCTGATCACCATCGACGAGGAAACCGGACTGACGGGCGCCAACCAAATATCGTCCGATCTGCTCAAGGGCAAGTACCTGCTCAACCTCGATTCCGAAGAGGACGGCATTTTTTATATCGGCTGCGCCGGCGGCCTGGACAGTACCGGCGCCTTTAAAACAGAAACGATGGCTGCACCTGAAAGCGGCTATTCCGCCTTTTCGCTTCGCGTGGCCGGCCTCAAGGGCGGGCACTCCGGCGGAGACATCCACCTGGGCCGGGCGAATGGCATCAAATTGCTCGCGCGCACCCTGCATGCCCTGCTGCCTTTGTCGCCTTACCTGTACGATATCCAGGGAGGTAGCAAGCGAAACGCCATTCCCCGGGAGGCTGAAGTATTGCTGCTGGCGCCCGATGCAAACCTGGAGGAAGCACGGCAAGTTGTTGCCCGCTGCGAACAGGCCTTCAAAAATGAATTCAAGGCCACCGACAGCAGTGTAAACCTGGTACTCGACCCTGCGGAGAAACCGGCGGTTGTTTATACCCCCGCCTTTTCAGATAAAATCGTGAAAACGCTGTTGGGGTTGCCGCACGGCGTGGTCCGGATGAGCACCGACCTCGAAGACCTCGTGGAAACCTCAACCAACCTGGCCACCATTACCAGCAATGCAGATTCCATTGTCATCGGCACCAACCAACGCAGTTCCGTTGACAGCGCCAAGCAGTATATTGCGTCGAGTGTGGCGGCCGTTTTCCAGCTTGCCGGCGCAACCGTTGCCCGCGGCGACGGATACCCCGGCTGGCAGCCCAATATGCAGTCGCGGCTGTTGTCGATCTGCCGAAAAGTGGCTACCGAACTCTACGGTAAAGAGCCGGAGATCAAAGCGATCCACGCCGGACTGGAATGCGGCATCCTGGGTGGAAAATACCCCGGGCTGGATATGATCTCCTTCGGGCCGACCATCACCGGCGCCCATTCCCCGGATGAGCGGGTGCATATTCCGGCAGTAGAGAAGTTTTATGACCTGTTGAAGCGGGTGTTGTATGCCCTGGCAACAGAGAAAAGTTAGGGTTTTGCATGAACGATTTGCAGATTACGAAAGCATCCGGCGAGCGGGTTGCCTTTGACGCGGAAAAACTCATATCTTCCTTGCAGCGTGCCGGCGCCACACCCGGACATGCCGCAGCCATCAGTCAGACCATCGAGCAACAACTGTATGATGGTATATCCAGCAGGGAAATCTACCGCCTGGCGCACCGGTTGCTGCGCAAAAAAGCCCGGCACACCGCAGCCCGGTATTCCCTGAAGCAGGCGTTACTGGCTTTTGGCCCCTCCGGCTTTCCGTTTGAACAGTTCATAGCCCGGCTCCTTAAAGCGGAAGGGTATTACGTGCAAACCGGTCTGCTGCGCCAGGGCCGCTGCATCGACCACGAAATCGATGTCCTGGCCGAATCCGACGGCCGGGTGATCGTCGGCGAGTGCAAATTCCACAACCGGCAAAACCGGGTGAACGATGTAAAAATACCGCTCTATATCAACGCGCGTTTTCACGACCTGAAAGCCGGATTTCTGAACAGCCCCGAGTGGAAAGACCGCACCATCGAAGGCTGGGTCTTTACCAACACCCGGTTTACCGACGACGCCCTTCAGTACGGGCAGTGCGCGAAGATGCGCCTTGTCAGTTGGAGTACCCCCGGCGAATACGGCTTGCGCGACTGGGTTGACCGGACGGGGCTGCACCCGGTCACCTGCCTGACCTCGCTGACCCGTCGCGAAAAAGATGCGCTGCTGGAAAAGCAGGTCGTGCTGGTGCGCGAACTACTGAAGGCGCCGGTCGCCCTGACCAATATCGGGGTAAAACAAGACAGGATAAAGAAGGTGCTGGAAGAGGCGGGGCAGTTGTGTGGATAGGCTTATGGCTAAATCCAACTGCCTGTTTTCGGCCGAACACCCCAAACTTCATATGCACAATTTGGATAAATGAGATAAATAATTCCGGAATATCCGGATTTATAACTATATCTTGCATCTGCCTTTTGCAAGTCCTGTTAACAGATATCCTTATGAACCCAAATGACGGCGTGTTACAGACATATCATCTGTTTGCTTAGTTGCCTGATCGCCACAGGTTTCCTCGATGCACAACACCCTGCCCTATCTCCTTTTAAGGATTTCCGTTTTGAGCAAATAACCGATGAAGATGGCCTCTCCAATGCGTTTGTCACCTGCGCTATTCAGGATAAACGAGGGTTTATCTGGTTTGGCACAGCCAAAGGACTCAACCGGTTTGACGGGTATCAGTTCAAAAAGTGGATACCTGAAGACGGCAATCCGAACAGCTTGAGCCAGGGTAACCTTTGGGCGCTATATGAAAGTAATGACGGAGCGATCTGGATAGGTACGGATAAAGGACTCAACCGTTTTGATCCTGCAACGGAGACATTTGCCCGATACTTCCACGATTCAAATGATAAAAACACCCTCAGTAATGACCTGATCATTGCTATTTGTGAAGACAATGAAGGCAACTTATGGGTAGGCACCGGAGATGGTTTATGTATACTTCAAAAAGGGAGCGACTCATTTAAGCGGTATTTTTACACGCCGGGCGATACGGTGGGAACCGGCGTGCGCAGCATCATCAGGGATGAATCGGGGTGTATGTGGTTCGGCGCCCGGGACACGCTCTATTGCTTCAACCCGGCCGATCGACAATTCCACGGATTTCCACTGGATGCCTTCGACCAGCCTCCTGCTGACAGGTCCACCAATTTTGTCAAAGTCATTTTTCTGGAAGACTCCTGCCATATCTGGTTGAGTACTGACTTGAACGGCATTTATCTATTTAACAAAAAAACCGGCCGTTTTGAGCAACATTTCAGGCATAACCCCTCCAATAAAAACTCCCTTTACCACAACCGCATCAGTTCTTTCCTGACAGACGAATACAACAGGTTGTGGATAGGTTCCTATGGCGGCGGATGGGATATTCTGGACAGGAACAGAAATATCTTTTCCACTTTGATCCGGACCCTTTCAATCCAGTTCACCAAAATTTCGACATCGTCAGAAGTATGTTGAAAGACAATGCAGGAAACATCTGGCTCGGCACGTTTTACGGCGGGGCAAAAGTCGTGTTGAAACACAAAAAGCCCTTTGTGAATTATCAACCTGTTCCCGGGAAGCCCGGCAGTCTGGAGGGAAATACCATCAATAAATTGACAGAAAGGCCCGACGGCAGCATTTGGGTGCCGGCCAATGGCAAGGGATTGGCATTATTTGATCCCTGGAAGGAGACGTTCAGGCATATCCCCGGGAAAACAACCGCAACGAATAATACAGATGCCGTTACTTTCCTTGGTGTTTTGGAAGATACCGACCATAACGCCTGGGCCATCACTTTTAATGAAATCTGGAAAATTGACGGCCGAACAGGGCAATGGAAAAACATGAAGCCCTCTGGCATGCCCTCAAAAGGCATTTGGCTTCTAATGCAATTCAAAGACTCGGGGGGCACCCACTGGATTGGAACACAGGGCGGGCTGTACAGTTACGACCATAAAGCAAATGCCATGATCTGGCATTCGCTAAATTCGAACAACCAGGTAAAGGAGCAGGGCAACAATGCCAATATCCAGGATATTTTTGAAAGCCCTAACGGTGATCTCTGGGTGGCGACTTATGGCGGCGCCAACCGCCTCAAGCGTGGAAGCAGACAGTTTGAATACTTCCCATTTCACCGGCATATACTGTGCATCCACCGGGACAATAATGATGTTATATGGTTTGGCACAGTTGACGGTATGGCCTACTTCAATGCAACATCGGGTAAAGTTGAGTTCTATCCAAAGGCCGGCAGTTTACGTGGACAAGTGGTTCATTCCATCCTGGAGGACAATCTGGGAAGGTTCTGGTTCGGGACAGGAACCGGCATACTTTGTTTTGACCCAATATCCTGTTTAGCACGGGAATACAACCAAAAGGATGGCGTTGTAAACCGGCAGTTCTTTGGCACGCACCTGAGATCAAAAACAGGAGAATTTTATTTCGGCGGCACCAAAGGATTGCTCCGTTTTCACCCCGACAGCATTCGCGACAACGCATTTATCCCTCCTATTGTCCTGACGAATTTTCAGATTTTGAATAAAGACATGCCGATTCGGGGTTCACCCGGCGACACCCTGCGCTGGAAATCCCCCTTGAAAACAAACATTACTTACACCGAAAATATCAACCTGCCGTACTGGCAAAATGACTTTGCATTCGAATTTGCCGCACTCGATTTTACGGCGCCCTTGAATAACCGGTACAAGTTCCGTTTGGAGGGCTACGACACTTCCTGGGTGGAAACCAGCGCGGAACGGCGGTTTGCCCATTACACCAATATCTCGCCGGGCACATACACCTTCACAGTACTCGGCTCCAACAGCGACGGCAAGTGGAACGAAACCGGCGCTTCGGTACGGATCGTTGTAAATCCGCCGTGGTATACCACCTGGTGGGCAAGCCTGTTCTACTTTGTGGCATTTATTGGTCTGCTACTCAGCATCCGGCGTTTTGAACTGAACCGGCAATCTGTAAAAGCCGAAGCGCGCCGCCTGGAAGAACTTGACGCGGTCAAGTCCCGTCTGTATACGAATATCACCCACGAATTCCGTACACCGCTGACCATTATTCTCGGCCTGGCTGAACAACTCAAAGCCTCTGCCAGCGAAAGCGTGAAAACCGGCCTGGATATGATCTACCGCAACGGTCAGCGGGTATTGCAACTGGTCAACCAAATGCTTGACCTGGCCAAAGTGGAATCGGGCCATCTGAAACTCGACCTCGTACAAGGCGATGTCGTGGTCTACATGAAATACCTGCTCGAGAGTTTTCATTCGCTAGCTGAAAACAAACACATGCGACTGCATTTCCGAGCGGATATAACAACTCTGTTAATGGACTTCGACCCCGAACGCCTGCAAACCGTTGTGTCCAACTTGTTATCGAATGCCCTTAAGTTCACACCGGAAGGCGGTGACGTGTATTTTATGATAACCCAAATCGAGGAAAACCGTGTGCCGCAACTGCAGTTGAAAGTTCGCGATACCGGCCCCGGCATCCCGGAGGAAACATTGCCCTATATCTTCGATCGTTTTTACCAGTCGGACGATTCGGCAATTCGCAGCGCTGATGGCACCGGCATTGGCCTGACCCTCACCCGGGAACTGGTAAAACTTATGCAAGGGCAGATCAGTGCCAAAAGCCCCGTCCCTGGCAATACCGGGGGAACCGAATTTACTGTTGTTCTGCCGGTTTTGCGGACGGCGCCAATACAAAGCGGATTGCCGGACAGTCGGCCGGCAACACCCGCATCGGCAGTCAGGCCGGCCAGTGGCAGTTCGGGACAGCCGTCAAACAAACCTTTGGTACTCCTCGTCGAAGACAATCCCGATGTGGTGCGGTATCTGCAAACGTGTCTCCATTCCGGCTATCGTATTGAAACTACCTTCGACGGCGTACAAGGTATCGAAAAGGCCCTCGAAAGCGTGCCCGATCTCATCATCAGCGATGTCATGATGCCCCGAAAAGACGGCTTTGAGGTCTGTCGCGTCTTGAAAAATGACGAGCGCACAAGCCATATTCCCATCATTCTGCTCACGGCCAAAGCCGACATCGAGTCGCGGCTCGTTGGCTTGAAACGCGGCGCGGACGCTTATTTGGCAAAGCCTTTCCACAAAGAAGAACTGTTGGTTCGGATATACAACCTGCTCGAAGTGCGTCGGAGATTGCAAACGCACTACCTGACATTGGCAGGTTTGAAAGAAGGGGAAATGCCTCCCGGCATGGTAGTGCCTGAACATGAGATGGAAGATGCTTTTATCCAAAAAGTCAGGGAATTGATTGAAGCGGATTTCAGCGTGCAATGGCAAGTGCCGGAATTGGCACACAAACTCTTGGTCAGCACCACCCAACTCCACCGCAAATTGGCTGCCCTCACGGGTATGCACACCACCGAATTTGTGCGCCACGTGCGCCTCACCAAAGCCAGCCAACTCCTGCGCTCCAAACCGGATGAAAGAATCTCCGCCATCGCCTCCGAATCAGGTTTTGAGAATGTCAACGAGTTCAACCGCCGCTTCAAAGAAGTGTTTGGAATGCCGCCGGGCGAGTGGCGAAAGGGTATGGGCTGATTTTGACAGATACGCGCAACGAATAGCCAGATATGCGCAAGGCTTCGCCCGGCATTCCCGGTTGTTTTGTACCATCGGTTACCACCACCACTCCGATGAATACAATCTATGCGATTTCAGGAATTTCTCCCCGCTTTTCCGCTCCAATCTTTTATACACCATTACGCGATCCTGGAAGACGACCGCAGCAGCGCTGAAGGCATCACCGACCGCACACCACCCAACTTGTCCACGGGACTGCTTTTTTATTACCATTTGGAAGGCCCGGTCCACATCACCAACGGCATATACAACGATGTGCTGCCGCAAAGCTTCCTCATGCCTCAGTGTATTCAAAGCCAATCGTGGCTGTACCACAAGCCCCTGGGGATATTTGCCATCATGTTCAAGCCAGGGAAATTGCGGCATTTTTTTCCTTATCCCTTGCTGGCATACCAGGACCGCGCACTACCGATCCACAGTCTGGGCGATGCAGGTCTCCTGGAACTGGAAGACCGGATTTTTGAGGCAAAAACAACAGAAAAGCGCATCGAAGCAGCCAACCAATACCTGTTGGGCCGGTTGAGCCGGATCAATTGCCGGATCGATCTGATCGACTGGACCCTGTCGAAACTGTTTACCAATCCGGGTCGTCATATCAATGATTTGCCTCTGGAGGTTAAAGTCAGCGAACGCCACTTCCGCCGCCTGTTCGAGCGGGAAATGGGCGTTAGCCCGAAAGCCTGGCAAAAACTGGCCCGCTTCACCCAGGCCATGCGTCTGATGCAAAGTCCGCGCTTCCGGAACCTGTCTGCCGTAGCGCACGCCTGTGGCTACTACGACCAGACCCAGTTTATCGGGCAGTTCAAATTTTTCACCCAACTCACACCGGGGGAGTTTTTAAAACAAACGCTACCGATCACGGAACTGACCGCTTGGCGGGAGGATGTAGTGGACAGGCGGGAAATGGAGCGGTGAGCAGTTGGAAAGGGATGTCCGTTTTTTACTATTGCCGCTTTGTGGTCAGGATGAATTTTGCGGTAGCAAGTGAAAACTATCGACGTACCAACAGATTTTATTGGCATACATGATCTTCAATTCCGATAAAAACCAAACAAATCATGAATAATTTATTTCACGGCTATTTGATGTTTACCATGTTGACGGGAGCATTACTGGCATTGCCAATTACCTGGCTGCTGCTCCAGCGGTATCGGAACCAACTCATAAAACTAATGGGCCGGAATAATGCAGTTTCACCTCCAATGCCGGAAAAAACAAACAGTACCGCAACCACAGGCATCAATTTTCAGATAAACTTGATTGATCAGGTTGAAAATGGAAGGAGTTCAAACTCTTGGTCGGAACGACAGAAAGAAGTGGTCGCCATTTATGGCCTGGGAGTATTGATTTATGCTGCTACAGTTACCGCGTTTCAATTCATGGCAGACACAATCGAGTTCATGCCCGGCCGGTTCGGAGTAGTTACGCTGGTGCATTTCTGGCCGTTTTTACTGATTTGGCCTTTTATCAGCGGGGTCTCCGGGAAAAAATACAAAACTGGTATCGGCATATACCTGGTAACATATTTTTTTATCAGTGCCTTGTTAATGGAAAAGTTTGATGCCTACGGTTTACTGGTACTGCTTGGCATTTCCAATTTGCTTCCTACAATAATGGTCTTGCTGTTACTGATCCCCAAGCTTCGCGCAGCCGGAATTGTCGTTTTAGTACTCACAAGCTTTTTTATGGCAGGTGCTTACGGATTGCCAAATGTTTTCATAGATGAAGAAGTGCGGAGTATGGCAGCAGGTAGCTTCAACGAGATTGGAATACACAGAGCCGGCCAAATGTACATTTGGCTGAATATACTTGGCGCACTGGCAGGCATAACCATCTCCTGGCTACTGATACGCTTTCTTGGAAACATATACCATCAAAAACTCGTCAGCGATAAAAGCATTTTAATCGATGGCATAATGCTTTATTTCAGTTTATGGATGGCGCTCATTTTGGCATACGAGGGTATAGTCTGGTTCTTTCTCGGGATAGGAGCATTTTTAACTTAAAAGATTCCGGTTTATTACCTGTTGCGCTCACGCATACGCCAAAAAACGGTTGGACAGGCGCCAAAGAAACTATTGATTCTGCGGGTATTTGCATTGGGGAGCGCAGTGATCGCCTTTTCAGAAGAATCAGCAGGTTTTGGCGGTTATTGGGGCCCGTTCAAGTGATTTCCGGACCGGACCTGGCAAACAGTACCATTGAACCACACGAATTCATGGATTTTTTGACGGGCAGACTATCCAGGCAGTTTTTAGAGAGCGAAGAAGAAATAAACAGAAAGGTGGCTTACCTCGACGACCAACCCTCCGCTGACGGCAATTACGGGATTAATGATTTTTATGCCTATAACAGTTCGTGGAAATCCGTGCTTGCTGCGCTGGTAGAAACCACTGATCGAATCATCATGGATATACGCAGTTTTTCGCCTGGACATCAAGGATGTATACACGAAATAAAGGAGCTGTTCAGGCGGATTTCAATAAAAAAAGTCCTGTTTATAATTGATCGTAATACAGACTGGCAATTTATGGAAAAAACGTTCCAAGAAGCTTGTAGCGAAATACAGAAAGGAGAAATAAACGATATTCCGGACGGAGGTTTACTGATAATAAATATATACAGACTCGAAGGTGAAGACTATAGCGTTGGTGAATTGCTGGAATCAATCGAATCGCCCGAGATCATAGTTTCTCATTAATTTAAATTCGGGTAAATTTCCAAAATACGCTTTTATACCGGAATTCTCCGGGTTTAAGATTTTACAGAATTCCAGTACATTGAAAATCAACGTGTTGTTGGAATTTTTTTCACAAACCAAATTACTTTGAGTATATGTCTAACCGGTTCCATGCCTGTATCATTGAATAAACTTCTATTTCAAAATAAACAAACAGGATATGAAAAGGCTGATCCTTAAATCCATGCTCGTAATATTTTCAACCGCCTGTGCCTTGGCCCAAAGTGACACAGAACTTGAGTATGTGAAAATTTCATTTTCCGGCTCCAGGATATTTTACTCCTGGGAAGTAAACAGCACCAATGTCTGGTCAACATACTATGAAACACATCATTACTGCCCATCAGGATATATCCATATTACCGGGACAAAAGAAACGACTACTGCATATACAGATACTTCACGTGAAAACTATTCCAATGACGGAACCTGGGAAATTATAAAAAACGAAGGCCAAATTACCTTAAAAATAATCTGGAGAAATGGAAATACCAGCAATATTACTATAGAAATCCTGCAAAACGGGATGCTAAGGTTTCAGGATAGTCTGACCGTTCAGTATGAAGGGGTAGCTAACTGTTTTTAGCAGTGATAAACGATAATTCGCCTCTGCATTCAATTCACATGCAATACGGTTGCCTCCAAAATTTCTTGAGGACAACCCATTTTCTAACATCATTCCACCACACCAATGAAAAAACTATCCATCCTCTTCACAACAGCCCTGCTGTTCTTCTTTGCCTGTCAGAAAGACGCTCCGGCGCCGACGGCTGATAAACCCTCCGACCCCAAAATGGCCGCCATCGAAAGCCGCCTCGCCAAAGCCCTTGCCGTGGCCGACGCCCTGCTCGCCGACAAGGACGATGCCGCCGCCGACCGCAACAACGTCACCCTGCCCGCAGGCTCTGTCAACGGCCTGGCCGCTGCCATCGCCGCCGCCGGGCCGGGTGGCAAGGTGACCGTCGCCTGCGGCAACCACTACGAATCCGGAACAGTGGAAATTACTTTCCCTGTGAAAATTGTGGGGCAATCGGGAGCGGTGTTCCATTGGAGTGGACTTCAACCGGCAGACCCTGAACAAGTTCGACAAGACCCCGCTATTTATGCTAAAAACACAAATGATGTTACCATCAAAAAGCTTGAGTTTCGGGCAGAAAGTGGCGGGTTGCGCACATGTATTTTGCTGGAAAATGTGCCTGATGCCAAAATTCAGGACAATAAAATCTACGAATTCCAAATGGGAATAATCTGCGTTAACGTTGACAATGCAAAAATCAGCAAGAATTACCTTGATGGGCCGGGTACCGGCTTAGGCATTGGTGTCGTTTCCGGCGCGTTTATGCTTATTGCAGACAATGAAGTTTTTGACTTCGACTTTCCAATATTCCCCAGCGGCAGTTACAGCGATGTCGTACGCAACAAAACGCACCAGGCCTTCTTTGGGATAATCTTGTGCCAGCTTGATGTCGATATGCCCGACGGCATCAATATCGAAGGACCCGTTTCGACGAACCATTTTTTATTTTCCAAAAACGAATCCTATAACTGTGCATGGGGAATCATCGCCATAGACGGCGCATTCGACAACGTGCTTTTCAAGAATAACACGCACGATAACAGCACCTATGATATTGAGTTGGTCGGAGAAAGTGACCGCTTCGGGCCTCCTGCTATGCCCACCAGTTCCAACACTACTGTCGTCTCCAACGGCAACCTCAACAACGTGCTGATCAAAGACTGCGCCCCCGGTTCAGTCATCATCGGCGGCACCCTGGTCGACACCAATGCCGATCCTTGTTTTTGAAACCAAGAAACCCGTCTATCCTCAAATCACTACCCCATTATGCCAAAAAAATTCAAAAACCAGGCATACCTCCGCCAGGGGCAATAAATCATTTGTTACTCAAAAACATTCCACCACACCACACCAATGAAAAAACTATCCATCCTCTTCACAACAGCCCTGCTGTTCTTCTTCGCCTGTCAGAAAGACGCTCCGGCGCCGACGGCTGATAAACCCTCCGACCCCAAAATGGCCGCCATCGAAAGCCGCCTCGCCAAAGCCCTTGCCGTGGCCGACGCCCTGCTCGCCGACAAGGACGATGCCGCCGCCGACCGCAACAACGTCACCCTGCCCGCAGGCTCTGTCAACGGCCTGGCCGCTGCCATCGCCGCCGCCGGACCCGGCGGAAAAGTCACCGTCGCCTGCGGCAACCACTACGAATCCGGAACAGTGGAAATTACTTTCCCTGTGAAAATTGTGGGGCAATCGGGAGCTACAATCAAATTCTCCGGATTGCCCGACCCTGTGTCTGTTCCCGGCCTGACAAGTCTTGTTCCTGCATTGTTTGTGCACGGCGCTGCTGACGTAAAAATCAGCGGACTGAAATTGAAAACCAGTGGCGGGGATGCTGTTTGTGGAATCTTACTCCAGGATGCGCCCAATGCTAAATTACTGGACAATGACATCTCACATTTTCAGTTTCCGGTATACCTGGCCGGAGCAGATAACGGGAAGATTAGCAACAACGACATCCAGGGATTGGGATCCGGTTTCGCCGGAGGTTTTCAGTATGGCATTACCGTAGCAGATGGAGCGGCGGTACTCATCGCAGACAATAAAGTCAGCCAGTTTGGCACTGGCATATTTTCATGCCATAAGGATGGTTCAGTATTACGCAACACATTGAATGACAATACAGTGGGCATATTACTGTGTACATCGCCGGCAGTGTTTGAATTGCCGGATGGCTCCATTTCAGGAGCAGCGGAATCATCCAACCACTACCTGGTTTCCAAAAACGAAGCCGACGGCAACTTGTGGGGATATCTGGTTATAGACGGCGCCTTCGACAATGTACTGTTCAAAAACAAGGCTTCAAACAGTGGTCTGTATGATATCGAACTGGCCGGTGAAACCAGTCGGTTTGGCGTGTTGAGTCCCACCAGTTCCAACTCCACCGTCGTCTCCAATGGCAACCTCAACAATATGCTGATCAAAGACTGCGCCCCCGGTTCAGTCATCATTGGCGGCACCCTGGTCGACACCAATGCCGATCCTTGTTTTTGAAGCATAACACACCCGTTTATCCCCCCAATTACCAAAACCCCACCATGCCAATCACAGTCGGACGCGCAAGCGTTCCGGCTGTGCTTTTTTTAGCAGGGTCTGCGGCAATATTAAAACGATGCATGTGGCATAACCGGCTTTTTCCCGCAGATTACCGCAGAAAATCCCGTATATTCGGTAACAATCTGCGTTTTTCTGCGCGGTTTTTTCTGCGGCAATCTGCGGGAAACACAAAACTCGCTTAATCCAGCAAAGACTCCCCGTTCAAATCCGTCGTCAGCACCATACTCATGTAGTCGAAATAGGGGCGCATGGCTTCAAAGGTGCGTTTTACCTCCTGCAGAAAATTATCACCGGTCACTTCTTTATCCGTGAAGGACCGGTGAACGGTGAAACTCTTCTTGCGGATCAGGTCCAGGGCCGGACTATCCTTGTCGTACCCCCGGGGAGCGGTTTTCAACTCGTCGCCGCGGAGTGTGCCAAAATATTGCTGGAAAACAGGGTCGGCAATGATCCGGCGGACAGGCTTGTCGTCCGCAGCAAATTCATCGCGGATGCGCTTGAGGTCGTCTGCATTGGGTTGCCAGAAGCCGCCGCCGACAAACGAAGCGCCCGGTTCGATATGAAGATAATAACCGCCCCGGAGCCGTTTGGTGGCGCGGGAAAATCCTATACCGAAGTTGTTTTTATAGGGCGATTTGTCTTTGGAGAACCGCACATCCCGGTAGATGCGAAAAAGGGTAGCCTTTTCCAGGTGGTCCGTTTCGTTCAGGGCCGACTCGACGGCCAGGGCAAACTGTTTCACATTCTCCTGCGCGGCCTCGTAACGGCCTTTATTGGCCTGAAACCATTCGCGGTTGTTGTGGACAGAGAGATCGGTAAGAAATTGAAGCGTAGCGGGTTGAATTTTCATATACGGACAGACGACTGCGATGACGCATGAATTTTTCACAAAAGTAAGGGTTGATCGCTTCAATCAACCAAAACCACACATCCATTTCATGCCCGTTCTGCAATATGTACTTGTCAAATGTCCTTCCTGCGGAATATCCGCGCAGCCACCCACAGCGGTCCGGCAATCCAGGCAAACATGGCCGTCAGTGAAAGACCTACACCCCATATGGAACCAAAAAAATGCTGAAACAGGGCTCCTGTGTAACCCATCAGGGCTGCAACATCGAGTTGAAGCAGCATGGCAATTCGGGTCAGGTCGATCGGGTTTAGAAATGCCAGTCCGATAACCGCTTTTTCCAGGGGATAATCGCTGAACGCAAACATGCTCATCAACACGATGCCGTCGTATAAAATCGCGCAGAAAAACCAAAGCAGCAAGGCGATGCCGATACCCCGCGCCTTGTCGCGCGACAAAACCGCTGAAAGGAATGCCAGCGAAACAAAAATAAGGGTCAGTAACACACCGCCCACCACAAGGGTAATTCCGCGCATTGAGCCGTCGAACACAAACACGGGAATACCCACGCCTACACAGAAGGCAATACACAGCGACGATGCCAGGCCCAGGTATTCGCCCAGAAATATATCGGAGCGGCGAAGCGGCTGCGCCAGCAGCAACTCCATAAATTCGTAAGAGTTGTACAGGTGGATCGTGGCAAACACGATGCTGACGAGTGGCAATACGATCAGAATAATATTCAACAAACTGATCATGCCTTTGACCGGATCGTTTTCCAGGTTGAAAAAACTCATGGACACTACCAGCAGAAACAGCAGGTACGCCAATACAAAACGATTGCGTAAAATATCGTAAACGACGTATTTGGCAATTTTCAGCATATGCAAAGGCGATCGGGCAATGTCCGGGTTCGGCGCTTCCGTGCGGGGATGTTCAATTGTGGCAACTGCGGTTTTCATGATGACTAGTTTTGGTTTCCCAGCATTTGCTCCAGCAGCATGGTCTTGGGAAAAAGTATGTTATTTTCAAGGTGCACATGCCAACGGAGGTCTTCATCCAGTGCCTTTATTTTGGCGTAGGCGACCCGCCAGGTGGTGCAGGCATCGGCGGGCGCCGTAAAATCACCGGTAATGTGCCGGAGGTTTTCCAGCAGGGAACCGGCATAGTCGTGCTCATGCTCCATCAGTTCAATGGACTCCTGGACCGGAACAGAGGGCGCCACAGAAGCCTGCCCAGGGCGCCGCTGTGCAGCGCACAGGGCCCGGATATACGGGAAAAGGGTTTCTTCTTCCTTGTCCATGTGCTCCAAAAGGTCGTTTTGCAGCAGCTCAAACTGTTTGCTCAATATTTTTAATTCCGGATGCCGCTCGCCGTGTTTTCCCGCTATTTTGGCAGCGTATTCCCGCAGCAGCGGCAGGTTTTCCCGAAGGTATTTATGGTGTACCTGTACGATATACTCCGCGAGAAAATCGGGGTCCCACTGGTCCATATTGCCGGAGGACTGCTCCGGCTCCCGCAATGCGCGCTGCAACTCCTGTTCCATTGTTTCCCAGGCGATTTTATGGTCAAGGCACGCCTTGCCCAGTGTTTTTTTTCCGCCACAACAAAAATCAATGCTGTGCCTGTTAAATACCTCGGCCGTCCGGTAGTGGTGGGCTACCATTTCACCTATTGTCATATCGGGATGGATATTCATTGCGCTGATTCTTTTGATGTTAAAAATCGTCACCATTCACCATTCATCATTCACCATTCACCATTCAATTATTCCCCGCCATGAGTTTTGCGATCGCTTTTCCCAGTTTTTCCTCACCTGTTTCTGCCTTTAGGGTTTCGAGTGGTTTGAAAAACTCCAGTCGGCCCTCGACGAGATAGACGACATCGGTGGCCAATTCTTCCAGATCGCTCATGATGTGGGAGGTAATCAGGAACAGTTTGTTGCGTTGCTTTTCCTGCTGGATTTTGGATTTGAGTATTTCGGCCGACAAAGGGTCGAGCCCCGCTGTGGGTTCGTCGAGAATCATCACCGGGGGACTGAACAGGAAGGCCAGCGCCGCACTGACCTTCTGGCGGGTGCCTCCTGACAACGTTCGCATGCTCTTGTGAAAGATATCGGGCAGCCGGTACGCTTCAATCAGTTCTTCGTCTATCCGTTCGCCTGCGCCGTTGCGCAGGTCGCGCATCATGTCGAACAATTGTCCGATCTGCATATTGTCGGGATAACGGCCAATCTGGGGCATATACCCGATATCGCGGCGGTAGCGGGCATCATCCCCGACCGGTTGCTGCTGAAACAGGATCACACCGCTTTCCGGCACCACCATGCCGAGTATGCTTTTGATGAGCGTCGTCTTGCCGGAGCCGTTCGGGCCGATAATGGCCACTGATTGTCCCCGCTCGAAACACACATCGATACCCTTCAGCACTTCGAGTTTGCCGAAGGTTTTATTTACTTGTTGTAACTGCAACATAAGGCTTCATTAAAGGTGCGTTATCGCGAAGGTTGTCCGGAGAAATACTCGGTATGATTTTCTCGGCGCGGTCCAGGAGAAAAACCGTAATACTGCGCCAGAACATCATCGCATAGGGCATTTGATCCGATACCATAGCGAACAGGCTCACCGGGTGATAAGGCACATCGCCGATATGATCTCGATTGAGGTCGTAGCCCTCGTATTTGTCCCAGTAATTTTGATCGAAGGTGTTGAGTACCAACTGGTTGTTGGTCGACATATCGAAGGTGTTGGCAAAGAAGTTGTTGAACCGGAATACGTTTTCCTCACAACTTGCCTGCACCTTAACGGCCCAGCCGTTTTGCCGGAATACATTCCGCTCCAGGGTGCTTCGGGTGCATCCTTCCATAAATATCCCCACCGTGTTTTCAATAAAATCGTTGTCCGCCATATAACTGCCCTGAATGTCTTTCAGGAGCAGCGCGTAGGATGCGCCGCCCTGGTTGTTGGCAAACCGGTTGTGGCGCATGGTTACGTTGCGGGTGTACATTACCGCTACGCCGGAGCCGTTACTGGCAAAAGTGTTGTATTCGTACACATCGTTGTGGGAAAACATAAAATGAAGGCCATACCGGATATTTCCTTCGCTCTTGTTTCCCACAATGTGCGAATTGGTGACAAACTCAAAATAAATACCGTCGCGGTGACCGGTCATCCTGTTGTTGTAAATACCGATACTGTCGCACTTCCAGGCGTGGACGCCGTTGCCCGAGTTTTGCTCTGCGGTGCCGTAGGCAGTCATCCTGTTGCCGCTGACCTGGCAATTTCTGCTGTTGGACAGGTATATGCCAAAGTAGTTGTCGTCGAGGATATTGTTGAAAACATACACGTTTTTCGCGTTGTACACTTTTATTCCGGCCATATCTGCCAGTGATGTTTCACCGCAGTGCGCGACGCGTAGACCGCTGACGCTGACGTAACTGGAATAGATGCTGAGGGGTTCGTAACTGTGCTCGCCATCGAGCAGGGGCCAATCCACGCCACAGATCACCAGCGGTTTATCCACAACAATTCCGCCTTCCCGGTATGTGCCGGCATGTACCCGGATGGTATCGAAAGCCCTGGCGCCGGCAACGGCCGTCTTCACGCTGCTCAACGCGGTGCCGGGCGCCACTTCCCAGGTGCGGGCCAATAACATGCAGGCGCCGGAAAGGCAATAAATGATGCCGGTGAGGAGGATGTTGTTTTTCATACTTTTTTGTTAAAACGCTTCTGTCAGGGCTTCCCAGTTCAGTGTTGTCCCGCCGACTTTAGCTTTCACCGGCTCCATATCCTGAAGAGTGGAAAATGCAGCGACGCCCGATGCCATGGGCGTTTTCAAACCCTCGCTGCGCAGGTATACGGCTTGCTCCGCTTCGAGCAGCGTGCCGGTGTGGATGTAGTCGGCCACATACCTGCCGGCAACCTGTTCCGGCCCGACACCGCCTTTCTCCAGGAACTGAACAAAGCAGTTGGCGTCGTCCATGACATAGACCTTGCCCTTTTTGGTCACGAGTTCGGCCCCGAAATGGTTGTCCATGATCGTCATTTTACAAAAAGCGCAAGCATCGTTTCCGTAATTGATTGGCCGGGGACCGGTTGAGCATTGCCACAGCAGCAAAGGCAGCAGGATGGCGGCGCGCGCAGCAGATGCGGGAGCAGTCACCGCCTTCCCCGGTGTTTCTTTTTTCCTTTTCCGGTTTTTCCACCATTCGTACAGCACGATCAGCAAAGCAAGCGCTGTGACGCTCATCACGATCCAGCCGCCTGTATCCGGCAGCGACCACGCTTCGAAGTTGAGCAGTTTTTTGTAGCCGATAACCGGTGGCTGGTATGCCATGCCGGGAATAATGATCGGCGCCTCCGGGTTGAGGTTGTGACCATAGTCGTAACCCCAGCGCCAGAAATCGTATAAGGCAAAACTGTCGGCGATAGCCAGCACCAGATAGAAACACAGGGCCGACCACCAGCGGCCAATCAAAGCCAGTACCAGACACACTGCCGCTACAACCATGATAATCGTCCCCAGGTATTGAAACTCCGGAAACATTTCCTCGCTTATCGCACGCATACCAATATAGTGGTTCAAAGCGCTGATAATCTTGACGTCGCCCGTAATGGTATTGTGCCAGATCTTCATTTCCAGCCCCTCCGGGTATTGGGGCGCCGTCAGGTAAATCAACCAGATGGGAACCTTCAATAGCGCCAGCAGCGAAAGGGCGCCTGCGGCGAGCAATGCTTTAGATATAGTGCTGATTTTGTACATGTTGAGTATGGAGTGGTGAACGCACTACTTATTTTTCAGGTGGCAACAGTACTTCATCGACTACATGGATGATCCCGTTGGAAGCCGGTACCGACGCCACTATATGAGCAGAACCGTTCAGCAAAACATCGCCGTCCTTTACCGCGACGACGACGTTTTTCAGATTAACCTGATTGAGTTTCTGCCCGTCGCGCATTTGCTCTTTTTTAATGACGCCCACATACACGTGATATTCCAGAATATTGCTGAGCGCCGCCTTGTTTTCGGGCTTCATCAGGTTGTCGAGGGTTTCTTTGGGCAATTTGGCAAAAGCTGCATCGGTAGGCGCAAACACGGTAAACGGGCCTGCATTGACCAGCACATCGACCAGACCGGCGGCCTTAACAGCCGCTACAAGTGTGGTGTGGTCTTTCGATCCCATGGCGATCTGGAGTACATTTTGCTGCGAAACATCGTCCTTAACCCCCGACTGACCAACGGTTGCAGCCGGTGTTGCAGCGGCGCTGTCGGCGCCTGAAGGCGCAGCCTGATTGCAGGCGCAGATAAGTACCAGCAGCCCGGCAATGGGTATAATTTGAAATAAGTGTTTCATAAAAATGGCATATTAGTGAATAGTGGAGGTGTTTTGGAACAAGGGACAGGTGTGTCTCGCAAGACAGGAGTTGGCGTTTTCAGACAGGATTTACATAATTTCCGGCGGTGAAGCCGCCTTTTTTTATCTTGTAAATCCTGTCTGAAAACAAAAAACAGTCAATCTTCCAACATCATAGACTCACGAGACACCCTACGCATAGATCACTGCACCTGGGGAGCATCGCCCGACCAGAACCTCAGCGGCACATTGGAGCCCGCCGGCGATATCCGGATATACCCTTGCATCTCCTGGTGCAGGGCAGAACAGAAGTCGCTGCAGTAGAAAGGAATCACACCGACCTGATCCGGTTTCCATACAAGGGTTTGGGTCTCGCCGGGCATTACAAGTATCTCGGCGTTGGTAGAACCTTTTATGGTGAAGCCGTGCGGTACATCCCAGTCCTGCTCGAGATTGGTTACGTGGAAATACACCTCGTCGCCCATGCGCACGCCTTCTATATTGTCCGGCGTGAGGTGTGAGCGGATAGCCGTCATGTAGACGTGAATCTTGTTGCCCGCGCGCACCACCTTGGCCTGCCCTTCCCCTTTGGCCACATAGGGGTGGTTGTTTTCTTCCAGTTTGTAGATTTTCACCGATTTGGACTTGATCTGATCGGCGGGAATTGCGTTGGCATAGTGCGGCTCGCCGATGGTCGGGAAGTCAAGGATGAGTTTCATTTTATCGCCACTGATGTCGTAGAGCTGTGCCGACTGCGTCAGTTCGGGGCCGGTAGGCAGGAAGCGGTCTTTGGTGATCTTGTTATAGGCGATCACGTATTTACCCCAGGGTTTGCGGGTGTCGCCGCCGGGCACACACAGGTGACCGATGGAATAATAAGTCGGTACACGATCGAGCACCTGCAAACTTTGTACGTTCCATTTCACGATCTCGGAGGATACGAACATCGAGGTATAGGCATTGCCGTTGGCATCGAATTCGGTGTGCAGCGGTCCGAGGCCGGGCTTTTGTACCTCGCCGTGCAAAACAGCGTCGTATTTCAGGACGGGCAATCCCTGGTAGTCGCCATCATAGTTTCGATCTGCAATGGCTTTCAGCATTTTATCAAAAGAAAATACCGGTATCACAGCGGCCAGTTTGCCGGATGCGGCGATAAACTTTCCGGTCGGGTCAACGTCGCAGCCGTGCGGGCTTTTCGGACAGGGCATGAGGTAAACAAAATCCTTCAGTTCGGCAGGATCGAGCACCAGCGTTTCGTCTTCCCAGGTGGTGGTGGCGGTGTGCGTTTTTTCGTCGTAAATATTGTGGGCATAACGGGCTTTGCGCTTGACGCCTTTTCCGGCCCTGGCGTATTCTTCGGCTTTTTTCCAGTTGACTGCAATAATGAAGTCCTTGTCGTTCTGCGAAGCATTCACTTCAAGCAGACTGTTGGCGCGTTCAGAGTTGTAGCAGGAAAAGAAGAACCAGTCGGCGCTCGGGCCCTTGCCGCCTCTTGCAAGGTCAAAGTCCATGCCCGGCATCAGCACCTGGAATGCCAGTTTGAGTCGTCCGCTTTCCGGGTTGACACTGACAAAGGACAGGGTTCCGTTAAAGTTGTCTTTGTACGATTCGATGGACACGTCCTGTTTTTCGCCCAGCGGGATGGAAAAACGCGTGCCGGCAACCACATATTCGGTATTCTGGGTCAGAAACGGCGAAGAGTGGTTGCCTGCGGAGTTTGGTATCTCCAGTATCTCCATGGTGCGGAACGTCGTCAGGTCGACCCGCGCGATCCGCGGGGTGTTGTTGGCGTTGCCAAACATCCAGCGGCCATCCTGTTCGCCGTTGGTCATCGACAGGGAAATATGGTGCTGGTCGTCCCAGGGCAGCCATCCATGCGAAGTATTGAGCATGGCTTTTGTTTCCTCGCTAAAACCATAGCCGTTCTCCGGGAATACCGAAAAAGCGGGAATGATCTTGATAAGCCGGCCCGAAGGAAGTCCGTACACCGAAATCTGGCCGTTGAAGCCGCCTGAAACGAAGTTATAAAACTCATCGTAGGTGCCCGGCGCCACATAGGCTTTTTGGGCGGCGTCTTCCGAGCCTGCCGAAGCGGCGCTCTTGGTTTTACATTGCCACAGGGCAACAAATATGAACAGAAGCCCTATACTGAATAACACGAGTTTTTTCATGATAATTTGAATATTTGGTGATGGTGTGAGGGTTTCATGGTTTTATTGCTGGGGATTGTTGGGATTGCAGCAATCCGTCAATCAACCCTATTTTTCCCCGTCGTTCGCACGCATGAACTCCAGCACGTCGCGCGCATCGCCGATAGAGACATTCTGGTTAGGCATTCGGGTGAGGCAGAGTTGCAGGAGTTTTTGGGCCTCTTCGTCTTTATCGAGCATGATATCCACATTGGTTATCATGTTCATAATCCATTCAGGCTTGCGGTTTTGGGTCACCCCTTTCCATCCGGGCCCTACAAATTTCTTGTCATCCAGTTTGTGGCACGACGAGCATTTCATTTCGTAAATAGCCTTGCCGCGGTCGATGCGTTCCGCTTCGAGCGGCGTTTTGAGTTCCACATTTTTCACCTCCCCCACCCCCTTGCCTTCCGCAAGCATTTGCGCTTCGGGAGAAGCTGCTTCAGGCGGCGGCGGTGTGTTGCCTCCCGATTTATCGCCGCCGCCACATGCGGCCAAACTGAAAAGGAGCAGGAAAAAGGCCCCGTACAATGTTTTCATACTACGAGTGATTTTGATTGAACAATTTGATTTCAATGCCACAAGATTACAGGTAGTATATGTCCGGGTGTATGACTCAAATCATAAACCGGCGGCAAGGACGGAAAAGCGGAAAATGAAGGAAAGCCCGGGGAAAACAAAGGAAAAATGGCCTACCTGCCATTCAGGAAAGGTATCCGATGATAAAGATCATAACGGGAGGTGTTGAAAATCACACGGTCAGTATGCGCGTAATATCTTCCGGTCGGCAACCACGACCTTGCCCTGTTCTTCCAGCATGCCGACTTTTCGGATCACGGTTTCCACCCGAAGCCCGGTCATGTCGGCTATTTCCTGACGGGTAACCGGGACCACGAAGTGCCCGTCGTGGCCATAGCGATCCCTGGACAGTTTTGATTTGAGCAAATCGATCACTGCAATGATCCGCTCTTCCGGGAGCCCGAGGTTGATTGATTTGAGCAGTTCGGCCTTGTACAGCACCCGGTTGCACATATGTACGGTAAAGGAAAAATGCACCTCAAAATTGGCCCGTAACAATTCGATAAAGTGGCGACGCGGCAAAGCATAGAGTTGAACATCTGTGATGGCAATTGCCGAAGCGGGGCAGGAAAATTCGCCGATCATGGGCGGCTCGCCAAAACTTTCTCCTTCTGTAAAAATACCCTGGATAAAATCGTGCTCTTCACCGCGGTTGATCATTTTGACCAGCCCGGTGTGTATCTGATAGTAATAAAAGGCGACCTGCCCTTCCCGAAAAATGTCGTCGTGCCTGCGGTAGTGCTTTACCACAGCGCCGTACTGAAGCAGAAGATCAGGTGAAATATTCATACAGAAGAAAATGTATTCTGGCAAATGTAAAAAAGTATGGATCACTTTTTACCTGATACGAACTCCGAAACCCACCTCGCGATCCGGTTCAGCATGCTGCGCTGCGGCCCAACTGCTTCTGCGGATTCGGGTTCTGCCGTTTGTCCGGGCAACTTGTACAGTTCTTCGGGGATATTGCGTGCCTGCACACTTTCAAACAGGACCCTGTGCCCGGCATTGTTCAGGTGTATCCCGTCGCCGGAGTTATAGAAAAGCCCGATCAATCCTTCCGGCCCGGCCACGCCGCTCCAGAAATCAATCGCTCTGTCGCCAAAGTTTTGCAGGATCGAATCCCGTATCACCAATTGGGTCCATATTTTATCCGCACTAAAGCTGCGCGGCTGTGTCGTACAAATCCAAATGGGTATATTTGCCTGTGCTGCAGCCCGGGCGATGGTATCGAAGTTGGCCAGTTGTTCCTCTTGTGAGAATCCCGCCGCTGCGTCATTGGAGGGAAGGTTAAGGATAATGCCGTCGGGCCGGAGCGACAATGCCTTGCTGATATTGCGAAGGGTATCGGGATGCGTGCGGTGGCGCGGGGGCTTGAAGCTCGAAGGCATCAAATTATACGTCTGATAGCCCCCCATGGCCAGGTTAATCACCTCATTGGCCGGATTGATGCCCCGCAGATAATCCCTGTACAGGTTCACCCAGGCGCTGTCGGGAGGGTTGGCGCCCGTTCCGGCGGCGGTTGAGGAACCGATAATCACAATTTTAAGTGCTCGGGTTGACAATGGGTAATCCTGAATTTGCCGTGCGTTGCCCTGGTAGGCAAGCACGATAAGAAATAAACCGGGGAGAGTATTGACGTAACGCATGGCTTACGGTGACAAAGGTACCTTGCCCCGGAAAAGATTCAGCCGTTATCTTTATGGATTATAACTTACCGGATGACAATTGCTTCATTTTCAGGAAGTGAACCCGGAAACAATGTGCAGTTTATGTCAGACTATTCCATCAATAAAGCCTTGCTGGACGAGATCGGTGATCTGGCCCGTTTCACCGCCCGCTTTTTCAGGGAAGTGTTTCGCCCCCGGTATGAATTCAGTGAATTCGCGCATCAATGCTTTGTCATCGGTTATAAGTCGCTTGCCCTGGTTGGCCTGACTGCTTTCATTTTGGGGCTGGTGCTCACCATGCAGTTGCGGCCCAGTATGGTGCGCTATGGCGTGGAAGCCCAGATTCCGGCTATGGTCAGCATCGCCATTGTGCGGGAAATCGGTCCCGTTATTACCGCACTGATCTTTGCCGGCAAGATAGGCTCCAGTATCGGCGCTGAACTGGGTTCCATGCGTGTCACCGAGCAGATTGATGCGATGGAGGTGTCCGGCACGAATCCGTTCAAATATCTTGTTGTCACACGCACCCTTGCCGCAACGCTCATGCTGCCGGTACTGGTGGTGCTATCCGATGCCATTTCATTGTATGGCTCCTGGATCGGCGTGAACATCTACGATGTGCTGAGTTTAAAATTGTTCTGGGCCCAGGTGATCGAAAATCTGGCCTATTACGATGCAATTCCCGCGCTGATCAAATGCTTCTTTTTCGGTTTTGCCGTCGGGATTGTTGGTTGCTACAAAGGATATTATTCCAAAAAAGGAACGGAAGGTGTCGGGCGTTCAGCCAATTCGGCTGTTGTCATGGCTTCCGTATTCATTTTTATCCTCGATCTGCTTGCAGTTCAGATCACGGAATTAGTCTGGTATTATTAAAATGGATACAAGCGAACCGGTTATCATCATCAAGGATCTCTGCAAGGCATTCGGGAGCAATGTGGTGCTCGACCACTTCGACCTGACCTTGTACAGGGGAGAAAACCTTGTGGTACTCGGGAAATCGGGGTCGGGAAAATCAGTCCTGATCAAATGCATTATCGGCCTCCTCCGCCCCGATGGTGGCCGGATTGAGGTATTCGGACAAAACGTACCCGAGCTCCGGTATGAGGAACTGGACCAGATACGCGCCAAGGTGGGCTTTCTTTTTCAAAGCAATGCGCTGTACGACTCCATGACCGTCCGCGAAAACCTGGAATTTCCCTTGCGCCGGCACTGGATGCATACCGAACAGAAACAGGTGGACGAGTTGGTCCATATGGTACTTGAAAGCGTCGGACTGCCCCATACCGTCGATATGATGCCCGCCGAGTTGTCCGGAGGTATGCGCAAGCGCATTGCCCTGGCGCGAACGCTGATCCTCAAACCTGCGATCATCCTGTACGATGAGCCCACTACCGGCCTTGATCCCATCACCGGTATGGAGATCATCGAACTGATCCGGGAGGTGCAGCAACAATACCAGACATCGTCGCTGGTCATTACCCACGACCTGAAACTCGTCAGACTGGCCGGTGAACGGATCATAATGCTGATCGACGGAAAATGCTACGCACAGGGTACATACGATGAAATGAAGACATCAACCGACCCGAAGGTTCGGGCTTTTTTTGAATAAAATATTATGGCAAAACGCACCTTAGACAATGTAAAACTGGGCATTTTCGTGCTCACAGGCCTGCTGTTGCTCATCCTTTTTCTCTATATGCTGGGCAAAAATCAAAGCATTTTCGCCTCCCGATTTGAAATCAAGGCAAATTTTGAAAATGTAAGCGGCCTGGTAGCCGGCAACAATGTCCGGGTCTCCGGAATCGTCGTCGGAATCGTCGAAGAAGTGGAACTTGTGAACGACACCCTCGTCGTTGTCACCCTGGCGCTCAATGACGAGATGAAAAAAGTCATCCGTAAAAACGCCATTGCCTCTATCGGCACCGACGGACTTATCGGAAACCGTGTGGTCAATCTCCTGCCCTCAAAGGAGCCTGCTCCGCTGATCGAACCCGGAGATGTGCTGCAATCGGAGAAAGACGTCAGTACCGAAGCCATGCTGCGGACGCTGGACAAAACCAACCAGAATATCCTGACCATTTCGGAAGGGTTAAAACTCACCATCGACCGGATCAACCAAAGCTCCCAGATTTCTTCCCTGCTCAACGATAAAAGCCTGTCGCAAAACCTGAAAGCGTCGCTGGTCAACCTGCGCAATGCAACCGCATCCGCCTCCGAATCAATGCAGGATATCCATGCCGCCACCAGCGATATAAGGAGCAGTATCGGGAACGTCCGTGAAGGGAAAGGCGCCCTGGGATATCTGCTGACCGACACCAGCATGGCCACCCAACTGAACCAGGTCGTATTGAAACTCCAGTCGGTTGAAAACCAGGCCGATCAACTGGCGCAGGAAATGAACGACCTGGTCCAGGGGCTGCAAAACGATATCGACCGGGGACCGGCCCTGCCAACCTGATGATGAAAGATTCGCTGGCCGCCGCACGCCTGCAAAATACCCTGGGCAACCTGGAAGAAGGTACTGCGCGGTTCAACGAAAACATGGAAGCGCTGAAACACAATTTTTTATTCCGGCGGTATTTCAAGAAACTGGAAAAAGAAAAAAAGAAAAAAGAAAAGGCAGAGAAAAAACTGTAATTCAAGCAGTTGCCTGCCACCGGCCGGCTTCCTCATTTTTACGCATGGCTTGGCTCCGGCAAGATTTATCAATACCTGTTCACGCTCCCGCAGTGCTGTGACATTATCACCCAGTGATTCGTCACAGACCCACACCCGTGGTTTCGAAGATCGCATTAATCCGCCTTTGGTCCGTTTTTACATTCACCCTGTTTTTCACCTAAAAATTGACCAAATGAAAAAATTTATTTCCTGCTCCGCTCTTGTTGCAGTCCTGGCATTGATGTCCGGACAACTTTTTAGCCAGTCTGCCGGCACCAACCCCACGCTGGTCATGTACCGGTACAACAACTTTCCCACCCAGCCATCGCCCGCACTCAACGGCGACCTGCTCGGCACCCTGAAATGGGTCGGCCTGACCGCCATCGGCGTAGACGGCAAACAATCCGGCGCGACAATCCAGTCGTATATCACCGGCCCGGTAAGCTTCGGCGTAATTCCGGCCAACATGATCTTCAGCACGCGCAACGCCGCCGGCCTGAACCGGCAAATGATCATCACTTCCAACGGTTTGGTCGGGATCGGTGAAATGAACCCCGCCTTTAACCTGGATGTATTGGGCAATACCCACACATCGGGGCGCTTCCACGGACGGATTCACTTCGACAACCTTTCCCCTGCCAATGATGCGCCGAACACCTACTCGGATGAAGCCTATTTTGAACGCAAATTGCGGTCGACGCTTGGTGTGCCCGCAGCGGCAGGTATCAACGACTTCGGCGGCATTCTGAGCCTCGCGCCCGGTGGCGGCGCCTACGACCACCAATGTTCTTCGGCCAGGACGGCATCTGGAACCGCCGCGATGCCGGTGCCGCAGCCGCATGGGGCGCCGCATGGGAAAAACTGCTTTCCAGCGCCGATATCATGGGCCGCCCGAATCTCGTAGCCCGGTTCCGCCCGCCAGGCCCTATTTCCAATTCACTGGGCGACAGCCAGTTGTACGACGACGGCGCCAACGTCGTGATCGGCGGCATTCCCGCAGCCCCTGCCCCGGCTACACCGGTATTTAACCCGGCCAACCTGCTCACCGTAAACGGCGCAACCCGTATCAACGGCAATACCAACATTACCAACGACCTCGATGTAGACCTGAACGCCAATATCGACGGCAGCCTTCAGGTAGACGGCAATGGTCGTGTCGACGGCAGGCTCGTCGTCGGCAACCCGCCCGCCACGCCAGGCGGCCATATGTTGTATGTCAACGGCAGTATGATTGCCGAGGAAGTCAAGGTCAAATTACAGCCCAGCTGGCCGGATTATGTGTTCGAAACCGGCTACGAACTCAAGCCGCTGGTGGAAGTGGAACAGTACATCCTCGAAAACAAACACCTGCCGGGAATCGCCTCTGCCAATGATGTGGCAGAAAACGGCCTTGATCTCGGTCTGACGCAAAAAGCGCAAATGGAAAAAATCGAAGAACTGTACCTGTACATGATCGAGGCGAACAAGCAAATGCAGGCACTCCGGGCCGAGAACGACCAGTTGAAAGCCCGGATCGAAAAACTGGAACAACGGTAAACGTCCGGTACCGAGACTCACCATCATTCCGGACGCGCCTGTACCATTGCAGGTATCGCCCAAATCCTAAAATGAAAATATAATGAAAAACAAAATATATGCCTTTTGGGTCATGTTTTGTTGCCTGCTACATGGCATATCGGCACAGGAACCGATCGTCAGGCAAGACATGACCGGGCCATGGAAAGATATTCAGGAACTCCGGGCGCCTAAAAACGGCAACCGGGAACCCATGCTGCCCCAAAAATTTCGCCTGCTGGAAGCAGATATTGATCAGTTGAAGGACATACTGTCGGCTGTTCCCACTGATTTTGCTGCCAAGGCCTTCAAACCCACGATCCTGTTCGACCTGCCGCTTCCGGACGGCAGTAGTCGCCGCTTTGAAATATACAATGATCCTGTTATGGCCCCCGACCTTGCCTTGAGATATCCGGAGATACAAACCTTTGCCGGTCATCAGGCAGACGACCCTGAAGTGACCATCCGCCTGGACCTTTCTCCGCACGGCTTTAATGCGCAGGTGTTATCCGCAAAGAGCGACGCCATTTATGTTGCCCCGGTTGTTGTGGGCGACAACCGGCACCATATCAGCTATTACAAAAAAGATTCGCGCAGGGAGGACGGCTGGAGTTGCCTGTCGGGAGAACATGGTTCGGGCGCCGGCATGGAGCAAAATTCGGCTCAAAAATCTGCCGGCGACTGCGGTACCAGGCGCGAATATCGCCTGGCCCTGGCCGCCACGGGGGAATACACCACTTTCCACGGCGGAACGGTCGCATTGGCCCTGGCAGCCATGAACACCACCATGAACCGGGTAAACGGCGTTTACGAAAGGGATTGCTCGATCCGCATGAATATTATCGGCAACACCGACCTGCTGATCTATACCGATGCATCCACGGACCCGTACACCAACGGGAACCCGAATACGATGATCGGCGAAAACCAAACGAATGTCGACGCGGTAATCGGTACCGCCAACTACGATATCGGCCATGTATTCGGTACCAACAGCGGCGGCCTGGCCAGTCTGGGCGTCGTCTGCTCCGGCAGCAAAGCCAGGGGCGTGACGGGCAGCGGGGCGCCTATCGGGGATGCTTTCGACATCGACTACGTCGCACACGAAATGGGACACCAGTTCAATGCCGAACATACTTTTAACGAAAGTACGACGGTGAATTGCTCACCCGGCAATCTGTCCGGACCATCGGCCTTCGAACCGGGCAGCGGCTCCACCATCATGGCCTATGCCGGGATTTGCAGTCCGGTCGACGTCCAGTCCAACAGCGACGCCTATTTTCACGCCATAAGCCTCCAGCAAATCGGCAACTTCGTCGTTTCCGGAGGCGGAAGCGGCTGCGCCAGTCCGGTACCAGTGTCCAACCTCCAGCCTTCCGTTAACGCCGGCGCTGATTTCATCATCCCTGTCAGCACGGCATTCCGGCTTACGGCAGCAGGCGCCGACCCCAACGGAAATGCCCTCACTTTTTGCTGGGAACAGATGGATAATCAGTTGATCTCGCATCCACCCGCTTCCACGGCAACAGGAGGGCCTGTTTTCAGGTCCTTTACCCCCGTCAGTTCTCCGGTGCGCTATTTTCCGAGGTTGCCGGTAATACTGGACAACACCCTTCCCTCCACCTGGGAAGTATTGCCCAGCGTATCACGTATCCTGAATTTCCGGGTAACGGCAAGGGATAATTTCACGGGTGGCGGCTGTACGGATGAGGATGATATGGTGGTCAATGTGGATGCCACGGCAGGGCCTTTTGTGATGACCGCTATCGGTACCAGCGATGTTTGCCTGTTCGCTGATGATAATACGGTCATCAACTGGAATGTGGCCAACACCACCGCCCCGCCCGTCAGTTGCGCCAACGTGGATATCTGGTTGTCGCTCGACGGCGGACAGAATTTCAGCATCCTGCTGGCAGATAATGTGCCCAACGACGGTTCGCAATCCGTCGCCATCCCTGCCAATGCCATCACGACGCAAGGCCGGATTATGGTGATCTGCTCCGATAATATCTTCCTGGACATCAATAACGATGATGTGGTCATCGATTGCCCGGCCAACATTACCGTGACGGATAATCCTGCCAGCGGCGCCTACCGTTCAAGGGACCGCCTGGAGACCATGGGAAATGTCACCATTGCCCCTGCTACTTCCGCACAGTTTTTTGCTGGCGACGAAATCATCCTGCGCCCGGGCTTTTGGGCCCAGCACGGCAGCGATTTTCTGGCGCGCATACAGGCCTGCGACCCCTGTACGGGCACAAAACCCGATGCAGCCCTGGCCGGAAAAGAGAACCCGAACGTGTATTTTTATGATGCGGCGACCGGATCGCGCAGCAAACCGGAAGGCGAGACGGGGCCGGCTTTAAAAGCATCGGTATACCCCAATCCGTTTGATCAGAACTTCACGGTAACGTTTGAAACGGCCACCGCAGGAAAAGTATACATTCAGTTAATTGATGTCACGGGCCGCAGCGTCCGCCTGATCTATCAAAACGATCAACTGGACGCTGGAATTCACCGGATACCCGTTTACAGCAATCAGTTGGAAAGCGGTGTGTACGACTGCAGGATCATCAGTGAAGGCCGGCAGGAACAGGTCAAAATCGTGAAAATGGATTAAAATCCGGCTGTTTTAATAAAATGAAATCGCCGACCAGGGATATGTTCCGGGTCGGCGATTTTGTGTTTATGCGTTAACTTGACAAACTTCAAACACTCATCGGATCCATCTTCTCCCCTTCCACGCCGTATTTCGCCATAAAATCCTTCACGGCCTTGTCGCTCACTTTTCCCTGTTTGTGCAGCAGGCGCACGGCGGCAAAGGCGATGTATTTGGGCGATATCTCGAAGTAATCGCGCAGGTTTTCCCGGCTTTCCGACAGTCCGAATCCGTCGGTACCCAGGGCGATAAATTCCTTCGGCATCCATGGCGCCAGTTGGCCTGCTGTAAGTTTGATCCAGTCGTTGGCGCTGACGAATACCCCCTCTTCGTCTTTTAAAAGTTGCTGTACATAGGGCACCTTCTCCTTTTCGCCGGGATGCAGCAGGTTCCAGCGGTCGCAGGTCGTCGCGTCGCGGTAAAGTAGGCTCCATGAGGTAGCGCTCCAGATATCTGTGCTCACGCCTTCGCTTTCCAGTATTTCGGCAGCCTTCAATACCTGCTGCATAATTGCGCCCGAGCCGAACAGGTGCGCTTTGGCGCCTTTGCCCTTGCTCTCTGATTTTTTAAAGCGGTACAAGCCCCGTTTGATGCCATCTTCCACGCCTTTGGGCATTTCAGGCATCAGGTAGTTCTCATTGTACAAGGTGATGTAATAGATATGGTGCTCGTTTTGCACATACATGCGTTGCAGGCCATCGTGTACGATCACGCCGAGTTCGTAGGCGAAAGCAGGATCGTAGGGTATAACGGCCGGCATTGTCTGGGCAATGAGAATAGAATGGCCGTCCTGGTGCTGCAAGCCCTCGCCGTTGAGCGTGGTGCGCCCGGCCGTGCCGCCGAGCAGGAAGCCCTTGGCCATCATGTCGGCTGCCGCCCATACCATATCGCCCACACGCTGGAATCCGAACATGGAGTAATAGATGTAAAACGGCACCATGGGCAACCCGTGCAGGGCGTAGGCCGTTCCGGCAGCTGTGAAAGATGCTGTGGCGCCGTCCTCATTGATCCCCTCCTGCAATACCTGGCCCGTTTTCGATTCCTTGTATTTGATAACTGAAATGCCTATTTCCAGGGGGGTGTACAGTTGCCCTTTCTGGTTCCATATCTGCACAGAGTTGAACATGGGTTCCATGCCGAATGTCTGGGCCTCGTCGGGTACGATGGGTACGATGTATTTGCCGACTTCCGCATTACGGGCGAGTTGGGTCATCACATCCACCATTGCTGCCGTGGTAGAGAAATCCTTACCGGCGCTGGCAGCGCTGCCTTTCATTTGTTTGTCAAACAAGGAGATATCCGGCAGGTTGAATTTTTCATACACATCCGAACGCTCCGGCAGGAACCCGCCGAGGGCCTTGCGGCGTTCGAGCAGGTATCTTGTCTCCGGCGCATCGGGACCGGGGTACCAGAATTTGGCATTTTTGGCCTCCTCGTCCGTAATCGGAATGCCATACCGGTTTTTGGTTTCCACGCGGCTGTCGTCGCTGAGGTCCTTGGTCTGGTGCGCCTTGTTTTTGCCTTCGGCGGCTTTACCCATACCGTAGCCTTTAACCGTTTTTACAATAACGGCGACGGGCTTGCCGGCCTTCACGGCGCGGTCGTAGGCTGCAAATATTTTTTCGGCGTCATGACCACCGCGGCGCATTTTAGCCAGTTGTTCATCGGTGGTGTCAGACAGCAGCGCCGTGATCCGTTCGCTGAGGTCGTCGCTGCCGATGAGCATTTTACGGGTCAAAGCCCCGTCATTGGCCGAGGCCATTTCCTGAAACTGTCCGTCGACCAGATTTTCAAATCGGGAAAGCAGCACGCCGTCCTCGTCTTTAGCCAGCAAGGCATCCCAGTCGCTGCTCCAGATCACTTTGATGACCTCCCAGCCCGCGCCGAAGAAATGGCGCTCCACTTCCTGGATGATTTTGCCGTTGCCGCGCACCGGACCGTCGAGCCGCTGCAGGTTGCAGTGGATCACAAATACCACATTATCGAGATTCTCCCGGCTGGCCAGTCCGATCGTGCCGTATATTTCCGGTTCGTCGATTTCGCCGTCGCCGATAAAATGCCAGACCTTGCCGCCGTTTTCCGGCTTCAACCCCCTGTTTTCCAGGTATTTGTAAAAACGCGCCTGGTACAGTGCGGTCATTGGGCCGAGACCCATGCTCACTGAAGGCGCCTGCCAGAATTTGGGCATCCGGCGCGGGTGCGGATAACTTGACACGCCGCCGAGGGTCTCCTGCCGGAAGTCGCCGATTTGCTGTTCGCTCAGTCGGCCTTCCCAAACCGCGCGTGCGTAAATGCCCGGCGAAGCGTGTCCCTGGAACATGAACAGGTCGCCGCCGTAATCCGCCGAGCGCTTGCGCAGGAAGTGGTGCAGCAGCACTTCCGTCATGGTGGCGCTGGCTGCATAGGTGGCGATGTGGCCGCCCAACGCCAGGTCTTTGTCCTGGGCATGCAGTACCATAGCCTGGGCATTCCAGCGCAGAATATTTTCGATGCGTTGCTCCATCTCCAGATCGCCGGGATAGGCCGGCTGGTCTTCCGGTGCAATGGTATTCAGGTAAGGCGTGTTGAGGGCCGGGCCTCCGTTGGCGACGCCTTTACGGGCCAGCAGATAGCGCAGCGCGCGGAACAGTTCTTCCGAACGGCCCTTACCCTGACTTTCAAGGACCTCTTCCAGGGCTTCAAGCCATTCCTGTTGTTCAATTTTCCAGTCGTCGAGTTGTATATCACCCATGTGTGCGCGTATGAGAGGAGTGAGCGTATGAATATTATTTTGCAGGGCTGTGCAAAAGTAGATGTTTTTGGGAAAATGCAGAATTGGAGTGACGGAGCTGCCAACATGGCAATGGAGCGTTTTACCCTACTCCACCGGCCGCATCGGAACATCAACCCTGGGCTGCACCGGCGGATGTTTCCGCTCGTATTCGGGCTGCCAGGTCTTGGCGTTCTGAACATGGCTGCTGATGGTGGGCTCAGGCTTGTCACGCTGCATGCCGCGTGCAAAGGAGAGGAAAAGCAAGAAGATAATCATCCAGCCAAGCCATTCCGGCGGGTTCATTTGTGCAGGGGCCCGAAATTCGAGCAGTTCATCCTCGTCGCCCAGATAAGGACCCGCACCTGCGGGCAGGGCTTCCGCGCTCTGGCTTTTCAGCCTCGACTGTGCGTATTTGGCCTCATCGAGGCTGCGCTGCATATCTGTAATGACTTTGCTGAGTTGTTGTGTGATCGCGAGATAGCCCTCATCGGCGGGTTTAAATTCGGACAGCGATTTTTTTGGGCCGATCGGCTCGAAACGGGCCAGCCGGGAGCGGTCTTTCCACATCGAAGGCGCCAGAATGACCGGATAGATTTGTGGACTGAGCATATCGCCTTCAATCCGGCGATCCACGGCAAGTGTTATGTCATTGTCGACCTGCCCGTCGTTCAGCGATGAATAACTGGTCATAAACAGGTAGATGTGCGCGCGCTCCTTGCGGCGGCGGTCCACCTTTGCATAATCCTTGCGGTAGTCGCGCGGGCGAAAAACCGGCAATACCGAAGCGATCAGTTCCCAGGGAAGCGGCAGTGGCTTGGGAGGTTTGGGAGGGTCGTTAAACCAGACATTTACCTCATCGCGCATGGGATACAGCCAGTCCCGCAGTGTTTCAACCGCTTTCCGGTCAGCGCCGGTATAGGAGATGTAAACGTTCAATTTTACGGGAGTCATCAGAACATGCCATTTAGACAAGACAAATTAAGTCAATTTTTTCGGGATAAAACAAATGTTTGGTTCTTAAACGGCCACTATTCGGCTAAATTTGCCACTTCGTCGCATTTATGAGGTCGGATTGCTCCAATTCCTGCTTTTTCGCCCAATAAGTCACAACCTGTCACACACCAACGCATTACTCACTAACCTACCACTTCAATCCATGATCACTACCAAATCGCTTTTCACGACGGATGGTCTCGACGATAAAAGCCTGGAATTCCTGACCGGCGCCATTGAAAAAAACAACCTGCCCGGTTTTGATTACTTCGAATTCAAACGCGCAGTAGTCAGCCTGATGCAAATGAAACTCGACGACGCCACCGCCCATAAAAGCGCTTTCACTACAGCGGCCACCGTCGGCGTAACCAAGGAAAAACTGCTCGAAACGGCAGCATACTACCGCAATGTCGTGGAAAAAGAAAGGGAACAATTTGACAAAGCCCTCGACAACCAAAACACCACGAAAATCACGGCCCGCCAGGAGGAGATCAAACGCCTGAACGACCAGATCGCGCGCCACAAAGCCGAGATAACCCGGCTGCAGGATGAAGTGGCCGGATACCTCAGCCAGATCGACCAGGCAGAAAAATCGGTGAACCTGGAAGGCGAAAAACTCGAAAAAGCCAGGGCCGCGTTTGACAAAACGCACAAATCCGTTGTACTTCAAATCGATCAGGATATTGAAAACATGCACAAGTTCCTGTAAACGTGCCGCACTGATAAGCGCAGGTTTTCTTTTTATAAAAATTGAACATGAATCAAAAATCATTCTGGCAACGCCCTGAAGGCTTAACGGGAGGACTTTTTTTGCTGGCACTTGCCCTGGGCGGCGGTGTCCTGCTCAGCAGCATGCTGCCCACCCTGGTTTTGATGGCGCAAAACACCCTGTACCTGGCAGGTATGCTGGCGGCCCTGGCAGCCGTAATCTATGTCGTGCTCGACCCGAAAATGCGCAACCTGGTCTGGTACATGTACAAATCCATCATGCGCTGGATTACCGGCATATTTGTAAAGATCGACCCGATCTCCATTCTCAAGTCGTACATCGAAGACCTGGAGGATAACCTGCGCAAAATGAGCAAACAGATTGGCGCCCTGCGTGGGCAAATGCGCCAACTAAAAGGCATCATGGATGCAAATACCGCCGAGATTAAAAAGAATATGACGGTGGCAGACCAGGCAAAGAAGAAGAACGACGACAAGAATATGACCCTTTCTGCCCGCAAGGCCGGTCGCCTCCAGGATGCCAACAGCAAATACGAGGTGTTGTACAAGCGGATGGAGGTGCTGTACCGTATCCTCAGCAAGATGTACGAGAACTCCGAAATTGTATTGGAGGACACCAAAGACCAGGTGACGGTCAAGGAACAGGAGTACAAAGCAATCGTCGCAAGCCACAGCGCCATACAATCGGCGATGAGTATTGTCAGCGGGAGCCCGGACCAGCGCGCCCTGTTCGATCAGGCACTGGAGACGCTTGCCGAGGATGTAAGCACTAAAGTAGGCGAGATGGAGCGCTTTATGGACACCAGCCGCAACCTCATGGATTCCATCGACCTCCAAAACGGTGTCTTCGAAGAGGAAGGATTGCAATTGCTGGAAAAATGGGAAAAAGAAAGCCCGCTGCTTTCCGGGACGGCCAAAACCAAACAGAAATCCGAAAAAACCCTGGATATCAATGAGAAACCCAAAGAGATGCTGCGCGACGAGAACGATTACACGAAATTATTCGACTAGCGGTGAAAAGTCTTAATCCGCCGTGCCCCACCGGTATGTCCCGATATCCAGACCCGCCAGATCAAGTACCCGGTCTACAACTGTCGCTGCTACTTCTTCCAGGTTTTTTGGCCTGGAATAGAACGATGGCGTTGCAGGACAGATGATCCCGCCCGCTTCCGTCACCGTCTTCATATTGTTGATATGGATCAGGCTAAGCGGTGTATCGCGGGTGACGAGGATGAGCCGCCGCCGCTCTTTCAACACCACATCTGCCGCGCGGGTCACCAGGTCGTTGCTGACTCCCGTGGCGATACGCGCCAGTGTACCCATGGAGCAGGGACAAACGATCATGGTGTCGAATTTGGCGGAGCCGGAGGCAAAGGGGGCATAAAAGTCGTTTTTCTCATAAAACCGGAACGGGTAGTCTGAAAAATCCACAGGCCCGATCTCCAGTTCCCAGTTGACCCTGGCATTATCAGACAGTACCACACCGACGGCGTCGGTCTGGTGCTGAAACCCGGTCAATTTGTCGAGCAATACTTTGGCATAAATGGAACCGGAAGAACCGGTTATGGCAACCACGATCTTTTTCATATCGATACCTATTGAAAGATCACCTCATCCAGAAAAAGCCAGGCAGGCGCGCCAGCGCCGGGGTGATCTGCCGGCAGATAACCAAAAGATATCACTTTAAGTTTAAACCGGCGGGCAGGTATTTGTTTGATTTCGATCTCCTTGTACAGGGCATAATCGGCAGACTGCTGTTTCCAGTTGTATTGCTGGTTCGATTTCCAGTTGCCCAAATGCTGCCAGGTTCCGGAGGTCGTTTCGCCATATATGTCGATACGACGCGGCGGAAATATCCACGAACCGGGGTCGGACAAGGTGCTGACTATGATCTGGCGGCAGGAAACGGGTTTTGAAAACACAAATTCCGCTTCCACCGTATCGCCCCGGAAGCCCAGCCAGCGTCCGTCGTGCAGGTCACTGCCGCCTTTCTGAAGATCGGAAAGTGCCTTTTCTCCAGAGCCGGCATACTGCGTATCAGGTTGCGCGAGGAGCCGGATACTGTCCGGCAAAAACCCCGCTTTGATCAACTGCACGGCTGCCGGCTTGCCGGCGATGTATTCCGGATGCCGCGATACTGCGGTAACAGTGGAAGAGGCGCTCAGGGACAGGGGTGCGTTGTAAACCGGGCTGTTCAGGACAGGAAGGCTGCCATCTGTGGTAAAATATACAGCCGCGCCTTCCAGCGCAAATGCCAGGCGCACCGTCGAATGTTGCAGGAAAAAGATACTGTCCGCCATTATTTTAGGAGGCGCCAGGTGGTACTCCTGAGCAGCAACCAGTGCAGGAGCGAGACAGCAAAAGACGAGGAAGTGTTTCATCATAACAGGAAAATGCCGAAAGAAAATTATTGCTGCAGGGGGTCAGACGCGCTCCAGAAAAGTGGGGTAAACATTTCCGCTGTTCCACTGCGCCACAAACAGGTTGCCGTCGGCATCGGGCAATACATCGTGGGGGTGCCGGAATACTTTTACCGTTTGGTAAAGGGGATCGAGTTTGCCATTCGCGTCGTATTGCGGCGTACTTCCCCCTGGCGCCGACACCACCCGGTTGTCTTTGTCGAGGATACAAACGAATCCCGTCCCGCCGTCCCAGGGCAATTCGCTGATCAGTACTGCAAAAAAAACGTGTTCACCCTGCACCACAGGACGACAAATATATGCGCCGGGCAATGGAATAGTCTCCAGCAGTACACCCTCCGGTGAAAAGCGTTTCAGGGCATTTTCCGCCCGGGAAGTGACCAGCAGGGCCGGTGATTTGCCGTCGCGGGTATCGAGCGCGATGCCATGCGCGTTGCGCAGCACATCCGGACCGCCGAATACGTTTTTAAGTTTACCGTCGTGGCTGTACCGCAGGATATGGTCTTTGCCATAACCGTCGGCGATAAAAATATCCCCATCGGGACCGATAGCCGTCTCGGTGGGCCTGAATTCGGTCCGAGCATTGTACTTTCCTGAATCTGCCGGCCATTCGATGGTAAGCAATGTCTCCCCCTTGAGGTTGGTTTTCACGACCTTGTGGCGTTCATAATCGGTAATGTAGAGCACTTCTTCCCCGCCTTCGTCGTGCAGGGTAAGTCCGTGCGCACCCGGAAATTCGTGCCCCCAGGCGTTGAGGACTTCGCCGTCTTTGTTGAAAACCAGGATGTTGTTGCGAATATCGTCGGTAGTCATAAAGATTCGGCCCTGCTTGTCGAAAGCCATTTCGTGGCAGTTCTTTACCGGATAGGTGTCTGGATCGGCTTTGCACCAGCGGGTGTTGATGCGATAACGAAAGGCTCCATGGCCGATGACAGGCTCCGGTTTGAGTCCCAACAGGACACCGGCGCCGGCGAGGGTTGTTTTTTGCAAAAAGGAACGTCGCAGCATGATTCGTTCGATATGAGGGTGGAAAGCGGGGGCAAGCCGGAAGCAAACTTAACAAGTATTGAAAAATCAGCGACTTTTTTCCATTGCGCTGCAGGCTGTGCTACCTTTGCCGACGCTCCACGACCACCGTGCAAACACCGTCACAATTCAACCGTAAAAACGAAAACAATGACGCATCCGTCGATTTTCATAACCCCAATCCGTGCAATTGCCCGGATACCCGTCCTGATCATGGTGCTGCTGTTATTCGCCTGCCAGGGCAAAAAAGAGGGCACAACTTCCGGCAATGACGACGATAACATCACGGCGCCTGCCGATGCGTTGTTCCAGAAACTGCCCGCTTCTGAAAGCAACATCCATTTTGCCACACAGTTCCAGGAGGATTTTTTCAACAATATTGTCCGGAATCCGAATTTTTACAACGGCGGCGGTATAGGGGTCATCGATGTGAACAAGGACGGGCTTCAGGATCTGTTTTTTTCTTCCACCACCGGCGAATGCAAACTATTCCTGAATAAAGGCGGGCTCAAATTCGAGGACATCACTGCTGCGGCAGGCGTGGCCGCGCCGGAGGGCTTTAAAACGGGTGTTTCCATTGCCGATGCAAACGGCGACGGATGGTCGGATATCTATGTGTGCCGCGCTGGTCTGAAAGAAGGCGACCATCGGCGCAACTTGCTGTTTATCAACAATAAAAACAACTCATTCACGGAAAGCGGGCGCGCGTACGGTGTCGACGACCCTCCCCGAGCAACCACGCCAACTTCTTCGATTACGACCTCGACGGCGACCTCGACCTGTACGTGATTAACTTCCCTACCGACTTCGGACTGGCGCACCGGATGGACCTGCAACAATTGCCCGACGGCAAGATCGTACGCAACATGAAACCGCATACCGAATTTGATTCGGACCGGCTTTACCGCAACAACGGCAACGGCACTTTTACCGATGTCACCAAACAGGCCGGTGTCGAAAATCGCGCCTTCGGACTGAGCACCCTGGTACAGGACTGGAACGGCGACCATTATCCGGATATCCTGATCGCCAATGACTATATCGAGCCCGACTATTTTTACATCAACAACAGGAACGGAACGTTCACCGACCAGGCCAAAAAGAGTTTCCGGCACATGTCGAACCACACGATGGGTACCGATGCGGTGGACATCAACGGTGACGGACTATCCGATTTTATTGGGCTGGATATGTTGGCTGAGGACTATCAGCGCCAGAAGCAACTGAGCACGGTCATGAAATTCGACCGCTATAAAACGCTCAACAGTTACGACTACCACCCGCAGATGATGCGCAACGTGCTACAGTTGAACAACGGCCCGACCCTCGGGTCCGCACTGCCAACGTTCAGCGATGTGGGTTGCATGGCAGGTATTTTCCAGACGGACTGGAGCTGGAGTGTGCTCGGGCAGGATTACGACCAGGACGGCTGGGCCGACCTGTTTATCACGAACGGCTATCCGCGCGACGTAACCGATCTGGATTATGTGCAGTTTACCGACGATTCCATCAACAAAAAATACGGCGGCATCGACCCGAAACACTTCAAAACCATATACGACTACCTCAGCCTCATCCCCACGGTCCCCTTGCGCAACTACATGTTCCGCAACAATGGCGACATGACCTTTGAAAACAAAACGATTGCCTGGGGCTTCACCGACAAAACCTTTTCCAACGGCGCCGCCTATGCCGACCTGGACAACGACGGCGATCTCGACCTGATCGTCAGCAACATCGAAGTGGAGGCCAGCGTATACCGCAATACCGCTGCCGACAACAAAAAAGGGGCGTGGCTGGAACTGCATTTTGAAGGCGCACCCGGCAATCCCACCGGCTTCAATACGATTGCCCGCATCACCGTGGGCGACCGTGTATGGCAAAAGGAAATGACGCCAATTCGTGGTTTTTACTCCTGCAACGAGCCGCTGCTGCACTTTGGACTGGGCAACATCACCAGTATCGACAAGATCGAAGTGCTTTTCCCACCGGGAAACAAAATGGTCACCCTGAACAACCAGCCGGTAAACCAGCGGATGACCATCAAAATAAGCGACGCAAAGCCCGGCGCGCTGGAACCGCTCATCCGTCCGCAAACCGACTTTTTTGATGAGGTATCCGGATCAGCAGGCGTCGATTTCGTACATAAAGAAGACGACTTTGAGGATTTTGACCACGAACGGCTAATCCCCTGGCGCATGTCGACCCCCGGCCCTTACCTGGCAGCAGGCGATGTCAATGGCGACAAACTGGAAGATTTTTATGTCGGCGGAGCGGCCAACTCCGCCGGTGCATTGTACATCCAGGGCCCAAACGGACAGTTTTCCCGTGCTTCGCAACCCACCTGGGAGACCGATAAAGCCTTTGAAGATACCGGCGCAGCGCTATTCGACGCGGACGGCGACGGCGACCTCGACCTGTTTGTCGCCAGCGGCGGTTGCAGCGCCAAGGCCGGCGAGGCGGTTTACCAACCCAGGCTGTATAAAAACGACGGGAAGGGCAACTTTACCCGCGATGCGGCCTCGGTACCCAGAATATTCGACAGCGGCTCGGTTGTGACGCCATTTGATATCGATCAGGACGGCGATCTCGACCTCGTCATAGGCGGCTGGTGTACGCCAGGCTCCTATCCGGTTACGCCGACCAACCATATTGTGCGCAACGACAAGGGCGTTTTCAGTGATGCTGCGGCGCAAATAGCCCCCACCTTCGCCTATTGCGGTATGGTACGCGACATCGCTTTTGCCGACCTGAATGGCGACAAGCGGGCGGAAATGCTGGTGGCAGGCGAATGGATGCCCCTGACCATTTTCGAAAGCAGCGGCGGGACCTGGGGAGATGCAACAGCCAAATTCGGCCTCGACAAAACCAACGGATTCTGGCGCAGCCTGGCGGTTGCGGATTTCGACGGCGACGGCGATATGGACTTTATGGCCGGCAATCTCGGTCTGAATACCCGTATGACCGCCTCTGAGGAATCGCCGTTGTTCATCTACACCAAAGATTTCGACAGCAACGGCAGTGTCGATCCGTTGATGGGTTACACCAAAGACGGGGTCGAGTACCCGCTGGCACTGCGGGAAGTCATGCTGAAACAATTGCCTGTATTGAAGAAAAAATACGTCCGCAACAAACCCTACGCCTACGCAACTATGGAAGACCTGTATCCGCGCGCCGAATTGAATACCGCCAAGCGCTTCCATGCCAATGTGCTGCAGTCGGCTTATTTTGAAAACCGGAACGGCAAGTTTGTACTGAAACCCCTGCCCAACATGGCCCAGATTTCGCCGATCAATGCGTTTATCGTTCGGGATCTGAATACCGATGGCAAACCGGATATCATACTTGCCGGCAACGACTACGGACAGCAGATTGAAACCAGTCCCATCGATTCGGGCAACGGGTTGGTACTGCTCAACCAGGGTGGCGGCAATTTTAAACCTGTGACCGGTTGCGTCACAGGACTTTGGGCCAACAAAGACGCACGCAGCCTGAAATTGCTGAATGGCGCAAGCGGAAAGGCGCTGTTACTGGTGAGCAACAACAACGACAGAATACAGGTATTTGCGTTGAAAAAAGAGGTGCAGTAGACGCCTAAAATTTCAGCACCTCCACATAATATACCAGATCGGTATTGGGCGGAATAACGGGAGGCCGGCCATCCGCTCCGTATGCAATTGCCGAGGGTATAACGAAATACGCCTTGCTTTCACGGCTCATCATTCTGATGCCCTCATCAAAGCCGGGTATGGAAGAACCTACAATAAAGGTCATCGGATCGCCCCGGTCGAACGAACTGTCGAACTTGTTGCCATCCATAAAACACCCATAATAATGCACGGAGATGGTTTCCCCATCCCTGATGGTTCGTCCGGTATTTTTTTCCACCATCGCGACTTTTAGTCCCGAGGCGGTGGCGATCAGTTTGTCGTTCAGTTTTCCGGATTTCAGATCAAGTATAAAATTATTGACGCCGGATGTAACAGCAGCTGCCTGCGCCCGCACCTGCCCGCGTTTTTTTTCCACCTCCTCCGCGCTAATCACATCAACGAGCACCACATCAAAACGCACTTCCTTCAAATCCTGAAATGCCTGTGGAATCCTGGCCAGCATGGTAGAATCAATCTTTTGGTAAACCGTGGCGCTGTCGCCTTCACCCATAAGAAGTGTCGCATCGTACACGGCAGGCACGTTGGCCGGCATTTTCTCCTTTGGATACAGGGTAAGTATGCTTGGTCCGCCCAGGTCGCGCAGGGTGTTGCCCACCAGTGAATCGCCAAAATAGGTGTACACATTGACGGCGACCTTTTCGCCGGGTTTCGGCTTGAGTCCGCCTTTATTGCTGTAGGCGATGAACTGGTACCCGTGTTCTGTGGTAATTCTTTTGGGAGACTGCTTGCAGGCAGGAAAAGCAGCAAAAAGGGTCAATACTATCAAATAAAGAGTGCTTCGCATAATAACCAGATCAGCAACTTAAGTAGCGTTACAAATACACAAAGATTCTGGGGATATTTTCTTTCACCGGGCCCATTTCAAAATATCGAAATGGACGCGTATCGCGGAATGGCATTCCGTATCCCGAAATAACATTCCGTATTGCGGAATGGCATTCCGCATCCCGAAATGGCATTCCGCATCCCGAAATAACATTCCGCATCCCGAAATAGCATTCCGCATCCCGGAATATCATTCCGGGGTACAAAGCATGGCCAGTTAGAATGCTCCTTTCAACTTACTTTCCAAAACCAATACCCTTCCGCACGAACAGGTTCAACTTGTCTTTATCGAACGTAAAGGTCGCCACATCGTCGAGCATAATGGTGTGTACCTCCTGGTCTTCCCGGAGTTTGGCCGCGGCTACGCGCAGGTTCTGGTTTTTGATGGCCTCCAACACCACCTGGCGCACACTGCGGGCGTTTCCGAAATATTTGTCCCGGAACTGGTGCAGGAAAGCCAGGTACTTGCCCAGTTGCTCCCGGGCGTCTTCTTCCACGCGGTAGTGCTCCTGCTGGAACATGTACAGGGCAATTTCCAGCAATTCTTCAGGGGAGTAGTCCTCAAAGCGCAGCACCTTGTCGAATCGACTCGCAAGGCCCGGGTTGGCTTTCAGAAAGTTGTCCATATTCTCCGGATAGCCTGCGACGAATACGAAAAACTCGCCCCGGTGGTCTTCCATACGCTTCAGCATGGTCTGGATTGCCTCATCGCCGAAATCGCCCTGCGAGCCGCGGCCCGTTGAGGTGAGCGCGTATGCCTCGTCGATGAACAGGACACCGCCCATCGCTTCATCGACGCGCTCGGCAGTTTTTATAGCCGTTTGTCCGACGAACCCCGCGACCAAACCCTGGCGGTCGGTTTCCAGCATGTGGCCGCGCTCGAGCACGCCAAGTGCCTTGTATATTTTGGTGAGGATACGCGCCACTGTAGTTTTTCCCGTTCCGGGATTTCCGACGAACACGGTATGCAGGTAGAATCGGCCAAGCACATCGCGGCCGGTGTCGCGGTAGTATCGCACGAGGTGCACCAGTTCCCGGATGTCTTTTTTGATGTTTTGCATGCCGATCAGGCTGTCGAGTTCATGCAGCGCCTTGGCCAGCAGTGTTTCGTCGACCGGTATATTGGGCATCGGGCGCTTGTGGATGAGTTTTACCTTCTCCACATCCTCGCGAAGGATTACTTTCAGTCCCTCCGGCGGCATATTGCGCACTTCGGGGTCGGCCATGAGCCGAAGCCCCAGTTGTATCTTGGCCTTGTCGATCAGGTCATGCACAAACCGGGCATTGCCGAATGCGCGGTCGCGGCTCCGGTAGGCTTCGGTAATATACTCATCGACCATCAATTGCGCCTCTTTGGCCAGCAGCACCTCCTTTTCGCGGCACGCGTACTCGGCGATCAGGCTGAGTTCCTGCGGCAGGTAATCCGGGAATTCGTAGGTCATCTTGAAGCGGCTGCGCAGCCCCGGGTTGGAGTCGAGGAAGGTTTTCATCTCCTTCGGATAGCCGGCCACGATCACGGCCAGATCGCCCGGGCCGTTAGACAATTCCTTGACCAGGATTTCAATGACCTCTCGGCCGAAGTCCTTGGAATCTTCGGCGGAACGCGCCAGCGCGTAGGCCTCGTCGATGAACAAGACGCCGCCGCGTGCCATTTCGATGGCGTCTTTCACCTTGGGAGCCGTCTGGCCGATGTATTCGCCGACAAGGTCGGTGCGGTCCACTTCGTGCACATGCCCTTTGGAGAGCAGGCCCATTTTTTTGTAGAGGCGGCCCATCATCTTGGCAACCGTGGTTTTACCGGTGCCGGGGTTGCCTATAAATATGGAATGGACGTTGATGCCGTCCCGTTCAGAAAAACCTCTTTCTTTTCTGAGTTGCAGGAACTGGATGTACTGAGCATGTTCCCTGACCTTGGCTTTGATCTCGCTGAGGCCGATGAGGGCGTCCAGTTTGGACAGCACTTCCTCGAAAGATTCCAGGTCTTCCTCCTCAGGCTGGAGGAAAATCTGCTGGCCTTTGTCGGGCAGCCAGACCCCGTTGACGCCTTCCTCCCAATCTGCGCCAACTTCAAAAGGCATGATGGCCAGCAACTGGTCCATGAATACGATTTCAGCCGTATACCGGTCGTTGCGCCAGGAGCCCTTTACGTTGCTGCCCCAGCCCGCCGTTATTTTGACGCCGTCGTCGCTTTTTTCCATGCGGTGCAGGCGCACAACCTGTCCTTTCAGTTCGCGGGCATCATTGTAGAATTTGATAAAGAGTTCACACTGCCATTGTTTACTGAGCAGGACGTTTTTGAGCGTCACCTCGGCGTAGATGTAGCGGGTTTCTTCGCCGTTGAAATGCCGCATGTAGAGGCGTTCGAACTCCGGCGTATCGTCGTAGGGCCCTTCGTACATACGCAGCGAGGTGATCTGGCAGTATGGGTTATCCGTTTTGGTGAGTGGCCGGCCGGCATCTTCGACGTAGAAATACTTGGTGGCCACTTTTTCACCTTCAATCCAGGCTTCCCAGTAATAGGCGCCTTTTTTCCAGAACACCCCCTCCTGTTTGTTGCCCCAGCCTTCGCGGATATAACCGACGGGGTCGTATTTGCTTACTTTGCGCTGAAAAGGCAGGTTGCATATCTCTTTGCGTTGCTTTTTGACGGCATAGCAGCGAAGTTCTACGTTCACCTCCCAATCCTCGATATCAAAATGCTTGTTGTGAAAAGAAAGCTCGGCGTAGATATAGGTTGTCTCATGCCGGTCGAATACTTGCCTGTATTTCTTCTTGTTATCGGCGAGCCATTCCGTGGAAGCATATATTTTCAACTCGCGGAATTTCCAGCGTTTGAATTCAGGGCTTTCCTGCGGAGGTTGCGATTGATGGGTACCGAACTGCATAGGTAGTTGCTGTAACGAATGTGTTTTTCTGGAATTTTATTCCGTTGGCGAAATGTAGGCGTTTTTCATATTGCCGGAAAACAATGTGGACAAAAATACTCAATTTTCGACATAAAGTCCGGAATACCGCCCGGGAACCCCTTATCTCCCCGATCATCCTGAAAAAATACACCGAAGCAGGTAAAAGAAAAGCTCCTACCGCGCAGATATGGAAACCTTGCACGGACTACCTTGTTTATTAGTCTAATTCTATATTTGCGCGCATTTTGCCTCGATGACCCATTAATATGGCAACAGTTACATTTTTGTTTGAAGATAAAAGCATACCGTCGAAGACGGTGACCGGAAGTTTTGAAGATTTGTCGATCCTGGAATTAACGGAGGAGTACGACATCCACCTGAACCACAACTGTGGCGGTGTGTGTGCCTGCTCCACCTGCCATGTGTATGTGGAAAAAGGCGAAGATTTTCTGGAAGAGATTTCCGACAAGGAGGAAGATTTTATTGACCGCGCAATCAACCCGCGCCTCGAAAGCCGTTTGGGTTGTCAGTGTGTCATCCTCGACAATGATGCTGCAATAACCGTGACAATACCTGATCAAAAAAGGATCATTGGACACGAACATTAGTATTACGGTGGACGGTAGACGGTGGACGGTGGACGGTGGAAAAGTCGGGAAGAAAGTCTGAAAAAAGGAGTCTGTTCAAAAACCGATGGCTGAGATCGGGCCAGACGTTAATAAAACTATGAAAATGAAATAACTATGAAATTTTATGTGAATATTGACACAGCAATTTGAACACTCCCGAAAAAAGCAATAATAATCATTTCGGTGGAAACCCCGTCCACCGTCTACCGTAAAAAAAATGCCATTCAAAAACTTTGACGACTTGCCCATTCAGTGGGCCGACCACGAGGATATTGCCATGGCGCTGTATGAGCGTTTTGGCGACGACTTCGATGAGGGTAAAATTTACCGCATCCGCTTCACCGAACTGCTTCAATGGATTCTCGAAATCCCCCATTTTGAAGGAAAGCGAGAAGAATCGAATGAGGGCCACCTGGAGCAGATACAAGCCAAATGGGTGTACGAATGGAGATCAAACAACAAATAAATGACCTGAAAACAGGACAGGAAAGTGCAATAACGCCCGTTCCAAAGCCTGTTGAACTCGAACTGGTGCACCTGTTCGACAAATTACGCGCCGTGAAAGGGTTTGTGTTCGATGTCGACGGCGTGCTCACCAACAACACCCTGCTCGCCACCGAGGCGGGAGAATTGCTTCGTACCATGAGCATCCGCGACGGCCAGGCCATCAAATGGGCCATTGAGGCCGGTTACCATGTGGGTATCATCACCGGCGGCCGGTCGGAAGGGGTAAAAAAACGCCTGACCGCCCTGGGTATCGAAGAATACTACTCCGGCGCCCAGGAAAAATGGACGCCGTTCAAGTCCTTTCTGGAACGCACCAATACACTGGTCTCGGAAATCTGCTACATGGGCGACGACCTGCCCGACCTGCCTGTCTTGCGGAAAGTAGTGCTCTCCTCCTGCCCAAATGACGCCGTTACCGAGGTGCTCGATATTTGTGATTATGTCTCTCCCGTGCCGGGTGGCCGCGGATGCGTGCGCGACATCATTGAAAAAGTGATGAAATTGCAGGAGAAGTGGCCGGAGTATTGAGCGGCGACATATATTAGCCGCATGAATCAGGTGTTGGCCCTTGTCCGGTTGCTGCGGCTGCCCAATCTGGTTATCGTTTTCCTCACCCAGTTGGCGCCGTATTGGTTTGCCCTTCGCCCTGCCATTTTGCAGGCCCACGGTATCCCTGTGCTCACCATACGCACATTCGGGCTGATCGCTGCCGCTACGGTACTTACCACGCTGGCCGGTTATGTGCTCAACGATTATTACGACAGGAAGATCGATGCCATTAATAAGCCGGACCGCTGGGTTTGGGGTCGATTTGTGCCGGCATCCATGGCCCTTACTTTTTATTCCGTGCTGGTAATCGTGGTCCACGGACTGGCATTTCTGATCGAGCGGGAGTTGCGCCCGGCAAATCACTGGCCCTTGTGGGTTTTTCCGGCCGTCTCTTTTTTGCTTTTCCTGTATGCCTGGCAGTTAAAATGCACTGCCGTGATCGGCAACCTGCTGGTGTCGGTCCTGTGCGGCATTGTACCCATTATCCTCTTGTTGCCGGAAGACCGCCAGATATGGCTCACCTCCTTTATCCAGCCGGATAACATGCACCGTGCTGTGGCGCTGGTTTGGCTGTACGCGATATTTGCCTTTATCACCAATCTTTTGCGCGAACAGATCAAAGACCTGGAGGATTTTCAGGGCGACATGGCCTGCGGTTGCGTGACCCTTGCCGTGTTGAAAGGACCGCGTTTTGCAAAAAAACCGGCCGGTTTTACCGGGCTTGCCGTAAGTCTGCTTATTGTTTTCCTGTTGTATTTCTGGCAACAAACCGAGGCGCCCGACTGGCAGATCATTGCCGGTGTGTTTTTATTGTTATTGCCCGCCTTGTTTGCCACAGCAGCCGTTTTCAGGGCCAAAGTGAAAAAAGACTTCAGCCGCGCCAGTATTTTGGTAAAAGTCATCATGTTTGCAGGCGTTTTCCTGCTGCTGCGCTCCTGGCCGGATGACCCGATGGAAATTGTCGCCACAGTCCGAGGTTTTGTGGGCCGTTAAATGCGCTTTTTCCACAACAATAACTCAAGCCATCCCATGCAACTCAACACCCGTCCGCTCATCCTGGCGTCCCAAAGTCCAAGAAGAAGTCAATTGCTTCGGGAGGCCGGATTCGAGTTTACCGTGCAGGCTTTCGAAACCGATGAAAGTTTTGAACCCGATACCCCCGCTGAAGAAGTAGCCCCCTTGCTTGCCCGCCGCAAGGCGGCGGCGGCGGCACACCTGATTCGGGACAGGGAAATCATTCTTGCCGCCGACTCGGTGGTAATTCTGGATGGAACGGTCTATAACAAACCTGCCGACTACGCCGATGCATTTCACATGATCCGCCAACTTTCCGGCAGGCAGCACACGGTTATTACCGGTGTTTGTTTGCTGGCTCGGGAGAAGGAACAGACCTTTGCCGGCGTCACCAAAGTCTGGTTTGCCGAACTGAGCGATGAAGAAGTGGATTATTATATCCGCACCTGCAAACCATTCGACAAGGCAGGCTCCTACGGCGCCCAGGACTGGATCGGCCATTGCAAGATCACCCGTATCGAAGGCACCTTTCAGAATGTCATGGGACTGCCGGTGGATTTGGTGTATGCGGCGTTGAAAACGTTTTAAGCAGTGGGTGAGTGGTGAGTGATAAGTGGTAAGTGGTAAGTGATAAGTGATAAGTGGTAAGTGATAAGTGGTAAGTGACGGCAATGACCAATGACGAATGACGAATGACGAATGACGATCAATGACGAATGACGACAACGGTCCATACCTTCTATTTCACCGTTACAAACGACCTGACGTACGACCAGCGCATGCACCGTATTTGCGGTACGCTGGCGGGCGAGGGATATAGTGTATGGCTCATCGGCCGTGCACTCCCCCACTCTATTCCATTGATAACGAGACCGTTCGGACAGCATCGGCTGCGTTGTTTTTTCAATAAGGGATTCCTGTTCTATGCCGAATTCAATATCCGGCTTTTCTTTTTTCTCATGGCCAGGCGTTATGATGCAGTTTGTTCCATTGACCTGGATACTTTACCTGCCGGGTGTCTGGCGACCTTACTGAGGCGCAAGCGCCGTGTATTTGATGCACATGAATACTTCACGGAAGTGCCGGAAGTGACAGACCGTGCCTTCGTCAAGGCGGTTTGGGAGGGAGTAGCCCGCATTTGCCTGCCGTTTTACAGGTACGCCTATACGGTTAGCCCCGGGCTGGCGAAAATATTTGAAGCAAGATACCACCTGCTATTTGGCGTGGTCCGGAACGTCCCTTTGAAGCAGAGCCCTCCCCCTCCGGTATTGCCGGAAGGCAGGAAAGTGCTGTTTTACATGGGCGCTCTAAACGAAGGGCGTGGCATTGAAACGGCACTTGAGGCCATGCAACATCTGAATACCACGGAATTGTGGATTGCCGGGGAGGGCGACCTGTCCGGACCGTTGCGCGCCTTGTCGACACGACTCGGAGTGGATGAGAAGGTTCGATTTCTCGGATACACCAGTCCGGAAGACCTGCGTACCCTGACCGCTAGTGCCTGGCTGGGGCTGAATCTGCTGGAAAACAGGGGGTTGAGTTATTATTATTCGCTGGCCAACAAGTTTTTCGCCAATGTACAGGCGGGAGTGCCCGTACTCACAATGGATTATCCGGAATACCGGGCCCTGAACAGGCAGCATGAGGTAGCCATTCTGCTCGATAAACTTACCCCGGAAGCCGTTGCAGGCGCGATAGAAAACCTGCTCGAAAACCCGGCATTATACCAGCACCTGCAGCAAAACTGCCGGATGGCAGCAGCAGACTGGAACTGGGAAAATGAAAAGGTCGTGTTACTGGATATCTGGAAACAGGTCTTTGCCCGGCGCCCCTGATTACCATTCTATCACCGTCCCGGCAAAAGCGAGTCCGCCGCCGAAGCCCAGCACCATGATCTTGTCGCCGCGCTTGACTTTTCCCGATGCAATGCCGTTAAACAGGGCAATCGGAATGGAAGCAGAGGAGGTGTTGCCGTAGTTGACGATACTTTCCAGTGTTTTTTCATAGGGAAAACCGGTCTCCTTACAGATGGCCTCTATAATTCGAAGATTAGCGCTGTGCGGTACAAACCAGTCTATCTGATCGATCGTAAGGCCGTTCTTTTCGGCCAGCACACGCATTTGTTCCGACATCTTTGTGACGGCCCATTTAAACACTTTGCGACCGTTCTGAACAATCTTTCTGTTCATGCTGAGGGGTTGTCCGTCCATTTGCTCCGCAAACCCGGAGATATACAAATCGATCCCGTTTTCGCCATTCGCACCGGTAACACAGGCGCCGATATTGCCATGCTCGGCAGCCTCCACCAAAACGGTGGCCGCGCCGTCGCCAAAGAGCATGCAGGAACTGCGGTCCGTAAAATCGGTCACCCTGGAAAGCGTTTCGGCGCCAAAAACAAGCACTTTGCGATGAGTACCGCCGGCAATAAGGCCTTTGGCCACCACCAGTCCGTATGAAAAGCCCGCACAGGCGGCATAGACATCAATGGCGCCTGCCCCTGCTAACCCGAGTTTGAACTGCAGGCGGCAGGCGACACTCGGCATGGGCTGGTCTGGCGTGACGGTAGATACAATAATCATGTCAACCCCCTCCAAAGCGCCCGGATGACGGGATGCCAGGTTCTTTGCCGCTTTTACACAAAGGTCGCTCGTGAACTCTTCCGGCCCTGCATAGTAACGCGTTTGTATGCCCGTACGCGAGACGATCCATTCATCGGTAGTTTCGATGATGGATTCAAAGTATTGGTTGTCGATTTTTTTGTCGGGGACAGCCATGCCGATGGCAGTAAGGCGCGCTTGTGTCATGTCGAATGAAAGGGAATATGTTTTACGCTACAGTACCGGGGCGTAAAGGGTAAAAAATGGTCATCGCTTGTTTACAATCGGAAAGGACTGCTGAAGATTTTGTTCAGGTAAGGCGGAGCAAAATTAGCAAGAACTTGCGCCGCTTTTGCCAACAATACCTATTTATCTTAACTTAGATACAAAATACTGCTACACTAAATAATATAAAAATAATAAACTGAAAATTGTAGAATTATAGGTTATAATTTCAATTTCGGCAAAAACGGGTTAATATTTTTCGACAACTCCTGGTAAATATTGCGCCACTCCGGGTGTTTTTTCAGGAGCTGCAGGTGCCGTCGGATGGTATCCAGGTCGCCACGCACTGCCGGGCCGGTCTGCATTCGGGCGGGTGAATCGTGCAGCGCTTTGGCCAGCGTTTCTTCCATGAGCGGGTGCAGGAGTTCGAAAGGAAGTTCTTTTTCTTCCAGTATTTTTTCAGCGATGGAAAAGCAATGGTTTGCAAAATTATTGGCAAAAACAGCGGCCACATGCAAGGCGGCACGTTGCTCGTCGTCGACCCGGTAAACCAGGTTGCCGATAGTTTTTGCAATTCTTTTCAGGAACAGCAGGTCTTCATCGCGCTGGGCATCCACACAAAAAGGAATTTTTGACCAGACGGGCGTACGCTCCAGGGAAAACGATTGCAGTGGATAAAACACCCCGTAACGCCTGAAATACGGCGCAAGTGCCTTTCCGGGGGTGCTGCCGGAGGTATGCGTGCAAAGTGCATCGGGGGCATGCGGTGCAATAAGCGCTGCTACTTAGGCAATGGCATCGTCCCGAACCGCAACAAGCAGCCAGTCGGCATCGGGAATGATGCCGGCCCAGTCGTCCGTCCACCCGGCCTGTAGAACATCGGCCAGTGCCCGGGCATTTTCGGCCGTACGGCTGAGCACCTGGGCAACAGGTATGCCTTTGGCTTTCATGCGCTTGCCCAGGTGCCAGGCAATACGGCCGCTACCGGCGATGACTATTTTTGACGGCATAAACGGGTTGGACTTGTTTTTAAGGGTGCTCATTATTCGCTCAGCAGGCCGTCACAAATCCAGTTGGCAAGGGCCTGGCGGTTGTTTTTCAACACCAGCCGCTGCTGGTCCCAATCGTTGCGGATATTGCCGAGTTCCATAAAAACAGCCTTGGGTGTGGTGGTTTCCTTGAGCATGTAGAGGTTGCGCGCACTGACGGAACCTTCATAGCCCCGCTGACTGCGTTTTTTCAGGTATTTCTGCATAAAGGTTTTGTGCAGGTGTTCGGCCAGTTTTCGGCTCGGCTCACTTCCCGGGCGGGAATAAAAGAACACATCGGTCTTCGTATCCCGTGTCCTCGAATCCACATGTATCTCGACCATGATCTGGTTTTCGGGGCCCAGTTTTGCGTTTTTTTTGGTAAACGCATTGATGATATCACAGCGTTGCTGCAGGCGTTCTTTCTGATCCCTTGGTATGACCAGGTCTCCCCATACCTTTTCATCCTGGTCGCACTTCAGGTATTCTTCGTCGCGAATACCGTCGTTGGCATCGCGGACGATCATATAGGCAATGGCGCCGTGGCTGATGAGCAGCCGGACCAGGCGAAGCGAAACATCGTAGGCATATTCATCTTCACACAGCGTATGACCGGCGCGTTTGCCCTGCGCACCTGGATCCGGGCCGCCGTGGCCGCTCACCACATAGTAAACCTTGCCTTTCAGTTTGTGGCTGATGATATCCGTTTTGGCGTATTTTTTACCCATGATAGCATAGTGCCGCGAGCCTTTGACCACTGTATTATCCTCTCCCGGCGGCCCGGTGTCGGCAGCGGCCACCTCAGTCTCCCCTTCTCCTGGACAGGTCAGTTCGTGCCAGGGCACCCACAACCGTTTTGTTTCAATAAAATTATCCGTACGGAGGCCTTCCTTGAGGGCAAACTTGTTGTACGACTCAATGCGCTTGGCCGTGCGCCAGTCGCTGATGCCGAGTGTGGTGCGAATGCTTTTGCCATTGTAGGTAACGACTTCGACGGGTAATTTGTAAGAAACACCTGCTTTTACCCGGTAATCCTCCTTTAATCCGTTGATCTCAAAAAACCGGGTAATGTTGCACTCAAAGTCGTACAAGCCATATCGCCTGAGGAAAGCAGGCAGATCGTCGCCTTTTTGCGCCGGGACGATCAAGTAAGTTTTTGCTGACGCAGCGCCGGATGAATGTTTTTTCAATTCTGACGGAGCCTTTCCGGACTGGCCCAGCGCACTGGCCGTAAACAGAAAAAGACTGCAAAGAATCATTCGGGGAAGAGGCATGGAAAGAGGAAACTGATACATGGTTGTGCAAATTTGAGGAAAAAAGCGCTTTCGGAGGCATAATATCTCCAAAAAGCGCCGCAAGATTCCTTTCTTCGCCCTGCAAATTACAACCTGAGCCATCCCGTGAAATGAAAAAATCAGCCCTTATCGCCCGCAACCAGCGCTACGCGCAACAGGTCAACACCCTGCTTGCCGATATGGAAAAATACACCGGGGAAATGCTCAACCGCAAACCGGCTGATGGAGGCTGGTCGGCAATACAGACCATGCACCACCTGATCCTGACGGAAGAACTTTCGCTGGCCTACGTGAAAAAGAAAATGAGTTTTAACCCGGAATTTGGGAAAACAGGGCCGGGCGCCCTGTGGCGAGGTTTTTTGCTGTGGGCATACCTGAGCACCCCGTTCAAATTCAAGGCGCCGAAAACGGTAAGCGACGAAAGCCTGCCGGCCTCCGCCACTCTTGCCGAGACCCGTCGCCGCTGGCAGGATGCCCGCGATGCCTGGTCTGATTTTTTTGAACAAATGCCGGAAGAGACGGCAGCCCTTGCGGTGTACAGGCATCCGCGCGCCGGTCGGCTGGGCTGGACACAAATGATGTCCTTCTTCGAAACGCACCTGGGCCGGCATGAAAAGCAAATCCGGCGGGCGCTGAAAACCGGTTAGCGGAACAATTCCTTGTCTATTTCTTCGAGGAAAAGGTTGCCACGGCCGGTGTCGTAGTCGCGTCGGTCCATCTTCCTGATCCAGAATATACCGTACACCACAGCACCACATGCCAGCAGGGTCATCAGTACCAGAAAGGTGTTGCCACTGCCAAAAGACTGCACCAGTTGATCCGCATCAACGGAAGTCATGGCCCGGGCCTGGGGTATACTGCCCGAATCGCCCTTGGGCGGCGCAAAATAGCGCAACAACCGTTCACCTGCGAACAGGAAGAACACGCCTTTCAATGCACAAAAGATGAGGTAGATGATTAAAGCCTTGCGTCCGTATTTCCGCGAAAGGCTTTTTACAGAGATCGTCTTCATAACTTGTATTGGAGGTTCAGGGCGGGGGCAAAAGAGCCTGCAGGCTATTGGTTTACTGCGTACAAGCCCCTGGGATTTTGCCCCGCACCCGTTTACCTTGTTTTATTTGGACAGGCGGTTCAGAGCGAACCGCGTTTTGGGAGATGGAATCAGTTTTCTACGGCTATGGGATCAGGAGCCGGCTTCCGGGGAATCGGAATGATCATTGGAACCTGCTTCCGGTAGTCGCGGTAACGCTGGCCAAAATGAGCGATCAGGTCGCGTTCTTCAAACCGAATGGCCGTCAGCATGTAGCCGGTGGTCGCCACGGCAAAGAGCAAATGGGTGAATGTCATCACAGGGGCCGACCAGAACGCAATCAGGTAACCCATATACAGCGGATGACGCACATACTTGTACAGGAATGGCACCCGGAAAGGCAAATGCGTATACGGCTTACCCTTAAAGTACAGCCACACCTGACGCAAGCCGAACAGGTCGAAATGGTTGATCAGGAAAGTCGCCACGAAAACACTGGCCCACCCCAATAAGTACGTAACCAGCAGAATACTCCTGACAGCCTCGCTTTCTATCGTCCAGACCACGCCGCCCATGGGCTGCCACAGCGCCATCATTCCGATCAGTATGATACTGGTAATCAGAACATAGGTGCTGCGTTCGATTGGTTCGGGCACGAACTGCGTCCACCAGCGTTTGAACGCCGGCCTGGCCATAATACTGTGCTGCAAGGCAAAAAGCACCAGAAAGCCGGCATTGATCAGCAGGGCTTGCCACAGGGGCGCCTCGGGTATGCCATCGATGCTTTTGGGGACAACAAGGTTGCCGACGAAGCCAATGGCATACAGGAAGGTAACGAAGAATACCAGATAGGAAATGACCCCATACAGGAAAAACAACGTCTTTTTCATAAGGATTTTTTTAAATGAATTGAATGGTTAGTGAAATGGATGCAACTTGTTTCAGGCATCTGTTTGATGGTGCAAGTGTACAGGCGTACCCGATTTTTGCCGTGAACAGATGATTCAGCAGGCGCCTCAGTTGTGCCGCTGACCCGACTTGTTGATTCATGACCAATTTGCCCGTATCCACCTTGATTCCGGGCTAACAACTCAGGCAAACGGGGCAACGGCTCACCAAACCTGTAATTCCAAGCGACAAACCGCCCGTATTTGGATCGAATTGCCTTCTTTTGCTATACATACCATCGATATGAGTCGAAGTTGGCTTTTCACCGCTGTACTGGTTACACTTGCCCATGCGCTACCCGTTCCGCTGGAGGCCCAGTTACAATTTGAACGGTCTACGATCATTGACGTGACAAAAGGCCTGCCGACGAACGCCGTAAACAGCATTGAAAAAGACCCCGATGGTTTTATCTGGATGGGCACCGAAGAAGGCCTGTGCCGTTTTGACGGAACCCATTGCCGAATTTATAAGAACGACCTGAAGGATTCCTTTTCCCTGTTTGACAATTCGGTATACGGGGTTCAAGCCTTTCAGGGAAAGATTTGGGCCGCAACAGAGATGGGCTTATCCATACTTGACCCCAAAACAGACCGGTTTACCCATTACCAAATGAACGAACACGGCATGTCGGAGGGGTTTGACAGGGGGCCAAACAAACAAGCCTATATTTTTTATGCCGATCCGTACGGAGATCTGTGGATAGGCACCAAGACTTTCGGTGTGATCCGGTTCCGGGCTGAAACAAAAACCTTCCAGTTTTTTCCAATTTCGGAAAACAATCCGGGATTTCCCTTTCCTGTTGCCGAAAATGGATTGCGTATACTCAGTATTGCAGCATCTGTGATAAACGATTCGATCATTTATGCCGGAACGCCATCCGGATTGCTGGAAATAAACCGCTTTACCAGTCACGTCAAATGGTTGCATTTTCCGCAGGCCACCCCGGATCTGGATCTGGGTGTGAATTCTTTCCGACGGCTTTACTGCCACGACGACGGACTGGTGTACGTCGGAAGCTGGAGAGTGGGCGTTCATGTATACGACCCGGTCCGGAACACGTTACTGCCCTTGCCGGTAAAACCCGGACCGGGCAATCACGCACTTTCCCCCGGCATTCGCGGCATTGCCCGGAAAAGCGCTGACGAGATATGGATTACCACAAGCAATGGCCTGGTGGCCTATCATATAAAGGAGCAGAGGATCACTCTCTGGAAGGAAAACAACCTTGAAGAGGGTCTTTATTACGGCATTGACTATATTGACGACAACAACCGGGTCTGGCTGCTGGCGCTGAACGGCGTACACGTATTCGACCCGGGGCTACAGCAGTTTTTAGTTTATGATTACGAAGACCTGCACCCAAAGGGCTGGTCGTTTTCGTTTTATTTGTTGCCGGGCCTCTCAACTACGGAATTGCTGGTGTTGCCCCGTCACGACAACGCCATTTACCACTTTGATTTGAACGACCGTACCTGGCAGCGCTTCCCGTTCAGGGTTAAGGGCGTTGACAACCCGGATACATGGACAACTCGGGGCTTTACCCGTGCACCTGACGGCAGCTATACCATTTCCGCCGATCACGGAGTGTTTTCCTATTCAACCAAAACCCATGAAACCCGCCCTCTAACCATTCCGCACCCCTTTCCTTTTATTCAGTACGGCGTGATTCTGTGGGACAAGCAGGACATGCTTTGGATTTGTGCAGGCCCGGACGGCCTGATCCGCTGGGACCCCCGTTCCAATACCACACGAATATTCCGGAAGGAGTTTCTGCCTCCGGGAACAGACAGCGCCATGCAAGTGGTACGCGACCTGTTCCTCGATAGCAGGGGACAGATATGGATCCGCCGGGAGGGCGGCCACAGTGTTTATTTACCCGATCGCGACACCATCCTCAACTTTATCTATGCGCTCAACCAGGATAAAGCGCTTTTCGAAGCCAAAGGCTTTGCCGAAGACAGGCTGGGGCGGATATGGATGTGCAGCAGCGACAGCTGGATCGGTTATGCAGATTCCAAAAGTCCGGAATCGGGTCTGTTGTATAAGACCAGTTTGCGAAACTCCCTTAAACTGGGAGAAGTGTACTTTCTTGCTACAGACGGCAAGGGCGACGTATGGGGGGTTACCTCAAAAGAAATGGTGCATATTGTTACGGATACCGACCTGATAAACACCATCAGCTTTGATTACGGATATTCGAACCCGGATTGTTACGGACTGCAATCCCTGCCGAATGGCGAGATTGTTATTGGAGGCCGGAATCAAATTGTTTTATTTAATCCCGAAAAACTACAACGCAATGCCGAACAGCCGCAACCCTACATCGAACAAATAAAGGTTTTGGGCAAAGCCCGGATGGTCAGTCAGGATACCGCACTGCACCTGCGGCACTGGGAGAATTTTTTCTCCGTTGACTTTTCGGCAAAAGCCTATACACTGGGCAACAAATGCCGTTTTCGCTATCGCCTGGAAGGATTCGAAGACTGGCAGGAGGCCGGCGAGCGGCGTTATGCCAACTATACCAATGTACCTGGCGGCACATACGTCTTCAGGGTTCAGGTTGCCAACAATGAAGGCAAATGGAGCGATGCGATGCTCGCCATCCCGGTAATTGTGGACACCGCCTGGTGGATATCCTGGTGGTTCAGGGGCGCCGGCATATTGATATTCTTATTCCTCGTATACAGCGCATACAAGTACCGTATCCTGCAAATTCAAAGACAGGAACGGGTACGCACCGATTTTGAAAAAAAACTGGCAAACGTGGAAATGAGCGCCCTTCTGGCCCAGATGAACCCGCATTTTCTGTTCAACAGCCTCAACTCCATCGATAGCTACATCATTCGGAACGAATCAAAAAAAGCATCGGAGTACCTCAACAACTTTGCCCGCCTCATGCGGCTTATTCTGAACAACTCCCGGACGAATTACATCAGCCTCAAGGATGAAGTGGAATCACTCGACCTGTACCTGCAGATGGAAAGTCTCCGGTTCAAGGACAAGTTTGAGTACGAGATACACATCGGTGAACAGATCGATACCGCCTCGATCAATATCCCGCCCATGCTGATCCAGCCCTATATCGAAAATGCCATCTGGCACGGCCTGATGCACAAAGCCGGCGGCGGCAAGGTTACGGTATGCCTGGAACAACGGGATGATATCCTGGTTTGCACCGTGGAGGATAACGGCATCGGGCGTGCCCGGGCTATGGAACTGAGCCCAAAACGCCCGGGCAACAACAGGCAATCGATGGGCATGAAAATAACGGAAGACAGGATCGACATCATCAATAAACTATACGACGCCAATACCCATGTGACCATCACCGACTTGCACGACACTTCCGGTACACCCTGTGGAACACGGGTGGTACTGACCATACCAATCTAACGACCATGATAAAAGCAGTCATCATCGACGACGAGCAGCACAGCATTGAAACGCTCCGCTGGAAAATTGAAAACTACTGTCCGGAAGTGACGGTGATCGCCTCTTTTGAAAACCCCATGGAAGGTGTGGAATATTTGAAGGGGAACAGCTGTGACATGTTGTTTCTCGACATCGAGATGCCACGCCTGAATGGATTTGATGTGCTTGAAGAAGTGGGCTTACCCTTTCCTTTCGACGTCATCTTTATCACGGCTTACGACAATTTCGGTATTCAGGCCGTGAAATTCAGTGCACTGGATTACCTGCTGAAGCCGGTCCAGAACAAAGAACTCAAAGAGGCCGTTGAAAAGTACCTGAAAAAAAACCAGGCGCCGCTGCCGCCGGCCCAGGTGCAGGGATTGTTTCAAAACGTGCAGGCAGAACGGCTCGGCAAACCCGGTCGCATCGCTCTGGCATCCAAGGAAATTATCGAATTTGTCGACCCCTCCGATATCGTTGTTTGCACTTCCAGCAGCAACTATACCGAAGTGTACACCACAGACAACCGAAAACGTGTGATTTCCCGGACCCTGAAGGATTTCGAGGACATGCTAACGCCCTTCCATTTTTTCAGACCCCACCACTCCCATCTCATCAACCTCGCCCGCGTGCGCGAGTACGTGCGTGGCGACGGCGGCTACCTGGTCATGGAAAACAAAATGAAGGTGCCGGTCTCCAAAAGCCGTAAAGAAGCCTTACTGCAGCAATTGGCCTAAGTCAGTAAACTACTCAAGAGAAACCGCCATCCAATCAATTGTGTCATGCAGAGGAGCCGGACAGGTGCATGTTTGCAGGGTGATACCAATACAAGACACTGTGCGTACACGCGACGGCTTCCATATCGGACTGAGCCTTTATTTGCCTCCGGGTGAATCCGGGAGGGTATTGGTTATTGGCCCGGGAGCAGGAATAGTACAGGTACAATACCAGGCATTCGCCACCTATTGTGCACAACAGGGATGTACGGCAATTACGTTCGATTACCGGGGCACCGGGCGCTCCGGCCCGGGAATCCCGAAAGATTACAAGGCAACCCTGCGGCAATGGGCCAACCAGGACCTGGACGCCGTACTGTTATATGTAAAAAAACGCTTTCCGAAGCAGGAAATCGTATTCCTGGGGCATTGTATCAGCGGCGAGATCGTCGGTTTGGCCCCGGCAAGCGAATACATCGATCAATTGATCATGGTCGGCAGCTCCCTGGCCTGCTGGCGTTTGTGGCCGCGATACAGCCAGCCCCGCATTGCACTGATGAAAATCGTATCCCCCCTGGTAAGCAGGTGTTTCGGCTATTTCCCGGGAAAACGCCTCGGCTTCCTCGGTGATCTGCCACTCGGAGTCATGCAGGAAATGTCTGACTGGTGCGAGCGGCCCAATGGCGTGTTTGACGTTTTTCCCGACAACAACTTTCAAAAACTGAACATCCCGGTTTTGGCGCTGAGTTTTTCAGACGACTGGTTCACGCCCCCCAGGGCCGTTTCAGCACTGCTCGACCACTTTTCAGCGGCTCAAAAAGAATGGCTGCACCTGCGACCTGCTGATCTCGGGATCGCACAGATCGGGCACACCGGCTTTTTTGATCAGGCTTGTACACAATTATGGCAATTCACCCTGGAATGGATAACCACTCCCAAAACGATAAAAGGCTATTTTTTTTAACCAAAACCAGACTGACCAAACAACATGGCAAACAGACCAGAACTTACCCTTGACCCACCGAACTGGGACGACGTCAGGAAAACCGGGCATCAAATGGTAGACGATATGATCGACCTTATGCGCGATATCCGCCAGCAACCCGTTTGGAAACCCATCCCTGAAGACCAGCAGCACCGCTTCGACGAGTTGTTGCCACACAGGCCGCAAAGCCTTGAGTCGGTTTACCGTATATTCAAAGACAATATTCTGCCTTATGGCACCGGCAATATGCATCCGCGTTTCTGGGGCTGGGTACTGGGCAACGGATCCCACGTCAGCATGTTCGCTGAAATGCTGGCCTCGGCTATGAACCCGAATGTGGGTCTGGGCAACCAATCATCCGTCCGCATAGAAAAACAGGTACTGGACTGGTGCAAACAAATGCTCAACTACCCGAAAACAGCCTCCGGGCTGCTGGTAAGCGGCGCCTCCATGGCCAACCTGAATGCACTGCTGGTGGCCCGAAACCACCAAACCGGCGGAAGTGTACGGCGCTTCGGCACACTGGCGCAAGGAAAACAGATGGTGTTGTATTGCTCCACAGAAACGCACGCATGCATACAAAAAGCGGCAGAGGTGATGGGGCTGGGCGCAGCAGCCGTTTGTAAAATACCGGTAGACCGAAATTTCCGGATCCGTACCGACCTGCTTGAAAAAAGCATCCGTTCCGATATTGCAGGCGGCCTGCTTCCGTTTTGCATCGTCGGCAATGCCGGCACCGTAAACACGGGCGCTATCGACCCCATGGATGAGTTGCTGGCCATCAGCCGCAGGTTTGGCCTGTGGTTCCATGTGGACGGCGCATTCGGCGCTCTGGCCAAAAATGTTCCGGAATATGCCCATGAACTGAAAGCGCTGGAAGAGGCCGACAGTATTGCATTCGACTTCCACAAATGGATGCATATATCTTATGAAGCGGGTTGTGTATTGATCCGCAACGCCGATGCACACCGGCTTACCTTCGAACAAAGTCCAAATTACCTGCTACAACACGAACGGGGTATTTCACCGGACATTCATTCTTCCGGAAACTACGGCATTGAGTTATCACGCGGTTTCAAAGCCCTGAAAATCTGGATGTCGCTGAAAACACACGGCATATTTGCCTACAGCGCGCTAATTCGTCAGAACATCGCCCAGGCGACCCACCTGGCCGAGCAAATCAGTCAACATCCCAGCCTCGAACTGATGGCGCCTCCGGGATTGAACATCGTGTGTTTCCGGTATATCGACAAAAAGCGCCCGCCCTCGGAGCTGCAATACATCAACCGCGAAATACTCATGCGCCTGCAGGAAAAAGGTATCGCCGTCGTGTCGTCGACCATCGTAAACGGTTGTTACGCCCTGCGGGCATCCATTTGCAACCACCGCAGCAAAAAAGAGGATTTTGACCTGCTGCTGGAGCACACTGTACAGACAGGCGACGAACTGTCGGCGCTGGAACCGGTCAAGATGTTTGCTTTCACACGCTGAGAATTCGTCTGAAAACCCTGCTGCGGCTGAATAAATTGTCGCAGGCTGGCGCTATGCATCCAGGTTTTGATAAACTTTAAAAAGGAAGTCGCACATTTGTGCTGCAAACCAATACAACTATTCAAACCTCTGTGTAAAATGCGGATCAGGCTATTCATTATATGCTGCTTCATGACCGGAATCGCCGCAATGGCGACAGCCCAAAAACAAACGGACAAACCCTGGTGCGGCTATACCGGCAAATCGCCGTGGTTCAGCTGGTACCAGCAGAACAGGGACCAGATCGCCCTCGACCGCGGCATTGACACGGTGTGGCTCTATGTACCTGTGACCCTGCACCTGGTGAGCGACAACGCCGGCAACGGTTATTTTCCCCTGGAACAGTCTATGCGCGCGCTCTGTGAAATGAACGAGCAGTTCAGCGATGCGCATATCCGGTTCTACCTCAAACCCGGTGATCCGATCCGCTACCTCAGCAACTCGAACTGGTATCAGCACGATTATACCGCCGGTGGCGAGATGATCGATCAAAACTGGCTGCCGGGCCGGCTGAATATTTTCGTGGTGGATGATCCGGCAGGCAACTGCGGTTATTCCTGGAAAGACGCTATCGTGATGGGTAAAAGCTGCTCGCCCTCTGGCAATACCACCTGGGCGCACGAGACGGGCCACCACCTGTCGCTCCCCCACCCCTTCGTGGGCTGGGAAGGCTTCGAATGGGACTATTCGGAGCCGGCGCCGGAAGAAATTGACGGCCATCCGGTGGAAAAAACCGACGGGTCGAACTGCGCATTTGCCGGCGACGGATTCTGTGACACCGAACCGGACTATCTGCAGGACCGCTGGACCTGCAACACAGACAAAAGAAGTAACGACCTGCAAATCGACCCCGACGGGGTGGCATTCCGTTCCGATGCCACGTTGTACATGGGATATTCGCTCGATGAATGTCAGGCCCGATTCACAGCAGAACAGATGGAGGCCATGCGCAGCAACCTTTACGACGAGCACGTCGATTATCTTCAAATAACACAGCCCCTGGCCGACATTGACGACAATGCCTCGGTGCAATTGCTGAGCCCGATCGATTCCCAGACCGTACACTACAACAACATTACGCTCAACTGGCAGGCCGTTCCCGGCGCGAATTTTTATATCGTGGAAGTCGGACTTGCACCGGGTCTTTCCCCCAAGTTTTTCACCCAGACCGTTTACAACAGTACATCGGTCAATATTACAGGAGGCATCCCGAACAACAGGGTGCTCAAATGGCGGGTGCGCGCGTTCGGCGAATGGGATGTTTGTCATGTAAACGCCAATGTCCAGATCGGCATTTTCAAAACCAAAAACCTGACCTCCACAAATGACCTGGAAAGCGCAATCCTGACAGAACTGTCGCCGAACCCCGTCGCCGGAGGTACTCCTGCATTGCTGACGGTTACCTCTGCGGAGTCGATGGACGTAAAAATGACCATAACAGACGCTTCCGGCCGTGTGTTTGAAAACCGGAACATTCGCCTGGGCAACGGCGAAAACCGGATCGAACTTCCGACCGGCAACCTTGACGCAGGCTTTTATGTCATCAACCTGCACAACGAAAAAGGCAACTTCATGAAACGCCTTGTGGTGACCAACTAACAGGTCTTCACCGACCTTTACTCCCTTATTCCCTGACATGGGTGTCATCAGGCGGCAAAGTTTGAAACATTCGGCGGTCAATATCGTCGGGTTGGTCATCGGTGCGATGAGTACGCTTTTCGTATATCCGCACGTGCTGGAGGCCAGCGGGCTGGTACAGGTACTGATGTATGTCGGCATTATCGGTTTGCCTGCACTCAGCATGGGCGGCAATATGGTAGCCATCCGCTTTTTTCCGCGTTTCAAGGATAAGACCTCGGGGCACAATGGCTTTCTGGTATTGCTGTTGCTGCTGTGCATTGCCGGTTACCTTGCTGTGGCGCTGTTGGCGCTGCTGTTCCACAAACCACTTTGGGAATTTATTCATTCAGGCGCCGACGGCCGCTCGCCGCTGCTCGCCAAATATTTCTGGATGGCCGCTCCGCTGGCGTTTTTTTATACCGTAGGGGTGGTATTGAGCATTTATGCGTTCAACTTCAAACGCATCGTCGTACCCACCCTGCTGATCGACTTTTCGATGAAACTGGCGTTGCCGGCGCTGTTGATTTGTGTCTGGCAGGAATGGCTTCCCCTGGAAGCGGCATTGTGGGGGCTGATCATCCATTCGTTCCTCGTCATGACGGGTATGGCCCTTTATCTGCGCAGCCTTGGCGAATGGCATCTTCGACCAAACTGGGCCTTTTTTACACCCGAATTGCGGCGCGAACTGTTCCGTTTTATCGGTTTTGGCGCTTTTGGCGGTTTTGCGCTTCAGATGGCCTCCAGAATCGATATTTTTATGGTAGGCACGGTCGGCGCACTCGAATGGGCGGGCGTTTATGCGATTTCGTCGTATATCGGCTCGGCGGTGGACATCCCCACCAAAAGCCTGTATGCGGCCAGCGCTTCTTCCGTAGCCCAGTACCTCAATGAGGAAAACCACGCGGAGATGGAAATCCTGTATAAAAAGGTATCCATCAACCTCCTGGTTGCCGGGTTGCTGTTGTTCGGCTCGATCTGGATCTCCGTGGACAGCCTGTTCGATATCGTTGCAAACGGGAAAGCCGTATCCGCAGGCAAGTATGTTTTGTTGTTTATCGGGCTGTCGCGTATCGTGGAAATGGGCACGGGGCTGAATAACAACATGGTGTATTATTCCTCCTATTACCTGTGGTCGCTAGTTTCACTCGGCGTGCTTGCGGTAGGCAATGTCCTGTTCAACCTGTGGCTGATTCCGCTGGTCGGCATGAACGGCGCCGCCATATCCACCCTGCTGTCCGTCACCTGCTACAATGCGGTGAGCCTGGGGCTGGTCTGGTTAAAATTCAGGCTGCAACCGTTTTCCAAAAATACGCTCCGGGTGCTGTTGCTTGCGCTGTCAGTTTATGCAGTTGTGCAATTTATTCCCCTGACCAATATTGGCCTGCTCGATATCGCCATACGGTCCGGGCTTTATTTCTGTACCCTGGGCCTGTTGATCCTCCGGTTCAGGATTTCACCCGATCTGAACGACGGTTTCGATGTATTAAGGGCCAAACTATTTTTGCGAAAAAACAAGGACTAGGGTGCTTTGTTCGGGGCTGACAATACGGTCGACGCGGACAAAAACACCGGGTTCCACTTCGCGGTCTTCGCCGAGGCGCATTTGGGAGCGGCGCATTTCAATGACATCGGCCCAGGCCTTTAAGGCCGACTGCTTCGGTGAAAAGCTGCTGAGGAACACCAGTTGACGCGAGGCCTCCTTCAACCACAGTGAATCGGCGAATTTGCTGAAATTGCCCGGCACCGTAAAACGGTATTCCTGCTGGGTGTTTTCGCACACATCCTGGCTGATCTCCAGCAGGACATTCGTGTCGAGTTCAAGGCTTTCCAGCGATTGGGAGCCCTTCTGTTCGTAATTGTACCGGACCACATGCGGCAACCCTGCTTCAAAGATCGGGCTCGGTTTGTACTTGCAGTTTTTTTCGTTCCCGCAGGAGGAGGCCAGCAGGATCAGGGCGCTCAGAACGCCCGGCAAATAATTATTCATGATTAGATTGTTTGATAATGAGGGCCGGGCCGGCAAAAGTAAATAGTTTTGCCCAGCTATTGAGACCTGTCAATTATGTTGCTATGTCCGGTTTACTGATTCGAAACATCCAAACGCTTGTTCAGGCCGAAACCCGTCGCCGCCCGGTGGTGAAAGGCGCCGGTATGGCGGAAGTCCCCGTCGTGCATGATGCCTTTTTGCTGATTGAAAACGGCCTGATCGCGGCATTCGGCCCCATGACAGACTGCCCGGAAAGGGCAGACCAGGTTATCGACGCAGGTGGGAAGACGGTATTCCCGTGCTGGTGTGATTCACACACGCACATCGTTTTTGCCCGAAGCCGTGAAGAAGAGTTTGTGGATCGCATACAGGGTTTGTCGTATGAGGAAATTGCCCGGCGCGGCGGCGGCATCCTGAATTCGGCGCGCCGCCTGCAGGAAACGGATGAGGACGATCTGTTTGAAAGCGCCCTGGGCAGGCTGCACGAAGTGATCGGGTACGGCACCGGCGCTATAGAAATAAAAAGCGGATATGGCCTGAGTACAGACAGCGAGTTAAAAATGCTCCGTGTGATCCGGCGCTTGCGCGAGGTCAGCCCTGTCCCGATAAAAGCCACGTTTTTGGGCGCCCATGCGGTGCCGGTGGCGTATAAGGACCGTAGAGAGGAGTATATAGACCTGATTATCAACGACATGCTTCCCAGGGTTGCTGCAGAAGGGCTCGCTGATTATTGCGATGTTTTTTGTGACCGGGGCTTTTTCAGTGTGGAAGAAACCGGGCGAATCCTTGAGGCAGGATGGCGTTACGGGCTCAAACCAAAGATACACGCCAACGAGCTGGACTACTCGGGCGGCGTGCAGGCGGGCATTGCCCATCGGGCCGTTTCGGTGGATCACCTCGAATATACCGGCGATGCCGAGATCGAGGCGCTGCTGAACAGCGACACCCTGCCCACATTGTTGCCGTCTTGCGCTTTTTTTCTGGGTATTCCGTATCCGCCGGCGCGGCAAATGATCGATGCCGGCTTGCCTGTGGTGCTTGCAACGGATTACAACCCCGGTTCGTCGCCTTCGGGGAAAATGCCTTTTACCATTTCACTTGCCTGTATAAAAATGAAGATGCTGCCCGGAGAGGCCATTAATGCGGCTACCATAAACGGTGCACGCGCCATGGAACTGGAAGCGGATTATGGCAGTATTGCTGTCGGGAAGGTGGCAAATGTGTTCATTTCAACCCCAATTCCATCGTTGGCATACCTTCCCTATGCTTTTGGCAGCAATCTTGTTGACACGGTGATACTGCAAGGCAAAGTATGGTCGCCTCCCGGCAATAAATAAAGTTAAAGCCGCGTTTTGTGGCGGTTTTTGACAGCGACCTGTTATTTTGCAAACATTTATTTTGTGGTGATATGTCGGAAAGCCGCGCTTTGTCTAATTTTGCGCCCGATTGTCCTGAATGCGGTCGTCACCATAATCCTCATTTCCCTCAATAGTTAAAACCTGACGCCGCAGACAGCACAGTCTTCCGGATGTGCATCTGGTTATTTGTTTGAATCCCTGTTATTGTGAACATATCCATCAACCTTTGTTAAATTTTTACGCTCGAAATGCAGAAGTTTCTAATCCCGCTCATCGCGTGCTTCATTTGCACGGCTACGCTATTACGCGCCCAGGTTCCCCAAATTATTTCAGTTCCGTATCCCTTCGATCCGAACTTTATCTCTTCGGGACCCGACGCCCTGCCCTGTAACTTTGCAGGCACATTTACTGTCGGACAGTTTATCGGACAAAGTAATGACACCGATCTCGACACGATATTCCTTTGCCGTGGCGACTCGCTCCTTATCCAGGGCAATGGTGATTTTGACCTCAGTGGCGACCCGAATGCACTTACGCAGCCGGGGGTTGCCTTTATCTTTTACGATTGCGCTCCCACCATTGCGGGAGATAACCTCCAGAATATCCTGGCCAACGACCCCTGCCTGCTGCTGGCGCCGAACAACCTGCCGTATTTTGCCTTCGGGCAACCCAACGGCAGCATCTGGCTGTACAACAGCGGCAACCTGCAAACACTGTTCAACAGCAACCAGCCGGTCCTGCTGCACTTTGCGCCCGCAACGGTCGATGACTTTTTCTCCTCACAGCCCTATGAGTCGCAATCGCCGGGTTTTCCTCCCGGCCCTTGTGTAAACGTCAATACTTCGGTCGAATTCGAAGTGGTTTACCTGAACGCGATCATGGAGAGCGGGGTTTCGTCAAACTTCGGCAACGACTGTATCGGCAAATTCCGGATTACCGGCGGCTACCCGCAATGGGACCTCAATGCGGAGTACACCATTGATATCTCCCTGGCCAGCGACCCGAACATCAAAGCGCTGGTGTACAATGCGCAGTTGAAAAACAATGTCGACGTAATCTTCTCGGTTCCGCAAGCCGGCATCTACAACGTTACGATTGAAGACGGTAAAAGCTGCGGCCGCGTCTTCCAGATCGCTATGAACGGTTGTGACGCCTCCGATAACGTTACGATCGCGATGCCCGACACCCTCTCCCCTCCGGGCACACAATTGTGCATCCCGGTCAACGTGCAGGGATTCGACATCGTTGGAGCGTCGTTCTCTCTCGTGTGGGACCCCAACGTATTGCAATATACCGGCGTGCAAAACCCGCACCCGGCCATCGGCACCTTTAACGCCGGTAACCTGAATACACAAAATACCCAATTAGGTCAATTGGGCACTATTATTTACGATCAGGACAATATCGGTGCGACAATCAGCATCCCGAGCGGCGAAACCCTTCTGGAGGTCTGTTTCAACGTTATTGGGCCGCTTGATTCCTGCTCCGTACTGACGCTTACCAATGCGCCGTCGCAGATCAATATTGAAGATCCGAGCGGCGCCACCCTTGCCCTGACCGTAGACAACGGACAGGCCTGCGTCGGGTTTTTGCCTTTTGAAATTTTGTCGGAAGTCGTGGATGTAACCTGCAACGGCACTGCCTCCATTCAGGTTACGGCTACGGGCGGCACGGAAGGATACGAAGTCATCCTCACCAAACTTGTCACAGGTCCGACCATTTTGGGAAGTATTGCCACTTCAGGGGGCACCTATATCCGGACCGGCCTGACCAACGGTACCTTCGTCATCTGTGTAACGGATGATAATGGTGCAGGTGTGAATGTGCTTTGCGACACCATCGTCCTGAATATTCCGACCCTGGGCGCCAACCTTGTCAACACCCAAAGTCCCACCTGCAACGGTGACCAGGACGGCATTGTAAGCGCTGTGTTATCGATTAACGGCACCACAGTTCCCAACCCGGGCCCGAATTTCACCTATACCTGGTCGCCCGCCCTGAACCCGACAGGACCGGTATTCAATAATGCGGCAGCCGGCCAGTATTTTGTAACGATCACCGATACCGATACCGGATGTACAGCCACTGCATCCGGAACCCTCTCCCAGCCTGCCTCAATCACAGGCCAGAGTGTTGTAACACAGGCCACCTGCCCCGGCATTTTCGACGGCGCCATCACCTATACTCCGCAGGGTGGTACGCCATTTCCGACCGGCGATTACCAGTATAACTGGGAGTTTGTTTGCTCGGTAAGCGGCACACCCGCACAGGGGCCGACCGGCCAGGGCAATCCCATTACCATTACCGACCTGCAGGCCTGTACCTGGTTCGTGACTATAACCGATGCAAACGGATGTACGCATACGGATGAAATCGACGTCACCAACCAGCGCGAAGTGGAAGTGGTCATGACAAGTATTGACAACACCAATTGTGCCGGCGACAGCACGGGTGTGATCTGTGTGGAAGTGCAGGAAACGCCGGCTTCGGCCAACCCGGGCTACTCTTTCTTCTGGACGCCCGGTCCGTTCCCGCAAAACGATGCCGCACTGACGTCGTGTTATTCCGATCTTCCTGCAGGCACATACAGTGTTCTGGCCATAGATGCCATGGGCTGTGCAGATACCTCTACTTTTGAAGTCTTTTCCCCGCAGCCACTGGACCTGGGCACACTTTCCGTCCAAAACCCCAGTTGTACCATTCAGAACAACGGCTCGATCAAAGTGCAGGCAGTGGGCGGCACCGGCGGCCCCAACTATACCTACACCTGGAATACTATGGCCAACGGGAACATGATCATGAACCTGTTCCCTGGTGATTATTCCGTAACAGTAACGGATGTAAACGGCTGTGTGGACTCCATGGCATTCAACCTGATGTTGCCCCCGCCGCCCGCCATCACTTCCATCGACTCCGTATCGGTTAAATGCGGCAGCGACGGTTGCCTTACGGTGAACGCTCCGACGGCAGTTATTTTTGACTGGCAGGATATTTCCGGACAATCCATCGGCAACACGGCACAGATATGTAACCTGCAGGGCGACACCTTTGTGATAAACATCACTGATGCGCTGGGTTGCACCAACTCCGACACCGTCACGCTGGCGCCGGTAATTCCCATGTCTTTCTCGGATACCACGCTCATCAACCCGTCCTGTTTCGGTTATACCGACGGCAGCATCAGCGTCGGCGTCGTTGACGGCAATCCGACTTATAATTTTCTGTGGGAACGACGACCAGGGACAGGTAACCCCCACTGCTGTCGATCTTCCCTCCGGCGCTTTTACCGTGACGGTTACCGACTCGCAAGGCTGTACGTTGGAAGGGGTCTTTACCCTGACAGATCCGCTCAGGATACAAACCTTTTTTAGCGAACCTGACTCGACATCCTGCTTCGGCGTTTGCGACGGGGGCATCACCATCATCGCCCGATACGATTCGGTGCCGCCAGTTTTCGGCGACTTTAACTTCGTTTGGGAAGACGGCGGGACGGATTCCATCAGAACAGACCTTTGCGCGGATACGATCAGCGTCATTACCATCGACGGCAACAACTGTTTTGCGCTGGATACGGTAATTATCCCCGGTCCGCCGCCGGTAGGATACGATACGCTTTATTCCATTCCGACCCTTTGCAACGGCAGTTCCGACGGCCAGGCCATTGTCGACGGAAATGGCGGCAACGGCGGCCCCTATACCTACAACTGGGAAGGCGGCGCCACCACGGCTATCGTCAACGGTTTGCCGGCTGATGAATATAATGTGACGGTTACCGACCGGGACGGGTGTACGGAAGTTTTTGCCGTGGAGGTGACCGAACCCGGGCCGATCGTTGTGCTCAACGACGACCAGGTCTCACAGGATGTGGTTTGCGCAGGCGAAGAAACAGGTGTGCTCGGCGTGATCGCCAGCGGCGGCAACCCGGGTGGCTATACCTATGTGTGGGCCGACGATAACGGTATGATTGTCGGCAGTATGCAGGTGGTTACAAACCTCGGAGCCGGTACTTATTCCGTAACGGTTACCGACCCGAACGGCTGTACGGGCGAACAGTTGCTTCCTTTATATGAGCCGCCGCCTGTAAACGGCACCTACCTCCCCTGGGAGGCCCTGCTTTGCAACGGCGACGAAACCACCCTGTACGTGGATACCATTTTCGGCGGCTCGGGAGGCCCGTACCGGTTTACGCTCGACTTCGGAGTGCCGCTTACGCAGGACTTCCCCGTGTCACTGAGTGGCGGCGTGCACTATATCACCTATCTCGACCGCTTCCTCTGCGAGCATACGGATACCATAACGGTGTTTGAGCCACTGCCGATCATTGTCGAATTCGATCCTATCGACGAAATCGAACTGGGCGAAACACTGCAGCTCAACCCGATCATTCAGAATGCCGTAGTGGACTCCTTTATCTGGTCGCCCATCGAAGGGCTGATCAACCCGGATACCATTACGCCAACGGTATATACCTTCACAACCACGGAATACACCCTGACCGTGTTTGATGCCAACGGTTGCTCCGGTACCGGCACCGTAACGGTCCAAATCGACCCGAACCGCAACGTTTATGTGCCCAACGTATTCTCGCCGGGCAATACCAGCGGGTTGAATGACCATTTCAATCCCATCGTAGGCAATGGGGTGGAACGTGTGAATTACATGCGCATTTATGATCGCTGGGGCACGCTCATGTATACCCGCGACGACTTCTACCCGAATAATGACAACCTGGCGGAAGGATGGGATGGCAAATACCGCGGCGACTATGTTAATCCCGCCGTATTCGTCTATGTCATCGAGGTTACCTTCCTCGACGGACGGGTGTTGCTCTACCGGGGTGATGTGACGGTGGTGCGATAGGAGGGGTTTTTAAAGGTTAGGGGTTAGGGGTTGCATTTTCGTAATGAATGAAGAAAATGCAACCCCTAACCCGAAACCCCCAATAATCAATTCTTTTTCTTCTTTTTCTCCCGGCCAATAATATCCTTTCCCTGTCGGCCATCGAGTACTGGCTCGGGTCTCGGCGCTTCTTCCATGACGTCGTTGAATACCTTGTCCTGGTATTTCCACCTGCCCTTTTCAAAACGCAGGCCGTCATAACTGCCATCCGGCACATAGGTAATCCCGCGGCCGAATGGACTTGGAACAGGAATAAGGTGGTCAAAAAGCACCATTTGGTATTGCTCGTCCCAGTTTACCCGGATCGATGCCTCGGATGAATACTCAAACAACAGGCGTTGTTCCGGCACTTTTGATTCCGGTTTGTTGAAAACTGGCGCTCCGAAAACCGGCGCTCCGTTTTTGTCGAAACTCAGCACATCGATCACTTTCCTTTTTTCAAAAAAAGCATAGGCATCGTAGCCGAACAGCAGGTATTTTCTTCCTTCCCTGAGGTCGAACTGACGCAGGTTGTAGTATAAAGCCCCATACCAGCGGTCGGCGGGCAGTTGTTCAAATACCGGGCGGTCGTCCAGCTCAAAACTGCGGTCGAAAAGCGGGTACAGCTTTAAGTCACGGCTGTTCATCTGGATGGCGCCATAGTACCGGTAAGTGGAATCATTGACAAACAACTGCCAGGTGAAGATGCGGAAACTGCTGTCCGGAGGCGCCATGATCGAGACACTCTTCAGGCGATCAAATTGATATTTAAACGAGTTTTCCACTTTCAACGTGCGCACCAGCGCCGTGATCAGCGTCCGGCAGGCAGCGAACCTTTCCTGCTCAATCGAGTCGTTTACCACTGCATAGGCAAGCAGTGCCAGCGTATCCTCACCCGTATGCAGGCGTTCGAGTGCCTCGGGGGATATCTTTCCGGCTTTAACGGCCAAGGGCTGGGCCTGTAAGGCAGCGGTATGCAGCAAGGTTAAAAAAACAAATAAACAATTGATCTTCAGAAACATACGAGTGGAATTGGCTGTTGATGAACAGTCAAAAGAACGCAAGTCTGCATAAAAAATTGCAACGCGCCGTCAGCCCAGTTCATCCAGTTTTTCGAGCAGCCACTCGTGGTTGACCGTTACGGCCCTCTCAAGGTTGATCTCATCCCTCAGTTTTTGGATGGCGGCTTTATCACCCGGTGCAAGCCTGGTCAGCCGCCGGGTGTACTTGATAAGGTTCAGGTGGTTTTTTCGGTACGGTACGTTTTTGTTGCGGTTCAGGAAGACCCGGAACGACTCCAGGAAGGAATCAAGCGTATCTACCTCGTCCAGTTCATAATAGGTGATCACGAGCATGGCCTTGCTGATCAAATTATAAATAATATCCTCATAGTCAACACTTTGCAGCAACACTAATACCTTATTGAATTTTTTCTGGTAGCGGTACACGCGCGCCAGGTTAAACGTATAGGTGTTCTCCCGGGTGTTTTGATTGAGACAGGATTTATAATTTTCCACAAACTTTTCCGCCCAGTCCAGCTTGCCCAGGCGCAGCGCCACGCCGATAATATTGTTGTAACGCCACTGTGCCAGCTCACCCTTCTGTAGAAAAATATCCTTGTGAATAGCGTCTTCAAACAGATCAAAATATTCCTGGAGAAATACCCTGTTACCCTTATTCAACTTGCCGGTACAGTAGTGCAGCGCGGAGTCGTAAAGTTCCATAGCCTCCTTTTTGGGCATGGTTGCGCCAAATTTGTCCAGCATCCTGCGCAGGTTGTAGTAGTGTTCCACATTCTCCTCGTCCTGCAGGGTCAAAAACGAATAATAATATATGGCCAGTTCCGGCACATCCTCAATCGGGAAGGTCTGGAGGAAAGTGAGAATCTCGTCGGTTAAATTGAGTTCATAATTGAAATTGCCTGTCCGCCTCTGGCTCAGCACCGAACTGTACAACTTGAGTTTCTCGATCCAGTAAAAGATATCGAGGTTGTAGGATATTTCTTCAATGTTTGCACGAACGTTCACTTTCACATCGAAATCCATCAGGGCATAATAATGCCGCTCAATGGCATATGCCTTTATGTAATAATCCAGGGGATGATACGGCAGCTGACCAAGTTCCAGCCTGGATTGCCGGATCACGCTGTTGAATAAGGGCTCGACCTTTCTTCTGGCCACAAAATCGAGCAGATCGATCGATTTGCGGGCCTTGTCGCTCTCGATAGTCTCCTGTGCCATAAAGCCTTCCACCTGTTTAAGCAGATCGGAGCAGTATTTCCGGAAATTGACGTCGTCGTATGGTTCGCCCGGAAATATTTTGCGCCAGACGGATTCCCGGTCGAAGCCCTGCTTCCCCGCTTCCACGTGGCGGAGCAGTACTTCGCAGAGTGCAATAAGGGTTTTACTCTGATTAAAATAAGGCGAATAGAGGTATTTCAACAAGCGCTTCTGCTCTCCCGCATCCAGAAACCAGAGGGTCTGAAAAACCTTGTTGGTATACGGCTCATGGGTGGATATGTCTTTTTTCTTCGCCATGTATTTTATGGTTGGGGGCTGTTGCCTTTTCCGTTTGTACCGGTGTGTCGTGCAGCGCACAGCAGGCTGACATACCGAACATGTTAAAAATAATTATCACGAATATTTTGCGACAACAGCGGACCGGTCATTTTTAAACTACTGATTAAAAGGCATTTACAGGATTGACTCCCGCAAAAGAAATAAATGGTACCCAGACAAAGATATTTTTTTGATTAAGTGAGGATTTGGTTCGGTGGAAAACTTCTATTTTTGGTCGTTTTTTGATTTAATACCGCAGCCATGAATGTACATTTACTTCAACCTCGAATCCGGGTGTTGTTGTTTGCCTCCCTATTTTTATGTGTTAACGGAGCCTATCTTGCAGCACAAAACAACGCATATAAGAACCTTTTTACTGCCAAGGACCTGGCAGTGGCAGATACTATATCCGGTGTAAATCTCGCCGTCAGCAAGGTCAATCCGCTGGCCAAACACGGCGACGTGACCATTACCATTTTACAATCCGGAGGAGCAGGCAACCCATACATCTATCGCATTAATTACCAGCCCGACCCTGGATTTACGGGTGTCGATACTTTTGCATTACAACTCAACTACGTTGGTGGTTATCCCTACCTGGTCTACCGCGCTTTTCGCGTCTCTGTTTATCCTTCCATAGTAACCGGCCGCCCCGATTATGCCGTGACTACCGCAGGCACCCCGGTTGCCATCGATGTACTGGCCAACGATACGGGCAGCAATTTGCCGCTCAGCGTGACGTCGCTTCCCTTGGTCAACAACGGCACGGCAAGTATAAATGCCAACAACGAGGTCGTATTCACCCCGGCAGCGGGATTTTCAGGTGTCGCACACGTCAACTACGTGCTTTGTGATGCCCTGAACTCCTGCAAAACCACCCATATCAGCATCGGGGTCAACAACAACGCCATTCCACCAAACGACACCATCCGCGTTGCCACCGCAAAAAACACCAAACTGGTGATCCCGCTGACCTATAATGGCTACACCCTGTTTCAATCGCCGGTCAACGGAAGTGTGGTCATGCAAAACGGCCAATCCTTCAGTTATACCCCTAACATAAACTATACCGGTTCCGATCAATTTGTACTTTCCAATACCGCCTATGGCCCAACCGCTTACAAAACTGTAATTCTGGAGGTTTTAAACACCCCGACCCAAAATACCATGGTAATGGACGACTACGTGTTTACACCTGTCGACCAGCCGATAAGTTTTAATGTCCGCGCCAACGACATCGGCAACCTGCTGGTAAAAAGCTGGGTAACCCCGGCAGGATTTCCGGGAACACTTTCCAACACACTCGGCAACGGCAATGTGACTTTCACGCCTACACCCGGCTTTTCAGGTGTCGCCACCTTCTTTTATCGCATCGGCAACAGCCAGATCGCCAACCTGGAAATGGCGAGCGTACACGTCATCGTGGGTGATCTGAATCCCGCCGCTGCCACATTCGACCTCACGACCCCGGCTGAAACGCCGTTTGTGATCAACTACCAGATTCCCTTTATCGGATTCGACTTCTCCATTCTGGATGCCCCGGACAACGGATTCTGCTCCTTTTTTCCCGGCTTCAGCACCCAAACCATCAACGGACAAAGCGTTTCCGGCTATAACCTGCTGTTATACACGCCGGAAAATGGATTTGTGGGTACGGATGAGTTTGAGATTTCATACTGCGTAACGGCCAACGGACACTGCAAAAGTGTAAAGGTTGTCATGAATGTGGTCGATATTTTCTCTACCGACGGTCCCTACTGCGTAGGCGATTGTGTCTGGGCCGGCGATATCAACAACGACGGGATCGTCAACAACAAAGACCTGCTCCCGCTGGGTTACTATATCGGCTATGACGGGTTCGTCAGGCCCGACGCCACACTCGAATGGTACGGACAATATTCCGACGACTGGAACAACCCGTATACCAGCAGCCAGATCGACGTTAAACACGCCGATACCGATGGCAGCGGCAGTATCACCGTCGATGACACGCTGGCCATCAGCCTGTTTTACAATCAGGCGCACAACCTTATCCCCTCGATCCCGCCCGTTTCAAAAAACAGCCTTCCTTTCTCCATGCACGTCCTGACCCCCAATCCGGGTGTGGGTGATCTGGTGGAAGTGGAAGTCTCACTCGGGAGCATCACGCAACCCGTCACCGATGTGTACGGCTTTACGTTCGATGTATCGCTCAGCCCGCTGGTCAAAGACTCCGCGCTGCAGATGACCTATTACGACAACAGTTGGCTGAACCTGAATGCTCCTTCGTTGTGGATGGACAAAAATCCGCAGGACGGGCGACTGGAAACCGCCTTTACGCGTACCGGCGGGACTTCCGCAAGCGGTTACGGGGTGGTCGGCAAGTTTGATTTTATCATTATTGATGTTGTAATCGGCGGCAAACCTGCCGATAAACACGCACTCCGGGTGGCGGTGGACGGCCCTACCGTTATGTGGGGCAACGGGAATATCACCGAAGGCGAGGATTATGCCATCGAAATTCCCCTGCGTTCAGCGCAGCAGCCACGTGTGGAAACCACCTCGGCAGACTTTTTTGTATACCCCTCGCCGGCGAGCGAACGAATCAGCATCCACCTCAACGGCGACGACACGATGGAAGCCATCAGCATCCACGACGCGACAGGCAGGCAGGTATACTATTCAGCCGACGTCATGCCCGAGCATATGGAGATCAACATCTCCGCACTGCCGCCGGGTTTTTATGTCGCATCAGCCCGCACAACCTCCGGCAACGTGGTTAAAAAATTTCAGATACTCCGGTAACCTTTTCAGACCGGCAGCGTATAACAAAATACTTTATGGCTTTAATGAAAAAACCCGCTTTCTGAATGCAGGAGCGGGTTTTCTTTTTTCTTAAAACACTTTAAATCAGGTAGTTGATCCCCAAAAACAAGACGAGATAAATCCAAAGCCCGTCGAGAAAATGCCAGTAAACGGTAAGCAGGCGCAGCTTGAGTCGTTTTTCCGGATCGGAAAAATATACCAGCACCGTCACCGGGTCTACCATGCGCTGCTTCGCTGCACGGTAGAACAGCATCAGAAACGGCAGACCCGCAATCACGTGGGCCAGGTGTACAAAAGAGATCAGGTACAGGTAACCCGTCGTGGTAGAACTGTTCAATCCGATATTCTGGTGAAACAGCCACCACCATGCAACACCCTGCAACAGCATAAATAATACCGAGAGCCAGATGGTGTATTTAAGATTGGTCTGATACCCCCGCGTATCGTCGTTCAGGTAACACCGCCGGGCGCGCACCATTGTATAACTGCTGCCCAACAACACAAGGGTATTGAAGATGAACAAAACAGGCACCCTGACCGGAGGTACATCCATCGTTACCCGCGTGTAAACATAAGAGGCCGTCAGGGCCAGAAACAAGGCCGACAACCCGAACAACAGAATGGACAACATGACATACTGCGGGTGAAACAGGAACGCTTCGTCCTGGCGTACTGGATTTTTCTCCATCAGAATGAAATTAAAAAAATGGCCGCAACAGCCAGTCCGATGCCCAGCCAGTTGACCGTTGAAAGTTGCTCCTGAAACAGCTGAACTGCTCCAATGGTTGTGACGATGATGATGCCGACATTTGCCACCGGAAAAACAAAGGAACCGTCCAGGCCACTGCCCAGGGCGAGTAACATAAACAGCATACTGCCATAGTTCGGTATGCCGAGCGCCACACCTGCCAGCACATTTCGCCAGGAAAAAACAAGCCGTTTCGCCAGCAGTCCGCCGCATACCAGGGTTATCCCGATCAGCCCCGCCGTGCCGAATACGGTGCTGATAAAGGAGGGGTCGCCGACATCAATAAACTGCTCTTTATGTACCCTGATGAACAGCACTTCAATGACGCCGGCCAATACCCAGGTAAGAAAAGGTATCCACAACATCCGAATGGCCTTACCCGGAACTTTTGCTCCGGCCTGTCCTTTGGAAGGCAGGTTTACCAGTACGATCGACAATAAAGCAAGCAAAAAACCGGAGATTTTCCAGAGGTCGGACGGTTCGTTATATACCAGGATCGCAAAAGGTACGGTAAGCAGAATGGACATTTTCTGCATGATCTGGCTGACTGTCACGCCAAAATACCGGACCGTCAGCGCCGCGCCGTTGAACCCGCTGATAAACACAAAGCCCAGCGCCACGGCATAAGGCAGCCAGGAGCGTTCCAGGTCACTTTCCCGAACCGGAAACCTGCCCAGGTGTATCGTACCGCAGGTCAGGCAAACCAGGTAGTTGAATACGATCGCCTGGAAAGCGTCGATGCCATGACGGTAAAACATCTTGAAAATGAAGCCGATTAATACGGAACATATGACCGAAAGCAGGAGGTATATCATCGAGGAAGACTTTGGCCGGCAAAAGTAATCACAGCGGGCTGACATGAAATCGGTAATTTTGCGGCGCTTTGTTTAATCAAAAACCGAAACGATGCGTCAGACACCCTGGCTTTTCCTTGTTCTGCTCCTCAACCTGCTCTCCTGCGGCAAAACCGTAAATCCGGTCAGAGAATCCCTGACTGAAAAAATGGAGCCTTACGACCTCTTCGCCTTTCAGCGCTCTTACCCCGATCGCAATTTTGACTGGCAGGGCTGGCGAAAAGCGATTGCCTCCGCCCGCCAATCGGCATCGGCCGCAGAGAGCCGGGGTATTTCCGGCTGCGGCGGCAATCCGGTGGACTGGACCCTGCAGGGCCCCGCTAACGTCGCAGGCCGTGTCAATACCCTGGCCATAAAGCCCGGCGACGAGAATACCGTGCTGGCCGGTTTTTCCGGCGGCGGTATTTTCAAGACAACAGACGGCGGCGTCAACTGGCGCCCCGTGTTCGACGACAATCCCGAACTATCGATCGGTCATATTGCATACGACCCGAACAACCCCGATATCGTCTATGCAGGAACCGGCGACCCCAACATACCCTCTATCGTTTTTAATGGAAACGGGGTGTACAAAAGTACCGACGGCGGCGAAACCTGGCAGCATTCCGGTCTGGAGCAACAAGGTATCGTATCCCATATCCAGATCGACCCCGGCAATTCCCAGATGATCTACGCCGCTACAATGGGCAACCCATACGTACGAAACAACGACAGGGGCGTCTATAAAAGCACCGACGGCGGCGCCAACTGGCAGCAAGTGCTGTTTGTAAGCGACCAGGCCGGCGCCAGCGACCTGGTGATCAATTCAGCCAATCCGCAAATCCTTTACGCTTCTTTCTGGGACCGTATCCGCAGCAACCAGGAGTCCATCGTCTACGGCACGAACGCACGGGTGTACAAAACGACCAACGGCGGCGCCAACTGGACCCAACTCGGTGGCGGGTTGCCCACCGGTGTGATGGGCCGTACAGGACTTGCCATATCCGCACAAAACCCCGATAAAGTGTACGCCGTCTACATTGATTCCCTTTCCACACCCGGCGGTTTGTATAAAACAACCGATGGCGGCGCCAACTGGATATCCGTAAACATCAACGCGCTCGAAGACAAATGCAGCGATTTCGGCTGGTACTTCGGCAAAATATGCCTGAATCCGAACGACGACGAAGATGTTTTTTTTCACGCCATCATCCTCTGGCGAAAGCTGCCCGGCAGCAACACCTGGTCAATTGCCTCGGGCGGCCATGCCGACAGCCACGACCTCGTGTTTGCCCCCTCGGGGAGGCGCTATTGGGCGAACGACGGCGGGGTGTATCGCAACGATTCGGGGCAGGCAGGCGGGTGGACCAAATGCAAAAACCTGCCGACCACACAGTTCTACCACACCAACTTCAACCCGCATCAACCGGATACCTACTGGGCCGGCGCACAGGACAACGGTATCCAGAAAGGCAACGGGAACGGCCTCAACAATTGGGTCATGGTTTATTCCGCAGACGGGTTCCGCAGCGTTTTTCACCCCGCTGATCCCAATATATTCTGGGTAGAAATCCAGAACGGCAATGTGCAAAAAACGGAGACCGGCGGCGATTCGTGGCAGTTCGGACAAACTGCCTTCGGCACGGGCGACCGCTGCAACTGGGATGCGCCGTTTTTCATGAGCACCTTCTCCCCGGAAAAACTATACGCCGCAACGTACAGGGTTCTTTTTTCCTCCAACGGCACTTCCTGGGGATCCATTTCCGGCGACCTCACCGACGGCATTGTATTTGAACCGCGTTTCCATACCGTTTCCTGCCTCAACGAATCTCCTGTGCTGGAAGACAAACTCTTTGCCGGCACCACCGACGGCAACGTTTGGCGGCGCGAACCCAATACAGGTTGGATCAACATCACCGCCGGACTGCCCGACCGGTACGTCACCGCTGTGCATGGTTCGCCGACCTCGTCCAGCCGGATTTTTGTGACCCATTCCGGATTTCGCGACAACGAATACATCCCCCACATACACCGTTCGGACAACAACGGACAAACCTGGCAGGATATCTCCGGCGACCTGCCGCAGGTTCCGGTGAACGATATGCTGGTGCTTCCGGGCCATGCCGACAGTATTTTGTTCGCCGCCACCGACGCGGGGGTTTATTTCACCCTGGACAGCGGCAATTCCTGGGCGCGCCTCGGCGCCAACATGCCTTTTATCCCGGTATTCGACCTGGAACTAAACCCCGTCCGGGAAGAACTCGTGGCCGCCACCTTTGCCCGCGGCGTATGGACCTTTCCCCTGGACTCCGTATCCGTACAGCAAAACCAGGCAATTGTAAGTGTGGGCGGATTTGTCAAAACAGAAACCGGAGCAGGCGTAACCGACGTAACGCTCAGCGGTCAAACCACCGATGGAAACGGCGAGTTTAATATTCCGGGTTTACAGGGTTGCCAGCCGTTTACCGTGACCCCATACCGCAACGACCTGCCGCTCAACGGCGTCAGCACATTTGACCTGGTATTGATTACCAAACATATTCTGGGACTGGAAACGCTCCCCTCTCCCTACAAAATCATCGCTGCCGACGCCAATAAGAGTCAGACCGTCACCACTTTTGATGTGGTAACGCTGCGCAAACTCATTCTGGGCATCGACACGGTGTTCACCGGCAACACTTCCTGGCGTTTTGTACCGGCAAATTTCAATTTCCAGGACCCCGGGAATCCGCTGCTGAACCCATTTCCGGAATCTGCCACACTCCAGTTGCAGGCGGCGCCTTTGACCGGAGCGGATTTTACGGCCCTGAAGGTTGGCGACGTAAACGGCACAGCCAATCCGTCATTTAGCGGCACTCCTGACGACCGGACGACCGGTACCTGGCCGCTTCTGACCGACGATATCGAACTGACGGACGGGTCGCTCGCAACAGCAGTGTTCAGCGGAAGCATGAGTGGCATGGCGGGCGTACAGTTCACCCTTCAATTCGACCGGGAAAAACTCGCCTTCGAAAGGCTGGAACCGCTTCTGCCCGGACTGTCGCTCGACAATTTCAACATCAGCCGGTCGGTCGATGGCGTATTGACGGTTTGTTTTGAAAACCCGGAGGCGTTTAAAAAAAGCAGCCCCTTCAAAAACAGCGAGGCCGCACCTGCACTTTTCCGCCTGGTATTCCGGGCCAAAGGGGCGGGGCGACTGCTCGAATGCCTGCAAATTGGCGGAACGCCGACGCAGGCACTGGCCTACGAGATATCCGGTGCTGCATTAAAACCGGTTCTGGAAAAAGGACAGCCGGCAGACAAGACTCTGGCCGTCGACACCTGGCCCAATCCATTTGGCCGGGACGGTGTCCGTTTGGACCTGCATGGGGTCGACGAACGCGGGTGCACACTCGAGATTGTTGACAACACGGGTAGGGTTATCTGGGAAAAACGGTATAACAAAGCAGAATCTTCCGTTTCTGTTCAGTTGCCCGCGTCTGTATTTCCGGGTCAGGGCGTCTATTATTACAGGCTCGGCGCCCCTTCCGGCGGCGGGTCGGTTTCCGGGAAACTGATTTATGCCTTCTGAACGACGCCTTCCCTGCGAATGCCGTCAAGGTCTTTGCACCCGGAAAGCGCCATAGTGAGTTCGAAGTCTGCCATCCAGTTTTCCAGCAGTTCTTCCACACCTGCCTGCCCGCCGAGCGCCAGGGCATAGCAATAGGGGCGGCCGATGCCAACAGCGCTCGCGCCCAGCGCAATGGCCTTGAACGCATCGGCGCCGCCGCGCACACCGCTGTCGAACAGCACCGGCGCCTTCCCGCGCACCGCTTCCACCACCCTGGGCAGCATATCAATGGCGCCGGCAGCGCCGTCGACCTGCCGCCCGCCGTGGTTGGACACATAGATGCCGTCGACCCCGTAGTCGAGCGCTTTTTTTGCATCATCGGGATGAAGGATACCTTTCAGGATGATGGGCAATCTGGTGTGTTCGCGCAAAAAAGGCAGATCGGCCCAGGTGATATTGGGCCGGGAGTAAATCCGGGTAAAGGCTCGAACAGCCTTTAGTCCGCGACCGGACAGGAGATTTTTCCAAAAATTGCCCGGATGCCGCCTTGTAGCGGCAATCAATGTGTCGATAGCGGCCAGGGTAACGGGCGTTTTCGGGCGTGGCGTATGGTCGGGTGTATCAAGCAGGCCTTGAAAAACAGGGTCGGAAGTATATTGTGCAATACCCATACCCCGAAGGAACGGCAGCGAACCCCGGTCCAGATCGCGCAGGCGCCAGCCAAGCATAGTGGTATCGAGCGTCAGGACAATAGCCGTGCAGCCGCAGGACGCTGCGCGTTGCAACAGGCTCGCCACCAGTTCGTCGGAACGGCTCCAGTACAATTGAAAAAAGTGCGGTACACTGCCCATGGCATCGGCGCAAAGTTCCATAGGCGTCGAAGCCTGGTTGGAGAAGGCAAACGGAATACCAAATGCCGCGGATGCTTTTGCCACAGCAAGATCGGCATCGCGGTGCGCCATTTCGAGCACACCTACCGGCGCCAGAAAAAAAGGCGCGGGGATACGGTGGCCGAAAAGGGTTGTGGAGGTGTCGCGTATATCCACGTTGCGCATCATCCGTGGAATGATCTGCCATTTGTCGAAGCCGCTTCTGTTGGCGGTCATGGTACGTTCCAGACCTGCCCCGCCGGCCACATAGGCAAAAGCCCGATGGTTCATCAGTGCTCCGGCACGGCGTTCCAGTTCGACCGGATCAAGGGGTATTCGGGGGGTGATTCCAGCCGCGCCGGCCAGGTAAACGGCGCGTTGCCGATCGGCTGCATTTGTTTTTTTCATAAAAACTGATTTGCTTTGGGTTGGTTTTCAGTGATTTCTGCAATTTTAACCGGAATTTCCCCGCCCGGGAAATAAAAGACCGGTAAGCAGTCGTTACTACCTTTGTCAACAATAAACAGTGGATAACATCTAAACTTCAAAACATGATGCGCCAAACCTTTTTTGCTCTTGCATGCCTTTGTACCCTGATATTCAGCGGTGCAACATTGAGTTCATTCGCCCAAAAAGCGAGGATGGAGTACGGTAAATGCGGTTATTACGCCGACTCTTTCCAGGATCGCCCTACTTCCAATGGCGAAAAATACGATAAAAACGCGCTCACCTGTTCACACAAAAGCCTGCCTTTCGGCACCGAAATCCGTGTAACACGCATCGACAACAAGAAGTCTGTCGTTGTCCGGGTAAATGACCGCGGACCGTTTATTGAGGGATATGTCGTCGACGTTTCGGGTGCAGCAGCCAAGGCGCTGGATTTGCTAAAGGTTGGAACAACACGGGTCAAGGTAGAAGTGCTGGGTCAGGAGGAGACAACATCTGCCGGAACAAAAAAGGCGGCCCTTTCCACTGCTGGCAATACCAAACTGCTGGTTTCGCACAAGGGTGAAAGCGCTGCAAAACCGGTGACCTACAATCAGGAAGACCCCAAGCCTGCTGAAACCGAAAAAGCGGCCGGCACGGGTACTGCCGAAAAAGCGGCCCCAACGACGGAACTGTACAAAGTCGATATCAAGAAGTCGGAAAAAAGCGGGTTTGGTATCCAGATCAGCACCCTGTTCGATGCAAACAATGTATTGCCCATCATCAATACCTTGCAAGGTCAGTGGCCCAACAAGGTGATGGTGGCCGTTTCAAAAGACGAGGCCAACGAGCAGACCGCTTACAAAATAATCGTTGGTCCCTACACCTCCAAAAAGGCAGCGGAAACACAGCAGAAACTGGTGTCCAGAAAAGGATACAAGAAGACCCTGATCGTTGACCTGGGAGAGATGTAGTCGCGCTGTGATCTGGTGAAACACCATAAACACCGTTCATCCCGAATGTCGTGGATGGCAGTGCGGTTCCCGCTGATTACCGCAGAAAAACCCCGCAGAAACGTGCAGAATATTACTGAATCTGCGGCGATCTGCGGGGTTTTTCTGCGGTAATCAGCGGGAAATAAATTCGGGATGGTTTGCCATAGCCAGGCTTCAGGCCGAGAAAGAGGTACCGCAGCCACAGGTGGATGAGGCATTCGGGTTATTAAAGGTAAACCCGCGGTTTTCGAGACCCGTAACAAAATCGATCTCCATACCGAGCAGGTAGATGGCATGGGCTTTATTCATAACGATTTTCAGGTCGTTAATTTCAAACGTATCATCATCGTCCTTTTGGAGATCAAAGCCCAGCACATAGGAAAACCCGGAGCAGCCGCCGCCCTTGACGCCAACACGCAGGCAATAGTCTGCGGGAATATTTTCCTGCATCCGGATGGCATTGAGTTGTTGAACAGCGCCATCGGTAATCTGAATAGGCGTGGATGATGTGATCGGCGATTCGAGTAAAGTTTCCATAAAAGTGGATGGCATGGTTGAAGATGCAAAAGTACGGTGTGAAAACGAATGAACAGCCAAAAATGTTTAGCGCAGGCTGATTACCTTTGCCGCCCCGTATGAAAAAACGGCACCCGATTATATATGGAAATGTTTTTTGAACTCCTGAAATACACAATCCCGGCTTTGATTGTGTTCGTAACGGCATATTACCTGCTGAAACTGTACCTCGACGACAGGCTTCGGTATGAACTCGCGGCCCAGCGCAGCGAATCCCTGAAGATCACGCTCCCCCTCCGCCTGCAGGCGCTTGAACGGTTGGTCCTGCTTTGCGACCGCGCCTCCATTTCCAGCACCCTGCTCCGGATCCGGATGCCGGGCATGACGGTCAATGAACTCCGCGGCGCGTTGATGCTTGCCATCAGCCAGGAGTTCGACCACAACACTTCGCAGCAACTGTATGTATCGGATACCTTGTGGAAAATAATCTCCTTCGCCAAAAACGAAACGCTGACCATCGTCAGCGAGACGGGCGAAGACCTTGACCCGAAGGCCGACAGCCAGGAATTGGTGAACGCGCTGTTCAAGGTGCTCGAAGAAAGGGAAGGAATCAGTACCCTGGAGAAGGCTATCGTCGCCATCCGAACCGAGGCGGGGCAAATGTTCTGAACCATTCCAATACCTGATATTTACAATGCCTTGAAAACGACGGGATTGGGGTATTTCAGCAACTTAATAACAATACATTTACGAACCGCCATTCCGCTGAATTACCAAAATAATTCCGGTCTTTTTGAGTTGTCACAAAGCCAATCGACGCGCCGCTTTCCCGGCGCCAAAAAGTGTCTGCTATCCGTTGAGTCTCAGTCGTTTCTGTCCTGTTATGTGTGAAACGCACCACCGCCGGAAGCGCCCAAACGGCTTGCGCGGCCACTAAATTAAATGCGTATTTTTTTAAATATTTCAGAATAAACTTCCATTTTTGTTGAGTTACATCCAAAAAAACACGGCAATAATCGCTTTTTGACAAATTCAACCCGAGGCCTGTTTTTGCCCGGCTGCTGCCTTCGGACGAAAAAACACCCCCTATCGGTTACCGCAACACTCATTTTGAAACGACAAAAAATTTTTGTCGAAAAAACCGAAATCTCTTTCGGGGTTACGCGAGAAAATGCCAATCTTTGTCTCCCTGCTCGACTGAACAGACACACTTCGATTAAATTGTTTTGGGACTTTCCCAACTTCCAAATGCTACATCAGGTATGACGAGAGACTGCCGGATGGTATGGGACGATTGTCTGCGTATCATCAAGAAAAACGTAAGCCCACAGAGTTACAAAACGTGGTTTGAACCGATCAAGCCGGTTCGGCTGGACAATGAAGTCCTCACGATTCAGGTGCCCAACAAATTCTTTTTTGAGTGGCTCGAAGAAAACTTTGTGCAGCTCCTGAAAAAAAGCATTCGTCAGGAGCTTGGCGACCGTGGGCGTCTGGTGTACCATATCCCTGAAAACGGCAACGTGCAGGACCCGGCGCTCCTTTCGCAGCAGCGGATCAGCAGCAAACCTTCGGCAGACAAGGACAACGAACCGGTGCCCGGCGTTTTTGATGCAGAGATGATCAAGAATCCTTTCATTATACCAGGGATCAAGCGCATCAAGATTGATCCGCAACTCAATCAGGAATACACCTTTGAGAGTTTTATCGAAGGGGATTGCAATCGCCTTGCGCGCAATGCCGGTTTGGCCATCGCCAAAAAGCCCGGCGGCACGGCTTTCAACCCGCTGGTGATATTCGGCGACGTCGGTCTGGGCAAAACCCACCTTGCGCAGGCTATCGGCAACGATGTGGTGCGCATGCATGAGTCGAAAGCCGTCCTGTACGTCTCCGCAGAAAAATTCACCAACCAGATCATACAGGCCATCAAGAACAACTCCGTCAATGATTTCGTCAATTTCTACCAAATGATTGACGTGCTCATCATCGACGATATACAGTTCCTGTCGGGCAAACAAAAAACACAGGAGATATTCTTCCATATATTCAACCAGTTGCACCAGGGCGGCAAACAGATCGTACTCACTTCCGACCGGGCGCCGAAAGACCTGGAAGGTATGGAAGACCGGTTGATCTCCCGCTTCAAGTGGGGGCTGAGCGCCGATATTCAGGCGCCCGACCTCGAAACACGCATGGCGATACTTGAGGCAAAAATGGAAGACGAAGGCGTGGATATCCCAAGCGATGTGCTGGAGTTCATTTGCTATAACATTAAAAACAACATCCGCGAACTGGAAGGCGTTATGATCTCCCTGCTGGCTCAGGCCACGCTTATCCGCCGCGACGTGGATATGGAACTGGCAAAAGAGGTGATCCGCAATTTCGTAACCACCATCAATAAAGAAATAACGGTGGAATTTATCCAGCAACTCGTGGCCGAGCACTTCAATGTACCTGTTGACAAACTCCACCACGAGACGCGCAAAAGGAATATCGTCATCGCCCGGCAACTCTCCATGTACCTGGCGAAAAAACTGACCAACAACTCACTGAAATCCATTGGCGAACAATTCGGCGGACGCGACCACAGCACAGTGATCTATTCCTGTAAAGCCGTACAGGACATGATGGATACCGACCTGATCTTTAAAGACACCGTCGAGGAAGTGGAAAAGAAACTCAAAATGAGCCTGAATACCTGAAATCTGCCCGTTTTCCGGTCAATGTCAACATTTGAACGTCCTGCCAGATCGCCTGTGCAGGACGTTCTGTTTGGTTGCAACTTTTTTTCGGCGGACGCAACCCAACCATTTCGACCAACGTGTAGTATATGGAAGAACACGACGTGAATCTAGATCAAATCCTGGAAGGTTGCCGCAAAAACCACCGGGCAAGCCAGCATCAGCTGTTTGCCCTGTTCTACAATTATGCCATGACCATCGCGCGCAGGTATACCGGCGACACAGAAAATGCCGAAGAGGTCGTGAACGATGCCTTTTTCAAGGCTTTTACCAAAATACACCTCTATGCCGGAAACCAGCCTTTCCGCTTCTGGCTGCGCCGGGTAGTCATCAATACCGCCATAGATCGCCTGCGTGCAGGTTTGCAGGATATGAAGGTGACCGAATTATTGCCCAGGCATGAAACCGAGTCCGAAAACGGTATTGTCGAAGACATGACACGCGAGCAAATCCTGAGCATGACCGACCGGTTGCCGACTGCTTACAGGACAGTATTCAACCTGTTTGTGGTGGACGGGTTTTCCCATGAAGAAATTGCCGCCACCCTGGGGATCAGCATAGGCACCTCCAAATCCAACCTTGCCCGCGCAAGGCAACATTTGAAAACAATATTGGCCAACGACCTTAACTATTCGGGAAGGATATGAGAGATTTTGACAAATTTTTTGCCGACAGGCTCAACGAGGAAGCAGATTTTCCCCGAAAGGGCAAAAACTGGAAAACGCTCTCCGGGCGACTCGACGCGTACGACGCCGGTACACAGCGTATTTCCCGACCCCGGTTGCGATACTGGCAGGCCGCAGCGGCGGTGTCGCTGCTCGTCACGGCGTGGGCGATTGGGAACGTGTACACCCTTCGGGAAAAAAACACCGCGCTTCAGCAACAAGTCAGCGCCTTGCAGGATGCCCTCACCGAAGTGGCGCCGTTGCCGGCAGGCGCCAAACCAACCCCGGACACCAAAACATACTCTGAAGGCCATCCCGCACCTGCTCCTGAACCGGATGCCGTAATGCTGCAAAACAACGCCAACCATAAAAAGGAAGATATTGCTGCATCCAGCCATACCCACAACAACCCCACACGCTCCGATTTGGAAAAATCCGGAACAACCAACCTCGCCCGAACCAATCTGGCAGACATAATACCGGAAAAACAGTTGCCGGCGTCGCAGCCGATTCTGGAATCCGGCGGGATTGAGTCGTCTCCGACACAACAACCTGAAGGCACGGATCAACCGGATGTCGAAAAAATGGCCGGTCTGTCGCTTCTGCCGGGAATTGATCCGGACCCGGTAAGCATGGGCAAACAGCCGGCAGCCAGAGCGACACTTACTACTGTTGCGGTACCCGACGGACAAGCCTCCGCTGTTGCCTCAAGTCTGACCAAACCGGTGCATGAACCTTCCCGTTTCAAAGCAGGACTGGATGCCATGATCGGTTTTGCCCGGCCCGGTGAAAAGGGGGTATCGATGATCAGAGGTCAGGGGCTTAATATCGGTTATGCCGTTATAAAGGATATATGGCTGACCGCTTCGGCCGATTGGCTTCGTTTCGATGTGGCGACAGAAAAATATCACCCGCATGTGCATGCGCACCAGCACGATCCGCCCATGCCGCCACAGCATGGCGGACAACCGCCTAAAAAACTCATCCGCGTGGAAAGTACGCAACGGCAACAGCATTTTGCCCTGGGCGTCCAGTACAGACTGCCCCTGCGGTCCAGGTTCCGGCCCTCCGTTCGTCTGGCGCATACCTGGGTACACGTTTCGCCCGAACTGATCAGTTTCAAGTTCGATGACCAGCACCAGGGAGGCCCCGGTAATGATCCGGAGTTTTTCGTTCAGAAAAGAGAGGCTCAATACCTGGGTAATGTGTGGCGCCTGGGGGCCGGGCTGGAGTACGAAGCCCCGCATTGGGTATTTGGGCTCTGGACCGATTATTCCAAAAACTTCGGCGGCGCCGACCCGAATTTTGACATCCTGATGTTCAAGGCGGGTATACAGTACAGGATCAACTGATCAGCGTGCGTCTCGAAATTGTCGCCAACTAGCAAATTGAAAGCGTGATTTGACACAAGCGCAACCACCTGTCGTCAAATACCGTTGAAACGGCGGGTAAAACTGCAACTGAAGGGAATTTATCAGGTATGTTCCGGCTTGTCAGGGATGGTGCAACCAATCCGAATGACCGTTGTTTTTGTTAAATCAACCGCGCAAAAACCGGAAACAATAACGGCACGTATGTATGCTTGAACTTGCCTGTGGCAATTTCAAAACAAACACACTGCTCAATGTTTTCCGGAATGAAGAACGAACCTTACCTGAGATTTTTCCTGCTACCAGGCTTTCTCGCCTGCATTTTCAACCTCCATGCCCACAACGGCTCCATCAGTGGCCGGATTACCGAAAACGGCGCCGGAACAGAACTTGTCGGCGTAACGGTGCGCCTTGAACCCGGCGGCTTTTACACAGCGACCAATACGCTTGGATTTTTTAGTTTCAGCAACCTTGCTTCGGGCAATTATACCCTCACAACCAGTTACATCGGTTTTGAGACCAAAACCACGGGCGATATAAATGTCCGTGATTCAGAAACGACCACCCTGCGGATCGAAATGAACCCAAGTCCGGTAAGTCTGCATGATGTGGAGATCACGACAGCCGTCGCACAGCCATTTCAAAGCATCAGCGCCCTCGATATCCGCACACGCCCCATTACAACCTCTCAAGATGTGCTGCGGCTGGTACCGGGGCTGTTTATCGCCCAGCACGCCGGCGGCGGCAAGGCAGAGCAGATGTTTCTGCGCGGCTTTGATATCGACCACGGCACCGACATCAACCTGACCGTAGACGGATTGCCGGTCAACATGGTCAGCCACGCCCACGGGCAGGGTTATGCCGACCTTCATTTTGTCATACCGGAGATCATCGGCAACGTCGAGTTCAAAAAAGGGCCGTATTACGCCGATGCAGGAGATTTTACTACCGCCGGGCTGGTGCGTTTTACAACCTCGGATGCCCTGGATAACAGTTTTGTGAAAGTGGAGGGCGGGCAGTTTGCCACGGCCAGGGCCGTCGGAGGCTTCACCCTGCTCGGCAAGAACGCCGCCCGGCGCAATCAGCATGCTTATGTCGCCACCGAGACCTCTTTCTCCGACGGCTATTTCGACAGCCCGCAGGCCTTTCGGCGCCTGAACCTGTTTGGAAAATATAGCGCCCTGATAGACGATGAACAACGCGTCAGTTTTTCCGCTTCGGCATTTCAAAGTTCGTGGAACGCCTCGGGGCAAGTGCCCGAACGCGCCATTAAAAGCGGGCTGATCGGCCGCTTCGGCGCAATCGACGACAACGAGGGCGGCATTACCAGTCGCTACAATGTTAATTTTGAGCACGTTAAAAATCTGAAAGGCAACGCCTTGTTTAAAAACCAGGTCTACTATACCGATTATGCCTTCGAACTATACTCCAATTTCACATTTTTCCTGAACGAACCCGAAAAAGGCGACGAGATCCGCCAGAAGGAACACCGCCGCATTTTTGGCTACAAAGGCGCTTTTCAACGGGAAGGACTGCTTGCCGGCAAACGGCTGTCCACCGAGGCGGGGCTGTTCCTGCGCAACGACGACGTGAACGACGTCGAACTTTCTCGCACCCGACAGCGCCGTATCACGCAATACCCCATTGCGTTGGGCGATGTAAACGAAACCAATGTAGGCGTGTACGCATCCGCTTCCTGGGAAATGGCGCCGCGCCTGACGCTGAATGCCGGAGCGCGACTCGACCACTTCCGCTTTTCCTATGAGGACAAACTCGACTCCCTGTACGAACCTGGACAAGTGTCGGCATCTGTATTCAGTCCGAAACTGAACCTTTACTACGACTTCAGCAAAACCCTCCGCGTATACCTCAACAGCGGCTACGGCTTCCATTCCAACGACGCGCGGGTGGTTGTGCCGCAGGAAGGCAGGAAAATACTGCCCAAAGCACTCGGGGCCGATCTGGGCGCAATTTTCAAGCCCTCCCCTGCCCTGCTCGTCAACATAGCCGGTTGGTATCTTGCACTGGATCAGGAGTTTGTATATGTCGGCGACGAAGGCGTGGTGGAGCCCGGCGGCAAAACCCGCCGTTTGGGTGTCGATGTTTCAGCCCGTTTTCAGATTTTCCGATACTTGTTTGCCGACGCCGACATCACCTGGTCGCATGCCCGGTCCGTCGAAGCACCTGAAGGCGCCGGGTACATACCGCTTGCCCCGCAGTGGACCGGCACCGGCGGCATCAGTTGGGACAAAGGCCGGGGACTGTTCGCGAGCCTGCGCTGCCGCTTCCTGGGCGACCGGGCGGCGAACGAGGACAACAGCCTGACCGCAACAGGCTACTTTTTGCTTGATGCGGTCGCCGGCTGGAAAAACCGCAATTGGGAACTCGGATTTTCGGCTCAGAATCTGCTGAATTCGACCTGGAAAGAGGCGCAATTTGAAACGGAATCGCGTTTGTCTTTTGAAAGCGAGCCGGTCAAGGATATCCATTTTACCCCCGGCACGCCGTTTTTTATAAAGGGGTTTGTCGCTTTTCATTTTTGACTTCGGCGAGGTATTTGAGCCCCTTTTTTGTCATGATGCAATCAACCGTCCGATCTGCGAGGGCAAGGTCCGTTTTTACCCGCCGTATATCGGACAGGTGCTTACAGCATGACAAGGGAACGGTAGAACGGCACCCGGGGCAGATCTCACATCAAGACAAAATCAACGACACCATCGCTACCCTGCCCTTGCGCACAGCCCCAGGCAAAAATCTGCGCAGTATAAAAATCCAAACCCGCGTTGCACTCGTACATATCCCCAACTAGAAACTTAAAAAAGATCAACCATGCAACGCTTTTCCTTTTTCTCCATACTCCTTTGCCTCCTGGTCGCATCCTCCTGCACCCAAAACGAGCCTGTCCCAACCGTCAAAGCCGGCCTTACAGCAGAGGCGGTTGTCGCCTCGCTGCCCAAGCTGCTTGACCGCAACGCCGCTATCCGCAACGGCAAGGAATGGGACGACGTGCAAAACTTCTACGCCGCCCGCCGCCGCGAACTCCAGCAAAACCCCAACGCAACCGAGCCGCGCCTGCAACTGGCCGAACTGTTTATTCAGGAGGCGCGCGTCACCGGAGAGCACCCGCACTACTACCCCGCAGCGCTGCAAATGCTCGATGAGGTACTTGCCATGATCCCGCAAGACAACCCCGCCGGTTTGAAAATGGACCAGAAAGACGTCCTGTTTCGCAGCCTTGCTGCCAAAGCCAGCGTACAACTCTCCCTGCACGATTTCTCCCATGCCCTCGAAACGGCCAGCAAGGCAGTTGCGATCAATCCATACAATGCGCAGATATACGGCGCCCTGGTGGATGCCCATGTCGAACTCGGCCACTATGCAAAAGCCGTTGAAATGGCAGACAAGATGGTCAGCATCCGGCCCGACTTGCGGTCGTATTCCCGCATTGCGTACCTTCGGGAAATCCACGGCGATATACAAGGCGCCATTGATGCCCTGACCATGGCCGTCAAGGCCGGTTATCCTGGTCAGGAATCGACGGCCTGGGCACGCCTCACCCTCGGCAACCTGTACAAAACCTACGGCGATCTCAAAAATGCCGAACTGCAATACCAGATCATCCTGGTCGAGCGGCAGGACTACCCATTCGCCATTGCCGCCCTTGGAGAGATTGAAATGCAGAAGAAAAACTATCCCAAAGCTGAGGAGATGCTGAAAAAGGCCTGCGCTATCATACCCGAAGTGGGTTTTTATGAAAAACTGGCGACCCTCTACAAACAGACCGGACGCCAGACAGAATATGACGCTTTGCTGCCCGAAATCACCCGGATGATGCAGGAAGACATGGAAAAAGGCCACAACATGAGCCTTGAACTGGCGGCATTTCATTGCGATTACCTTTCCGACTACGACCGGGCGCTGCAATACGCACTTGGCGAATATGCCAAACGACCGGACAATATTGACGTTAATCGCCTGATTGCCAGGATATACTGCGCCAAGAAAGACCTGACCAAGGCGAGGGAGTACTATGAAAAAGCCAGTGTCACCCACTCCAAACACCCGGAACTTTCCGGAATGAAAAAAATGTTGGAGGGTTAGTTTGGTCATACGAACCGGGAAGTAATATCTTTGCGTCCCGCTCGGATGGGTGGGTGAGTGGCTGAAACCACCGGTTTGCTAAACCGACGTACGGGTAACCCTGTACCGCGGGTTCGAATCCCGCCCCATCCGCACTAATCATGCAGGCAGTTGACAGTGGCAATCAGCAGAATTTCTGCGCGCTGCTACTGCCGACTGCCTGCTGATTTTGGGGATAATTAAATATGTTCGGGATGTAGCGCAGTCCGGTAGCGCATCCCGATTGTCCTCGGGAGGGTCCCAGGTTCAAATCTTGGTATCCCTCTGTTTTTCGGGAGTATTTCAGGATTAATTCCTGGAAACTTTCAATTCTTCGGGATGTAGCGCAATTTGGTAGCGCATCCCAATTTTAATCGGGATGTAGCGCAGTCCGGTAGCGCATCCCGATTTTGATCGGGAGGGTCCCAGGTTCATATCCTGGAATCCCTCCGGTTTTCGGGAGTATTTCAGGTTTAATTCCTGGAAACTTTCAATTCTTCGGGATGTAGCGCAGTCCGGTAGCGCATCCCGATTTGAATCGGGAGGGTCCCAGGTTCAAGCCCTGGAATCCCTCCGGTTCTCGGGATGTAGCGCAGTCCGGTAGCGCATCCCGATTGTGATCGGGAGGGTCTCAGGTTCAAATCTTGGTATCCCTCTGTTTTTCGGGAGTATTTCAGGATTAATTCCTGAAACTTTCAATTCTTCGGGATGTAGCGCAGTCCGGTAGCGCATCCCGATTGTCATCGGGAGGGTCCCAGGTTCATATCCTGGAATCCCTCCGGTTCTCGAGAGTATTTCAGGTCTAATTCCTGGAGACTTTCAATTCTTCGGGATGTAGCGCAGTCCGGTAGCGCATCCCGATTGTCATCGGGAGGGTCCCAGGTTCATATCCTGAATCCCCTCCGGTTTTCGAGAGTATTTCAGGTCTAATTCCTGGAAACTTTCAATTCTTCGGGATGTAGCGCAGTCCAGGAGCGCATCCCGATTGTCATCGGAGGGTCCCAGGTTCATATCCTGAATCCCTCCGGTTTTCGAGAGTATTTCAGGTCCAATTCCTGGAGACTTTCAATTCTTCGGGATGTAGCGCAGTCCGGTAGCGCATCCCGATTGTCATCGGGAGGGTCCCAGGTTCATATCCTGGAATCCCTCCGGTTTTCGGGAGTATTTCAGGTCTAATTCCTGGAAACTTTCAATTCTTCGGGATGTAGCGCAGTCCGGTAGCGCATCCCGATTGTCATCGGGAGGGTCCCAGGTTCATATCCTGAATCCCTCCGGTTTTCGAGAGTATTTCAGGTCTAATTCCTGGAAACTTTCAATTCTTCGGGATGTAGCGCAGTCCGGTAGCGCATCCCGATTGTCATCGGGAGGGTCCCAGGTTCATATCCTGGAATCCCTCCGGTTCTCGAGAGTATTTCAGGTCTAATTCCTGGAGACTTTCAATTCTTCGGGATGTAGCGCAGTCCGGTAGCGCATCCCGATTGTCATCGGGAGGGTCCCAGGTTCATATCCTGAATCCCTCCGGTTCTCGAGAGTATTTCAGGTCTAATTCCTGGAAACTTTCAATTCTTCGGGATGTAGCGCAGTCCGGTAGCGCATCCCGATTGTCATCGGGAGGGTCCCAGGTTCATATCCTGGAATCCCTCCGGTTTTCGAGAGTATTTCAGGTCTAATTCCTGGAAACTTTCAATTCTTCGGGATGTAGCGCAGTCCGGTAGCGCATCCCGATTGTCATCGGGAGGGTCCCAGGTTCATATCCTGGAATCCCTCCGGTTTTCGAGAGTATTTCAGGTCTAATTCCTGGAAACTTTCAATTCTTCGGGATGTAGCGCAGTCCGGCGCATCCCGATTGTCAGGGTCCCAGGTTCATATCCTGGAATCCTCCGGTTCTCGAGAGTATTTCAGGTCTAATTCCTGAGACTTTCAATTCTTCGGGATGTAGCGCAGCCGGTAGCGCATCCCGATTGTCATCGGGAGGGTCCCAGGTTCATCCTGAACCCTCCGGTTTTCGAGAGTATTTCAGGTCTAATTCCTGGAAACTTTCAATTCTTCGGGATGTAGCGCAGTCCGGTAGCGCATCCCGATTTTGATCGGAGGGTCCCAGGTTCATATCCTGAATCCCCTCCGGTTCTGGAGTATTTCAGGTCTAATTCCTGGAAACTTTCAATTCTTCGGGATGTAGCGCAATTTGGTAGCGCATCCCAATTTTAATCGGGATGTAGCGCAGTCCGGTAGCGCACCTGCTTTGGGAGCAGGGGGTCCCAGGTTCGAATCCTGGTATCCCGACACTGAAAATCAAGGAGTTACAGACGAAAGTTTGTAACTCCTTTTTCTTTGTGCATGCGTCGTGCATGCAAATTGCGGGTTTATTTGGGCTAATTTGCCTCCTCATTTGTTGCCTAAAATTTTTTTGAAATTTTTTCGGCGACTGGCTTCAGAGCGATTTTTTTGCGCCTTCCCTCCCCCTACTTCGCAAATTGTTCTACTTTTCGGCGATGCCAGAATTTGGAAACCGCCTCGGTATTATGTCCGAAGCCTTCTACGCTTTGGTGGAGGAAGTCGTGAACCGTTTGAAGGAGAAAGAAGGCGCAGAGGATGAAAAATGGATCAATGACGAAGAGGCGATGAAACTCCTCCATATCAGTTCCAAGACCACTTTGCAGAAATACCGAGATGATGGCTCCATCCGCTTCACGCAACCAAGCCGAAAACTTATTCTTTACGACCGCGCCTCCATTCTGGAATTTTTGAACACCAAAGCAAAAGATACTTTCTGATGGCAAACGCAGTAGTTCAAAGGGCTTTCAATGCGGGGTATCTGATTGAAAAATACCTACCGCAACTTTCCAAGATGCTCGTAAAAGGGTTTCAGGATAAAACCAGCCCCTTTGCAGTAGGGTTTATTGCAGGCAGTAAAGAAATGGTTGCAGAGAAAGTGCAGAGCAAAAGCAGGTTTTTAGAGCGATTAAAGCAGAATTTCGGCGAGCCATCGCCGAGAAAAACCAGCCGAAACCGTGATGACAAGGAAATGGATATTGACATTTAGTATGCGTGAAGTTTGGTAGGGTTCACCAGCCAGTTTCAAAATATCCACCTGATTTCCAACCAGTTTTTCTTTCAGCAAGCAACGCACTTCAAATTTCTTGACATCTCTTTTCCGCCGTTTAAACATTGCAAAGTAAACCAAAGTTCAAACCGGCAAATGTCAGAAGTAACCCATATTGAAAAGCGTGTTCAGGATACCGCGTATCAACTGGTTTTAAAAAAAGGCACTATTAAAGACGCGGTCTTCCAGCACAGTGTCTTGTGCCAGACCTTCCTTCCTTACCGAAATCCTGGCACTGATGTCCGCATTTGGAAACAGAAACAAGGCAATGTCAGCCTTGCCATTCAATCAATCGAATCATACAACCCGGAAAAAGGACGACTACGAGTTCGTGGGTTTGCCATACGGCCCGAAAGCCCGCCTGATCCTTGCCCATATCAACAGCGAGGCAATCCGAACCCAGTCCAAATCCATCAATGTAGAAGACAGTATGAGCGCTTTCATCAAATGTATTGGGCTGAACCTTGATGGCAGAACCATCAATGAGGTTAAAAGCCAACTACGCAGACTTACTGCGTCAACTCTAAGCCTTGGCTACGCCGACAATGAAAAAGGCGTTCAGGTTGATTTGAAAATCGTCAAGGCATTTGACCTCTGGTTTCCCAAAGACGAAAGGCAACGTGTGCTTTGGCCGACAAACGTCCAGTTGACGGACGACTACTTCAACAGTTTGGTAAATCATGCGATCCCGCTCGATGAGCGGGCACTTGCCGCCCTCTCCCATAGCGCAATGGCGTTGGATATTTACGCCTGGCTTGTGCAAAGGCTTCACCGCATCAATCCCAAAGAGCCTCAATTCCTCACTTGGAAGGCACTCAAAGAGCAGTTCGGCAGGGGTTACAACCAGATGTACAAGTTCAAACAAATATTCAGGAAAACCCTTGCACTGGCAAGAAGCCAATACCCGTCAGCCTGCATTTTTGAAGACAAGAACGAAGGGTTTTGGCTCCATCACTCCCCTTCCCCCATTGAGAAAAAAACGATTGTTGCTTTGGGACAGCATTTTATCCACGTGAAGTTTGGTAGGGTTTCTAAATTAACCCCTCGAAACCTCGTGAAGTTTGGTATATGTCACCCTAAAATCGTGAAGTTTGGTATAAATCTCTGAGCCTCTTCGTGAAGTTTGGTATTTCAGCCAAAAACCATGCGTGAAGTTTGGTATAATCAAGCCTTTTCAGATTAGTCCTCGTGAAGTTTGGTAGGTAAAACCCGTGAAGTTTGGTAGGGTTTTGCGTGAAGTTTGGTAGTAAAACTGCGTGAAGTTTGGTAGACAATCCTATATATACAAATAAACTATAAAAACCTTTAAGCACCTCCCTCCGCGAACTTGAAGTTTGCTTCGCCTAATGCCAAAGGCAAATGCCTTCGGCATTGCCTAATAATGAGTTCGCTACGCTCACAAATCTTTTCATATTGCTTTCTGAAAGACATTGCTTTCTGAAAGAAGACTGTTGTTGCGCAAATGCTCACAACAGTAAATAATCAAAAGCGGATTTACGCTTTTGCGCAAATACCCGTTTGCCTTAATGCTCATTTGCCTATACGCTCTCTGGAAAAAGGGCAACTATGATTATTGCGGTAACAAATTTGAAAGGCGGTGTCGGCAAATCCACGATTGCACGAAACCTGGCGGCTTATTTCATCAAGCAGAGAGTAAAAACCTGTATCATTGATACGGATTTGGAACAAAGAACCACTTGCGACTGGCAGGAAAGAAGAGACAATTCCGAAGTCCATATTCCGGTTTTTCCGATGACAACCGTTAATGCTCTTCCCAAAGATGTTGAGACGCACAGCGCAGACGGCTACCAAATCATCATCGTTGACGGCGTTCCGCAAATGGATCAGGTCGCCACTCGCACCATGCTCATCAGTGACATTCTTTTAATACCCATCACACCGAGCATTGACGACCTCAAATCTTTTGAACGTTTTCTGACACGCTTTGAAGAAGTCAACATCCACCGAAGACATCCCGACATTTTTGGTGCTCAACAAATTCGGCGGACGCAGTAATGAGGATAAGGAAGTCCGCTCCGCTTTGAGAATATTTGGCGAGTCTGGCATAAAACCATTAAAAAGCACACTTGGCGACAGGGTCGCACATCGCCGAGCCAGCAAATATGGTCTCACGGCTTTTGAGTGGGAAGACGACCGCGCAAAGGATGAGGTTGTCAGTTTGTGTAAAGAACTTGAAACAATAATCAAATCCCTAACCCCAAGGAGGAAAAATGTCAAAACCAAAAAGAAAATCAATCGCTGATCTGATTGCCAAGCAGCCCCTGTCCCGCAAACCGTCGAGCGCAGAGATTGACAAAATCACAAAAAAATTCACGAGCCGGAAAAACTGTGATTGGAAAAAAAAGAACCCCTGCCCTTGCCCGTTACTGAAAAAACAAAACGGATAGGAATAATTGCGCCTGTTTCACTCTACCTCAAAGCAAAGACCAAATCTACAATGCAGGATGAAACTTTGATGGCTTATATTCTTCGCCTTATCGAGGAAGATGTTAAAAAGTGAAAACGCTCAAATGAGCAAATACCCAAATGCAGATATGCGCAAATGCGCATTTGCGCATATCTGCTAATCCGCACTTAATCAAATAAGTAAACAGGCAAATGAACTCCGCTCAGGCAAAAAAAATCCCTTTGCAGGACATATTGGCAAGGCTTGGTTTGCAGCCGGTCAAATCCTTTAAAGGCGGGCAGGAACTTGCCTATCTCTCACCGTTCCGGCATGAGAAAGGGGCGAGTTTGTTTGTCAATATCCGCAAAAACGTATGGTACGATTTCGGCGACATTGGCGGGAATGTTCTGGATTTTGTCATCCGTTACCGCAATACGGATGTCAAAGGCGCACTTGAATTTCTGGATCAGATGTTTGGAAGGGGTTTTGTCCCGCCATCGGCGCCTGTTAAAACCCAAAAGGTCAATGAATTGCCAAAAGAAGAAATTTTCCTTTTAGACCGAGTAACGGATTTTGGAGCGAACATCCATTCGCTTGCCACTTACATCACGGGTGAGCGCAGGATAAATCCTGAAATTGCCGGAAGGTATTTGAAAGAAATTCATTTCACCAATCGGGAAAACGGCAAGACATATTTCGCGGTCGGTTTTGAAAACCTCTCCAACGGATACGAAATCCGCAACCCTTTCTTTAAATCTTCTCTGGGTGCAAAAGATATGAGTTTTGTTAATGGAAGCGGGGCAGGGGGCGAATTGATGGTTTTTGAAGGGTTCATGGACTTTCTTTCAAAACTCACCCATGATGATGTTCAGACATTTCCTGCCGACGCGCTCATTCTCAATTCCATTTCCTACACTGAGAAAGCAATCCAGTTCATCCGTGAAAAGGGTTATCAAAAAACCTTCGGATTTTTTGACAATGACAAGGCAGGGGGCGAGGCTACTGAAAAATTCAAAGCCGAGTTCGGCAATTCCTTCTCCGATATGCGCACTGAATATCAAGCGTTTAAAGACTTGAACGAATTTCTAATATCCAAATAAACACCCAATTACACCCATTTGCTCAAACTCTCAAATGCGCATTTGCGCAAATACGCAAACGACCAAATGAGGTTTTTAATCCCCTCGAATTCGAGGGGATAACCTATAAAAAAGACGGCAGAGCATTCGCCCTACCGTCAGAAATATAACCCCAAAAAACCTGAGATAAAGATATGGTAGTGAGGATGGATAACACAAATTTTTATTTGATTTTTTCTTTCAGTAAGCAAGCGGGGCTTCGCCCCCGTTCGTGTCAAGCGGTGTCCCCAATCTTCCTCCGCGTCGCTGCGCTCTGCTCCGTGCAGACCGGGTGATTCCCCTCCGCTTTCCCTTGCTCCTGTTTCGCTACATTGCATTTCGCTCGCACTCGCTCCGGTGACACTCTCACCCCTATTTGGTCATTTCAATCGCTCCGCAGGCTTCGCTTGCCTTTCATTCCTCGCCGGAGGGCAGAAGGGTAACGGCACTTTTTAGTGGCGTTACCTTAATAACCTAACCAATGAGGAAATCATGATTGATAAAATAAAACTCCAAACGGAACTCAAAAACTTCACAGGCTCAGAGCAGGTTTTTTACAACCCGCTTTTTCGCAAATTCAGATATACAGAAGGTGTGAAATATCTGGCTAAAAATCAGGTAAAATCCTTCAAGTTGGAGTTTACCGATTTCCCGCTTGAGCAAATTGACCTCTGGTTTATCGAGGGCACTTTGATACTCCCCAGTGAGTATTAAAGGAATGAGGGCAGGGGCTTCGCCTGCCCTCAATTTTTTTCGGGGCTTCGCCCCGAGTTTCATTTTGCTGAATAGAATAGGTATCTTTTGGGGCTTCGCCCCCGTTCGTGTCAAGCGGTATCCCCAATCTTCCTACGCGTCGTTGCACTCCGCTCCGTGCAGACTGGGTGATTCCCCTCCGCTTCCCCTTGCTCCTGTTTCGCTACATTGCATTTCGCTCACACTCGCTCCGGTGACACTCTCACCCCCATTCTCATTCGGTCGCTCACAGCCAAGGGCTATTCGCTTTTTCCTCATTCCTCGCCGGAGGGCAGAAGGGTTGATGGCACTTTTAGTGACATCAAACCCTTTTAAACAAGGGTTTTTAACAATCAACCAATGAGGTACTTATGAAAGCAGCGTTAATCTACCAAATGATGCAAACACTTGAAGCAGAGATGTTTGATACAGATGATTTAAGAAACCTTTCCTTTTATGCGGGCGCTTTTTACGTCTTTGCTGACCAAGCAAAAAAAGGCAATCTCGATGAAGAAGCACTTCACGATTATTTGAGCGATTTTTTATCAGAAGAAATCAGAGCAGAAATTTTAGAGGACAAATGCCCTCAAATTCTTTCTGAGTTAAAATCCCTGCTTATCAGTCTTGAAAAAGCCGTATCTGAAAAAATAATTTAACGTGTAGAGGTGTATATGTATAAAATAACCACAACAGACTTTTCAAAATTTGGACACAGAGAAAGAAAACTTGCAGAGCAACTTTTGAGCGCTTGGAATGAGCAGGGCTTGCCGGTGTATATTCCGGAGTGTCTGGTTCTTCGTCAATTTTGGTGAAGGTCACCCTGAGCGGAACAAAATTCGTTTCCGAAGCAATTTAAACCCGGCTCTTCCATACATCTGGCGCT